>NZ_JAHUWN010000003.1 GCF_019219025.1 Bacillus sp. sid0103 | reverse complement strand
ATATTTAGGTTAAACTGTATTTGAGTCATAATTAATTCCTCCACATTGTTTTCTTCGCCGTTAACATTGTAACCATGAGGAATTAATTTGACTCATTTTCTTTTTACACAATTATATGGACTCAATCGAAAAAAGAGAGGGTAAGGTCGTCAATAGGGGTTATTGACGACCCAAAGAGAGAAAAAAGAGAGGGTAAGGTCGTCAATAGGGGTTATTGACGACCCAAAGAGAGAAAAAAGAGAGGGTAAGGTCGTCAATAGGTGTTATTGACGACCCAAAGAAAGAAAAAAGAGAGGGTAAGGTCGTCAATAGGGGTTATTGACGACCGTAAGATTGAAGAAAGAGAGGATACGGTCGTCAATATAGGTTATTGACGACCGACCCTTTTCCGAAAAATCTAGGATTGCTTCTTGTCGGTCTTTTTCTCAGTTAGAGCACGGTAGATTTGGGTATACATACTGCCTTGAACAATATTTTGAAGGAAAAAGTCTCCGATCAGTTTTAAGTATTCTTCATCCTCAAACATTTTTTTGTTTTGTAATTCCATTTCTGCTAAGCCTTCATATTTGGTAAGGAGGGCATATGTATGATCTTCTCCAGAAACGGGTGTTAAGATCTCAACATTGTGATCATAATTTTCGTTCCGGAACGTCTTAATTTCCTTTAAGTTTTCAATACCTTCTTTAAATTTATCCTGTTTAATCTCAAATGTCTGATAGACAAAAATGGCCATTCGCCGCATCCCCTAAATAGATTTTACAAACGTAATTGTAAATTTCCCTTAAAAGCAGCATTTTATTCTTATTCCATGGCATAATGCATTCTTTAAAAATGAGTTTGAAAATGGAAAAAATTCGTCCATCTTAAAAATCTTATCCGGAGAATAATACTAATGAATGGATAAAACCTTGATTTGAAAGTGGCAGGTGAATAAATGTTGTCATATCAACCAGGACAAGTTGTCTACATTATTATTCGGAATCCACATGCCCAAGATGTAGCAAATGTTCAACAAGCAGCAGTTGTACAAAATCCGGAAAACCCGGATCAACTCTCTCTTTTTGTCTACGAAACCTATTATCCCTTAACAAAGGAAGTGGCAGTCTATTCGTCGGCAGAGGAAGCAGAATTTGCCTATCAAGATGCATTTGGTTTAACAGAGATGGAGGACATTTATGGTTAAGCCCTTTGTTCCACAACTTGTTTATGTTGAGCCAAGTGCCCTAGAATACCCACTTGGAAAAGAATTAATCGCTAAATTTGAAAATATGGGAATCGAAATAAGAGAAACAACGTCGCATAATCAAATTCGAAATTTACCAGGCGATAATGATTTTCAAAAATATCGGGTTGCCAAATCAACCTTGGTGATTGGGGTAAGGAAAACATTAAAGTTTGATACATCTAAACCTTCTGCGGAATATGCTATTCCTTTTGTTACGGGGTGTATGGGGCATTGTCATTATTGCTACTTACAGACAACAATGGGAAGTAAACCTTATATTCGTACTTATGTGAACCTTGAAGAAATTTTCGAAGCGGCCGATAATTATATGAAAGAACGCGCCCCTGAACCTACTAGGTTTGAAGCCTCGTGTACATCTGATATCGTAGGTGTTGACCATCTAACCCATACATTAAAAAAAGCGATTGAGTTCTTTGGACAATCGGAATATGGCAAACTCCGTTTCGTAACCAAATTTGCCCATGTGGACCATTTACTCGATGCAAACCATAATGGAAAAACCCGTTTTCGCTTCAGTGTCAATGATGATTATATTATCAAGAATTTTGAACCAGGTACATCAAGGCTGTCAGAACGAATTGAGGCAGCGGGGAAGGTTGCTGTTGCTGGTTTTCCGTTAGGTTTTATTATTGCTCCGATTTATTTGCATGATGGATGGAAAGAAGGCTATAAAGAAATGTTAGAAAAGCTGGAGGCACAACTTCCGTATTCGGCAAAAAAGGATTTAACCTTTGAAATGATTCAGCATCGCTTTACAAAACCTGCAAAGCGTGTCATTCAAAAAAATTACCCGATGACAAAACTCGAACTAGATGAGACCAAACGTAAATGGAAATGGGGACGGTACGGGATTGGTAAATTTGTCTACACAAATGAAGAGCAAGAAGATATAAAGGATACGATCGGCAGATATATTAACACCTATTTTCCTCAGGCAAAAATAGAATATTTCACATAGAAAAAGAGGGATTCAGGCGAATCCCTCTTTATTTATGGAGTATTATGATTCAGTTGCACTCTTACCAAAAGATGTGGTTTCTTTTTCGCTGTCATCCTTAAGTTCATTATCTTTTTTAATTCGCCCCTTGCCAACCGCAAGTGCGACCAAGACTCCGATTCCAATAAAGATCAGCCCTGTCAAGAAAACCGTAGAAAATGAATCTGACCAGGCAATTTGTATCGAATGAATGACACTATTTTGGATGTCGGCAGGCATTTTTAATAGACTCGGATTAAGCAGTAAACTAAATAGTGAATCCGTTTTTTCTGAAAGAGCTTTTAATGCTTGATGTGCAATTGGATTTTCAGCATCATTTGCAACACTTGTCATTTCGCCTTTAAGTGTATGGTTCATGATTGAATTTAAAATGGTGATCCCAATCGTTCCACCTATTGATCGGAAGAAAGTAGAGGCTGATGTTACCGTTCCAAGTTGCGACTTTGGAAATTCATTTTGGATGGCAATCATTAATGTTGGCATTACTAATCCCATTCCTAAGCCAAGAACAACCATATAGGCATATGCAGTAAATTCGTTAGAATCGATGCCCATTGTACTCATTAAAAAGAATCCTAAAGCACCAAGAAGCATACCAGCTGTTAATACAGAACGAAAGCTAAATCTTAGTAATAATTGCCCGCCAATGATACTTGCCGCAATCATAGCAATCATCATTGGCGTCATGGTAGAACCAGCTTGGGTAGGTGAAACACCAAGAATGCCCTGCATGTACATCGGTACGAACATAATTGCGCCAAACATGCCAAGCCCAAGTAAAAATCCTAAAGCATTCATCGTTGCAAAAGTTCGATTTTTAAAGAATGAAAGATCCAAGATTGGTTCGACCGCTTTTCGCTCGATAAAACCGAAAACGATCAGCAGCAAAATAGAACCTCCGAAAATAAGGAAGGATGTCGTAGAGGCCCAGTCAAATTTATCTCCGCCGAAAGTCAAACCAAGTAATAATAAAACAATAGCAGGAATAAGTGTGATGATCCCAAGATAATCAATATTCACTTTGCCGTTATTTCCAATGGTTTCGTGCTTTAATCCCATAAAGATTAAGATAGCAGAAAGCAGTCCAAAAGGAACGTTTATCAGGAAAATCCAGTGCCAGCTAATGCTATCAACAATAATCCCACCTAAAAATGGCCCGATAACTGAACTTAATCCAAAGAGGCCGCCAAAAATCCCTTGCCATTTCGCACGTTGTTCTGCTGTAAAGATGTCACCAATAATCGTTTGAGACAGGGGCATAATCATTCCGCCGCCGATCCCTTGAAGACCTCTATAAATTACAAGCTGTTCCATTGATGTGGCAGTTGCACACAAACCAGACCCTATAATAAAGATGATCGTTCCGAGTAAATAGAGGAACCTTCTTCCGTATAAATCAGAAAGTTTTCCAACAATGGGGACAACTGTTGTCGATGTAATCATATAAGCCGTTGTAACCCATGCAAAAATAGTAAAGCCATTTAACTCTGCAATAATCGTCGGCATGGCTGTACCAACGATTGTTTGTTCTAAAGCACTGAAAAACATACCGATAATTAGCCCGGTAATGACTAATTTTGTATTAATCCGTTTTTCTTCTATCGCCATATCTATTTCTCCTATCTTCACGTTTTAAATAAGTTCCGTCATACAATATACATTATTACTGTCCGGTCAGTCAATCGTTTTTATAGGAAAGGATATTTCAAAAGATATCCTTATAGTTCAAATCCATAAAAATCAGCAATTTCCTTGTTAAATGGTTCTAATGTTGAGATTCCCTTAAAATTGGAAAGCATTCCTTTTATCACTGGTAGACGGGGACTTTGTTTATTAATTTCCTCTTCAAGGACGTCTAATGATATTTCTAAAGCTTCTCTATTTTCTATTTGATCGATTTCATTCCTCATTTTTTGGACAATATTATTTACATTTGCTGGTTCAAAACAATGCTTTGAATTTTTAATTATATTCCCCATCTTTTCCTCAGTTATGAAGGGTTCTTCGCTTGAAATGTCTTTTACGATACTATCCATTCTTTTCATTAAAAAATGGGATAGTTTCTCAATCTCAAACTCCGCAGGTTCGAGCATCAATAATCCCACATACGTTTGAAACAACCCTTCAAGAATCAAAGCTAAATCAATCGAAAAAGGCTCAATCGTTTGTCCATAAATAGAAACTAAACCTTTGCGATGTAATAAATGAGATTCAAAACGCTTTTTGAAGAAAAGTTTTTTGATTTCTTCATTCCTTGGGATTGCCTGTTCTTTGGAGAGCATAATCATAAATTCTTTATGACCAATAAATGTTCTGAAAAAAGCAGTGATTTGCTTGATGAATTTTTCTCGAGGAGATAAATCTTGGTTTTCAAAAACTAACCTACTTGATTCAATCGTATCAAATATATATTCCAGAATTGAGAGTAATAAGTCATCTTTTGATTTAAAATGTAAATAGAAAGCCCCTTTAGAAATATTACTTTCACTAGCAATCTCTTGGACCGACGTCGATGAAAAACCTTTTTGAGCAAAAAGCTTCATCCCTGATTGAACAATTACTTTCTCCTTTTCTGTCAAAATAAACCCTCCATTACAAAATGTACCGATGTTGTATGTATAATTCTTGACTTATGACTGGCCGGTCAGTATTATTAAATTTGTTATGACCGCATAGTCAATCCTATTCGAATCAGACTGAAATGTCAACAATGTATAAGAAGGAGAGAAATATGAAGAAAATCATTCAGTTTTCATTGAAAAACAAATTTGCAGTTTGGCTGTTAACTATTATTGTTACCGTTGCTGGATTGTATTCCGGAATGAACATGAAATTAGAAACCATTCCTAATATTAGTACACCACTTGTTTCAGTTTTGGCTGTGTATCCAGGTGCGACACCAGAACAAGTAGCTGAGAAAGTGACAGAACCAATTGAAAAACGAGTAGAAAATTTAGATGGGGTTTCGGTCGTTAGTTCATCTTCTTTTCAAAACGCTTCATCTATTCAAATAGAATACAATTTTGAAAAAGACATGGAAAAAGCTCAAAATGAAGTAAAGGAAGCACTAAGCAATCTTAAACTTCCTGATGGAGTAGAGGAGCCAGAAGTTTCTCGAATGAGTTTTTCTGCCTTCCCAGTCATGTCATTAAGTATCACCAATTCTAAACAATCGTTGGCGGAATTAACAAAAACGGCAGAGGAAGAGATCGTTCCAGAACTGGAAGGTATTGAGGGAGTATCAACCGTTCAAATTTCAGGTCAACAAGTGGACGAAGTCCAATTAAAATTTAACCAGACGAAATTAAAGCAATATGGCCTATCTGAAGAAACGGTTAAGAATTTAATTAAAGCTTCAGATGTTACCATGCCTTTAGGGTTATACACATTCAAAGATACACAAAAATCTGTTGTGATTGATGGTAATGTTTCGACTATTGATGACTTAAAAGCTATTAAAATTCCTGTTATTCCATCAGCAGGAAGTGCTCAGCAAGGAGCGGCGGCTAGTCAACAAAACCAAGGACAACCTGGTATAACCGCTGGCCAAGTTAACCAAGGCAAACCATCAGCACAGTCTTCTGCGGCTGTCCCTACGGTAGAACTGAAAGAAATTGCCACGATTGAGGTAGTTGGGAAAGCGGAATCTATTTCGAGGACAAATGGAGAAGAGTCAATCGGAGTCCAAATTACAAGTTCACAAGATGCAAATACAGTGGACGTTGTGAACGCTGTTAAAGAAAAATTGGGTGATTTAGAAGATCACGTTGATGGATTAAAGGTTACGACCATTTTTGATCAGGGAAAACCTATTGAAGAATCTGTCTCAACCATGTTGAATAAAGCCATTTTCGGTGCCATATTTGCCATGGTGATCATCTTGCTTTTCTTAAGAAATTTCCGCACAACCATTATTTCGGTTATCTCGATTCCATTATCCATTTTAATAGCGATTTTACTGCTAAAACAAATGGATATTACGCTTAATATGATGACTCTTGGGGCAATGACAGTGGCCATCGGCCGTGTTATTGATGATTCAATTGTTGTTATTGAAAACATTTTTAGACGGATGTCTCTTAAAAATGAAACATTAAGTGGTAAAGAATTAATTGTTGCTGCCACGAGAGAGATGTTTATGCCAATCTTTTCTTCAACCATTGTAACAATTGCTGTGTTCCTTCCATTAGGTTTAGTGAAGGGGCCAGTTGGTGAAATGTTTTTACCTTTTGCCTTAACAATCGTTTTTGCCTTACTGGCATCGCTATTAGTAGCCATTACGGTTGTTCCGATGATGGCCCATTCGTTATTTAAAAAGGGTATATCCGAAAAACAAGTTCATGTTGAACATAAACCAGGGAAATTAGCATTAGGATATAAAAAGATTCTCAATTGGTCATTAAACCATAAAATCATTACGTTCGGGTTTGCCATTCTTTTATTAGTAGGCAGCTTGTTCCTTGTACCGGTTATTGGAGTAAGTTTCTTGCCATCTGATGAACAAAAAATGGTAGTGGCCACTTATAAACCTGCCCCAGGGCAAACATTGGATGAAGTGGAACGGATTGCAACGGAAGCAGAAGGATTTTTTGAAAACAGAACAGGAGTGAAGACGATTCAGTTTTCAGTCGGCGGAGAGAATCCAATGAATCCTGGACAAAGCAATTCGGCTATGTTTTTTGTTGAATATGACAAAGATACCAAAAACTTTTCCAAAGAAACGGAAAATGTTATCAATGATTTAAACAAACGAAATGATAAAGGAGAATGGGCTAGTCAAGACTTCTCAGGTATGGGTTCATCAAATGCACTTTCGTATAATGTATATGGTGACAATATGGATGAGATTGAGCCATTCGTAAACAATATCGCGAAAATTTTAAAAAGGAATGACTCACTTAGAAATGTGAAGACAAGTATTGCTGACACTTATGAAGAATATACTTTGGTCGCTGATCAGGAAAAGTTAAGTCAATTAGGGCTTACCCCTGCACAAGTAGGAATGGAACTTGCGGGTAATGGCCAGCGACAAGTATTGACCACCATTGAAAATGACGGAAAAGAAATGAATGTTTATTTAGAAGTCGAGAAAAATGATTACGAAGATATAAATGAACTAACTGAAAAAACCGTCCAATCACCAATGGGTATAGCAGTCCCTATTAAGGATGTCATCGATATCAAAAAAGGAAATACATCTGATACGATTACAAGACGTGATGGTCGTATTTATGCAAGTGTAAGTGCTGAAATTACGACCAAGGATGTCTCAAAAGTTTCAACTGCAGTTCAAAAGAAAGTAGATAAATTAAAACTTCCTGCATCTGTTGATATTTCCGTCGGCGGGGTATCGGAGGATATCGCAGAATCGTTTACACAATTAGGTTTAGCTATGCTGGCAGCGATTGCGATTGTCTATTTAGTACTCGTCATTACATTTGGTGGAGGGTTAGCTCCGTTAGCGATTCTATTCTCGTTGCCATTTACGATCATCGGCGGACTTTTAGGTTTATTGGTCGCAGGTGAAACCTTAAGTGTATCTGCCATGATTGGAGCCTTGATGTTAATTGGTATCGTCGTAACTAATGCGATTGTCCTAATTGACCGTGTTATTCATAAAGAGAATGATGGATTATCAACCAGAGAGGCCCTTCTTGAGGCAGCCGGAACACGCCTTCGTCCAATTCTGATGACAGCCATTGCGACCATTGGGGCACTTATCCCACTTGCAGTTGGAATGGAGGGCAGTGGACTTATTTCGAAGGGATTAGGTGTCACTGTTATCGGCGGATTAACAAGTTCGACGCTGCTTACATTAGTAATCGTACCGATTGTGTATGAAACACTTATGAAAATGAAGCGTAAAGAAAAGAAGCAGGTAGAGAAAGTTTTATAAATAATAATATTAAAACATATTGTAGATTTTGGCACCCTGTTGATTGTAGTGGAAGGCGCGAAGACTCCTGCGGGAGAACGGGGCAGGGGAGACCCCGCAGGAGCGCAGCGACGAGGAGGCTCCCCGGACCGCCCGCGGAAAGCGAAGCGCCTGGAGCGGAAATTAACACACAAGTTTAAACAGAGCCTATAAGTATAATAAAATGACTAGAAGCTGATTCTTCGTTAAGGAAATATTAACGGTAGAGTCAGCTTCTTTATATTTTTACCTAGCACTTGACATTTTTTTAAAAAAGAGTATAGTAAAATACTTGTGCTGGCCATTTTGATTTTTTCTTGAATTATTCATGGATTGTTCATATTTAAACATTACAATAGATGTTAGTCTATTAAGAGCAATTCCATCCATTTAAAAATAATGACTGTAAATATAATCATAGATTACAAGGTAGGTGCTAGTATGAATAACTTATTGCAAAGAGGTCAAAGTATTTTTAATAAATATGTTGGCTTTTTCTTTTTGACAGTATTTTTCTTATGGATAAAAACATATATCGTTCAATTAACGCAATTTGACTTAGGAATCGAAAATTCTCTTCAGAAGTTTCTATTATTTATCAATCCGCTTGGATCTGCTTTACTTTTCTTAGGCGTTGCTTTCTTTTTAAAAGGTAGAAAAAAGTATATTGGGCTGATTGTTATAGATTTTCTTTTATCGTTCCTTTTATATGCAAATGTCTTATTTTACCGATTCTTTAGTGATTTTATTACCTTACCAACCTTAACACAGACTCAAAACTTTGGCGATGTAAGCGGCAGTGTCACTTCCTTATTAAAGCCGTATGATTTTTTATTCTTCATTGACATTATAGTGTTAATTGCCTTACTTGTTTTTCGTTTTGTAAAAATAGAAGCAAACGACATGAATCGCGAGAAAGTTGCCGCGCTATTTTCAATGGCCATTGCGATTTCAAGTGCGAATTTAGCCCTAGCTGAAACGGACCGTCCTCAATTATTAACTAGAGGATTTGACCGAAACTATATCGTGAAATATTTAGGAATGTACAATTACACCATTTATGATGCTGTCCAAAGTACGAAAGCATCAGCACAAAGAGTTATGGCGAGCAGTGATGATATTACTGAAGTCGTTAACTATACAAAATCTAATTACGCAGAGCCAAATCCAGCTTACTTTGGTGCTGGAAAAGGTATGAATGTAATCTATTTACATCTTGAATCCATGCAAAACTTCCTTATTAATTACAAGTTGAATGGGGAAGAAGTAACGCCATTTTTAAATTCATTAACGAAAGATCAAAATACCCTATACTTTGATAACTTCTTCCATCAAACTGGACAAGGGAAAACATCGGATGCTGAATTTATGTTGGAAAATTCATTATATGGATTATCCCAAGGATCAGCATATACAACTAAAGGATTAAACACTTATGAGGCTGCTCCTGCCATTTTGGGTCAGCAAGGCTACACGTCAGCGGTGTTCCACGGGAATTCAGGAAGCTTCTGGAATCGTAATGAAATTTATAAATCATTTGGTTTCAACAAGTTCTTTGATTCAAACTACTATCAAATAGATTCTAAAGATTTAGCTGAGTACGGGCTGAAGGACAAACCTTTTTATGAGCAATCCATTCCGCTGCTGGAATCTTTACCAGAGCCATTCTATACAAAATTTATTACAGTATCAAATCATTACCCGTATCCAATTAATGAAGAAGACGCAACGATTGCACCAGGTACAACCGGTGATAAATCTGTCGATGGTTATTTTCAAACCGCACGATATGCGGATGAAGCCTTGAAGCAATTCTTTGATTACCTGAAAAAATCTGGTTTATACGATCGTTCCATAATTGTCATGTATGGTGATCACTATGGAATTTCTGAAAACCATAATAAAGCAATGTCACAAGTAATGGGTAAAGAAATTACACCATTTGAAAATAGTGGATTACAGCGTGTACCATTATTTATTCGTGTTCCAGGAATGGAAGGTGGGGTAAACCACGAATACGGTGGTCAAATCGATCTTCTTCCAACACTTCTTCACTTGCTTGGAACCGATACAAAAGAGTATGTTCAATTTGGTACCGACCTATTATCTAAACAGCATGATGATTTAGTGCCTTTTAGAAATGGAGATTTTGTAAGCTCAACGATTACTTCTATTGATGGTAAATTCTATGATTCCAAAACGGGCATGAAATTAGATAAAGCCAAAAATGAAGAAGCTAAGAAAGATCAGAAAATCGTTGAATATAAATTAAAGCTTTCAGATAAAGTCGTAAATGGCGATTTATTACGCTTCTACAAACCTGAAAACTTTAAACCAGTTGACCGTTCGCAATACAACTATAATGACGATAAAAATGTAGTCTCTAAATAAAAAACTGCCTGAGAAAAAAATTCTCAGGCAGTTTTTTTGTCTTCAAACCTCTTGCAAAGAATATCCTGTCCAATAGAATATTGAATCAATATTTTCGAAAAGTGCAAAGATAAAGTAAGTAAATAGGAAGACCGTATAGGAGGGATTAAGATAGGGAAAATTTGGCACGTTTATAAAACAGATTGGAAAAATATCTTTAGTGTGCCTACTGTTGTGTTGTTAATTTGCGCACTTATGGTCATGCCTTCTGCATATGCTTGGGTAAACATTAAGTCAATGTGGGACCCTTATGGCAATACATCAGGGATTCGTGTGGCTGTTAGTAATGAGGATGAAGGAACGCAGGTACGTGGGAAAAAAATAAATGTTGGAAATGATACCGTAAAAATTCTTAGAAAGAATCATCAGCTTGGTTGGGTCTTTGTCAATCGGACGGATGCAGAAAGTGGTGTGGACAAAGGAAGTTATTATGCCTATCTCATTATTCCCAAGGATTTTTCGAAGAGGCTGTCCAGTATTCTAGAGGTCAATCCCCAAAAACCAGAAATCGAGTTCGCTGTAAATGAAAAGATCAATGCTGTAGCTCCGAAAATTGCCAGTTCAGGAGCCTCAAGCGTAACTGCCCAAATAAGCCAAGTTTTTATTAAAACAGTAAGCGAAGCAATTTTCAAAGGATTTTATAAAGCTGGTATTGAACTGGAACAAGCACTACCATCCATAAATAATGTGGAAAAACAGATTTTTGAATTAGAAAAGGCTCTGCCAGAGATTGGGAAAATGGGTAAAAAGGCAATTGAACTTGAGAGAAAGTTGCCTGAAATACAGGAAAAAGGGCAAAAGATTATTGAGTTAGAACAGAGAATACCAGAGATTCAGCAGGCAGGTAACAGTATCTTAAAGGTTGAAGCAAGTTTGCCGCTAATTAAGGAAACTGGTGACAAAGTGATTGTCCTGCAAGAAAAGATTTCGGGATTGCAGAAAAGCAAAGATATTATCACAGGTATCGGGACCAATTTAACAGTAATTGAAACCGAAATAAAACAAACCCTAGATCGAATGAAGGGGGCCGGAGCCGAAGAGACTGAAACTGCAACTAGTCAAGGTCAGCTAAGTCAGATATACGAGGAACTAGTAAAAATCCGTAGTAATGTAGATGAAACACAAGCCGGTTTTCAACAGCAAGTGGACACAATGACCAAGGGGATTAATTCAGCAGCGGATTTTTTAAAAAATGATTTTCCAACCCATGAATTAAAAATACATAAGGCTGCCGACTTTGTCCGAACTGATTTGCCAAAAGTGGAGGAGGACATTCGAAAAGCTTCCGACCTAATTAGAACAAGGCTCCCTGCAGTAGTAGAAGCAGTCCACAAAGCAGCGGACTTTGCTCGTAACGATTTACCAGGATTTGAGACGAAAATAAGGAGTGCTGCAGATAAAATTAGAAGGTTCGAAGGCAGTGTAAATATGTACAATTTAATCCAATTTCTAAAGCATGATCCGCAAAAGGAAAGTAGTTTCTTGTCAAATCCGATTTTATTAAAAACAAAGCGGTTATTTCCTATTCCGAACTATGGTTCCGCAATGACTCCGTTTTACACATTGCTTGCACTTTGGGTAGGAGCGACACTTTTAATTGCCTCACTAAAAGTGGATGTTGACAATCCGGACACTGGTTTTAACGGTTACCAGCTTTTTTTAGGAAGGCTTTTTACGTTTCTTACCATCGGAATCTTTCAAGCTGCTATTGTGTCCCTTGGAGATTTGTTCTTCATTCACACGTATGTGGTGGACAAACTCTGGTTTGTACTATTAAGTATTTTTATCAGCATGGTGTTTGTCACTATCACTTATTCCTTATGTTCGGTGTTCGGAAATATAGGTAAAGGGTTAGCGATTATTTTCTTGGTGCTACAAATCTCAAGTTCTGGTGCTACCTTTCCAGTGAGTTTGACTTCATCTTTTTTTCAAACCATTAACCCTTTTATGCCATTTACCTATGCGGTGAGTATGCTTCGTGAAACAGTCGGTGGAATGATCGTGGATGTAGTGTTAAAAGATATTATGGCAATGGTTGTCTTTTTTGTTTTGAGCTTACTTTTAGCTCTTCTCTTAAAAAAACCATTAAGTAAACGGATTCAACAAACAGCAGAAAAAGCAAGAACAACAAAGATTATTCCGTAAATTAATCAAAATAGTAAATAAGAACGAGGTAGACAATCTAACATGTCTGCCTCGTTCATTTCTTACGGAATTCTTCATTTATACTTTTTAAAATATTATAATAAATCATCTTGACAATTCCTATGTGTATGGTAGGATTAATTAATAATAATTAACAAATAAATATTCTTATCAAGAGTAGCTGAGGGTCTGGTCCGATGAAGCACGGCAACCTGCATTGCAAGGTGCCAATTCCAGCAAAATGATTCTTATTTTGGGAGATAAGGTTTTAAATGCCTTTCCTGAATGGATGGGCGTTTTTTTAAGGGGGCGAATCATTTGGTAAGCTCAGAATGGCAAGAGATACAGGAACATATTGAACGGATGCTCGATTCATTAAAATATGGTTCTATTACTCTCGTAGTACAAGATGGGAAAATCGTGCAAATTGAAAAAAATGAAAAAGTTCGTCTTCAATCAAATAGAATTCGCTGACTAGACAAACTAGAGGCCGTCTACACCCAACCCGGGGTGAATGACTGCCATCTTACTTTAGAAGGGGGTCCATTGGGATGACAAAAGCAGTGACGTATGAAGATTGGAATCAAATTTCTGATACTTTTTCCATACAAGACAAGACAAAAGGAGCTCGCTCTGTTTTAGAATGGGCATTCAGCCAGTATCCTGAAGATAAAATAATCTATGCCTCCAGTTTTGGTGCAGAAGCCATCGTGTTAATCGATTTAATTTATCAAGTGAAAAAAGATGCTCAGATTGTTTTTTTAGATACAGGCCTTCACTTCCCTGAAACGTATGAGGTAATCGATAAAATTGAGGCTCGTTTTCCAGAGTTACAAATTGAGAGAAAAACACCAAATTTGACCGTAGACCAGCAAGCAGCGGAGTACGGTTCGGCATTATGGAAAAGGGAACCTAATCAGTGCTGTCAAATCAGGAAAGTCATTCCTTTACGCGAGGCATTAACCCCAAAAGACGCATGGATTTCAGGTCTTCGCAGGGAACAGTCTCCAACGAGGAAGGATACTCAATTCATCAATAAGGATGATAAATTTCAAAATATAAAAATCTGCCCTCTCATTCACTGGACTTGGGATGAGGTTTGGGAATACATCAGGGAAAAGGACCTTCCGTATAACCAATTGCATGACCAAAACTATCCAAGTATCGGCTGTTTCCCTTGTACCCAAGCGGTTGGAACAAATGGTGACTCCCGTGAAGGACGTTGGTCAGGCAGCAGTAAAACGGAATGCGGATTGCACTCTAAGTAAAGAAGTTAATTAAAACTAGTAAAGAAAGGTTGATAAACATGTCATACTTACCAAAGCCTCATGGAGGAGAACTTATCCAAGCGTTTGACCCTAATTACAATCTATCTTCTGTAGCAAAAGAATTGGAAATTGATGCGATTGCCTTAAGTGACCTTGAATTAATCGGAATTGGGCTGTTTAGTCCTTTAAAAGGGTTTCTTGGAAAAGCAGATTATGAATCCGTTGTGAACAATATGCGCTTAGCAGACAATACAATTTGGTCAATTCCGGTAACACTCCCAGTTTCTTATCAAGTAGCTGAAACACTTGTTGTTGGAGAAGAAATCAAACTTACTCACAAAAATGTGGTTTATGGAGTCATTAAAGTTTCAGAATGGTTTGAACCTGATTTAGACAAGGAAGCACTTGAAGTCTATAAAACGGAAGAACTTGCTCACCCAGGCGTAAAGCGACTTTATGAAAGAGGTCCTGTCTATGTGGCGGGTGAAATCGTGTTAGTAAAGAAATCAGAAAAAGGAGTATTCGGTGATGTATGGTTTGAACCAAAGGAAACTCGAGCCATTTTCGAAGAAAAGGGCTGGAAGACAGTTGTAGGCTTCCAAACCAGGAATCCAATTCATCGTGCACATGAATATATCCAAAAAGCTGCCCTTGAGACAGTTGATGGCTTGTTTGTAAACCCGCTTGTTGGGGAAACAAAGTCAGATGATGTCCCTGCAGAGGTTCGTCTAAAAAGCTATCGCGTGTTACTTGATAATTATTATCCAAGCGAACGTGTCCAGTTAGGTGTATATCCAGCAGCAATGAGATATGCAGGTCCAAGGGAAGCGATTTTCCATGCGCTTGCCCGGAAGAATTTCGGCTGCACTCATTTCATTGTCGGCCGTGACCATGCCGGAGTTGGCAACTATTACGGAACATACGATGCACAGTACATTTTTAGTAATTTTACTGAAGAAGAGCTTGGTATTAAGCCATTGTTCTTTGAACATAGCTTCTATTGCACTAAATGTGAAGGAATGGCTTCTGATAAAACTTGCCCGCATAGCAAGGAAGACAGAGTAATCCTTTCTGGTACAAAGGTGAGAGAGATGCTTCGTTCAGGCGTGCTGCCTCCATCCACCTTTAGCCGTAAAGAGGTTGTAGAAGTCCTAATCGAAGGAATAAAAGAAACAGCATCCGTGTAGGAGGAAAAAGAACTATGGCTAAACCAACAAATATTACATGGCATGAAACATCTATTTCAAAAGAAAATCGGCGCGAAAAAAATGGGCATGGAAGTTGTGCTCTTTGGTTTACTGGACTCTCGGGGTCTGGTAAATCAACCATCGGCAATGCTGTATCACACGAACTATTCCGCCAGGGAATCAGTGAATATGTTCTTGATGGGGACAATATTCGCCACGGGTTAAATAAGGATCTTGGTTTTTCCGATTATGACCGAACTGAAAATATCAGAAGAATTGGTGAAGTGGCTAAATTGTTTGTCGATAGTGGAAAAGTAGTGACAACCGCCTTTATTTCTCCATTCCGTTCTGATCGTAATCAGGTCCGCGCTTTGTTTGAAGACGGTGAATTTATTGAAGTATTTATAAATTGTCCGATTGAAGAATGTGAGCGTCGCGATCCAAAGCAGCTCTATGCGAAAGCTCGCCGTGGTGAGATTAAGGATTTTACAGGAATTGATTCACCTTATGAAGCACCAGAGCAACCGGAAATCACTATTAACTCTGATCAAGTAACAGTAGAAGAGGCAGTGAACCAAGTCTTTGCTTATTTGAGAGAGAAAAACATTCTCAAATAAGCGGTGGTTCCTTCGCTTTTGATGAGAAGTATGATAATGTCTTTAATGGTAAAAATATGATAGACAAGCAAGGAAGGAGCAGTGCGGGTGAAAGCAATTCTGTACATTGGTCATGGGACAAGGTCAAAAGAGGGTGCTGAAGAAGCCAAATCTTTTATACATAGAGTGATGGAACGAATAAATGTGGAAATTCAGGAAATCTGTTTTCTCGAGTTGACCAAGCCAGGTATTGAAGAGGGCTTTCTGCATTGTGTGGATAAGGGAGCGACAGAGATTACTGTCGTTCCTTTATTTTTATTAGCTGCAGGTCATATTAAAGAAGATATTCCACAAGCTCTTTCTTCTCTTTGCAAGAGGTTTCCAACTATTAACGTCATTATCAGAGATCCTTTTGGTGTTCAGGGGAAGATTCTCGATGGGATTGCGGAGATGGTTAGGAAAACAGTTGTTGATTTATCAGCACATGATTCGATCTTAATTGTCGGAAGGGGAAGTAGTGACAAGAGCATTCACACAGCCTTCGCTGCGATAACCAAGGGAATTAGTGATCGACTTGGAATAGAGAATGTTGCGGTTTGTTTTTTAGCAGCAACTGAGCCAAGGCTTAAAGAAGGTCTAGAGACCATTTCTAAAGATACTGCCGGAAAAGTAATTGTTATTCCTTATTTATTATTTTCGGGTCTGCTTTTAAAGGAAGTGGAGCAAATGGTCAAGAAGAGACAAACGTTAGGTCAGCAAATTATCCACACAGGTCAGTTAAGTAAACATCGGGTTATTGAAGATATTATTATTGAACGAGGAACAGAAGGTGAATAATGAGTAACAGTTGCTAAAATCAATTGGATTTTAGCTATTTTTTTTGAGAAAATGGGGAGATTAATCCAAGTAAGTGATATAAAAGATGAACTTAAGTTCATCTTTGTTTTAAAAAATGATATAATATATATAGATATGAATTATTTCAAGTTCTACCGAAATAATGAATGGCTAAATTTTAACGGAAAGAAGTGATTATGTGACAGAACTTACTCAAGGAAAAATTCAACACCGAAAGCTACCACTCAGAAAGATTATTCTCAGGGCAATCGCCATCACTATTGGAGCTATTCTTATGGCAACTGGGTTAGAAATATTTCTCGTTCCAAACCATGTCATTGATGGAGGTATTACAGGTATTTCCATCATGCTTGCTCATATAACAGGCTGGAAATTAGGGATCTTCATCCTCATTTTAAACTTACCATTTGTTTATATGGGATATAAGCAGATGGGAAAAACCTTTGCTATTTCGACTGTGTACGGAATTATCGTTTTATCGATTTTTACTTCATTTTTTCACCCCATTCCCGCATTTACCGACGATATTCTTTTGGCAACCGTTTTTGGAGGGATGATTCTAGGAATAGGTGTTGGTGTAGTCATCCGTAATGGCGGGGCGCTGGACGGAACAGAAATACTGGCGCTTTTGATCACAAAAAAAGTCCCTTTTTCGGTTGGACAAATTATTATGTTCATTAATATTTTTATTTTAGGAGCTGCTGGTTTTGTATTTAGCTGGGACCGAGCCATGTATTCCTTGTTAGCTTATGTTATTGCTTCTAAGGCGATTGATACAGTTGTTGCCGGTTTAGAAGAATCAAAATCTGTTTGGATTATTAGTGATGAAGCAGAAGAGATTGGAAATGCCATAAATGCTAGGCTTGGAAGGGGAGTAACATACATTAAAGGGCAAGGTGCATTCACTGGTGATAATAAGAAGGTCATCTTCAGTATTATTACGAGGTTGGAAGAGTCTAAGTTAAACACAATTGTTCAGGATATAGATCCCTCTGCATTTTTAGCGATTGGTGATATATCGGAAGTTCGCGGTGGCCGTTTTAAGAAGAAAGATATCCATTAAAAAAAGGATCTGCAATCACAGATCCTCCAAGTAAGATTAGTGGCCTATACCGATATGATCAACATGCTTAACATGTTTCGTATTAACCCAGATAAATAGTATCGAAATAACCACAAACCCTGCTCCAACAAGGAATGGAACACTTGGATTATAAATTTCAGCTAGTTTTCCCGCAGTAAATGGTGCAATGGCACCTCCAATAAACCGGAGGAAGCTATAAGCAGCAGACGCGGTTGAACGTTCAACCGGTGCTGCATTCATCACGGCGGTAGTAATTAGAGTATTGTTATTACCTAATAATGCGCCTGCTAGAATAACAGCTGCAATGATGACCCATTGTGTAGATGTCCATATCCCCATCGCGAGCAAAAGGACGGCAAACAAAAGTAACATCAAACACATTGATTTTATAGTTCCAAACCATTCAGTTAATTTTGGAGCCATAAAAACTGAGGTGAGCGCCAGTAAAATACCCCACCCTAGAAATACGTAGCCTAATCCGTGCTCATCCAAGCCCATCACAAATGGTGCATAGGCCAGTAATGTGAAGAAGCCAAAGTTATAAAGTGCAGCTGCAATACCGAAAACAAGTAGTGAGCGATGTTTTAAGGCCCGGAATGGATCCATTAATGAAGTTCGAGACTTTATTCCAGTTTGAGCAGTTGGTTTGGGCATCAGGATAATGAGGCCAATGAAGGCAATGACCATTAATGTTGCCACCCCAAGAAAAGGACCTCGCCAAGACATAGCGCCAAGCCAGCCGCCTAGGAGTGGACCAACTGAGATTCCAAGACCAATTGCTGCTTCGTACAAAATGATTGCTTTTGCTGTTCCACTATTGGAAAGTGATACAATTGCAGATAAAGCTGTTGCGACGAACAATGCATTTCCAAGACCCCAGCCGCCTCGCAGTCCTACAAGGTTCCAAATCCCGTTTGAAAACCCGCCTAGTGCCGAAAAGACCGCAATAATCACGATTCCAGAAAGTAATGTCCATTTGATCCCAATTCTAGATGAGATCACTCCCGTTATTAGCATGGCTACTGCCATAACGGCATTATAACTAGTGAAAAGCAAAGTGACTTCACTATGTGAAGCATGTAATTGTTCGGCGATTGCCGGCAAAATGGGATCCACAAGACCCAAACCCATGAAGGCAATAATACTTGCAAAAAAAACAGCCCAAACGGCTTTTGGCTGGGTAAGTAACCCAGACTTTTGATTGGCTGCCTCCATCATCTGTTGTGGTGTTCCAATATTAGATTGTTGTGTTGGTGCCATTAAATTTCCCCCTATTGTTTGTATGAATCGACTTGCAGACTCTTTCCAACTTTTTGAATTAGTTGTATGATGAAAGTATATAATTGTATTATACAACCGATTTCCACTACGTCAATAGTGTTTTTGCAATATAGTCTGTTAGAACTTACTATTGATAAGACACGTATGTTATCATAATTACTAAGGAAAAAAGGGTAACAGTGAGGTAGGTACGTATATGGATCATCAATCTATAGAAATGATAGAGCTGGAATTAGCCGTTTTTATTCGCCGAATAACTTCCATATCCAGCAATAAAAAGTTAGGGAATCTTGATCGATCAGCCTATTTAATCCTTCATCGTATAAAAACGAAAGGGGCTGTTGGGGTTAAAGTATTAGCGGAGGAATTCAAGTTGGATATATCAACAGTCAGTCGACAGGCGGCCGCTTTAGAACACAAAGGTCTTTTGTACAGAATCCCTGACCCCTTAGACGGAAGAGCTTATTCACTACAACTTTCGGAGCAGGGTACAGAGGATTTATTCGATTATAAACAGGCACGTTTGAAGAGAGTGGCAGAGCTTCTGGAAGATTGGTCAGAAGAGGAACGTGAACTTTTTGGAAAGCTATTGGAAAAATTCAATCAGTCTTTTAAATAATAGTTTGATTATTATGTCAACAGAGTAATCACTGTAAAAAGAGAGACATTGGTTCTCTAAACTGGTATTATTTTTGTGTGATTAATATTTTTACATCAACTGTTTATAAAAAGGGTGGGAGCCAGATGATCATGGATACGAAAAGAATTGAACAAGACTTCTTAGGAAAAAAAGAGATACCAGCAGATGTTTATTATGGGATTCAAACCTTAAGGGCAGTTGAAAATTTTCCAATTACAGGGTATCGAATTCATGAGGAATTAATAATAGCCCTTGCGATGGTTAAAAAAGCTGCTGCCATTGCCAATATGAATACGAAGCAATTGTATAGTGGACTTGGGGACGTGATCAGCCAAGCAGCAGATGAAATTATCGCTGGGAAATGGAACGACCAGTTCATTGTTGACCCAATCCAGGGTGGGGCGGGCACATCGATGAATATGAATGCTAACGAAGTGATTGCCAACCGGGCGCTTGAATTGCTCGGCCATGAAAAAGGTGCTTATATGCATTTGAGTCCTAATACCCATGTGAATATGTCGCAATCAACAAATGATGTTTTTCCAACAGCTATCCATATCGCCACACTTAGATTACAGGAAAAATTGCTTGTGACCATGAAGGATATGCATAAGGTATTTAAGGACAAAGCGAAGCAATTTGAAAAAGTAATCAAAATGGGGCGTACTCATCTACAGGATGCTGTTCCGATTCGACTTGGCCAAGAATTTGAGGCATATTCACGAGTGATTGAACGGGATATTAAGCGAATCCACCTTTCTCGTGAAAATTTATATGAAGTTAACATGGGAGCAACGGCAGTAGGTACAGGATTAAATGCGGATCCAAAATATATCCAAGATGTTGTTAAACAGCTCGCTGCAATTAGTGGCTTACCATTGGTCAATGCCGAACATTTAGTTGATGCCACCCAGAATACTGATGCCTATACTGAGGTCTCAGCTGCTTTAAAAGTATGTATGATGAATATGTCAAAGATCGCCAATGATTTGCGGTTAATGGCTTCAGGCCCCCGTGCAGGACTAGGGGAGATTACTCTTCCAGCTCGTCAGCCAGGCTCTTCGATTATGCCAGGAAAAGTTAATCCCGTCATGCCGGAGTTAATTAATCAAATTGCCTTCCAAGTGATAGGAAATGATCATACGATTTGTCTAGCCTCCGAAGCTGGTCAACTGGAATTAAATGTAATGGAACCAGTATTGGTTTTTAATCTGCTTCAATCTATTAGTATTATGAACAATGGCTTCCGTTCCTTTACTGATAACTGTTTAGTAGGAATTGAGGCAAATGAGGCACACTTAAAAGCGAATGTGGAGAAGAGTGTTGGGATTATTACGGCGGTTAATCCACACCTCGGCTATGAAGTGGCCGCAAGGATTGCTAGAGAAGCAACTGTAACTGGCAAATCTGTCCGCGAACTATGCTTAAAGTATGATGTCCTTACCGAAGAAGAGTTAGATATCATTTTAAATATATACGAAATGACCAAACCAGGGATATCAGGGGCAGCGCTATTAGATAGAGACTAATAATTTATTTTTGATTAAAGAGGTGCCTGACACCTAATACGTTTTGCGTATTAGGTGTCAGGCACCATTTTTTTATTTTGGCTGTGTTAAAGGTTATTGTTTTAGCTATGTTGATTGGAGCTTTTGTCAAAGAGGGGACTAAAGAGGTATTGATATTTTATTAATTTCTGCTTTAATTATACCATGTGAGAATAAGGACATAGGTGAATAGCAATGTTAAAAAAGTCTATGATTTTATTTGTAAATCCATTTTATCTACTTTTTTATATAAAAATTTCCAATACTTCTGAAGGGATTTCCATTAAAAATGGAATAGAATAGTAGAATGATATGAAACAAATTTCATACGATATCGTCTAACCTTATAAAAGGGCATAAGGCTATACAAAAAGGAGTAAAGTGGGAGAAAATGGCAAAGCGAAATTGGGTAATTTCACTACTAGTGGCAGTGTGTTTAATTGGAACTGGATGTACGGTACAAACTGCAAAAGAAAAAGAAGCAAAAGCAGCGGAACAGCAGGAAAAAATCGAAAAAGAGAAAAAACTACAAGAAGAAAAGAAACTGGCAGAAGCAAAGAAACGAGAAGAAGAACGGAAGCGGGAAGAAGCAAGGCCTGTTTATGTCAATATTGTTGACCCGAGTACGAAAAACGTTGTTAAAACTTTTAATACTAAAGATCTAGGGTACATAACAAATCCTGACAATTATAAAGTTGAAATAGCGAAAATAACAAGAGAATTAGCTCGTGGAACCCAATCGAAACCTGGTTACGACAAACGAATGGTTCTTGATAAACTGGCTGAAGATGGTACGATTATCAAAGGTACTCCGCAACAAATCCTTGAAGAAGATGAGTTGGCCGAAAAGATTATGTTGGTATCAGAAAAAGGCGGCAATGTAGAATTACCTTTATATATGAATGCAAGTGGATATCAAGCTGAGGAGGCTTCCGAATTAGATGATGTCGTAGTAGCTTCATATACCACCTATTTTAATAGTGGTACTGTAGGAAGAACTAAAAATATTGAACTATCAGCTAAGGCGATAAATAATATCATCCTTGGAACGAATGATTCTTTCTCCTATAATACAACAGTTGGCCCGAGTGATGCCGAACACGGATATCAAAAAGCACCAGAGATAAATTACGGGAAATTAGTTGAAGGTTATGGTGGGGGAATCTGTCAAACTTCTTCTACTATGTATAATGCCATCGATCAACTGGCCGTACAATATATCGAAAAACACCATCATTCCTTAACAGTTGGTTACGTGCCAAAAGGAAGAGATGCGACTGTTTCTTATGGAGGTAAAGATTTTAGATTTAAAAATACAACGGGTGTACCTTTAATATTAAAAGCAATTGTAAACGGAGGGTCACTAACGGTTGAAGTAAGGACGTCAAAAACTTATCAAAGTCAACTTAAGAAACGAATCTAAAAAGTAAGTTGTGAATTTTCCAAATAAACTGATGCCATATATGAAATAAGAATCCCTTCATTAACCGAATAAACGGAAATAATGGAGGGATTTTCATTTTTTTGAAAGGGATAGATTCGGATAAAATTACTGCATTTCTTCCCAGTCTGCATATTGACCTGTGCCTTGACATCCTGGGCATTCAAATGAATTGAAATAGGCAAATTCATTATAAGGGTATACGGTATAACCGCGGCCATGACAATCAGGACATTTGCCTTGATCTTTCATATTAGTGATATGATTTTGGTATTTTGTCTCTTTCCATTGGTTAAAAGAGTTGAGTAGTCCCATTTTATTCACCTCATCTTTTTTCTTCTTAGTATGGAGAAAAAATGGAATTATTATGCTTGTATTATTTTATTGCTTATAGGGAATTCAGTGGAATAAGAGATTCCATTTATCAAACTACATTACTTTTCTATAATAATTTTATGTGAAATCACTTGGTTTTGTGCTAGATAATAAAAAAAACAGAAAGCTAAAATAGCTTTCCGCGCGTTTGGTTAAATCTTATTTTCCGGTAATGTTCAATTTCTTCATCCGATACTGTAAGCTTTGTCTACTAAGCCCAAGGAGATTAGCAGTCCGAGAGATATTAAAATCATTTCTAGATAATACATGATCAATATAGGATTTTTCAAATAATTCCATTTGATATTTTAGCGGTACCGCTGCTTCCGAATTTTCCTTGATAAAGGTATCAACTGTAGAAAGTGGGATCATTCTCTCTTTCATTTGCATTTTGCTTCGATATTGATAAGGTAAATGGGAATAGGAAATCCATTCTTCATCGATCATAATGTTCATAGCTGCTTCAATTATATGTTCAAGTTCCCGAACATTCCCAAGCCAGTCATATTCAAAGAAAGACTGTCGAACCTCCTCAGTCAACCCTTTTACATTCATCTGAAACAACTCATTGTATTTTTGGATAAAATGCTGGACTAATAAGGGAATATCTTCTTTCCGGTCTTTAAGAGATGGTACAAAGATGGTAACGACTCCTAGTCGATAGTATAAGTCTTTACGCATTCGATCATTAGCAATTGCATCGATCGGATCTTCATTCATGTTAGCGATGACTCGAACATCAACGGGTGTATCCTTCGTATCACCGATTCGCCTAATCGTTTTTTCTTGAAGAACTCGAAGTAATTTTGCCTGAAGATTAAGATTCAAAGAGTTAATCTCATCAAGAAGCAGGGTACCACCATTCGCCTGCTCAAATAAGCCTGGGGTATCGACAGCCCCCGTAAACGCACCCCGCTTTGTTCCAAACAAAAGACTTTCAATTAGATTATCTGGTAATGCGGCGCAGTTTTGTGAAATAAACGGAGCAGATAAACGATTACTCCCGTTGTGAATACTTTGAGCAAAAAGTTCCTTCCCAGTACCTGTATCTCCAACGATTAAAACATAGGAAGAGGTTCGGGTTGCGCGCTTAGCAGATTCTATGACTTCTTGAATAGCTGGGCTGTCTCCAATGATTTTATCAAACGTGTATCGAGTAGACCCCTTATTCATATTGCCTTTCATAAGTCGCTCCAGCTTCGTTACATCCTTGGAAATTTCGACAGCGCCTTGAAGTTTTTCATATTGATAAATTGGAATAGTATTGTTAATGGTCGTAATTTCACGGCCTTTGTTATTAAAATAAGTTTGTTTTACGTTAATCGTTTCTTTGCCTTCTTGCAGCGCTTTTACAAGTGTACTAGATTGGTCGTCTTTAAACATAAATACATCTAGAAGGTTTTTATCAATAACATCTTGATGATCCATAGACTCCATTTGCATCATTTTTTTATTATAAATAATCGTTTTCCCTGTTTCATCTACGGCATGGACACCTACATCTACTTCGTCTAAGATTCGCTTATACATCCGATTTACATATTGTAAATAACTCACTGTATGATTTGTTTTCTCCATCCTCATTCATTCCCTTTTATTAATCCTTTATGCACCTATTTAACCAAATAAAACGTAATAATGCAAAATAGTTTTGCAGTTTTATAAAAAAAGAGAGAATTTTGCAAAGAAAATTGGCATTGGCAATAGCTGACCTTTATTTGGTCGATTTTGAAAAATATAACTATCCCTTTTCATGGTAAATGTAATTTTGCAGTATAGGCGCAAAATTTTTTTGTGCATGCAAACATATTTTGCTATAATGTTCAAATAATGTTCATAATCTGGGTAAATCAAGTTTGGCATGAAACTTGCATTTAATTATTTTAAAAATATAGTGATAATTTAGAAATTATTTTTCTGTTGTTAATAGACTACTATTTTCATATAATTTCTAATGCGAAGGTTTTTTCTACACTTGCCTTTTTGCAAAATAATTATCCTATTATTTTAGTATTGAAAGGTTTGAAAGCGTATTCCTTGTTTTAGGGGAGAAGGGGGAAATGTAATGAATTTACAGGAAAACAGTTCAAATCATGAATTAAAACGGACGATGAAGGCGAGACATTTATTTATGATCTCATTAGGCGGGGTAATCGGATCAGGTCTTTTCTTAGGTTCAGGTTATACGATAAGCCAGGCAGGGCCGACTGGTGCGATTCTTTCTTATATAGTCGGCGGTTTTATCATGTTTTTAACCATGCTATGTCTCGGTGAATTATCTGTTGCGATGCCGGTTTCTGGTTCATTTCAAACGTATACGACGAAATTCATTGGGCCTGGTACGGGATTCGCGCTTGGCTGGCTATACTGGTTAGGTTGGTCTGTAACTGTGGCATTGGAATTATTATCTGCAGGACAGCTCATGCAAAGATGGTTTCCTGATTCGCCGATCTGGATGTGGTGTGCAATTTTTGCTGTCGTATTATTTTCACTCAATGCCCTCTCTGCTCGTGCGTTTGGTGAAACTGAATTTTGGTTTTCAAGTATTAAAATCTTCGCCATTATTGCCTTTATCGTTCTTGGAGGAGCGGCGATGTTTGGTTTAATTCACTTAAAAGGTGGACAACCAGCGCCATTTTTCTCAAATTTCACAGCACATGGGTTATTACCACATGGATTTACGGCCCTCATTATTACCATGATTGCTGTTAACTTTTCGTTTCAAGGAACAGAATTAATCGGGATCGCGGCTGGTGAGAGTGAAGAACCAGAAAAAACGATTCCGAAATCAATCAAACAAACAGTTTGGCGGACATTATTTTTCTTTGTTTTAGCAATTTTCGTGTTAGCTAGCTTAATCCCTATGAAACAAGCTGGAGTAGTGGAAAGTCCATTTGTTGTTGTTTTTGACAGTATTGGTATTCCGTATGCAGCTGACATTATGAACTTTGTTATCCTAACCGCATTACTTTCTGTTGCAAACTCCGGACTATATGCTGCCACACGGATGCTATATGCGATGTCTAAAGAGAAAATGACGCGACCTGCACTTGCGAAAGTTAATAAACAAGGTGTACCAATCAACGCGCTAATTTTGACCATTGGAATTGCTTTATTATCACTATTGTCAGGATTCTTTGCTGAAGAAACGGTTTTTGTTTGGCTCCTTTCTATCGCGGGATTAGGTGCTCAAGTTGGTTGGATCTCGATCACAGCATCGCAAATTGCTTTCCGTAGAAAATTTATCCGTGAAGGCGGGAAGTTAGAAGAACTTAAGTTCAGAACTCCACTCTATCCGGCGCTGCCGATACTCGCATTAACATTAAATTGTATTGTTCTTGGAAGTTTAGCATTTGATTCAGAACAACGTTTAGCTCTTTACCTTGGAGTTCCGTTTGTCGTAGCTTGTTATTTAATTTATCATTTTAGAATTAAAAAGAACCGTGAAGTAGACGATACAGGAACACAAGAATTACAATTGCATGATAATAAAAAAATGGTTATCTAGTTTGAATTGAACTGCATCCCAATTGTTGGACACGAACTAACAATTGGAGGTGCAGTTTTTTATTGTTCGGATAAGTTGCAGGAAAAATCAAATACTATTTATCGAGGTGATTTTAATGGGAAAATGGAATGAACAAGCAGCACCCAATAACAATTTAGCACCGAGGACCATCAAGCAGGGCGAATTAGTAGGAGATGCTGCAAAACATGAGTTTTCAGAGGAATTATCTGATGGAGGCGAGCGCGACCAAAACATTAAAGTGTTGAGAAATAATGGCAGGGTAAAATAGGGGAAGAACTGATTAGTGGCGATGAAAATCGTCACTAATTTTTTTAAGGTTCTTTACAATGACATGGTTTTGATATAGAATTTCTATGTACCTAATAAATCTAGGTAGGTGATAAAATGTTTAACCGTGAATTAGTCAAAGGCAGTACATCATTAATCCTTCTTCAGTTATTAAACGAGCGGGATATGTATGGCTATGAATTAGTGAAAGAACTAGAGCAGCGCAGTGATAATGATTTAAGTGTTAAAGAAGGAACCTTGTATCCTGCACTTCACAAGCTTGAAAAACAAGAGTATATAGAGTGTTATTGGCAGGAGCAGGAAAAGGGTCCAGCACGGAAGTATTATAAAATTACAAAAGCAGGAAAAGAATTATTGGGTGAAAAAACCCGTGAATGGCAAGACTTTGTTAAAGTGATGAACAAAGTGATAGGGAGATCGAAGCATGGAACGGCCGAAGAATAGGTTTCTTGAAGAGCTGGCAAAGGGATTAGGAAACCAGTTAGATAAAAAAGAAATTCTCCGTGAATATGAATCTCATATCGATGAAATTCTGATTGAATCGGAATGTCAGGACGAGGCTGCAATATATGAACTACTTGTATACCGCCTTGGCAGTCCTGAGGAGATTGTCCAAATATGGAGAGAAGAATTTTCTGTCACCCCCAGTAATATGAAATGGCTGTTTATCCTTTTAAATGTTCTTTTTTTCGGAGGAGGCAGCTTACTTACTTTGGCCCACAATGTCTATCAATGGGAATGGCTTGCGGTTGCATGGAATCAGTTAACTGCGATACCAACATTAATTGCTTTTATATATATGTTTTTCTGGGCCTTATTAGGATATGAAATTGGAAAGGGATTTGGTCATAATGGAAGAGTGCTTCTTAATAGGACGTTTTTACTATCACTTATTCCTAATTTATTATTAATGGTCTTGACGGTATTTGAAATCATCCCGCATGCTTGGTTTGCCCCATTATTGACCAAAACGTTTATTATTGCTTGTATCATTTTTACCATCATCCTTTATCCAATCAGTTGGATTGGCTATCGGTGGGGGAGAAAAGCTTCGGTATAAGCATTTTTTTTGCATATATACCTAGTAAAACTATATATATAGAAAATCTAAGTAAAAGAGGGATGAAAATGGAAACGAAAATAGAAACAAAAATAGGCAAAGGTGCTTGGATCTTTTTATTCTTATGTTTACTGCTTGGAATTTTGGGTGAAGAAGCATTTTTTCGCAGTGAGATAGGGATCTCCTACTTCGTATTTATTGCTGCTTTTTACGCGGTGTTTATGTGGCGCTACCGCCGCTTTCGTTTTTCCCATCAACGTTTAGGATACTTGATTCTTTGTTGTATTTGGCTCCTTTCAGCTAGTTACGTCATAAATAACAACAAACTTTTTTATGCTCTAAATATCATGGTGATTCCGGGGTTGGTTATCTTTCATTTAGCGTTAATCACGATTCCGGAAAATATTAAATGGAATAAGCCTGCTTTTATAACGTTAATCTTGACACGCATCCTGCAATCACTAAAATTTAATATCGGTTTCGTAAATTTGATAGGAAAGAGTTTAAAACAAGGAGTCCACGAAGACAAATTATTAATATGGAAAAAGGTGGGTCTCGGAATTGCGATCTCACTGCCAATCCTATTTGTTGTGTTGAACTTACTCATATCGGCAGACTCTCAGTTTGAACAATTAATAGGCGGCATTCCACAATGGTTCCAAGTCATTAATGCTGAGCGGATCATTAGATTAATGATTATTCTTTTCTTAACTGGAACTTTCTTTGGCTTTATGCAAATCCTATATGGCAGACATTTTAACGTGATAAAACTGCAAACAAACGAAGAGACATTTAGAATCGATGGGATTATTTCTATTACGGTTCTAGTTTTAATAAATGCCGTGTATCTATTGTTTACACTCGTCCAATTTAGGTATTTCTTCAGCGGTACATTACAAGCGGACTTTACCTATGCAGAATATGCTCGAAATGGGTTTTTTGAACTCCTGTTTGTTACTCTGATCAATCTATCCATAACTATCGTCGTGTTAACCTTTGTAAATCGTGCTGCTAGATTTATGCAAAGAGCAACACAAATTATGCTAACCATCCTCGTCCTCGCGAGTTCTATCATGCTTAGTTCCGCATTCCTAAGGTTAAGTATGTACGAAGACGCATATGGATTTACGTTCACAAGAGTGCTAGTCCATTCGTTTATGATATTTCTGGTCGTTATTTTTACGTACACTCTAGTGAAAATTTGGGTAGAGAAACTCTCACTATTTCACTTTTATTTTATTTCTTCACTAATCTACTATACAACGATTACTGTGATTGATCTGGATAAGATCGTCGTAAATGAAAATATGACCCGTTACGAACTGAGCGGCAAAATTGATGTTCACTACCTCAATAGTTTGTCCTATACAGGGGTTTTAGGATTAATCGACTTATATGAAAAAGATAAGAATATACCTGAATTAAAAACCATTCTCTTAGAGAGAAAACAGGAAGCAGCAGCTGAAAGTTTGCCATGGCAATCATATAATCTTAAAAGGGAGCGGACGTTTTCTGAACTTAGGAAGTTGGATATTAAGTAGTTGAAAGACGATTCGGAATTTCGAATCGTCTTTTATTTGTTTGGCTATTTTAGAGGTCATTGTTGATTTTCTAACTAAGTTTGATTGAAGCGCCTGGAGCGCGAATCAACAGACAATTTTAACACAGCCAATTGAATAAAAAAATTGTTTTAAACAAATTTGAATATTGCTAAAATACCAATTAAATGGTACAAAGGGAAAGGACTGTATTTTTTAGTATAAATTAGTGGGTGAGAAAGAATGAAACCGTTTTTTCGTGTTCTGATTAGAATTGTATTAGTAATTGCAGGCTTTCTCTTTATTTTTAATCTTCCATCCTTGTTAGGAATTGGAAAGAATCATGTGGTGTTTAATTACAAAACACTCTGGATCAATGTGAAGTCAGATTTTCAATTATTAGTGGATGTTAAAGATATTCATTACTTAGAGTTTTTCAAGGAATTAGATATAGCTGAGAGCTATCAGTACACGATGACGATTCTCGTTGCCAGCCTTATCTTAATTATTTTCCTTGCAACAGTTATCGCTGTTTTGATTATTCTTTCTCCAGAAAAGGTAAGAAATCGTTTGAAAAGCGGGGTCAATTTTTTCGAAGCAGTTCCTGATTTATTAGTAATCTTTTTATTTCAGTTTTTTGTGATCACACTATATAGTTCTACCGGTTTAAAATTTTTACAGCTGTATGGGTTATTTGGTCATAAACCCTATTTTGTTCCAATCATGACGGTTTCTTTTCTTCCCTTTTTCTTAATGTTGCAGTTTCTCATCAAAGTGATCAATGAGGAACAAACGCAGCAATATGTCCTCTATGCCAAGGCAAAGGGGATTGGGCGGATTAGAACACTACTTGTCCATATCATGAGAAACATTGTACCGCTCTTATTAATGCAGCTTCGCACGATTGTGTGGGTATTGTTATCCAACATTTATCTGGTTGAATTTTTGTTTAATATTAATGGGTTTAATCAACAATTTCTAAAGATTATTTTTATGGGCGGAGATTTCGCATCACTAGTTCTCAGTTTATTGATGTTATCGATTCCACTATTGGTAATGGAGGCAGCAGGATGGCTAATTTCTAGGGTGATCAAAGGGAGGGAGCCAATAAGTATATGAGAAAATATAAAAAAACGATCATCGGTTCCATAGTGCTTACGATCCTCTTAATCATGAGTATTTTGTATCCCTTTTATGGACCAAAAGACTTTAATCATCAGGTGCTGGTGAAAAATGAACAAGGAGATATTCTTGACAGGGCACCGTTTCCCCCGTCAGAAAAGCATTTACTGGGAACCAATCGCAATGGTGAGGATATGCACTGGCTTCTCCTTTATGGTGCAAAATTTACATTAATCTCGGCATTTGGAGTTGCTCTATTGAGAGTTTTATTTGGGGGTATTTTTGGTATTTTCCTATCTGTGTGGGCGCCTTTCTTAAAAAGTTATGTGAAAGACTTCTTTCTTACGTTTCGTTACGTCCCATCGATCCTAATTGCCATCATTTTAATGATTCCGATTGTGGGTGATTTTAATGATGTGGACATATCTTCCATTGTTACCTATCAAATTATCATTCTTGTATTTATCGGATTTCCTTCTGTTACGATATTCGCTTCAGATGTAATCGATGAATTATTAAAAACGTCATTTGTGCAAAGTTCTCAGTTAATGGGGGCAGGGAAACTACATATTGTAAGAAAACAATTGATGCCCTATCTCTGTTCCTACGGAATTTTATTTACTGTTCAGCAATTTATTAGCACACTCCACATTACGATGCAGCTTGGTTTGTTCGGCATGTTTCTTGGAGGAAGAAACAGGGCAGGGGTTCTAGGGTACGATGAACCACCAAAGCCTGCTACGCTTTCTAATGAATGGGCTGGTTTAATCGGTCAAAATTTTAGCGAATTTCTTCGTGCCCCATGGTCTATCTTAACTCCAGTGGCAGGATTCTTTGTGGTAATTTTCATCGTGAATGTTATTAAGAAGGAACTAGAAGAGAATTTATATAGAATAAAGACAGTAAAAAAGAAAGAAAAAAAAGGTAAAGATACGAAAGCTATTACATATTCCTCTGAAAAATTTGAATTTGTTCAAAAAATGTAGAGCAGAAAGTGATGAGAAAATTCGCAGGAAACCAGGCAAAAGCAAAAAAATAGGCATTTTGTTTTGGTTTTAAAATATATCTTAGTATAAAACTTGAGGAAAGTTGTCGATGAGCCGAAAAGATGTAATTTTAGAACAATTTTTATTTACTCATAACAGAAATGGTTGGTTTGTTTCGTTTCAAAGTGCAGTTGAAGGGCTGACGCCGGAACAAGCTAAATGGAAGAAATCAGAATCGGACAATTCCATTTGGGAGCTGGTAAACCATCTCGTGTTTTGGAATGAATACTGCTTAAACAAATTTAAAGGCATTCCTGGTCCAAAATTGGAAGGCAGTAATCACACCACTTTTTATAATAGAGGCGAATTAGGATGGCAGCAGACAGTTGATCGTTTTAATTCTGTGATGTCCATTTGGTATGAAACGATTGAGACATGTGATGACGATAAATTAGACCAATTCTTTAATCCAGAATCCAAGAGTTCCTGGATAACGACATTATCTTCTCTAGCACTTCATAATGCCTATCATATTGGTCAAATTGTCACGATTCGTAAAATGCAAGGATCCTGGGATAAGGCTCAGGGTGTAAATTAATACTTGTTATCTAAGGAAACCGGGCAGATGCTCGGTTTTTGCTTTTCAAGGGGATTCGAGAATGGTTATTTTATGATATATCTACACTTTTTAATGATATATCTAAAGAATATCAAGTTTATCTACAAAAAATTAGAACATATCTCAAAAATTAGAATATATCTACAAAATATCCTCCTCGCACAAAAAAGCAGGATCAAATGATCCTGCTCCATAATCAATCCCCATTAAATATATCAAAAATGCCTCGAGCAATACTTCCTTCATCTTTTGCCCCGCCGCGAGCAGGTGCTGCTGCAAAGACTCGGCTAGCAAGACGGCTAAATGGCAATGATTGAATCCACACGGAACCTGGTCCGCGCAGGGTAGCGAAAAACAAGCCCTCACCACCAAACAATGCTGTTTTAACCCCTTTTACAAATTCAATATCGTAACTAACATTACTCGTCATCGCCACTAAGCAGCCTGTATCAACCCGTAAGGTCTGACCTGGCAAGAGGTCTTTCTTAATAATCGTTCCACCTGCATGAACAAAAACAAGCCCATCGCCTTCTAACTTTTGCATGATAAACCCTTCGCCTCCGAAGAAGCCTGCGCCAATTTTACGTTGGAATTCGATCCCAACCTGAACCCCTTTAGCTGCAGCAAGAAAGGCATCTTTTTGACAGATTATTTTCCCGCCAAGCTGGCTTAAGTCCATAGGAATAATTTTTCCAGGATATGGTGAAGCAAACGAAACACGTTTCTTACCCATACCATTATTAGTGAAGGTTGTCATAAACAAGCTTTCACCAGTAAGCACCCGCTTTCCAGCACTAAACAGTTTCCCCATTAGGCCGCTTCCGTTACCTCCGCCGCTGCCATCACCAAAAATAGTCTCCATATGTATGTCATCTTCCATCATCATAAAGCTGCCAGCTTCTGCAACGACTGTCTCTTGCGGATCCAATTCCACCTCAACAAACTGCATGTCATCCCCATAGATTTTATAATCAATTTCGTGGTTATTCATTCTTGTCCCTCCATTTTATATAATGGCAAACCTATCTCTATTATAAAAAATTTAGGAAAAAAGTGCTAATTTTAACCGAATAAAAATAAAAGGACGCCTGTTTACACAGACGTCCTTCGCGTATTGAGGCGAAAAACCACACTCCACATAGTGTGCTCCAAAAGGAATGTTTCTCGACTTACACAACTCAGCTCATCGCTTAGCTATTGTAACATGGTCCTAATAAACTAACAAGTGTTTTTATAAAATATATTTTTAGACAAAATGCTTGATCGAGTGTTTTTTTGTATAGGTAGCGGGGTTTATACATTTAATGGAAATTCCTGGTACTGCACTAAAATACACTTTCTTTTTTATAAAATGCATACGCTATAATGAATGTCGAATTTTGTCGAATATAATCCAAAACAAGAGAGAATTGTAGAAACATAGAGGTTTATATTGGCCTGTCCTTTGTTGACAGTTAAGCTATTAGAATGCTAAAATTTAGTCAGCCGTTGCACGAGATTAGATTTATATTACAAGCTTGTTCAAAGTTTTAACCGATGTTTGGATGAGGAAATGAAGGTAAAGCTATCACGTTGTAATTTGGTGAATTTACACATGGCTTACGTGTATAAGCCAATAGGAGGATTTTTTTTCATGAAAAACGGTAAAGTAAAATGGTTTAACTCAGAAAAAGGTTTTGGATTCATCGAAGCTGAAGATGGTAACGACGTATTCGTTCATTACTCTGCAATCCAAACAGAAGGTTTCAAAACTTTAGAAGAAGGTCAAGAAGTTTCTTTCGAAGTTGTTGAAGGAGCTCGTGGACCACAAGCTGCTAACGTAACTAAAAAATAATATTGTAAACTACTATAACAGCCCGGACAATGTTCCGGGCTGTTTTTTGCATGTTAAGAACCGTTATGAATCTACAATCTAGTATAAAATACCCAATATTCCAGTAATCTGCTTGCATTTCCACCCTCATTTCTATTTGTGTTTTGCTATAATAGTAGTATTGGAAACATGCAGAATAATAAATAGGGGTGAGCAGATGAAATTTATCCATACAGCTGATTGGCATTTAGGAAAACTAGTTCATGGGGTCTACATGACAGAGAATCAGCGTGAAGTACTTGAGCAATTTGTGGCAGTCGTTGCGGAAGAAAAGCCGGATGCTGTTGTCATTGCAGGGGACTTATATGATCGTTCGGTACCGCCTACCGATGCGGTGGAATTACTCGATGAGATGCTCTTTAAAATTAATGTGGATTTAAAAACACCGGTTGTGGCGATTGCCGGAAACCATGATAGTGCAGAAAGGCTTTCCTTTGGAAGCTCCTGGTATAAGCACAGCCAATTTTATTTATCAGGAAAATTAACAAACAGCTTTACTCCAGTGCGTATAAATGGTGTAAATTTTTATCTTGTTCCCTATGCTGAGCCAGGGGTAGTTCGTCAATTACTTGAGGATGATTCCATCCATTCCCATCAAGAAGCGATGAAAGCCCTGATTGGAAAAATGGAGGAAAACCTTAATCCTAACGAGCCCAATGTTTTAGTTGGACATGCCTTTGTATTAGGAGGGCAAACGTCTGATTCTGAACGAGTCTTATCTGTAGGCGGTTCTGGTTGTGTTGGTGCTGAATTGTTTGAACCCTTTTCTTATACAGCACTTGGTCACTTACACAGTCCGGATGCCATTAACCATAAAAAAGTGAAATATTCAGGTTCGCTCTTAAAATATTCATTCTCGGAAGCCATACAAAATAAGTCTATTTCAATTATTGAAATGGATGATAAAGGTAATTTTACGCACCGCTACCGCTCACTTACACCTAAACATGATATGCGTGAATTAGAAGGGCATCTTGAAGAATTACTTGACCCTTATTTTTATGAAAAAGAAACAGTCGACGATTATTTAAAAATCACTCTATTGGATGAAGGAGCTTTAATTGATCCTATTAACAAGTTGCGTCAAGTGTATCCAAATGTCCTCCATCTTGAACGAAAACTAGATATAACCGATTTGAAGAAAAAACAATCATTCACGTCAATCCGAAGTGAGAAAAAGTCAGAGATGGAATTGTTTGAACAATTCTACACAGAAATGACAACCTCAGAATTTTCACATGATAAAAAAGCAGCAATGACAGAGGTAATTGAAAAAGTGCTAACGGAGGAGGGGTTGAAATGAAACCGTTAAAACTGACGATGCAAGCTTTCGGCCCTTATGCAGGAAACGAAGAAATCGACTTTACGTCACTAGGAAATCGGACGATGTTTGTTATTTCCGGAAAAACCGGTTCCGGAAAAACCACCATATTTGATGCAATCAGTTATGCGATTTATGGAAAGGCGAGTGGAGAGGATCGCAATGGTCCCGATCTCCGCAGCCAGTTTGCCAAAGATGAGTTATTAACCGAGGTTTCTCTTGATTTTTCCCTTCGTAATAAAGCTTATTCCATTACAAGGTCTCCGCAGCAGTTGAAGAAGAAAGACAAAGGTGAAGGCTATACACAAATAGGTGCAAAAGCTGAGCTATATATGTGGACAGAAAATGGCGAAAGGAAACTGCTCGCCTCAAAAATCAGCGATGTTGAGGAAAAAATTAAGGAAATTATGCTGATAGATGCGAATCAGTTCCGGCAAATATTAATGATTCCCCAGGGAGAATTCCGTAAACTCCTTACTTCAGATAGTAAGGATAAAGAAGTGATTTTACAGCGGCTGTTCCACACGCAAATATATAAAATGGTCGAAGAGAAACTAAAGGCTGAAGCAACAGACTTGAAAAAGTCAGTTGAGGACCAGGTCCAGGCAAGAAATGAACAGATTCGCCGCATTCAAGTATTCACCAATGAAGAACTACGTGAATATTTGAATGCAGATAGTGTGAATGATACGATCATCATGCCGCTTCTAAAAACCGAGATTGCGGGTATGGGTGAAGAGTTAGAGCAACTTAACCTACAATTAAAAGCAAAAAGACTAGAACAGGACAAACTTAAGGGCCAGCTTATTGAAGCAGAGGGACTATTAAAACAGCTGCAAATGCAAGAGGAGTTAAAAGGGCAAAAGGCAAGCCTTTTATCTCAAGAAGAAGTATTTAACGAAAAAGAAAAGCAGGTCCAACGTGCCCATAAGGCGGCCCTTTTAGCAAAACAAGAAGAATTATGTCACCGTTTAAAGCGCGAAGTTGATCAACTTGATGGAAATCTGAAATCGATACTGACAGAAATTGAGAAATTGAATGGACTTTTACAACAGCATGAACACCATCTTCAAAAGGAGCTTGAACGAGAAGAGGAACGCCAGGCAGCCCTAGCTGAAGTGAATAGATTAGTCAATATGAGAGAGGATGTCTATTCATTTGCTGTTTTATTAAAAGAAACACAAAAGAAGGATGCTGAATTAAAAGCAGCGAAACAAAAGCAAAGTGAGTCAGAAACAATCCTCGAACAACTAGACACGCAAATAGCTAACCTTAAAAAGCAAAAGGAAGAGATTGAAAAAGGGAAACTCATCTATTTGGAAAACGAAGGAAAAATAGATAAATTGAAGTCTAAGCTTGATCGTTTTGAAAAATACGAAATGCTGCTGGTTCGTCATCAAAAAGCCGAACAAAATCTAAGTTCAATGACTGCGCGCTATGATAATACTTCTGCTAGATATACAGATGCTAGAGCAATGGTTGAACAATTAGAGGGTAAGTGGATGCATGGGCAGGCTGCGATATTAGCCGCTAAGCTACAATCGGGTGAAGCCTGTCCTGTGTGTGGATCAGAGCACCATCCATCCCCGGCCCGCCAACATGATGACAGTATTCCAACTGAAGAGGAAATGAAGGCAGCGAAGGCTCAAAGGGACAAATGGGAAAAAGAAAAGTCAGCAGATGAAGCTGCCTTTTACCAAAGTCAGTCAATAGAAGCAGCACAAAAGGAAGCTGTTGAAGAAATCATTAGAGAAATACGTTCATTCCGAGCCGATTTTACAGCCGATCAATTAGCTATTATTAAAACGGAGGCCGTTTCAGCTAAGAACCAGCTTGTCCAAACTCAAGAAAAGCTTGCGGACCAGATTAAGCAGCATGATAAAGTTAAGATTGAAATTGAAAAAAGAGAAGTTGAAAAAGTAAATGTACAAAACGCTAATCATCAGGTTTCTGTTCTGATCAATGACTTAACCGTACAATTCACTGAAAAAATGACCAATCTTTCACGGATGATGAACGTTATTCCAGAGAATCTTCGTTCAGAAGAGGAATACGAAAAAGCCCTATTGGCTTCTAAAAACCGACACGAAGTGCTGGTGAAACAGTTGGAAGAAGCCCAGCAGCGCTTACAGCAGGTTAAAGAAAAACTGTCAAATGAATCAGCGAGATTACTAGATGCTCAGAACCATCACACGACTAAAAAACAGGAACTCGACGCGGAAAGAGAAATCTTTGTTCATAAACTATCCGAGCAGGGCTTTGAAAAATACGGCACCTATGCTGAATCTAAACGGTCTGAACAAGAAATTAACAGTCTTGAAACAGCAATCCGCAGTTATCGTGAAGAGTTACGTTCGGTTTCTGACCGTTTGAAAGAATTAATGGATCGTTTAATTGACGTGGAAACACCTGATGTTGATGGACTGAAGCTCGAGGTAGCGAAAATTACTAGCGAAATCGAGGCTCTTAATCAACAACACACGAATCTATTTGTAAAAAAACGGGATAACGAAGAAATATACAGCCGTGTGGAAAGTTTGAATGAACAAATGAAGGTCCTGGAGGAACGTTACAAGTTAATTGGACATCTTTATGAAATCGCCAAAGGCCAAAATAACTTTCGGGTTACCTTTGAACGATACGTTTTGGCATCATTCTTGGATGATATTTTACGAGAAGCCAATGGACGCCTAAGAAAAATGACCTCTGGCCGTTTCCAATTGTTGAGAAAAACAGACCGTTCCAAAGGGAATGCTCAAAGTGGTTTGGAATTGCTTGTGTTTGATCAGTATACGGGTCAGGAACGACATGTCAAAACCTTATCAGGCGGCGAAAGCTTTAAAGCTTCATTATCGCTCGCACTTGGTCTGGCTGATGTCGTTCAAAATTATGCCGGCGGGGTATCATTAGAAACAATGTTCATCGATGAAGGCTTTGGTACGTTGGATCCTGAGTCCTTGGATCAGGCAATTGAGGCATTAATGGATATTCAAAGCAGCGGCCGCTTAGTTGGTATTATCTCGCATGTTCCTGAACTGAAAGAACGTATAGACGTCAGACTCGAAGTCAGGGCCGATCAGACGGGAAGTAGAACTGAGTTCCTGTTTACAAATTAATGAATAGGTAGTTTTTTAAGGTACCTTAGTGTTTTAGAAATGATGGCCGGTTAGAATGAATAACAGTGTATATCCTCAAACAAAAAGCAGTGAATTTCATTTACTTGAAAAATTTCACTGCTTTTTGCGTTTTATTCAGTATGGCGAGCTCAACTTATAAAGGCTTAAAATTAGGAAAAGGGTGTTGTGATTCAGCAAGTGTTGAAAGACTTGTTAATTCGGCCAAGGAACCGATTTTATCCCAAACAGCCATTACTTTTGCGGATTGGTGTGCTTTTTCAATTGCCTCGGTTGACCGCCATTCAGCGATCTCAATGATAGTCCCATCCGCAGCTTGAAGTGTTAATAATTCTCGGCTTGTAATTAATTCTTCCTCTCGGAGTGTTGGGATATGTACTTTAAGGACTTCTTTCAAATCTTCCGCTTTTCCTGGTTTAGGACGATAAAGTGCCATGAAAACTAATGAAGACATATTCTCACCTCCTTAAATAACATCATACTCATGATAATTCTTTAGCAATTGCACGTCCAGCCTGTCTTCCTGTAAACAAACAGCCGCCGACAAAGGTTCCTTCTAACGAGCGATAGCCATGAATTCCGCCACCGCCAAAACCTGAAACTTCTCCAGCTGCGTAAAGCCCTGGGACCGGTTTTCCTGTTGCATCAAGGACTCTGCCGGATAAATCGGTTTGCAAGCCGCCTAGGGTTTTCCGACTGACAATGTTTAACCGAACAGCGATTAAAGGTCCCATTTTTGGATCAAGAATTCTATGCGGGGGAGCAACTCTTATTAATTTGTCACCAAGATAATTTCTGGCCCCACGCAAGGCCGTAATTTGAAGATCCTTTGTAAATTTATTTTCAATCTCCCTGTCTCGGGCAAGAATCTGCCGTTCAATCGCATCGAGCGATAATAAATGGTCACCGCTTAGTTTGTTCATGCCATCTACCAGCTCAGGCAGGGTATTCGCAATCACAAAATCCTCGCCCTTATCCATGAAAGCCTTAACCGGTGCTGTAGGGCCAGGCAGGACACGGGCTAACACTTTCTTGATACTTTTCCCTGTTAAATCAGGATTTTGCTCCGAACCTGATAAGGCAAATTCTTTTTCAATTATTTTTTGCGTTAAGATGAACCAGGAATAGTCATAACCAGATTTCATTATTGCTTCAAGGGTCCCCAGGGTATCAAACCCAGGAAAATTTGGCGCAGGAAAACGCTGTCCTTTGGCATCAAGCCAAAGCGAGGAGGGACCAGGCAGGATTCGTATTCCATGGTTAGGCCAGACAGGGTCCCAGTTTTTAATTCCTTCGGTATAATGCCACATTCGGTCGCGGTTGACAATTCGTCCTCCGGCTTTCTCTGTTATTCCAAGCATTCTTCCGTCCACATGTTCAGGCACTCCTGAGATCATCTGTTTAGGAGCATTCCCGAGGCGTTCCGGCCAATTATTTCTAATGAGGTCATGGTTTCCGCCAATCCCGCCGCTTGTTACAGCAACAGCCGATGAATGATACTCAAATTCTCCTACTACCTCTCGGGAACTTGCTTCTCCCCTGGCTGTAGTACTTGAAACGAGGATATCACCTCTAACCCCACAAATGGCGCCATTTTCCTTGACTAATTCATTCACACGATGGCGGGGACGATAATCGACGAGTCCTTCCTTCATTGCATGTCTAACTCGATCCTCAAACGGCTTGACAAGACCGGGACCTGTCCCCCAGACAATGTGGAAGCGGGGGACCGAATTACCATGACCTTCTGCGGTATAACCCCCACGCTCTGCCCAGCCGACAACCGGGAAAAAACGAACCCCCATTCCTGTCAGCCATGCCCGTTTTTCCCCTGCGGCAAAATTAACATAAGCTTCTGCCCACTTTTTTCCCCAATAATCCTCGTCATCTTCTCTGTCAAAGCCTGCTGCCCCTAACCAATCTTGCCAGGCAAGTTCTTTGGAGTCCCTAATCCCGATTCTTCTTTGTTCGGGAGAATCGACGAGAAATAAACCACCAAATGACCACCAAGCCTGACCACCGAGAGAGGCTTCGGGTTCTTGATCTAAAAGCAGTACTTTTTTTCCTGCATCTGCAAGTTCAGCCGTTGCCACTAAACCAGCTAAACCTGCACCAACCACAATCACGTCAAATTTCAACTGAATCCCCCCGTTTTATTTAAAGAAAATCTCATGTTCTAATCGTAAGTTGAATTATCTGAAAAGTAAATATAATCCTGTATATCATAACTTATATGTTGGTTTGGATGTAATCGAAAAAGAGGTGATGGCGACTGCCCTAAGAAAAAAGTTGGAACTTTAAAATAATTGCTATTTTTCAATAAAATAATGATATATCCTATTAGTAGAAAGAGAAGGGAAATGGCTGAGATGATTAAAAAAATTGATTTACATAATATGAATCTGACAGAAGAATTGCTGGCACTTCAAAGAGCAGCCTATCTTGTTGAAGCGGAATTGATAAATTTTTTTGAAATCCCGCCTCTAGTAGAAACCATCAATGAATTAAGAGATTGTGAGGAATCATTTATTGGTTATTTTTTGGAGGGAAAACTTGTTGGTGCTATTTCCTATACGATTACTGGAGATGTGTTGACGATTTGTCGGATGATCGTGCATCCTGCTCATTTCCGTAAAGGGATTGCGCAAAGGTTATTGGTCGAACTTGAGGATATAAATCCGCTTTTGGCTGTTTATAAGGTATCAACAGGTAAAGCGAATTCACCGGCGAAGCATTTGTATTTGAAAAATGGCTATACATTTATTGGTGATTTTGAAGTTGTACCAGGATTGTATATTAGTAATTTTGAAAAAAGAAAGGTGGAAGCATGATGACAACAATTACAACGACTTTTTCACATCGACAATTAGCGGTGAATTGTTTTAATGCAGTTTGGGACCTCCTTGATTTAAATGATAGAACAAAAGAAGAGGAAGAGAAAATGATCCATCTTGCCCATACCTCCTTTTGGCATTGGACTCAAGTAGAAGAACATACTGCTAAGAATTTATCAATTGGTTATTGGCAGTTATCGCGAGTTTATGCAATAGCCGGCCTGGGGGAGAGATCCCTATATTATGCTAAACGTTGTCTTTCCGTCAGTTTAGAAAACGACATTGAGCCGTTTTACATTGGCTATGCCTATGAAGCCCTAAGTCGCGCAAATTCTTTGTTAGGTTATACTGAGAGTTCAATCGAACAAGCTGAACAAGCAAGCGAATATGCCAAAAAGGTAGGAGATGATGCCTCAAAAGAAATGCTGATGAAAGATTTACAGGAAATTGAAAGAAACTAGGATTTAATTACGATTAATTGAAAAATCATTTACGAAAAAATGACGGGTGCCAAATTCACTCGTCATTTTTATTTGAAGTTAAAGAAGTGTGAAATATTTCTATTTTTCGTAAAAGAAGGAAAAGCTATAGATTAGGACCAGATTTTGAGAAGATTTGAAGAGGAGATATCATGGTTATTACCTTCTATTTCATATTAAGTTGGTTGATGATTGGTTTGCTTATTTTTAATCGCCAACAATCCCGGGGGTCGAAAGGAAACATTTTATTTCTAGTTCTTCTTTCGTGTCTGATAAATACTCATACCTATTTAGGTTTATTTGAAACATTTAAATGGATGAAAACCACTACCAATCCGAAATTATATATTGCCTTTCTTCTATTTCGAAGTGTTTTTATCCCTTTATTTGTTTCATATATTACGTTGCATATTCTTAATAGCCCCTTCAAAAAACAGCTGTTGCTCTTTTTGTTGTTCATTTTAATTATTATGGCCATCGATATAATAAATTTAGGTAGTCACTTATATAGTTTTAAGAAATGGAATCATCTTACTACTCTTTCATATTATCTCCTTTTCTTATTTTTAGTGATATTAGGCCTCAAATGGTTTAGAGGAATGGGGAAAAGAGGCGAGCGACGATGATGTTGGTAGAAGATAAGTTTGATTTGAATGATTATTTTGTTATTTTTGCATTTATTATCTCATGGGGTATTTATTTCTTTTTGCCAAAAGTTTTTTCAATGCAAATGACTATTCTAATCTTCCTCTACAGCCTTACAACCGCAGGGCTTTTCGATAACTCCATGGGGGCTGAACCGTTTGACTTTTACGATATCATGGATGGTCCTGCTTATACAGTAATGGATATCGTCGTTTATTTTCTTTATCCGCCATTTGCCTACGGGTTTCTGTTTATCTATAAAAAACTGCAACTAAGGGACCGGTATTTAGTGTTATTTATTTTCAGTACTTCAGTTGCAGCTACTGCTGTAGAGTGGGTTTACCATAAAATGGGTGTTTTTACCTATAAAAACGGCAACAGCATTATTTACTCAATATGTACCTATCTAGTCGTTCAATCTTTATTAATAGGATTATATCGTTTCATGTTAGTTAAGGAGCAGGAGAAATAACGATTTTAAATGATGTCTTAAGAGGTAGGATTGATTGCGGGTGGAGTTTGGACTGCATAAGCTTGAATTTGCTCAGGAGGGTCCGAATCCACATTCATTTCGAAAGCACAAAGGGGAAATCATGAACAGAGTGGGTATTTGTTGCAAAATCTACTCTTGAACCCTAGTGCCATAATCGATACAGTAGAAGGGAAGAATGGAAAAGTAGGTGGCATCGTTGGAAAAACGATTTTTTACGATTGGTATGGCTGGTCACATTGACCACGGGAAAACGTCTTTAACAAAGGCGCTAACTAATGTAGATACAGACCGGTTAAAAGAAGAAAAGGAACGTCAAATTTCAATCGAGCTTGGGTTTGCTCCCTTATACGAAGATAATGAAATACAAATTTCTGTGATAGATGTGCCCGGACACGAACGATTTATCCGACAAATGATTGCTGGTGTTGCCGGGATTGATCTCGTTGTGCTCGTTGTTGCAGCCGACGAAGGTGTAATGCCGCAAACGAGGGAGCACCTCGATATTTTGAAGTTCTTAGGTGTAAAAAATGGATTAGTGGCTATATCAAAAATTGATAGAGTAGATGAAGAATTTATCGAACTCGTAAAAGATGATATTTTGGTTGAACTTTCTGGAACCGTATTTGAGAATGCTCCGTTTGTTTTAGTAGACAGCCTATCTCATAAAGGGATCGATGAGATTAAAGAATTAATCATCAAAACGTTAAAGGAACAAGAAATGCGTGATGCCAAAGGGGCATTCCGCCTGCCCATTGACCAGGTATTTACCGTTAAGGGTCAAGGGACTGTGGTTCGCGGCACGGTGTATGAAGGAACAGTTGAAGAGGGACAAACGCTAAAAATTATGCCAAAAGGGATAGAGGTCAGAGCACGGCAGATTCAAGTCCATCATAACCAGGCTGAAAAAGCCTATGCAGGACAGCGCACGGCCATCAACCTTTCCGGCGTGGCGAAAGAAGATGTTGAAAGGGGAGATGTACTTGTTTCATCAGAACATTTCCTTGTAACGAAAACTCTGGATGTAGCTATTCGTGTTGTTGAAGACCTTCAACATAATGTGAAACAGAGGATGCCGATTAAGCTTCATATCGGAACGGCGGAGGTCATGGGTCGGATTGTCTTTTTTGATCGCAATGAAATCAAGGAGGAAAATGACGATATCCTTTGTCAGCTCAGACTTGAGGAAGAAATTATAACCAAACGCGGTGACCGGTTTATTCTACGCCGCCCCAGCCCGCAAGAGACGATTGGCGGGGGCTGGGTGATTGACCCGCGTGGTGATAAGTATCGTTTTGGTAATCAGACCATCGAAGAACTTGAAAAGAAAAAGGTGGGTTCGCCCAAGGAACGAATTACTGCTGCGTTAATGGAAGCGAAGTGCTTGCCGCTGCACGAGTTAATCAAACGGACTTCATTAGACGAAGACAGATTAAAAGAGCAATTAGTTGAGGAAGAATTTGTCTTATTTGATGGGAAAGAGTATACACATCGACTCCTTATTCATTCCATTGAGGAAGACATGATTGATAGATTACAGGATTTTCATCTTCGTCATTCGATGAAAATGGGGATAAATAAAGCTGAGCTGCTGCAAACGATGCAAAAAAGAGTCCCAAAACATTTGCTGGATTATGTTCTGGAGAATGGGATTATCACTCATATCTTTAACAGAAATGGACAGTTTGTTTCGTTGGCAAGCTTTGTCCCTCATGTACCAAAAAACTGGGGAAAGCGGACTGAAAATCTAGTTGCTAATTTGAAAAAGGATGGATTAAAAGTTCGCTACTTAAAGGAGTATTTTGCTGATGCAGGTATACCTGACAATATTGAAGCAGATTTACGACGCTTTCTAGAAGAGGAGGACCTACTTGTCCCATTGGATGGTCAGTTTGCTTATCATGGAGAAGTGTTTCAACAAGCAGCAGCTAAACTTCGCAGTCAGACAGGTGCTGAATTTGACGTTGGAGAAGCGAAAGACGTTCTTGGTCTGTCACGGAAATATATGATCCCGTTTTTAGAAAAATTAGATTCATTAGGCCTTACTAAAAGAGTTGAGAATAAACGAGTGTGGAAACATTAACAGAAAAAGCCTCAATTCCGAGATGGATTTGAGGCTTTTTTCAATTGGAGTGCTCCAGACGATATAAAGCGCAAATGACGCTGCCGCTTGTTAAATTACGATAAAAACTCTGCAGGATTTAGGCCGAGTTCACGACAGATATCGCTCACCATTTGCTTTTCGTTGTTGTCGAAATTTCCATCTGCATAGCCAATCGCGATGCAATAACGGGCGACCAGACGAGCAATTTCGGGCTTGGTTCTTATTTTTCCAAGAGCACGAAATGCCTCGGCACGGCCCATCATCCTGTCATTTTCTATTCTAGAGACAAACATGTTGAATTTTTGGATGACTTTAGTCGTATCAAACACTCGCAATTCGTCACTTTGATGAACAAACTCAATCATTTTCTGGCGTTCTGATGCATCTAAGTATCCGTCTGCCATCGCCACTAAAGCACAGGCAGCAACCACTGCTTCAAGGACATCCTGACTTTTATAGCGATTAAAAAGTTCTTGTGCTCTTCTTTTTTGAGTATTTGCCCATTCTGCGTAATCGGTTTGCGAAGGGGACCAGGAATTGCTACAGCTATTGCAAGAAAACTTTAATTGATTTTTACCGATAAAGCCACCAAGTAAGCCGACCGGACCAAGTATTAGTCCGCCAATTGCTGCTTTACCGAGACCGAATCCTTTCTTACCTGTCCGTACATTAGACGAATGGCAGCGCGGACAAATGATATCATCTCCACCGTATGTCTGGTGTGAATTTACGGTTGCAGGATAGGACTGTGTCGGAAATCCATAAGCAGGTTGTTGATAGGATGGTTCAGGTTCAAGATGAACCGGCTGCTGATAATTAGGGTATGTTTGGTTTTGTTGGTATGGATTACTTTGCTGATAACTCTGAGTTGGCTGATAGGTTGATGGCTGTGACAGTGGTGGTGTTGGCACACTCACTGGAGGGTCATCAACGGCAATACCAAAGTTCCGGCAAAGTGCAGCAAGTCCTCCTTGGAAGCCGCTGGCTATCGCATTAAACTTCCATTCACCATTGTGTCGATACAATTCTGCAGTGACAATTGCTGTTTCAACTGTAAAATCCCGTCCTAAATTAAATCTCAATAATTCCTCGTGCGTTTGCTCATTAAAAATACGTACATATGAGTCGGAGATTTGTCCGAAATTTTGACGTTTCACTTGAGCATCATGAATGGTGATGGTGAAGGCAACCCGGTGAATGTTTGATGGTACCTTGGTTAAATCAATCCTGATCTGCTCATCATCTTGTGCTCCTGCACCAGTACGGTTGTCACCACTATAGATAATTGAGCCGTTTCCGCCAATAGGATTATTATAAAACACAAAATCTTGATCACTGTTCACCTTACCAGATTCTCCTAATAAAAATGCTGACGCATCTAAATCAAAGTTTGAACCTTGATGATTAATACTCCAGCCTAACCCGACCACGACATTTTGCAGGCCGGGGTGAGATTTTGTTAAATCTACTTTTTGTCCCTTGCTAAGTGTAACACCCACTTGATTCACTCCTCATCGAATAAGTTCTTATGTACATTATAATGTATTTATAAAAAAGGGAAAAATTTCTAGATAGACTGAGTTCCTTCAATATGTACAACACTTATATGTACGAAAAAAAGGAGAAAAAGTTTCAAAATTAACTGATTGATAAAAAAGAACGCTGATCCAATCGACCAGCGCACCTAAATTAATCTATAAGATTGTCATTATCTTTATTTTTAATAAATGGCCACCAGTTGGCTTCACCGAATGTTTTCACCATTACAGGGACAAACAATGGAAGCACGACTAGGGAGTACAAGGCTAATCCGATTAAGAGGATCGTTGCAATTTCAAGTAAGGATAAAACACCTGATGGCATCATCGCAGCAAATGTACCGCCTAAGATAACAGCCGCCGAGATAATGACAGTACCCATTTTTTTCATAGAAAGGAGTATGGCTTTATCGACAGGCAGGCTTCGATATTCATTGAAACGATCCATTAAGAAAATACTATAGTCGATCCCTAAAGCTACTAATATAACAAAAGCAAAGAATGGAACTGCCCAGCTTATTCCGGAATAACCTAATAAATTAACAAAGATTTTTTCTGAAATGGCCATTGAAGTATAGTAGGTTAAGACTAATGAACCAATAAGATACAGTGGCATAATGAACGAACGTAACAGGATGATTAGGATAATACTTATCCCTACCAGCATCAGCACAACGGTTCTTGAATAATCCGCTTTTGAAATGGAATCAAGATCATTATGCATACTTGAAACACCGCCAACCGCCACTTTAGCATTCTCAAGTTTGGTTTCATTAATTACGCGTTTAACGGCTTCCTTAATTTCAGGAACGCGGTTAATCGCATCATTAGAATACGGATTTTTGCTAAAGATTACATCAATCGTCATTACTTTTCTATCTTTTGACAAGTAAGCATCCAGTGCTTGCTCGAAGTCTTTACTGTCAAGGACATCCTGTGGAATATAAAATCCGTTTTGCTTTTGTTTTGATACTTCAGCCAGATAATCCTGAGCAGAATTCAGACCGTCTGAAACTTGATTTAAACCATCAGAACTTTGGGTTAAGCCATCTGAAAGCTGCGTAATCTGACTGCCCATATCTTGGAAGCCTGTCAGCAGCTGTTTTTGTCCGTCATTGATTCCAGATAGTCCACCGGTAAATTGGGGAAGTCCGGCAATGACTTTTCCTTGCCCGGCAGTCAATTTATTAAGTCCTGTTTCAAGATCGGAAACTCCTTTTAAAAGACCTTCCATCCCGTTAATCAAAGCTTTTTGGCCTTTTGTAATGTCTGAAAACTTACTATTGGCAAACTGAATTCCTTCTTGGGCATTCTTAAGTCCGCCATTTAATTGCTGTAATCCTCCAGCTAACTCCTTTGTTGCAGTTTGCGAGCCCTGAACCGTCTTTTTAATAGCTTGGTAGTTTTGATTTTGACCAATATCACTGTACTTTTTTTCCAGATTAGCAAAATATTGATTGGTGGCAGATAAAGAATCGTGCAATGTATTCAATTTAGTTGCTATTGTTTCATATTGCCCGTTTAGTACAGCTAAGCCAGCACTTGCTTTCTGATAGCCCCCCAGCAAATGTTTGCTTCCAGCTAAAACCTCTTCAGATTTCGTTTTAACCTGGGCCAAGCCCTCTTTGATTTGGGTAGAACCAGCAGAACCTGATTTAAGTCCTTTCTCAATTTCGGTAAGTCCTCCTTGTATGTCTCCCATCCCTGTTTTTAGTTTAGTGGTTCCGTTTATTAACTCGTTGATTCCAGCGGTGGCTTCCTGCATTTTTGGCTGATTGGCTGCCATCTGGCTGCCTGCTTCCGCGAGGCCATCACTGATCTTTTTAATTCCGTCATTACCTTTGCCAAGTCCATCACCTAGACTTGCCACTTGTTTGGACAGATATAAGTCGTCAAGTGTGTTACCAGTAGGACGGGTCACGGACCGAACTGTTTCAACATCGTTTACACGGGATAGCTCTTGACTAATTTTTTCGGTAATAGCCATATATTCGGATGTATTCATTTGATCATCATTTTTAATGACAATTTGCGTAGGCATCGATTCGCCAGGTCCAAATGAATCAGCGATGATGTTGAAACCTTTTATTGATGGAAAATCATCGCTGATTTCTTCAAGTGAATTAAACGATAATTGATCTTTGTAGGTGAATAAGAATGGGACTGAGATGATCCCGACTATGATAAAAGCAATCAATGGTCGTGCGAGTGCAAATCTACCAGCAAATCCCCAAAATTTACTCTCGCTGTGTTCAAGTTTGCCTTTGGATGGCCAAAATAGTTTTTTGCCTAACACTGCCATAAAGAAGGGGACTATCGTAACAAGTGCGATTAAAAGGATCGCAACTCCTACAGCAACCGCCGCTGCTGATTGATATAGCTTGAAGGTTGAAAAACCAATTGAAGCAAACCCGATCATCACGGCAACGCCGCTAAAAAAAACAGTTTTTCCAGCAGTTCGGTAGGTTTGCACAATCGACTCTGTTACACTATCATTCTTTGCCATTTCCTCTTTAAAACGGCTTAGCAGCAAGATACAATAGTCTGTTCCAATCCCAAATAGGACGGCGACTAAGAAAATTTGGGTAAAGGTTGAAAGTGGAAAGTCAACCTTATCCACGAGGATGGAAACAATCGATTGCGCTGTAAGATAACTGAAGCCTACTGTAACCAACGGAATAATGGGAGCAATAGCTGATCTAAACACTAGAAGGAGCACAATCAGAATGAAGCCAACAGTAATTCCCTCTGTTTTTTTCAAGCCTTCTTGAGAGTTGGTGACGAGGTCATCACTGATTACCCAGTTTCCCGTGTAGTAATGATCAAGCTTGACATCATCAATTTCATGATACAATTCGTCTGCTATTTCTTTGGCTTCTCGACCCTTTACATCGACCTTAAGGGACACTAGAATCGTTTTTTCATCCTCAGAAACCAATTGGTCCTTTAGCTGGGCTTGATTAAAATGGGATAATATTTCGGAAATCCCAAGTTTATCTTTGTTTTGTTCAAGCTGTTTAACAGCTTTTTCTGCAATTGCAAAATCGTCCTTTGTTAACTTTTTGTCACTATGAAAAACCAAGGCCGTTTGGAGATTACTGCCACTGTTTTCAGTTGATTGGACATCTTTAAGTATTTTTTCGGCGATGGTGGAAGAGTAGCCTTCTGGTACAGTTATTTGCCCTTTCTCCCGAACCAGTGTTTCCATGTTTGGAGCTACCATAAATAATGCGGTGATAACGAGGATCCACGCCACTAAGATAAGCCATTTACCTTTTATGATTGCTCTCACCATTTATTCCCCCAGTTCATCTTTTTTCTTGTTGATTAAAATCTGTGCCAATTTTTCATAGGTATTGATAAAAGCAGTAATTTCGGATTGATCAAATTGGGTAATAATTGATTCAACAAGCAATTGAACTTTCTCTTGGCAATTCTCGTAAAGTGTGTAACCTTCATTTGTTAGTGTTAAGTAAACCACCCTGCGGTCGTTTTCATCACGCGTTCTTTCTATGAGTCCTCGGTCTGCCATCCGATTAATGATGGCAGTGATGGCACTTTTATTGACCTCAAATGCATCAGCGAGCTCTGTGGATGTACATTCCTTTGCTTGATGAATATACCTTAATATGTAATGCTGATCGTTTGTGAGATCGTCACCAATTTGCCCCTTGATTAAATATTCTGCTTTTTTGTGGACTTGAAAAGAAACGGTCACATAACGGTCGATTAACTCTTGGATGATGTTTTTATCCATGATTGATTTCACCTCATTTTTATAAAAATAGTTAAACTGTTTAACTATTCACTTGTTAAACTATAAAGTAAATAAAAATGGGTGTCAATCCATAATCATGTTCGGACAATCACTGTTTTATCAATCTTTTAAGGAAAAGTTAAGGAAAGGAGATAATAATATAGCTATTCTAAAAAAATATGCTGTCCCAGGGAGATGGAAAGGATCAAAAAAGGAGAACGTAAGATGAAAAAATGGATTATCATTTTATTCGGCTGTCTAGTCATAGGTTTTGTCGGCTATCAATGGTTTACCTCGAAATTAACAACTAAAGCTGTGTCCGCACCAGGCCGAACAGCCCTTGTACAAAAAGGAACATTGAAGGTCAATATCAGCGGTTCGGGAACAGTTCAAGCGGTAACGAGCGAAGACATTAAATCCAAGCTTAATAACAAAGAAATAGATGAAGTGTTAGTTGAGGCTGGAGAGCAAGTAAATAAAGGAGATGAATTAATCACTTTTACGGATGGAAGTGACCCTGTGACAGCTACAGCTGCTGGTGTGATTACGACTATTTCAGTTACCGCAGGTGAGCGCGTAACGAGCGGACAAGTTGTCGCCCATGTTACCAATTATAAGGACTTACAAACGGTGGTTCAAATTGATGAGCTGGATATTTCAAAAATCAAGAAAGGTCAAGCGGTAAGCGTAAAAGTTAATTCGTTCCCTGACAAAACCTTCGCGGGTAAAGTGACAGCGATTGCGGATGAGGGAACAGCTTCAAATGGTGTGTCTACATTCGGTGTCACTATACACATCAATAAACCAGATCAATTAATGGTAGGAATGAGCGCAGAAGCTAGTATTCTTACCGAAAGTAAGGAAAATGTACTATATGTACCACTTGACGCCATTTACAGTTCCAATGATCAAAAATATGTGATGGTTACTTCCACTGGATCAGGTACTGGAAATGAGCATAAAACAGTCGAAACAGGACTGGCCAATGAAGATTACGTGGAGATCACGAAGGGCGTCAAAGAAGGTGAGACTCTTCAATTGCCAAAACTAGCAAAGGCAAGTACCTCAACCAATTCAGAAGGCACGTTGCAAAGGAGCGGTTTTGGAACTGGCATCGGCGGCTTTGGTAATGCAGGCGGGATGTACAGAAATGGAAGTGGACAATTTGGCGGAAAAAATAGAAACTAAAGGGAAGTAATCTTTCTGATGACCGAGCAGGGAGAATGACTCATTTTTAGAAGCATGAGTGAAATGGAAAAAGCGATCGTAAGGATGTTGCGATCGCTTTCTTTGCTATATAATTACCGTTATAATATATTCCTTTTTATAAATAGGAGAGATAGATATGCGTATATTAGTTGTTGAGGATAATTTGTCATTATTAGATTCAATTGTTCAGCTTTTATCGGATGAGTTTGAAGTGGATCAAGCAACCAATGGAGAGGACGCCTTGTTTTTGGCGATGCAGAATATACATGATGTGATTGTGTTAGATGTCATGATTCCTGAAATCGATGGATTTGAAGTGTTACGAACGATTCGGAAGGAAGGCTTAAAAATACCAGTCCTGTTCCTTACTGCTAGAGATTCGCTCGAAGATCGGGTCCAGGGACTCGATAGCGGCGGTGATGATTATTTAGTGAAGCCGTTCCAAGCTGCAGAGTTAAAGGCCAGAATCCGTGCCTTGTTAAGAAGAAGCGGAAGCTTAACAACCAATCAAACAATTCAGTATCGCGGGATCGAATTGTTAGGAAAGGAAAGAGACATTGTTGTTGATGGCTCTCAAATAAAACTCACGGCAAAGCAATACGAACTGCTAGAATTTCTAATTCAAAATAAAGGGGCAATTCTTACAAAAGAACAAATCTATGACCGGGTATGGGGCTTTGATTCAGATACAACCATCGCAATTGTTGAGGTATTCATGCACCATCTTCGAAAAAAACTAGAACCATCAGGTTACCATACTGTTATTAAAACCATTCGTGGCGTTGGCTATATGTTAAACGAAGAATAGGAGTACAAATGTTTCGGCAGACACTTATTAAATTGACATTTCTTAATTCATTAGTATTTATCGTCCTTATTAGCATCCTTGGAACCGTCATTTATTTTTACACAGATAATAAATTATATAAAGATGTTAACCAATCACTGCTGGAATCGATTGAACATTTTCAACAGCTGCTGGCTGGACCAGGTGAAGTTCATGAGGGGAATGGGGGGCAATTTCCAAGATTTATTAGGAGAGATCCACGGATTTTAACCCTACTCTGGGATAAAAACAATCAGCTTTTATTGGAACAAAACCGAGATGCGGAGATTTTCGCAGATAATGAGAAACGGATCCGTCCAACAGAATTAAATACGTTAACGGACGTGGATGTAGAACATTTCTCGTTTAGGTATATTGCTTTTGAAGTAAATCATCCTCAGTTAGGAAAAATAACCGTTCAATTCATCCGCAATGTTAACTCGGAACAAGAATTATTGGACAGGCTATTGTTGATTATGTTAATTGGTATGGGGGTTGGAATCATTTGTGCAGTCGCTTCTGGGTATTTTTTAGCAGGAAGAGCACTTGTCCCCATAAAAAAAGCCTGGCATAAGCAAACAGAGTTTGTGTCCGATGCATCGCATGAGTTACGGACACCATTAGCGGTCATCCAAGCAAAAACGGATTTACTATTTAGAGCCCCTAATGCAACCATCCAGGAAAAAATTATTGACGTCTCAACCATTTCAAATGAATCAAGACGACTTTCTAAATTAGTGACGAACTTATTAACACTGGCGCGATCGGATTCTGATCAAATTGAAGTCAAGAAGGAAGTATTTCAACTTGACGAACTTTTGAAAGAGATTCTACAACATTACGAGGAAATTGCACTGTATCAAGATAAGTCCCTCCAATTGCTAGAAGCTGAACCTGTTAGATTTTTTGCTGATAAAGCACGTATTCATCAGTTAATCGTCATTTTATTGGACAATGCTATGAAATATACCAAAGAGGGCGGGAAAATACTGCTTTCATGTTCACAAAATCACTCTTCCATCTTTTTTAAAATAAAGGATACCGGAATCGGGATTCCTGAAAATGATATTCCAAAAATCTTTGATCGTTTCTATCAGAGTGATAAAGCAAGGACTGCTGCAGAAGGTACTGGATTAGGTCTATCGATTGCGAAATGGATTATCGAGAAACATCATGGTAAGACCAAGGTGCATAGCACCCTCGGCAAAGGAACAACAATTGAAATTATTTTTCCAAGGACCCAAAAAAATTGATTTTTGGGTTTTTTCTATGAAAGGCAATTGTTGATTTTTCCACAATGTTGATTGTATCGGAAGTCGTGAGACTCCTGCGGGAAAAGCGGGTCCCATCAGGCACGTCATGCGCCGAGGGACCCTGACCGCCCGCACGGTGCTGAGTGCCTGGAGGGGAAAACACCGGGCAGTTTAACAGAGTCTTATGAAATAGTGTCGGTTCAAGCATCTGATTCTTAAGAAAATCTTAAGGAAAGCCCTTCATAATGTGTTTGATATCAATAAATTGAACACAACACTTTACGACATGTAAAACTGAAGGGAGAATTCCTTAAAATGAAAAAAACGAGAAGGGCACATCTTTGGATTGGCTTGATAGCCTCCATTTTCATCTTTATTGAGTCCTTAACAGGCCTGCTGATGAATGAACCTTGGTTAATTGGCCAAACACAAATGGAAGGCATGCGCGGGAATTTCCAACCCGGTCAATTTAACCAAGGACAACGTTCACAAGGAATGAATGGTGGTTTTATGCAAGGAAATGAACAAAATTCTGGCCAATTTAGAGGACAAGCTAATGGTCAGAACGGAACAAACGGAAATGATCAATTTCAAGGGCAGCGTGGATTTGGAGGCAATGGAAACCTTCCTGAAGGTTTCCGCGGACAAGGGATGGGTCAAGGTTCGATTATGTCCACAATCCGTGGCCTGCATGAAGGTAGAATTGGGAATACAAATGTAAAATGGTTAATAGATTTAATTGCGGTTGCCTTGATGATTTTAACTGGCACGGGTATTTATCTTTCGATTAAAGTTCTCTCTGATGAAAATAAGCGAAAGAAACGGCAAGCAGAAAACATATTTGAATAGATTCATAATGTAAAAGCACACGAATCAATCTCGTGTGCTTTTTGATATGCTTACTCTACAATAATCGTCCCTTTAAACATTTGCATCCCGCAGCTAAATGTATATTCGCCTGTTTTATCAGGAGTGAAGGTTAGATTTGTTGTACCAGTTTTTAAGTTGACATTGTTTATATTAAAATCAGGAATCATAAAGGTGGAAATACAATTACTACTATCAAGTGGATTGTTTATTTCTAGTTCAACAGGCACCCCTTTTTTGACCCGAATCACATTAGGGGAGTATCCCTGTGTCATTACTTTCATTTTAACAAGTGGCTTGCTTTCTTGGGTTACATCAATTTCCATTTTGGGAGTCTCTAGACTAGTCGCTGTCTGTGCCGATTTAGTTTGCGTTGTTTTACTTTGGCCTGGAATTTCCACTAAATCACTGCTATACATAAATAGAAACAGCGATACCAGTACTACTCCTCCAGCAATGATTGCAAAGGGGGAGAGTTCCTGTGTATCAATCGTTACTTTATTATTGGATTCTACGAATATAAACATAATAACGAATCCGATAATTAAAATATAAAATCCTAACAAAATTCCAAGTAAAATAGTGGGGTTGATAAACTGAAGGAAGACACCAAGAATGGCTCCAATGATTCCGCCCATTAATCCAGATATAGAAGCCATTAGGATGGCCAATATCCCAACGGGGTGTCCAGCTAAAAAACCGATGACAAAACCAATAATCATACTGACTCCGACGACTAGAAATGTCTCACCAGAAATGATTCCAATGGTACTGCCAGTTAGGAGACCAGTAATAACGGCAATGACTATGCTTATCATCATCCCAGATGTGTTAGCTAGTTTATTTTTATTACGGTAAACAGAATAGATTGAATATCCGGTCCCGATGGCAACAATAATTGCCGAAATAATCGCAAATAGATTCATATTTTATCTCCTCTTATGTATAAATGATTAACACCATAAGAGTATTATAAATGCAAATATCCGATTCAAATTTGTATATTCAGTGATTTATATGAACGTTTTATGAATAATATTGAGGTAGTTAACGGATGAGTATTTTAAGGAGATTCGGCTATTCTTTATTTTCTTTATCTAAGGAATTTTTATAAATTCTTTTCATCGCTTCATTTTGCATCTTAATATATTCAAGCAAAAATTCTTTTTCTTCCTCTTCTTTTTGAAGATCATCTTTCTCTTTTTCCATGTGAACCACCCCGTTTTTTTCTGATTATTAGCATTTTAACCGATTTAACCTCTCGACGAAAGGGAGTTCGATGGCATTTTGCTCACATCAGCAAAATATTCCATAAATAAATTGACTTTTTCTATTTTGAAATATATAATTTTCAAAAAATACTATTGAAACTGTGACGGGGATTAGTAAAGTGAAGTGGTCTTACCAAGAGAGGAAACCAAAGGTGTGAGGTTTCTTAAGACGGTCATTTGAACCTGCCTCCTGAGTTCTGTATCGGATCAATTTGAAGATACATGCGGATAATGTCCGTTATCATGGAAAGAGTATAAAGCATTTTGCTTTATGAATTTAGGGTGGTACCGCCAGGCCTTGGTCCCTTTTTAGGATCAAGGCCTTTTTATGTTTCAAAAGCGGTAAGGGCCCGTATCTTTATTTTAGGCTATGTTAAAGAACATTGTTGATTTTGTAGCCAAGTGGAGCGGAAATCAACAGCCCAGTTTAACACAGCCTTATTTAAAAAAATGAATGAGGTGTCCAACATGGCAAAAGAATTTGTTAAAGATGTTACGGCGATGGACGATGATTTCGCCCAGTGGTATACAGATGTCGTTACAAAAGCTGATTTGATTGATTATTCTAGCGTTCGTGGTTCAATGATTATCCGTCCTTATGGCTATGCTTTATGGGATAATATCAAAAATGAGCTCGATCGCCGCATTAAAGAAACTGGGCATGAAAATGTTTATATGCCATTGTTTATTCCTGAAAGCTTGCTCCAAAAAGAAAAAGACCACGTTGAAGGTTTCGCACCTGAAGTGGCGTGGGTTACACATGGCGGGTCTGAACCACTTGCAGAACGTTTAGTGGTCCGTCCAACATCAGAGGTGCTTTTCTGTGAGCATTATAGCAACATTATTCATTCTTACCGTGATCTGCCAAAACTCTATAACCAATGGGCAAACGTTGTCCGTTGGGAGAAAACAACTCGTCCATTCTTACGGACATTAGAGTTTTTATGGCAGGAAGGCCATACGGCACATGCAACGGATGAAGAAGCAATGGAAGAAACCATTAAAATGCTTAATGTATATGCGGCTGTATGTGAAGAAATCCTAGCCATTCCTGTTGTAAAAGGACAAAAAACGGAAAAAGAAAAATTTGCCGGGGCAAAAGCTACTTTTACCATTGAAAGCTTAATGCATGATGGGAAAGCCTTGCAATCGGGTACGTCTCACCACTTTGGTACTGGATTTGCGGAAGCGTTTAACATTCAATACACAGATAAAGAAGGAAAGCTACAATACGTGCATCAAACATCTTGGGGCTTTACAACAAGGATTATCGGAGCCTTAATCATGGTTCACGGCGACGACCGCGGCCTAGTAATTCCACCAAAAGCAGCACCAACTCAAGTCATGATTGTGCCAATTGCACAGCATAAAGAAGGCGTTCTTGATTTTGCCTATGATTTGAAAAAGTCGCTTGGGAAAGTTGCACGTGTTGACATCGATGCCAGTGATAAAAAGCCAGGCTGGAAGTTCAATGAGTACGAAATGAAAGGTATTCCAGTCCGTCTTGAGGTTGGTCCTAAAGATATTGAAAACAAGCAAGTGGTCCTAGTAAGACGCGATACTTTAGAGAAAGTGTTCGTACCATTGGATCAATTAGAAACAAAGCTTGTCGAATTACTAGATGACATTCAAACAAATTTATATAATAAAGCACTGAATCATCGTGAAGAAAGAACATCCGTTGCTTTAACACTTGATGAGTTAAAGGAAACACTCGAAGCTAAACCAGGTTTTATTAAGGCAATGTGGTGTGGCGAGTTAGCATGTGAGGAAAAAATCAAAGAAGATACAGGGGCAACATCAAGATGTATGCCATTCGAGCAAGAAAAGGTATCAGATAAGTGTGTATGCTGTGGAAATGATGCAGACAAGATGGTTTATTGGGCAAAAGCATACTAAAAATAGCATTTCGGAGGCTCTTCCTTATTGGGAAGGGTCTTTTTTATAAAATTTGTATCCTATTGGAGGACAAAATTTATTTATGAGCGAATTATGAAGTTTAATGAGCGAATTTTTCCGTTCAATGGGCGAATTTCTTGGACTAATGAGCGAATTTTTAATCGATAGGAAAATTTTCAGTCTATCAGCGAATTTTTAGATTCAACGGGCGAAATTCCTATTCTAATTAGCTATCCTAATCCCTGCACTCCAACAGAAAAAGGAATTACAATTAAAATAGCGAATTGTTTATATTCAGAAGGAGGTCAAAATGATGAAACCAATACTATTAGAATTTCCAGATCAATTTTATACAGAAAGATTATTCATACGCATGCCGCTGCCTGGAGATGGTAAAGCTGTTTACCAAGCCATGCAGGCATCGTTACATGAACTAAAAGAATGGATGCCTTGGGCGCATCGCGAGCAAACCGAGGAAGATGTTGAAGCAAATATACGTGAGGCACATGCTAAGTTTTTAACCCGTGAGGATTTGAGGTTACATATATTTCATCGAGAAACAATGGAATTCATTGGTTCATCAGGTATGCATCGAATCAATTGGATGATCCCAAAGTTTGAGATTGGCTACTGGATTGATACGCGCTTTAGCAGGAAGGGGTATATCACGGAAGCAGCAGAGGCGATAACTAAATTTGCCTTTAACGAACTTAATGCAAAGCGGGTTGAAATTCGTTGTGACTCCAAAAATATCAAAAGCCGGGCCATTCCTGAACGATTAGGATTTACCTTAGAAGGCATTTTACAAAATGATGAAATTTCTGCAAATAGTCAAGATTTACGAGATACATGTATTTATGCAAAAATAACCCAAAATTAATGAACAAAGAGTACTGAAAGATTCAGTACTCTTTGTTTTAGTCAAAAATATATCTTTTTAGATAGAATTTTGTAATCGCCAAATACTCGCGGGAATAGGATTTTACCACAGCAATCCAAGGAGTTTCTGCTGGGAGTCCCTGCACCTCTAAGTCATTGTCACGGGCAATTGAGACCGCTCGGTAGAGATGAAATTTATTTGTAACCACTAGACCATGCTTTGCCCCCTCAGGAATAAGCCTTTTTGAAAAATTAATATTTTCATATGTATCAGTAGATTGATCTTCTAAGATAATCCGAGTCTCGCTTATTCCTTGCTTCACAAGTTCTCTTCTGATCGAGTCCGCTTCGGATATATCTTCACCTTGCCCTTTTCCTCCTGAGGCTATCACAAGTGTCTTTTTGTTTTTCTTTAAATAATCACCAGCAGCATTTATTCGACTCGCAAACGCCAAGGAAGGGACTGTTCCTTTAACCCTTGCCCCAAGAACAATCAAATAGTCTGCATTTTTAGGTACCTCTTTATGACTATATTGACTAATTTTAAATTGTAAAAAGCCAATATAAATCAACCCCAAAGTAACAAGCACTCCAATCAATATAAACACTCTTTTCCTATTTTTCATTCATTCAAATCCATTTCATGTTATTTTATTAAACCTATTATACAAAATAATAGATTAAGTTGGTGGAAAATACTAACATATTTTTGAAATGGAGTATAAGTATATATACACAAAGAAAAAAAGGACTGAGAATGAGCAGCACCCGAATTGTTAGTTTTGTCTAACAATTCGGGTGCTGTTTAGAACCGTCAGCCCTTTTTTCTTTATTCGCCAACCCACGAAAGTCCTAGCGTGCCAACCCCCGTATGCACTCCAGCAACGGTTATCAGCATCATTTTTTCAGTTTCAATATCCGGGAATGTTTCGTTGACTAATTTTTCTAGCTCAGCAGCGCGATCGATATCATTTGCATGAACAATAGCAGCTTTTTTGACACTCTTGGTTGCCAGGTCGATTTTTAAGTTATTAATCAGCCAGGCCAGTGCCTTTTTTTCGGTTCGAACCTTATCTTTTATCTTAGCGCCGCCTTCTTCAATTGCTAAAATAGGCTTTATATTAAATAATGAAGCCAAAATTGCTTGGCCGCTAGAGACTCTGCCGCTTTTTTTGAGTTGATCTAAATTGGAAGGGACTAAATATAAGCGAGTGTCCTCGCGCAGGCCATTAAGTTCCTCCACAATTTCGCTGATTTCATGTCCTTTTTCCACTAGTTCAATACCTCTTTTTAGTAAATAAGAGAGTGGGTAGGAACCTGTCATCGAGTCAATCGGAACCAATTTAAAATCAGCCATTTCCGCTGCCATCACAGAGGTTTGATATGTACCAGATAATAGACTGGAGGCATGAATTGCGATACCAAAGTCATAATGCTCCTTTAATTTTGTATAAAGTTCTACAAAATCACCGAGCGCCGGCTGTGAGGTTTGAAATTTCGAATCCTCCTGTTTCATACGCTCGTAAAACTCTTTTTGGGTAATATCTATGGTTTCCTTATAGGATGTTTGGTCAATGACAATGTTTAATGGAACTACGTGTATATCATGTTGCTCGATAAATTCTTTGCTAAGAGAAGCAGTGGTGTCAGTAATCCACGCAATTTTAGCTTTATTCATCTATCCTCTTCCTCCAATTAATATCTCCAATTTTGTTATCCTAAACGATACTAGCTGCCTATATAATTACTAGGCTCTCTTGATAACTAGCATCCACATTACAAGAATGCTAATGACGCAACAAGTTATATTTGTCATGTTAAATTGTTAACATTCTGTGACAAAAGGCCATAGTTCGAATTATTCAAATATATTAATCTGTGATTTAAATCACTTATTGATTGTGTTAAATTTCATATAATTACTATGGAAATAGTAATTATATAAGGAGTGTTATTGATGCTAGATCAACAAACCATTAATATCATCAAATCTACTGTACCTGTATTAGAAAAACACGGGGAAGCAATCACTACTCGATTTTACCAATTGATGTTCGGAAACCATCCTGAATTATTAAATATCTTTAATCATGCCAACCAAAAACAAGGAAGACAGCAAAAAGCATTGGCTGGAACGGTTTATGCCGCAGCTATGTACATTGATAATCTGGGTGCGATTCTTCCGGTGGTAAAACAAATTGCCCAAAAGCACAGAAGCCTTGGAATTTTGCCTGAACATTATCCGATTGTTGGGAAACACCTGTTACTAGCGATTAAGGATGTGCTCGGTGATGCGGCAACGGACGAAATTATCAATGCATGGGAAGAAGCGTATAATGTCATTGCCGATGTTTTTATCAGTGTTGAGGCAGAATTATATGATGAAACGGAAAATCAACAAGGCGGTTGGAGTGGCTTCCGCAACTTTATAGTTGACCGCAAAGTAGTTGAAAGTGACGTGATTACCTCGTTTTACTTAAAGCCTGAAGATAAAAAAGCAATTGCTCATTTTACACCTGGTCAATATATAAGTATCAAATTAGAAATAGCTGGTGAAAAGTTCACCCATATTCGTCAATACAGCCTTTCAGATGCTCCAGGTAAAGATTATTACCGAATCAGTGTGAAACGTGAGGCTGGCACGGAAAATCCAGACGGTATGGTGTCTAATTTTTTACATGATAATGTGAATCAAGGAGATATTCTAAAAGTTAGTGCACCTGCAGGGGACTTTGTTTTAGATACGGAAAAAAATACTCCTGTCGTGTTACTAAGTGGCGGGGTTGGTTTGACACCGATGATGAGTATGTTAAAAACAATTGCTGAAGTCAAGCCAGAACGAAAGGTAACATTTATCCATGCGGCTGCGAATGGGAATGTACATGCTCTAAGAGAGGAAGTAGATGAAGTAACTATACTTGAAAACGTAAATTCATATTTCTTCTATGATTCACCTACAGAAGAGGATCGAGTGAATAATCGCTTTGATGTTGAAGGCTATGTAACACGAGATTGGTTAAAGGAAAAAATCGATACCAAGGATGCAGATTTTTATTTCTGTGGACCTGTACCATTCATGAAAGCTATTAATCGTTCCTTAAAGGAACTAGATGTAAAAGCAGACAGAATTCACTTTGAATTTTTTGGCCCGATGGGGAACCTAGAAGAATAGCATAGAAATAAGCCGATTTCTTAGAAATCGGCTTATTTTTTATACCAATGTGCACCCTTTTTTTCATTAAATTCCATCGAAATCTTCTAAAACAATACTAGTTTAGATAAGAATGGATAAAATATCTGTATGGTTTACTGCCATTTATTCTAAAAAGGGAAAGGGGCTATCATCATTGCATATCTTAACCGCCATCATGAACGAGTATGGATACCTTGTCCTTTTTCTTTCGATTGCGCTAGGAATATTGGCACTTCCAATCCCGATGGAAGCTATGTTGGCATATGCGGGTTTTTTATCTTTTATTGAACAACTCAATTGGTTCGGAAGTATTATTGCTTCAGCTGCAGGAAGTACTTTAGGTATGTTGCTTTCTTATTGGGTTGGATGCAGGCTTGGTATTCATTTTTTTGAAAAGCATGGTAAGCGGCTGCATTTAGAGCCAACTCGATTACATGCGATTTCTAACTGGATAAGAAGATATGGAAATAAACTGTTAATCATTTCATTGTTTATCCCAGTATTTAGACATTTTATTGGCTATTTATCCGGAATTACTCGAGTTCCAATAAAGGTTTACACCCTATATACAGGTATTGGGTCGACCCTTTGGGTTTCAAGTTTTATTTTTTTAGGGAAAATCCTCGGACCTCAATGGGAAACTTTTTTTGAAGTCATGAAGCGATACTTAATTCTTACTAGTATTATCCTGTTCATCCTTATAGGAGTAATCTATTTGATTAAGAAATTAAGGAATGTTGTAATGGAAACGGGGACCAAATAAAGTAACAAAAAACAAAGGAATCCTCGTGCAGATTCCTTTGTTTTTATTATGTATGTTAACAATTATCGACACTTTAGAAATTTTCAGCAAATATAAGTTTTGAAAGTTTGATTCATTTCTTAACTATGATTAAATGAAATTGAGAAAGGGCCAGAAAGGATGTTATTTTCATGAATAAGAATGTCATACGGTCGATCACGGGCATAGCTGTATTGTTTTGCCTTCTCTGGCTAATCGGGCTTGGGTGGGCAGTCGGTGAGTATTATGCTGGTAAACCAGAAAAAGTTCCGGAAGTAAAGACCGTTTCCAAGGTGGAAAATAAAAAAGGGTTAACAATTGTGGCCCTAGGTGATTCCTTGACTCGCGGTACTGGGGATGAGACTGGAAAGGGTTATGTCGGTGTCTTGGTTGATGAAATGAAGAAAAAAACAAACCGTCCTGTCCAACTGACAAACCTTGGCATTAATGGTCAACGATCAGATTCTCTAAGGAAGCAAGTTCAAGAAACCGAAGTTGGGCGCCAAATTCAAAAAGCAGATATAGTGCTGGTGACGATTGGCGGCAATGACTTGTTCCGCAGTGGACAAGGATTGATCGATTTTGAAAAACAAGACATTGCATCCATTGAAAAGAAATACCTAAACAATTTAAAATTTGTGTTTGAACAAATACGGAAAAACAATCGCAACGCCAATGTATTTTTCATTGGTTTGTATAATCCCTTCATTGAACTTGAGCAAGGAAAAGAAATGTCCAAGGTGGTCCGCCACTGGAATTACGATAGTGCTGAAGTCAGTGCATCTTTTCCAAAAATTGTTTTTGTGCCAACTTTCGACTTGTTTGAGTTAAAGGTAAATGATTACCTCTATTCAGACAAGTTTCATCCCAATTCAAAAGGGTATCGTTTAATTGCCGAACGGGTAGCCTCATTGCTCACCTGGTAAGGAGTGGAAATCAATGGAGAAAAAAATTACGCTGGCAGTCAAAGATTTAAAAAAGGTAATTGGTAAAAAGGAAATTATTAAGGGATTAACGTTCGATTTACGAGAGGGGGAAGTATTTGGTTTTCTAGGACCGAATGGTGCCGGAAAAACAACAACAATCCGCATGCTCGTTGGATTAATCAAACCAACATCCGGCAGTATTCTTATTTGTGGCTCTAATATTGATGGGAATTTCCAGGAGGCGATGAACAACCTCGGATGTATTGTCGAAAATCCAGAATTATATCCATATCTTTCAGGCTATAATAATCTCCTCCATTTTTCGAGAATGCTTGAGGGTATCGGAGAAGAACGAATCAAAGAAGTCACTGATCTTGTAGGCCTTACGGAAAGAATTCATGATAAAGTAAAAACCTATTCCTTAGGGATGCGGCAGCGTCTCGGTATTGCTCAGGCATTGTTGGGAAAACCAAAGGTGTTGATTCTTGATGAACCAACGAATGGGTTGGACCCTGCTGGAATTCGTGAAATGCGTCAATTTATTCGCTATCTTGCAGAGGAAGAGGGTTTAAGTGTCTTAGTTTCGAGCCATCTATTAAGTGAAATTCAACTTTTATGTGATAGAGTCGCGATCATTTCCAAAGGGACGATTATACGAACGGATACGGTCAAACAATTGCTTTCAAATCGCGAACGCGTGATTTGGCATATGTACCCACTTGAACGGGGAAGGGAAGTATTACAATCCTTAACCAAAATCGAAGAATCCGAGGATGGCACGATCGTGACTGAATTTAATGAACAAAAGATACCTCAATGGAATAAACAGCTTGTCGAAGCAGGTGTTTCAGTAACGGAAATGAATCGCAAAATGCCAGTACTGGAAGATTTATTCCTCGAATTAACGGGGGGTGACACGATTGAATAAATTGATTCAGAATGAAATGATGAAGCTGATTGCCAAGAAACGGCTCATCGTTATTGCCATCATTATTGGCGTTCTTGTCATGTTATTTACATATGCACAATATAAACAAGTTCAAACACAACGTGAAAAATTAGGAACCAGTGATTGGCGAACCATATTACAGCAGCAGATTGTCGATACGACGAATCGCTTAAGCAGCAGTCGAATGACTGATGAATGGAAAAAACAGCTGCAAATCTCGTTACAGCAGCAGCAATATTATCTGAATCATGATATCAATCCGTCTGAACCTGGGGCACCAACGTTTATGAGAATCTTCTTGGAGAATTCGATTGACCTGTTTATTCCATTAATGGTCATGGTAATAGCTAGCGATTTGGTGTCATCTGAACATAGCTTAGGATCGATTAAGCTGCTTTTGACGAGGCCCGTCAAAAGGTGGAAGGTACTCCTGAGTAAATACTATACCTTGTGTTTAGCCATTTCCTTAATCATCGCAATCGCTGGGATTCTTTCCTATTTAATTTCTGGGCTCGTTTTTGGTTACAAGGGATGGGGAGCACCAATCTTAACTGGATTTAACGTGACAGAAACAGGATTAAATACCTCAGAAGTTAAACTAATAAGTCAGTGGAAATTTTTATTAATGGATTTTGGTCTAGTCTGGTTTGTGTCAATTGTTGTCGGTACCCTCTCCTTTATGCTGTCTGTGTTAATACGTAGTACTGCAGCAGGTATGGGTGTGATGCTTGCCTCTTTAATCTCAGGAGCGATTTTAACAAACATGGTATCCTCATGGGAATCCGCGAAGTATTTTTTTATGGTCAATTTACGGCTAACGGATTATATGAAAGGAACCGCACCGCCAATTGAAGGGATGAATCTTTCATTCTCCATATTAGTCCTCTTTGTTTGGTGGGCTGTAGCTTTATTCGTTTCCTTTTTTGTATTTACTAGAAGAGATGTTTATTAATAAGAAGGTTATTTCCGAATTGAACGGAAATAGCCTTTTAAATTAAGGTATGCTATAGTACCATTTATTTAAACCAATTATGAAAGTTCTAACTTGAAAGAATTTTATAAAATTAATAAAATATGGAAGAGGAGAATTGACAAACGGAGGAGTGTCTATGTCATTTTTAATAAAAAAGATTGATCATATTCAACTTGCTGCCCCTATGGATTGTGAAGAAGAAGCAAGGGAATTTTTCGGTGGAATACTAGGCTTAAATGAAGTTGAAAAGCCGGCGGAACTAAAGAAACGCGGCGGCGTTTGGTTCGAGTTTGGGACCTTCCAACTACACATCGGTGTAGAAGAACCATTTACACCAGCTAAAAAAGCACATCCTGCCTTTGTTGTTGAAAATATCGAGGAATTAAAGGGACATCTCCGTGAAAAGGGAGTCTCCTTTACAGAAGACGATTTACTTCCTGGAGCGAGCAGAATTCACGTTCATGATCCATTTGGTAATCGTCTTGAATTATTAGAGTGGCTTTAGGAAATACGTAAAATAATTAAAACAGCCCCATTCCATTTTAGTGGATTGGGGCTGTCTGCCTTTAATTGGGGGATTGAAGGCATTATTTCATAAGGATATTTTATTCAAATTCCAGAAAGCGGGGAGACCATCTGGAAGGGAACAAGCACAAAGTAATTATTTCTTTATTGTTTCGTAGTAACTTTCACTGGTTCACTGCTTACGCCAAAGTGTTGCTTAACAATTAAATAAGGACCGCCCAGATTAAAGAGGTAACGGGCTTCGATTTGTGAGTAATTTCACATGATATGATAAAAATAAAACGGAACTTTATTTGTGAAGCTCTTCACAAATTTTCTATATTTATAGAATACGTGAATTAAAATAAAATCACAAGTGGTTTATAACTAAAAATTTGTCAAATTGGTAAATTTTTTTTCACATATTGGGAATGATAAATTCGTACCAAAAAGGTGAATATAAGAAATAACAGAAATGGAAGGAGATCCCTATGAAGTTTAATTTGTTACTTTTATCATTAGGATTATTATTTTCAGTGCCTGGAATGGCTGCAGCAAACCACACCACGCCTGATACCACCAATGGTGTACAACGGGAAAAAGCCCCATGTGATTGTCATGAGAACAGGCATCATCATATGATGCATAAAGATTGGGAAGCAAAGATGGCTGAAAGACAGAAAATGCTTCTTTCCTGGGTGGACCAGTATACGCCAAATAAAAAGACAGAATGGACTGCCGTTCTTGCAGAAAAGAAAACACTGATCAACCAATGGATGAGTCCTGAGAATGCTGCTAAACGTGAACAATGGAAAAAAGAAAAAAGAGCAAAAATGGATGAACTTAAAAAACAACTGGATGCAGGAAAGATTACAAAAGAAGAATTTATTAAACAAGTACATGGCGGAAAAGAAATGTCCCATTGGAAAACTTTCCATGAATTAAAGTTGGCCGTTGAAAAGAAAGATAACAAGCAAGCTGCATTACTCCTAAATCAATTACTGGAGCAATCGAAACAACATAATGAAAAGATCAAGGAATTACTAAAAAAATAACCAGCTTAAATAAAAAAACTAATTCAAGCAGAATTAGTTTTTTTATTTAGCTGTGTTTAACTTATAGGTTGTTTTCCGCTTCAGGCGCTGCGCTTTCCGCCGGCGGTTCCGGGGAGCCTCCTCGGCGAGGTGCTGGCCTGCAGGGTCTCACCTGTCCCGTACTCCCGCAGGAGTCTCGCGCCTTCCGCTCCAATCGAATTGGTTACAAAAACACCATTGATCTATAACACAGATTGTAAATAATTACAGTTGTTAAAATGAATTCATAAAGGGAACATTTAAGAATGACAAACACTGAGGAGGTTAGCAATGAAAAGAAAAAATTTAATGATGACTACCGTTGCTTTAGGTGCTGCATATCTACTCCGAAATCCTAAGTCCCGGAAAAAATTAATGAATCAAGTACAGGCTTTTTCTAAGAAATAAATATCAAAAAACATCCCCAACAAATTTTTGAAGGGGATGTTTTTTTGATAATATGCTCAGTTATATAATTACTTCTTTAAATTAATGCTAGTTTGTTTGGTCTCTTGGATATCTTCTTTTATTTCTTCTTTGATGTCTTCTGCAATTCCTTCAGTCGCTTTTTTAAATTCACGAATCGATTTGCCAAAGGCACGGCCTATTTCAGGAAGTTTGTTTGGACCAAAGATGACTAAAGCTACAATTAAAATCAATATTAAGCCTGGTACACCTATATTTGAAAACATATTTTCATCTCCTACTGGATTAAATCAGCTTGCACGTAATGATACAGTAGTTTGGCTGTATTTTCAATGGAAGTTTCGTGCGTTCTTTCAAACGCATGTGACGAATCGATTCCAGGACCAATTAAACCATGGACAATATCATGACCAGCACGGATTGCGGCCGAAGCATCGGAACCATAGAAAGGATAAATATCCAATTTATATTCGATTTTATTCGCTTCAGCTAGACGAACTAGATTTTTTCTCAATTCATAATGATAGGGACCACTAGCATCTTTAACACAGATGGAAACCGTGTATTCATCTGTTGACTGTCCGTCGCCCATTGCACCCATATCGACTGCTAAATACTCGACTGTTTCTGGAGTTATATTTGAGTTACCGCCATATCCAATTTCTTCGTTGTTTGAAATTAAGAAATGTGTAGTATAGGGCAGGTTGATATGCTCCATCTTAATTTGTTTCATTAATTGAAGCAAGATCGCCACACTTGCTTTATCATCCAAGTGGCGCGATTTAATGTATCCGCTTGGAGTTATTTCTACACGAGGGTCAAACGAAACAAAATCTCCAACTTCAATTCCAAGGGCACGAACTTCCTCGGCATTATGTACCTTTTCATCAAGTCTAATTTCAATATTGGCTTGGTTTCGCTCAGCTTTTCCAGCATCTTTATAGACATGGACAGAAGTCTGGTGCATTAAAATGGTTCCAGTTATCTTTTTTCCGCCGCTTGTTTCAATTTGACAGTATTCTCCTTCAATGGAGTTGTACTTAAATCCACCTATCAAATCAATCTTTAAGCGACCATTAGTTTTTACTTCCTTTACCATTGCACCAAGCGTATCAACATGAGCTGTAAGCATGCGGTGTTTACTTGAATTCTTCCCCTCAATTGTCGCTATTAACCCGCCTTTACGATTTCGATAAGTGTGAATTTGTAACTCGGCAAGGTATTTTTCAACAAAGGTAATGACTTCATTTGTATTCCCTGATGGACTTGGAATCGAGACTAAATCAGCAATTAATTTCATCGTTTCTTTTGTATTTGTATTTACCAAAGAAATTCTCCTTTCTGATCAATCATTCCTTACTATTATACATAAATATGAAAATCATGTGTTTAAGAGCGATTAGTGTCAACAATTTTAGTGGCACTGCATAAGGTAACAAGTGTTAAATTTTTTCAAATGGATTAAAAAATCTAGGTTTGGGCATGAATGGAGTATTCAAACTATTTGAAAAATTATTTTCGTATTATGAATGACAGGAGGAGAAAAATTGACCAGAGCTGAATTATACCACTCTAAGCCGAAGCACTCTTTCCTAAAGGGTTTATTTTTTTTCATTGTCATGTGCATGGTATTAACCGCCAGTATCTTCGTTTTTCGTCACTATTATCAAAACACAATAAAAATTGAAGCACCCATAGAGAATCCAGGTCCTAAAGTGGTTATTCATCTGCAAAATGGGCAAAAAGTGTATACCTATGAAAAATTAATTTTCGAAAAAGACGGGAAAACCTATTATAAAGGTGAGCGGAATACGATTGATTTAACAGGCGGAACTGTTGCCTATGAAGAGTGGAAATAAGCAAGTGATCTTAGAAATGAAAGGACTAGCGGTGCTAGTCCTTTCATTTTTTTTTAGCCATTTATTTAAACCAACCTTTCTTCTTAAACCAAAGAGACATTCCTATGGCAACTAATACCATTAAAATCAGCGTGGCAAAAAAACCATATTTCCATGATAATCCAGGCATATAGTGAAAATTCATCCCGTACAATCCTGCTATAAAGGAAAGTGGCATGAATATCGTAGTAATCACAGTTAAAACCTTCATGACATGATTGGTTTGGTGTGAGTTCAGTGAGATATAACTGTCGCGGATGTCCGTGGTAAGTTCACGGTTTGCCTCAATCATTTCGGTTAATTTAAGTAAATGATCATGAATATCGGAGAAGTATTCTTTTTTCCCATTGATATAAGTCATTCGTTCAGAGTTGAGGATTCGATAAACAAGGTCCCGCATTGGAGTAATCGTATGCCGTAACGATAGGAGATGATGTCTAGTGTCGAATAAATCCTCGAGCAATGCCTCCATCGTTCTCCCTTTTGAATTTTCATCAATTTCATTTAACATATCCTCAATTTGATAAACCAGAGGAAAATAATTATCCACCATTTTATCAAGGATAATGTATAAAACGTGGGAAGGATCCCACCGATTAATACTTGTTGACTGATCAAATCGTTTCCACACCTCCTCAATTTCGGCTGAGGGTTTGTAGTGAAAGGTAATGATATAGTTCTTACCGAGGAAGAAATCAATCTCTTCGCGCGTGAAGGTTTGTTGATTTAGGGCTTGTGTCACAAAAAAAGTATAGTCCTCATAATAATCCAACTTAGGTCTTTGTAAATGATTAATGCAATCCTCTATAGCTAGAGGGTGAAAGTTAAGGGGGGTCCTTAAGAATTCGATTTCTTCGGTGGTTGGGTTATAAAAATCAACCCAGTACCAGATAAAATCACCATTCATCAATTCCTCAATGGAAAGATCCCTCATTAATTGATACGTTTGATTTACTGCAATTGTTCTAATCATGTTAACTCCTTAGCATGTTCGTTATCCCTAAACTAATCATAACTTTTAAAGATCTATTTGCAAAATGATTTAGGAAATTTATTAACTCCAATATCTAAGGATTATTGACTAAGAATAGAGGCATTCTCATGAAAAGAATGCCCCTATGGATATACTTATAAGATTGGTGTTATTTCTTTATTTCTCATTACTTGTGGAATATAGACGCAGTACGGTTCACTTTCCATATAATCGCCTGTTACTGCATAGCTGCGTGAACGGGAACCGCCACACATTTTGTTATATTCACATACGCCGCATTTTCCTTTGTAATTATCGGGCTGACGTAATTCTTTAAATACTTTAGCCTCACGATAAATTTCAGCAAGCGGGGTGTCTCGTATGTTTCCTCCAACGATTGGAAGTAATCCACTCGGCATAACATCTCCAATATGTGAGACAAAAGCAAAGCCGTTCCCGTCATTTACACCTTTTGGTGCCCGCTTTAAACCATCGTGCATGGAAGCAAAATCAGTGGTAATGGAGTCTTCGTAATGAATTTCACCCTTTTCAATCAGTTGATCCCGTGTTTTTTGCTGTAACACAACCCTGCGGTAATGTTGTGCTGCAGTCGTTTTGATATCATAAGGTGCGGTTTTGCTTAATTCATATAACCAACGGAACACTTTTTCATGCTCAGCTGGAGTGATACAAGCATCCATTTGACCTCTGCCGGTTGGGACAAGTAAGAATATGTACCACATGACAGCGCCAAGTTCGGCCACTAGTTTTGACATTTGTTCAAGAGAATCATAATTATAGCGAGAGATTACGGTGTTTATCTGCAGTGGCATCTCTAATTCATTTAAGTATTTTATTTTTTCAACGGTTAGATCAAATGATCCAGGTGTACCGCGGAAGTGGTCATGAATTTCTGGTGTTGGCCCGTCTAAACTAAAGCCCCAGCGTGAAAGTCCGACATCTTTGAAAAGTTTCATTTTTTCTTTTGTTACATTTGCTGTGGCACTAGGTGTCATCGAAACACGCATTCCTTTTTTGATTGCATAATCAGCAAGCTCATAATGGTCTTCCCTCATCATACAATCACCGCCCGTAAAGACGAGCATGGGATTATCCATTTCATAAATTTGATCGATTAAATTGATTCCTTCTGCATGTGTTAATTCACGTGGGTCTGGAGTAAGCTGTGCATCAGCTCGGCAGTGAACACACTTAAGTTGACAAGCTCTTGTTACTTCCCAAATAACTATAAATGGATTCTTGTCATAATCGATTACATTTCGCATTCCATGAGGATGCCCCATTGCATGTGGGTGTCCTTTACCTATTCCTTGCATTATCATCACCCAAATTCATTATGATTTATTAAACTAAAGATTGTTTCTATAGGTTTAATTATAGGATTAACAGACGATCGTGCATGATAGGATTGTTACAACTAATTATTTTTAATACACATAGAGAACAAACTAACTCCGCACCCTTTTGTCGACATCACCACTAAGGTGATACACTTATTCTAACATGATAAAAAAGGTGATTGAATGGAAAGGCGTGACGTAATTGTGAATTCTAACGTTGATGGTTAATAGAAGAACTTGAAAAGGGTGAAATCAATGGCAATCCCTGACACAAAAGTACGGGTCACGGTCACGATGGACAAAAACCTTCGTACATACAAGCACCTCCCAAATTAATTACATTGAAATCATACCTTATTTGGGAAATGTTATATTAATAAAAATATGAAAAAAGAGTGACATTTTAGCCACTCTACAAAGAACTGATTAATTAATCTTATTGAACTATCGCACCCGTTAGTTAAAGAACGAATGATTTATTTTTTGGATATTAACTTGTTCCAACAATATTCAAAAATAATTTCAAATATAACAAAAGCAAGCGAAACAAATAATGAACTTAATAAACCAAATGGAAGTTTAAATTTATCACCAAAGATTATTAAGAATAAGTAGCAAAAAAGGAAACTAAAAATACTTTTTCTAAATGTCCATTTCAAAACTTTTCATCCTCTTTTTTATAATCCTATCGCACCCGTTAGTAAAAAAAGGTATGGGTTTTATAGTTCTTCTTTTCGTACACTCAAAGTCATTTCAGCATTAAAACTCAAAATTCCTAGTTGAGTTGAATTTGAAATATCTTTTAAAATTTGCTCTGCCTCTTTAACTTTATATGCAATATCCAATGCTGTACCACAAGCCCAGATTTTCACATTTGGTTCTTTACTATCCATTAATACATCAAGCATAGTTTCAGCAAGTTTTATATCTTGTTTCATAATATCAATGATTTTATATAGTTTATCACTTGCTTTATTACCTTTTTTATATTTTCCTTCTAAGGTCGCTTCCCCTTGAATAACGGCATTTTTAACAAACTCATCTATTAGAAATACACTATCTTTTTTCAAATCAATCCCCTCCAATTGACAACACTGTTTATATTTTGTCCCATTTTTTTTGGTATTGGTACATTAATTATAACCTCACCTTCTTCAACTAACCTGCCTCGTTAGTTTAATAAGAAATGAAAATCCCTTTTTAATTTCTAAATTTTCACAATTAAATGTGTAAAACATATTTAGGAAGTTGTACAATGATAATGATATCAAGGGTTTCAGCATAACAGCGAGGTCGTCAAAATTTAAGATATGATGAATTGCTTTTAACAGGGAGAGTTTTAGAAAGAGGGAATTTAAGATGATACTAAAGATTGAAGAGTGGTTAATAAAACAAGATTTTACGAACGAAGCCCATGAGTTATTCGATGAAAGTATTAGATGCTATAAAGCATCAGCTTATCGTGCTGCTCTCTTATTTTCATTTTTAGGGCTTCAAACAGTAATTAAAATTAGGATGCTTTCATCTCAACCCCCAAAAGATTATGCAGATCCTGAATGGAAGCATGTTCAAAAGGGACTACTTGACGATGACAGTTGGGAAAAAAAAGTCATAGAAGCCATACAAAATAAGAAAAAACCAATTTTCAATTTAACAGAAGATGTATATGAACAATATTTTTATTGGAAGAACAGAAGAAATGATTGTGCCCATGCAAAAGGAAATATAATTAGCCACAGTCATGTGGAAAGCTTCTGGCTATTTATTCAGTCCAATTTGGGGAAATTTGTAGTAAATGGAGGAATGGCGTTTATTGTTCAGCAAATAGATGAACATTTTGATGTAACGATAACCCCCAGAGGAGAGTCATTTGACCATATTGTTACTCAAATTCCCTATGCGATTGAACGAATTAACTATAAGGATTTTTTACAACAATTAATGGAGTTTTCTTATATTAAAAAGGATAAATATAGAGAAGTAGATGAACAAATTATTCTTTTTTGGTTTAAACTTTTTAGTTTGCAGGATGATTTACCCGATGAAACTGTTGAATTTCTAATCAAAGAAGAAAATCATAAATTTACCATGGCTTTATTAAGGTCAAAGCCGGAGATGGTTAGATATTTCTTTAAAAAGGAAAAGTTTATTCGCCTCCTATGGAAAAAACTTTTTATGACACCTTATGATTACTCTATTTTCTTGGAGATGGTTATTAATGACTTGATACCTGAAGAACAATTTGAAGAGGCATCTAAACATATGTTTAACACCATAGATACTGATATATTCGAGGAAGGTTGTTGGTGGGTTGATAGAAAGGTAACAGAATTAGATAAAGGTATTTTAATATCAAAAAAATTCTTCGATAATTTCTATAATGAAGCATTTGAAAAAAGAAAAATTGTGCACAGTTTTGCGTGGGGAAACAAAAATAAAGGGTTAGTTATTTGTTACATTAACAATTTTGATTTAGATGAAAAAGTTGTAGATGCCTTAAATAGTTCTATAACTAGCTTATATGCACCTAAACATCTAAAATCAGACCTAAGGGAATTCTATAAATTGAAGCCACATATTTTAGAACAACATATTGAAATTACTGAAAGACTTGGAGAGAAATTACCTCAAATTCTTATGTTTGATTAACAATAGTCAACATTTTGACGGAAAGAAAGAAGAAATCAGTCGACATCGCTTATCTCTTATTGATCTGCTTTTCCACGGGCGACCCTATCAAAAGGGTCGTCTTTTTGTGTCTACCGTGGTCATGGGGGCGGCGGGGTCAAAAGGTGACGATTTCAGAAGGTCATTACGTTTTGTAAGGAAGACGTAATCTTTTGTAATGTCCAAAAACCCTTATGTACCAAGGGTTAAACCTTTATTTATTACTTTATTATAATACTTACATTTAAATTTATATAGGTAAGAGAAAAGAAGAAATAAAATAAAAACATCTTACAAAAAAGATTATGTCCGTCGTATTTTTTGTAATTTGTAAGAATCCACGTCCCCCAACGGTTGTCGCCGATTATGGACGTAATGAAAAAGAATTTCTTTTTGTAATGACGACCGCGTCCGATGATGAACTCCGATCGATCAATGACCCCGACCACCAACCACCCCGACCGCCATCGTCAAAGGTCATCCAGTCCAAAGGGGTGCGACCCCGTCTTCCCTTCCTTGAATAACTGTTACACTGTTACACGGTTGACAGTGTCATATGTCAATACGATTTGAAACAAGGGGGTCAGTCAGGATAGAAGGGGGTGGGCGTTCCACACATTCGAAGTTTTGTCTTTGATGTTTGCGTGATTTGAGGGAAATCCCTGTTATATATAAGTGTAGGGTATTTTTTAAATTTAATATGAACCGATAAAAAGGAAGGGGAACGAATCGCATGACAAAACAAATGGGCATGACCAAGGAAATCTATGACCACATCATCAAAAATATTGACAAACTTGAAGCCGACTTTGAACGGGGTCTTGTCCGTAACAAGAAGACCAAAAAGGTCTATGATACGTGCGTCAACGGTGTTGGGTATCGTCCTTTATCTTTGGGTGGAAAACAGGTGTATGCACATCAAATCATCGCCGTGGTCGTCTATGGTGAACGGTGCATAGGGCGGACAGTCCACCACCTGAACGAAATCCGCACGGATAATCGTTGGAATAATCTTGCCTTGGTTTCACATGGTGACAATGTCCGTTTGAAAAAGGACACATCAAGTAAGGGCAAACAACCAATCATTGCACGACATATTGACACGGGTCACGAACATGTCTTTGAATCACAACTTCAAGCGTCGAAATGTATGGGGATAGCACAAGGGAAGATAAACACCGTCCTACAAGGTCGGGTCAAACAAACCGACGGGTGGACATTTGAAAGGATATAGGAAGGGGCAAATATCATGTCGAAACCAAGACCACACGGACGGGCACGTTTTAAAAAACACAATGCGATCAATAAGGAAGGGATGAAGTTTTATGCTTCACCCTTCTTTCGTCTTTGTAAGGAAGTGGAACGGAAGACCAACAAACGTCTAAAACGTGAAGCACGTCAGGAACGGGAAGGGTCGGTCACACATGCGGGAATTGAAAGAAGTGTTCAACGATAGTATTGAACTGTTCGTCATTCCTTTGGTCATGGTCTATGAAATCATTTTCAATAAGTAATATTTAATAGGTGGTCACGGCGTCACTGTCAGGGGGTAGGGGTGGTCATGCCCGTCACAATAGACGAAGGGGGGTCACCCTATTACACATGTCGATGTTGAATGTCAGGAACTTCACTGGATGTCCACACCTTGGGACATACCAAGATCAATGACGGCGACACCAATGACCAAGGGCGGGCATATTGGACACGGGTCAGGTCATCTTGATTGTCATTACAGACCTTTCAAAAGACGTATAGGGTCAACGGGTAGGGGGTAGGGACTACCAAGGGCGGGTCATAGGGTAGAACACCACGTTCAAAGACCTTTTGACCTTAATACGTGTGACGATGTCTTTTTCTATCCCCCCGCCTTTTTTCTTTCGTTTTTAGTGCAAAACAGAATACCACGTATCGACTTGAACGCACATTTTTTTCCCGAAATAGATATTTACATTAGAATTATTCTAAATAAGGGCAATTGATGATGCCGTGAAGCATATGAAAGTTTTTTTGTCAAATGTTCTTAAAATGTTGCGTGATTTGGTCATTTTTACTGTTATATATAGTGTAGGGTATTTTTTTAAAACATTACTTCAAAGGGTGTGATTGAATGAAAAATGAAACACTTCATAAGAATATTTCCGTCAGGTTATCAAAAGACGAAGTCATCACGGTTTCTGATTATGTCAAAGACAATGACACCAATGTTAGTGCTTTAATTCGACGACTATTGATTAAATACATCGAAGAACAACAAAACAGATAGACGGGACGGCGTCGGATGTCTTCCCGCAAATATACCGACAAAGACTAAAAGAACCCCTTCATTCTTTCATGGTCGCCTTACAAATGTCGGTGTATTTGCGGGGTCGTCATCCCCAATCCTTTCATATTTGTTGGTGAACTAAGGTTCACCCTTTTATCATGGGGACTATGTCCCCACCTATTTCTTCAAACCTTTTGACGGGCGTCACCGATAAGGTGTGCAGACCGTGTCAAATGTTTGTTGATTTCTGTTTTGAATTTCTTCGGTGGTTCGACCTTATCCATCGCACGAAAAAGGTCAAACGTGGTTCGACCTATCCACATCTTAAAAAATGGTCGTTGTCGTTTTTCGACAAATGTTTTTCATTATGAAAAGCCTTATGGTGGTTCGTGGATTCCCACCCCTTGCAAAATCCACACTTTTGACCTTTGTCGGTCTGATTCACCGACGGGGGTCTTTTTTATTTTTATTTTTATTATGGTTCGTCAAGAACCACCGCCAACTAGCATAGGGGTCACCCTTGGGGAAGACAAACTATTGACGACGCATGACACCGTGTGACCGAAACGTCAATAAGAAGAAACAACCCAAGGGAACGACACCAACTTTTATCATGGGAACAATGTTCCCACCTATTTAGAAAGGTAGGTGAAAATTCACCTCCTACCTGACTTTGTAACAAGCGGTTTATTTGGTTCAACATTTGTAAGTCGATTGACCTTGGAACGATGACGACCACGCAAAGGTCTTCTTCCGAAACTTCACGGATTTCTTGATTTCCAACACGAAACCTTTTGACATCGTCATGACCCTGCACGGTCGGATGTCAGGAAGGTTTTTTATTTTGAATTGAAAGGGTGATTTGATGTCAAAGGCATTGATTGAAAAACGTAATGACTTAATTGACGAAATGGACAGGTTGGTCAATACGGCAAAAGCTGAAAAACGCAACTTGACCAAAGCGGACAATGTTCGTTTTGAACAAATCAAAAAAGAGATTGAGGAAATAGATTCCGAAATAAAAGAAGAACGTGGGGGAATGGAAAATATGATAGTTGTTAAAAATGCGGAAAACGTTGAACAACGTCAATTAGACGAAAAGGCGTTCTTGACTTGGGTCAAGGAATCCCGTGCAACGGGCGGAATTACGGCGGGGTCAAACGGTGGGGTCATTCCAACGTCAATTGCTTCGCAGATTATTGACCAAGTGAAGAACCAATGTGGTATTTTACAACGTGCTACCATTTGGAATGTCAAAGGGGACTTAAATATCCCTGTTTATGACTTCACACAACACGTGGTTGCATACTTCACCGAGGGTTCGACGGTGTCGGATTCGAACGCCAACTTCACAACGGTTGCATTGAAGAACGTCATCATTGGCACACTTACAAAGGTGTCGAACTCTTTCATTAATCGTTCTGACATTAACGTGGTTCAATTCTTAATCAATGAACTTGCAAAGTCTATTGCGTGGTTTGTTGAAGGTGAATTGATTGCGGGTGTCGGCGGTGCGGGTAAGCTGAACGGATTAGCACAAGTCGTGGCGGGTCAAACCAACCTTGGTGCAACGACTATGGTCATCACACCTGATGAACTGATTTCATTACAATTGAAAGTTCCGCAAGTGTACCAAGAAAAGTCAGTGTGGTTAATGAACCCTTCGACGTTCGCTTACATTCGTTCATTGAAGGCAAGCACGTCAGGTGACCTATTATTCACCGATGGTGGTCTATCTGATAAGTTTGATTATTTACTTCTTGGTAAGCCTGTCCTATTATCTGACCGTGTTCCTGTTATGGGTGTCAACGCACTTCAAATCTTCTATGGTGACCTTTCAGGTGTCCACGTGAAGATGACAAACAATGTGGAAATCAAGGTCTTATTAGAACGTTATGCGGAATTCTATCAGACCGGTGTGTCCGCATTCCTTGAAATGGATTCGGCACTTGCTGAACCGTCCAAGATTGTTTGTTACAAAGGTAAATAATTAATAAGGGGATGTCCTTCGGGATGTCCCCTTTTTTTTTGGTTGTGCAGCTCAATGTGCAGCACAACATGCTGCACAACATTCCCGCAGGCCCTTTGCGTGTTTCGATTTCGGTTCTTGTTATATCCCTTGAAGACATTTGAAAACCAGGGGGGAATCAAAATGTTAAACTATGAATCTTTTGCAAAACTATCTTTAGAAGAACAAGTCACCACTTTCAAAAGCACATTAAAAGTCATTGGTCATTATAGTGAACGAACTATCAACCTTCTTGTCAAGGATAGTCTAAAAACTATTACAACCGATGAATGGGACGAACTTTTGCTTCGCTTGAAAGAAGATAAAAAGACCAAAAAGGGGAAGGTGACAGCATAAAAAAAAGGACGCCCGTGTGTGGACGTCCTTTCTTGTATCTAGAATTCTCTATATATGACCTTAATCGTCGGCGGATACATTAGGGTGGTTGTCCTCCTATCCGCCGTTTTTGGTACTGACCGTGAATACTCAATACGGTCTACCAATCGCTTCATGACAAGATGTTTTTCTTCAAGGGTCTTGTCTTCGAAATCCTCAACATCGTCGAGTAGGTCGATAAGGTCTTTGACCGCTTGGTCTTTGTCGTCCCGTGCAATTTTCAATTCCAACGCTTGAAGTTTCAAGTTCAAATTATTGATTTCCATATCAAGGGAAGATTTCCTTTCCTTGTATTCCTCTTTGTTGATGTCGGCGTCAAAATAGGCGTCCTTGACCCGTTTCAGTTTCCCTTCTAATGCTCCAATTTCGCCCCGTACGGCGTCTAATTCATTCGGTAATGTTGATGGTGTGGACGTCTTCATCTTTTCTACAAGCAGATCATTCAGAACGTCACACGCGTCTTCGATTTCATTAATGATATAGTTTTCAACATAGTCAAGACGAATCCCACTAGTCGGACACTTGCGGGTTTGACACCTCACAATGTAGTGACCCTTCCCGCCGTTGTTGGAAATGACCAATTGACAACCACAAGCGGAACAACGGAACATTCCTTGAATGAATGACTTCACACCGCCCCGTGTCCTTGCGGGATTACGGTCACGACGGCGAATTTCTTCCTGACACTTCACGAATAGTTCAATGTCGATGATAGGGTCACACGATTGGGTCAGGGTTTCGGTCACGTTCCCTTGACCGTCATAAAAGTTGACTTCGACCTGACCAATATAAGTCTTGTTCTTCCAGATGTGTTTCAATTGACCTTCGTTGACGCCCACTTCATTTTCTATTGCCACACGTCCAAGACCTTGGGCACACAATTCAAAGATTCGTTTCACCTTTTCGGCGTTGTAAGGGTCGATGACAAGACGCTTATTTTCTATCTTATAACCCAAAGGTGGTCTTCCCATTGAATATTCACCGTTACGGAATCTATTAATCTTCCCCGCCTTCATACGTTGTTTGATTTTTTTGTGTTCGGCGTTAGCAAAAATCGCCTTGAATGAATACATCATGTTTTGACTATCGTCGGCGAAATCATAAGTTTGTGACGGCGTGTAAACCTTGACCCCGTTTTCACCGAATAGTAATTCGATTTCGAATGATTCAATCTTGTTACGTGACAAGCGGTCGATGTCCATACACAAGACCCCGTCATATAATTCGATGTTGGACTTTATTTTCTCAAGTTTTTCTTTTTCGGCGTCCCCGCTTGCAATCTCTTCAAAGATGTCATATTCGTCGAATCCGTGACGTTTTGCAAGGTCTACCAATGTTGCACGGTGGGTCATCAAGGCGTCCATTTCTTCACCTTGACGTGACTTCCTTAAATAGAGTGCTTTTCTCTTTTTGACTTTCATTTCGTTTCCCCCTTGATATAATGCGTTTTGTCCATTATATCATGTAAGTGCATTAAACGGAGCTAGTTACAAAATTTCTACATTACAGGCTTGAATTGTCTTATAACGATAAATACGGTAAAAGTCAAATCTATTACATTTATGTTACAAATATATTATTTTATGATCTTAAGTGCCATGTAAATCCTTATAAATTAAGAAAGTAGCTTTATTCTTTTTGAAACATTTACGGATATCCTTGTTAATAATGGGATGTGTTTCCTTGAAAGCCTTATTTTTGGGGATTTAATCACTCCTTCAAGGTCGCTTATGATTGAGTTACACAGAAGAAAAGAAGGGGTGCTACGGTGAAAAAACAATTATTATCATTCGCTGCAACGGCGGGGATCCTGTTATCTACATTTGGTGGTTCAGCAAGTGCACATGAAAACGTCTATTCAGTCCAATCTGGTGATACATTATGGAAAATTTCCCAAGCCAATAAGGTTTCTATAACAGACTTAAAAACTTGGAATCACCTAACATCTGATACTCTTTATGTAAATCAAAGGCTTACATTATTAGCACCACACAGCCATGAAACAGGAACTGCAACGTATACGGTCCAAAAAGGGGATACATTATACCTTATTGCTATCCGAAACAAACTATCGGTTGCTCAGCTTAAGTCACTAAATAATCTGACATCTGACACGATTTATGTTGGACAAGTTTTGAACGTATCATCTAGTGGTACATCTATACCAGCGCCTTCACCCACCGTATCAAAGGCACAAATGGTGATGGATGAAGCCAAAAAATACATAGGAACACCATATTTATGGGGTGGAAATACACCTGCTGGTTTTGATTGCAGTGGGTTAACTAGTTATGTATTTAATAAGGTAGGAATTACGATCCCACGAACAGCAGCTACACAGTGGTCGGGTCTGAAAGTAGTGACTACACCAAAGCCCGGAGACCTAGTATTTTTTGAGACATATGCTCCAGGTCCTACCCATGTAGGGATTTATTTGGGCAATAACCAATTCATTCAAGCTGGCTCAAAAGGTGTGTCGATTGCGGATATGACCAATTCCTATTGGAAACCAAGATACCTTGGTGCGAGAACTGCATTTTAATAGAGTAGTAGTAGTAGTAGGGGTCTTTCTTAAATGAAAGGCTCTTTTTATTTTTTTAATAATTAAAAATATAGTAGAATGAATGTATTCGAAGAAATGAAGTGAATGGGGGAGCTGGATGTTTAAAAGAGCGTTAAGCATTGGCATTTTACTTATGGTGATTGCGATTGGTATTTTTCAAAAAGATGAATTCATGCACCTAGTTAAACAAGGCGGGACGATTGCCATATTCATCAGCATGCTGTTAGTAGCAATTTGCGTGTTTTTTCCCATTATTCCATTTCCAGTTTTAGCAGGAACGATTGGAGCGGTATTTGGGACATCACAAGGAATGATTGTTTCCTTGACAGGCGCAATGGTGGGAACAATGGCTTTCTTCTTCTTATCTAGGTATGGTTTCCGTGATTATGCACAACAGAAACTAATGAAATTTCCAAAAGTTCAAGAATACGATGAGTTTCTGAACAGAAACTCCTTTGTTGCCATCTTAACCTGTCGTTTAATTCCAATCATCCCCGCGCCAGTTGTCAATATCATTTGTGGGTTAAGTCATGTAAGATGGCTGACTTTTTTTACAGCATCTATTATAGGGAAAATCCCAAATATTCTACTTTTGTCGTATGCCGGTGCTTCATTTAGCAATAACAAGCTTTACTCATTTGGTATTTATGGGATTTATTTAATCATCATTTTTATCATTAACTTTGTGATTATTTATCGAAAACAAGCAAAAAATTCAATGGATTAAACGACTTCTGAGATGTTTAAATCATTTTGCTTTTCAATAGAGATGAGTTCCTTAAAGAAGCTTTTTAAGATCAACCATTTAGCTGGATAACTGTATACGAAATCTTCAATCACTTGTGAAGAGTAATATAAAAAACAATCAATATGGACTTTTTCCTTTTTTAAATCGTATAAGAGTGCATGTGGAATCGTGTAATAGTCATTTAATTGGAAGGGATTAAACTTCACAACTTGAATTTCTTGGTCGTTAATAAAATTTTTTAAGGATTGTTCCTGTAAGGAAGTACTTTCTTCTTTCGTTAGCCCATCTAAACAAATACGATCATTAATAAAATAAATTCCCTGCATAATCTAACACCTCAATTTCTTCTTGATTGGTATTGTTATTGACAGGGTTGTGAAGAAGTATACTTATTTTAGAAAATACATTTGTATCAAGATTGAAATAAAAATGAGGAGAGAGTAAATGTTTAGTGCAGCCATTCATGGATTTATTTTGGCATTCGGGCTAATCCTGCCACTCGGAGTGCAAAATGTGTTTGTTTTTAATCAAGGAGCTGTGCAGCCAAGGTGGGTTTACGCCCTTCCAGTCGTTTTAACAGCTTCTATTTGTGATACATTATTAATTTCATTAGCAGTCTTTGGAGTCTCATCCGTTGTTTTGGGTGTTACATGGATAAAGGTCACGTTGTTACTATTGGGGATCCTTTTTTTGCTGTACATGGGGTATTCAACATGGAAAACGAAACCGAGAGCAGAAGGAACAATAGTTCAAACATTCTCAACCAAAAAACAAATTGCCTTTGCAGCTTCTGTTTCATTATTAAACCCTCATGCAATCATGGATACGATTGGAGTGATCGGCACGAGTTCATTATCCTATTCAGGGTCAGCTAGGATTACTTTTATGGTCGTATGTATTATCGTTTCATGGATTTGGTTTTTAGGGCTGTCGATTGTTGGCAGGTTGGTGGGGAGAGTAGATCAATCAGGGAAATTCATTTTGATATTAAACAAAATTTCCGCATTGATAATGTGGGGAACAGCGATTTATCTTCTGTTTTCATTTTGACAAAAAAAATTACCCAGCCATGGCCGGGTATTCAAACTAATCTATATTTAAGGGGGCGGAGGTTTAAGGTTCATCCGGGAACCTATTTCTATCTTAATAGATAATTATTAATAAACTATGAACGAAAAATTAATAGTTTAAGAAAGGTGTGTAAATGAAAGATTTCCATTGTTGTGCGACATGCAAACATTTTGTTGCCGAGAAAAAGGCAGAGGGGATTCTCTATTTTTGCGGGCGTTTAGGCTTTGAGACAAAAACGAACTTCAAATTTAATTGCTGGAGTCCTAGAGAAAACATTCAGAAACTAATCAATAATAGTAACAAAAATAGGAAGGATCAAAATAATTAAAGATACGTTTTCATTTTCCAATTTTTAATAAATGACAAATGTCCATTGTCCTCCTTTCATAATCATGTTATTTTCATGAATAATTGAAATAGTAGGCTTATGAGTGGAAAGGAGCAAAATCCTAGTGGCAGCTACACATGTTTTTTCCAAAAAAGAGGAAATAGCCAATTCTATCACACACGGGGTGGGAGCATTGCTAAGCATCTCTGCTTTGGTAATATTAATTGTTTTTTCAACTCATTACGGGAACGTTTGGCATATTGTAAGTTTTACAATCTTTGGTGTAACGATGGTTATTCTTTATCTGTCCTCAACATTGCTCCACAGCTTCCCAGAAGGAAAAGCAAAGGACCTTTTCGAAATTTTGGACCATTCTTCTATTTATTTTTTTATTGCTGGTACATATACACCGTTACTACTGGTAGTAATTAAAGGAACACTCGGCTGGACACTTTTTGGTATCGTATGGGGACTTGCGATTGCTGGCACAGTCTTTAAATGCTTTTTTGTGAAAAAATACCTTTTTTCTTCAACGGCATTATATGTAGTCATGGGCTGGTTGATTGTCTTTGCATGGAAGCCATTAGTTAAGAATCTACCATCAGTGGGGATGACATATTTAATTATTGGCGGAGCACTTTACACACTTGGCGTTATTTTCTATGTTTGGCGTGGGTTTAAATATCACCATGCGGTCTGGCACTTGTTTGTATTAGCTGCAAGTGTTGCTCACTTTTTTTGTGTGTTGTTTTATGTTTTGCCGATTAAGTAAAAGAAACAGCACTCAATTGAGCCTGTTTCTTTTTTTGATCGGATTAATGGATATCATCAAACATGGCGCATTTTTCTAAAATTGAATGTCTCTCGTGAAAACCACAAACTCATTAAGAAGCTGATGATTCCTGTTATCACTAAAACCTCTCCAATCATTTTCATGCTTTCCGCTGTTATGTCTTCTCCGAAAATTAATCCTAAAATGATCGAGGCTAAGATAGAGCCTAAATATCGGCAGGTTTGAAACAGGCCGGATGTAGTACCGATTATTTCTCTGGGACTTTCCTTTACCATGGCTACTTGGAGAACCACATTTCCAATTCCATAGCTTAAGCCCATGATCGATAATATAATCCCGATACCCAGATAGGAAGTATGTACAAAAAACAGCATAAAAGCCAGCGCACCAATAATAGAAATAAAAGCCCCAACCATAATCGGCTGGTTTATACCGGTACGATCGATCCATTTTCCAGTGACAGAAGAAATAATAATGCTTACACCTGACATAAACAACATTAACATACCGCTCAATTCAACACTTAAACCCATTCCTTCTTGAAAATAACTTGGCAGTCCGAAAAATAAGCAATAGAAAAAGATATTTAATAAGATAAACTGGATATACACCATCGAAAGCTTTGGATGGATTCTGAAAATCCGAACGTCGATAAAGGGTTCTTTTACTCTTAACTCTCTCCAAGTAAATAAACCGAAAAAGATAATACCAACAATACCCGACAGAAAATGTATATTTTCATCAAAGGATAACAGGAACCATAAAAAGAATACCATTCCTGCAGCAAAAAATCCGATCCCAAGAAAATCGAGATGAGAGAATAATTCCTTCATTTGCGACTTATCCTTCTTAATGTCCTTCGGAAACATATACCAACCTAGAAGAAAACTGAGAATAATAAAGGGAAAATTGACCCAAAAGATTGCCGGCCAATTCCCTAGCACGATCAAGAAACCGCCAATTGTTGGTCCAAGTGCTACCATGGCTGAGGCAAAAATCGATAAAACAGCAAGGGCTGAGGCCTGTCTATCTTTAATATGGTCTCGAATTAGTGCCATTCCTGAAGGGTAAATGGCACTGCTTCCTAGTGATTGAAGAAGTCTCATGATCAGTAACATTAGAAAGGTGGATGCTAGTGGTGCACCAAGCGCAGACAGGGCAACTACAATCAGGCCGGTTAAGAAGGTCTTTTTTCGGCCGAAAATATCACCAATTTTTCCAGTTACCGGCTGTGCAACAGCACTTGCTAAATAAAAGCTGGATATTAACCAGGAAACGGTTGAAAAGGAAAGGTGAAAATCCTTTTGAATACTGTGTAATGCTAACGCAATCATAGATGAATTAAGCGGATTTAACATCGTGCCTGAGGCGACCGCCGTTAAAAATAATGCTCGATTTTTTTTCATGGTTTCTTCCTTTACTGGATTTAAAATCAATATATTTTTTGCAATATCAGCAACATCATACTAATTACTAGTATATTTCAGTGTACTTAAAAAGGAAAATATCCTGTATTATCTTTAAAAAATGATTGGAGGCAGTTATGAACGAGGATAAAACAATAGCTAAATTAGTTGGAATTGAAGTTAAAGAGGATCCATTTCATAGGCCTTATTTTGTAGTCGATGAATATCAAGGTGTTGTGATGCTGGCAATCGAACAAAATTCAGTGATACTAATTGAGCAGTATCGGAAACCTGTCACTTCAAACGTTTTACAATTACCTGGGGGCGGTGTGAAGAAAGGGGAAGATCTAGAATATGCAGCCAGACGAGAATTTTTTGAAGAAACAGGTTATCAATGTGGAAGGGTGCATTACCTTGGTTATTTGCAGCCTGCCTCATGGCGGACCAATGAAATCACTCATGTATTTTTTACCTCGGAAGTAGGAATAAACCTTAACCAGCAACTTGAGGAACATGAAAGGATAAAAGTAATCAAACTTGACCTTCAGGAATGTGTGAAAAGAGTGAAAGAAAACCATCTGCATGATTCAGAGCTTTGCTATGCAATTCTTAAAGCCATATTAATGGGGTTCCTTCCATTAACCTTCAATTAGATTCCTTCGGGAATGTTTTTTTTCTGAAAAATTTCAAATAGAAAAAGAGTAGGAGACTCTCAACAAAAAAGTAGATGGGAATAGAATAGGCAAGCTTATACAGCTTATACCCATTTTTGTAATGAAAAATACCGACTTTATTACAAACCTTTTCTAGAAGTATAGCCATGATTGTCCAGATAATAATGTAGATAACTTTTTTCTGGCCGTTAATATTTAGCCGTTCATAAAAATAAATAAAAATATATCCAAATGGTGCGTACATGGTATATGAAAGCAAATCAAAAAACGAAAAACTTGGTCCGTCACCAACATCATATAAATCTAACGGAGGAACAGAAATGGTATGATCAAAAGTCATTCCTAAATATGGGCCAATGAGCAAACAAAACGCGACTGTTGGCCCAGGTAATATTTTTGGCAAAAAATAAATTAACCCGATCCCAGCAATGATCATTCCAAGTACAAACCATTCGTTTAAATCAAAGTGACGATCATAGATTAGATGGCCTATCATATTCCAATTTCTCCTTTGAGGCTAATTTTATTATCAGATTCAAGGTAAGAAGGGAGAAACCCATCATACCCATACATATGAGGCTGTAATGCGAGACGGACCAATGATGGTTATGGCTATATCCTAATAATCTTAATAAATGTTCACTAGCTAATAACATGATTAAGATAATCACACTGATAAGAATTCTGTTTCTTAGTTTCTTAGAGAAAAATAACAGATTGACAAATAAAAGCAGCAAATATGGAATCACGATGTCACGATGAACTAATACCGTAATAAATTCCACTGGACCTTTACCGAAAGTGAACAATTTCATATTAAAGGAGACAATGGTAAAAATGTTAATTTGAACAATCTGAATCACTAGAAATTGTATGATATTTATACGGCTGGGTAATTTCTTTTTCAATGAAAAGAAGACGGTCAAAACCAGCCAGGCAATAATTAAATAAATAACAAGTCCCACATTCATCACCTATTTACTCAAAATGATTAATATAGGTTTTACAAAAACTTAAATGTTTAGCCAGAGATATATAGTTTGAAAAAATTTGTCATTCTAGGAATAGCCTCCAAATTAATATAAATAGGATAAGTATTAACATGTGTAAATTGGAGGAGTTTCATGGATGATATTTATCCGATATTAGAAGTCATTGATCAGCCTGGAAAACAAGTATTAGCAACGGTTATTCGAGTGGAAGGATCCGCCTATAAAAGAGAAGGTTCTTCCATGCTCTTTTTGGAATATGGAAAGCAAATCGGCATGTTAGCAGGCGGGGCTGTGGAAAAAGAAGTGGCTATAGAAGCAAAAGATGTTTTTAAGAAGCAGGAGGCTAAAATACTCCACTATAACATGTCAGAGGAGAATAATCCTAGATGGAGGAAAGGGTCAGGTTTTAATGGAACCATTGATATCTTACTAGAGCCAGTCTCTGAAAAACTAAAAGAGGATTTTGTTGTGGTAAGAAAATCTCTCGAACGATGCAAACCGGTAATCATGTTAAAGAAATTGGATGATTTAGGGGAGTATCTGTTTATTGAGGAGGAAGGTGATCCGTTTGGAAATTGGTCTGGACCGATCCCGAAAATTGCCTTTACCTCCAAAAGCGGAATAATGATGGGCCCGCAATCTATTTATCAGCATACGTATGAACCTAAACCGCGACTGATTATCTTCGGGGCAGGACCTGATGCAATACCGCTTGTCCACCTAGCCTCGATTACAGGCTTTTCTGTCACTATTGGTGACTGGCGGGAAGAATTTTGTCAGAAAAAAAACTTTCCAAATGCAGACCGAATTTTGATTGGCTACCCTGAAAAGCTTATAAGAAATATTGCCTTCTCCCCCTATGATTATGTTGTAATTATGACCCATCATTTCGAGAGAGATAAAGAACTTTTAAAGGTGATAGAAAAGGAACATATAAGATATTTAGGGGTATTAGGTCCACAAGAAAGGACAAAAAGATTACTAGAGCGTGAAACAATCCCAAATTGGATACATTCACCTGTTGGTAAGACGATTGGAGCCAAGGGCCCTGAAGAAATTGCCATTAGTATAGTTGCCCAATTAATTGAGGTGCGGAGAAAACCTGTACATGAAAAGATGGAGCTTCTATGGACCATTCCAGATTAAGTGTTTTTTTAGTCTAGTTTGAAAACGATATTCGGGCAGAGTATTCTGGATTCTAGAAATCCGCTTTATCATGGGGGAGGGCTCATTTTGGAGGCTATTTGGGAAAGTGCCATTGGCAAAGAGGCACTTGATAAAGTGTCAGGGAGGGAAACGTTTTATTTTGACGAGCTCGGCAGGGTCCTCAATCCCCAGCTGCGAACCTATCGGCCACTTCGCTACGGAGAAAATCCAGAACATTTAGTGGGATTTGTAGAAACACCGCAGCTTGATGGTCCGTATGGAGCCCGCGGTGTAGGGGAGCATGGATTAATGGGCATGCCAGCAGCACATGGTAATGCTTTATCAACTGCTGCGGGAGTTTCACTGCACCATCGGCCGCTTATTCCCAAGTTGATTTGGAAAGCAAAGGAGGCTCAAATATAATGCTTCACTTTGATTTTGATTATTATAAGCCAGCCACCTTAAAAGAGGCAGTTGATTTATATCAGGATTTAGATCAGCATGGAAAGAAACCGATGTTCTTTTCGGGGGGTACGGAGTTAATTACGCTTGGAAGAATAGATTTAGAATATACCGAAGCCGTTATTGATATAAAGGATATTTCTGAAACCAAGGTCATGCAGGTTATTGGTGACCATTTGCTGCTTGGCAGTACGCTCACCCTTACAAAGATTGAAGAAGCAAATCCCTTTCCATTATTAACAAAAACAGCCAGTGAAGTTGCCGACCATACAGCTCGAGCGAAAATTACGTTAGGAGGGAATATTTGTGCACGAATTTTTTATCGAGAAGCCGTTTTACCATTTTTATTAGCGGATAGCCAAGTTTTACTTGTGGGACCGGAAGGAAAAAAGATGGTGCCGATAAATGAAATCTTTCATGAACAGCTTCACTTGAAAAAAGGGGAATTCCTTGTTCAATTAGTAAGTGATACCCGGTTTATTCGAGCGCCGTCAGTTAGTATTAAGCGTCGTCAGCAGTGGAATATGGGGTATCCATTAATTACAATTGCAGCATTGAAATTGGACCATGAAGTGCGTGTCGCAATCAGCGGCTTGTGCCCATTTCCGTTTCGATCCAAGGAATTGGAAGCATCTTTAAATAACCGTGAAATCCCAATCGCTGCAAGGATTGATGCGGCCCTTGCCACCTTACCAAAGCCAATTTTAGATGATGTTGAAGGATCAGCCAAATACAGGCTATTTGTCTTGCGGAATCTTTTGTTAGATGTGTGGGCTGCTTTGAATTTTTGAGATTTATAGATTTATAGAAGGAAGGAGGGGCTAAGGTGAAATCTCACACGATTATGTTAAAGATAAATGGAGAAAAGCGGAGTATCGTGGTGCGGTCAGCTGATACACTTTTATATGCAATACGAGGTAAACTTGGTCTGACTGGTGCGAAGCCTGGCTGTTTAAACGGGGACTGTGGCGCTTGTACGGTCAATGTTGAGGGCTGGCCGATGAAATCATGTCTTATGCTTGCTGTTGAAGCGGATGGAAAAAAAGTAACGACCATTGAGGGGTTGGAGAATACTCCAATCCAGCAGGCATTTGTCAAAAATTTTGCGTTCCAATGCGGCTACTGTACACCTGGGTTTATCATGAACTGTCACTCATTAATTGAACAGCATCCCGATGCCGATGATAACATGGTCAAAGAATGGTTGGAATCAAATATTTGCCGCTGCACGGGTTATGCAGAAATTGAAAAGGCAGTGAAATCAGTGCTGAGGAAAAATGAACGTAGAGAATAACGAAATAAAAAGGATGCCATATTCCGGCACCCACAGAAATGATGATTATTTCTTCATTTGAAAATAAGTATCCAGGACACGACGGCCAATTTTTAGGTTGGCACGGTTGTCTTTTTTTCCCTGATAAGCCCATGGTACAATAACCGCCATGGCCACTTCAGGATTTGAACTAGGGGCGTAGCTTACCAAGCTAAGGTTCATAACTGGGGGTGGTTCTTTACCGAATCTGTACCGTTCTGGGCCATCATAAAAGGCTTCTGCTGTACCAGTTTTACCTGCAGGAGAGTACGGTGCAGTGCCAAAAAATTTATAGGCAGTGCCGCCACGTTCTTGCATAACCTTTCTAAAACCTAACTGGACGCGATACATCCAATCAGGTTTCATATCAATTGTATTTAGGACGGTTGGGTAAATTTCCTTTACAACAGGTCCAAGTTCACTTGTTCCTTCTTTTGGTTCAAGCATTTGTTTGACCACATGCGGACGCATTCGGTAACCGCCATTTGCGATTGTCGAAACATATTGTGCCAACTGCATGGCAGAATAAGTATCGTATTGTCCAATTACAAGGTCAAGCAAATAGCCAGGTAGATGACTTTGACCTTTGAATCCGGATTGTTCATTCGGTAAATCAATGCCAGTCCTTGTCCCAAGTCCGAATGATGCAAACGAGTTTCGAATAGTATTAAAAGCCTTTGCGCTTATATTTAATGGTTTATCATACTCATAATGCCCTTGTCCAATTCTGATCGCAGTATGAAACATATAAACGTTGGAAGATAATTTTAAGGCATTAATTTCATTTAATCTGCCTAAGTAGGCATAAGATTTTTTTAAAGGTGTGGCCTGGATTTTTAAGCCTGCATCATCAAAAATCGTCCCTGGAGCAATAGCACCTGTTTTATATCCCGTTAAAATAGTTGCTCCCTTGACCGTGGAACCTACGTTATATGTAGTCGTAAAAGTACCGAGGGCATCGTCTTCCATTTCTACTTTGCCAGTTTGTTTATCTCGAACTATTTTTTTACCGGACATAGCTAAAACTTCACCGGTTTTGGGGTTCATTAAGACCACATAAGCCCGGTCAGTTAGATTTGTGCCTGGATAACGTTTGGCAGCCCAGAGCTCCTCTTCAATAATTCGATCAACCTTCCTTTGCAAATCCATATCAATACTTAAGATTAGGTCGTTCCCTTTTTTTCCATTGGATACGGGATGATTTTCGATTACATTACCTGTTTTATCCGTAACATTTTTTACTTTTGATTTATAACCATGCAGGACATTCTCATATTGCCATTCAAGTTGACTTTTGCCGACACGATCATTACGGCTGTAACCTCTTGCTAAAAAATACTCTAATTGATCAGCAGGCAGTCCTTCATCTGATTTGGTTACTTTTCCTAACACCGATTTTAAGGTTTGATCAAAAGCATAACGTCTCTCCCAGTCAGTAGTAGTGTCTACCCCAGGAAGGGATTGAAGATTCTCGCTCACTACAGCCAATTCTTTAGCGGTTACGTCGTCATTTTTGATGATTTGGGTCGTAAACTTGTACCCACTGTTAAAATCTTTAAATAGGGCAAGAACCTCAAGTTTCTCTTTCGTAAATTCTTTTAATTCACCAGTTGTGATTCGCTCTAATTTATATTTATAAATATCTCCATCTGATAATTTCTTGGCATAGTATAATTCTTTTTCTCTTTTTGAGATTTTGGCATCAGCACGTTCTGGATTAGTCAAAATCCAAAAATCACGTTTTTCCCTATCTGTTAGCTTTTCTGTTTTTTTAGAAATCAACTTTGCTAATTTTTCTGCTGTTTCGAGCATTCCTGTTTGGCTAAAACCTTCATTAGTGTAGGAAATTGCACTTTTAGGAACATTATCAACGATAATTCTGTAATCTCGGTCAAGGATTCTTCCGCGAGGAACGGGACTGCTAATCGTTATATCTTCTTTTCTTGCTAAATCTCTTTTGAAATTTTCACCATAGACAATTTGCACAAAACCAAGCCGGAGGATTAGCACAGAAAATAATAAAAAAACACTGAAAAATAGTATATTTAGACGAAAGGGGAAGTGGGACTTTTTCTTTTTCTGTTTTTCAATCATTTCCGGCTCATCCTTTCTACAAAATTTACATACCTATCCTGCCCATTTGTAAATCTGAGTATGATAATTATTCCATTTTTTGCGAATATATATTTATGAATCGACACATTTCTGTGTTGATGAATTTTTTGTCTATAAAAAAACTTCTAATTTTTCCCCATATTTGAAAAATATTAATTTATAATCAGAAAGGGATGTGGTTGTTTCTTGACCAAACATCTTTAGAAAAGAGAGAAAGAGATTGATTAGGAGGTAAATTTATGGAACAGAAAGTAGTCGATCCAGTTGTACTAAAAGTCTTAGGACAGTTTAAGACATTAGATGAAAAAATAACTCATTTTTCAAGCATCATCGGTTTAGCCGACTGGGATCAAAAAGTTATGGCGCCGAAAAAAGGACGGAACACGTTTGCTAAGGCAACGGGTACCCTTCGGACGGAAATTTTTAAACTCTCTGTTTCACCTGAAATGGGCGACCTGCTAGCAGAACTAACCCTTCCAGAAAACATGGAATTATTAGATGAAGTGACAAGAGCAAAAGTGAGAGAATATAATCAGTACTACCAAAAATCAAAGAGCATTCCAGCTGATTTATTTCAGGAATACAGCATTTTAACCGCCCAGGCAAATGATGCTTGGGAAGAGGCGAGGGAAAACAATGATTTTGCCCGCTTCCTTCCGTACTTAGAGAAAATCGTGAATTATAAGCGGAAATTTGCCGACATCTATGGGTATGAGGACCATCCTTATGATGCACTTCTGGATGAGTTTGAACCAGGATTAACAGTGAAAAAATTGGATCCACTTTTTGCGAAATTAAGAGACTCAAGTGTTAAGCTGTTAGAACGTATTCAAAGAAATGGAAAACGAACTAATGCTGAAATATTTGATCAGTCATTTTCAATTGAAAAACAAAAAGAATTTAATCGTTACATTCTGCCTATTATCGGCTTTGACCTCGAAGCTGGCAGATTAGATGAAACAGTACATCCTTTCGCTCAAACAGTGAATACAGGTGATGTTCGATTAACCACACGTTATTTAGAAAGAAATGTCCGGTCTGCATTATTCGGAACCATCCACGAGGCGGGACATGGAATCTATGAGCAGCATGTCAGTCCTCAGTTTGAGGAATCCGTTCTTCAAAGCGGTGCGTCCTTTGGAATCCATGAATCTCAATCGAGATTTTTAGAAAATATGGTCGGCCGCAGTAAAGAATTCTGGAATTACTTCTTTCCAACACTTCAGGCGTATTTTCCAAAGCAGCTCGAAAGAATTTCAGTCGAAGACTTTTTCCGGGCTGTTAATACGGTTGAACCATCATTTATTCGCGTAGAGGCCGATGAATTAACTTACAATTTGCATATCATGCTTCGATATGAAATTGAAAAAGCCTTAATAAGCGGGGAGATTGAAGCGAAAGACCTGCCAGTAATTTGGAACCAGAAAATGCAGGATTATCTCGGTGTAACACCAAGTACTGACACAGAAGGAGTCTTACAGGATGTACATTGGTCCTTTGGAGGCATAGGTTATTTCCCATCCTATTCATTAGGAAATCTTTATGCAGCGCAAATTCTGCGTACGATTCAAAAAGATTTGCCAGATTTCGATAACCATATTGAAAATGGACGATTTGATCTAATCCAAGCATGGTTAAAAGAAAATATCCATCAGTACGGAAAGCTTTATACACCAAATGAATTAATTGTTAAAGCAACTGGTGAAGAATTAAACGCGGAATATCTGGTTGAATATCTAGAGAAAAAATACTCAGAGGTTTACGGATTGTAAAATGGAATGAGTCTTATGGGGATAAAAGTTATGAATCACTTAATCTCGTATTGACATTTTAATTGGTTTATTATAAGGTATTATTAATTAAATATTTCCTTTTTAAAGGGGAGTAGCTGCTACAATAAAGTCGTCATTCCGAGTATTGATTACTCCGGCTTTATTGGCAACATGACGTTGTTAGCAAGACCTTTACTTTACTGTAAAGGTCTTTTTGTGTTCTTTTAGGCCTTTGCTGTAATCAGTAAAGGCCTATTTTTATGGCGTAAGGGAGTATTTTAAAAAATAAACCAACTTTTAAGGAGGAAATATTCATGGACTTAACTCTTTTACTGGAATATGGCTGGGTGTTACTGATCTTGGTAGCACTAGAAGGTCTATTAGCTGCTGACAATGCATTAGTACTCGCAATTATGGTGAAACAACTGCCAGATGAAAAACGTAAAAAGGCATTATTTTATGGGCTAGCAGGAGCTTTTGTGTTCCGCTTTCTTTCCTTGTTTGTGATTTCGTTTCTTGTGGATGTGTGGCAGGTTCAAGCAATTGGTGCTCTTTATTTGCTGTTTATGGCCGGTAATCATATCTTCCGGAAGGTGGTCATTCATGGAAAGACAGATGAGAAGGAGGAGAAGGAAGGATCAAAACCTAGCAACTTTTGGGTAACCGTATTGAAAGTTGAAATTGCGGACATTGCTTTTGCTGTTGATTCAATCCTTGCTGCTGTTGCGATGGCTGTAGCTTTGCCAAACACACCGCTTCCTAATATCGGTGGTCTTGATGGTGGTAAATTTTTAGTGATCTTTGCTGGCGGGATTATTGGGCTAATTATTATGCGCTTTGCTGCAAATCAGTTTGTAAAGTTGTTAGAAAAACGGCCTGGATTAGAAATTGCTGCTTTTACAATTGTAGGCTGGGTGGGTGTGAAACTTGCTGTCTACACGTTATCACATCCAATGTTATCTATTTTAAGCGAGGATTTTGCCCATTCAACCGGATGGAAAATAACGTTCTATGTTGTATTAGTAGGTATCGCTGCAGCCGGCTGGTTTTTCTCAAAAGATAAAAATCCAGAAACAGTGCGCGAAGAGGCAAAGACCTTATAGATTTCAATTGCTTAAGAAAGGCAGACATAAAAAATCTGCCTTTCTTATCATAACTAATTAGGAAAGTGATTTTTTTACATACTATTAAATGCTAAAGTGATACTAATGGTTGTAGAATAAGAACTTAGAGTATCAGATTAATTTTTATCTTAAATTTATATTCCCAGAGAGGTTTGGATGAATGAAATTAAAATCATATCTAGTTGTCGCCTTTAGCATAAGTGTTGTTTCCATAATTGGCTTTTGTTTGATATCCTTATTAATAAGTGACCAAAAAATCATTTCCTTTGATCGTACAATCATCGATCGTGTTCAAGGACTGGAAACGCCGTTTCTCACAAATGTGATGAAATTTTTTACGTTTATTGGTTCTGCCCCATTTGTCATTGTCCTTAGTCTTTTTCTTTTATTTTTCCTTTATAAGGTGCTGCATCATCGCTTAGAATTGATCTTATTGATTGCAGCCATAGCAGGATCGGCTATTTTAAATGGTATCTTAAAGAATTTTTTTCAACGAGTACGCCCTGATTTTCATCGTTTAATTGAGATAGGGGGCTATAGTTTTCCAAGCGGACATGCGATGAATGCCTTTACGGTCTATAGCATTATATCGTTCTTATTATGGCGGCATATTCCAAGCAGATTGGGTAGATGGACCTTAATCATTTTTAGTTCGGTAATGATAGTAGCAATTGGAATCAGCCGGATCTATTTAGGTGTCCATTACCCGAGTGATATCATAGGCGGCTATTTCGCAAGCGGCTTTTGGATTGCTACAGCTATTTTATTTTTCCAATATTATCAAGAAAAACGTTATAATAAGAACAGCAAGCAAGAAAAAGAAATCGCATAATTAACTTATTGTATGGAGTGATACATATTATCAGAAACAGTATTCCTAATTTATTTACCATTTCCAATTTATTTTTCGGGTATTTATCCATAATGTATTCCGCCCAAGGAGATTACAAAAATGCAGCCATATTAATTTTAATAGGGATGATGCTTGACAGCATGGATGGCAGGATTGCCAGGATGTTACGGGTAGATAGTGAATTGGGGAAAGAACTAGACTCTTTAGCTGATGTGGTTACCTTTGGTGTTGCACCTGCTATGATGGCATATTATTCCTATTTCTCTGAGTTTGGGGTGATTGGGATGGCCATTTCAGGATTATTCCCTTTATTTGGTGCATATCGATTAGCACGGTTTAATATTAATGCTGTTAAATCATCAAATAAGTATTTTACCGGGGTGCCAATCACTGCAGGTGGGGGCTTGCTAACACTACTTACTCTTTTTCAGGGGAAAATGCCGGAACTCATTCTGCCAATTGCCTTTTTCATCATTTGTTACTTAATGGTAAGCACAATAAAAATTCCGAGCCTGAAAGATGTCCCACTACCGAAATATGGAATTCTCGTCACGCTCTTCCTAGGGTACGCGATTTACCTAGTCTTCAAAAAAGAGCAGCACCGCTTCCCATATTTCATCTATGTAGCAATACCATTATACATAGCCTTTATTATTTTCCAACTAGTCAGAAGAAAAAGGAAAAGTAATGGCGGGGGAAAAAAATAAAAAAAAAGGGTGTCAGGCACCATGTGAATTCCTCACATGGTGCCTGACACCTATTTACATTCCAAATGACATGACCCAAATGGATCCAGCAACGGTTACGATGGCAATAAAGAAGCCGTAGATGACGTTGATGACTTGAGATTTGCCGTCTTCTCCCTCGTTCATGTGCATGAACATATATAATTGAAGGGCAGCTTGGATGACAGCTAAAGAGCCAATAATCCAGAGGATGGTTTTAAATGGAAGATTGGTTTTCAAGGCCACACCAAGTGCGGCAAAGGTTAGTACTAATGACATAACAAAACCTAATACATGTGTTAGAGGAAACCCTTTTGTATTATTTTTAGCCATTTATGCCACCATCCTTGCCAAATACACAAATGTGAAAATAAATATCCAAACAACATCTAAAAAGTGCCAATAAAGACCGATAATAAATGTTTTACGAGCTGTCACAGGTGTTAAACCCCGTTTTAATATTTGAATAATCACCATAGTGGCCCAGCCAATCCCCATGCTTACGTGCAGACCATGTGTCCCTAGTAAAACAAAGAAGCTTGATAAGAATGCACTTGTTTGCATTGTTGCACCTTCGTGGACATAATGGACAAATTCCGTAATCTCCATGAACACGAAGCCAGCACCAAGCAGAAGAGTAATAATGAACCATAATAATAACCCATTACGGTTGTGGCGGCGCATCTCATAGATGGCAAGACCACAAGTAAAACTACTTGTTAATAAAAGTATCGTTTCAACCATGACATCTTTTATTTCAAAAAGGTCCTTTGGTGTAGGCCCACCAGCATACCTCGCATTTAGTACTGAGAAGACCGCAAAGAGAGTACCGAAGAGGATAATCTCCGCTCCTAAGAAAATCCAGAATCCTAGAATATTCATTCGGTTCTGTTCCGTTTGATATTCGAGTGGTAAGGCTGTGTTCACATTAGCTGACATGGCTGTTCCCCCCTTTACCGACGTTACGCCATGCTTTTTCCGTTTCCTTTATTTCGTCAACATGTACATGGAATCCATCGTTATAATCGAACGAACGAATGATTAACCCAATAATGATACCTACTGTGGCTACAAGAGCCGCAATTTTCCATTCAAAGACTAGGAAGAAGCCTGCGATTCCAAAGATAGCACCCATATAGATTGGTAAGCCAGAATTACTTGGCATATGGATTTCTTCAATTTCGTCGTCCTTTAAAGTTAAACCTTCATTATGCTTTTTCATATACCAGAAGGAATCAACAGATTTCACCTCAGGTAGTTTTGCAAAGTTATAGAATGGAGGCGGTGAAGCTGTAGCCCATTCTAACGTTCTTGCATCCCATGGGTCGTTGGAAATATTGCGGTCTGCATAACGTGCACTCCAATAAATGTTATAGCAAAGCGCCCCAAAGCCGATTGCTAAAATGACTGCGCCAATGGTAGATAGCATGAATAGTGGGGCATACCCTGATTCAGCTGAATACGTGTATGAACGTCGTACTGCTCCGTCAAGTCCTAGGAAGAACATTGGCATAAAGGTTAAGTTAAATCCAATCGTAAAGAACCAAAAATGAATTTTTCCGATTTTTTCATTTAGCATATGGCCGAACATTTTTGGCCACCAGTAATAAAGGCCAGCAAAAACCGCAAACACAACACCAGGAATTAACACATAGTGGAAGTGAGCGACAAGGAATAGGGTGTTGTGGTATTGATAATCTGCCGCACCCATTGCGAGCATTACCCCAGTTACCCCACCGATAATAAAGCAAGGAATGAACGCTAGCGCCCAGAGCATTGCAGTGGAAAACTCGATTCGTCCTTTTCTCATCGTGAATAACCAGTTAAACATTTTAACACCCGTTGGAATGGCGATCATCATCGTTGTAATCGAGAAAACAGAGTTGACTCCTGGTCCTGCCCCCATAGTAAAGAAGTGGTGGACCCAAACAAGCATACTTAAAAGCGCGATACCAACAATGGAGAAGACCATTGATTTATATCCGAACAACATTTTTCTAGAGAAGGTTGAAATAACCTCAGAGAACATCCCAAATGCGGGAAGGACAACGATATATACTTCAGGATGACCCCATAACCAGAATAAGTTTGCCCACATCATATCCATTCCGCCACCCGCTAAGGTGAAGAAGTGGGTTCCAAAGATCCGGTCAAATGTCATCAATGCAAGGGCTACAGTGAAAATTGGGAATGAAGCCACAATAATAACTGACGCAATGAAGGAAGTCCACGTAAACATCGGCATTCTCATTAGTGTCATGCCTTTGGTTCTCATTTTTAAAATTGTGACAATAAAATTAATTCCCGTCATCAGGGTACCAATCCCAGCAATTTGCAGGGCAACCGCGTAATAGTTATTCCCAATTCCAGGAGTAAACTCTTTACCTGCAAGAGGGAAGTAGGCAGTCCAACCAGCATCAGGAGAACCACCGACAACAAACGAAATATTAAATAACATAGCCCCGCTAAAGAACAACCAGAAGCTTAATGCGTTAAGTTGTGGGAATGCCACGTCACGAGCACCTATTTGCAGCGGGATTACCACGTTCATTAAACCAATTAATAATGGCATTGCAGCAAACAAAATCATGATAACACCGTGTGTTGTAAAAATTTCATTGTAATGCTGCGCATCTAAAAATTTCATTTCGGGACGCGAGGTTTGAGCCTTCATTAAAAGACCGTCTACTCCGCCTCGGAAAAACATGAGCACACCAGAAAGGATATACATAATACCAATCCGTTTATGATCAACGGTTGTCAACCATTCTCTCCATAGCCATTTCCATTTTTTTAAATAGGTAACTCCAGCTACAATTCCAATCATTGTTAAGAGAATAGCAATCTGAGAACCTAGTATTAATGGGTTGCCAACGATAAAAAAGTCATGCCAATTAATGCCCATTATGCTCACCTCCATCTGATTTTTCGCCCATGTCCATGCCGTCCATAGAATGACCATTTGTTTCTTTCTCTTTAAAAATCTTTCCTTTTACTCCGTGTACTTCGTACAATTCAGGATTTGTATATGTTTTAGAATTCATATCCGCATGGTTTACCCAAGCTAGGTGAGTTCCAACGAATGTTTCACGACCTAAGTGTGTAGGCTTAAGAAGTTCATAATATTTCTTTTCTGTTAACTTAGGAGCCGTATCTTTTACATCTTTTACCCATTTTTCAAAGGCTTGCGGAGATTTTGCTTCAACGGTAAATTCCATTTCAGCATATCCTTTGCCGTTAAAGTTTGTATTTCTTCCTAAAAATTCGCCAGGTTTGTCTGCAGTTAAATACAACTCAGTCTCCATCTTGTTCATGGTATACTTTTGACCACCTAATGCAGGAACCCAGAAGGATTGCATTGTACTTGCAGAAGTTAATTTAAACTGTACTGGTGTACCAGCTGGAATATTTACATAGTTGACTGTTTCAATCCCTTGTTCAGGATAGCTAAAAATCCATTTCCAATCAGCAGAAGTGACATTAATGGTGATTGGTTTCTTATTTTCGTATCCGGCTGGAACTTTTTCCAGCTTATATATGGTTTTAACTGTTGGAATGGTTAAAGCAATAACAATAAGAATTGGAATGACAGTCCAGATAATTTCTAATTTTGTACTTCCGTGTTCTTCAGGCGGTTCGTAACCTGCATTTTCAGGTTTCGCACGATATTTCCATATGATATATCCAAATAAACCAAAGACAACAACAACCACAAGCAGCATAAATATAAGTGACCAGTTAATCAAATCAAGAATATCCCGTGCCGCAGGGCCTTTTGGATCAAAGACGACCATATTCGAACATCCGCTTAGCAATAGAATTGGTAATAAAGCTAACAGTGGAAGTAAGTAGCTTTTTTTAAACATGTAATGTTCTCCTCTCCATCATGTACACTTTTATGATTATAATCGTGAAAACTTTCACAAACAAGACAAATCTATTTCTTTTTTTTGTCAAATGAACAAATACATTAATTTATATTTGTTATTATTTAATATTAATTAGTCCGTTTGCTTTTCTCAAAACCTATAATATCAACATTGCTGTGATGTTTATATAGGTTTTTGGCTTAAAATGTGACAAATTTGTTAAGGTTTTAATTTCCCTAACAAGGGAAAATTAGGGAGGCTGATTTTATCCTGTTTCAAAGCGTATAATTGTCTATTTAAGTCAAAAAGTGGGATAATACAGAGAAATACATAGATAGAGGAGAGCAAAGAATGAAGGTAAAAGTTAATCGTAATGCAGCAAAGGCTTTGAAAAAAATGATGGAAGAAGAGGAAGCACAAGGCAAACTGTTTCGTGTTTATGTGACAAGTATTCATGGTGACCACGCCCATTATGATTTAATGCTAGATACACCAACAGAAAATGATGTCGTAGTTACAAGCGATAAAGAGATTGATTTTATTCTTGATAAAAATGATCCGAATTTAAATAGTATTTGGATTCAATATTTCCAATTACCAAAAGAAGAGTGGCTGATTACCAACCCTACAATGGGCGTTCACCATCACCATTAATATGCCGTTAAAAAGCGCTTGTTCCGACAGGCGTTTTTTTGTGTCATTTTTTTCTTAAAACTTGAAATAATTAGTAAATTTTTCATATAATCCTATTATTGTGATATAAACAATCACGAGTTTTAACAAATGAATAAAAGGAGATTACATATGGTTCGGCGTTTCTTTTCTTATTATCGACCGCATAAGAGACTATTTATTTTAGATTTTGTGAGCGCAATCGTAGTGGCAATTCTTGAATTAGCTTTTCCACTCGCAATGAAATGGTTTATTGACAAATTACTGCCAAGTGAAGATTGGCAAGCGATCGTTTCTGTCAGCATAGGTTTATTTATGGTCTATTTACTGAGTAGTTTTTTGCAATATATTGTAAATTTTTGGGGACATAAGCTCGGGATAAATATTGAAACGGATATGAGACAGGAATTATTTGAACATGTCCAGAAGCAATCCTTTCGTTTCTTCGATAATACGAAAACAGGGCATATTATGAGCAGGATTACTAATGACTTATTCGATTTAGGCGAACTTGCCCACCACGGTCCAGAGGATGTTTTTATTACGATCATGACTTTTGTTGGCGCGTTCTGGATTATGCTTACAATTAATGTGAAATTAGCGTTTGTTTCCATTTTAGTGATTCCATTTTTGATAATAGTAGTTATTGTTTGCAATTTAAAAATGAACAAGGCTTGGGGACACATGTACTCAAGTATTGCTGATGTCAATGCACGGGTCGAGGGATAGTGTTTCAGGAAGCCGCGTTGTTCAATCCTTTACAAATGAAGAATTTGAGATTACTAGATTCAAAAAAAATAATTGGACATACCGAAATGCAAAGCTTGGCGGATATCGTGTGATGTCCTTTAGCATTTCAGGTATTTATATGATGACCAGGCTCATTACAATTATTGTTCTTGTATATGGAGCATGGTTGAGTTTTACCGGTCAACTCACCTACGGCGAACTTGTCGGTTTTGTCCTCTATGTAAATGTCTTGTTGAAACCTGTCGATAAAATTAGTGCGATAATGGAGTTATATCCAAAAGGGATGGCTGGATTTAAACGATTTATCGAGGTCATTGATGCGGAGCCAGATGTAAAGGATACAGTGGATGCCGTTGATGTTACCTCACTTGTGGGCAATATTATCTTCGAAAACGTGTCATTTCGCTATGACAATCATAAATCCGTGCTTGACCAAATTAATTTAAACATTCATGCCGGAGAGACAGTGGCATTTGTCGGCCCATCTGGAGCGGGTAAAACAACCATTTGCTCGCTGATACCTCGTTTCTATGATGTGAATGAAGGGGGCATTTATATTGATGGACTTGATATCCGAAACATGACTAAAAAGTCCTTACGCTCCCAAATTGGAATCGTTCAGCAAGATTTGTTTCTGTTTACGGGAACACTTAGGGAAAATATTGCTTATGGAAAACTGGATGCAACCGATGAGGAAATTGCTGAGGCAGCAAGCCGGGCTCATCTGGAAAAATTTATTTCTTCCTTGCCTGAGGGCTACAATACACAAATAGGAGAGCGAGGATTGAAGCTTTCAGGTGGTCAAAAGCAGCGACTGGCAATTGCGCGTATGTTCTTAAAAAACCCGCCTATTTTAATACTGGATGAAGCAACATCGGCACTTGATACCGAAACAGAATTGATTATACAAGAAGCATTAACTGAACTTGCCGAAAATCGGACTACACTCATTATTGCCCATAGGCTCGCAACCATACGGAATGCTGACCGTATCATTGTTGTGACAGAAGAGGGAATCGCGGAAGAAGGCCGCCATGACGAGTTAATCGAACAAGGAGGTATTTTTGCCAACCTTCATCGTGTGCAGTATCAACAATAATTCGAAAAGAACCCTACGGGAAATAGATAGGGTTCTCTATTGTTTATTTACTATAAAATGATTATGTAAACATAACAGTTTGCTTAGTTTTTAGTGATGGTGTTAATCTAATAATGGAAATTGTATGAAGGGAGCATGTTATTACATATGGATAATGTTAAAAATGATGTTGAAATTAAACTTGTTGCGCTTGATATGGATGGTACACTGTTAAATAATAAAGGCCAGGTATCCGAAGCAAATCGCAAAGCAATCAATGCCGCTAAGGACAAAGGTATATTTGTAGTTTTAAGCACAGGACGTTCACTGTTGACAAGCCGAGAGCATGCAGATTCTTTAGAGCTAAATTCATATTTGGTAACGGTAAATGGAAGTGAAATATGGGATGACCAACGTGAATTAGTGGAGCGGAATTTGGTAAAGTCCGAGCATATTGAGTGGATGTGGAAATTAACGCAGCAGCATAACACCAAGTTTTGGGCGATTAGTACGGAGCGTAATTGGCATAATGAAATGCCAGAGGACTTACATCAAGTGAATTGGATGAAATTTGGCTTTAATATCGATGATGACGAAACAAGAGCGATCATCATGAAAGAACTACAAGACAAAGGTGAATTTGAAATTAGTAATTCGACCTTAAAGAATATTGAAGTGAATTCAGCAGGAGTTAATAAAGCGAAGGGGCTTGAGCTTGTTTGCCAAAGGCTCGGTTTGGAAATGAAAAATGTAATGGCAGTTGGAGATAGTCTTAATGATTTGGCAATGATCAAGGCAGCTGGAATCGGTGTCGCGATGGGAAATGCCCAAGACATAGTGAAAGAGTCTGCCGATTGGGTAACAGCCACAAATGAAGAGGACGGAGTCGCCAAAGCAATTTACAAATGGGTTTTGTAAAAATGGATGATGATCAGAAATAATTTAATAACTGGATAGTATAGGTAAAAAAGAAATGGGTAAAAATAATTAGGCAAGTCAATTTGCACATTTACATGTAATTGTTACATGCTAGGAGGCTACAAAGAAATGGAACATGGAAAAGTAAAATGGTTTAACGGTGAAAAAGGTTTTGGCTTCATTGAGCGTGAAGGTGGAGAAGATGTATTTGTTCACTTTTCAGCTATTCAAGGTGAAGGGTACAAAACTTTAGACGAAGGTCAAGAGGTAACGTTTGAAATTGAAAGTGGCCAACGTGGACCACAAGCAGTAAACGTCCGTAAATCATAATGACCCGCCGATAAACAGACCCTGCCAAAGGGTCTGTTTTTTATGTTCTGCTTGAAATTCCTAAAGGGTGTTTCATTTACCTTGAAGAGGAAAAACCGTCCGTGCGGTAAATGAAAGGGTGTTTCATTTCCCTTGAAGAGGAAAAAACCGTCCGTGCGGTAAATGAAAGGGTGTTTCATTTCCCTTGAAGAGGAAAAAACCGTCCGTGCGGTAAATGGAAGGGTGTTTCATTTCCCTTGAAGAGGAAAAAACCGTCCGTGCGGTAAATGAAAGGGTGTTTCATTTCCTTTGAAGAGAAAAAACATGTCCACTCGGTAAATGAAAGGGTTCTTTATTTACCTTGAAGGAAAAAACACGTCTACACGGGTAAATGAGAAAGTATTCCACGGTAAAAAAGCCCCTCTGCATTATAGCGCAGAGGGGTTTACCTAATTAATTATTTATTTCCTTTACACGGCCAACTTGTCTATCTGTGAGCCTGACCTTAATACCATGGGGATGAAAACTGGACTTAGTTAATATATCCTTGACGGTACCCTCTGTTAGTTTCCCGCTTCGTTGATCCGCTTTAAGGACAATTTTGACGAGCGCACCTGGGGAAATATCAGCTCGATTTTGACCACTAGACACCCATTTTTCTCCGTGAATTGCTTACTTTTTTCGTTTGCTGACTTTGCAGCTTTTTAGTTGCCATCGAGTTATTTCCACTTACATTTCCTGCCGCAGATTTGTTTTTCTTATTTTGAAGCTGTTGTTTCATCGCCTCTTGCAGACTTATTTTCTTCTTTGTCTCTTCATTTGTATTTGTTTGATTTGAATCAGTCATAAAAAATCCTCCTATATAGGTGTTACGTCCATTATATGCTATTTTCAACAAAATTAACATTTAAGAATAGACATAAGAGATGAACTCCGTAAGAGGTTCTATTAAGTCGTAATATTTTCAAATTTTTAAAAATTTTCATACAATTAATGTGATAGAATAAACGGTGGGACGTCCGTAAATACAACAAAGGACTACAGACAGTTAAAAAAATTTTTTTGGACGTTATTTCGTATTTTTGGAATAACGTCCTTTATTTTTAATACCTATGTAATAGTGGGTACAGGTTATTATGTTGGAAATCAATATTAATTTATAATTATTATAAATTAATATTGATTTTAATAAAATTTATATTATAATTTGCTTAAGTTTTAAAAAATAGTTTACGAGGTGATTAGATGAGTAACGGTAACAAAAACTTAACAACAGGAAATGGAGCACCTGTCGGAGATAATCAAAATTCGATGACTGCTGGAACACGTGGACCTACTTTGATTCAAGATGTACATTTGCTAGAGAAGCTGGCGCACTTTAATCGTGAGAGAGTTCCAGAGCGTGTTGTCCATGCCAAAGGCGCCGGAGCACATGGTTATTTTGAGGCGACCAACGATATGTCAAAATATACAAAAGCAAAACTATTTAATGGGGTTGGAAAACGTACCCCGATGTTTATTCGTTTCTCGACTGTTGCCGGGGAGCTGGGCTCAGCCGATACAGTACGTGATCCTCGCGGCTTTGCGGTTAAGTTTTATACTGAAGAAGGAAACTATGATTTAGTTGGAAACAACACACCTGTTTTCTTCATTCGTGATGCGATTAAATTTCCTGATTTCATTCATACCCAAAAAAGAGATCCAAAAACTCATTTGAAAAACCCGACAGCAGTCTGGGATTTCTGGTCATTATCACCGGAATCCTTACACCAAGTAACCTATTTAATGGGTGACCGCGGTCTTCCAGCAACACTTAGACATATGAACGGCTATGGAAGCCATACTTTTAAATGGGTAAATGCCGATGGAGCGGCTGTCTGGGTGAAATATCACTTTAAATCAGAGCAAGGCGTTAAGAACATGTCAACTGAACTAGCAGGGAAATTAGCAGGCGAAAATCCTGATTACCATACCGAAGATTTATTCAATGCGATTGAGAAAGGGGACTTCCCAGCTTGGAGGCTGCATGTTCAAATCATGCCATTTGAAGATGCGGAAACATACCGCTTCGATCCCTTTGATGTCACAAAGGTGTGGTCTCACAAGGACTACCCATTAATCGAGGTAGGCCGTATGGTTCTCAACCGTAACCCTGAGAACTACTTTGCTGAGGTTGAGCAAGCCACGTTCTCACCTGGTACAATGGTCCCAGGTGTTGAGGCTTCGCCAGATAAAATGCTTCAAGGACGACTATTTGCTTATTCGGATGCCCATCGCTATCGGGTAGGTCCAAATCATAACTTGCTGCCAATTAACCGTCCGAAGGTAGAAGTGAATAACTATCAACGTGATGGTGCAATGCGTTCCGATAATAACGGCGGTGGATCTGTATATTATGAACCAAATAGTTTCGAGGGTCCAAAAGAAGGACCTGGATATAAACAAACAGCCTTTCAGGTTACTGGAGTAGCTGAACAGGTTGCTTATGACCATAATGACCACTATACACAAGCCGGCGACCTCTATCGGTTAATGTCAGAAGAAGAGCGAGCACGCTTAATTGAAACAGTTGTAGGTGCGATGAAGCCGGTTGAGAGAGATGATATTAAGCTTCGTCAAATCCAACATTTCTACAAAGCAGACCCAGAATATGGTGAGAAAGTAGCCAAAGGCTTGAATATAGCAATCCCTCAAGAGGTTAAATAACTATTAAATTAGAATAAGGCCGTTCATATCTTGAGCGGCCTTTTTAATTGCTTATGGGATCTTTAGTTATTTGAATGATTTAGTCGAAATATTTATGCAGGATTTTAACAGTGATCATTAGAATTATATTAATATGATAATTCAAAAGGGGGATTAGAATGAGTATCCAAGTAATAGAAAAAGAAGAAATGAAAGTGGTTGGAATTTCATGGAATGGAACTTACTCGCAAATCCATACACTCCCGAGTCTATTTAAGGAGATGCTTAATCGACTTGAAGAGGTATCTTATCAAACGAACGAACCAGTTTTAATTGCACCTTTTCATAGCAGAGAAACAGAATTTACTTATTATGTAACAACTCCGGTTAAAAAAATTGAGGAAGTTCCAGAAGGTATGGTTGGATTTACGATTCCAAGTAAAAATTATGTTTTTGCTACCCATCATGGGAGTCTTGAAGAAGTAGACAATACATATAAAAAAATATATTTTTGGATGGAAGAATATGGCTATGAACAGGATCATAATGCATTAAGTATAGAAGTATATAAAGAAGAACATAAACAACTAAATGCGAATGGCAAGCTTCATTTTGATATTTATTTACCTATAAAGACATATAAACAATAGGATAGAAGGTAAAATAAGCAGGGTAATTTATCTTATTTTTTAATAATGATAGTTCTAATATTAAGACAATAGTATTAATTTCTTTTTTAGGACATACTATTTAGAGCAAATTCCTTTACTGTTAGAAGTAAGTATCATAACATATAAATATATATTCGAATAATTTCCTTCGGGGTCAGGTGAAATTCCTAACCGGCGGTGATGAAGCAATGCTTCTTAGTCCGTGACCCGGTTAACATTTTTTGTTAAGCGGTGGATCTGGTGAAACTCCAGGGCCGACAGTTAAAGTCTGGATGGGAGAAGGAAAAGACAGGATTAACTATAGGTGAAGTATGCCTATTTTTAAGCCTTTATTTTCTATTGCCTTTTAAAGAACCCTGATGACTTTTGTCTTCAGGGTCTTTCTTATTTTTTTAGAGTCTGAATTAAAGGGAAACATAGTTAGGAGAAGGAACGATATGTTTACTGGAATTATTGAGGAAATTGGCGTAGTCGCGAACATCCAGCGGACTGGTGAGTCGTTTGTGTTAACCATTGAAGCAAAAAAAATACTGAATGATGTCCATCTTGGCGACAGTATTGCAGTCAATGGGGTCTGTCTAACCGTTACATCTTTTACAGGTAAACTGTTTACAGTAGATGTGATGCCGGAAACGGTCAAAGCCAGCAGTTTAAACATGGTTAAACGAGGTTCAAAAGTAAATCTAGAGCGGGCGATGGCAGCCGGTGGAAGGTTTGGCGGTCATTTCGTTTCAGGACATATTGACGGTACTGGCGTTATAAAAAGTAAACAGTCACTTGAGAATGCTGTTTACTATGAGATTGAAGCAGAGCCGGAATTATTAAGATATGTAATCTTAAGAGGTTCCATTGCGGTCGATGGGACAAGCTTAACTGTTTTTGCCGTTTCGGAAAAAAGCTTTACTTTATCGATTATTCCACATACATTGTCAGAATCAATTTTAGGGAATAAGGGTTCAGGAGATATTGTTAATTTAGAATGCGATATGATTGGAAAATATGTCGGTCATTTTATCCATAACCTATCAAATGATGCCCCGCAAAAAAGTAACAAAGGGATAACCGCTAATTTTTTAGAAGAGAATGGATTTTATTAAATAAAGGAATCAAATCAGGCTTTCGTTTTGTTGTACTATTGAAAGGAGAGATGAAACGTGTTTAATACGATTGATGAAGCCCTTTCTGACTTAAAAAAAGGGAAGGTTGTCATTGTCTGTGATGATGAGAACAGGGAAAATGAAGGGGATTTTATTGCCCTTGCAGAAAAGGCAACGCCGGAAGTGATTAACTTAATGGCAACACACGGAAGAGGTCTCATCTGTATTCCGATTGAGGAGGATTTAGCTCAAAAGCTTGATTTATCCCCAATGGTTTCTAATAATACGGATCCGCATGGAACTGCGTTTACCGTTAGCATTGATCACAAGTTTTCGACGACAGGCATTTCAGCGTTTGAACGCTCGGCAACAGTGATGAGTTTGGTTGATCCCGAATCAAAAGCGGATGATTTTAAACGACCAGGTCATATGTTTCCACTTATTGCAAAAGAAGGTGGTGTCTTGCGAAGAACTGGGCATACAGAAGCTGCTGTAGATCTTGCTAAATTATGCGGTGCTAAGCCCGCTGGAGTCATTTGTGAAATTATGAATGAGGACGGAACGATGGCCCGCGTCCCAGAGCTTCATAAAATTGCTAAGGACATGAACCTTAAAATGATTACGATTAAGGATTTAGTGGAATACCGAATGAAAAAGGAAAACTTGGTTAAGCGGGAAGTTTAATTACCTGTTGAAAAGAAGAAATACAAATCACAAAAACTACTTATGGAGGCATACTCATGGGAAATATTTTTGAAGGAAATTTAGTTGGATCTGGTCTGAAAATTGGAATTGTTGTTGGTCGATTTAATGAATTCATCACCAGTAAATTATTAAGCGGGGCACAGGATGCACTAAAAAGACATGGAGTTAGCGAGACTGACGTGGATATTGCATGGGTTCCGGGGGCATTTGAGATTTCATTAATCGCACAAAAAATGGCCAATAGTAAAAAGTATGATGCAGTGATCACGCTTGGAACGGTCATTCGCGGTTCTACTCCGCATTTTGACTATGTTTGTAATGAAGTGGCAAAGGGTGTTTCTGCTATCAATCTAAAAAGTGGCATTCCGGTTATTTTTGGAGTGTTAACAACGGATTCAATCGAACAAGCAATTGAGCGAGCTGGTACAAAGGCAGGAAATAAAGGTTGGGATGCAGCAACGGCTGCGATTGAAATGGCAAATTTATGCAGAAGCATTGAACAATAACTTGTTGTAAAAAAACATATACAAATCATTCCTCATTTTCTATAATAAATATAACAAAAAATATTTTTTTAAATTTAGGTGCTAAAATCTTCTCAGAAGATTTTAAGCTTAAAAGGGAAGTTGGTATAATCCAACGCGGTCCCGCCACTGTAAATGGGAGCAACCTATATTGTGTCACTGTCGTATACGATGGGAAGGCATAGGAAGCGATGACCATGAGCCAGGAAACCTGCCTAATTCTTGTGCGCCAATAACCTACGAGGATAGGAAGGTGTTGAAGGCTAGACTCTCTTTACTTATGCTAGTAACCTGAATCTATCATACCAACATCTCCATTTCATTTTGGAGATGTTTTTTGCTGTTATCAAGCATTTTGTTTGGCACAAGAAAAGATTTATTTTTTGTTACATACATGATACTTTACACAGAAAGCAGGGAGAAAAATGAAGAAGTTGTATTCATTGCTGTTAGTAGTATTATTGACAGTAGGAGTATTAGCAGGTTGTGCTGAAAAGAATGACCAAGTAAACGAAGAGAATAAATCCAGTGTTGAGAAGAAAACGGCGGAAATAACATATCCCCTTACGCTTACAGATGCTACCCAAACCAAAGTAACAATTGAAAAGAAACCAGAAAAGATTGTTTCACTAATCCCAAGTAATACAGAAATTGCATTTGCTTTAGGTCTCGATCAAGAAGTGGTGGGTGTATCCGATTTCGATAATTATCCGGAGGCTGCAACGAAAAAAGAGAAAATCGGCGGACAGGAAATAAATTTAGAAAAAATTATTTCCTTAAAACCAGATTTAGTGTTAGCCCATGCCTCTTCAGCACACAATTCTGAAGCAGGTCTCCAGCAGCTAAAAGATGCTGGCATTGCAGTTTTAGTCGTTAATGATGCCCAAAATTTTGACCAAATTTATGATTCCATTGATATGATTGGAAAAGCTACCGGTGAAACAGTGAAAGCCGAAGAAATGATCACCGCGATGAAGGATAAATTGGCAGATATTAAAGCAAAGGCACAGAAAATAAAAGATAAGAAAAAAGTATTTGTCGAGGTTTCACCGGCACCAGAAATTTATACACCTGGAAAGAATACGTTTATGGATCAGATGCTAAGTTTAATAAATGCAGAAAATATCGCAAATGATCAAGAAGGCTGGATTAAAATTGATCAGGAGGCAATGATTAAACGCAATCCTGATGTCATTGTAACTACTTATGGTTACTATGTGAAGAATCCGAAAGACCAGGTTTTAAGCAGAAAAGGCTGGGAATCGGTCAGCGCCGTAAAAAATAAGAATGTCGTGGATGTCGATTCAGATCGGGTCACTCGTTCTGGCCCAAGGATCGTTGAAGGAGTAGAAGAACTTGCGAAGGCTGTCTATCCTGAAGTTTTTAAATAACAAGTTTGTTGCCTATATTCTAGCTGGAATTTTCCTTGTTCTATCTATTATATTAGGTATTTCAATTGGAACGATTTCAGTTCCAATCTTAACGATTATGAAGATTATCAGTGCAAAATTATTTGGATTTATTTCATTGGAGACAATTGACCCAATGTATTCGAGTATTGTCCTAAGCATACGCTTACCTAGAGTGATATTATCAGGTCTTGTCGGGGCTTCCCTTGCTATTGCAGGGGCAGCCTTTCAAGGTCTGCTCAGAAATCCATTAGCAGATCCATATACATTAGGTGTATCCTCTGGGGCATCTGTAGGTGCAGTGTTAACGCTATTTTTCCAACTTTCCATCCCTTTCATCGGTTCCTTTACCTTACCATTGCTGAGCATTCTATTTTCTTTTTTTACAATCTTTCTAGTCCTTACATTTGCGAGTAAAATAGAGCGTACTTTAAGAGTGGAAACCATTATTTTAACAGGAATTATTTTTAGCTCCTTCTTGGGAGCAATCATATCGCTCATGATTGCGCTTACAGGGGATGAGCTCCGGCAAATTATTGGCTGGCTTTTAGGTAGTGTATCGATGAGAGGTTGGGATTACATAAAAATCATTTTACCGTTTTTTGTAATTGGTTCTTGTCTGCTAATCTTTAATGCCAAAGAACTAAATGCCATGTCGTTTGGAGAAGAACGAGCACAGCATTTAGGAGTCAATGTTCATAAGAAAAAGCTCATAATCTTAACGGCAGGCTCTATTTTAACTGGAGCGGCGGTTGCGGTGTCAGGCACCATTGGGTTTGTAGGATTGGTGATTCCACATCTTTCGAGATTATTGTGGGGCTCTAATCATTGCCATCTTCTTCCATTATCGATTATTACGGGAAGCGGTTTTTTAATTTTGGCTGACCTGATTTCAAGAACGATCATATCTCCAACGGAATTACCGATTGGTGTAATTACTGCCTTAATTGGTGCTCCGATTTTTGGAATCATTCTGCTGCAAAGAAAAAAGATGGAAAGAAGTGGTTAAAGAATGCTGAACGTGCAAAAGGTTTCTGGAGGATACTCGAGTGAAGCAATTCTGAAGGACCTTTCTTTTGACGTTAAAAAGGGAGAACTATTCGGGATATTAGGACCAAATGGAAGTGGAAAGACAACCCTTTTGAAAATGCTAAGCGGCATTTTACCGCTCCAAAAAGGGGAGATTCTGATCCATGGCAAACGTCTGCAGGAATACAAGGCAAAACAGTTGGCCCAAATTGTTGCTGTCCTGTCCCAACATTCATCACAATCTTTCTCTTACACGGTTAGAGAAACCGTCTCCCTCGGGCGTTATGCCCATCAAAAGGGGTTATTTCAAACCTGGAGTAACGACGATGAAGAGGTTGTCCAACGGGTAATGAATCAAATTGGTGTGGCCAAATTCCAACATAAAAATATTCAGGAGTTATCAGGCGGTGAAAAACAAAGAGTATTTCTCGCCCAAGCCTTAGCGCAAGAACCTGAAATTCTTCTTTTAGATGAACCCACGAACCATTTGGATTTATCGTATCAAAAGGAATTACTAGATTTCCTAAAACAATGGACAGCAGAAAACGGTTTAACTGTCATCTCGATTTTTCATGATTTAAACCTTGCTGGGCTTTATTGTGACCGGTTGCTCCTCCTTGAAAATGGACGGATTAATATCGATCACATTCCTAATGAGGTGTTACGTGAAGAACGAATAAGAGACGTGTACCATACCGATATCCAAAACCACCCCCATCCTAAAGTCGCTGCACCACAAATGGTTTTACTGCCAAAGGTGAAGAGCGAATTGCTGGATTTTCATTTAGATGATTCGAGGTTACATATATCACAAGATTTTATCGAGTTCACATCCCCGATACCATTAAGAACGATGTCCTCAGGAGTAATTGGCTCAGGTACCGGATGGCATCAGACATTTGTAAATCGGCATGTCAACAAGGATTATAATTGTCATGATCACCGTTCAGAAATGGCTTCATTTCTCAAATCAAAAGGGATGGAACCGTCCGAAACAGTTGGAATGATGACTGCAGTAATATTGGAGGATGTCATATACAAAACGTATACGAGTGACACCTTCTCGATTTTTGTTGTTGTAACAGCTGGAGTGGGAAATGCAATTGATGCCTCGAAAAGTGAAGTTCATTCGTATGATAAGGTACCTGGAACAATCAATACATGGATTTTTGTCGATGGTGAGCTAACGGAGGAGGCTTTTATCCAAAGCATCATGACCGCAACGGAAGCGAAAGTAAAGGCGTTGAATGACCTAAAGGTAATGGATGAACTCACAGGAACTTTCGCTACTGGAACTTCGACAGATAGTATTTTAATTGCTGCAACTCAAAGGGGAGAAAGATTGGAGTTTGCTGGAACTATTACCCCATTAGGAAAGCTGATTAGTAAGGCTGTTTACCAGTGTACAACCGAAGCGATTCAAACATCAAATAAAAGGAAACGAAAATGATCGTCTATCATTTAGTCGCAATTACAGGTGCCTATTTTATTGACATGTTTATTGGCGATCCACCCAATTGGCCCCATCCAGTCAGATGGATTGGGACGATGATTACATTTTTTGAAAAACGTTGGAATAAAGGGAAGTATAAGAAATGGAATGGGGTGGGAATGCTCCTTTTTATTTTACTATTTGTTTTTTTCGTCGCACTGGTTTTAGTTGTAGTAAGTTATTGGGTGCATCCCTTTGCTGGGATTTTAGTAGAAAGTATGATTATTTCGACAACCATTGCCCAAAAGAGCTTAAAAAGTGCAGCGGTAGAGGTTTATCAACCATTAGTCAATGGGGATCTAGCTAGAGCCCGTGAAAAACTATCCTATATTGTGGGGCGTGATACAGCATCCCTGGACGAAGGAGAAATTGCACGGGGGGCGATTGAGACGGTCGCAGAAAATACGAGTGATGGTGTGACAGCCCCTATGTTTTGGGCACTCATTGGCGGTGCACCACTTGCGATGGTTTATCGGGCTGCGAATACTTGCGACTCGATGGTGGGCCATATGAACGAAAAATATAAAGAGTTTGGCTGGGCGTCTGCAAAATGGGATGATGTGATGAATTGGATCCCCAGCCGATTAACAGGGATGATCATGCTGCTTTCTAAACCACCTGAAAGGACAGGACAGAGAATGGCGTGGTCCATTTTGTTCCGTGATGCGAAGAAGCATCCAAGCCCTAACAGCGGCTGGGGTGAAGCAGCTGTCGCGGCTATTTTAGGGATACAACTTGGCGGTATCAATTATTACAAAGGAGTCGTTTCAGACCGTGCAAAAATGGGAGAATCGCTCCAGCCGATTCAAGCGAATCATATTCTTAAAGCCAATTCTATTCTTAAGAGAACGGTCTTTTTATTTTTATTAATGATATGGATGGGAGGAATGCTCCTTGATTTGGCCTTCACATGGCTCGAATCCTCAATATTTATATGAGGCAATGGGGTTAGCTCTTCCGAAGCAGTATATTGATTTTAGCGCGAATATCAATCCACTTGGACCACCACCTGCGTTAAAGGAAAGGTGGCAGGACTTTTTTAAAGAAATTCATGTCTATCCAGATCCATTCGCTACACAGCTAAAGGATAGGATTTCTAAATCAGAACAAATCCCGATGGATTTTATTTTAATTGGTAATGGTGGTGCAGAACTTATCACACTACTTGCACGAAGACTGGCTGGCAAAAAAGTCGTCATCGTGGAGCCGGCATTCTCAGAGTATGAAACAACTTGTCAGGCCAACAACTGTGAAATTGTCTATCATCAATTGAGAGAGCCAAGGTTTGAATTGATTTCAGATGATTTACGTTCCAGTCTAAATGGTGCAGATGCCTTATTTTTGTGTAATCCAAATAATCCAACTGGCATTCAATATCCAATGTCAACGATTATTTCGATCTTAGAGGAATGTGAAGAGCAAGACTGCCTCGTCATTTTGGATGAAGCATTTTTTGATTTTTTAACCGATTATGTTTCGTTTGTACCATACCTAAATAGGTTTTCAAATTTAATTATCATTCGTTCGCTGACAAAGATGTTTGCGATTCCTGGAATTCGCTTAGGATATTTACTCGCTCAACCAGCCATTGTTTCAGAACTTGCCAAACTGCAATCACATTGGAGTACCAATACCATTGCGTTACTGGCTGGAGAACTTTGTATGCAAGATGAATCTTTTATTAAAGAGTCACAAGAATATATTGGTTATGAGCGGAAAAGGCTTTTTGCTTTTTTTAAGCAAAATGAATTTGTTGTTTCTGCTTCTTCTGTTAATTTCTATTTATTGCAAGATCCGCAGATAAAAGATCAATTCGCCTTATTTGAGTTTCTTCTTCATAAGGGTATCATTCCCCGCCATACCTTTAATTTCCCAGGTTTGGAGGGACGCTGGCTGCGTTTTGCAATTAAGGATCATGAAGAAAATAATCAACTAATGGAGGTGCTAGCACAATGGCGGCATCCTCATTCATCTTTGTAACAGGCGGAGTTAGAAGCGGGAAGAGCAGGTTTGCTGAGGAGAAAGCAGTAGAGGTTGCTAGAAAGACAAACAGCCGGCTGAACTATCTAGCAACGGGTGTTCCATCAGATTCAGAAATGGAAGAACGAATTAAAAAACACCAACACGATCGCTTTGCAGGTACCTGCCAGTGGAAAACGTATGAACAATCACATCAAATAGGGAAGATTGCTGGGGAGTTTCATGTGAAAGATGTGGTTTTAGTAGATTGTGTCACGACACTATTAAATAATGAATTGTTTACTGCTAAGCAAATATGGGATGAGCGATTTTTATTCACCGTTACAGATCATATTCTCTCCGGGATTACTTCGATTAAAAAACGTGCAGGGACTATGATAGTTGTTAGTAATGAAGTATTAAATGAACCATTCCTTGACAATGAAATGGTGATTACCTACGGGCGTTTGTTAGGACAGATCCATCAGTATTTAGTCAATGAAGCGGATCAAGTGTTTTTAGTAGAGGCGGGGATTCCCATCGTCATGAAGGGAGAAATTCGATGAAAGGAATTATGATTCAGGGGACAGCTTCCGATGTAGGCAAAAGTCTTATCGTAACGGCCTTGTGCCGAATCCTTGCCAATGAAGGAGTAAGAGTTGTCCCGTTTAAGTCACAGAACATGTCTAATAACTCCTATGTCACTAGAGACGGAAAAGAGATTGGCAGAGCGCAGGGAATTCAAGCGGAGGCAGCAAGAGTTGAACCAGACGTTTGGATGAATCCAATTCTACTAAAGCCTCGTTCCGATCTGCAAGCAGAAATTGTTTATCTAGGAAAAGCAATCGATACCTTTTCGGGATGTGGATATCGGGATCACTTTTATGAGAAGGGGATAGAAGTGATTAAGAAATCACTTCAACACCTTTCCACTCATTTTGATGTGGTGGTAATCGAAGGAGCTGGCAGCCCAGTTGAAATTAATTTAAAGGACCGAGAACTTGTTAATATGAAGGTAGCTGAATTAGCGGATGTACCAGTGATCCTGGTTGCTGATATTGATCGCGGCGGTGTGTTTGTGAGTATCGTAGGCACGCTGGATTTACTGGAACCTCACGAACTGGAACGAGTTGCTGGTGTGATTATCAATAAATTCCGCGGCGATCTCACCCTATTTGAAGATGGAGTTCAATGGCTGGAAGAAAAAACAGGTATCCCTGTTTTAGGTGTATTGCCATATGTGGAGAATCATATGATCGATGGAGAGGATTCCTTATCAATCGGGACCCAATTTTCTAATCGCCAAAAAGGAATAGTCGATATTGCGGTCATCCACCTGCCTTATATTTCAAATTACAGTGATATGGAACCATTCTTATTTGAAGAAAATGTATCTCTTCGCTGGATCAAACATGCAAATGAATTTGGACAGCCGGATGCGATCATCATTCCTGGTACAAAAAGTACCATTAGCGACTTGGAAAATTTACGAGATAAACAGTTAGATATCCTAATCAAAACGCATGTGGCAAATGGCGGTTTTGTTGTTGGGATTTGTGGCGGGTATCAAATCCTCGGCCAAGAAATGATAGATGAAGCTGGTTCAGACACCAGTATCCCCAACTTGACAGTAAAGGGTTTAGGCATTATCCCTGCAACGACTACTTTTTATAAGGATAAAGAAACAAATCGTGTCATTGCTCATTATCACAAAGATACAGGATTGCGACCTAATCAGCCGTTAGAAGGGTATGAAATCCACCTAGGAAAGACCATATTTCCAACAAAAGTGTGTCCGTTTTTAACATTTGCTACTGGGGAAGAGGATGGTTATTTCGGAAATGACGGTCAAATCATTGGGACGTATCTTCACCATCTATTTCATAATGATGAATGGAGAAATCAATGGTTAAACATGATTCGCAAAAAGAAAGGGTTGCCGATCGAGGGAATCCGATCGATTAACGAGTTTAAGGATAAAAGATTTGATTTTTTAGCCGATGAGATGAAAAGTCACCTAAAATGGGAGCTAATAAAAAAGCTCATCGATCAATGGGGCTCAAAATCATGAAGTTTTGGAAGGGTTTCTTCATTAATATTCAATTTTTTACGGCGATACCTATCAATAAAGTATTACCCATGGATAACGAACATCTTAAAAAGGCAGTCCAAGCCTTCCCACTTGTTGGATTGATTCAAGGAATCATTTATGCAGCCGTGTATTATTTCTGCCTTGAATATACTCCTTTTTCTCATCTGGCTTCGGCGTTCTTACTCTGGCTGGCGACGATTGTTTTGACTGGAGGAATTCATCTAGATGGCTGGATGGATGCCAGTGATGCATATTTTTCCTATCAAGACAAAGCGAAAAGGCTGGAAATTATGAAGGATCCAAGGACAGGGGCATTTGGTGTTCTTTCCATTCTTGTTTTATTAAGCTGTCGGTTTCTCTTCATGTATGAAAGTACAGCCAATGTCGAAAATGTACTATTTTTCATGATTGCTATGATTCCATTTTTAAGTAAGAGTGTAATGGGCATTCTGTTGTTAACGGTTAAGAGCGCCAAAGATGAGGGACTCGGCAAGCTGTTTCAGAATGCGGCAAAACCTCAAGCGCTATGGCCGTATCCTATTTATTTAATTAGTCTTTTCATTCTTATCAGTTTCGTAAATAAAGCTTTAATTCTAATGGGTTTATTGATTCTAGTGGCAGCCTGTTGTTTACTCTTGATTCGCCGGAAAGCTGTGAAATGGTTTGGAGGTATTACAGGGGATGTCTTAGGTGCTGCTGTAGAAGGGACTGAGTTACTACTGTGGATGACCGTGTGGTTATTGCATTATTTCGTCATGGTATAACGGAAGAGAACAAACGAAAAGCCTATTTGGGCTGGAACGATTCACCTTTATCTCATGAAACAAAGGATCTCGTCATTTCAAAAAGCTACCAACGTTATTATTCTAGTGATTTACAAAGATGTGTTGGTACAGGAGAATGGTTATTTCCAACTGCCAACATGCATCTTGTCATGGAATTACGAGAAATGAATTTCGGTAGTTGGGAAGGGAAAACGTACGAAGATTTGAGAGAAAATAGTCATTATCACCACTGGGTGATAGATCCATGGATTCATTCTCCACCGGGCGGTGAATCCTTTCACGTCTTCAGCAAAAGGGTTGATTCTGCCTGGGTTAAGATTATTGAAGAGGTTCTTAACTTAAACTTAAAAAGCTGTGCGGTGATTACCCATGGCGGGGTTATCCGCCATCTTTTATCAAGGTTTGCCCCTCAGCCGAAAGAATTTTGGGAATGGCAGGTAACGCATGATCAAGGCTACGAACTTATTTTTGAGAAGGAATCGCTAAGGAGGGGTGAACGATGCATTTTATTATTGGAGGAGCCTTTAACGGCAAAAGAGCATGGGTAAAGAATACCTACAGCGTTTATGAGAATAAACATTGGGTATCTGCGTACGATAACCACTCTCTCCCGATTAACTTGATCGATTTCTACCAGGATGTAGTGATCCTTGAGGGTGTTGAAATATGGTTAAAAGAGTTAACTGCAACAATGGATGCTGATAAATGCCGGGTGAAATGGGTTAATTGTTTAGAGGAATGGCTCAATTGGGAACAAGCTGAGCTGCAGCGCCAGTTAATTGTCATAGGAACTGATATATCAAAAGGAATTGTTCCTATGGAGGCAGCAAATAGACGATGGCGGGATGTAACCGGATGGGCATATCAAGATATTGCAGCCAAATCAGAAAAAGTTGACTTGATTTGGTATGGCTTAAATCAAACTATTAAGTAAAGGGGAATGAAATCGATGAGAATTTATACAAGAACAGGTGACAAAGGAAAAACAAGTATTATCGGAGGAAGGGTAGACAAAGATGATACCCGAGTCGAAGCATACGGAACAGTAGATGAAGTCAATTGTTTTGTCGGTCAGGCTATTCAAGAACTCGACCCTCTTTTATTTAAGGACGTGCTTGGTGATCTTGAAAAAATCCAACATGAGCTGTTTGATTGTGGCGGCGACCTTGCAAATGTGACTGAAAAGCGAGAAGTAAAACTTCAACAAGAAGCCATTGATTACCTAGAAAAGAAAATAGATGAATATATTGCAGAAGCACCAGAACTGGAGCGATTTATTTTACCGGGAGGTACTAAGCCATCAGCATCGATTCATATCGCCAGGACCGTGACTCGAAGGGCCGAAAGATTGGTTGTTAAGTTGGTAAAATCCGACACCAAAACATCTGAACTAGCATTAATGTACCTAAACCGTCTCTCCGATTATTTCTTTGCGCTGGCACGCGTGATCAACTTCCGCTTAAAAGTCCGTGATGTAGAATATGTCCGCAGTGCCAAGGTGTTCAGGGATGTGAAGCGTAAGGATGACAAGTAGAATGAAGGGTAAATTGATTAGCGGGCTGGCGATGTTAACCGCATTGTCTGTTGTCGGGGCGATGATTAAGATTCCGGCTATTATTGGCAGCGTCGCTTTAGATGCATTCCCAGCTCTATTGGCAGCGGTCCTGTTTGGTGCGGGGCCAGGTGCGTTAGTGGGAGCATTTGGTCATCTCTTATCAGCATTAATAGGTGGATTCCCACTCGGCCCTCTGCACTTTTTAATTGCTGTTGAAATGGCCCTACTTGTATGGGGGTTTGGCCGTCTTTATAAAACCAAGAAGATTTTAGCTAGTGTGTTTTTCATTATTGGTAACTCATTTGTTGCACCGTTACCCTTTATTTTTCTAATGAATACAGGCTTTTATTTGGGGATTGTCCCTTCACTGCTCATTGGTTCTATCATCAATACTGTAGTCGCAGTGGTCACTATTCCTCGGTTATCATCCCTGGTCAAGCAGGGATTACCTAATCGGGATGTAAAACAATGAGGGATATCGTTACAATCCCTTTTAACGGTGGAGAATCCCTCATTATTGCTTGTGATAATAGCGGAGCCATTGGGATGAAGGAACAGGATCTTGTTCAAGTTTCCTACGAAACGGTCGCTTATTATGCATTTAGAGTCGCCGTCATGGAATGTATGGCTGCAGGTGGGGTGCCAATTTCAGTCGTCCTCCATAACTTTTGCGGAAATGAACCATGGGATGAACTGGTTAGGGGAATCGAAAAGGGGCTGTTCGAACTAAGGCTATCGGATGTAAGGATAACCGGGAGTAGTGAGAGTAACTTTTCACTCGTTCAATCTGCAGTTGGATTAGTTGTTCTCGGCAAAAAGCCAACTGCTAAAACGACTGATATTACTTACTCTAATCAGTGGAGCTTTGCCGTTATTGGATTGCCGCTCGTTGGAAACGAAGTGATCGAACTACAGGATCAGGTTGCCCCTCTATCTATTTTTCAAGAGGTCAGCAAGGTTCAGGATGTCATTCTATGGCCGGTTGGTTCTAAAGGAATCTTATATGAGCTTAATCAACTGTTCTCAAATGAAGACCTAACCCAAGAAATGATCGTCACAAACGTGGATATGTTAAAATCAGCTGGCCCCTCCACTTGTTTCATCGCCGTTATCCATCCAGACCAAGAAGAAACATTACGAAAAATGACAGGAAGTTTGTTCCACTCCTTGCAGATAAAAAAATAGCACCGCATTGGTGCTATTTTTTACTGCCGAATTCTTTCTATAATTGAATTAACTCCCTGACCAAGCTTATATAAAGCCCTATCGAAACTTTCTTTCCAACCTGGAGCATTTTCCTTTATCGTTTTTCCGATTTTTTGTGCATTTTCATTTAATTCCTTGCTAATTTTCTTCGCTTGGTTATTGATGCTTATCTTCAAAGGAACATCACCTTTGAGTTGATCATTAATCGAAGTCACTTCAAACTGTTCCTTTGGCAGATGTGGAATGGACTCCTTCATTATCTCTTTAAATATCGGCACCACATTGGCCGAACTTGGACTTGGCAAGTAATGTTCCCGGTCTGTTTGGTCGAACCCTAACCAGATAGCGCCGACAAGATTTGGCGTATATCCAACCATCCATTGGTCCTTGGTTCCACTAATATCACGATAAGGTAATTGAGTCGATCCCGTTTTTCCAGCAATCTGCACACCAGGGATGCGGGTGCGCCTAGCAGTTCCTGATTCGACTACATTTAAGAGCATCGATGTCATCTCATCTGTTACCTCTGCGGAAGTTACTTTTGTCGTTTTTGCTTCATGCTCTGCGATCACATTTCCAGTGGGTCCGACTATTTTAGTGATCAAGTGGCTATCTTCTCGGTTCCCGCCATTTGGGAAAGCAGAAAAGGCGTTAGCCATTTGAAGAGGGGAGACCCCTTTACTCATCCCGCCTAGTGCAATGGCCAGGTTTTTATCTTCTTTTTCGACAGGGATCCCAAACCTCTTCAATGACTCGATCCCCTTATTTAAGCCAATTTCATTTAGCAGCCATACAGCTGGGATATTCAGCGACTTCTCAAGTGCCTTGTACATTTCAACCTTGCCTTCATATGTTTTTGAAAAATTTTCTGGTTTATAATTTCCGAAGGTGATTGGTTTATCAACAAGCTCGGATGAGTATTTGTAGCCTTCCTCAAGGGCAGGTGTATAAACGGCCAATGGTTTGATGGATGACCCTGGCTGTGCCCGTAATTGGGTTGCCCGGTTAAAGCCTCGGAATACATGCTCGCCGCGGCCGCCAACTAAAGCACTAACCCCTCCTGTAGCAGGATCCATTAGAACAGAGCCACTTTGGACAAGCTTTCCGCCTCTACTGCGCGGGAACAAATAGTCTTCACTATACACCTTTTCAAGAGCAGTCTGAAGATTTTGATCCATTGCAGTGTAAATTCGATAACCTCTCGTAAGGATTTCCTCTTGTGTCAACCCATATTTATAGATCGCTTCATTTAGGACCGCATCCACATAATAAGGGTATTTTCGTTCAACATTGCTTCCGCCGCCATCATGCAGGCGGATCTTTTCTTTTTTAGCTTGTTTATACTCTGAGTTAGAGATCATACCAAGTTCTTTCATTTTACTTAAAACGGTATTTCGTCTTTTCATTGCTAAATCATAGTTTTTATAAGGGTCAAGATAATTGGGTGAATGCAGTAAACCGGCAAGCATGGCTGCCTCACTGATCGTAACGTCTTTAATATTTTTATCAAAGTATTTTTTGGAAGCGTTGCTGATTCCCCAGGCACCGCTCCCGAAATAAACCTGATTAAGGTACATCTGTAAAATCTCGTTTTTGGAGTAAACCTTCTCAATTTTTACCGCTAAAAATAATTCCTCCGCTTTTCGCTTATAGGTTCGTTCTGGAGATAAGAGGGCATTCTTCGTTAACTGTTGGGTTAATGTACTGCCGCCGCCCGTTACCCTGCCTGCAAACAAGTTGCTGAAAAAAGCACGTGCAATCCCCTTTATATCAAAGCCGCCATGCTCATAGAATCGTTCATCCTCAATCGCTACGACGGCATTAGGGACATACTTAGGCAAATCCTTGATTTGTACTCCTTTCGTCCGATTAGTGGCAACATTACTAGCTAGTTTCCCTTTTTTATCATATATAACTGTCGGCTGGCTTAGGCCTTGTTTTAGTGATTCTACATTTGCTCTCATCGCAATCCAGCCAAAATAAAGGATGGTGGCTAAAACAACCACTAGGATGAGTAATAATAATATTTGAGTTAAATGTTTCTTTTTCCAGAAACGAACAATCTTTTCCCAATAAGGATGTAATTTCTCCATGTGATCTCCTTACTTTCAAAAAGTAATTTTCAATTCTTTTATTATAAATTTTATCAATTAAAAAGACTAGTAAAAGCCCATATAGAAACTAATATTCCCATATGTAACCAAAAAAACGTAATAAGCGTCTAACAAGTTGTGAAAAAATATTTATTCCTTTGTAGGGGTCAGATGAGTTTGCTTCGTCTATTATGGTGAAGTGATTGGGAAACAGGAGGATATGATGATAACAATAAAAAACTTAAGCCATGACTTTGTGATTGGAAAAAAAGGGCGACAAACAATTATTCCAGTACTAAGAGATATTTCTTTTAGCGTCGAGAAAGGTGAAATTGTGACCATAGTGGGCAGAAGCGGGTCAGGAAAATCGACTCTCCTTAATTTAATCAGTGGTTTCATTCATCCAAAAGAGGGGGAAATTTGGATAAGCGGGGAAAAAGTATCAGATTTGAATGAATCGAAATTTGCTGACTTCCGGATCAATCATCTAGGCTTTATTTTTCAAAGCTTTCAATTGATTCCAAGCATGACGGCATTTCAAAATGTAGAATTGCCATTGATATTAAAAGGTGTGAACGAAAAGGATAGAAAAATAAAAACTGAAGCTATGCTTAAAAAAGTGGGATTACTAGATTACCAGGATCATTATCCTGGAGAACTATCAGGCGGACAGCAGCAGCGGGTAAGTATCGCCCGGGCCTTAATTGTGAATCCTCCGATTATTCTTGCCGATGAGCCGACAGGGAGCCTTGATAGTGAAACAGAGGAAGAGCTACTCTCATTTATTAAGGAATTAAATAAGGATATGGGCATCACATTTTTAATTATCACCCATGATGACAAGGTCGCCGAAATTGGCCATCACAAAATTGAATTAAAAGATGGACGCATTGTCGAGGGGGTGACGATATGAAGCTAAGAGATCAATTCCGCTTTGTCCGTCAAAATATGAAGAAAAATAGAACGAGAGTCTTCATGACGATTCTAGCAACGGCAATGGGATGTGCCTTTTTAATTGTGCTTGCCTCAGTAGGGTTTGGGCTGCAGAAATCGGTGGTAAAAGAAATAACCGAACGGAGGGTCATTACCCAAATCGATGTGCATGGCAAAGAAACAAAAGATCAAGGTGTGTATCGTCCTTTAAATGATAAAGATGTTCGTATATTTGAAAAGATAAAAGATGTGAAAGCAGTGACTAGAAGGAAAATGTTGCAGCAAGAAAGTACCTATTCGATTGAAAATTATCAAGTTGGAACACAAACCTTTGTGGCTAATTTTCCTGCCGAAATAAAAGCTGGTTTCGAATTATCGGAGGGACGTCTGCCAAAGGAGAAAAATGAAGTGGCCGTGGGCTATAATTTCCTATTAAATCTGGCTGACAAGGATGCTGGCGATGATCTGTATGATGAAAAAGGGCAGATTAAAGAAGCGTATCTCTACAAGGGTGATTTACTTGGAAAAGAAATTGTATTAACGATTCGCCAGTTTAAAGAGGGGAAACAAATCGAAAAAACGATTCCCTTGAAAGTAGTGGGAATCTCTAAAAAGCCAACAAAAGAATGGGCCCAAGATAGCAGTGTCTTTATTTCGGATGAGATGTTAACAGAAATTGAGAAGTTTACGGGGACACCAAAAGGGTACATGTTGGATGCAAATACTAAAAAAGTATCTGACGACCTAGAGGTTCATAAAAATGCATATGATGAAGTAAAAATTTATTCCAAAAACATGGAAGCAGTCCAAAGTATATCTGATCAGTTAAAAGATAAGAATTATGCTACATATTCAGTTGTAAATGAATTAAAAGAGGTAAATATGGTGTTTATGATTGCGAAGGCAGGTCTTATCTTTATTGGGACAATCGCAATCCTGATTGCTTCTATTGGTATTTACAATACAATGACGATGGCGGTAACCGAGCGGGCACCTGATATTGGAATCATGAAAGCCATTGGAGCGAACCCGAAAACAATTAAGCGGATCTTTTTGCTTGAAAGCAGTTATATTGGGTTAATTGGTGCACTCATTGGCACGATCGTATCATATGGAATTAGCTATACCGTTAATTTTGCGATCCCATTGATTATCAAACAGGCATTTGGCCAAGAAACGGAATTAGACCTAATCTTTAGTGATATCCCGCTGGTTTTACCAATTATTTGTATCGTGATTTGTTACGCTGTGACGATTATTTCAGGCTTACGCCCAGCGCAGCGTGCAACTAAGGTTGATGTATTAAAAGCCATGCGAAGAGAGGTCTAATGTGGTAAAAGATAATAACCCATGATAATCGCGGACAACCATTTCCTCGCCCAAGCATATGTTAATAGAAAGAGTGTTTAACATATAGGAAGGGGCAGGGGAAGATGATCAACTGGAAAGTTCGATTAAGAAATCGGAATTGGGTTATCGCATTTATATCTCAAATAATGATCGTTGCTCAAATGGTATTAGCGTGTTTAAATTCCTATGGAATCATTGATTTTCAACTTTCTGATGCCATTCAGAATGGCGTATTAACCTTTGTGAATGGAGTCTTTGTTTTGTTATCGATGTTAGGCATAGTACAGGATCCAACCACAAAGGGCTATGGGGATAGTGAACGAGCGTTAACCTACAAAGACCCTAACTAAATTTACTGAAGTCAGTTCTTAAATGGAACTGGCTTTTTCTGTTAAAACAGTAAGAAAATTCTTTACAATATCCACGCAAATTGTTTTACTAGAAATTGACCGAAAAATTTATGAGAGGCTGAACCTATATGGAAAAAGTAAAAAATTATATCGGACAATTTCATCCAATTGTGTGGGTTTTATTAGTCGGTACTGTTTTATCAAGAGGCTCAGCTTATATGACGCTTCCGTTTCTATCTATCTACTTATCTCGGCATATGGATCTGTCGCCCATCATCATCGGTTTAACCGTTGGGATGAGTCCGTTAATGGCAACCGTTGGCGGTTTTATTGGCGGTCATTTATCAGATCGTTTTGGGCGGAAACCTGTTATGATCATATCTTTATTTATGGTAGCACTTGTTTATTATGGATTTACTGTAGCTACAGGCCAGGTTTGGTTTATTTTGTTAAACGCATTAAATGGATTGAGTAACTCATTTTTTGAACCGACCTCACAAGCCTTAATGGCTGACTTAACCGATAAGGAAAAGCGAATGAAGGTATATTCGTTACGATATACGGCGATGAATATAGGTGCATCCGTTGGTCCCCTTGTTGGCGCCTATTTAGCCAGTACATCAGCAAAATTGTCGTTTGCTATAACGGGTACTACTTATTTGATGTATGCCATCGTGCTGGTAATCTTAATGAAGAAATTTGTCTTACCACAGACTGTACAAAGCAAAAAAGTTGTCTCCTTTGGCGATGCATTTACGATTATTAGAACAGATAAAGCATTAAGATATCTAATCATTGGGATTATTTTAGTCAACATGGGCTATGTTCAAATTGACTCCAACCTACCGCAAATACTTGAAGGAACAGTAGACAATGGCATTGTCATTTTTTCTACCTTGATCACGATTAATGCTGTGATGGTTGTTTTCCTGCAAATGCCGATAAGCCATATCGCTGAAAAGTTCCGGTTAATGCAGGTTATGGTTATCGGAGCCGTATTTATGGCGGCAGGATTAGTTTCATTCAGTTTTGTTAATGGCTGGGTAACGGCTATTGTGGCAATCGTGTTGTTAACAATAGGTGAAATTTTAATATTTCCTTCCAACAGCATGATGATTGATCAACTTGCCCCTGAACATTTGCGTGGCACCTATTTCGGTGCAGCACAATTCCGCAAGATTGGAAACTTTTTAGGTCCTGTTATCGGTGGTTATCTTCTAAGTCAGTTTCAAGGACAAATTATGTTTTGGATTCTTGCCATCACAACCTTGGGCAGTGTCATTTTCTTCTTGGCAGGAAACAAGTTTTTTATTAACACAAAAGCACCGACCTTAGAAAAAACAATGTAATCGTATTAAAAAATGCCTCTGGAGACGAAAACCAGAGGCCTTTTTTTTATCTTAAAATGTCTTCAATCCTTGCAAGGGTTTCATCGTTTAGCCTTACACCTGATGCTTTCACATTTTCTTCCAATTGTTCGGGACGGCTGGCACCAACCAGTGCACTGGCCACATTCTTCTGCCGCAAAATCCAGGCAAGGGCAAGATTTGCTAGAGAAAGCTCATTGTCTTGAGCAACTTCTTTTAAAAGCTCCACTTTATCGAGGTTCTCATCCGTTAACAATCCAAAAAGATTGCTGTATTTTTCCTGTGAAGCCCTGCTGCCAGCTGGTGCTTGTTGTCCTTTTTTATATTTACCAGTTAGCACCCCCTGGGCGAGTGGTGACCAGACAACCTGGCCAATTCCATGTTTTTCACTTACAGGCAGTACTTCTTTTTCAATGTAACGTTGCAGCATGCTGTATTGCGGCTGATTGACTACTATCCGATCAAGCAGCTTTTTATCTGCAAGATGAACGGCTTCGGAAATTTGTTCAGCTGTCCACTCACTCACACCGACATATAAGACTTTCCCTTGACGTACAAGATCATCTAGAGCACGTAGAGTTTCATCGAGTGGTGTTTGTGGGTCAAAACGATGGCAATAATAAATGTCCACATAATCAGTGTTAAGTCGTTTAAGACTAGCATGGCACTGCTCGATTACATGTTTACGAGATAATCCTCGATCATTTGGACCATCACCCATTGGCCAAAAAACTTTTGTAGCCAATACATAAGAATCCCGTATATATTTCTTCAGTGCTTTACCCACTACAATTTCTGCTTCTCCACGCATATAAACATTTGCAGTATCAAAAAAGTTGATACCTAATTCATATGCTTTATCAATCGAAGCTGCAGCATTTTGTTCCTCGACGTAGCCTCCGTATGTAAGCCAGCTTCCTAAACTAATTTCACTAACCTTTAAACCAGTGCTTCCTAAGCGACGATATTCCATAAAATTAAATTCCCCCCTAAAAAGTTTCGTGACTCAAAATAAAAATACTACATCATTTACCTAAAAGTCCACAATTAAGTGATTTTTTGGTAAAATAAAAATATACAGATAGTTCCAGTTGGAAAGCGTTTGATTATGAAAGAACTTTCAAGAGGTTTTTCGAATATGATTCATTATCTGTTTGAAAAGGAGTCCTTAATATGTGGTTTTGGATAACTATTTCCGCACTATGTTTCGTCCTATTGCTAATTGTAGAGGAATTTTTCTATTATTTTTGGAATCGTTATGTATATGGGCCAAATATAAAAGGGAAGAGGAGATGGTGGAGTAGACTATCATTTGTAGGTGCTTTATTCATGAGGTTGTTCAAGAAAAGAGAAAAAAATATATCGAAATCTAATTCAGACAAGAGTCTTCCATTATAAGGAAGGCTCTTACTTTTTTATTAAAGCTATTTTCGTATAGATGAATGTTAACCGATCATGTTTTTAGATAAATACCAGGGGTTCGGGCAGGATCACGGGTGAAATGGGGATGTCGCCAGTAAAGTGGAGTTTTCCGTCAGTAAACTGGTGCTATCCGCCAATAAACTGGAGTTATCCGCCAGTAAAATAGTGCTATCCGCCAGTAAAGTGGTTATCCTCCAGTAAAAACACTAATTAGTTGGATTCTGCTTTTTATTTTTCTTATTTAAATAAGAACCAAAGGTATCGATGACGAAAAACGCCATAAATAGAAAAATAATAACATATTCAGCCGGTTCCATAACCCTAAAAGGGTTTATTGCCTTCCATATAATCCCAGAAACTCTTACCCCCATGATAAGATCCAAGGAAATAATAAGTATTGCAGAGAAAACCGCAAGAAAGCTCGTAACAAAAAATATCTTCACACTCATCACACCTTTAGGAATCATATTCTTTTTATTATTCTTTTCAAGCCGGTTCCTTATTCCGCCTAAAAAAGGTTATGCCGAATTGGATAAAAACCGCTTTCAATGGGATAAAGTGGTATTTGGTGGGCAATATATCCAGTATTGGGAGAAAAGTTTTTAAATATTTGTAAGTGAGGCGGATATTGTGTCGATTTTGTCTAAAATGCTCAAAAATAAACAAAAAAAGAGACAGGACGATAATTATAGGCAGAAACAAGATCCGCTTAAACCAGAGGACTTGCCTATCCTAAGAGATTATCAAGAGAATATCTCACGAATAAAAGAGGAACTTGGGAATAGTACCGATATTGTCATTCGCGATTTTAAGATTGGTGCCCATAAAGGGGCGTTAGTTTATGTTGACGGATTGGCTAGTTCAATAACAATCGCCGATTATATTTTAGAAACAGCTATGGAAACAGAAGTACCCGAAGGACCAATAGATATATTTCAATTCATGCTGGATAAAACCATGGCACTTGGAAGTGTCAAGACAGTTGAAAATTGGAATCAAGTTTATGATACATTGATGGTTGGCGATACACTTATCTTTTTACAAGGGTGCAACAAAGCAATTGGTGGCGAGACAAAAGGATGGGAAAGGCGAGCCATTTCGGAACCTACAACCCAATTATCGATTCGCGGCCCAAAAGATTCGTTTACAGAAACACTCCGTACAAATACAGCGTTAATTCGCCGTAGAATAAAGAGCCCCAATTTATGGATTGAATCCATGAAAATTGGAGCTGTTTCACAATCTGATGTTGCCATTTTGTATATAAAAGGCATTGCTAATGAGAAAATTGTTGAAGAAGTCAGAGAAAGGCTTAAACGAATTGATATCGATTCCATCCTTGGTTCAGGATATGTCGAGCAGTTAATTGAAGACCAAACTTGGACAACATTTCCAACCACCTACCATTCAGAAAGACCGGATGTCGTAACATCCCATTTACTGGAGGGGAGAATCGCTATGATTATCGATGGGACTCCATTTGTTATAACGGTTCCAGCTATTTTTATTCAATTTTTCCAAGCACCTGATGATTACTATTCACGATTTGATATTTCAACCGGAATAAGAATTTTAAGGATTTTAGCCTTCCTGATAGCCGTAATTGGACCTTCTGTTTATATTGCTGCGACTACCTTCCATCAAGAGATGATCCCGACAACGATGGCTATCGCAATTGCGGCACAACGTGAAAATGTTCCCTTTCCAGCCTTTGTAGAGGCACTAATCATGGAGGTTACGTTTGAAATTTTGAGGGAGGCGGGACTTAGACTTCCAAGGGCAGTTGGTCAAGCTGTGTCGATTGTAGGGGCTCTCGTAATAGGTCAGGCAGCAGTACAAGCAGGGTTCGTCTCTCCTGTAATGGTTATTGTTGTTTCTATCACAGCAATTGCGAATTTTTCAACTCCCGTTTTTGCTATGGCGATTGCTGCAAGATTAGTTCGCTTTGTCTTGATGGGATTAGCTACAATGCTTGGTTTTTATGGAATCATGTTAGGGCTTATGTTCATGACGATTCATCTATGTTCGCTTCGCTCGTTTGGTATTCCGTACATGATGCCGCTAGCACCATTTAACCTTCATAATCAACAAGATGCATTTGTTCGCTTTCCCGTCTGGGCTATAAAAAATAGACCCATGTTTATTAGTAAAGGAAATATGAAGAGGTCCGGGGAACATCAAAAGCCAGGTCCGCCCACACAATCGGAAAATCAATCCAATAATGGTGAAGAGTGATGAAAAAAGGGTTGATGGTTATGTTGGTATTAATGTTGACTATGCCTATCTTAAGTGCCTGCTGGAATCAGAAGGAGCTCACGGATTTGGCCTTTGTGATGGCACTCGGAATTGATCGTGGTGAGGACGATAATTTATACCATGTCTCCTTTCAACTAGTTAATCCTGGGAACGTTTCAGCAGGACAAGGTGGAGGAGGAGGTCAGGGGCTGCCAATCGCCGTTTATAAAAGCAAAGGCAGAACGATTACGGAGGCAGCCAGAAATGCAACGAAAAAAGTCTCGCGCCGTTTATATTACGCACATACCAATTTAGTCGTTGTAAGTGAAGAAATAGCGAGAGATAGAACTTTAATGCTTAATCTGTTGGATGCCTTTGCCAGAGATCCAGAATTTAGAACGACAACAGAGATAGTGGTAGCTAGAGATTCTTCTGCTGAGGAAATAGTGACTACTTTGACCATTCTTGATAAACTGCCTGTTACCAAAATTACAAAAGAGATCAAATTTACTGAGGCAATGAAAGGAGAAAATATGAGTGTAAGTATCGATGATATTATTGATGGAATTGTCGGAAACGGAAAAGAGCCTATTTTAAATGGCTATCGCCTAATTGGTGAAAAAGAAAAGGCCAACCAGGCAGAGAATTTACAAAAAACGACGACTGATGCTTTACTCTCAGCGGATGGATTAGCAGTATTTAAAGACGGTGCATTGATAGATTGGATTGAAAGTAGAAAGTCTCGCGGGGTAATTTGGATCTTGGATAAAGCAAAGAGTACAGATATTACTCTTAAATGGAAGGGGAAGAAGAATGCCCTCAGTGTTGTCCCTATTCGCTCAAAAACCAAGGTTTCACCTGCCTTCAAACAAGGAAGACCGATAATAAATGTAAAAATTGAAAATGAAGGCTGGGTTAGTGAAGCAAATACAGCCATTGACTTGATGGACCCAAAAACGATTGGGAAAATTGAAAAGTTAACGGAGAAAGCAATTAAAAAGGAGATACAGTCTACAGTAAAGGAAGCACAGAGACTAAAGTGCGATATTTTCGGATTTGGTGATGTTGTTCATAAAGCCAATCCTAACGTTTGGAGGAAACTAAAGGGAGATTGGAACAATTATTTTGCAGACATAGAGGTGAATGTTAAGGTAGATTCTTACGTTCGACGCGAAGGGGTTAGGACGAATCCGTTTTGGTCAGATATGAATAAATAACCCTTTAAATGGGGGAAGTACATGGAAAACGCAAAAATAAGTGCAACCCAATTGTTTGTCCTGATTGTTTTGTTTGAGATGGGGAGTGCTATTCTACTTGGACTCGGAGCAAAAGTGAAACAGGACGCCTGGATTGCTATATTGTTGGGATTAGCTGGCGGTATAAGTGTCTTTTTTATTTATTACCGATTATATATGTACTATCCTGACCTGCCATTAACTAGTTATCTTCAAAAAATAGTAGGTAAATGGCTTGGAAGATTTATTGGGGTTTTATATATTACTTATTTTATTTATATTGCATCAAGGGTATTGCGAGATTTTGGAGAGTTATTAACGACAACTATTTATAATAGTACGCCGCTTTTTGTCATCAATTCTTTGATGATCATTACGATTATCTATGGCCTCCATAAGGGGTTTGAAGTATTAGCCCGAGTTGGAGAGATATTCTTTGGAATTGTCTACTTTACGGCGATATTAGGGATGCTGTTAATTGTCTTTTCTGGTTTGATTCATTTAGGGAACCTAATGCCCATTTTAGAAAATGGGTTGAAACCGGTCTTAAAAACATTTCTAAGAGAAACCATTACCTTTCCCTTTGGAGAAATGGTTGTCTTTACGATGCTGCTTCCATTTTTAAATGATAAAAAAAAGGCTAAATTCGTCTGTGTGGGTGGGATGATATTAGCTGGAATAAATATTACCATTACTACGATAATTAATATTGCAGTTTTAGGGGTCGACCTCTTTTATCGTTCTACATTCCCCTTATTATCCACAATTGGGAGAATCCAAATTGCCGATTTTATTGAACGTTTAGATGTATTATTTATGCTCTATTTAGTCATTGCTGGTTTCTTTAAAATTGCCATTTATTATTATGCTGCAGTCGCAGGTGCTGCTGATATCTTTCAATTTAAAAACCAACGTAAGCTTGGATTTCCAATTGGAATTATTATTTTATTTGGTTCAATAACGATTGCATCCAACATGGCAGAATTTTTAAAGGAGGGGATAGATATTGTGCCAGTATATTTGTCTTGGCCTTTTCAAATTATCACCCCCTCCATTTTACTAATCATTGCTTTTTTTCGTAATAGAAAGAAAAAAACAAGTCCCGTTTAAAGGTGCAGACCTTTCTTAGATTTTAATAAAAAACCCTTTTTAAGGGGGGGAACATAAGTACATGGAAAAAGCAAAAATAAGCACAACCCAATTGTTCGTGCTGGTTGTTTTGTTTGAAATGGGCAGTGCCATTCTGGTTGGAATTGCTTCAGATGCCAAACAGGATGCTTGGATGGCCATATTGTTGGGTTTAGCTGGCGGAATAATGGTCTTTTTTGTTTATTACCGATTATTTATGTACTACCCTGACCTTCCCTTAACAAGTTATGTTCAAGAAATCACTGGGAAATGGCTTGGACGGGTTATTGGGGTATTTTACATTGTCTATTTTTTATATTGTGCATCAAGGGTATTACGAGATTTTGGAGAGTTATTATCGACAACTATTTATAATAGTACTCCCTTATTTGTGATTAATACTCTGATGATCGTTACTATTATCTATGCAATCCATAAGGGGTTTGAGGTATTAGCCCGGGTTGGAGAAATTTTCTTTGGGGTTGTCTACATGACAGCGATATTAGGTATGTTATTAATTGTCTTTTCTGGTTTGATTCATTTAGGAAACTTAAAGCCGATTTTAGAAAATGGGTTGAAACCAGTCATAAAAACATTTCTAACACAAACCATTAACTTTCCCTTTGGAGAAATGGTGGTTTTTACTATGCTGCTTCCATTCTTACGAGATAAAAAGAAGGCAAAAATCGTCTGTTTAAGTGGGATGATCTTAAGTGGAATAAATATTACCATAACAGTGGTAGTAAATATTTCTGTTTTAGGTGTAGCGCTCTTTCAACGGTCCACTTTCCCTCTTTTAACCACAGTGGGGAGAATTCAAATCGCCGATTTTATTGAACGATTAGATGTATTATTTATGCTCTATCTAGTAATTGGAGGTTTTTTTAAGATTGCGATATACTTTTATGCTGCTGTGGCCGGTGCTGCTGATATCTTTCAAATACCTAATCAACGCAAGATTGGGTTTCCATTAGGACTGATTGTCCTATTTGCATCAGTTACGATTGCCACAAATTATTCGGAACATATAAAAGAAGGGTTAGTTGTTGTCCCTCTTTATTTACATTGGCCATTTCAAATTATCATCCCAGTTACTTTATTAATGATTGCATTCTTTCGGAATCGGAAGAAAAAGAAAAGCCCTGCATCATAGCGCGGGCTTTAAACATTTTTTATATGATTTCCTTGGTTAATCGCCGTTTATTCTTTGTGTGATTTTGCTTTACAGGGAGGGCAATTCGAACAGAGGTCCCGTGATTTTTCTGACTATCGAATTGGATCGTGCCTTGGTGTGATTGAACAATCTTGAAACTGACCGTTAATCCTAATCCCGTCCCTTTTTCTTTAGATGAGTAGAATGGTTCACCAATTTTCTCTAATCTTTCTTTTGAGATACCGCAGCCATTGTCTTTAATGATGATTAATACCTTATTTCCTTCTGATTTTTCCAAATCAATTGAAACGGTTCCACCTTTTTGTGATGCTTCAATCGAATTCTTAATAATATTAATAAATAATTGCTTGAGCTGATTAGGTTCACACTCAATGACGATTTCCTTTTCCGGAAAGGAGGAATCGATTTGAACATTATATAAACTTGCTTCCGTGCTTAATAGTGAGATGACATCCTTTAATAATTTTTGCAGGTCTGCCTTGGTATATTTCAATATCTGCGGTTTGGCCAATAACAAAAGCTCACCGACAATATGATTAATACGGTTTAATTCGTCTAACATGATCTGATAAAAGTATTGGTGCTTTTCATCTTCCACTTGTAAAAGCTGAACAAACCCTTTTAAGGAGGTCAATGGATTCCTAATTTCATGAGCTACGCTAGCAGATAATTCACCCACGATCGATAACTTTTCAGTCCTTCGGAGGCGCTCTTCTGTCTCCCTTAATTTGGTCACATCACTGCCATAACCAATAATTCCAGTTGTATTTCCATTAATAATGATTGGAAGGGAGGTACATTGTAATATAATCCGGTTTCCGTTTGCGTGTGGAATGTTTATCTCATACATGACTGGTTTCATATCTTCGACAACGGTAGAAATAAATTTAGGTAGATATCTAATATACTTTTTCGGTAATAAATTCTTAATATTTTTTTCAATCATTTCTTCTCGATTGTAGCCTGTAATGACATCATATTGTGAGTTTAAATTGGTAATGGTTCCACTCAGATCCATCATATAAACAATATCTGGACTGTATTCGAATAATGATTTATATTGTTGCTGACTTTCTGCCAGTTTTAAAGCCATTTCCTTTTTCTCAGTAATATCACGTCCGATGATCACTAGGCCTTGTCGACTGCCATCCGTATTAAAAAGTGGCACTTTGATTGTGTCAAATATTTTTGATGACCCATCTGGGACTGGAAGGACTTCTTCAATTCGGGTAATGGCCCGATTATTCCATGTCTCTTCATCAGAAATTTCACAATATCTAAGGGCATCACCATAAAAGTCAGTATAATTGGCTAATTCAGAGTCCTTTTTCCCTCGATAATCAACATTCTCAAGTTGAAACAATTGTAATCCAAATTCATTGGCTTCAATCCATCGACCTTCGCCATCCTTAAAGTTCACAAAATCCACCATCGAATTTATTAAGGTCGATAAACGTTCTTGATCTTCCTGGGATGCTGTTAATTCCTCTTTTTTACTAATAAAGAAATAAATAAATCCTCCAGTAACCAAAATATAAAAGATCTCTTTTGCTCTTTCAACCACACCAACTATTGAAGAAGGCATGTATTGTTCAATTAAATAATTGGAACCATATATCCAAATAATACTCGTAATAAGGTAAAAGAGAATGAGCTTTTTTTTCTCCATGGAAATCTCCAGTTCTTTTCATTAAATAAAGTACATTAGTCTATAGTACTAGAAAATCCATTAATTTGGAATAATACAATAGTGGTAAAAGTATATTTCCATGGTTTATTTGATTCTTTTCCCTAGAATGACTAAATCTCTCTCAACGCCATCCAACTCGGCTACATTTGGAAGGTGCGCCCATTTTTCAAAGCCAAAACTTGTAAAAAGCTTTACACTAGGTTCATTATGGCCAAAAATAAAACCCAGCAAGGTTTTGATGTTTAAACGTGGGCAGGCTTCTAATGCTTTTTGGATTAAATATTTACCCAGTTTTCTCCCTCGGAAGTCTGGATGGATATAAATACTAATTTCAGCAGTTGCATTATAGGCAGGGCGGCCGTAAAAGGATTGAAAACTAACCCATGCGCAGATTAGGCCTTGATCTTCTACGACCCATAATGGACGAAAAGAAGGTGAATGTTCATGAAACCAATGCACTCGGTTATCTACTTTGATTGGTTCAAGATCAGCTGTTACCATTCTGCTTGCGATTGTTGTATTGTATATTTCTATGATGGCTGTTAAATCACTCATATTTGCATCTCTAATTTTGAAGTCCTCAAACACGTCAAACACCACTCCAGTTTTTTATTGTCTAATAGCTTTTATATTATCTTTTCGAACTAACATTATCAATATTGTAATAGCACATTGTTTAGAAAAAAGAAAAGCCTTTTCCCGAACTAGTCCGAGAAAGGGCCTTTTCTTCTAAAGACAGGATTTTTTTGATCCTGCCATTTTACGTTTCTTTGCCAAAACCTTACCAGCGGTGGGCCTTGGCATTACTCCTTAGAATGATTTGATTTTGTGCCATTTGCGTTTGCCCATTAATCTGTGCTTTGGTATGCTTCGCTCTCGTTGTACCATAATGAAAAAGCTCAGAGTGCGGATCTAAATGATCTTTATAGCTCATCAAATCACCTCATCAAAGGATTGGAAACGAAGATATTCTATTGAATATCATCTTTATCATTTGTAAAAAAACAGGAAAATAGTCATCTGAAAGGAATTTATTATATTAGTTAGCTGGTTACATAGTGAATGAATTGATTATTAATGAATATTATTGTTGGCAGGGATTTTTTTGTTAATTAGATAAAGATTAGCTTGTATTATCTGAAAGTTCGGAATAAAATAAAGGTAACATACCAACCGGTAGGTATTCATTCGTTCGGTGAAGCATATGATTAATTATCGGCATTAATCTTGATTTTTAGAATAAGAATGGAGTGAATGTGATGTATTTACGATTGACGGATGAACAAAAAATGGTTCAAAAAACGATTAGAAGATTCGTAGAAAAAGAACTCATTCCACTTGAAAACGATGTTCTAAGAAATGAACGAGAAGGTAAACCAAGTCTTCCTGCTGGTAAGTTAAAAGAACTGCAATTAAAGGCTAAAGAAGCCGGGTTTTGGGGAATTAACACACCAGAAGAATACGGCGGGGCAGACCTTGGACAAATGATGATGGCAATTGTGTTAATGGAAGTTTCAAAAACCTTTGTTCCGTTTCAATTTGGCGGCAGTGCAGATAATATTCTTTATTATGGGAATGAAGAACAAAAGAAAAAATATTTAATTCCTACAATTAATGGAGAGAAAAAGTCTTGTTTTGCAATGACCGAGCCTGGTGCTGGCTCCGACACTAGAAATATTAAAATGACGGCAGTAAAAGACGGCAATGACTGGTTACTAAATGGCGAAAAAACGTTTATTACGGGTGGAAACGAAGCAGATTTTGTTATGGCAATCGCTATTACTGATAGAGACCTACATCAATCAACACAAGGGCGAGAAGGGGTTACATGCTTTATTGTTGACCGTGAAATGGGCTGGAAATCTGAGTATATACATACAATGGGAGAATGGGGACCAGCTGGCTTGGTATTCGATAATGTTCGTGTTCCAGAAGAAAATATCCTAGGTGAATTACACAAAGGCTATAATCTTGGACTGGAGTGGATCGGTTTTGCCCGCTGGGTCGTTGGGGCAAGAGCCGTCGGTTCGGCCGAACGCCTGCTGCAAATGGCGATTGATTATGCAAAAGAAAGGGTCACATTTGGGAAACCAATTGCCGAAAGACAAGCAATACAATGGCAAATCGCTGATTCAGCGGTTGAAATCGAAGCCGCAAAATGGCTCGTGTTGAACGCAGCGTTTACACTTGATAACGGCGAAGATAACCGTCACTTGGCATCGATGGCAAAATTATATGGTGCAAATATGGGCAACAATGTCGTCGACCGTGTCCTTCAAATTCACGGCGGCATGGGGTATACAAGAGAATTACCGATTGAGCGCTGGTATCGTGAAGCTAGGCTTTGGAGAATTTACGATGGCACAGATGAGATCCAACGCATGATTATCGCACGTAATCTTATTAAAGGGCATGTCAAGATTGGGCAATATGTTTAATCGTATTTAATGTAAGCGCATTCTACAAGTGTATGAAACTAGAGGAGGAATAGAAATGGCAGATAGATTTTCAGGGAAAGTAGCGTTTGTAACGGGAGGAAGCCGCGGCATCGGAAAAGGGATTGTTGAGTTTTTTGCAGAAGAAGGTGCAAAGGTTGCTTTAATCGATTTAAATGAAGAGGCGTTAAGTGAAACGACCAGTGAATTAAAAGAAAAAGGTTATGAAGTTTATGCCAAAGTTGCAAACGTCGTCGATGTCGAGCAGGTTGAAAATGCAATGAAAGAGGTCTATGAAACATACGGCTCTATCGATATCTTGGTTAATAATGCCGGAGTCATCCGTGATAACCTGCTTTTTAAAATGACAGATACAGACTGGCAAACTGTAATGGATGTACATTTAAAAGGATCATTTAATGCAGCCCGCGCTGCCCAAAAATATATGGTCGAAAATAAATATGGGCGAATTATCAATATTTCATCGACCTCAGCGCTAGGAAATCGCGGGCAGGCCAATTATGCTGCCGCAAAGGCTGGATTGCAGGGCTTTACAAAAACACTAGCAATTGAGTTAGGTAGATATGGAATCACTGCAAACTCCGTTGCACCAGGATTTATTGAAACAGAAATGACAAAGGAAACGGCAGCTAGAATCGGGATTCCATTTGAGCAGCTTATTCAAGCAAGTGTAGCTACAATTCCGGTCGGAAGAAGTGGAAAGCCGGCAGATATTGCCAATGCCGTTGCCTTCTTTGCTGATGAAAAATCATCGTTCGTGAATGGTCAAGTTATCTATGTTGCTGGCGGACCAAAATGCTAAATAGATGAGGTGAAGATAAATTGTTTAAAAACCAGATAGGTAAACAATCGAACAAAGTTAAAAATGTGGTTGAAAGAGGAGCCGTCAAGAAGTTCGCGGAAGCAATTGGGGACCTCCATCCGATATACTTCGATGAAGAGACTGGGAAAAATTCAAGATATCATGCCAACATTGCACCACCAACCTTTCCGAGGACATTTGAGTATGGTGATATCGATGGGTTAAACCTGCCCAATAAAGGTTTAATCCATGGTGAACAAACGTTTCATTACGAACGGCCCTTAAGGGTTGGTGAAGAGATTTACTGCTTTTCCAAAGTGAAGAACTATTTTGAGAAAAAAGGGAACTTTGGGGAGATGGGGTTCTTGGTTCTTGAAAGCTTTGGAGAAGATGCTTCAGGCGCTTTGATATTTAGTTCAACCTCAACGGTTGTCATATCAGAAGCTGTGAGGAAGGTGTTGGTTAAGTGAGTATACTTGCACAGTTACAAGTCGGAGAATCTGTAAAAGAAATTCAATTGGAGCCAGTCTCAAGGATGGATCTCATTAAATATTCAGGTGCATCTGGAGATTTTAACCCCATTCATACCATTGATGACGAGGCAACAAAGGCCGGATTACCTGGTATTATTGCCCATGGGATGTGGACGATGGGTAATCTTGCTAAGCTTTTTACTGCCCATTATGAAGAAGGATTTATGATGGATTATTCAATCCGCTTCAAAGGGATGGTATTTTTGAACGATGTGATCACGCTGAAGGCAAAATTGAAAGAAAAGCAGGATAAAAACCTGCGCTTTACGGTCCAGGCTGTAAATCAACAAGGGAATGAAGTGTTAAAAGGTGAAGTATTGTATCACCAATACTAAGCATGAGTGAATTTATGACCCGGCATCAGGAGAACTGCTCTTCTTGGTGCTGGGTTTATTGTTATTTTTCATTAAATAGCACGACTACAAAAAGGAGTGAATCCATGACTAATAAAATGGTATTGAGCTATCATCCGCCAGTTTTTTCGACTATGGATGAGGAACGAGAACATTTAAAACAGAGATTAGCTGCCTCGTTTCGGTTATTTTCAAAATTTGGCTTTGATGAAGGAGTGGCAGGTTACATTACCGCAAGAGATCCGGAGTTTAAAGATCACTTCTGGGTTACCCGTTCGGGATGCATTTTAGCCAAATTAAGGCCTCTGACTTAATTCTCTGTAACCATGAGGGGGACGTTGTTGAAGGCAACTATCCTGTAAATCGTGCTGCCTTTGCCATCCATTCTCAGATTCATGCAGCACGCCCAGATGTTATTGCCGCTGCACATGCCCATTCTGTTTATGGTAAATCATGGTCTTCCCTTGGCCGTCTGCTCGATCCTCTTACCCAAGATGCTTGTGCCTTTTATAAAGATCATTCATTATTTGATGACTACACTGGCGTGGTTTTGGATATTGAGGAAGGAAAGCGGATTGGGAAAGCCCTGGGGGACCGTAAAGCGTGTATATTACGAAATCACGGCTTGCTAACTGTCGGGAAATCAGTTGATGAAGCGGCTTGGTGGTTTATCACAATGGAACGTTCATGCCAGGCTCAGTTGCTTGCGGAGTCAGTAGGGAAACCTGTTCTTATTGAGGATGTTAATGCGAGTGTAACGTACGAAACAGTGGGAACTTCAGAGGCTGGCTGGTTTCAATTCCAGCCATTATGGAATCGGATTATAAAAGAACAGCCGGATTTACTTGATTAACTTAGTTTTCTGAAAAGATGAAGTTTAGTCTTTTCAGAACCAAACATACCACCATACCTGGAGGATGCAGAATGAAAATCGGTGTTGCAGGAACTGGAGCGGTCGGCGGCTATTTTGGCGGACTATTAAAGAAGGCCGGTAATGATGTCGTTTTCCTTGCCAGGGGAAACAGCCTCGAGAGGTTGCAGGAAAAAGGCTTAATGATTGAAAGTGAAGCGGAAGAATTCACTATCGATGGTATCTTTACCGACCAATATGAGGCATTTTCCGATATAGATTTGCTGTTATTTTGTGTAAAAGCGACAGATACAAATGATGTTGCCATCCATCTTCAGCCGTTTTTAAAAGAAAACTGCCTAATCATGACGCTTCAAAATGGAGTGGACAATGAAGAAATTCTTTCTTCCATTTTTGGTGAAAGGAGAATACTTTCAGCAGCTGCTTACATCCAAGCAAGCGTTACAGACTCGGGTGTAGTAAAGCAGATTGGTGTACCTCCAAGATTAATTATCGGGACAGTAGACGCCAATTTAGCTAATAAGGTAGATGAGATAGCAACATTTTTTAATGAAGCAAACATAGAAAGCTTCACATCCCCTAATGTTATTAAAATAAAATGGAACAAGCTATTGTGGAATGTAACCTTTAATCCATTAACAGCTCTGATTGAGTCAAGGGTTGGTGCCATTTATGATGATGAGGGCTTGCACCAACTGGCTATAAAAATTTGCAAAGAATCAATAGCTGTTGCAGTTGGATTGGGGATTGATATGGAAGAAGATTTTTATGAAACCATTTTGGCACAAGGACAATTAGCAAAGGATCATCAAACTTCCATGCTTCAGGATAGGCTGAAAGGCAAAACGATGGAATTAGAATCAATCTGTGGATATATCGTGAAAAAAGGAAGAGAAGTAAAGGTTGAAACCCCTGTTCTGCAAACCATTTATTATTTATTAAATTATCAAATTAACAGAGAATAAAATAACGTTTCATTCAGGAGGTGAATCCATGAACTTTGAATTTGATGAGGATATTCTATTTTTAAAAAAGATTGTAAGGGATTTTGTTCAAACAGAAGTTGAAGCGGTAGCCATGCAAATTGAAGAAGAAAACCAAATCCCGGAAAGAATTATAGATCTCTCGAAGGAGTTAGGATTATTTGGGTTAAGTATTCCAGAAGACTATGGCGGGCTTGGGATTGGGATGCTTGGCAAATGTGCCTTATACGAGGAAATTGGCCAGACTCATAACGGCTATACCACGTTAATAGGGGCACATACAGGGATTGGAACTGTTGGTATTGTTGAATTGGGAAATGAATTGCAAAAGAAAAAATATCTTCCTGACATGGCAAGCGGTGAAAAGATTGGAGCATTTGCTTTAACCGAACCAGAAGCAGGCTCAAATGCGGCCAATTTGAAGACATCAGCGGTTAGAAAAGGAGATAAATACATCTTAAACGGTTTGAAGCATTATATAACGAATGCAACTGAGGCGAGTGTTTTTACCGTGATGGCTACTACTGATCCAGGAAAGGGCGCGAAGGGAATTACTTCGTTCATTGTAGAAAAAGACTTTCCTGGGCTCAAAATAGGAATAATCGAGAAAAAAATGGGATTGAGGGGTTCGCATTCTGCCGAATTAATTTTCGAGGATTGTGAAGTTCCAGTCGAAAATGTATTAGGGATAGTGGGACAAGGCTATCTCAATGCATTAAAAATTCTGACGAATGGCCGGGCTGGACTCGCGTCTCGTAATCTGGGATCCTGTCAAAAACTCCTTGACATGTCAACGAGATATGCGAAGGAACGGATTCAATTCGGGAAACCCATCATTACGAACCAGGCAGTCAGCCATATGCTCGCTGAAATGGCGGTTGAAATTGAAGCGCTGCGTTCGTTTACCTATCGTGTCGCCTGGATGGTAGATAAAGAGATGAAAGTCATTAAAGAAGCTGCTATGCTCAAGCTCTACGGGTCAGAGGTGTACAACCGTGTCGCCGATAAGGCAGTGCAAATACACGGCGGGCTTGGCTATATTGCTGACTACCCAGTCGAGCGTTTTTATCGAGATGCCCGAATCACGAGAATCTATGAGGGAACGTCGGAAATTCAGAAAAATATCATTGCCGCGCAATTAGAAAAGGAATACAGCTAAACTATTTTTATAGAAAAAGTGGGTGATAGGATGAATGATTATTGACTTGATTGAATAAAATGAGGCCTTTGGTTCACAAGGACTTGCGGTTATTCGCTAGCTTGATTTGGATGTCGATCGAGTGAATTGAAATGCCGGGGCCATTGCCTTTGGACACCAGCTTGGGGCAGCCGGGGCAAAGATATTGACGACCTTAATCTATGAACTGGCAAGATGGGAGGAAAAAAGGGGAATCGCCACGCTATGTGTCGGAGGGGGACAGGGAATGGCGATCATGGTTGAACTACTTTGATGAATATTAGTATCCAATTGCTGCTGGTTTTTTCGCAGATACAGGCATCAAATTTAATGTTAATAGAATAAACCTACCTTTTATTGGTGGGGAAGTTGACAGCTTAAATGACTATTGGTCATTTTAATAATCTAGTTAAAATGTTTTTACAATATTAATGAAAAAATTGACGAATCATTAGATGTTGAATATTATGAAAATTTTGATATTATATTGATTATCTACATACCAACCGGTTAGTATTTTGGGTGATAGAGCAGGATGCAGTTTACCAAAAGAACGGACAAGGAGCTCGAATTGTGTTTTTTTTAAAAAGGAGGAACGATAGATGAATGTAAAAGCGTTGTTTGATTTAACAGGAAAAGTTGCCATTGTTACAGGGGGCGGCAGGGGACTTGGCCAGCAGATAGCCGAAGGCTTTGCCGAAGCAGGCGCACATGTAGTGGTTTGTTCAAGAAAATTGGAGGCCTGTGAGGAAGTAAGTGAAGGGTTGAAAAAACTAGGAGTGGATACCTTCGCCTTAAAATGTGATGTTACCAACCCGGATGATGTTAGGATGGTTGTCGAACAGACAATGGAACGATTTGGGAGAATTGATATTCTTGTCAACAATAGTGGTGCCTCTTGGGGCGCTCCAGTAGAGGAAATGCCGCTCGAAGCATGGAAAAAGGTCATGGATGTCAATGTAACTGGTACATTCTTAATGTCACAAGCGGTCGGCAAAGTAATGCTTCAACAAAAATCTGGGAAAATAATCAACATTGCTTCTGTGGCTGGGTTAAAAGGAAGTAACCCAAAGTATATGAATGCGATTGGCTATAACTCTAGCAAAGGGGCAGTGATTACTTTTACGAAGGACTTGGCAGTCAAATGGGGTCCGAGCGGCATTTATGTAAATGCAATTGCCCCAGGATTTTTCCCAACAAAAATGTCAAAAGGGTTGTTGGATCAAGGGGGAGAAGCAATTCTAGAAGGAACACCATTAAGAAAATTTGGTTCTGAAAATGACCTTAAAGGCGTTGCCTTATTCCTTGCTGCACCAGCTTCCGATTTTGTAACAGGTGATGTCGTGGTCGTCGATGGCGGCTCACATGCGATGTAGGGGATTCGCTCATTGAAGTGGAGAATTCGCCCATAAAACGAAGGAATTCGCTCGTAGAACTACGGTATTCGCCCATTGAACAGGGGATTTGCTCGTAGAATTATGAATTTGCGGATTGAACTGGAAAATTCGCCAATAGAACCAAAAAATTCGCCAATAGAACCAAAAAATTCGCCAATAGAACCAAAAAATTCGCTGATAGAACCAAAAAATCCGCTGATAGAATCCAAGAATTCGCTGATAGAATCCCGTTTACACCAATAAATGGACCTTATAAGGGTTATGGATACAGAAACATCGATCATTTTTCATGAAAATGTTCAACTTGTAATAAAAATTGCAAATTCAAGAGGTGAAAGAGCTATGAAGAGAGATGCAGTCATTGTTTCAGCTGTAAGAACCGCGATTGGCAGACAGGGAAGTGCTCTTGCTGGTGTTCCTGCCCATGTATTAGGTGCAGAGGTCATTAAAGAAGCCGTTAAACGCGCAAATATAAAACCTGAGATGGTTGACGATGTTATTTTTGGAAATGTTCTTTCAGGCGGTGGAAATATTGCTAGATTAACAGCCCTACAGACTGGGTTATCACTAGAGTTACCAGGCGTAACGGTTGACCGGCAGTGCGGGTCAGGAATTAATGCAATTAATCTAGCCGCTCAAGCGATTCGCGCTGGTGATGGCGATATCTATATTGCGGGCGGAACTGAAAGCATGAGCCGCGCACCCTATTTGATGGATCGGCCTGAAAAACCGTTTAGCCCTGTACCGCCAAGTTTTAGAAAATCACAGTTGTCACCAAAAGAAATTGGGGACCCGCCAATGGGCATTACGGCTGAAAACCTGGTGGAAAAATATCAGATTACTAGAGAAGAGCAGGATCAATTCGCTCTCCAAAGCCAACAGCGCATGGCGATTGCGATGCAGGAAGGGCGGTTCGATGAGCAAATTGTTCCAATCAGAATTCCAGTAAAAAAGGGTGAACCAGTTATTTTTAATATTGATGAACATCCGCGCCCGCAAACAACTTTTGAGGCATTGGCAAAGCTGCAGCCAGTTTTTCTAAAAGGCGGTACCGTTACTGCTGGTAATAGTTCCGGCTTAAATGATGCGGCATCAGCACTTGTGATAATGTCAAGAGAAAAAGCAGAGGAATTAAATCTAACACCGCTTGCGGTGATCCGAGCATATGCTGTTGCCGGTGTAGACCCGAACATAATGGGGATCGGACCTGTCCCTGCTGTAAAAAAAGTACTCGAAAAATCAGGGTATTCGTTAAAAGAAATGGACGTTATTGAAATAAATGAAGCATTTGCGGCACAGGTCTTAGCTTGTAATCGCGAACTAGAGATGGATATTAATAAAGTGAATGTAAACGGCGGCGCCATCGCCCATGGCCATCCACTCGGGGCAACAGGTGCCATCCTTGTCACCAAAGCAGTCTATGAACTTAAACGATCAGCTGGGAAATACGCGCTGATTACCGCTTGTATCGGCGGCGGGCAAGGGATTGCTACGATTATTGAACGAGAATAGTTCATAGTGTTAGACACCCAGAGAAAAGGAGGCAACATTGTCTCCTTCTTAGTTAAAGGCTATGGTAAAGCTTATTGTTGATTTTGGCTCCCTGTTGATTAGAGGGAAGGCACGAAGACTCCTGCGGGAGGACGGGGCAGGGGATACCCCGCAGGAGCGCAGCGACGAGGTGGCTCGCCGGACCTCCCGCGAACCGCAAGCCCCTGGAGCGGAAATCAACAGGCAAGTTTAACAGAGCCTAGTAAAAAAAGAAAAAAGGGTTTTCATAAAATGACAGCGTTTACAATAAATTCCACCATTCTATTCAACAAGGAGTGATGTCCATGCTGACTCTTCATTATGATTTTTGGCCAAAAATCTCTAAATCTTTAAAAGTTCCATCTACTTCCCTGTATGACAATCTTAAAGTCAGTGCAAACCGCTATCCGGACCAAGATGCTATTTACTACTATGGGAACACATTATCCTACGAGCAGCTTGATACCGAAGTAAACGCTTTGGCTGGGTATCTGCAACACAAACTCGGCGTCCAAAAAGGCGAAAAGGTTTTACTTTTTATGCAGAATTCACCGCAGTTTGTGATTGGCTACTATGCGATTTTACGAGCTAATGCCGTGGTTGTTCCAATCAATCCCATGTTAGTTGCAGATGAATTAGAATTTTATGTACGTGATTGTGAAATCAAGACCGCTTTAGCGGGGCAGGAACTATATGACCGAATCCGTCCATTGGTAGGGAAAACTTCGTTAGAGAATATGGTCATTGCCGCCTACTCCGATTACGCCGGCGAAGATTTCGAAGGATTGCTGCCGAAAGAGGTAGAGGCTGCCCGAGTTCCTTTTTCAAATGATGGGCATTATCTTTGGAACGAGGCGATTCAGACAAATTTTACACCAACAGAGCATACTGCCAAGGGCGATGATTTAGCCTGTCTACCGTATACCTCAGGGACAACAGGTCTGCCAAAAGGCTGCATGCATACGAACCGAACAATCAATGCAAACACAGTGGGTGCATACCATTGGTCATCATCAACACCAAATGCTGTTCATTTAATGTCCTTGCCTCTTTTTCACGTAACAGGAATGGTCCACAGTATGCATATGCCTATCTACAGCGGGAGCATGATGGTCATCCTGACACGATGGAATCGAGACCTTGCAGTCGAAATGATAAAAACACTAAATTGTACCCATTGGGTGACAATAGCGACAATGATTGTTGATTTCCTTTCTATTCCAAAACTAAAAGCAGAGGATATTTCCTCGTTAACTTCCATTTCCGGAGGCGGAGCCGCTTTACCTGAAGCAGTTGGTGAAAAATTATTTAATCTAACTGGATTGCGCTTTGTGGAAGGCTATGGACTTTCCGAAACGATTGCACAGACCCATTTCAATCCAGCCGAACGACCGAAAATGCAATGCCTTGGCATTCCATCATTTGATGTAGATGCTAGAATCATCGAACCTGCGACTGGAAAAGAACTAGGTGTCGGGGAAGTCGGAGAAATTGTCGTAAACGGTCCGCAGGTAATGGTTGGCTACTTTAATCGCGATGATGAAAATAGAAGTGCCTTTATTGATATCGAAGGAAAAAAATTCTTTCGAACTGGTGATATCGGCCGCTATGACGAAGAAGGCTATTTCTTCATCGTAGATCGTGTCAAACGAATGATCAATGCTTCGGGATATAAGGTTTGGCCAACCGAGGTTGAATCTTACCTCTATAAGCATCCGGCCATTCAACAGGCTTGTGTTGTAGGTGTGCCAGATACAAGACGGGGTGAAACGGTAAAGGCCTTTGTTATTTTAAACGACGGCTTTGAAGGGAAAGTCAGTGCAGAGGAAATAATCGAATGGTCGAAACAACATATGGCTGCTTATAAATACCCGAGACAAATTGAGTTCAGAAAGCAGTTCCCAATGACGTCAAGCGGCAAAATATTATGGCGCACCCTCCAAGAAGAGGAAAAAGTGAAAGTCTCAAATAAGGTTCAGTAACTTATCTCAACAAGGGGAGCGCCAATTGGAAGCTCCCTGTTCATACCTTTTAATAGACTACTTTGACAAAGGTTAAAGGGGGAGACTATGGAGATACTTATACAACAGTTATTTAATGGTTTAACCATCGGCAGCGTATACGCTCTTGTTGCCCTAGGATTAACACTCGTTTATGGAATTCTGCACATTCCAAATTTTGCGCATGGAGCCTTATACATGATGGGTGGATACATAACCTTAACGATGATGACCAAATTTGGACTACATTATTGGATTGCCATTTTCGTTTCTGTTATTGTTGTTGGTCTCATAGGTGTATTGATGGAAAGGTTTGTTTTTCATCCGCTTAGGGAAGCGCCGCCCATCCACGATAAGATTGCTGCAATTGGAATATTACTATTCTTAGAAGCCTTCGCCCAATTTTATTGGGGTGCTGAATACCAGTCAATGCCAACACCTTACGGAGAGGTCGTCCAGATCCTTGGGTTAACGTTTACGATGCAGCGAATTCTCATCGTTGTTGCAGCTCTAGTTGTCATGGTCCTTTTATACCTTTTCTTAAAAAAGACCTATACTGGGGCAACCATTATCGCGATGTCCCAAAATCGAGAAGGAGCCAATCTGGTTGGGATTAACACAAACAAGGTTGCGATGCTTACCTTTATGATATCTGGTGGGCTTGCTGCGATCGCCAGCTCTCTCTCTGCACCTATTAATCTAGTATTCCCAGGAATGGGACAACTTGTTATTTTAAAAGCGTTTGTCATCATTATCCTTGGCGGTATGGGAAGTATTCCTGGTGCCATTGTCGGAGGGTATATTTTAGGATTTAGCGAGAGCTTAGGCGCGACCTATGTTTCAAATGATTACAAGGACATTATTGCCTTCGTCCTCTTAGTCATTATTTTAACAGTAAAGCCAACCGGTTTGTTTTCAAAGGGGGGCCAGCATTAATGTCAAAGGTAATTAACAAAAGAAACACCATTTCATTTTTAATTTTACTGGCTGTCGTATTTCCTTTAATGACTGATAACACCTACTTTGTTCATGTCATGACCCTCTCTTTTATTTGGATGATTGGTGTCTACGGGCTAAATTTACTTGCGGGTTATACCGGCTATCTATCATTGGCACATTCAGGCTTCTTTGCTATAGGAGCCTATTCATTAGGGATCTTAACGGTAAAAGTGCAGTTGAATTTCTGGCTAGCCTTTCTATTATCCTTATTCATTACTAGTCTAATCGGACTTGTTGTGGGCATCATCGCCTTTCGGACGAAGGAACATTTTTTCGCCATCTATACCTTGTGCTTAGGATATATCCTTTATCTTATTATCGATAAATGGGACAGCTTAACGGAAGGGGTACGGGGGCTGATTGGGATTCCAGCACCGGCAGGAATTGGTCTAATTAATTTTGAATCCGAGATCTCTCATTATTATTTGGTCTTGTTTTTCTTGCTCCTTGTAGTTCTTGTCATGTATCGAATTGTGCATTCTTTATCAGGAAGAACCTATATCGCCATACGTAATAGTGAAGATTTAGCGAAGACGATTGGAATCTCAACGATGAAAAACAAACTAACTGTCTTCGTGTTATCGACCCTGTTTGCCGGTCTGTCTGGGGCGCTTTATGCCTCTTTTGTCCGCTTTATCGGACCAGATATTGGATCCATTTCAATTACCTTTGATTTACTAACCTATTTACTTATTGGCGGGATTGGTACCTTAAGTGGACCGCTTGTCGGAACACTGCTTATTGTTTGGCTCTCACAGCAACTTCAGGGTTTTCAGGAGTACCGGATGCTCATTTTTGGTCCTGTTTTAACCTTGTTGGTCATTTTTTACCCGCGCGGAATTGTCGGTGCTGTTTCAAGCACGTATACAAAGCTTAAGGGGAAAAAGGAACTTCACAGGACAAAAGTTAGTGGGAATGGCGCAATCAGGGCTGAAATACACCCTGACAAGCAGGTAAAGGAGGGGTGAAAATGATTTTTTTAGAAACGAAGAATTTAACAAAAAGATTTGGAGGACTAATAGCTGTAAACAATGTTGATTTTGCGATCGAAAAAGGGAAAATCAATGCCATCATTGGTCCGAATGGGGCAGGGAAATCTACATTTTTTAACTTAATTAGCGGCTTTCATCGTCCGACCTCAGGTTCAGTCATTTTTAATAGTCGAGATATTACCACCTTACCTTCCGATAAAATTGCAAAGTTGGGAGTGGCCCGCACGTTTCAAACAACCAATCTGTTTGAGAAATCAACCGTTTTAGACAATGTCATAGTCGGGCATCGGTTAAGGACAAAATCAAACTTGCTGGATGCTATCTTTAGGACACCACGTCTTAAATCGGAGGAAGCACAATGCCGCGAAAAAGCAATGGAAGTACTTGAATTTGTGGAATTAAAAAATGTTGCCAGTAAACTAGTTGGCAGTTTAACGCAAGAAGAAAAAAAACGAACCGCCTTTGCGTTAGCCCTTGCTACCAATCCTGAAGTTGTCTTTCTAGATGAACCAGCAGCAGGGGTTAATCCCGATGAAACAGAAGGCCTCGCCGAGTTAATGAAAAAAATGGTCTCTTCCGGGATTACGGTGTGTTTAATCGAGCACAAGATGCAAATGATCATGAAAATTGCAGATAAAATTATGGTTTTGAATTACGGTGAAAAAATTGCTGAAGGAAGCCCTGATGAAATTCGTAATAACGAGATGGTTATTAAGGCTTATTTGGGAGGGAGCGCGATTGCTTAATGTAAAAGATGTCTCTGTCAAATATGGAAGCTTTACCGCCATTCATGACGTGAATATTGAAGTAAACGAAGGGGAAATCGTCGTCTTATTAGGTTCAAATGGCGCTGGAAAAAGCACCACCTTTCGTACGATTAGCGGATTAAACAAGCTCTCAGCTGGAGAGATCATTTTTCAAGGAAAAAAACTAAACAAGCGATCAGCTGATCAAATTGTCCAATTAGGTATCGGTCAATGCCCAGAAGGACGAAAGCTTTTTCCGGCCATGTCTGTAGAGGAAAACCTGCGTATGGGTGCATATATACATCGCAGGCATAAAGGAGATATCAAACAGTCACTCGAGCATGTTTACGAACTTTTTCCTATCTTAAAAGAAAAAAGAAATGATGCAGCGGGTTCTCTAAGCGGAGGACAGCAGCAAATGTTAGCTATAGGCAGGGCATTAATGTCAAAACCGAAACTGATGCTTCTCGACGAACCATCTGTAGGACTTGCCCCACTTATTGTAGAGCAAATGTTTACGGTGATTCAAAAGATTAATAAAGCGGGAACGACCATATTGTTAGCAGAACAAAATGCGAATGCTGCTCTAAAAATAGCTGATAAAGGCTATGTTTTTGAAAATGGCTCCATTGTATTACAAGGCACGTCCCAGGAGTTATTTGCAAACGATGGAATAAGAAAAGCTTACATTGGGGCATGACAAACCATGCTTTTAAAAGGGGTGATGAACGGTCGATTCATCACTAAAAGTAACTGAAAATTCAGGTAAATAAAAGGGGGAAATTAAATGAAAAGAATCAAGTCTCTGTTAATGATGGGTTTTATCTTTGTCATGATTTTTAGTTTGGCAGCATGTAATAGCACATCCGAAAAACCAGCTAACACCCAACCAGCTGCAGGCGGTAAAAATGATGGCGCTGCTACTGTTAACATTGGTTATACTGGACCATTAAGCGGGCCGGCTGCATTCTATGGGGAGCGAACCTTAAACGGTGTGAAGATGGCTGCCGAGGAGATTAATCGTGCAGGCGGGATTGAAGTCGCCGGGAAAAAATATAACCTAAATATCGTATCATTAGACGATAAATACTTACCGAATGAGGCAGGAGCCAATGCCAAGCGATTAATTCAGGAAAATAAAACCCCAATTATTTTTACACCTCATAGTGGAGGCGTATTTGCCCTTCAGGTATTCAACCAACAAGATAAATTTATCATCGGTGCCTATACGAGTGAACCAAAAGTTTCAGAGGTAGGTAATAATCTGACCGTTCGTATTCCCCCTCGTTATGATGGATACTTAGAACCTTTCACGAGTTATGAAATGGAAAAGTTTGGAAAGAAGATTGCCTTCCTGCCAACAGCTTCACAATATGGAAAGGACTGGTCTGACAAACTAAAGTCTCATTGGGAAAAAGAAGGTGGAAAGGTTGTTTATAATTCTTCTATCGACTTTACGAAAGAGACAGACTTCTTTACTATCGTCACCAATGCTTTAAAGAAAAAGCCAGATGTGCTATTCATAGGCGGTGCCTCTGAGCCAACTGCGAAAGTTGCGAAACAAGCGAGAGAGTTAGGCTTTAAGGGTGGATTCATTGTGATGGACCAAGCAAAATTCGATGAGATGAAAGCGGTTACCGATTCTTATGATGTACTAAATGGTTCTATCGGGGTCATGCCGTTAGTTGAATCAAATAGCCCTGCAATCCCTGAATTTGCAAAAAAATATAAGGAGAAATATGGGGAGACCCCTGGCTCAGAAGCAGGTCTAAATTATATTGCAACCTATATTTTTGCAGAAGCGATGAAGGCAGCTGGATCCGTCGATGACGCTGAAAAAATCCAAGCGCAAATGCAAGCTGGAGTTGAAAATATCCCTGATAATGTAAAGATTTATGATTTCACGAAGTTTGCTGGCGGCGGTTTTGATGGAGAATTAGAAGTGGCAGCTATTGAGGAGGGGAAAATTGTCCCTATTAAGCTGAAGAAATAATCGCTTTTAATTGAATACCCCCTTGTTATTTATACGTAAATTCATTTACGTATGTTTTCAAGGGGGCCATTTACTTAAATTATTTTTTGAAAAAAATAAAAATTTTGAGACTAATAGGAAAAACGTATTCATATTTCGTGTGATGGAGAAATATAGTTTTGATAGTGCTTTGGTCAATCCTCCTGTCAAAAGTAATAGTTATATAGTGTTTCAAAAAGGAGGGGGAAACAGATTGTTTAGAATTGTTCCGCTTGAATTAGAAACCCACTTCGCCGAGGGAACGGTTAATGCCTTTTTGGCAATTGGTGATTCAGTAACATTAATCGACACAGGTAACCCTGGTAAGGCGTCATTTCAACAACTTAAAAGTAAACTACATACGCACGGAGTTACATTGAAGGATATTGATCAGATTGTCCTTACCCACATTCATATCGACCATGCGGGAGCAATCCCTTTCATACAGGAAGAAATAGAGTTGCCAATCTATGTCCATGAACAGGCAAGATGGTCCATTAATGCAAGAATAGAAGAGTATGAACGAGTACAGGCATATTTTCATCAGTTTTTAACGACCTGTGGTGCCAATCCATTAAAGCACATCATCGAACGTCCATTTAAAGAGGAAAATTGGAGGAATGTTACATATATAACTGAGGATGATGGAATTTTCTTAGGTGGGAAGGAGTTTGAAGTGGTTTATGTTCCCGGACATAGTCAATCTGATATTTTACTATGGAACCAGGAAACAGGCGATACATTTGCAGGCGATCATTTATTAAAGGCCTTTTCCGTGAATGCCTTTATCGAGCCGCCTAATCCTGGTGAGGTTATTCGTCCACGGCCATTAATGCAATACCGAAACTCGCTTGAAAGAGTAAGCCGACTGCCACTGAAAATGATTTACCCAGGTCACGGTGAGGCATTTAGCGATCATTTGTCACTAATCAAAACAAGATTACTAGAACAGGAAAAACGGTGTGAGCAAATTCTATCGATTCTTTCAAGCGGTGATAAAACCATCTATGAAATTTGCAAGGAAATGTATCCTCGTTTACATGGGAAAACGGTGTTCCTAGGATTATCACAAATACAAGGCCACTTGGACTTACTTGAAGAAAGACAGCAGATACGCAATGAACCAAAAGGGTCGGTTGTTATATATCGTTCGATCTAGCCTAGATTTTAAAAAAAGGAGCAGATGGTGTGAAGCTAAAAGACCTGCTAGAAACAAATATCGCCGATTTCGGTGAATATCCTTTCTTATTTTACAAAGAAAAGACCTTCACAAATGTTGAAACGAAGTATTACGCTAACCAATTTGCTTGTGGCTTGCGAAGACTTTTTATTGCTAAGGGTGACAGGGTAATGGTTTGTATGCCCAATTGTCCTGAGGTCCTCTTTTCCTATCAAGGGATTACCCGAGCGGGAGCGACGATTGTCCCGGTTATGTTTACTCTCCATCCGAAGGAACTTCACTACATCGCACGGAATTCCGGGGCAAAAGCTGTAATTACCTCCTCCACAGTCCGGAGTAATGTTGAAATGTCACTAGAAGGATTGCCAGAAAAACCGCTGTTGATTGTTGTGGATCAGCCTTCAGATGATCGGGCGAAAAACTTTTATGATGCGTTCGTCCCTGCCAAAAATCAACTTGATGAAAAATGGAACGCGGATGATATAGCCGTCATTCTGTATACCTCAGGTACGACCGGAAATCCAAAAGGAGTGCTTCTAACACATAAAAACTTATTTTCCAATGCCGAGAATTCGGCAAAACATAATGAAACTGAGCGGGGTACCACACTTGGAGTCCTGCCACTTGCGCATGTGTATGGCCTGACAATCTCGAATATTTGTTATCTTACAGGCAGCTCCATCGTTATTTTTTCAAGCTTTGATCTAGAAGCCGTATTTAAGTCCATTGAAAAGTATAAAGTGAAGACATTCTCAGCCGTTCCCGCGATGATTCACGCCATGGTATCTTATCCAAGAGTTGACCAATTTAACACCTCTAGTCTTGAATCTGTTGGTTCCGGGTCTGCTCCGCTGCCAGTTGCCCTAATGCATGCTTTTGAACAAAAATTTGGCGCAAAAGTTTTTGAGGGCTATGGGTTATCAGAGGCTGCTCCTGTAGTTACTGCTCACCGGAAAGGCATTGAAATAAAACCAGGCTCTGTTGGGATTCCGATTGCAGGGGTTGAGGTGAAAATTGTCGATGAAACTGGAGAGGAAGTTTCAATGGGTGATGTGGGGGAACTAATCGTCCGTGGTGAAAATGTTACGCCAGGCTATTATCAAAATATGGAAGAAACCAATAGAGTTTTAAAGAATTCATGGTTATTTACAGGCGATATGGCGCGGATTGATGACGAGGGCTATGTCTATATTGTTGACCGAAAAAAGGACTTAATTATTCGCGGCGGCTTTAATGTGTATCCTCGTGATGTCGAAGAAATATTGAATGCTCATGAACAAGTGTTTGAGGCAGCCGTTGTGGGTGTACCGGATGAACGAATGGGTGAAGAGATGGTTGCCTGTGTTGTAAAAAAGCCAGACTCTGAAGTAACCGAGAAAGAACTAATCATCTATTGCCAAGACCATTTAGCGAAAAACAAAACACCGCGAAGAATTGTTTTTTTAGAGGCACTACCCAGGAATGGTGTCGGGAAAATATTAAAAACGCATCTTCGTAAGCAGGCATCAGAAATTGTCATCAAACCGTAAATGAAAAAAGGAGGAGAAAGAAAATGAAAAAAAGAACCATCTTAACAACGAGCAGCCGAGGATTGCTAGAGGATTCTTTCCCGTACCGATTATACCAAAAAGCAAAGCGGTTAGGGACGTGGAACCCGGCGGATATCGATTTCAGTAAGGATCAAAGAGATTGGAAGGTGATGAATGCCGAGCAGAAAGCAGATATTTTGCGGTTGATTTCTCAATTTCAAGCTGGTGAAGAAGCAGTTACTTTGGACTTGCTTCCATTAATAATGGCCATTGCGAAGGAAGGACGTCTTGAAGAAGAAATGTTCTTAACGACCTTTTTATACGAAGAAGCGAAACATACTGAATTTTTCCGGTTAGTATTGAATGCCATTGATGAACGAGGGGACCTATCCCAATTTCATACAGAAACCTACCAGAAGATTTTCTATGAAATTCTCCCCTCGACAATGGAACGGCTTATCACCGACCAATCTCCAGAAGCCATTGCCGAGGCATCGGTGGTCTACAACATGTTTGTCGAAGGGGTTTTAGCAGAGACCGGCTATTTTTCCTTTTATGCGGCCTTAGAAACTGCTGGTTTCATGCCTGGTCTGCTCGAGGGAATCGGTAATTTAAAAAAGGATGAGTCCAGGCATATCGGCTATGGAACATTCCTATTGCAGCGCTTGATTTGTGAGCATCCACATCTCTTTGATTTAGTGGCTGCCAAGATGGGCGAACTGACTCCATTAGCAATTAGGCTGAATCAAGAAGGTATCACAGGAAGGGAGGTAAGTGCATTTGGAGGGGATCCGGATGACACTATGAACTTTACGTTAAAACAACTCTCTGTTCGAATGGAGATCTTAGCCCGTGCGAAAGGCAAAAAAATCGAAGAGATTTATAGATTTTCAGAAAGTGAGTTAGGTGTATTGTAAGAAGAATCGGAAGGCCTGTTCATGGGCATTTGTTCCCGATCCTCTATGGGCTGGTGCTAGACAGAAATAGATTTTGAAGAGCCCGGGTAAAGCATGTTCACACTTCAATGTCTATGGAGGTAGAGCGACGCAAATGGTATGGAATTCTGTTTGGCCAAAACTAATGTAGAGGTGAGGATGAAAATGAAAACAACTTTATCCCAGTTTATGTTACGTACGGGAATTTATAGTGGTTCAAACTCTAGGGCGATGGTCCCGAGTCTTTTTGCAGGTCTTGGTGCCAAACGTGTGCTCCTTTTAAGTGACAGAGGTTTAGAGACGGCAGGTATCGTTGAAAAAGTGGCCGATATTTTTTCGCTGACAGGACATGGTTCTGGTCCAGAATTGGTTGGCCAATTTTTAGATATAAAGCAGGATGCGGAAAGCCGCTGCATAAATGAAGCTGTTCGTTATGCAAGAGAAATCGGTGCTGATTCTTTACTTGCAGTTGGCGGAGGCAGTGTCCTTGATACCGTAAAAGGGGTAAAATATGCGCTCCATAAGGGTTTAACGGATATTAAAGAGGCAATTCCCGACGGCTTATTGTATGAGTCGTTTCCTAAAGCAACTTACATGCCAATTCCGCATATTGCGATCCCGACCACAGCGGGTACTGGTTCAGAGGTTTCACCGATTGCCGTTATTTTTAATGAAGATATCCAAATGAAGACGAATATTATTAATCCATTTATTAATGCCGATATGGCAATCTTGGATCCTGATTTAACCGTTGGACTCCCGCCGGTGATAACGGCATTTACAGGGTTTGATGCCTTAACACATGCGATCGAGGCGCTTGTCTCACCTAAAGCAACAGGTCTAACTGACGCTTATGCCCTCCATGCTATTCGTCTAATTGAAAAAAATCTGCCGGTTGCCGTTACGGATGGGTCAAACCTTGATGCACGTATGGATTTATTACAGGCAAGCTTAATGGGAATCACCGCGTTCAGTTTTGCTCTAAATGCGATTCCTGTCCACAATATGGCCCACGCCTATGGCGCCTTGTACCGCATCCCGCATGGCCTGGCAAATGCAGTATTTTTACCAGTGGTCATGGAAATGGTTCCAGATTTATATCTGCCAAAGGCTGCTGAATTAGCACAAGCCTTGAATGTGGATGTAAAGGGTGATACTCCACAAACAGCGTTAGCAAAAGTGATTGGAAAAATTAAATTGCTTCAGTATAAGGTTGGATTACCTTCTGATTTCAAGCAATTCAATATTAGCGAAGAGGCCCTTCAGTTGGCGGTTCCAGCGGTCATGAAGGACCCCGCTGCATTAAGCTTTCCAATGCCAAAAGAATTGATTGCCGCAATTGGGCAAAAGGTCGTTCCTTTGACTGTGAAATAGTTTAGTAACTGATGAAAAACCATTATGAAAGTTTCCATATTCATAATGGTTTTTAAATGACAATTTTTAGAAAGATTGTTATTTTTATAGATATCAGACATAGATATGGGAGGAAGTTCAATGAGTGAGATAAGAAAATTGAATGAACAAGAAATGCGAAACTACATAGATATTGTTACTAATGCATATCCCGGGATTATGAATCCATCCTCTGAGGCGAAAGAAGATACATTTAAAAGGTTACTCGACCGCCAATTTAATGATGAGTCATTGGATTTCATGGGATTATTTCGGAATAACAAATTATTAGGTGGTATGCGGGTTCATTACCATAAAATGAATCTTTTTTCAAAACTAATTCCCGTTGGCGGTGTTGGCCTCGTAGCTGTTGACCTATTACATAAAAAAGAAAAAGTCGCAAAAGAATTAATCGAATCCTTCATGAATATCTTCTTGGAAAAGGGAGTAAGCATGGTATTGCTGTACCCATTTCGTCCTGATTTTTATAAGAAAATGGGTTTCGGTTATGGGCCGAAAATGCATCAGTATCGTATCTCACCACTAAGTTTTCCGAAAGGGCCCAGTAAATCAAATTTTCGGTTTTTGAGTATAGAAGACAAAGAAAAGTTGCAGAATGTTATTTCAAAATAGCGGAACAAACCAATGGTATGTTTGTAAAAACGGATGCTGAACTAGAGGGGATGTTCAAAAATCCAGAAAATAGACTCATTGGTTTCGAACAAGAGGATCAAATCAAAGGATACCTATTGTTCTCATTTGAAAAAAGGAGTCAGACAAATTTTGTTTTTAATGATTTAGTGATGAAAGAGTTTGTTTTCGATTCACCTGAAGTGTTGTTAGAAATGAGTACCTTCCTACATAGTCAGGCTGATCAGGTAAATAGGATTGTTTGGAATACACATGAGGACAGCGTCCATTTCTTGATTGACGACCCTCGTAATGGATCCAATAATCTCATACCAAGTGTCTACCATGAAAGTAATAGTTCCGGTGTTGGCTTAATGTACCGAATCATAGATATTAAAGGGATATTTGAAGAGTTAAAACATCATAATTTCAATCATATCACTGCAAATGTAAAACTAGAGATTACAGATACGATGCTGCCTCAGAATAATCGTAACCTAATTCTTCACTCAACCCAAGGTAGGATAAAAGTAATGGACCATGGTGACTATGATGTTAAGTTTTCGCTAGATATATCAGATTTTTCGTCTTTATTAATGGGAGTCGTTTCATTTAAAGAATTATACTTATTTGGAAAAGCAAAGTTGTCCAATCCAAGTTATTTGAATGCAATCAATAGTTTATTTTCAACTACAGAAAAGCCAAGATGCATATCAGCGTTTTAGAGAAGGAGGAGAAACCTATGAATCTTATTATTAAAAAATTAACCGAATGTACAATCCAAGATACGATTACGGCTTGGAATCGGGGGTTTGAAGGCTATTTTGTGCGATTAGAAATGACACCTGAACTATTCTATAACCGTTTGGTTAATGAAGGATTGTCTTTGCAGCATTCGTTGGTTGCTTTTGACGGAGAAGAACCTGTTGCGATCGTTCTAAATGGATTCCGAATCATCGCCGGGAAAAAGACAGCTTGGAATGGCGGGACTGGAATTGCCCCCGATTATCGTGGGAAGGGTGTTTCCAATCTATTAATGGAGGCAGCCTTAAACGTTTATTCTGAAGAGGGAGTTGAAGTGGCTACTCTCGAAGCCATTAAGGAAAATGAAAGGGCAATACGGTTATATCAGCGGTTCGGCTTTGTAATAACGGATTCCATAGTTTATCTAAGTGGGACATTAGATTTAAACTATGCCACGATTCCATGCAAATCTGTTCGGCCCGAGCAGCTCCCAACCTACGATTTTTATAAAAAAGATCTTCCGTGGCAATGTCAATGGCAAAGTGTAAGGTCAGGGGAAGCGCAGATTTATTATGACGAAAATCAGAATCCACTTGGTTACTCATTATATAAAAGGGCATGGAATCAACAGGGGCAATTGGAAAAAGTCTTTCTATATCAACTGGAATTAGTTGCTGAAGTTAAAAAAGAGACCGTTAAGTCTATTTTGACTTCAATTGGTGGAGAAAATCTGAAGTCCGTTACCTTCCTGACAATAAATTGGTCAGTAGCAAATCCTGTTATTCCATTCTTACAAGAGCTGGGATTTGTCAAAACAACTGAACAAGTTCGAATGATGAAAAAAATTAATCAATAAAAATTTTTTGAATCCTAAATCATATTATTATATAATTTTCGTTAGGGCCATTCTCAGGTCGATTGGGCTTGACCTACATAAAATAATAGGATTAGGAGAAATAAAATGGAAAAAGTACTTATTTTCGGACATAAAAATCCTGACACCGATACCATTTGTTCTGCGATTGCGTATGCAGACTTGAAAAAACAATTAGGACTGGATGTTGAACCAGTTCGTTTAGGACAAATCAATGGTGAAACAGAATATGCGCTTAACTATTTCAACGCTGAAGTTCCTCGTTTGGTTGAGGCCGTTGCTAGTGAAGTGAACTCCGTAATTTTAGTCGATCACAACGAGCGCCAGCAAAGTGCCAATGATATCACTGATGTTCGCGTTCTAGAAGTTATTGACCACCACCGGATTGCGAACTTTGAAACGAGCGATCCATTGTATTACCGCTGCGAGCCTGTAGGTTGTACGGCAACCATCCTAAATAAAATGTATAAAGAAAACAATAAAGAAATTAGTAAACAAATTGCAGGTTTAATGCTTTCTGCGATTATTTCTGACTCTTTATTATTTAAATCCCCAACTTGTACACCAGAAGATGTGGCTGCAGCGCGCGAGTTAGCAGAAATTGCTGGAGTGGACGCAGATGTTTATGGACTTGATATGCTAAAAGCTGGGGCAGACGTTCGCGATAAATCTATTTCTGAACTCCTAAGCCTAGATGCAAAAGGATTTGAAATGGGTTCAAGTAAAGTAGAAATCGCTCAAGTGAATGTTGTTGACACAGCAGATGTTCTTGCGCGCCAAGAAGAAATAGAGGCAGCAATTTCAAAGATTATCGAAGAAAAGAACTTAGATTTATTCCTGTTTGTGGTTACAGATATTTTAACAAATGATTCAGTTGGTGTAGCTTTAGGAAGCAAAACAGCTGCGGTCGAGAAAGCATATAATGTAACACTTTCGAATAACACAGCTACATTAAAAGGTGTTGTATCTCGGAAAAAGCAAATTGTACCTGTTTTAACTGATATTTTTACAAAAGGTGAGTAGTAAAATTAACCGTCCATGGACATTTTCATGGACGGTTTTTTCTTTTATTAAACCAGTGGAAATGAAAATGGCAGATAAAGTACTGAAAGTGGCAGATAAAATCGTAAAGTGGCCGATAAAATGAAAAAGCGGCAGATAAAGTGTTCAAAGTGGCAGATAAATCAAAAAGCCTTTAAAAAAGGTAGCTAAAAAGTCGTCTTTGAAAAAGGATCCAGTCGGAAAAAACATCCGGTTTTTCATAATAGGCTAAAACTAAGGCTTGAACAGGAAAATCACTGGCTTTCAAAGCCGTGTTTTAGATTATATTGTTCTAATAATTAAATTCCTTCTTCCCATCGAAAAAAATTTGTTGTAATCTATTAAATATTTAGAAAATCGAAATTATTTTAAAGTTTAGCGGGAGGAAGGAAATGTCTCATGCTGTTTTTGTCACTGATTAGTTCTTTTTTTAATGCACTGAATGCGCTTTATGCGAAGAGAATTGTTGATGAAATGAAGGATAATAATAGTTTCATTGTTACATCCTTTGCATACGTAGGGTTGTTTCTAGGTTTAACATTGCCCTGGCATTATTTATTTAAAGCTAACGTGATTTCGATTTCATTGTTGGTTTTGGTTGTCCTGTTAGATATGTTAGGAAATTTGCTTTTCTTTAAAGCGATGCAGAAAATCGAGGTATCCGTCCTTTCTGTTTACATGGCTTTAACGCCATTGTTTACGTTTATTCCAAATACCATCTTGTATGGTTTTCATCCATTTGTGCTTGTGTCTGTTTTGTTTATCATGGTGGGTGTCTATTTATTGAATCTGAAAGGACGGAACCCGCTAACTCCCTTTTTTGAGTTAAAAAAAGCAGGGAATTTATTGGGGATTGCTTCAGCGGTTGTTTTCGGTGTTAGTATGGTGCCTTCGCAGCAATTACTTGTTCATGGATGGGTAAATCCTGTGACACTTTACTTTTATCGTGCCTGCGGAATTGCTTTGATAACCTATCTAATTTACCGTCCAAAGGTATGGTTTCCGAGCCTGCATAAACATCTTAGTTTACGTGGAATTACCGTCATCATCCAATGGGTCTGTCTGTTCACGGCATTAAAGTTTGCAGATGGAACACTAGTTGTTTCACTAGCTTTCACCTCACCATTATTTGCTGTTTTCTTGGCATGGTACTATTTTAAAGAACGCATTACACCTGCTAAACTAACTGCCTGTGTGATTACTATTTTAGGAATTATTATTACAGTTGTTTAAAGGGAACACTAAAGTAAGGAGGGATGACAGTTGAACCGAAGATTCACGACCACCATGTTCTTGGCTGGTCTGCAATGGTTATTTTTCATGTTTGCGAATACTGTCGTCATCCCGTTAACAATAGGGGTTGCCTTTGACCTATCAGCTGGAGAGGTTGCAAGTGCACTTCAACGATCATTTGTCTATACAGGTGCGGCTTGTATCCTACAAGCTGCTTTTGGTCATAAGTATCCACTTATGGAAGGGCAATCTGGCTTGTGGTGGGGAGCCATCTTAAGTATTTGCGCTTCGGCATCTTCGGCCGGTCTTAATTTGGCAGAACTGGGTGGTGGTCTTTCGCTTGGTATTATTTTTTCAGGCGCTTTAGTTATGATACTCGGATTTTTAGGGATGGGAAGGGTATTAAAGCGCTTGTTTACGCCAGTGGTTATGAGTACGGTACTCTTTTTACTAGCGAGCCAGTTGATTGTTATTTTTACAAAAGGAATGCTTGGATTGGGAACATCCGATCAGATTGATCTACCAACTGCAGGGCTATCTATCCTGTTAATCATTCTCGTTGTCTGGATTAATTTGAAGGGACCTGGAGTTATTCGGAACTTTTCCATCCTTATTGGTATCGTAACAGGATGGGGGATTCACGCCGTATTTTTCCCTGCGCCTGCTGCTCATGTGAGTACATCAACGGAGTTTTTTCAGATCTTTCCCTGGGGGAAACCTAGTTTTAGCTTGGGTCTTATTCTTATGGCAGTGATCACTGGCTTAGTTAATACAACCAATACTATGGCTTCGATAAAAGGGATCGAGCCCATCTTAAAGACCGCAACGACAAATGATCAGTATCAGCGCTCATTTGTGTTAACGGGGATAAATTCGATCGTTTCAGGTCTATTTGGTCTGGTCCCGTATGCTCCCTATATTTCTTCACTGGGGTTTTTACAGTCTACACTCATATTTGAGCGGGCACCCATCATTATAGGGGGAGCGATGTTTATTGTCCTTGGCTTGGTGCCTGAACTAAGCAACCTGTTTTCTACTCTGCCGATCAGTGTCGGTGATGCTGTTTTATTTGTCGCCTATTTGCAACTTTTTAGCGGTGCACTCACCAATCTGAATGGAATTCGTTTTAACCAGAGAACGATTTATCGCATCGCTGCTCCGGTGTTACTGGGTATTGCAATCATGAATATTCCTTCTGAAATGTTTTCTTCGCTGCCGATGCTAGTTCGTCCACTTTTAGGGAGCGGCTTACTTGTAGGAATTTTGCTAGCGATTGTGCTAGAAAATACAATTGATTGGTCCAAACTTGAAAAAACAGTGCAAACTTCCGATAGAAAAATTAGTTAGAGAATGATAAAGGCGCCCTTTAAAACTTAGGGGCGCCTTAATATAGGATATTGGTTTACACCTGTTGCGTCAGCTTTTCTTTTAAAAATGGATATAGACTTACTGCAAGATGAATATTCAAGAATTGTTGGCTGTCTGATAAACTTGTGGACAGAATTTCTTCAATTCGCTTTAATCGATACATCAGCGTGTTCGTATGAACATGGATGGATTCTGCTGCTTCTTTCGCATTTTGATTGTGGTCGAGATAAGCAAATAGCGAAGGGAGGAGCTCTCCTTTTCGAGATTGATCGTATTCAAAAAGAGGTCCAAGAACTTCCGTAATAAAATCGATGAGTTCCTCCTCGGTATTTTGAAGCAGCAGTCGTTGAACACCAAGTTCTTTATAACTGATTACCTGGTTTTTCCCTCCAAAGCTTTGAAGGAATTGTAAGCATTTACCTGCTTCCTGCATCGATTTCGTCACCTTTAATAAACTGGAATGGATTCGGCCGATGCCAATTGAAACAGTGGTTCCCCAATTTTTTATTTGAATTTCCTGTTGAAATTTTGATACAAGCTCCTTCACCCGCTGATGTGTGTAAGTGGTGGAAGCTTTCTGTTGAAAAGTTAGCAATACCATGATTTGATCGTGATTTCGTACCGCCATCCCTTTTAACGGATGTTTTAGAAATACGCGGTTGGCCATTTGGACAAGATGGCGGATGATACTGTTCTTTTTATGAGTGTTTTCAATTTCATCAAGCCGGATCATCAAAGCCATATAATCCCCTAAGGGATCAAAGTCCATCTGTTTTAATTTTTGAAGAATGGTGCCATCCATTTTTCCGGAAAAAAGAACATCAATTAATTCCCCGTTAATGGTTTCCTGTGCCTCAAAAATGGCTTGATCCTTTACCAATTCGAGCGAGATGACCGTACAAGCATGCTCTAATGCGGCAATCTCAACGTCACGCATTTTTTCAGGGGAAACAATAATAAGTGATCCATATAGTGTCGGTTTAGCCCCAATCGGAAGGATCGTAATACATTGATTTTCCTCATGCATGTTTTTTTCAAGCAATGAACGGACTTTTCCAGGTGTTTTGATCGACTCCTGGGCCCATTCCCGAATGGTAACTAATTCATCTTCGGACAGCTTAATTTTATAAGCGGAGGAAATTAATTCGCCAAGATCATCAAATAACAAAATTGTCTGGCCGGTTGTATCGTGCAAATAGGTTATGATGGAATCCAGCCCTTCACCATGTAATACAAGTGCAGCTAATTGATTATGGATATCAACGGAACGGGATAACATCTCATTTTGTTTGGAAATCGTATTATTTAAATCTCCCAGCTGTCTCACCGTCTCTTCCTGCTTACGGTAAAGGTTTGCTTTCTCCAGTGCAACCGCAGCCTGATGGGCAATCGCAGTTAGAAGATTAATATCCTCAGGGATAAAGTGAAGTGACGGATCAAATGAATCAAGCGTTATTACTCCTATACATTCTCCTTTTGACAAAATTGGGGCACAAATCGATGAATAAGGGAGCGTGGGAATCGATTGATTCATAAGCTCATGATTCGTCTTCGAAAGTGTTGCTGTTGCCTTTTCCACTTCTGTTCGGTTGTGAAAAATCAAGCATTGTTGGGCAGAAAAAGCTAATCCGGTCATGGATTCACCTGGTTTTAGCCTTACCCGTGTAATTTCAGATGTAAAGTTGCTGTCAGACTTTGGAATGAGCAGATCTTGGCTAGGGTCATATATGAATAAAACACCCCCGTGGGCCGCTTCAATGACCGAGACCGTTTGGACCATGATGGAATCAATAATTGTATCTATATCAAGAGAAGAGTTTAATACATTGGAAACGTGGATTAATGACTGCAATTGACGATGACTAAGCGTCTCTTTCATTACTGCACCTCGCATTCTAATATCTTGGAATAATGTAAAAATTTCAATTTCTTTTGTTTATTGTAACAAACTTTTCAACCATTTGTGTAATTTTTATCAGGAATAATTAGTTGATAGAACAATTTTTGTTCTTTTTTTTGTGAGTTTACACAAATTGTTTATGAAATATTTTGTAGAAAATAACATAACAAATATTCTGATAAGTTTTATAATTAAAAATACATAAATAATATGCACCGTTCCATTAAAGCATTAAACAATTAGGAAATGTGCAGAAAGGAGTAGAACATTGATTAATAAAGAAAGATTATGGAACCGACTGCAGCTTCTAAGTGAAATTGGAAAGACAGAATCTGAGGGTGTCACTCGTTTGTCTTTCACTCCGGAAGAAAGAGCGGCCAAAGACCTTGTCGCTACATTCATGAAAGAAGCAGGTTTACAAGTTCGTGAGGATGAAGTAGGAAACCTGATCGGCAGGAAGGAAGGATTTAATCCAGAAGCTTCTGTGGTATTAACGGGTTCACATGTGGATTCTGTCTTTAATGGCGGAAATTTTGATGGACCGCTTGGTGTACTGGCAGCTGTTGAAGCTCTTCAAGTCATGAATGAGAAAGGGATTGAAACTGAACATCCAATTGAAGTCATTGCTTTTACTGATGAGGAAGGAGCAAGATTCAGCTTTGGGATGATTGGAAGTCGGGGGATGGCTGGAACACTGACTCAGGATGAATTACTCAATAAGGACAAGCAAGGAATCTCGATTGCCGAAGCGTTTGTCGCCAATGGACTTCAGCCAGAAGCGATCGGAAAAGCAGCTCTTAAGCCCGAAGAGGTGAAGGCGTATGTCGAACTTCATATTGAACAAGGAAAAGTCCTTGAGGGACAAAATCTCTCAGCCGGGATTGTGTCGGGATTAGCCGGTCCATTATGGCTCAAGTTTATTTTAGAAGGTGAAGTTGGTCATGCAGGAGCAACCCCGATGTCCATCAGGCATGATGCGTTAACAGCGGCAGCAAGAGTGATGCTCGTCATTGAAGCAGAAGCGGCTAAGACTGGTACCACCGTCGGAACTGTAGGACAAGTTCAGGTGAATCCTGGTGGAATCAATATTATTCCAGGCCGGGTTGAATTCTCATTAGATCTTCGGGATATTAGTGAAGTTGTTCGTGATGAGGTAGAGGCGAAGATAAGAGAACAGGCCGAGCAGATTTGTGAGGCCCAAGGTGTTAAGTTAACAATTGAAGACCTGCAGAGGGTAGCACCGGCACCTTGTGCTGACATCGTTAAAAATTCAGCCAAAGATGCCTTTGAAAAATTAGGTCTAGAAAGCTATTACCTTCCAAGTGGTGCAGGTCATGATGGGATGCAATTGATGGACTTATGTCCAATGGGTATGATATTCATCCGTTCCAAAAATGGAATAAGTCATGACCCAGCTGAATGGAGTTCAAAAGAGGATTGTGTAGACGGTGCGAATGTTCTTTATCATACAATCCTAAATCTAGCGGTTCAAAAAGTGAATGTAACAACAAATTAATAGGGGATGACAAGCATGAGTAGTATTACAACAGTAAATCTAAATCAACTAGCAGAAGAAACAAAAGAGCAAGTTATTGCCTGGAGAAGGCATTTGCATCAAAATCCTGAATTATCTTTCCATGAGGAAAAAACATCTCAATTTATTTATGATACCTTACATTCGTTTGGAAACTTAGAGATTTCACGTCCGACAAAAACAAGTGTCGTTGCACGGTTAATTGGAGCAGAACCAGGTAAAACACTCGCCATTCGTGCCGATATGGATGCCTTGCCAATCCAAGAAGAAAACACATTCGAATTTGCGTCCCAAAATCCTGGAGTGATGCATGCTTGCGGCCATGACGGTCACACTGCAATGCTGCTTGGAACAGCAAAAATTCTTTCAGGCTTAAAGGATCAAATAAAAGGGGAAGTTCGCTTCTTGTTTCAGCATGCGGAAGAGTTATTCCCAGGCGGAGCAGAGGAAATGGTGGAAGCAGGAGTAATGGACGGGGTAGACCTTGTCATTGGTACACACCTTTGGTCACCAATTGAAAAAGGCAAAGTTGGAGTGGTTTACGGTCCGATGATGGCTTCACCAGACACTTTCTGGATTACCGTGAATGGTAAAGGTGGACATGCCGCACTGCCACACCAAACCATCGATTCTATTGCTGTGGCTGCACAGGTTGTCACAAACCTCCAGCATATTGTCTCAAGGAATACTGACCCACTAGATAGTTTGGTTATATCCGTCACGCAATTTATTGCAGGAACCACTCATAATGTGATTCCTGGCTCTGTTAAAATTTGGGGTACCGTGCGGAGTTTTGATCGAACACTTCGTGAATCGATTCCAGCTAAAATGGAGCGCATCGTTAAGGGGATTACTGAAGCACATGAAGCAACCTATGACTTTAAATATGAGTTTGGCTATCGCCCTGTCATCAATAATGATGAAGTGACGGCAGTGATTGAAGAAACTGTTCGAGAAGTATTTGGTGAAGAGGCACTTGATATGATGCGACCAAATATGGGAGGAGAAGATTTCTCCGCATTTATGGAAAAAGCACCCGGCTGTTACTTCTATGTAGGAGCAGGAAATGAGGAACAAGGAATTACTTATCCACATCATCACGAACGTTTCACAATTGATGAAGATGCACTCGAAATTGGGGTAAAAACTTTCCTACATGCAACCTTTAAATTTTTAGGATAAAAATTACGTTATTTAGGACCTTCGTGCAAACTATAGAAAGAAATACTTCACGGAGGTTCAGCTATATAAATAGAAAGAAGGCATCATTTATTTTATAAAATTGGGGGTTTATCTATGAAATTACATCAGCTTCTTGCAATCATACCATTTATTGGGTTACTTGGTGGAGTTCCGTTCTTTAATAAAGTCACTCCCTATGTGTTCGGGATGCCTTTCGTTCTCTTTTACATTGTTCTCTGGGTTGTATTAACCTCAGGAATTATGGCGATTGTGTTTAAATTGGACCCAACAAATAAGGAGGAGGAGATCTAATGAATACAGCACTTATTATAATTTTCGGATTTTTAGCTTTATCCATCTTCCTTGGGGTTCAAGCACAAAAAGGGAAGGACATGAGCCTTGAACAATGGTCCGTTGGTGGTCGTGGCTTTGGTACCATCTTCGTTTTCTTATTAATGGCAGGGGAAATTTACACTACCTTTACCTTCTTAGGCGGAAGTGGCTGGGCTTACGGTAAAGGCGGCCCAACCTATTATATCTTAGGGTACGGCTGTTTAGCATACATCATGTCTTATTGGTTGCTTCCAGCAATATGGAAATATGCGAAAGAGAACAAATTAATGTCACAATCCGACTTTTTCGTTAGTAAGTATAAAAGCCCATTACTTGGTGTTTTTGTATCTATAGTGGGTGTTGTTGCACTAATTCCGTATCTTGTTCTCCAATTAAAAGGTCTTGGTATCATTGTTTCGGAAGCTTCTGCTGGTTCGATTTCATCTACTGCAGCGATCTGGATTGGTGTAATTTCTGTAACAGTTTACGTGATGCTTTCCGGAATTCACGGTTCTGCTTGGACAGCTGTTATTAAGGATATCATGATTTTAGGTATTGTTGTATTCTTGGGGATATATTTACCAATTCATTACTACGGCGGCTTCCAACCAATGTTTGAAGCGATTGAAGCTGCAAAACCAGGATTCCTTGCTCTACCAGAAACTGGTTTAAGTGTATCATGGTTTATTTCTACAGTACTATTAACGGCTCTTGGTTTTTATATGTGGCCGCATACGTTTGGTTCTATCTATTCTGCACAAAGTTCAAAGGTATTTCGTAAGAATGCCATTATCATGCCACTTTATCAGTTAGTATTATTATTTGTCTTTTTTGTAGGCTTTGCCGCCATCCTTCAGGTGAAAGGGTTGGAGGGCCCAGCAGGTGACCTTGCTTTATTAAAACTTTCCATGCAGACATTCGATCCATGGGTTGTCGGATTAATTGGTGCTGCTGGATTATTAACAGCCATCGTTCCAGGTTCAATGATTATGATGTCAGCGGCTACCTTATTAGCGAAAAACGTTTATAAAGTGTTTGTACCAAAAGCGTCAGACCAACAAGTATCTAAATTAGCAAAGAACTTAGTACCAGTGGTTGCCATTATCGCTCTATACTTTACCTTTAAAGGCGGGGATACTCTTGTAACGTTGTTATTAATGGGGTACAGCCTTGTAACACAATTGTTCCCAGCATTGGTATTCAGCTTAGCTAAAAAGAACGTGGTCACAAAAGCAGGTGCTTTTGCCGGTATTGCAGTGGGGGTATTTACAGTTGCCTACATTACAATCAGCGCTTCAACAATTGGGACACTTTTCCCTGCGTTGCCGCAATTCGTAAAAGACCTAAACGTAGGAGTTATTGCTTTAATCATCAATTTAGTGGTTACATTCGCAGTTAGTTTCGTAACAAAATCTGCGAATGCGGCCAACACAAATGAACGTGTAGCATAATGATTAAAATCAACAATAATAACACCCCCATAGTCGATGTGCTTCGACTACTGGGGGTGTTTTATTTTTGTGTAAAATCATTTATTCATTATGTGTTTGATTTTCTTCTTTCCGATGGTTCATCATGAAAAACGTTAAAGGCTGCTCTGACCCTGACATCAACTTATACACATAGGAAGAAGTGATTTTATAGCCCTCGTCTATTTTTGTCGCTAAATAATTTGTTCGTTCAAACAGAATCGAACGAATATGATTGATTTGCCTAGAGATTTTGTCCATTAGTGCTTCTTGAGTGTCCAAACGCTGTAAAACTCCGCTTTGAAATTCCTCTTGTTTCGTGATTTTTTCAACTACCTCTATTTGCAATTCCAACTGTTTATTCATTTGAAGGACAAGTTGATGATTAGCATCCTCATAACGCTCCATCCTATTACGTAAATCGTTCAGTTGTTCGCCAACATGGTTCCATTGGGAGAATTGTGTTTTTTCTTGCAACTGTGTTTGATTCCCTAATTCCGATAAAGCTTTTTCGAGGGCAGTATTTGCCTTATGTTGTTCATTAATTAGTTCCGACAAAAAATCCTGTCGTGATACGACCTGATTCGATGTGTGCAGCTGTCGTTTATTTTTGTAAACATCCGGATGATCACTGTTGTTAATGAATAATCCCATACCTCTCTCCGCCTTTTTATGTTTTTGATTGTAATAGTTTATGCTTAAATCACATAAGAAGGGACATGATTGGGCTAGACCAGTGGTGATTGTTGATGTAAATAAAAAAGCTTGGGTTTCATCCCAAGCTTTTTTGTGAATATATTTGTTTACACTAGCTGTGCCGTTTTCAAAACAAACTTTTCAATGACCTTGGCTACTCCATCATTCATATTTGTATCAGTCACATAATCAGCTTTATCCTTAATATCTTCTGGAGCATTGCCCATTGCTACACCAAGGCCTGCAAACTCAATCATCGCCAAATCATTATAGCTGTCTCCCATGGCAATCACTTCTTCGCGCTCAATCCCGAGCTTCCCAATCAATTGATGGAGGCTTGTTCCTTTCGTTACTCCAGCTTCGGTAAACTCCAAAAAGAAAGGCTTTGAGCGCATCACGCTTAGTTGTCCAGCTAACTCCTGCTGAAGCTTTTGTTCCACTTCGGCAAGTTTCGTTTCCTCTTCAAGCATTAACACTTTAACAACTGGTTCTTTTATTGATTCAACGAAACTGTCAACCTCAAAGATCTCTAGACCAGTAATTTCACCTTCTATATCGGTATATTGATTCCCTGCTTCCGTTACAATGGAATCACCGACATAGGTATGCAACCAAACATTTTCACGGCGGCTTAACTCGTATAAATGATGAACTGTTTCCGGTGTTAATGTACTGCTAAAAAGTTCTTCACCAGTTTGGCAGTTTGTTATTTTTGCACCATTAAAAGATAATATAAAACTGCCATATTCCTTTAATTGCAATTCTTCAGCAATTTTATACATGGCATAGGTTGGACGCCCTGAAGCTAATACCACTTTAACACCCAATTGCTGAACATCCATTAACGCTTTCTTTGTACGTGGGGAAATCGTATGGTCGTCCTGTAACAACGTATCATCTAGGTCTAATACAATCATTTTATATGTCATTCTTGTTAGATTCCTCTCTTCACGATATTTTCTATCCTTATCTTACTATAAGTTTTGGAAAAAAACTTATAACATTTGAATCCAATTGGGAAGGAGGTAAATAAAATATAGTAAATTCCTAAATAATGAAGGTGATTACTGTGTCTATTTTTAATATATTTAAAAGTAAATGTAGTATTTGTAAGAGAAAAGTAAGTCCGTTGCGGAAATATATGAATGATAAGGGGGATATAGTAAAAGTGTGTGTCCCTTGCTCGGAATATGCGGAAAGAAGGGCTTATCGGAAAATAAAGTAATCGTTTTGCGCGCAAAGTGATATTTTTACTCTCATGGACAAGCTGTACTTTTTTGCTCTTTGCTGTACAATTTCTAGGAGGAAAATGGTTTTATATAGAGAAACAAGAGAAAGAGCAATTTATAAAAGATTTGAGGAGGAGTAGTTCAATGCCCATTATTAATGTTCAATTAATGGAAGGAAGACCGCCAGAAAAGGTGGCAGCAGTAATCCGAAATATTACCAATACCGTTTCCGAAACATTAAATGCACCAAAAGAGAGTATAAGAGTGATTGTTACGGAAGTGCCGAAAACTCATTGGGGTATTGCCGGAACCCCAGCTTCGGAAAGATAGATTACTTGAACAGCCTTCAACCTTTGATGACAGAGAAAAACTTGCAATACAGTAAAATTCATCTATGATCAGCCTCTCTTTATGATGAGGGAGGTTCTTATTTTTGAAAAAATATGTAATACTAAAGGAAATAAGATGTGGAGTAAGGAGTATTGTTATGAATCGTTGCGGTTGGGTTAATCAGGATCCATTATATATCGATTATCATGATCATGAATGGGGAGTTCCAGTTTATGATGATCGGTTGCTATTTGAGTATTTAAATCTTGAAGGGGCCCAGGCAGGCCTTAGTTGGTATACAATCTTAAAGAAACGGGAGAACTATCGAAAAGCCTTTGATAACTTTGAACCTGAAAAAATTATCAGCTATGATGAAATGAAAATCGAAGAATTGTTAAATAATGAAGGGATTGTCCGGAATAAGCTTAAAGTCAATGCCGTCATTACGAACGCCCATGCTTTTTTTAAAGTTGTCGAAGAATTTGGTTCATTTAGTAAGTACATATGGTCCTTTGTTAAGGGGAGTCCCATCCAAAACCACTTTAAAGAAATGAAGGATGTTCCTGCCGTCACGGAAATAAGTGATAAATTAAGTAAGGATTTAAAGAAGCGCGGGTTCAAATTTGTTGGCTCGACCATATGTTATGCGTTCATGCAAGCAACAGGGATGGTGAATGATCATATTGTAACCTGTGGATGTTACCAAAAAGCAGTTCAAATTACGAAATAAAAGAAAAAAGCGATTATCTCAATTGAGAGGCATCGCTTTCTTTAATTTGTGTAAAGAAAAATATGAAGGTAGCAATAGACAATAAAAACAGAAAAATCTCACCTTTTGATGGCTCGAACGTTGGGAGGTCTGTTAGGGACAAAAATGAACACTTCCTTCCTTCATTAGATTAGAATTTCAGGTTCGATACCAAAATGTTCAGAAACAATCCAGCGAAATTGTGTAAAAACCTTTTCTAAATCAGGCAATGTAGGTACGTGTTTAGGAACACCAAAAATTGGACCGCTCATATTGAAGCTAAATCTGCCTGGGCCTAAAAAGATACCTGACACATTTATCTGATCACTAATTAATAGTATGGCTAAAAGGATATCCCCAATGTCCAATAATAAACTCAATGTCTTATTTCCTGATTTACCTTCTAAACGCCCAAATCCAGTTAGCGGCCCTCCAACCGAAAGGGCAAATCCTCCTGGTTCTACAATAAGTCTAACGACTGTTACTTGACCGGTTAATAATAAAAATGCAGTAGTAATATCAATGTTCCGTTGGATAGAGATAACTGTTTGCAGGCCTTTTTCTAAGTCACATGTATTATTCAATGATTTCACAACCCACTCAACTTTCATGTGCATCAAATATGACAAGGACAGAAATCTTTGAACCTAATGCATATCTTTTGTATAGTATGAAAATAAATGAAAGATGCAACTAATTTTACAAAAAGAAAGCCCATCAAATTTGATGGGCTTTTTTTATGATGAAAATCTCTACGTAATTAATTACTTCGCTGATTTTTCAATCATAAAATCTGTTGTTGGGATAGGAATAATCTTGCCGCCAATTTGAACATGAATAGTATCGTTGAAAATGGCCTTCACAATTCCTTTTAACGAAATGGTTGAATTAACAGAGATTTTTTTGGATTCAGGTTGGTTTGCCATCGTATCAACGCCTTTCAAAAATTAGATGAGAATAAGAACAAGAAATCTATATAATAATACAATAAATTATTCGAAAAAAATGAATAAACTCCTGCTATGGTTAGGACTTTTTTATAAAAAAAATCGGTCATGTTTCGATCCATCTATATTGTAAAGGGGTGCTAAACAATAATAGTGACTTAACATGAACCGTAGTTCAAGTATCGCATGTTTGGAATCGTCTGTCAACGAAAACATGAACTATGGTTCAAATTTAAAAATGGTGGTATGATATAGATGAGGTGATAAAATGCCAGACCATGAAGACCTATTAATTGGTGAATTTCCTTCTCTCCCAAAACAGGAGAGGGCACAGCAAAAAAGAAATGCACTTTTGGAAAGTGGACGGACTCTCTTTATTTCTAATGGGTACGAGCAAACAACTGCGAAAGAAATTGCAGCTCATGCCGGGGTGGCAACCGGAACCTTCTATCGGTATTTTTCAGATAAACGCCAACTTTTAATGTCGTTACTTGAAGATAAATTAGACAAGCTTCTTCCACCTGAACCGAGCTGGATTTCGAAGGATCCGGAATCATTATTAGCATCCCTATTAGATGCCCATAACAAACGCCTTAATGAGTTAGGCCTTTCGCGTGTCCTGCCTGAATTGATGTTGAAAGACCCAGGTCTGGCAGAATTTTTGGCTGATGCACGAAGGAAAATTTACGCGAGAATACTGTTGGGTTTAAAGCAAGCAGAGGAAACAGGATTAACATGGAATGATTTGGATTTAGATGCTGTCGCTTGGGCCATATTTGTTTTAGTCGAGAATTGTCACGGAAACGAGGTCCATCGTGGGAACAAAGCAGATTTTCAAGAAATTTCAAAAGTCATTTGCCGGATGGTTTTTCCACCTGAAGTTTTAGAAAAATTGCGAAGCACGCAGGAATGAAGAATCCAAAATTCATAATATGAAAGCGGTGTCGATATGATCAATGTAAAGGTAAAGGATTTTATGGTGAAGGATGTTATTTCGGCTCGCCCGAGTGCTTCCATTAAAGAGGTTATGTCAATATTTGTTGATAAAAAAATTGGCGGCATACCCATTATCGACGAGGCTGGCGTGTTACGTGGTATTGTCACAGATGGGGATATTTTGCGGGCAATCAGTCCTGTGGATCGCCGATTTCATGACTATTTCACCTTTATGACATACGTGGCAGAAGAAAACATCGAGAACCGACTTAGTGAATTAGCTGATAGTGAGATTATCAGGATTGCAAGAACCAAGGGGATCGTAACTGTACATCCTGAAGATGAAATGAAAAAGGTCGTCTCCATTTTGTCTAAGCATCACTTTAAAAAACTTCCTGTGGTTAATGCATCGCATCATGTGGTCGGTGTAATCAGTAGAGGAGATGTTATTCGGAGCATTCAAGATACGATTATCAATGAATGGCAGTGATAATCATTAAATGAAAAAGCCCTTCACTTGAGGGGCTTTTCTTTGAGTAAAATAGTATATTCCGATTGCTTTAATTTGCTAGGTAAAACAAACTATTGGACGGGCTTTTCAAGCAGCAGTTCTGATGCAGGGAGCGTAATAATTTTTCCGCCGATCTGAACATGAACGGTATCGTTGAAAATGGCTTTTACAATTCCTTTTAATGAAATTGTGGAATTAACAGAGATTTTTTTCACTTCAGCATTGTTTGCCAAATTAACCAACACCCTTCAAAATAGTTATGAAAATATTATATATGAAGATAAGGAAATAAAGCTAGAATAAATAATCAGAAAAGTTAAAAAATATTTAAATACGGTAATGATCTTTTATCATATGTTAAATATTGGGGAATAGTGTATTATTTATCTCCAGCTTCCGAAATTTCATCAGTGTTTAAAAACGTAACTTGAATCTGGATGATTTCAGAACGACTGCCAATTCTGAGAGGCGGACCCCAAAAGCCAAAACCTGATGAAACAATGGAATGAAGTTGACCTTTTTGAAGATAGCCCCAATCATTTTCAAACATTCTTTTGGTAATCAGATGATTTGGTGCCATTTGCCCTCTGTGTGTGTGGCCTGATAATAGCAAGTCGACATGGTTTTCCTGGGCTTGTGTTATTTCAGAAGGCTGATGATCCATCATAATCATTGGCAGGGATGGATCAACGTCTTTTAATAAGGTTTTGATCGGCAGTCGTTGGCGATCCGTTTTGTCTTTACGTCCGGCAAGATAAAAGCTGTCATTAATTTTAATTACTTGATCCATGAGGATGGTAATCCCAATCCGTTCCATTTCCTGCAAGAACTTTGGAATTCCGCCGCCATAATATTCATGATTTCCCAAGACTCCATAAACACCTAATGGTGCCGATAAATCCTTCATGACATCACCCATTCTCTTTTGTGTAAATGGCACGGGATCGTCGTCAATGATATCGCCTGGCAGTAAAATGATATCAGGCTTTAGTGCATTCATTTCACGGACCAGCCTCCGTACATGACGAATGCCTGAAAGCCTTCCAAAGTGCATATCAGAGGCCATGGCAATATGAAGTTGCTTTCGTTCGCCTATTTGTTTTGGAATCACAACTGAAAAAGTTTTAACAACAGGGCTATAGGCATTATACATACCATAGATAAATAGAGAGATAAAAAATAGAAACACTACGCCTCCGAGCCAATTTACGACAGAAGATGGCGAAAGTCCTGTAAGAATGAGAGTCAGGGCAAGAAGATTGGAAAGTGGCAGGATCAGAATGGCATATTGCAATATCCCAAACCAATAAGAGCCGACCATTTTAAATAGAGGTATCCTTTTTATGAAATGTCCAATAATGTAAGAATAAGAAATTAGTCCAACGATAAAACCATATATCCATTTTTCCTCGAGTCCGAAGGCAGAATGCAGCCACACCCAACTGTTCCAACCGATATACAAAGATAACGCTGTATAAACAATTATGATCGAAATAAAATTAAATACATAGCGTGGTTTCATAGATTTCTCCTTATAGAATTAATCATCAAAACATGACAGGTAGTTCAAGTATTGCATGGGCACGTTTTACTGTCAATTAATAGCATAAATGTGATGGTCATAAGGAAAAAATATTGAGATAGTAAAAAAATACTCCATAAAAGTAGACCTAAAACTCCTAATTCAAGGTATGATATAATATTTTCAAAAAGGAGGCGGAGCGATGTCAAATCATTTCGGGAAGGAAGAGGAACTTTTTGATGATTCTTGCTGTTCACTTGAAGGCAGTGATCGAAAGAGTCATCATTCCGATAAAGTGAAAAATAATCTTGTCACTAGGTTAAATCGGATTGAAGGACAAATCCGCGGCATTAAAGGCCTAATTGAAAAAGATACCTATTGTGATGATGTCATTAATCAGATATCAGCCACCCAATCCGCCTTAAATAGCGTTGCCAAAATTTTGCTTGAAGGTCATCTGAGGAGCTGTGTAGTTGAAAGAATACAGGAGGGTGATATGGAAGTCATAGATGAGGTTCTAGTCACCATCCAAAAATTAATGAAAAAATAATAGCTGCTATCAATGTGTTGTATGGCAATGAGAAAATAACATATTTTCGACGGAGAATGTACCTAGAGTACGTTCTTTTTTTGGTTTTATAGGAAATTTGGTCTATTAAAGGAGAAATAACAAAAGAAACGTCGAATAATATATTTTGAAATATTCTGATAAATAAATTAGTATTAATGGAAATTAATACTATTTTCCCAACCAGCCTTACCTTTTTATATGCTACTAAAGTTTGACATTGATAGGAGCGCATATTCTTATTTAGTTTCTTTTTTAGGAAAATGTTATCTACTTTCCTTATTAAAACATGAAAAATTGACTGTTTTTATTTTAATTAGGTTTATAGAACATAAATCATATAATCGAAATTATTTAGGAATTTTCCCAAGTATCCTGGAATAGTTATTTAGTACTAGTAGCAAGGATGAATGTTAAGGAGGAAAATATGAAGCGAAGAGAATTTGTTAAGTATGCTGGGGGCGGAATTGCTACATTATTCGTAGGAAGTATGATGCCTTCTTGGATTTCAGGCAATAAGCTTTTTGCAACACAACAAGTTCAAGAACTTAACTTTACTATTACGGATGGAATAAAGGACATGGCAACACATAATGTCATTAACCAAGCTCAGTGCTACTTCTGGTTTTACAAAGAGAAAAACTTCCCTGCTGAGGTGCCTGGCCCCAATATATTTACGACTGCGGGAAATAATGTGAAGGTCACAGTCACGAATGGTCTGGATGAACCCCACGCGTTTTACATACCGGGACTAGTCGACACTGGTCCGATCAGGCCTGGAGCTACCATTACAAAACAATTTGTTCCTATCGAGGCAGGAACATTTTTATATTATGATAACCTTAATTCCCCAGTGAACCGAATGATGGGTCTCCATGGTGCACTAGTTGTCATGCCCAAGGAGGCAGAAGCTGGGCATCGAGTTACCCCTTATTCAAATCCAACACCAGCAGTCCAACATATCTTTGATGACTTTGGATCTAGTGCTCACTTTCCAGGTTTAGCCTGGGAGGAAGGGGATCCGTCCACTAATACTCAGGCATTTCGTCAGTATATTTGGATCCTCCACGAGGCGAGTTCAAGACTGTTTGCAGAGGTAGGAAACTACCCGCCTGGGAAAGAATATCCGGCATCACAATTTATTAAGGCCTTTGAGACCGATAAATTCCGTTCAGATGGAAGGAACAAAAAACCTGATTTCTATACATTAAGCGGACAGTCTGGATGGTTTTCTGCTCACAACCCCTATATTACACCAAATCATCGAGTAGGAGAACCATGCATTATCCGAATTTTGAATGCCGGTTTGTCCTTGCATTCTTTGCATATTCACGCTAACCATGTCTATGTAACTGGGATTAACGGCGAGGTTCAAAAAAACCCGTATTGGATTGACACTTATACATCTCATCCACTCGAAATCGTTGAATGGGCGGTACCGTTTATTCGACCACCTGATGTTCCTAATAAGCGCGGCATCGGGCTCCCAGATGAGCCGTTAATGTCAATCGCGAATCCAGCCATTCCTAGGTCTCAACCACATCCAGTTTGGCCGCCAACTGAAGAGTTAGGCACTTATTTGCCTGAAAAGGGAACAAAAGCAGGGGATTTTGATATATCGGTAAGAATGTCTCCTCTCTGTTACCCAATGCATGACCACTCTGAGCCAAGCCAATCCGCACAGGGTGGTAACTACGGACTTGGAATGATGAGCGGGATCCATTTTATAGGTGATCGTAACACAACTGGTGGAGTAACAACCTTTCCAGAAGCTCCGACTTATCATGGTCCTGAAAGGACAGGTCCGGCAGCGGGTCCAGACAATGGGCATTCTGAGCATAATTCTAGAAAGTTCCCTACAAAGGTAAAATTGGAAAATAAAAAGGAGAAATGATATGTCATTTTCAAAACCTGGGTACCATATCCCGCGCAGGTCAGTAGCAGGTCATGAAGCAGACTGGGTGAAATCGTTTGATCCACCTAAAGCTAGTCCACCTACCCCGGATCTGCTTGTACCAACAAATCCGGTTCCAGCGTTTGTTGCTGCAAACGTGCCAGGAGCAACAATGCAAACGCCAAATACGCAAAGGGTCCACTTAATGCACGGAACAGAACTAAAGGCGTGGGATGGCAAGAAAATGGAGTTCTTTCTTCTTGGAAATCCAGATGTACCCATGGGCGCAAATGGTACGTTTCCAGGTCCAACAATTCGTGTTCCTCGTGGAGTCATCTTTCACGGTCAAGTGGAAGGACATGGGCAGCCTCCTCACACCATTCATTGGCACGGCATTGAACCAACTGCCATTAATGACGGGGTCGGCCATACCTCTATGGAAATCGGTAACTATACGTATCAATGGCAACCTAACCATATTGGCAGTTATTTTTACCATTGTCACAGGAATACGATCCAGCATTTTGAATTCGGCCTATATGGATTTCTAATTATCGAACCGCCAGACGCTTATGATCCAAAGGATGGTAAAAATGTAGGAGGTTACCCAAGACGTACAGCCGCCAACCTAGTGAACTATCCAGAGTTTCCTGGATTTGTTGGCGGTAATCTGGAGAGCGGCGACCCTCATGCGATGACCGTGCCTTATGATGTGGAGGCACTCTGGGTCATCGACGACATTGATTCTATTTGGCGGATACAAGCGGAAAATGCTCACCAGACTTTTCCCGAACGCGGAGATATTCCTGGAGTCAACGATGATTTTCATAGTAATGATAAAGGGAGTTTCGATTTCTTTGCTTTTCAGGATTACAATCCTGACTACTTCGTTGTAACTGGTGAATACTTTCCGGGACGAGTTGCTGGAACAGCTTCGATCCGTTCAGGTGTGACGATCCCGCCGGAATTAAATAGCGGAGTAGAAGGGATGCAGGTTTCCGTAAATGCCAAGGTAAATCAGACCATTCTTGTCCGGATGCTCTGTGCAGCGTATGTCAAGATCAAAGTGGTGTTCCCTGTAGATGTTGTTTGTAACGCCTATGATGGCCGTTCCCTTGGAGTACCTCCCTTTGGTAAGTATAACTATCCATATACCATAAAGGCAGGTACCCCAATCGAGATGAGTACAGCCCAGCGCTGTGATGTATTAATTAGGACAACGAAACCAATCAATTCCTATGCACAGGTTGAGTACAGACATCATCTCAGCGATGCTTTTCTATTTACTGGCAGAATCCCGTTTGTGGTGAAATAGTAAAGTGATAGTTATGCATTTTATGAGGCTTTAGGGGATGGAATGTGGGAGACGGGAGGAAAATTACATGTTTAGTAATATTGGTGTTCCTGGATTAATTTTGATTTTGACTCTAGCATTAATCGTGTTCGGTCCTAGTAAACTTCCAGAGTTAGGGCGTGCGGTAGGGACTACATTAAAGGAATTTAAGAAATCAACTCGAGAAACCCTATCTGATTTGGAGTTCGAACAGGAAAAAGGAAAGAAGGACTAATTATCCTCTTCAAAACTATTTAAATCTAATTTCTTTCTAAAAATAAGGGGTTTTTCATAGGAGTATAGTACTAAAGTCGTTGCCAAGTGAATAAATTCATTTGGCAACGTTTCTAATTCTATGTTTACCTGCTTTAAGATTGGACGGTGACAGGTCTTTGAAAAGACTCATTGTATTATTCATAGCGACTTTCTTATTAATGCCAACATTCGCGATGGCTCATACACAACTATCGACATCCAATCCACGCGACGGACAAGTTATTACTGATGATATCAAAGATCTCACGCTTACCTTTGAAGGAACGATTGAAAAATTAAGCACGATGGGCTTGCTGAGGGATGGGCAGGAGGTCCCGCTTATTCAGGTACAAATTCAAGGAGCAAAAATGGTTGGGTCCGTAAAGGAGCCACTAGGAAATGGCACGTACCAGCTTCAGTGGAAAATTGCGGGTCATGATGGCCATCCGGTCACGGGTGAAATACAATTTCAGGTTAAAACAGATCAGGTAAGTCAGGACCCAAATCCTCCAATATCCACTCAAGATCAAGGTATAAGTGGTGAAGAGACCCAAAATCAACCGATTACGAATCAATCTCAGGTAGCCTCAGGTGCTGAAGAACAAAGTTCATCCACCACTACGGACCAGCAAATTAACAAGGACCAGTCAGAAAAAATCACCAAGGCAGATTCTAAGACTCAGTCATCAAACAATCTAATTATTGGTATTTTTATTGGATTATTAGTACTTTTGGTCATTGGATTTTTTCTGCTATTAAGAAAGAAGTGATGTTTCAGATGAGCTACATAGTTCCTTTTACTGAATTGGGACAGTATATCCTTTTTTCCATTTTGGTTGGGCATGTGGTCCTCCAATTTATTCCTGATTCGAGAAAACCAAAGATTCATCAAAGTAAGCCATTATTACTGCTTTGTCCGCTTGGGATTATCCTCTTTACCTTTGCACCACTGTTAGAAGCAATTCTCTCTTTTAATGGAAGGGATGGTTTTGGTGCAGCCGCATTAACGGTATTGACCGAATTTGAGATTGGCAGGGCATGGATTTTTATTTGCAGTTTAGCAATCCTTCTCTGGATCACCATTTATGTGGATGGATCTAGATTTTTTCAAGCACAATGGTTACTTTTGATGATATTTGCTATCGGAAATGCCAGTCATGTCGCCTCCATAGACTTCTGGCCAGGAGTCCTATCGCATTCTATTCATTTTCTTGTAGTAACAGTTTGGGTGGGAGTGATCCTACATGTAGGGTGGTTTTCGTCTGACAAAGAAAATTGGTCCAGCTTTTTACGGTGGTTTACACCGCTTGCCATTGGCTGCTTTTTCATTATTACTTTGACTGGATTTATGATGATGTTTGTTGTAGTTGACCGGCAGCAATATTTAAACAGTTGGCTTGTTCCCTATGGAAGGATGTTACTCATTAAACATATAAGCATTATCCCTGTATTGGCGTTTGCTTTTCTTAATGGGGTTCTTTCAAGAAAAGCTGCCAAACAATCAAGCTTTGATCCACGCTCATGGATAAAAGCGGAGAGTCTCATATTATTGATCGTCTTCTTTTGTACTGGAATTTTAGGGACATTACCGCCCCCTCATGTAGTGGATGTCACACAGACATTCGCATCGACGGACCCATCATGGCTTAATTGGCTATTGGCAAAAAATACATTTATTCTAGGGGAAGTTGAACTTGCACCATCTATTTCATCCGCACTGTTAATTATTATTTCCTTCTTATTTTTAGTCCTAATTCTTATTAGTTATAAATTGACGAATCATGCCTTTGCCATTATTTTTGGCACTTGCTTTATCGTCACCATTTATTTAGGATTGATGTTTTCTGTAAAATTGAACTCCGATAAAGATACCTTTACGTATAAAGAGGTTTTGCAAGTCCGGCCAAATAGTAGTCAAGAAACATTTAAAAGTATAGTAGGCGAAGGGAGCTAAATTTGAAAAGTAGATCTCGTTTATTGCTTGGTAGTAGTTTCCTATTTTTAATGTCGATTACATCACTATCGATTTTTATCATCGTCCAATCATCGCAGCCACCACAGTTGTTAGAAAATGAAAAACGGTCAATTCCAGCTGTAAATAAGATTGCTGCGAAGACGATCGAATCAGATGCACAAATTCAAATTCCCATTCCCATTCCCATTCATACGTCTAGTATCAACAAAGCAACCATCGACCACCACGCTTCAAATAAAGAGTCCGCTAGTAAATTAAAAAAGCAAATAACCAAAACAAATATAAATAAAAGTAATATGAATCTAGCGAATGCAACCACTCATTTAAACAATCAATGCTCAAAAAATGCTCCCGTTCGTAAATTTGACGTCTCCGCAATTAATGTAGACATGGTTTACAACAAATTTGGTGACCACCAGCCGGCTGCCAAGATGTATGCCTTAGAAGAGGATGTTACTAAAATCCAACAAGCAATTGAGGCCAATCCTGGTAAACCAGTAAAAGAATTGCAGCCTCTTACCATTCGGGCGAATAAAGGGGACTGTATTGAGGTTCGTTTCAGTAATAAATTAACAGAAAAGGCCTCGATTCATATTGATGGTGTTGGCTATGATGTTCAATCATCGGACGGAACAGCAGCTGGCTACAATGACAATACTACTGTTGCTCCAAAGGCTGAAATCATGTACCGTTGGAATACGGAAGAGGAAGGGACTTTCTTCTTTTACAATGGTGCGGACTTGACATACAATACAGACCCAACAGGCGGGAAAGGAACAATGGGAGACGGGTTGTTCGGTGCATTGATAGTGGAACCGATCGGGGCTAAGTGGACAGATCCTCAAACAGGAGAGGAACTATCGAGTGGCTTGTATGCCAATATAGAGTTACCTAATCAACCAGATTATCGTGAGTTTGCCCTTTTCTTTCATGATGGGGTAGAAACAGTTGCCGGAATTCAGTCCCCTAAAGTGCCACCAGGCAATGGAGAAGGTGAGGAAGGGGGAAATCCTGAAGAGGAAGAACCCGGTGGGGAGCAAAATGCGGCAGTGGAGAAAGAGCTATATGCTGTTAATTATCGGGCCGAACCTCTCGATGAACGAATGGAAAATGCTCTTACAGAAGATGGGAAAGACCCAACCATGTTTTATTCCTCCTGGGTTTATGGCGATCCAGCCACGCCGATTACACCGGCTTATGTTGGAGATCCAGTTAAATTTCGTGTGATAGGGGCGAATCAGGAGGAAAATCATGTATTTCATCTTCATGGACATCGCTGGAAAAGCGATTCCAAAAAGACAAATACCGTTGATTCAGAAACTCTTAATATCGGAAGTACACAAACTGCTGAACTGACAAATGACGCTGGCTATATCCAAAATGGTAAAGGAGCACCAGGAGATTATTTATGGCATTGCCATTTGTTCCCTCATTATTTACAAGGGATGTGGGGACTTCTACGGGTGTATGATAAGCTGCAACCCAGTTTATTGCCCTTAAAGGACAGAGAAGCACCTTCCGAACCGACAGCTAAAAACCCGGGCTTCCCGAATTACATTCCTGGGGAGCAAGGGAAACGTGCTCCAAAGCCTCCAGATCCTGAACTACGACCGGCAACAGAAAAAGAAAAAGACGCGTTGGGGGCACTTGTCCCGGGAGCACCTAATTTTGATCGCTGCCCTAAAACAGCACCCATTCGTAAATATAACGTCGTTGGGATCCAAACAGATATTGTTTACAATACTGAGGGTGACCATGACAAAGAAGGACGGATGTTTGTCCTCGCAGAAGATGAAGCAAAGATTTTAAATGGAACGTTAAGACCGCGTCCATTGGTGATTCGTGCCAATGAAGGGGATTGTGTAGAAGTCACCTTGGAAAACCATTTATTTCAAGCTGCTGAACCGAATGCGCTGTCGATGCACATACATTACGTTGGCTTTGATCCATTGGGGTCAGATGGAACAGCAGTTGGTTGGAACTACAATCAAGGGACAGAACCAGGGGGAAAAATTCGCTACCGCTGGTATGCCGATGAAGAAGGAAATATCTTCTTCCACGACCATATGTCAGCGGGCGAAAAGGGATTTCATGGGACCTTTGGTGCGTTAATTGTGGAACCGAAAGGCTCAAAATGGCTCCATCCAAAGACGGGATTGGAAATTAAATCAGGCACGGAAGCCATGATTGTTATCCCTGGAAAAGCGGACTTTCGTGAGCAAGTACTCGTCTACCATGATTTTGCACGAATGTGGGATAAAAACGGGAAAATTCTGCCACTTGAATCAGATCCAGCCAATACCCATAAGGCACATGGATATGCAGCCGTTAATTACTCGAACGCCCCATTTTTTAGAAGGAACAATGCCGACCCTGCCTACGTATTTAGTTCATGGGTCCACGGTGATCCACAAACACCAATCATTGAGAGTTATCCAAACGATCCTATTAAGATCCGTTTAATTCAAGGGGCCCATGAAACACAGCATAACTTTAATTTACACGGTTTAAACTGGAAAAAAGAATCAGGCCAGCAAGATTCTGAGTTGACCTCGACACAAACAATTGGAATGTCAGAACAGTTTACGATGGATATTCAGCCAAATCCAGTTGGTATAAGGCAGCGAGATTATCTTTGGTCATCACAGCCGATTGAAGATTTATGGAGCGGATTGTGGGGATTTGTCAGGGTTTGGGGGGAACAGAATACGAACCTTAAAAAGCTGTCGGACCGAGTCGAGGTAAAGCAAAAGATTGATACCAATCGATTGATGAAAATGAAAAAAGAAGGAACAAAGCCGCCAAAAGCGATTTCAATGGGCAATATATGTCCAGACACAGCAAAAATCAAAACATTTGATGTGACGGCATTTATGAAGGATATGGTCTACAATAAAGCAGGAGATCATGATCCATATGGACTGATGTTTGCCTTAACCAAGGATGTTTCAGCTATCAAAAAAGGGTCAAAACCAACGGAGCCTCTGGTGATCCGGGCTAATGAAGGCGAATGTATCCAAATTAGGTTAAGAAATAACTTGCCCTTTAACCCGCCAGAAAATAAGAACGATCCGGACCTGCTCATGGCAAATGAAGTAGATTGGAAAAACTCAAACCGTGTCAGCCTGCATCCGCAAATGGTCCAATATGATGTTCAAGGGTCGGACGGCGCGGCAATTGGCTTTAATTATGACCAAACCATTGGTCCAGGTGAAACAATCACCTATGAATGGTATGCAGATAAAGAACATGGCGGAACGATTCTATACGATTATGGAGATATCCGCAGTCATCGCTTACATGGGGGATACGGAGCACTGATTATCGAGCCAAAAGACTCTGTCTACCGAAACCCTAAAACTGGTGAATCGATCATGTCAGGAGCGCTAGCAGATATCATTGTCCCGAATAAACCAGATTTTCGAGAGCAGGCGTTGATGTTCTCAGATGGTCTCTATACGATTGGAAAAGATGGCAGTCAACCCACTCCAGGTGAGTTTGATCCTCATACGGGAGAATTGATCGACCTAGAAGACCGTGGTGAAAAAGGAATTAATTATAGCTCAGAACCTTTTAAACACCGCCTGGCTGAAAATCCTGATAAATCATTACTTTTTAGTTCAGTGGTGCATGGCGATCCTTCTACACCAATACCAGAAGCATATATGGGCGATCCTATTAGACTACGAGTTATGCAAACAGCTGACCGTTCGAGGGGAAGTGTATTTACCCTCCACAGTAATAAATGGCGTTATCAATGGACCGATACGAATTCCAAAGTGGTAGGTAGCCAAGGTTCGCTTACACCAGGAGATTCACTTGATATTATTCCGATTCAAAAGGAAGGATTTTTCAATCCTGCAGGAGATTATCTTTACCGAGAAATGAAACTTAGGAGGTACCTAGAAGGAGGATTATGGGGTATCCTCCGAGTCCATGACGAACCTATCAATCAACTACTTTCATTACCAGACCGGATCCCAAAAGCTCCTATAAATATAAGGAAGGGAACGAAAGCAAATTCAATTATTTGGGATGTATATGACAATAAAGACCTTGTCGGTTTCAACATCTACCGAAAAGCAATCCCTGAAAAGGCCTTTACGAAAGTAAATAAGGAGATTAATAGGAGTGGCTCCTTTACAGAAGAAGAAGCACTTCCGTTTTCAACCTACGTTTATTCAATAAGGGCCGTCGATAAATTCGGAAATGAATCCCTTAATAGTAAGGAAATAATTGTTAATGTAAACAATGTGAAAATCAAAACGGGTCAAAAGGATGAATTGGTTCAAGCCAAAGATATGGATAACAAGGCATTAAAAGGTTACGAAGAGAATGTTGAGATAAAAACGGAAGAAGTTCAAAGCATTAAACGCAGCTTTCAATTCTCCAAAATCAAATTAGATAAACTTGGAATAGAACTCTCAGGTTTTAATAGACCAATTGAAAGATGGGATAAAGTCAATTAAACAATCCCAATAGAATTCATTCTTTTAACTAATTTATTGGAAAAGGCGGGCTGCAAAAAATGGAATCTCGAAAATTTACCCATCCAAAAACGAATCTGGCAAGGAGGAGAAAATCTGCAATTAAGCGGTTTTTCCTTGTGGCGTTAACGGTATTGATTATGCTGAGTAGTGGGATTGTGTTTACAAATGCAGAATATGGGATACCTCTGGAAGATATCCCTAAACTTAAGCAAGTTGGACCAATAGGTGAATATGGATATCCTGCGTGGTTTAGAGATTCACAAGGTAATCGAAATGAACTATGCTTAGATTTCGAAAACCCATTGTGTGCTCTTCCAATCGAGGAAATACCTAATCCAGCAGAACCTTTTTCGATTGAGAAAGGGAATTTTCCCGAAGAGGCTTTTTATCAGCTGGCAGGCGCAGAGTTAGACCTTCCAAACGGTGGAAGAGCCGTTGCAACATTTGCACTTGAAGCAGCTTGGGCCAATGAAATCGTTCAACAAGGAGATCAAATCGTATTTGGAAGGGTCAGGTTCCGAATTGATGGCTTGGTTACTGGAGGTAAATACACGATTACACATCCATATGGAATTGATACTTTCACAGCTGTAGCTGCAGATGAAAGGGATCCTTCAGAAGGTGGAGAAATCAGATTTGTAGAAGACATAGGGGTTCAAGATCCTTTTGAAGGGCCAATGAAGAGTCGTATCGGAACATTTTTAAGATGGGATCCGGCTGTAGCACCTGCAGCACCGGATGGTTATGTGGGCGACCCGGACGTAAACCATAAGGTAATTGGTGGTGTTAATGGCCAAAACTACTTTAAAATTCAAGGTCCAGGCCTTGGTAACAATTGTGGAAATAATTGTACCATTCAAACTGATGAATTTAGTTTAAGTGGGAAAATAGCAACAAATTCTGGGGTAGATGTTGTACGCGCAACTTATAGCCGAAGTGTAGATGCAGATGGAAACCCTAAAGTTGGTGGTACAGTTGATGTTTTTGCTTTTACTGAAGAGGATAAGGAATATACACTCCAAGTTACAGGTGCGGGAGATAAACCAGTCCCAATGAAGGGAACACAAGGTAAATACTTTGCCCGAGTAACTTTTACGGGGGACACACCGCCTGATTTAACTGTAACCAACACAACGGATAATCCCGACAGTGTAAAAATTGTTAAGCCTGTTGATACGATCGTAGAACCAAGAGCCTTATATCGTTCTGATCTAAAACCACAAGAAATTATTATAACTGCCTCCTCAAGTGATACTTTAAATAAGCCAGAACTCACGGTTCCAGAGTTTGGTGATTTAACACTTGCTGATGGAAAGTTGGTCATCGAAAGTCCAACTTTTATTCCACCATACATTACGATAAAATCAAAAAAAGGTGGGACTGTAACTATTCCTGTGGAAGTAGTTGGTGCGCCTGTAAATCCTCCAATTGCGGATGCTGGTGCGGACCAAACCGTTAAAGCTGGGGACATGGTTACTCTTGACGGAAGTAAATCTGTTGGGGACTTTGATACAGAAAAAATAATGTGGGAGTTTATTTCTTCATCAACAGGATATAAAGAGGTGGTATTAGATAAAGCGAACACGTTAGCACCTTCGTTTAAGGCTGAACAAGGAATGGGAACGCTAGAGTTTAAACTAACGCTTACAGGACCAAATGGTGATGTCGATTCAAGCACGGTTAAAGTGACTGTTGAGGATGCAGTACTTGCTCCTGAGGCAATTATTGTAGCACCTAATCTACCTGTTACGCAGGGCTCGGAAGTCACTCTGGATGCGAGTGGATCGAAAAATGCAATAGAGTATAGTTGGAAGCAGACTGATGGTCCAAAAGTAACGCTTAATTTGGCAGACACAAAAAAGCCAAAGTTTAATTATCCAAAAGAATTCAAACCAATCACACTTCAATTGACGGTAAAAGGTGTGGATGGCTCAACACATACAAAAGAAGTGACACTCACGACCAAGTCGGAAAGGATTGCGATTACCGGTGCAGAATATCGAGGAGGAGAATGGAGAATTGATGGTACTTCTGATGTAAAAGGACCAGGAGTAACGGTGACTATTTATCTCGGAGATCCTTCCTCTAACCAGATTATCGCGAAAGTTGCAGTTGATACACTTGGTGCGTGGAGGTACCGCGGAACTGGCATATCTTTAACAATTCCGAGAGTAGGTGAAGTCACAGCAACATCACCTACTAGTAACCAAGTATCAAGGCTTGCATATAGATTTAGATAAAGCTTGATTTTAAAGCTGGAAAGATACTTTGGTGCGGTATCATTCCAGCTTTTTTTGTGAAGAAATAAAAATCTTCGATAGAACGTCCATTCCAACTAAGAATATACTATCTACAAGGAAGGGTGGGGGGCACATGTTTTTCTTCTTTGTGATATTTCTTATTGGACTGATTTTACCAGTTATATTCATGAAAATAGATGCTAGCTGGATTATCTGGATTCCAGCCATAATCTTCTTCTTAGCAGCAATTGTTATGGCGTTAAAGCTAGCTGTTATTCCGGGTGAAGGAATGGCTGATTTAGTTGAACGACTCTATATTATGATGTTTGGCGCAGCTGGGGTAGGTTCCATTATTGGTGGGCTAATTGTCCATTTTATAAAAAGTAATAAATAAATAAATAAATTTGAATTTCCTTCAAACCGATTGGGACCTAGACTCGTTTCCTTTAACGAAAGCCCAATAAGAATGAAGGAGTTGTATGGAAATGAAAAAACGATTAAAGGTATTACTTGGTATGTCACTTATGTCCATGTTTTTGTTTAGTGCAGTCGCATTCGCAGCTACAGATTTTACACAACTGGGATTTTCTAAAGTGGTGGCAGAGAGGGAGATTGAAGCAGGGGAATCAGCGAAGATTAGTCACAGTGGAATTAAAATTCAAATCCCAGAAGGTGCTTTCGACAACGACGTCACTTTTCAAGTCCTAGAAGGGGATAATAGTACATTCCAAAAGGTTGCGCCTGCTGGAGAGACCGTGATTATGAATTTCGCGTTTAGAGTTATAGATTCGAAGACAAATGAAATAATTGGTTCCTTTAAAAAGCCCCTCACGTTCAGCTTTAAAGATAAGGATGTAAACAAGGGAAGTATTTATTACAATTTCAAAGTTGATGGAACTATTGCTAATAATAATACAGCCTCCGTGATTGACGGAAGAACGTTAACCCATCCGGTCGGAGCGGCCCCAGTCGGCTGGTTCATTACATCTCCTACCAATAGTTTTAAAAAATAAGCAACAAACAAATTATACTTAAGTAAAAAGCCCATGAAATCTCAAGTCGAGAATCATGGGCTTCTTCATTTATGTTCCTAAAACCTTTTTACCTCGCGGCTGGGTTCCATTAGCATCAGGTTCGAGTGAGATTCCAATCGCATCAAAAGATATGTCTTCTTGCAACTGGTAGGTAAGGAATCCATTTCCCTGTTCATCGACATGGAAGGTCCCTGCACTTCTTCTGTTACCATCATCAATGAGCCAGGCCTGATAGGCCTCTGAGCCCTTGGTATTCTTCAGCCCTTTAAGCTGGAAAACGAGTTGTTTTTTATCGCCTTGCTTGTAGAGCATCGCCTGACCTTGGGCAGCATCTGTTGTTGGGTTTGCTGTTTTTAGCGAATAAACCTGGATGACTTCAGGTGGAATATTAGCTTGTTCCCTTAATTCTGTTACTGTATTTCTGAGATTAATATTATTCCAAATCACTCCACTAAAGCCAATAAGAAGAACAGCGGCTGCCAATCCATAAAGACGACGGACTACTTTTTGGGTCTTGTCCTTTCTTTTTATCACGGGCTGGGAATTTTCAGATGAGAAAATGGCATTCATTACTTCATCCTTCAAATCAACGGGTACCGCCACATCTTCAAATTCATAAGGGATCATGGTCCACGCCTCCTGCAGTTCTTGTATTTCTTTCGTGCAAGACGGACAATTCAAAAGGTGACTTTCTATCTTCATCCTTTCAACTTCAGATGTTTCGCCAATCAAATAAGAGACTAATTCATTGGAAAATGAACAGCTGCTATGTATACTCATTTTTTCATTCCCCCATCTCCATGACAATGTGTTTCCGCAAGACTTTGAGTGTTTGATGCAACCGGCTTTTGATGGTGCCGATTGGTTCCTTTTTCATCTCTGCAATTTCACTGAGAGTATAGCCTTCCCAATATAACCATTGGATCAGTTCGATTTGGTTTTTTGATAGATATTGGTAGGCCTTCTGAATCTGTTCGCGCACGAGCTTTCGTGATAAAATCTCAGCCGGATTATTTGCTTGAGATCCCGGAATCTGCTCAAGTTGCTCCTGGTCGATTGAAACCAGTGGACTATCCTTTTTTTCCCTGCGATGATGGTCAATCGTGATATTACGAGTGATCGTTAGAAGCCAATTGACGAATAGTCCTTTTTCAGGATCATATCCGGTTTCTGACGTCCATACGCGGGTAAAGACAGCCTGGACAATCACTTTCGTTTTGTCTTGATCCTTCGTCGATTTGATAACGAAGGAGTATACGAGCTTAATATAACGGTCATATAATTCTTCTAAAGCCGGACGATGCTTTACTTTAATTAAAAGCATTAATTCGGCATCACTTAATTTTTGCATAAAAAAGGCAGACCCCCTAGTCATTTGCGGATCACTTTATATAAATAAACGAATCTACAAGAAAATCGGTTTGTAACAGATTATAGAAATTTTGGAAGATTATTAGTTCAGGCATCATTTTTTATAAAAAAGCTAGACCTCATTGTGAGGTCTAGTAATTTTTACTTGGAAATCGAATTCGATTGTGAGAGTGTCGTTGATTCCGGTACTCGAAGGAGGATGATGCCTCCAATAATGAAGAGAAGGATTAGACTAAACACACCGCTGTTGGTATTTCCGGTTATTTGTGCGGTGAATCCAACTAGAAATGGACCTAAAATCGCTGCAAATTTATAAAAAATACTATAAAATCCGAAGAATTCATTTGCATTTTCCTTTGGAACGAGTTTAGCAAAGTAGGAACGGCTTAGGGCCTGGATTCCACCTTGTGAGGATGCCACAAGCATGGCTAAGATCCAAAAATCTAGTGTTGTTTTTAAGAAATACGCGTAGGTACAAATAACAATATAAACAAAGATTCCCACGAGCAGCATCGTTTTGCCTTTGAATGTATCGGCTAGTTTCCCATATAAAATGGCAAACGGTGCAGCAACCACTTGGGTTGCAAACAAAATAATCAGTAGGTTAGTAGATGTTATGCCCAGATCAGAACCATAGGCTGTCGACATAGTAATAATCGTATTCACACCGTCAATGTAAAAGAAATAAGCTATTAAAAACAAAAACAGAGGACGGTATAATTTAATTTTTTTAATGGTTGCTAACAGTTGTTTAAAGCTATTAGATATCGGGTTTGGCACCGGTTCTTTATAATAAACCTGCTGGACATTTTTTAGCATTGGAATCGTGAACAACCCCCACCAAAGGGCAGTGATCGCGAATGCCGCTTGACTGGCTACACTCACTGATAAGGGGATAATATTTTGTTGAGATAATAAAATAAGAGCAATGCTGATAATAAAAGGGATCGTGCTCCCGATATAACCCATCGCATAGCCACGTGAAGATATTTGATTCATCCGCTCCTCGGTCGTGACATCCACCAGAAAGGCATCGTAGAAAATATTTGTTCCACCAAAACCTATAACTGTGACCATATAGCAAATTAATAGGAAAAGCCATTGGTTGCTTGGTACAACTGCAAGCAGTAAGGTAAAGATAATTCCTAATGCAAAGAAAAAGGTGAATAAGCGTTTCTTTAATCCCTTAAAATCGGCAATACTTCCCAAAATCGGGGCACAGAGCGAAATGAGCAGGGTGGCAAATGAATTAGCATAGCCCCAATAGGCAGTGGAAGTGGTAGCTGCAAGACCTGCTTCTTTTGCGGCTGCTTTAAAATATAATGGGAATATAGCTGTGGTGATTAGAATGGAATAAGCAGAGTTTGCCCAATCATACAATACCCAGCTCTTTTCTTGTTTGGACATCCGACTCATAGATTTTCCCCCTTTTAATTTTGTAAAATCTCTTCGATAACCCTTCCATCTGTCTGGCCTAAATATACTCCAAGAAGCCGTGCAAATGTGGGGCCTTCATCAATGAGACGGATAGAAGGCAGGTCGACTGCTTGAATCCCTTTTCCTGCTGCCATAAAAATCGTTCCATAATTTTCTTTCTCTGGTGAATAGCCATGACAGGCTAAGGTGTATTTATGATCCGCGATGACATCCTCCTTCGTGATCGTTTTGATAAACTCCCCCTCAAAATCTTCTAAAAAGAAATACCCTCTTTGGGCCTCAAGCATGAAGGCACATGTACCATCTGCTCCTTTTTCTGATGCTTGTGCTCCAGTGAGAGCGGATTCAATTCCGCTTTCTGGCTCTGAAAGTAAGGAATCTACTATTCGCTTTACTTCCTGTAAAGTTTCTGTATCATGTTGATCTTTAATATAAATATATGCTGACCCATCACAACTTTTACAATAGGCCCTCCAATTAATTATTTTCCCTTTTCCGTTTGAGGTGATCAGACCTTGCTCATGGAAAAGAACATTAAGGTTTATTGCCTTATTTTCATCCAGTGCACTATGGTCACCTAATACCACCACCGTGGAATTCTCATAGATCCCCGATTCCTTTAACGCATTGATAATACTGCCTAGCCTGTTATGATGACGGTTTATAGCTGCGATAGCTTCCTCGGATGAAAACCCATGATAATGGCGCTGTGTATCTAAATCAGTGAAGTGTACCATTAATAAATTTGGTTTCTTCGTTTTAATCGTGTCGACCGTTGAGGCTAAGACAAAGTCATCTAATTCCGGTTGATTTAGGCCTTTACGGAGATGGCCATATTTTCGATTAAGGTCCCATTGAAAGCGGGGACTGCCGCTCAACAGCGAAACAAGAATTTGATTATGCCAGGGGCGATTCGCAAAAATCTCCGGCATATTGTAGTCAATATTGGCTTTCGCAGTTACGGGCCACAAGAGGGCGGCAGTAGTCATATTGGCTTTTTTCACTTCGTCATATAATGTGGTCCCTCGAATACAATCCCGGAACCAATTCCAATCCGGAGAAATTCTCCCAGGTTGTAAAAGAGTATTATTAATCACACCATGACGATTCGGATAATTCCCAGTCACAATTGTCGTATGACAAGGGTAGGTGACCGATGGATATATGGATGTAACCTGTTTGACATAGGCCCCATTTTTTAAGATGGTTTGAAAGTGTGGGAGTTCTTTTAAAAGTGGAAAATCTAAAGCTGAAAGGCAATCAAATGAAATGATAATTAAATGGTCTGTCAATCGACTCATAAAAAGAAAAACCTCCGTAAAAGTCTGCCAGTTACTACCATTGTACTACAGGCAGGCGGAAATGGAAGAATTCGTACGAATTTTTACAAAATTTTCGAAAAACAATAAAATCCTAACTATTTTATTAAAAGGTTTTTCTAGTATAATGATATTAGCAAAAATTGGATTTAAAGGAGGTTGGGAGATGGCAAGTTTCCGAAGTTATTTGTTTGAGAAAGGTATTAAACTTTCGGTCGAACGTGCGTTGAGGAAGGGAATTTCAGATAGGGGTATGGATGAAAAAAGGCAAATGCTAGACACAGTCGCTAGAAAGTTAGCAAAACTACCGAACAGCTGCAGGGTTCAGCAGCTAGAGATTGAAGGATTGTATGCGGAGTGGCTTTCTTCCGATACCAGTTCAGCAGACAAAGTCATACTTTATTTACATGGCGGTGGGTATGCATTTTGCTCAGCTAATACCCATCGGCCACTTGCAGCTAGTATTGGTAAAGCGGCTGGTGTGAAGGTTCTTTTTCCAGAATATCGTCTCGCACCGGAACATCCTTTTCCTGCTGCCATTGAAGATGCCGTCACCGTGTACCGCTGGCTGTTGCGTCAAGGGTATGACCCCTCCAATATTATTTTTGCAGGTGACTCAGCAGGAGGAGGCTTAAGTGTGGCAGCCACCTTAGTCTTAAGAGATCAAAATGAACCGTTGCCGCGGGCGATTGTTTGTTTATCACCTTGGGTCGACTTAACAAGCAGCGGAGAAAGTTATCAAAAAAACAAAAAGGTTGATCCCTATTTAACGGTCCAAGGAGTTAGAGATGCCGCACTAATGTATTCGAGGCATGAGAACCCCCTGGATCATCCGCTTATTTCACCTGTCTTTGCCGACCTTACTGGATTCCCGCCCTTATTTATCCAAGCAGGGAATCATGAAATATTGCAAAGTGATGCAGAGTTACTCACGAAAAAAGCACGACAGGCAGGTGTGGAAGTCACCTTTAAAGTATGGGACAAAATGTGGCATGTTTGGCAGATCAGCGGGGATCGATTACCTGAGGCGAAGAAGGCTATTAATGAAATAGGGGACTTTATTAGGAAAGTCTTCAAATAATGAATGAAGATCAAGAACTCCTGCATTAGTTGCAGGAGTTCGTTTACGTTTTGCTAATCAAATATTAATTCCATGAACTTTATGAACAAAATGGTGGTTAAGTTTTTAATGCTTTTTAAATGAATAATCTATGAAACCAGCGGAATTTTTGTAAAATTAAGAAAACGTTTACAAAGGGGGAAATAAAATGTTTTCTATGAAAAGAATTTCAGCAGTAATGTGTGCAGGAGCTTTGGCCTTAAGTTTGGGGGCTTGCAGCAGTAAAGAAACCGCAAGTACAGGTAAGAAAGAGGGAGGAACGGGTTATCCAACAAAAGCAATTAGCGTGGTTGCACCGTCTGGAGCAGGTGGCGGCTGGGATTTAACTGCACGTTCGTTCACAAAAGTTCTAGGAGAAACAAAACTAGTTAACCAACCATTAACAGTTGAAAATAAGCCAGGCGGTGGTGGTGCTGTTTTTATGGCTGAATATGCTACCCAGCAAGTTGAAAATAATGATATGCTGTTTGTCAATTCGCCGCCGATTATTATCAACAATTTAAAGAAAGAAGGAAATAGCCCATACGGTTATAAGAACACAACACCATTAGCACAACTAACAAAAGATTATGGAGCGATAGTTGTCAAAGCCGATTCCAAATTTAAAGATCTAAAATCGGTTTTGGAAGAGGTAAAGAAGGATCCTAGTAAATTGACGTTTGCAGGAGGCTCCGCGCCGGGCTCAATGGACCATTTAGTTTCCATTCTGCCAGCCTATAAATACGGGGTTGACCCTACCAAAATTAAATATGTTTCCTATGATGGCGGTGGAGAAGCGATTACCGCATTACTAGGAGGAAATGCAGATGTGATTGGAACGGATGCATCGAGTGTAAAAGAATTCCTTAAAGCAGGTAAGGTTCGAGTGCTGGCCATTACCTCATCCGAACGTTTATCTGGTGATTTTAAAGATGTTCCCACAGCGAAGGAACAAGGTGTTGACGCAGAATTTACGATTTGGCGCGGGGTTTTTGGACCAGAAAAAATGTCTAAAGAAGCAAAAACTTATTGGGAAAAAACCATTGATAAGTTAGTTCAATCTGCAGAATGGAAAAAGGAAGTCGAGACGCAGGGCTGGGAATTAGAGTATAAAAACAGTGCAGATTTTATAAAGTTCTTAGATGATCAAGAATCACAGGTACAACAATTATTAGAAGCATTGGGAATGCAGAAGTAATCAAAGAGGGAAGGAACACTTTCTCCTTCCCTTTAATTTTTTTTATATTGAACGGATTGGGGGGATTGCGGGTGGACATTAAATTTGATCGCATAGCAGCTATACTTTTTCTCGCGGTTGGAGTCCTATTTATGATCGGAAGCAGAAGTATTGCCAGCTCTTCTTATGGAAGTGTGGTTGGTCCGGATATATTTCCATTTTTTCTTGGGATCTTACTGGTAATCTTAAGTATTCGCTTATTTTATGAAACCTTTAGTGGAAAAAAGCAGGAAAAGGAAAAGGAAAACTTGCAGTATAAGCCTTTTTTGATCATCTTGGCAGCCACATTATTGTATATTTTAACGCTAGAATCGGTGGGTTATGTAATCACAACATTTCTCTTCCTATTCATCTGTTTTCAAACAATGGAACGAGGAAAATGGCTTACTTCGCTCATAATATCGGGATGTTTCTCTGGAATTGTCTATATCATCTTTGTCGAAGTATTAAAAGGAACACTTCCTGGGTGGCCAATTTGGTTTTAGCGATTAGATTACGGTGTCAGGCACCATATTTTTAGGGATGAAAGGGGGATACTTATGAATACTCTTGATTATTTGTTAGAGGGATTTGGTTCGGCACTTATTTGGTATAATTTGATTTTTGCATTTGTTGGGGTATTAATTGGGACAGCGGTCGGGGTGTTGCCAGGGATTGGTCCGATGAGTGGCGTTGCTTTGCTTATTCCTGTTACCGCTTCCATAACGGGTGGCCTCCCTCCTGAGCAAGCGGCAACCAGTGCTATCATTCTCCTTGCTGGCGTCTACTACGGAGCAATGTATGGAGGGTCCACAACTTCTATTCTATTAAATACACCGGGAGAGTCATCATCGGTAGTGACAACATTAGATGGTTATCAAATGGCGAAGAAGGGACGGGCAGGGAGTGCGTTGTCCATTGCAGCGATTGGGTCATTTGTGGCAGGAATCGTCACATTAATCGCCTTAATTGCCCTAGCGAAGCCATTGTCAAATCTAGCCCTTAAATTTGGTCCTGCAGAATATTTCTCGCTTATGCTGTTAGGACTCGGCGCTGTTAGCGGGCTGGCAGGAAAGTCTGTTACGAAAGCATTAATTATGACGGTAAGCGGCTTACTGCTTGCCACTATCGGAATTGATAATGTTTCTGGGATTGGCCGTTTTACCTTTGATATTCCCTGGTTATACCAAGGAATTGAATTTTTGACGATTGCCGTAGGTTTGTTTGCCCTCGGGGAGGTTTTCAAGACCATCTTGGAAAAAGAGGAAGAAGATACTCAAATGGCAAAAATTAATAATTTATTGCCTTCAAAAGAAGAGTTGAAGGAATCTGCGGGTCCAATTGCCAGAGGATCGATCCTAGGTTTTTTTATCGGGATTTTACCCGGAGCAGGCGCGACGCTCGCATCGTTTTTCTCGTACATTTTGGAAAAGAAGATTTCTAAAAATCCATCAAAGTTTGGAACTGGAACGATAGCAGGTGTGGCTGCACCAGAATCAGCGAATAATGCAGCCTCTGGCGGAGCAATGATCCCATTATTAACATTAGGAATACCTGGATCGGGCACAACCGCCATTTTAATGGGGGCACTAATGATGTATAACGTTCAGCCGGGGCCGTTATTATTCGAAGATCATCCTCATGTAGCGTGGGGGTTGATTGCTAGTATGTTTATAGGAAATATTATGCTGTTGATTCTCAATCTCCCACTCGTTAAGGTGTTTGCAAAAATCATTCAAACCCCTAAGCAATATTTAATTCCTATTATTATCGCTATCTCCATATTCGGCGTTTATGCGGTACAAGTCTCAATTAATGACCTTTTACTATTACTAGCCTGCGGGATAATCGGCTACTTCTTAAACAAACATGATTACCCGATTGCTCCATTAGTGTTAGGACTTGTACTAGGTCCAATGATTGAGAATAATCTGCGTCGAGCCTTAACGATTTCAAATGGCGATTTTGGTCCATTTTTCACACGACCTATTTCATTAAGTTTCTTAATTATGACAGTTCTTTGGTTGGTTATACCGGTATTAATGAAGATGAGAGGAAAAAATGTGGTTGTTAACGAAGAGGGATAAAATTTATAAATTTCAGATTATTACAAAAGACTCCTTTTTTTAAGGGGTTTTTTTCTATATGATAGATATAGAGGTGCTTGTATGCGATTACATACGAAATTAATGGTAGGTATTTTGATCGTAATCATGTTAATTGGCGGGATTTTCGAAATCACTTTTACAAATATAATGGAGTCCAATCTTAAGGATGAAAAAGGAACGAAGGCCTTGTCTGTGGCACAGTCTATCTCGAATATGCCAGATATTCAAAAAGCTTTTGCTAGCTCCAAGCCTTCCGCCATTATTCAACCTATAACAGAGAAAATTAGAAAGCAGGTTGGTGCGGAATTTATTGTAGTAGGGAATCGACAGGAAATACGCTACTCCCATCCAGATCCTAGCCGTATAGGACAAAAAATGGTGGGCGGAGATAATGATCGAGTCTTTAAAGGAGAATCGGTAATCTCAGAATCTATCGGTACCCTTGGTCCCTCCTTAAGGGGAAAAGCCCCGATTATTAGTAATGGTAAAGTAATTGGTGTCGTTTCAGTAGGATATCTTCAAACAGATATCGAAAAAGAAGTATCAAAGATAAGAAATAAAATCTTTATCGCAACGATGATCATTTTAGTAGGAGGATTACTAGCCGCCTTATTAATCTCTTTAAATATTAAGAGAGCGATTTTCGGTCTTGAACCGAAAGAAATCGCTTGGATGTACCAGGAAAAACACGCCATATTAGAATCCATCCATGAGGGAATTATAGCAATCGATACGAATGGGTGCATAACAGTGGTCAATGAAACCGCACATAAAATTCTTCATGTTCCTAATGAGGTTCTACTGCGCGGAAAACAAATAGAAGAGGTGCTGGAAAATACGCATCTTTACGAAGTGGTTCGAACGGGAAATGCGGAATATGATAGGGAGCTTACCATTTTAGGTGAGGTATTTTTGGTTAATCGTATCCCAATTTTTAATAAAAAAGGAGAAGTAGTTGGAGCTGTTGCTAGTTTCAGAAACAAGTCAGAACTTTCCAAATTGATTCAGGAATTGTCCCATGTGAAAGCATATGCTGAAGGGTTACGGGCACAGACACATGAATATTCCAACCGGCTATACACACTTCTTGGCTTAATCCAACTTGGCTCCTATAAAGAAGCAATTGATTTCATTTCAAGGGAAGTGGATGTAGCACAAGGGTTCATTAGCTTTCTAATGAAGGAAATACCTGACCCGATCATTGCTGGATTTATATTAGGAAAGGTAAGTTTATCCAGTGAGCTAAAAATAAATTTTACAATAGACCGAGAAAGCAGCTTTAAAGATGTCCCAGCGAATATCAGCCGGGATACGTTAGTGACAATTATCGGTAACCTCGTAAATAATGCTTTTGAGGCTGTGAGAGAAAATGAGAAGGCTGAAAAAAGAGTTTCTCTGTTTCTAACAGACCTAGGAAAAGAACTGATCATTGAAATTGAAGATAACGGAAAAGGCATTAACATGAATCTGAGTGAACAAATTTTCCTAGCTGGCTTTTCTACGAAAAACCGCCAAAGCAATGCGGGAATTGGGTTAAGTCTTGTCAAGGAAGCCATTAGGGGCTTAGGGGGATACATTACTTTTTCCTCAGAAGAAGGGGAAGGGACGATTTTTACAATAGCGATACCAAAACACAAGGGGTGTTTGAATGAAGCGGAATCGGGATATAGAAGTGTTAATTGTGGAGGATGATTTGCGGATAGCTGAAATTCAAAAACGATTTATTGAACAGATTGCTGGTTTTCAAACGGTCGGTATTGCGGCAAGTTATCTAGAGGCAAAAACCTATATTGATCTCTTACAGCCAGACCTTCTCTTGTTGGATGTGTACTTTCCAGACATGAATGGTATTGATTTACTGAAGGAAACAAAGCAGCAAACGAAACAAATGGATGTTATCATGATAACCGCCACAAAAGAGATTCATAAGGTTCAAGAGGCCATTAGCATTGGTGTGTTTGATTATATGATAAAGCCTGTTGTTTTTGAGAGATTCAAACAATCGTTGCAAAGGTATCAGGAATTCCATACAAAGCTAGTAGAATTGAGGGATGAAAATCTTCATGTCACTCAGCAGCAGGTGGACAAGCTGCTGCGAAAGGAGATTGAAGGATCCATATGCGATAAACCTTACCTGCCGAAGGGAATTGATCCGCTTACTCTTGATAAAGTTCTGGATGTTCTGTCGAAAGTGGATTTCGGATTAACTGCGGAATTGGTTGCCAAAGAAATAGGCGTCAGTAGGACAACAGCGAGAAGATATCTTGAACATCTCATGGCCGAGGAGAAAATTGCTGCGGATTTAGCATATGGAACGGTGGGACGCCCTGAACGTGTCTATTTGGTTAAGGGTGGATTAAAACAGCAAAACCACTAATAAGAAGAAGGCTCAAAGGGAGCCTTCTTTAATTTTTTTCAGAAGAGTATTGTAAATTTTCTCAGAAGAAATCGAGAGTAACCCTATATTGTTGTTGGTTTCAATAATAGAATTATTTTCTAAAAGCTGGTACCTCAATTGATCTCACAAAGTCCAATGTAAATCCATAATTGTAATAATATTGCCAATATTATTACATGCGCTGGTTTCATTTCGTTTTATAATGAAATTGAATCTTTCCAGTTGGCCAACTGTGTGGTCAATGTGGCTCGTTTTTTGATGTAATTTGAAGGAGGGGTAAGGACATGAAACGTTTAATTGTGTATTGCTCATCCCATGGGACTACAGAAAAAGCAGTAAGATTTTTAAGTGAGATTCTGAAAGGTGAAGTTTTAACAGTTGATTTGAATCGAGAGAAAGTTAAGTTTGATCTTCGGAACTTTGATACCGTCAACATTGGTGGCTCGATTCATGTTGGTAGCATTCAAAGAAGAATAAAACATTTTATTAGTCAAAACATTGATACCCTTTTGGAAAAAGATGTAGGACTTTTCCTCTGCTGCATGCAAGTAGGTGAGACAGCGATTGAGCAATTTACCAATGCCTTCCCGCAAGAATTGCGAAAAAATTCTGCTGCCATGGGGGTATTTGGCGGAGAGTTTCTATTGTCTGAAATGAACTTCTTTGAAAAACAAATTGTAAAAAAGGTGAGCGGTGCAACGATTGACCAATCGAATTTAGATTATGAAGCGATTAAGGAATTTGCTTCAAAATTAAATAATGTACAGACACTGGTTTACTGAGGTGAGTGTGTAGTACTTTTTAGGTGAACGTTACTGCTTTGGCAGAACGTTTTTTTATTGCACTTAACCGGGAGGGAGGGGTTAATATTCGAATAATCACGCAGGGGTGTGAATTTTTTGTCATATTTTGCTTATAAAAGTTTGCAAGTAGGACAATAATGAGTGAGGTCTTATTACAACAAGGAAGAGGATTTAGATGAAGATTTGGTTTAACAGATGGTTTACAACCGTTTCCCATTCCATTGATATGATTCGGGATAACGAAGATAAGCGAAAAGTTATTATTTATGGGACCCATCCAAATAAGGATGCACTCTATTTACAGAACTGTGATTATGCCTTCGTCGAGCCAGATATATCTGGTGAGGAATATATCGATTTTTGTCTTGGGTTTTGTCGAAAGCATGGGATTGATATTTTTGTCCCGCGGAAAGAAAATGTCCTAATCTCGAAACGGCTTGGTGATTTTGAAGCGTTGGGAGTAAAAGTACTAGTATGTCCAGACGCCAACCTGATGGAGACAATGGATAATAAAGCAGAGACGTATCAAATTTTTTCAAATGGGACAGCGAATTTTTTGATCCCCGATTATTATGTCGTGAATAACCTAGAAGAGTTTAAAACAGCGTATGAAAAACTCAATGAAAAAGGCCATACCGTGTGTTTTAAACCAGTGATTGGTGAAGGGGCGAACGGATTTCGGGTCATTAAAGACCAAATTGATTCGATTAGCCAGCTTTTTAATCATGGCACTGGCTACCGCATCCCTTATAGATATGCATGTGAAATTTTAGGTCAACAAGAAACATTCCCAGACTTAATGGTGTTGGAATTTTTAGAAGGAAGAGAATATAGTATCGATTGTTTATCGTCGCATGATAAACTATATGCCGCCATACCTCGGATGAAGGGGGATGGAAGAGTTAGAGAGCTGGTGGAACAGGCCGAACTTATTAAACTGGCACACGATTTTCATAAGGAATTTAGGGTACCATATGTTTTTAATATTCAAGTAAAATACAATAACGACGGTATACCCAAGCTATTGGAAATTAATCCGCGCATGAGTGGAGGAATGCACTTTAGTTGCCTATCGGGGATAAACATCCCTTATTTGGCTCTTAAAATTTTGCTGGGTGAAGAGGTAGAGTTGGTTAAACCGAGGTTTGGCATTCGGGCAAGTCATATTGAAAAAGAAATGATTTTGAAATATGGAGATATTAGCTAATCGGCGGAAATAAACAAAGAAAAGAGCGGATATGAAATTTTCAAACCGCTCTTTTCGCTATTTGTTACTTTTATTTAAAGAAAACTTTATCAATATTGTATTTTGCATGTAAAGTATTGATAAGATAGGTTTCATATATTTCTCTCTCCATCGGATCTTCCACAATACATACCGCAATCTTATAGACTTCATCCCGGTGCAATTTGATCGGCGAAACTGAATCTTCAAAATGTCTTTTTACGCGAGGTCGTAATTTCCTAGCTTTACCCACAAATAGTAATTCGTCATTTGCGTTTGAAAAAAGAATAATCCCACCTTTGTCTCTTGGGATTTTATTGTAATCTGTAAATCCATAAACGCTGCTTAGCGGCGCTTCAACTTTTTCTCCAACTTGATTCTTCTTCGTAATCACCACATCAGGATTAGGCATTTCAATTTTAATCATTAAAAAAATCGCTCCTTGCTTAAAATAAACGGTTCACCCGTTTTGCTAACAGTTCATTATAGCACAAACAATCGGTAATAAGATTTGACTTTCTTATTTTAACCATTTTTCGATGCCAAAAACCAGAGGCTGGTGATTTTATCGGAAGAGTTCAAATAAAAGTAGAAAAATATTCCTTATTTTTGTTAAACTTAAGGAAGAATGGTGATTTTGGTGGTTCTATAGGGTTTAATTGTTATTAGCTTTCTATCAAAATAGAAGGTGACATAAAAAATGAAGGTAGAAAGGGTGTTTTTATGGGTATATCATTGTCAAAAGGGCAAAAGGTCGATTTAACAAAAACAAATCCTGGTTTATCGAAGGTCGTTGTTGGACTTGGCTGGGATACAAATCGTTATGATGGCGGCCACGATTTTGATTTGGATGCCAGTATCTTTTTATTAGGTGCTAATGGAAAAGTTACATCTGAAAAGGATTTTGTTTTCTACAACCAACTTGAAGGCGGAAATGGTTCTGTCGTACATACTGGTGATAACCGCACTGGAGAAGGTGATGGGGATGATGAGCAAGTAAAAGTCAATCTTAGCGCTGTCCCTGCTCAAATTGAGAAAATATCCTTTGTTATAACCATTCACGAAGCGGAAGCCCGTGGACAAAATTTTGGACAGGTGTCAAACGCCTTCTGCCGAATTGTTAACGAAGAAACCAACCAAGAAATCATTCGCTATGATTTAGGAGAAGATTTCTCGATAGAAACGGCGATCATTGTAGGCGAATTATACCGACACAATGGCGAATGGAAATTCTCAGCCGTTGGTTCAGGCTACCAAGGCGGCCTAGCGCGTATCGCAACCGACTTCGGCCTAAACGTAGGCTAAAATCGCAAAAAAAGGACAAAAACAGTCACTCGACCATTTTTGTCCTTTTTTGTTTGACTTTTTATGGTGTCACTTTCGATGGTGTCAGGCACCGTGGGGATTTTTTTAGAAAATTTTAATTATTATACAATAATAGTTAATTCCTCCATGTCTACTCCAGACGGACAAAACCTTAAAAGTGTCTTTTTGTGGTGCCTGACACCAACAAAAGTATATATAAGTGGATATGATTTCGGATTTGGGTTAAGGTTAAGGAATATATTAATGATTTGAGGCTGGGAGTTTTATGAAATTTTTGTTGAAAACACAGGTTCTTTCTATTATTTTTGCTTTTTTATGGATTGTATATCTCAATATTTTGGCTGTTTTGGATCAGCCTGGCCCAATTCTCCAATATCTAAATTGGTTTGTGTACGGATTTGCTTTGTTGTTGGCAATCATTTATACACTATTGACTAAATACATAGTAGGTCACATGTGGCGGGCGATTCCAATGGTTATTGTACCGTATCTCGTCATTTACCAACCGATTTTTGAAAGAATTCTATTAAGTCTAGTCAATAAAAACTACGGAATGAGTATCAATTTTTTGTCTTTATCAACAGCATCTACTCATTTAATGGCGATGTTAATTGGCCTGGTCTTTGGAGTTATTTTTTCAAATCGATCTATCAGGAATCTACAGGACCGGTAACCATATAAAACCTAATAGGCATGTAAAAGGGAGAACTTTTTGTTCTCCCTTTTTTATTAATAGATTGGGGATTTAGAGAATACTACCTTTTAACATAATGGTAAGGTAACAGCGTCGTTGGAGCGAACCTGAAATACTCGCCAGATAAAGTCTAAAGGAGTAGAAAAACGTGAATTATTACCCATATGAAGAAGAATCACTTCTATTTTCAAAGAAATCGGCCCGAAATGTTTTCATTGTTTTAGTAGTATTGTTTTTATCTATCTATTTCGGATCAGAGCAGCTCGGCTATTTTGATATGGCACTATACGGGTATCTATGGGCAACGATTCTATGTTTTGTATTGCTGACCATTCGGATCACCTCATGGACACTTCGCCCGCCGACACAGTGGATTTACCAACGCCGCCTTTTCCGGAAATAACAGAAATAATCTTTCCAGTTAACATGTCATCACCTCGATGCGTCCTGACAATTTTTCTTGGAACTGTTTAGGTACTCAAGCCAAGGTCCCCAGTTTTTGATGATATAGGCTGGTTCTCCATTTGCTAAATATCCTAAAAAACTATTCGAGTCATCAATTACGGCAGGATTTCCGTCTTGGATTTGCATGATTAACTTATGAATCAGCATATAATCCGCCAACAACAGCTCACTTGAATACTGTAACGTCAATTCATTGTCATTGATGAAGATATCACTAATGACAGAATCAGTATGGGCAATAATCAATTGGTAATGAGAATCGTGCTTTTTTTTGATAAAAGGTAAGTGAAGCAGGGATGCGTCCACTTGTTTTGAAAATGTCAACGTTGTCGATAACAGGATTTATTCCTCCTTTTCTAAATTCCATTACCTTTTAGTATCGACATCTTGGCATCGATATCAAACATACTATATAGATATAAATGGCTAACACAGAAAATAAAAGTGGTTTTCGTGGAATGGTGAACCATGTATACTTTTACTAAGAGCATCGAAAGAAAGAGGGATACGACGATGGAAGGAAAGTGGCTGATTGCCGATCGTGATTTAAACGAACGTGAGGGATTAAAATGGTTATTGAAAACATCCTCCATCCCAGTTACAAAAATATTGCTAGCTTCAACTTATCAGGAATTTGTTGTTTGGTTTGAACAGGAGAAACCAGATGTTGTCTTACTAGAGCTTGATATGATTTCCAAGGAAGATTGGTCAAACTTTCGTGATCTGATGCAAATCTATGATCCGATTTTACTATTAACGTCCGCTGAAGGAACCTTCGAAAAAGCACGCCTTGCCATCGATATGCAAGCGTTAGATTTAATGATTAAGCCTTTTTCTGCAACCAAAGTGAAAACAGCCTTCCAAAAAGCTTTACGAAAACAGAAAGCCAAAAGCCAGGCAATAGGTACTCGTCACTCTCCTGTCTACAAAGATATTTCCTATGAGGCATTGTTGATCTCACAAACTGTGGCAGCAGAAAATTACCATCTAGCTGCTTTTCAAACAGAGAGTAGCCGCGTCATCAGGACTTTGCATTCTTTCTTAGCAGAATATCCGTTTAAAGATGCCCACGGCATTTTCGCATTGGATGATATGGTCGTGGTTTTATTTAAAGAAACGGGTCAGCAACTCACGGAACAGTGTCAAAAAGCCTTGAGAAAGTGGGAGGAGGAATTTTCCGAGCCGCTTGCAGTCGTGGTGCATAAAGGACATTCATCATCGATTACACTGAATCAAAAATACCTCCAAACCAGGAAAATGCTGGAGTTGACCTATTATAAAGGGTACCGTCAAGTCGTTGAATTTAGGTACTCGCCTGATTGGGTACATATGGATCCTTTCTTAGCTCCCCCTGAACAACGAACCTGGGTTGACATGCTGACAAACGTTGATTTAGAAAAAATAAAGATGTGGCTGTATGATGAATTTTTGCAAATGAACGATCCTTATCCTGACCCAGGGTTGGTCAGAATCAGACTGACGAGTATCCTCGCACAGGTAAGAAGATATATGAAGACTTATTACTTAGATGAAAATGAAACCTATGAACAGGAATACCGCTATATTTTCAATTCGATTTTGTATGATAAAGTCTTATACCGAACTGTTCAAAATCTGATTTTATATATTCAAAAACTATTTATCGGCGCACAAAACAGTGTGAGAATTTCCAAACAGGATCCAATTGAACGAGGGCTCGCTTATATCGAAGCTAATTTTTCCAATCGTCATCTCAGGCTTGAGGATGTGGCGTATTATGTGGACCGAAATTCATCTTATTTCAGCCATTTGCTGATGTCGAAAACAGGCTCTAGCTTTACGGAATTACTTACATCGATAAGAATGAAGGAAGCGAAACGGTTACTTATTGAAACCAATAAGCCAATTAAAGAAATTTCAACTGAGATTGGCTATCAAAATTCTAATTATTTTAGCCGAATGTTTAAGGAAGTAACAGGGGTTACACCTAGAAAATATCGAATGACGAAAGTGGATATGAAAGGCTCAGTCTAAACACTGAGCTTTTTTTGTAGTCTAAAAAAATTAGCTTTTTTCTAAAAAAATTACTATTAATTCCTCGGACAACCTAAATATTCTTTTTTAATACCTATTCATTTTATATCTTTTCTAATGTTCCATTCGTATTTTTCAGAAGATTTTCTTTTTATAATAAAAATAGATTAACAATGAAAAGGGAGTGGAATGGATGGAAACGAACACGGCGAAATCAAGAGTGGTAAAAAATTATAAAGGAACACAATTACATGCGAAAGGCTGGATTCAAGAGGCTGCCTTGCGTATGTTGATGAATAACCTGGATCAAGAAGTGGCCGAAAGACCAGAGGATCTAGTCGTTTACGGCGGGATTGGCAAGGCCGCTCGGAACTGGGAGTCGTATGATGCAATTGTGAAAACATTGCTAGAATTGGAGAATGATGAAACCTTATTGATTCAATCTGGTAAACCTGTGGCTGTTTGGAAATCGCATAAGGATGCTCCGCGCGTGCTTCTAGCCAACTCCAATCTAGTTCCAGCTTGGGCAAATTGGGAGCATTTCCATGAGTTAGATAAAAAGGGCTTAATGATGTACGGGCAAATGACTGCTGGCAGCTGGATCTATATCGGCAGCCAAGGAATTGTGCAAGGAACCTATGAAACGTTTGCTGAACTTGCTCGCCAAGCTTACGGCGGTACATTAAAACACACGATTACACTGACTGCCGGCCTTGGCGGAATGGGTGGCGCCCAGCCATTGGCAGTAACGATGAACGATGGGGTCTGCTTGGCGATCGATGTGGATGAGACAAGAATTGACCGTCGAATCGAAACGGCTTATCTTGATGTGAAAACTAAGGATTTAGATGAAGCATTGAAATTAGCGCAGGAGGCAAAAATCGAAGGCAAGGCCTTATCCATTGGATTACTAGGCAATGCTGCAGAAATCTTGCCATTGATGATTGAAAAAGGCTTTAATCCAGATGTATTAACAGACCAAACGTCAGCCCATGATCCATTAAATGGATATGTACCAATTGGGTTTTCCTTAGAAGAAGCTGCGGCACTGAGGAAAGCAGACCCAGCAAAATATGTGAACCTTTCAAAGCAAAGCATGGCGTTGCATGTGAAGGCGATGCTTCAAATGCAAGATAAAGGTGCGGTGACCTTTGATTACGGTAATAACATTCGCCAGGTTGCAAAGGATGAGGGTGTGGAAAATGCATTTGATTTCCCTGGATTCGTTCCAGCGTACATTCGGCCATTATTCTGCGAAGGAAAAGGTCCATTCCGCTGGGCGGCACTTTCTGGTGATCCGGAAGATATTCGGAAAATCGATGAAGCCTTGCTTCGAGAATTCAAGGATGATGAGCATCTCTGCAAATGGGTGAAAATGGCGCAGGAAAAAATCAGCTTCCAAGGACTTCCAGCCCGGATTTGCTGGCTAGGATACGGTGACCGTGCACGTTTTGGTAAGATTATCAATGATATGGTCGCCTCTGGAGAAGTTTCCGCACCAATCGTCATTGGCCGGGACCATTTAGATGCCGGCTCTGTTGCTTCACCAAACCGTGAAACTGAAGCGATGAGAGATGGAAGCGATGCTGTTTCTGACTGGCCGATTTTAAATGCGATGATTAATGCTGTAGGCGGTGCGAGCTGGGTTTCATTACACCATGGCGGCGGCGTTGGCATGGGGTATTCTCAGCATTCCGGAATGGTTATTGTTGCGGATGGGACGAAGGATGCAGAAGTACGATTAGAACGTGTTTTAACAACGGACCCTGGCATGGGTGTAGTCCGTCATGCCGATGCAGGATATGAGATTGCGATTAAAACAGCAAAAGAAAAAGGCATCAAAATGCCAATGCTGCAACAAGACTAAGACTGAGAGGATGGTAGAGTGATGAGTGCACCAATTTTTATCCGAAATGCTTCTCAGCTCGTGACGTTACAGGGGAGTTCTGTTGCTCCCCTTGTAAAGGGCGCGATGTCTGAGCTTGGAATTATTGAGAATGGTAGTGTTTGGATTGAGGAAGGATTGATTCAAGCGGTAGGAACCGATGAAGAACTTGCCCGAAAATATGCCGAGCGTTTGAGTGAAGCTGAGGTAGTGGACGCGAGTGGGAAGCTGGTTACACCAGGACTTGTTGATCCGCATACCCATCTTGTTTTTGCAGGAAGCAGAGAAAATGAGTTTAATATGCGCCTGCAAGGTGCTACCTATATGGAAATCATGAATAGCGGCGGCGGTATCTATGCAACGACTAGACGGACACAGTCTGCGACACATGAAGAGCTTTTTCAAGAAAGCTATGAGCGATTAAATCAATTCTTGCGTCATGGAGTTACAACCGTGGAAGCGAAAAGCGGCTATGGGATGGAATGGGAAACCGAACTAAAGCAGCTTGAGGTAGCAAAACAGCTCAACGAGAAGCATGTCATCGATGTGGTATCAACATTTATGGGTGCTCACGCTGTCCCAAATGAGTACAAACAAAATCCAGATGAGTTTGTTCGCTTGTTGATTGATGAAATGATTCCAAAGGTGGCAGAGCTTGATCTGGCCGAATTCAATGACGTCTTTTGTGAACATGGTGTGTTTACACCGGAGCAATCGAAGATGATTCTTGAAGCAGGTCGACGCTATGGCTTGATTCCAAAGATCCATGCAGATGAAATAGAGCCTTATGAAGGAGCGGAGCTGGCTGCCGAGGTGGGCGCCATTTCGGCGGATCATTTATTAAAGGCATCTGAAAAGGGTATGAAAGCTATGGCTGAAAAAGGGGTAGTCGGTGTGTTACTACCAGGAACGGCTTACTTTTTAATGGCGGAATCGGCAAATGGCCGTAAAATGGTCGATTTAGGTGTACCGGTAGCCCTGTCGACAGATTGTAATCCTGGCTCATCACCAACCGTATCGCTGCCATTCATTATGAATCTAGGCTGTCTAAAAATGGGGATGACCCCTGCAGAGGTCATTACGGCAACGACGATAAATGCTGCACATGCGATTAATCGCGGACGTGAAATCGGCAGCTTAGAGGTTGGCAAAAAAGGGGACGTCACGATTTTTAATATTGGGAATTATATGAAACTGCAATACTCGTATGGAGTGAATCATACTGAAACTGTTGTGAAAAATGGCAGGGTGGTTGTCAGGGGAGGTCAGGTAGTTGAAGAGTTTTCTCTATCCTAATCTGAATCCTCCTAATTTTACATGGGTAAGACCAGATGATGGGGCAGAAGTTGTGAAGGTGCATGAGTGGATTCAGCCGCTGACAGCTGGCTCTGACCCTGAAAAAAGCAAGGACGCCGATTTTGTCATTGTTGGTGTTCCACTGTCTCGCTCATCGATTAGCGCTTCAGGTGCCTCTGAATTTCCTGAGGCATTCCGACGCGCTTGGAAGGGTTTCACTACCTATAACCTAGACGAGGATATCGATTTGTTGGACATGACAGCGCTGGATGCAGGTGATGTACCCATGCATGTTACCGATATCCGCCGCTGCCATGACAATATCATTGCTGCGTCTGCTGCTCTCCATCAGCATTTTCGTACTTCCAAAGTTTGTGCAATTGGCGGAGATCATTCGATAACAGCGATGATGGTCAAAGGTTTGAAGCAAGCAAAACCAGAGGGGAAAATTGGGATTCTCCAGTTTGATACCCACTTTGATTTACGAGATATGTCCGATAATGGCCCGTCTAATGGGACACCGATGCGAAATCTGATTGAAAGCGGTGTGGTCGAAGGCAGCAATATGTACAACATTGGCTTGCATGGATTCTTTAACACAAAAGACTTAAAGAAGTATGCCGATGAACAAGGGGTCAATTATTTCACGCTGCGGGAAACCAGGAAAAAGGGGATTGAAGAGACGGTTGCAGCATGTTTAGAAGAGTTGGAAGCAAAGGTTGATACCATTTATTTAACAGTCGATATGGATGTGCTTGATGTCGCCTATGCCCCAGGAGTACCAGCCTCGACACCGGGTGGCATGACAACAGAGGAACTGCTCGAAGGAGTCCTGGTTGCCGGACGTCATCCAAAGGTCAAAGCCATGGACATCGTCTGCCTTGATCCACTAAAAGATACTCAAGTACAGCCAACAGTCAAACTCGGCACGCACGTTTTTTTAACCTTTTTAACTGGGGTAATGCTGAGATAAATAATGAATGATAGTTTCGTTAGTTGGGAAAAAGTCCCATCAACAATAATACTAGATTGGTGTCAGGCACCACAAAAAGACACTTTTGAGCCAATGTCCTCCCCGGGTGGACATTGGCTTTTTTTGGTTTAAATCCTCAATTTTAGTTAAATGGATATGAGACTCGCAAATAGAGCACTTGTCCATTCCAAGAATATTGTTATCTCATATACTATTGTAATTCGTTCTTTACGAAGAATATTTGCAGTAATGAAGAGGTAGATCAATCCATCACCTGTGGAACAAATGGTGAATAATCTAAATAGATTCCCTTTGTTACTGCTAATGGAAGGAGGGGATTAACATGGCTGCCATTCAAAAGAGTGTGGACTCTTCAAGTCTAGCTGAAGTAATTGACCGTATTTTGGATAAAGGTGTGGTTATTGACCTATGGGCTCGTGTTTCGTTAGTTGGTATTGAACTGCTTACAATCGATGCGCGTATTGTCATTGCCAGTGTAGATACATGGTTAAGATATGCAGAAGCGGTAGGGCTCCTTAAACATGATAAACATCATCTTGGAGACGAATCTGGATTAGAAGCTGCGTTATAAATAGTTTGTAAAGGAAGAGCCAAGGCAGTTCTAAGCCTTGGCTCCTCTGCTGAAAAAATAATCAATGAGCAGGAGGAAACATGTTGAATCAGTCAAACAAGGAAGATGAAACAGGTGGATTTGTGAAAACTGCATTTTTTGAAGACATCATCACAAGAACAATTCAATATATGCAAGCAGGATACTCTGTCCATTTTGTTGGACCATCTGGTGTTGGAAAAACTAGCCTAGCACTATATATTGCCACACAATTTAACAGGCCTGTGACGATTATTCGCGGTCATCATGAATTGTCGAACAAAGATTTGTTAGGTCAATACCATGGGATAAGCAAGAAGGAAATTATTGATAATTATATCCATACTGTTTACAAAAGTGAACAACAAATAAGACCGTTATGGGTAAATGGTCAGCTCACTGAGGCAGTCAAGAATGGACATGTAGTTATTTATGATGAGTTTTCACGTTCCCGCCCAGATGCGAATAATATATTTTTATCATTGTTAGAGGAAAAGGTTCTCCCTGTCTATGGGAAAGGGAAAGAAACTTTCATCAAATGCCATCCTGACTTTTCAATGATTTTTACAAGCAATCCTGATGAATATGCTGGAACTTTTCATACCCAGGATGCACTTATGGATCGATTGATTACGATTAGTTTAGATTGCTGTGATACCAAAACAGAAATCGAAATTCTACATTTGAAGGCAGGCATAAACAAACAGGAAGCTCAGGAAATAGTGAGGTTAGTTTCAAATTTAAGAGCATTTGGTAAGGGGTTTTGCCCGAGTCTACGAGCATCATTAATGATTGCAACCGTTGCAAAAAAGGGGAACATCCCGATTACTTACGATAATAAAAAATATCAAGCGCTATGTTTGGATGTATTAACAAGACCGGTCAAACAAATTTCTCCAGAACTAAGTCGCAGCGCTGTCCAGGAGCTAATTTTGCAGGAAATGCGGAGAAAGGAAGAGTAGTAATGCCAAAAAAAAGTGGAGTATATGTTTTTTGTGCCATCCGGGAAAAAGAAACTAGGAAATTCGACAAGGTCAACATAAATGGGCAGGAAAATGAAGTGTATACGATTCACTATCAAAATGTTGCCATGGTGGTATCAAAGGTAAAGGGAGAGGTTTTGCCAGAGCGCAGTAACTTATTTGCCCATCAGCAAACTATTTCAAGAATCATGAAGGAATATAGTGTAATCCCGATGAGCTTTGGAAATGTCTTTCATTCCGAGCAGGATGTTCAGCTCATAACGAAACACATGCATGATGAATTTGAAAAATTGTTTTCTCATTTAGAAAACAAAATCGAGGTAGGATTGAAAGTTGTTGTAAAACAAGACTGGATCGACCAGGAAATGCTAAATGATCCCGTTTTAAGTGAGTGGAAAACGGGGAAAAAAGATATTTCCAATCCCGCATCATTCTATGATCAAATCCAATTAGGGGAGATGGCGCAAAATTTTGTTCTACAGCTAGAGAGGGAAGTGGAGAAGGAAATATATAACCCTTTACTGGAGCTGGCCGAAGCAGGTAAGCAAAATAACACGATACCAGGAAAGATTCTCTTAAATGCTGCCTTTTTAATAGATCGTGAGAAGGAAGATGCATTTGACCAACGTGTTAATGATTTATATGAATTATGGAAGGAAAAAGTGGAATTTAAATATTCTGGTCCATGGCCAGCCTATAACTTTGTAAATATTCGATTAAGGATAGAAGGGAAAATATGATTTTTAAATTGTTTACATTGCCTATCCGTTCGTTACTAAAACTCGGGGAAAAAATCCAAGAAGAGGTGGACCAAGAGCTCTATGATATTCCGTATTTGCAACAACAGCTTGTAGAATTGCATATGATGTTCGAAATGGAGGAATTGGACGAAATTACCTATCTTGAACGGGAACAGGAATTGATTAGGAGATATAAAATAGCCAAAGAACGTGAACAAAATGAGTTTTTGGACGAATAGACTTATAGTTTTTTAAGGAGGAGGTACCATGTCACACACAAAGGTTGGACCTGATTTCCTATACTTGTATGGGGTTATTCTCGCAGAGGAATTAGAAAAGTCAGATATACCCTCAATATTGGGCATTGATCAAAAGATTGTCACCACGAAAATTAATAATCAATTAGCAGCTGTCATCACCCCGGTAAATGCCCAGTATTTTTCCCAAGAACAAATCGACCAGCAGTTAAAAGATGCAGAATGGCTAAAGGAAAAAGCATTTCATCATCATGAAATTATCTCGATTATTCACCAGCATTTTACTGTCCTCCCGATGTCTTTTTGTACTATTTTTCAAAATGAAAGTAATTTAGAAAATTTACTTGACGTTCAATACGATGTGATTTTTCAAAAACTACTTAGCCTTAAAAGTCAACAAGAGTGGAATTTGAAGGTATTTTGTAATAATGAAAAAGCCTTGTCCTTTATTCTACAACATAATGAAGCAGTATTAGATTTGAGAGAGAAATTAGCATTGATGCCAAAAGGAAAACAATTTTTAATGAAAAAAAAGCTAGAACATTTGATTACTTCTGAATTAGAGGTGGAACAATCCAATTGGTGGAGTAAAATCCAACAACATGTAACGTCTGTTGTCTCTGAAATAAATCTTCGAAGAAATTGGGGAAGAGAAGTAACCGAACGAAAAGAGGAGATGATTGTCAATTGTGATTTCTTAATTGAACAATCCAAGTCGGAAGAGTTTATGAGTAGAGTAATAGAATTGGAAAAATTATTTGAACCATTGGGTTGTACCTTTCAGGTAACTGGACCATGGCCTCCTTATCATTTTTCGAAAATGGCAAAGGAGATTTTGTAATGGAAAGGCACCATCTCTTTGAAAATAAAGAAATGACATTATTGGATCTGCTCGATGGAATCATTGATACGGGCGTAGTGGTAACAGGAGAAATATTAATCTCGGTTGCCAATATTGATTTAATTGTTGTAGATCTAAAGCTTTTGATTTCATCAATCGAAAGTGCCTTTGGAACGTACGAGCGGAAGATTGGTGGGGGGTCAATAGTAAATGGAACGATTACCACTGGACTCAAGTAAAGTAGAGCAAGGATTAGCGAAATTAGTGCTAACCATTATAGAACTGCTGCGCCAGCTCATGGAGCGGCAGGCAATGCGGAGAGTTGAAAGCGATTCTCTTACCGATGAACAATTAGAAGAATTAGGGTTAACTTTAATGAGGCTTGAAGAAAAAATGGAAGAATTAAAAATCATTTTTGGTTTAGAAACGGAAGACCTTAATATAGAACTTGGCCCATTGGGGAAACTTCTTTAAACCGGCTGATAGGAGAGAGATTATGCACATCCAACACCCGTCACAATCATCATCGAATTTGCTTGAGGTATTAGAAAAAATACTTGATAAAGGAGTGGTTATTGCAGGGGATATTAAAATATCGTTAGCAGACGTCGACTTGTTAACCATTAAAATCAGGCTGCTAATAGCTTCTGTAGACAAGGCCAGAGAAATAGGAATGGACTGGTGGGAAAAGGACCCATACTATTCTTCTAAAGGCAGATTAGCTGAAAAAGAGCATGACCTGTTACTCGAAAGAATCAATAGAATTGAACAGCTTGTTGAAACAAAGGCACTCCCTCTAGAAGAAAGAGCATTACTTGAACCAATTAATGAAAATATTTTACTACAGCCGGATGAAAAAAAAGCACTGCCTATGCTGGACGAGGAAATAGAAATAACAAAAGTGGAAAAAACTGATTCAAAAAAAAATGGGAAGAAAAACGACTCACAAAATAAGAAAAAGGACTCACAAAATAAGAAAAACGAAAAGAAAAAGTGTCGAAGCAAACAAAAGGAATAAAAAAAATTTAAATGTTATTTAATTTTAGGAAAGTGGAGGGGACACTTTCTTTTTTATTGTCATTTTCCTTGTGTATGAAGTAATCAAAAAAGAAAGTATGGTAAGTTTATTTGAGTTATCTTAAAACTTGAATAAAGTATTTGACAGTGTACGCTTAATTAAAAAAACCCTGATATTCTCAAGGTTCTTATTGTTTAGTAATGGGATAAGCGAAAAAATTTAAATGTATTCAATTATAATATGACTATTTTTTATTGTTTTTCAATATTTTTTTGAGTAATTTATTAAGTTCACTATTTTGTTCTTTCACGTCTTTTAGTTCTTTTTTAAATTCTAAAATATCATTCGTGATATTCTCAAGTTTTTGAGACAAAGATGCTAACTCAGCATTTTCTTGTCTTAATCCAGAAATATCATTCGTGATATTCTCAAGTTTTTGAGACAAAGATGCCAGCTCAGCATTTTCTTTTCTTAATCCTGAAATATCATTTGTGATATTCTCAAGTTTTTGAGACAAAGATGCCAGCTCAGCATTTTCTTGTCTTAATCCAGAAATATCATTCGTGATATTCTCAAGTTTTTGAGACAAAGATGCCAGCTCAGCATTTTCTTGTCTTAATCCAGAAATATCATTAGCGATATTCTCCATTTTTTCAGATAAAGAAGTCAGTTCTACATTTCTTTGTTTTTTCGAAACTTTAGATACTGGGAGTGTAGCGTTAATATTTTTTTCACTAAGTTCTGTAACTGAATTCAATAACGACTCATTTTTCATAAGAGTTGATGCCAGTTGCATCATAGAATTCAAATCAAGTGAATTTTCATTTTTTATTAGATGGTTGACAGGGTCCTTGTCTACATTGTTACCCGTATTCTGTACGCTATTATCATTAGTGACTTTCTCCAGTTTTTCAGTAATTTTTGTATCAGGAAGCTTAGAGTTTTGCTTTTTTTTACTAAGTTCCGTAACGGAATTCATGAGTGAATCGTTTTTTAGAAGAGTTGTTGCCATTTGCATTAATGACCCCAAATCAAGCGAATTTTGATTTTTTAGGAAATTGCTGGCAAGATTCTGGAGAGAGTCCTGGTCTACATTGATACCCGTATTCTTTACACTATTTTCTTTCATGTTTTCATCCATGATTTAACCACCTTTTTAGTTTTAAATAATAATAAATTCAGAAATTTCCTAATATCCTATGTTTATTTACAGATAATGTAGTGTGTTAATATCATCATGAAAAGAAATATTTCCTTATTAGTTTTTAGAAAAAAACAAAACAAATATTATTCGCATTAAAGGAAAAACCCTAGAAGATTATTAGTTCAATAATCTTCTAGAGTTCGTGACTTACCCATCAGGGATTTTTTAATTGTTAATCGTCAGTTAGAAATCGATTAACAATTTTCGGCAGCTTCACAAATTAAATCTGCAATTGCATCTTTAGTAGCATCAGGCAATTGAAGTAAATTAGCAAGAAGTAAGGCAACAGCATTTAAAATAATGATAAGCACTGCTCCTAAGCATGTTAACAAACTCGGTTCCATAGTCATTTATTTTCCCCCCTTTTTGTTACAAAGTCTATAAGAGGCCTCTTACAATAAACATAATATGTAAGAATAATGGACAAGCATAAACTTATATCTCGAAAATAAAAAAAGGGCCGCCTAATTTTACGAAAGGCGGAATTAGGAAGATTAATTTTTAAAAAGAAATTGTCACTTCCACTTAAATTAGTAGGTAAGAATAACTTTTTGGGATTTACAAATTAATTTGTCATTTGAAACAAAATGTAGTGTTAATATTGTTCAGGAAGAAAAACATACCATTACGAATAGTAAAGACCCTCCTAGGCATAGCTAAGAAGGTCGTTAATAAAATGTTATTGAAATTAATTACCCATGATCTGGATAGGGATGCCTTCTTGAGGTGAATAGTCTTCCAGAAATCGCCGACTTGCAACAAGAAATAGATTTTGTTTCGTTTTTTTCTCAGAATTTGTAGCAAACCCCTTTACGTAAGGAAAGATTTCTGAAATCCTCGCGAACAGCGTATGCAAGAATTTATCATTATTTATCTTCCCAATATAATTTATGATTAGAATTCCTTGGTCGGACAGCTTTTCGTTTGTAAGAGTAAAAAACTCTTTTGTTGTTAGGTGAGATGGGATTTCACTGCCGCTGTACGCATCCAAAAAAATGATATCCTGAGATTGTGCTTCTTGATTTTTTAAGAGCGCTTGTCCATCACCGACTAATACGTTCTTTCCCGTATGTCCAAAGTACATCTTTGATACCTCTACGACTAGCGGATCAATCTCCGCTGTTAACATATGTTTATGGGAATAATAAGAGCTGACGGTACCAATCCCGTGACCAATAATAAATCCTTTTTTAAAATCAGATGTATAGTGATCTATTAGATCCACTGTGATTCGACTGTATGAAGCGACCAGTGATTGCGGATGCTCCATATTTATTATCCCTTGGATACCATCTAAAGAAAATTGAAGCGCTCGAAATTTTCCTCGTTTTCCTTCGTATTGACTCCGCTCTGTAACGTAAATATTTTGATAAGAGCTTGAAGTCTTGTATACTAACGTTGACCCGAAAAGAAAAAAAAGTCCTTCTAAACCATTATTTCTATTTAACGGATTCATATTTACACCTCCATAGCTTGTTTACTACAGAGTATTCATTTGCACTGATACTCGAGTGAATAATCAGCATAGGAATCCAATTTTTTGTGAGGAAATGAAATGGGGAAATTGGAATATTCCCTGATAGAAAAGAATAAAAAGTCGAAAAAGGGAAATATATATTTCCCTAATTCTGCAATTTGTTAAAACCTTTAAAAGCTTAATAAATTAGACATTGTGACCTATATTTATGGAAATCTTCTTAAATTATTGCTTGGGAAAGCGCATGAACAGACAATTATCGAGTTTTATTGTCGGAAAATTGAAAATTTAATTAAAATAAAGTAGATTATTAATTAAACTAGTCTAAATGAAGGTAGTGAACGATTTGGTAAAAATGATTGATGCCCATATACATCTCGATCATTATAAGGATGATGAAATTTTTCAGTTAATGGAAACTATTCCACAAATTGATAGGCTGATATCCGTTTCTTTTAATTTAGAATCGTGTAAAAGAAACCTTGAGTTAACGAGAAAATATCAAAAGGTGAGACCAGCGTTTGGTTACCATCCTGAGCAGTCACTTCCAACAGATAATCAGTTGAATGAGTTAATGGATTGGATGAATAAACACAGACACGATATGGTTGCCATAGGAGAAGTAGGGCTTCCTTATTATTTAAGGAGAAAGCTTAAAGTGTCCAGTAGTCAGTATGAACAATACCTAGAACTATTAGAGATTTTCATTCAAAAGACAGTAACATGGGAGAAGCCAATTGTCCTCCATGCAGTTCATGAGGACGCGCCAAATGTTTGTGATCTTTTAGAAAATTACTCCGTCAAAAATGCCCATTTTCATTGGTTTAAAGGAGATGAGAAAACAATGACAAGAATGAAAGAAAATGGCTATTATATATCGGTTACACCGGATGTTGTCTATGATGAAGAGATACAACATTTAGTTCAAAGATATCCGCTAGAACAAATGATGATTGAAACAGATGGTCCATGGCCATTTGAAGGTCCATTTTTGGAAACTATGACACATCCAAATATGATGCTTGAATCCATTAAGTCAATTTCAAATATAAAAAAATTGTCAGAAGAAGAAATTTCGGAAAGATTATGGAAGAACACAAGATTATTCTATCAATTATAAACGGATTATTATGAGTTGGACTTAGAATGGAGTATGATTATGAAAATTGTTGTCCTTTCAGACACACATTTGCCCAAAAGAGCGAAGGGCTTGCCTCCTAGATTAATTGAAGAATTAGTCCATGCTGATCTAATCATACATGCCGGTGATTTGCAAACAATTGATGTATATATTGAACTAAAATCCTATGCGAATGTTGTGGGTGTATTTGGTAATGTAGATGGAGATGAAATCAAGGACTTATTTCCGGAAAACCGAGTTATTGAGGTTTGCGGGTTTAAAATTGGGATAACACATGGTCATGGCAAAGGGAAAACAACCGAAAAAAGAGCCATTCTTGCCTTTGAAGGCGAGAAACTGGATTGCCTCATTTTTGGCCATTCCCATATTCCAATTAAAAAGAGCGAAAATGGGATTTTGCTTTTCAACCCTGGATCGCCTACCGATAAAAGAAGACAGAAGAAATTTTCATTTGGAGTAATGAATATAGGTGATTCCTTGGTAGCAGAGCATATTTTTTTCGATTAACATCTGCAAAAGAAAAATAAATTATCATAAATAAAAGGGGAAAACAAACAATGAGCAAACAAGTAATCGTCTATACCACCAAAGACTGTATCGAGTGCACAATGGTCAAAAAAGTCCTTAGTGAAGAAGGAATTGCGTTTGAGACTAGAGATTTGTCCGTCAATCCAGAATACCAAAAGGAAGTAAAGAAATACGGCTTTCTTGGAGTTCCTGTTACAGTCGTTGAAAATCGGGCAGTCAAAGGCTTTACCAATGAGCTGAAAGAGCTAATGGAACTGGCAAAAAGTTAAGAAACCTTGATTGTAACCAGCAATCCACCAAATAACGAGGTGATTACGTTGAAAATAAGAAAAGCTATGTTAACAGATGTGGCAGGTATTGCCAGTGTGCATGTTGATAGTTGGAGAACCACATACGCAAACATTGTCCCAAATGAATATATCAATGATTTAACCTATGAAAAACGGGCAGGTCTTTGGGAACAAATCATTCCAAATGGTCAGGTGTTTGTAGCCGAAGATGATAATGGGCATATCGTTGGTTTTGCTAACGGCGGTCCAGAAAGAACAGGGGAATATCCTAAATATGCAGGTGAAATGTATGCAATTTATATTTTACAAGACTTTCAGAAACAAGGTTTAGGAGAACAACTCATAAAAGCGGTCGTCGCTGATTTATTAAACCAAAATATTCATTCCATGCTTGTATGGGTCTTTCAGGATAATACTTCCCGCTATTTCTACGAAAAGATGGGTGGAAAAGTTGTCGATCGGGAAACGGTTGATTTTGTTGGTACAAACTTAATTGAGTTGGCCTATGGCTGGGAAGATATTAACCTGTTAAAATAGAAAAATGGCTTGGAGGGAAATCCTCCAAGCCATATTCTTGTCCAAGATTAAGCGCTAATCGATTTTTCAGTTTTTGCAGTTTCAAGCTCATCGGCAGGATGGAATTCGTTTTCCATCTTGGAAACAACCACTGTTGCCACACCATTTCCGATTAAGTTCGTAATCGCGCGGGCTTCAGACATAAAACGATCGACACCTAGTAATAAGGCGATCCCTTCGACCGGAATGACTGGGAAGGCCGACAGAGTAGCAGCAAGGGTAATAAAACCTGAACCAGTAACACCAGCGGCACCCTTTGATGTCAACATTAAAATTCCTAACAAGGTGATTTGATGCCAAATTGTAATATCTACATTGTAAGCCTGTGCAATAAAGAGTGCAGCCATCGAAAGATAAATCGCGGTTCCATCCAAGTTAAACGAATACCCAGTTGGGACAACAAGACCAACCACCGACTTGGAACAACCGTATTTTTCAAGTCTTTCCATCATTCTTGGCAGAGCAGACTCAGAGGAGGATGTCCCTAATACCAAGAGAATTTCTTCCTTGATATAAGCAATGAATTTTAAAATATTAAATCCATAAAGCTTTGCGATTCCCCCTAGGACAAATATGATGAAAAGAAACATCGTTGCATAGACGCTTCCCATTAATTTTCCAAGAGATACTAACGAACCAAGACCAAAATTACCAATCGTATAGGCCATTGCACCGGATGCCGCAATCGGTGAAAATTTCATCACGATATTAACAATCTTAAAAAATATCTCTGTAAATTGCTCAAACAAGGCAACGACCGGTTTTCCTTTTTGGCCCAAGGAAGCAAGAGCAATCCCGAAAAGAACAGCAAAGAATAAGATTGGGAGCAGATCACCCTTCGCCATGGCTCCAACAAAATTATCTGGAATAATTCCTAAAATAAATTCCACAAACCCATGACTGGTTTCTTTTGCCTGCTCAGTAAATTGTGAAATATCTCCGCCTTTTACGGATTGTGTATTAAACCCAGATCCTGGTTTTATGATATTAACTAGCAGTAAACCGATCGCTAAAGCAAACGTCGTAACAATTTCAAAATACAGGAGCGCTTTCCCTCCGATACGTCCAACCTTCTTTAAATCCCCCATGTTTCCAATTCCAATGACAATCGTAAAAAATACAATTGGAGCAATCACCATTTTAATTAACTTGATAAAGATATCGGCCAAAACTTTTAATTCTGTACCGAATTTCGGAAAAAGAAATCCGATGATAATCCCAAGTACGATCCCTAGTAATACTTGGACGGTCAGATTTTTAAAATTAATTTTCATTGCCACATGCACCCCTTTGTTTAGTAAAATTGTTAACGCTTTCAACCCACCCAAGCACATGATAAATGAAAATTCAGACAATAGTAAGCTTTTGGTCATATTGGTCTTATTGTTCCTTTTGTTATAAAAAATACCCTAAACAAGCATTTTAAAATTATTTTACTATTTTAATAAAATAGGCCATTATAATATTATAAAAGGCATTACTCTAAGGGGGAGCAGGGGATGTTTCCGTTAAAAGTATTATTGATTGAAGATGATCCAATGGTCCGGGAGGTTCACCGCCAATTTATTGATAGGATAGAAGGGTTTTCGATTATCGGTGTTGCTGCAAACGGGATGGAGGGACTGCGATTAGTCAATGAACTCCGGCCCAACCTTGCCATTATCGACATTTACATGCCATATATGGGTGGATTGGAGATGCTAAGAGAACTTCGTTCAGAGGCCATTTCCGTTGATGTGATTGCGATAACAGCTGCCAGCGATATTGAAACCATCCATGGGGTGCTTCAAACAGGTGCTTTTGATTATATCATGAAGCCATTTACCTTCGATCGAATAAAAAAATCACTAGATAACTATAAAAACTATCGTCTGAAATTAGCAGAAAAGAAAGCCCTAGTACAAGAGGAACTTGATCAACTCTTATTTATTAGTAACAAGGAAGAATCTGAAAGTGACAGCCTGCCAAAGGGATTAAATATGAATACCTTAACTAAAATTACGGAATTTTTAGCGCAGGAAAAAGAACCAGTTTCTGCGGAAGAAGTAGCAGAAGGCATTGGGATGGCACGTGTAACGGCACGGAGGTATCTTGATTATTTAGAAAAAGAAGGCAAAGTAAAGATCCATATCCATTACGGCGGTGTCGGGAGACCAGTTAACCGGTATGGAATTTGAAAAAATACGATGGCATGTGAGTAGGGGGGAGCATGTTGGGCCGGAAAATCAGGATGGGAAAACCAAAACTAAAGCTCCGTTTACAAACGACGATGACCCTGCTGGTCTGTATTGTGGTTGTAATGGCACTGTTCGTAACTGAGATTTTAATTACCAATAGAATCTCACACGAAACAAGGAAAGTCCAAGAAGAGAAAGCCACGAATATTGCAAGAATTGTTGCCCAATCCTCCATTGTGATAAAGGGATTGCAGAATAAAAAAGCAGAGAAAGACATCCAAGCCTTTGCCAATGATCTCAAACAGTCCACCCATGTTGAATTTATCGTCGTCATGGACATGAATGGACTTAGAAAATCACATCCTAATCGTCATCTCTTGGGTCTGCATTTTGTCGGTGGTGATGAAGGTCCTGTGTTAAAAGGAAAAGAGCATATTTCGACTGCAAAAGGGACATTAGGATTATCTTTACGCTCGTTTGTCCCTGTATTTGATGAAAAGAATAAACAAATCGGGGCCGTTGCGGTTGGAATTTCGTTAGAAAAAGTAAATCAAGCCATTGCACAAAGCAGAAAAATCATTCTGATTGGAGTCGGTGTAGGTATTTTAGTCGGAGTGATAGGAGCGCTGTTTTTAGCAAGAAAAATCAAAGCCATTTTATTTGGCCTTGAGCCAAGTGAGGTTGCAAAATTGTTAGAAGAACGAAGTGCAATGCTGCAATCAACCAAGGAAGGGATATTGGCAGTTGACCAGGATGGGATAACCACACTCGTTAATAATGAAGGGGTTCGGCTTTTTCAAATTGCAGGGGTTGACGGTCCTTTTTTAGGTAAAAAAATAGATGATTACATGCCGAATTCAAGGCTTTCGACAGTTCTGGTAACGGGGGAGGCCCTGCTAGACCAAGAACAAGAAATCAATCATATCACCGTTTTAACCAATCGTGTCCCTGTAATCGTGAAAGGAAAGATTGTTGGAGCAATTGCCACTTTCCGAGAAAAAACCGAAATCAAGGAATTAGCTGAACAATTAACCGGAGTCAAGTTATATGCAGAGGCACTAAGAACCCAGTCACATGAATTTATGAATAAACTACATGTTATTTCAGGTTTAATCCATATGAAGGATTATCAAATGGTCTCGTCATACATTACCAAAATTGTAAATCATCAACAATCAGAAGTGGAATTTGTGGTCAGTCGTTTTAAAGATCCTGTGTTAGCAGGATTTATTTTAGGAAAGCTTAGCTTTGCAAGGGAAAACGGTTGTGAATTGATCATTACTGGGGAAGGATTTTTACCAGAACCTCTCCACCAGGAAACCACGCATGAAGTGGTCACGATCCTTGGGAATTTAATCGATAATGCACTAGATGCTGTCGCGGACTGTCCACTTAAAAAAGTAACGTTAAGGTTCGACTATTATGATGAAACCCTCGTGTTAGAGGTCCATGATACAGGACCTGGTATTGATGAAGAGGAGCGAAATAGCTTATGTGTAAAAGGATATTCCACTAAGGGTGAAAATCGAGGAATCGGTTTATTTTTGGTGAAGCGAAGCTTGGAAAAACTAGCTGGACAGGTAGAAATATATTCTCAAAAAGGAAAAGGGGCAACTTTTATTGTAACGTTCCCTTATAAAAGTAAACAGGAATAATATTATGTTAACTTTAAGATGGTTAATAATAATAGATTTACAATAATGATATTATGTCAACTTAAGTCTCAATTAAAACTAATTTCTTTACATTCTAGTTTCATAGGGCTATGATGTACTTAATTTAATAATGAATTGTATCTACTAGGGGTGCCCTGTAAACAGGCTGAGAGAAAATGGATAAATTTTCAACCCTTCGGACCTGATCTGGGTAATACCAGCGTAGGAAAGTAGCCAAGTGAATCTATAAATTTTTCTCTTACTAACTAACCAGGTCCGTTTTTGGATCTGGTTTTTTTATTTTTTTTAAAAGAAATGGAGAGATTGAAATGGAAAAAATCAATTTGTTTGGAACGTTGGAAAAAGTAAGGAAGGTAAACCCGCTTGTACATAATATCACCAATGTTGTGGTCACGAATTTTACCGCTAATGGGCTTCTCGCTTTAGGTGCCTCCCCGGTTATGGCGTATGCAGCGGAGGAAGTAGCAGAAATGGCCAAGATTGCGAGTTCACTAGTATTGAATATTGGAACCTTAAATCCACAAACGGTAGATTCAATGATCATTGCCGGAAACGCTGCCAATGACTCCGGTGTACCAGTTATCTTTGATCCGGTTGGTGCGGGGGCTACCGCTTACCGAACCGAAACGGCACAAAGAATCATGAGTGAAGTAAAGGTTTCAGCGATTCGGGGAAATGCAGCAGAAATTGCCAATGTACTCGGTGAAAAGTGGGAAATTAAAGGCGTCGATGCAGGGGTGACAGTTAACGGGGATATTGTTACCCTTGCGATAAAAGCAGCACAAACATGGAAATGCGTCGTCATCATTACTGGAAAAGAGGATGTTGTTTCGAATGGCGAGACTACCTATCTTGTTTACAATGGTCACCCTATCATGACAAAGGTGACTGGGATGGGTTGTCTGCTTACATCGGTGATTGGGGCATTTGCAGGAGTGGAAGAAGATTTGATTCTCGCTTCGGTGGCTGCTTTAACATACTATGAGATCGCGGCGGAAAAGGCAGCGGGGCAAACAGCTGAAAAGGGGCCAGGTAGTTTCCAAATTGAATTTTTAAACCAATTAACTTTGGTTTCTTCCGAAGATATACAATTACACGCTTCTTTTAAAAAGGTGAATCGATAAGAGGGGGTATTTTTCATGAAAAAAGCATTAACGATCGCAGGTTCTGATAGCGGCGGCGGTGCTGGAATTCAGGCTGACTTAAAGACGTTTCAGGAATTAGATGTGTTTGGGATGACGGCGTTAACCGCTGTAACAGCTCAAAATACATTAGGTGTTCACGCAGTTTACCCCATGTCAGCAGAGGCCGTTGTCAAACAGATTGAAGCAATTGGCAAAGATATGGGTGCGGATGCGGTAAAAACAGGAATGCTGTTCAATGCGGAAATCATCGAGGCGGTCGCAGAGCAACTCAAGATTTATGGGTGGGAGAATGTTGTCGTCGACCCTGTCATGATTGCAAAAGGCGGCGCTTCCTTGTTACAGCTGGAAGCCATTTCTGCCATGAAAGAATTCTTATTGCCGCGTTCCAAGATGATTACGCCGAATATTCCAGAAGCGGAAGTACTTACAGGGATGTTAATTCAGACCAATGAAGATAAAAAAGAAGCTGCCAAAAGACTCCATGAGTTGGGAGTAAAGAATGTAGTGATCAAAGGCGGTCACGACGAAAACGAGTCCGTGTCGACTGATTTATTGTTTGATGGGAAGGAATTCTACACCTTTACAAGTCCACGAATCCAGACAAAGAACACACATGGAACTGGTTGTACGTTTTCGGCGGTACTAACCGCCGAACTGGCCAAAGGGTTTTCAGTTTATGACGCCGTTTTGAAAGCGAAGGATTTTATACAGGCGGCGATTGAGGATCAATTAGAAATTGGTCAAGGACATGGTCCAACCAACCATTGGGCGTATGGGAAAAGGAATTTAACAAAGGAGATGGCAAGGTCATGATCGATGTCCGTGCGGCTTTACGAGTTTATTTTATTATGGGCAGCACCAACTGTTTGAAAGAACCTGCTGAAGTATTAGATGAGGCGATCTCAGGTGGAATTACGCTTTTTCAATTCCGTGAAAAAGGGGAAGGTGCATTAACAGGATCTAAAAAATATGCACTGGCTAAAGAACTGCAAACCATCTGCCGAAAACATCAAGTCCCCTTTATTGTGAATGATGATATTGAGTTGGCTGTGGCGATTGATGCAGATGGTGTTCATATCGGCCAAGATGATGAAACGGTAAAAGCGGTGCGGGAGAAAATCGGCACCACCAAAATTCTTGGGGTCTCGGTTCATTCCACGGAAGAAGCGATGGCAGCGGTACAAGCTGGAGCGGATTATTTTGGGATTGGACCTGTTTTTCCGACAAAAACAAAGGCGGACGCCAAGCCATCTCGAGGAACTACCCTGATTGAAAAACTTCGAAAAGATGGCTGTGAAACCCCGATTGTCGGTATCGGCGGAATCACAATTGAAAATGCACGTTCAGTTATGAACGCAGGGGCAGATGGGGTTTCCTTGATTACAGCCATAAGCCAGGCTGATTCACCGTTGGAAGCGGCAAGGGCATTAAGACAGAATGTGATTTATCAGGGATTGGTGGAATCATGAAGAAAACGCACAAACTGACGTTAACAGCAATGATGATCGCGATTGGGACCATTTCTAGCAATCTATTCTATATTCCGATTGGATTTACAAAGGTCTTTCCGATTCAGCATTTTATGAATGTCTTATCCGCTGTTTTATTAGGACCTTATTATGCTGTAGCCCAGGCCTTCGGTGTTTCCCTGCTTAGAAACCTAATGGGAACAGGATCGCTTTTTGCGTTTCCTGGCAGTATGGTCGGAGCATTGCTCGCCTCGCTATTTTTCTGGAAAACTCGAAAATTATATCTTGCTTTTATCGGAGAAGTAGTCGGAACGGGAATTTTAGGTGCGCTCCTGTCGTATCCTATCGCTACACTATTACTTGGTCAAAAAGCAACTGTGTTTGGATTTATACCATTATTTATATTTAGCTCGTTTGCAGGAGCCCTGCTTGGATATATTATTTTGTCTGTTTTTTTAAGGAAAAAAGTGTTGATTTTGAGTAAAAATGAGACAACGATCCGGAATTAATCATGAATAGTAAGGGAGTGACCAAATGAAAGAGGATCTGCATGGTATCATTTCACGAGAAGTAGAAGCGAGAAAAGCGGAACTAATTGAATTGTTAACTGCGCTTATTGCGTTCCCAACAGTTAGTCCTCCAGCACGGAATACAAATGAGATTCAGGATTTTATCAAAGGATATTTAGAAGACCTGGGATTTAAGACCGATAAATGGGATGTCTATCCGAATGATCCTAATGTCGTTGGTGTTTTACCAGGAGAATTTCCTACACACTTTAATAGTTTAATTGTAAATGGTCATGTGGATGTGGCAGAAGTGGGCGATCATTCAGAGTGGACTGAGTCTCCATTTACAACATATTGTAATAATGGTTTTATTTATGGACGCGGAGTCGCTGATATGAAGGGCGGAATCGCAGCATCCCTTATCGCGATTAAAATATTAAAAGAACTTGGTATCTCGCTTCAAGGCGATCTCCAATTTCAGTCGGTTATTGGAGAAGAAGTGGGGGAGGCGGGAACACTTGCATGCATGGAGAGAGGGTATACTGCTGACTATGCTGTTGTGGTTGATACCAGTGATTTACATATTCAAGGACAAGGCGGTGTCATTACTGGATGGATTACGATTCAAAGCAAGGAGACCTATCATGATGGAATCCGGAGGAAAATGATCCATGCGGGTGGTGGTGTTCAAGGGGCCAGCGCAATCGAGAAAATGATGAAAATTATTTCTGGGCTTCAAGAATTAGAACGTCATTGGGCTGTATCGAAAAGCTATGAAGGATTTCCTCCTGGCACCAATACGATTAATCCTGCTGTCATAGAGGGAGGGCGGCATGCAGCATTCGTGGCTGATCGCTGTGCACTATGGATTACCGTTCATTTTTATCCAAATGAAGACTATGAAGAGGTCATCAAAGAAATCGAACAGTATATTGGGGCCGTTGCTGCAGCAGATCCATGGCTTCGTGAGAATCCGCCGCAGTTTGTTTGGGGCGGAAAATCGATGATTGTCGACAGAGGAGAAATTTTTCCTTCATTAGAAATGGATGCTAACCATCCTGGAACGAAGGTTTTATCCAACTCCTTTGAAAAATTGTTAACGTACCAGCCAACTGTTGGGATGTCCACCACTGTTACAGATGCAGGGTGGCTTGGACGTGCAGGAATTCCTACCGTCATTTTTGGACCAGGGAAATTGGAAGATGCCCATGCCGTAAATGAGAAGGTGGAGGTTAGTCAATTATTGGACTTTACCAAAGTTTTAGCTGTATTTATCGCTGAGTGGTGCAACACGAGGAAGGAGCAGTAAAGAAATGAGATTTACCCAAAGACTTTTTGAAAAAGTAAGTGATATTTGGGAGAAAACCCATCAACATCCATTTGTTGTCGGGATGGGCACTGGGGACCTGCCTGTCGAATCATTTATCCGTTATATGAAACAGGATTATGTGTATTTAATTGACTATTCGAAGCTGTTTGCGATCGGGGCTGTTAAAGCCAATGATTTGGAGACGATGGCTGCATTTGCGAAGCTTTTGCACGAGACCTTACACGGGGAAATGGATCTGCACCGACAATACGCTAAGCGGTTTGACATTACCGATGAACAACTAGAAGAGACAGTACCAACGCCGATTAATTTGGCCTATACACGGTACATGCTAAATGTGGCTCAGAATGGTTCACTTGCGGAATTAATCTCCGCACTCTTGCCGTGTATGTGGAGCTATTGGGAGATTAGCAAAATGCTAGCAGATACCTATCCTGGTGCTAGTGAACATCTACTCTATGGTGAGTGGGTGAAAATGTACTCGTCTAGTGAATTTGGTTCCTTAACAACCTGGCTGATTGATTTACTAGATAAATTGGCAGATGGCAAACCGGAGCGGGAGTTAGCGATTTTAGAAGAACATTTCCTGACAACATCTCGGTTTGAATATATGTTTTGGGATATGGTTTACCAGGGAGGCGAGTGGCCTGTCTAACTCGCAGATGTTATCAATCCAAGAACTCTCCTATTCTTTTGCGGAAGCCAAGCCAATTTTTCAAGGACTTACAATGAATGTGAAGCGAGGAGAATTTGTCTCTGTTATTGGTGCGAGCGGTTCAGGAAAAAGCACCCTTTTTAAATTGATTACTGGTTTACTTGAACCAGATCAGGGGGACATCCTGCTTGATGGTCTAAAGACTAAAAAGAGATTAGGCAGCGTTGGCTACATGCCGCAAAAAGATCTGCTGTTACCATGGAGAACCGTTTTAGAAAATGTATTATTACCACTAGAGGTTACCAACGAGCGCAAGCAAGCGAGATTACCAGAAATAAAAGAGTGGTTATCGCGATTTGGATTAGCAGATTATGAACGTACATATCCAAATGAGCTCTCGGGAGGAATGAAGCAGCGTGTAGCTTTTTTAAGAACCTTGATGTCAGGAAAAGAGCTTCTCTTATTAGATGAACCGTTTGGTGCTCTTGACTCCCTCACAAAACGGAATATGCATAAATGGCTATTAGGGCTGTGGGGGGAGTTACAAAAGACGGTTTTGTTTATTACACATGATCTCGAGGAAGCGATTCTTTTGAGCGACAGAGTTTATGTGCTCCAAGATGCTGGAATCAAAGAACTGAAAGTCCATCTGCCGCGACCAAGGAGTTCTCAACTAATCTATCAATCTGATTTTATATCAATGAGAAAAGAATTGGAGTGGCTGATTCACCATGAAAGTTAGAATGAAAAAATGGACGGAAGAGTATGGTTTGTTTTTCCTGGTCGTCCTCCTTCTTGTCAGTGGATGGGAATGGATCGTCAGGAAAGGAATAGTTCCGGCATTTATTTTGCCTGCACCATCAGCGATTTGGGCAGCATTGCGTGAAAACCAGCAGTTGTTGTTTGGAGAGCATTTACCCGCAACTTTAAAGGAAGTTCTGATTGGTTTTGGACTGTCTGTGATCGGTGGTTTACTATTGGGCGTTGCTATGCATTTTTCGAGGTCAATCGAAAAAGTCCTTTTCCCGTTTCTGGTCATCTCCCAAACGGTGCCGCTAATAGCTATTTCACCGATTTTTATCATGTGGTTTGGGTATTCGATTTGGAGTAAAATTGCCGTGACCATTCTAACTGCCTTCTTTCCCATTGTCGTTAGTACGTATGATGGGCTGAAAACAGGTGGAAATGAATATCGTGATTTACTGTTAACCATGGGCGCCAACCGCTGGACGATTTTTAAAAAAATTCAGTTACCCATGGCATTACCGGCGATTTTTTCAGGATTGAAGATGTCTGTGGTTTATTGCGTGGTCGGTGCGACAATTGGGGAATGGCTGGGTGCCAGTGAAGGTTTAGGTTATTTCAGTCGGAGAATGTCCGGTAATTTAAAGGCTGATGCCGTGTTCGCATCGATTTTCCTATTATCCATGCTGGGTATCGTGTTATTTTTACTAATTGGTTTATTGGAAAAACAGGTAATAAAAAATAAAAATCGTTTCAACTAGAGAGGAAGTACTTTCTGATGAAAAAAAGTGTATTAGTGATTGTAAGTCTGGTGTTACTTTTATTAAGTGCTTGCGGGAAAGAGAGTCCAGAAAAAGCTTCTGGCGGAAAAGGAAAGCTTCAAAAAGTAAGTTTAATGCTCGATTGGTATCCAAATGCAGTGCATTCCTTTCTGTTTGTAGCGGAGGAGAAGGGGTACTTTAAAGACCAGGGCTTAGATGTGGATATCCAAATGCCAGCAGATACAAATGATCCACTTAAACTTGTGGCTGCTAATCAAATCGACATGGCCATGAGCTATCAACCACAGGTACTCGTGGCTCGTGGAGAAGATATCCCGGTCCAATCGTTTGCTGCAATTGTACGTCATCCACTAAATCAATTAATGGTTCCTGCCGATGGTCCAATTCAATCACCTAAGGATTTAGCAGGTAAAACAATTGGCTATCCATCGATTCCATTGGATGAGGCAATTGTTCAAACCATGGTGAAAGCGGACGGCGGCGATGCCGAGAAAATAAAAATGGTCGATGTTGGCTGGGATCTCATCCCTTCAATGGCCATGAAAAAAAACGATGCCTTGATTGGCGGCTATATTAACCATGAGAAGTTGTTGCTCGAAAAAGAGGGACATCCGATGCGGACATTAAACCCCGCGGACTTTGGCGTACCTGATTATTATGAATTAGTGATGGTCGCAAGTGAAAAGGGATTAAAAGAAAAACCAGAAGTGTATAAAAAGTTCATGGCAGCAATTACAAAAGGTCAAAAATACGTTCAGGATCATGCCGAAGAGGGTCTGTCGGTATTAATGAATCATGAAGATAAAACATCCCCATTAGAGAAGGACGTCGAAACAAAAAGCTTAGAAATCCTTCTCCCATTAATGGACGCCAAAGAAAAACCATTCGGCTACCAAGACCCACAAACATGGGAGAAAACAGCCCAATGGCTAAAAGACAACAAAGTCATAAAAGAAAACATTAAAGCCGAAGATGCATTTACTAATTTTTAATTGGTGTCAGGCACCACAAAAAGACAAAACGAGCATAATGTCCACCTACGGTGGACATTATTTTTATAGTGAGACCGCAATGTATCTTCGGATAGGCAAAAGACCGATGCTTTATTATCAGCGGTCTATTTTTTTAGATCAATAAAACAGGTCTGGTAATAAGGTTCATGAGATAAGCAGGGATCCGCGGGTTGGGTTTTCTTTTTTTATTTAGGAAGGTAATGATGGTGTTTGCCTTTTTGATACCTACACCATGCCCGTAGTATTGGTCATCGGCCATAAAGATTACATTTTCAGCACGCCAATGTGACTCATTCGGGTTTACATCTGGATTATTGAAATGTACAATGTCACCTGGAATGAATTCTTCCCCATATTTTTGAGTGAGTTTTAGGTTGTTATCAAATTGCCAATCCATTAAGTAGAGCCCGTTAAAGAGTTGATCAAACCTTCTGCTGCCAATCGTATAAAGCGTCGCCAGATATAGGACAATCGCGATGCCTGTTGAACAATCAAAGGCATATAGGGAACCATTTTTTAATATGTCAAGAATGGCGTCTGTGGGTCTTACATTTGGTTTAAGGAGAAAACCGCCATTGCTTAAACGATTCCAATACTTTCTATTGCAAAAGGCATACGCAAAGGTCGTAAACTGTACCTTGCTATTATTCAGATCACGAGCAGCCTTTAGTGTCTTTGTTCGGAACAGCAGTTCAAATTTCAATTGACTTACAGATTGATACTGAAAAATTTCATTAGATTTCACCATTTTAGTAAGGATGTCTTTCTGTTCCTTCGTTTTAAGGTCATCACTGAGATCATCCAAATGAATCGTTTGCTGACCTATTTTAATCATCCACCCACCTGCTTCCCTTAATCAACAACTCCTTCTAAAATATGAAACGACTACACTAATATTTACAACAATCACAGCAAAATTCCGGGTTTAATCCACATGTCCGTCACAGAAGCACAAATGTCCACTTGTGGTGCCTGACACCAAACAAAAGACACCAAACAAATGACATCAAAACAAATGACGCCAAGCATTCCCAAACAAACAACACAAAAAAAGGCACCATACTAATGGCACCAAAACAAATGCTTGCAAAGATATGACGTTTATCGTTAGCTTTTTTGCAAAACAGGGTTGCTTTTTTTCATGGAATTTACATACATCAGGAAGAAAACGACCGCGCTTAGGAATCTTAAGATCGATACGATATCCATGGATTTATGGATGCCGGTTACTTCAAGTAGCCAAATGCCGATTTGTGGGGAAAGGAAGGCTATGAAAGATAACAAGACATTATAGGTTGTGATGCAATACGTTCTTTTTTCCTTTGGAGACTTCTCCAGCAACAGGTTGAACAACAGCAGCATCGTACCTGAAACAAAGATCCCTGAGGTCGTCTGAACGATAGTTAGATAGACTAGATTAGTAGACAAAACCGTCATAAATGGTGCAGCAGCCATGCCGACTGCAACCCACACAAGCATTAACGTATTCGATTTTCTTTCTGCCCATCGTTTCCAAAGTGGAAAAGTAAAGATTTGTGCTAATTGATTTGCCACGGAAAAAATACTAATCCAAAGAATGGTTGCATGCGCATATTTAACATGATAGATATTAAACAATCCCCATGCCATCTGCCATGAAAAGTTAAAGCATAAGGCAGTGACTAAAAACCACTTGTATCCATTATCCTTAAAAATCGTCCAATCCATTGACGATTTCTTTTCCTGCTTATCCGCCTTTGGCTGAGCCGTTTCTTTGTGCCGCATTAAGAAAAACACTTCTAATAAACCAAATAGAAACGCCAGGACAAATAATATCTGATAGGCGACAGAATTGTCAGTTTGGTTCTTCATAATGATTCCGATAATCAAAGTTGTAATCATCCCAACAATCGTAAGAAGCCGATTTCGGTCACTGAAAAACTCCCCTCTGCGCTCTTCTTTGATCATTCCGCTAATGAGGGTTTGCCAGCCGATATTTGAAATCGTCCCGGGCACATTCATTAAAGCCACAATGATTAAAAAAGCCCAAGCTTGAAAGGACGAGTTAACAAAAAGCACGCCAACTAAAGGTAAAAACAAAACTCTGGCCCATAAAACAGACATAGCGACGGTTTCCTTTTGCTTTTCTATACGATTCAACATGATCGCCGCTGGAATCGTCATGAGTAATGCAATCAACGGTGGCAGGGAGTTAATCAACCCCACCTGATAGTTACTTGCGCCTAGAATAGAAATGGCGAAGATTGGAAAAAAATTACTTGCTAGGTTCACAGCGATGGTCGACACCATCCCATGATAGATGCTTACTTTTTCGTTGTATGTACGCATGTGTCTTCACCATCTTTATTAAATTTCTATAGATATTATACATCAGAAAACCTGAAATTTTTCAAACTATATATTAACATAACTTTTTGTTAAATATGTCCTTTGACAAATAAGAAGTAAATCCATGTTTAATGAGTGGTTAAGGATAAAAAAGGCGGTGATTTATTTACAAATACTTACAAAAAGAATATTAAATTCCTTGAATGCATTTGCATTATGAAGTACCTTCTGTTATAGTTAGAGAGAATTATTTTTGTCTGTCGGTAAGGAATAAAAGGCGTAACTGCTTTTTGTCTGGAAGATTTGAGCAAGGATAGTAATTTATTGTGTGCAAAGCACACAGCAGGAGGATACACAAATGGAACAAGGTAAAGTTAAATGGTTTAATGCAGAAAAAGGTTTTGGATTCATCGAGCGCGAAGCTGGAGACGACGTATTCGTACATTTCTCTGCTATCCAAGGCGAAGGTTTCAAATCTTTAGACGAAGGTCAATCAGTTACATTTGAAGTAGAACAAGGTCAACGTGGACCACAAGCTACTAACGTTCGTAAAGCATAATATAAACCACATAAATGTGAACGGAAAAGGCTCTCTTGCAGAGCCTTTTTTATTTTTCATAAAAAGAATAGAGGGGAGGAGCGAAAAGGCTCTTTTCCCTTTTTTATTGTAATACTTTAAAATATAATGAAAATACATATATAACGGAAGGAAGTGGCAGGATGATCATCCAGCGTCCTCAATTGGAACAATCAGAATTAACAAAGTATATTCCACCAAAAGGTGATTATGAAACATTTCGTGATATGGACCACTATAAGGAGAAGTTGAAGGAATGGGGATTATCCTCAGCGCGGGAAGCGAAAAAGGAGTTCTGGTATAAAGACCGAAACTATCAGCGCTCGGTGACGATTAAAGGTTACGAAACCTATGGGAGTGCAATGGACATTAACACGCTTGTTGTTGAATTTCAAGACGGTAATCTCACCTGCATCCACCCAGCATATTTAAAGGAAATGCAGCAATCGAGTTTCGGTAAAGAAAGCTTATTAACTTTTGATGAAAAAGAAACTGCTGTTCCTGAACTTGAGACAAGCAATAAAGAAGGTTTTGCGGCTGATGAAAATATAATAACAGGGGATTTCCCAGAAGCTCCACCAGTTAAAACGGAATCAGCACCCAAACCGTCAAAAGCTAAGGAACCGAAACCGAAAAAAGTGAAGGCCCCTAAACTGGACCTACCCGTTGATAAAGTCCATTTCACGGCCAGTGTCAAACAGTTCGCGCTCGTATACAATCCGTTTAATGAAGAGAACGATGAAGTAGTAGTCCTCGAAAATGTTCAGATTGTCCAAGAGGAGAATCCGCTTGAAATCGGCCTAGCTTGGTGCAGCCATAGTAAGACACTCAAAAAGTTTGAACTGGCGATAGGGGATTCACTTGAATTTGATGGAAAAGTAGCGGCCAAGAAACTTGGAAAAGGAAAAGATGTGGAGGAAGAATTCTTAGTAGATGTTCCTGTCTTGTACAAAATCAATAATCCATCAAAAATCGTCAAGAAATAAGGATCTCTTTCAAAGAGGTCCTATTTTTTATATTCAACGCTAGCTTATTTGGAAGCTCAAGAAATTCCTTTTGGAAGGGATGATTTATGTGATCGAAACAGTACGATGTTATATAAAGGTGATTCAGAAACCTGATTATATTGATGTAAAAATTATTTTTGAATGATTGAGGACACACAATCGGGTAATATTCTCTCCTGTAGATTACTAGAGAGAGTTGGAATGAAATTGGATAAAACATTTTTGCGGTTTGGGGCGGAGCAGGCCATTTATTACATATAATCATGCAAAGCTCAAAAGTGAAAGTAGTTCACAATAATCCAAGTGGACTTGGCAGAGCGATTGCTTACTGAATAATGGTACGCTGGATAAGTAAATTCAGCTTTTTTTTCGATAAAATGGAGGAATATTAAACCAATATAGAGTATAATGAAGTTTCGGATTTTTTATTTATTGGCTGTGTTAAAGGTTATTGTTGATATGTTTGCAATGTTGATTGGTGCGTAGGCCCGAGACTCCTGCGGGAGTACGGGGCTGGGGAGACACCCCGCAGGCGCTAAGCGCGGAGGAGGCTCCCCGGGCCGCCCGCGAAAAGCGAAGCGCCTGGAGCGCAAATCAACTTGCAAATATAACACAGCCTATTTCTCAAGGAGAACCTATTATGAAGCAAACCTCTACCATAAAGGAAAAAACGAAGCAAATATGTATCTTGTTAATTCCCATCTTGATTACACAGCTTGGCATGTTTTCGATGGTGTTTTTCAATACAATTATGTCAGGGAAGTACGACTCAACCTCCTTAGCCGGTGTCGCTATTGGCTCCTCGATTTGGAGTCCAATCTTTACAGGCATCAGCGGAATTCTTCTTGCGGTTTCACCAATTGCCGCGCAACGCTTTGGTGAAAAAAAGAGCAATGAGGTGGCATCAGTCGTAAAGCATGGAATCTATCTCTCCATCTTGATTGCGCTGGTGGTTATCCTGCTTGGGATCTTTTTGTTAGACCCCATTTTAGATAAAATGAACATGGATTCAGGAGTACAAAAAACTGCTTTTCATTATTTAATAGGTTTAAGTTATGGAATTCTACCGTTATTTATTTTTAATGTGTTAAGATCATTTATTTATGCACTCGGTAAAACAAGGGTTATTATGATTATCATGTTATTGTCGTTGCCTGCTAATTTCTTTTTGAACTATGTGCTCATTTTTGGAAACTTGGGTTTTCCTGAACTTGGCGGTGCAGGAGCTGGGTATGCAACATCGATAACCTATTGGGGAATTATGGCGATGACAGTGTTTATCGTCAGAACTCAAGAGCCTTTTTCATCGTACCTTGTGTTCTCTAATTTCAAAGAATTTTCGTGGGATAAATGTAAGGAAATATTAAAGATTGGTGTGCCAATGGGGCTTTCCACATTCTTTGAAACAAGTATGTTTGCGGTGGTTACGATTCTATTAAGTAAATTTAATGTTACTACGATTGCAGCCTATCAATCGGCTTTAAATATTGTTTCCTTTTTGTACATGATCCCAATTAGTATTTCTACGGCACAAACGGTCCTTGTCGGGTATGAGGTAGGGGCTCGGCGTTATAAAGATGCAAAACAATACAGCTGGTTAGGAATTTATCTGGCAATCTTGATTGCCGTTGTGACGGGATTATTCGTCGTGATTTTTCGCTATCAAGTGGCTGGTTTTTATTCGAATGAAGCGGATGTTATTAATCTAACTGCCAACTTTTTAATCTTTGCGCTGTTTTTCCAAATTTGTGATGCTATTCAGGCGACGGCGCAAGCAGCCTTAAGAGGGTATAAGGATGTTAACCTTGCGTTTGTCATGACCTTAATCGCCTATTGGCTCATCTGCCTTCCAGCCGGATATCTCTTAGCCCATTACACGAATTTAGGAGCAAGAGGCTACTGGCTTGGCCTAACCATCGGCCTGCTCGCCGCAGGAATAGCCCTCTCCATCAGACTCATCTACATCCAAAAACGGAAATTCGTCAGTAGAGCTGTGATGTAGTGGATTGGTGTCAGGCACCATGAAAAGACAGTTTTGGATTTTTGTCCGTGTGGAGTGGACATTTATGGTAACTATCTGGTTAATAAATATAGTCAAGATCAACCAAATACACCAAAGACAAAAGGACTGGCCGCTTCAAACGGTCAGTCCTTTCGTGTATTATTTAAACTCCTATGTGATGGTATAAACAGCATCACCTTTTTTTACTTTTTCCTTTACGCTTTATGATTAGTTGCTTAACAACAAAAATGCCTCCGATCAGCACAAACAAATTTAATGAATCTCCAAGGTTAATAGTCAAATTAAAAGTGTTATTAACCCTGACATCATTTTTATTGTTATTTGAACCGGGTTGGTTATTAATTTCCCTTAATTCACACTCAAAATAGCACCCCCACAATAAATAAGGTATACTCCTATTCACAAAAAATTCCAACTTTACATGGGGGAAACGTTGATAATCTATTAATCATCTACAAAAATAATGACGCCATCCAATTAAGAATGACGCCTGTAGAAGTATTAATATAGTTTTTTTAGGTTAAATAATTTAGAGAATAACGTTTGATTTTTATCCGTAATCTTTAATTCTTCCATAATTAATTTTTCTTGATTGGTAGTAATCCAATTTTGTAATTCTTGTTTATCTTTACAAAGCGTATGATATGTTTCTCCACCTTTACCAAGTGCGTTTACAACATATCTACAAGTGTTCGCCATAATTTCCACCTTTAAAAATAAATTAGTTTCCTATAAGGATTATATCAGGCATAAAAAAATAGTCCATCATTATTTTTCATCAAAATCATCTAATTTGTTACAAACAAAAAAGACACCAAAATGGAAGATTAGTGTCTCATCTGTCTTAAAAGGAAGTTAAACGCTTTCAACATGCTTTGGTTTAAATGTCATCCGCCATGCTTTTTTATGGATTGTAACCGACATCCAGAACAACATGATTGCAATCACTGGGTGGGCGGCTGCAGCCCATGGTAAAACAGGGGTAATATTGGCGGTAAAATACATCACGAAAATAAGGCCGAAAAGTCCAAGACTTTGCCAAATGGCCCAGCGCGGCAATTTCCCTACTAAAGACACCACCAGCATTAAAATAGGAATAACTTCAAAAAAATGCACAAATCCTTCATGGAATGCCCAATTGCTTGGATTCACAAATACAGCTAAGCCCGCCAAAAACACCTGTCCAACAATACAACAAACCAGCAGGCTGCTTAATAAAGCAAAACTGATCCTGCAGAGACGAAATCTTTGTGTTTCATCTTTTTTCCTCATTTATTATTTACCCCTTTCCATTCAACATTTTCAGTTTAACAAGATTTCCTTAGTGGCAATATGAACCAAAGGCGTAAATTGACCTCAGTCTGTGGTCTTATCTCTAAGGATGAAAAAGCTGAATTAAATTGGAATACGAGGAAATCCCACATTGGGGCGAAGAAATAAACAAAAGCTGTCAGGTTATTCCGACAGCTTTTTGTTTCCATTTTATTTGATGTTGAATTTCTTAGGTATGTTTACTTCACCCCGCCAGGGCCTACACGACGACTAACTGTAACGGTCTTCGCAGTGTCAGTCTCTGAAGTACTTGTAAACGTCAGATTCGTTGGAACTGGCTGAGGGGCAGCTTTACTTGCTGCAGGGATTTTTACGAAAACAGGAACAGTTACGGTTTTACCTGCTTCTACCTCAATCACATTATTCTGAAGCCTTAATTCCCAACCTGCGTCTGTTTTGGCGTTCAAGCGTATAAGATCTGTCGCATTTCCAGTGTTGGTCACATTGAAATTATAGACAGCGATTCTCCCAGGTGCTGCTTGTTCTACTGTACTAATCGCAGCTGCAACTCCTCGTTCAAACGAACCAGCACCATCCATATTCCTTACAGCTACTCTGTAAGAGAGCGCGCCTTGTTTGTCATACTTCTTTCCTAAAATATAGAAGTGAAGTCGGTTTGCTTCATCCTTGTACTCACTAACGACACCATCACCAGTTCCTGCTTTAAAAAGAGAGTCTGCTAGCTGTTGAAAATCACCGACAGACATCATTGCTGTTGTTCCGTCAGGCCGTTTAAAATCTACTTGATTTATATCCTCTTTATGTGAATCAACTACCCAGATATTTGGGGCGGACTCGGCGTTCTTTGTTTTGGCTAATAGAACACCAGAATCAGGGACAAAGGAGTCATATCCTACCCGGTCAACTACCTCGACTGTGTAATTATTGTACCATTTTGCACCACGCTGCATATCAGCTCGCCAATCGTCGTTCAAGGAGTTTACTGGTGTTAGATCCTCCATGCTAATGTTAATACCGTGGATGGCAGAACGGCCAAATTCACTGCCTGCTGGTACCTCGCGGGCGAGGATGTCAGTGAATACTGGGCCTGTAGTTGCTAATTCGTCGCGGTTTAGACTAAGATACTGATCCTCAGAAAGAAAGCCCTGTTTGATTTTATTACGCAGCATATGATGGGATGGGGCAGATGCACCTAATGGTGATGGAACCATCCATCGGGTGTGCGGACCACCAGGACCATTAAAGCTTCCGCGGCTCATTAGTTCCCAAGGTCCTGAATAAGACCTAGAAACAGGAATGCCATACGGATTATTGTAATTATCTCCGAGAGTCATAATATGGCCGAATTCGTGAGCAAACGTCCCCATTCCATCATTTTCACCTTGGATGGAGGTGCCGCCACCGGCGCTTGACCAAATGCTCTTGGCTGCGTACCAAGATGTCCATGGGACATAGCGGGTTTTGGCTGAATTAGGCATACCTGTAACATTTGGACCAAAGGGAGCGGTTACGGATTCCGGATTTTGAAACTTCATTTCGCCTAGTTCTTGCCAGACACCTGATTCATCATAACCGGCATGGATGACAAATCTGAAGTCAAACGTTTCACCGGATGCAGCGATATCGGCAGACGCTTTTTGAAGAGCTTCATTCCTTAGATTTCTCGCCTGAGATCCCGGAGGCATATTTACTTGTTGTCCGAACTCATTCATTCCATATTCGTATTCTTTCCCATCCATTTTGTATGGACCGAACGCTTTGAGCTCAATCTTCCATTTTCCGAAAGAATTCTCTCGCCAATACTCATTTACGGTACGATAGTTGTTCAATGCTGAAGGTTTATTGAGGAAGTCTTCCCAAAACTTTGGTATCTGATCGCGTGGAATATTCCCAGTGCCAATCGGGTTCCCGGCAATTTCTGATCCCTCTGGCTGGCTTAAAATGAACTCTCTGTCTTGGAAGTCGACAATAATTAAGGCACCCTTAATAACTCTTTCCGGCTTAATATCTGATGTCTGCCAATCAATTCCTGGATCGGGGCGGTAATCACTCCATGACATATCACGAGGGAGGACCCAGGATTCAGAATCAACAGATTGAGGAAACTCTAGTAAACCGGGTTTTTCTGCATAAGCGGTTGTTGTAACTGTTAAAAATAATAAACCTACCAAAAAGATGAGAGACCTTTTAACTTGCCTCAAAAAATCAACCTCCTCAATTGTATTTATGTACAGGAAAATAATAGCATTTTCTGATTATTTCGAATATATAAATAAATATAATGTAAAAAAGAGGAATTTTGTCATGGGAGTTTGGCTTTAATTTAATAGATTCATAGGATAATTAGTTTAGGAGACCGAAGGGAATTTGACCTATAAAACACACCTAATTTTAATAGTAACTTTATTAATGTTTTTCTTTTGATTTCTTAAATGGTCAAGTTTATATTAAAGAGCAACAACATAAAGTAACTCTAACAAAAGAAAATTTATTGCCCCCGTATCTTTTCATCCATCTTAAACGTTTAAAGGGCAGAGAGTGCAAAAGGAGTGAAATCAATGTCACACAAGCTTAGTCATGATAGCTTAGAAAGTATAGAGCACGAAATGAGGATTGGGGAGGATTTTTGGATTCAAAATTATCCAAAACTTCGACGATATTGTCACTTTCTTACCAGCAGTAGATGGGATGGGGACGATATTGCCCAGGAGACCTATATAAAGGCGTTAAAATATGAGAATCAACACCAGAGAATGACAACGGCATTGCTAAATAAGATTGCCTATAATCATTGGGTCGATATGCTTCGTAAAAGAAAAAATGAAACAGTTGAGGCCGATCCCGAAATAGCCATGCATACACATATGACTCCACTGGATGGAACATGGGAATCGGTTGAGTTACTGCTTAAAAACTTTACACCCAACCAAGCGATCATCTTTTTGTTAAAAGAAGGTTTTCAATATCAGCTGAAGGAAATCGCAACGATATTGGATTCTACAGAAATGGCTGTGAAGTCCAATCTTCATCGCGCGAAAAAGCGACTGGAAAAAGCTAATGAAGAGAGGGCGCTTCATTCAGTGGAATTGTTTTGGAATGAGGAAGAAAAGGAGCAGCTATCAGACCTGTTTTATGATGCATTGAAAAATCAAGATCCAACCTTCCTCATTCAATCACTTCCTTCACTATCATGTATGAGCAGCGTTTCTAAAGTCGTTTCGGGTAAATTGCGTACCAAGCCAACTTTCTCTCCTTCAAGCACTCTCTGTATGGCTGCATAGCCAAATTGCTTTCAAGGAGGGATTGGAATGAGTACCATTCCATATGTAATCGAACAATCTAATCGGGGAGAACGTTCCTACGATATCTATTCCCGTTTGTTAAAGGACCGAATTATTATCATTGGAGAAGAAATTAACGAGCATACGGCCAATAGTGTCGTCGCCCAATTATTATTTTTAGCAGCAGACGGACCGGATAAAGAAATTTCGCTTTATATAAATAGCCCTGGAGGGTTGACGACAGCTGGTTTTGCCATTTTCGACACCATGCAATACATTCAGCCCGACGTTAGGACGATCTGCACAGGAATGGCAGCCTCATTCGGGGCGATGCTACTTCTGGCTGGGAAAAAGGGAAAACGTTACGCGTTGCCAAATAGTGAAATTATGATTCACCAGCCATTAGGAGGGGCGAAAGGGCAGGCAACAGAAATCGAAATTTCTGCACGAAGAATCTTAAAATTAAGAGAGCACATCAATCAAATTATTTCTGAACGGACAGGACAGCCGCTTGAAAAGGTCGCAAAAGATACGGACCGGGATTTCTTTATGAGTGCCGAGGAAGCGAAAGAATATGGGATCATTGACGAGATCCTTTATCCAAAAAATTGAATCGTTAGAAAACAAATGCGACGCATAGAATGTGTCGTATTTGTTCTTATTGAGAAAAAAAGGAGGGAGGCAGGCCGAAGGACATCTTACCGATCCCTAAGACTAATTTGTCCATCGGAACCCAGCCGAAGGACATTTTACAGATATTCAAAGAAATTTTGTCTATTGGAACCCAGCCGAAGGCCATTTTACAGACACTAAAGGAAATTTTGTCTATCGGAGTCCAGTCGAAGGATATTTTACAAATACTAAAGGAAATTTTGTCCATCGGAACCCGGCTGAAGGGCAATAACTTCGAAAAAGTTTTACTGGCATTAAACCTGTTAATAGTTTAATATATTTCCAATATAAGGAGCAAAGGGGGAAATTTTGTGGAAATAAAAATAGATGATTTAACTGGACCAGAAGTAGCAGAATTGATTGGGGAGCATCTTCACAATATGACCCGAAATTCACCGCCAGAAAGTATTCATGCACTAAATCTAGATCAATTACAGAGACCAGAGATTACCTTCTGGAGTGCATGGGAAGGAAAGGATTTACTTGGGTGTGGGGCATTGAAAGAACTTGATGGCCAACATGGAGAAATCAAATCGATGCGAACTTCTGCCTTCCATCTAAGAAAAGGTGTGGCATCACAGATTCTTCAACACATTATTGACGTAGCCAAACAGCGTGGTTATCACAGGCTAAGTTTGGAAACGGGATCGATGGATGCTTTTGAGCCAGCAAGAAGACTATACATAAGCTTCGGGTTCGACTATTGTCAGCCATTTTCAGATTATATTGAGGACTCCAATAGCGTATTTATGACAATGGAATTATAAATTTGTTTGGGAGGAATGGTCGATGGAACACGAATTAAAAGAGGTCATTAAAAAATGTGACCTTGCAATCAAACAGGAAGATTTTGATACACTGATGAATTACTATACAGATGATGCCATCTTGGTTGTCAAGCCTGGAAGGATAGCTCGAGGAAAAGAGGAAATCAAAAAAGCATTCATTGCTATTGCAAACTATTTCAATAACAGCGTGGTTCCCACACAGGGGGAAATGGTTATTTTAGAAACTGGAGATACCGCGTTAGTTATTTCTCAAACCCTTCTTACAGCCGATAAAAAGGATTCTGAATATTCTATGGATAGAAAAGCCACATATGTATTTAAGAAAAACTCACAGGGAGAATGGCTATGTGCTATCGATAACTCCTATGGTACGGAATTAATCAATAATTAGAATACAAAAAAGGAGTTGGTTACCTACCATGTCGGTAATCAACTCCTTTTTCATCGGACCCCAGCAAACGGTCGATCCATCTTCCACGTTATTTTCAATGATGGTGTAGGCAGCATTCGTAATCTCTTGTGATAGGGTCTTTCTTGATGCATGGACAAAAAACAATTGTCGTTAACTGTTTACAAAGCCTTACTTTAAATGAGAATGTTAGAGATAAAAAAGAGGTGAATTATTACCTCGAAATTGTCCTTTATATTCTTACTTTTCTCTGTGTGGGTACATTTGGTGCCATTGCTCCCAGGTGCCGTGAGGATGATGATGATGCCATTGGTGCCAAGGTACCCAAGGATGTTGTTGTTGCCATTGATGATGAGTACCGTGAGGATATTGGTGATGCCACTGCTGCCAAGGCATATAAGGGTGCTGTTGATGCCACTGCTGCCATGTACCATGAGGATGCTGGTGATGCCATTGTTCCCAAGGTACAAAGGAGGATTGTGGTTGACCATGACCGTGAGTCATTAAATTCACCTACTTTATCATTAATTCTGTATAGCTTATGCAATTATTGATTTGATGGGTATCTCTCTTGTGAATTTAGGCAGGACTAACGGTAATTTCCGCAATAGGGGAAAAGAAACGCAAACAAAAAAGACCGTACAAATTAGATCACATCTAACATGTACGGTCTTTTTATTGGTTAACGCTTTTTCTTCTTGGTATTATCAACAACAAATTTACTTTTCTTAACAACTTCTACGGTTACTAGAACATGAACATTTAGTTCATCTACATTCTTAACACTTGATACCGTTGCCTTGCGACCTTTAATTTTTAACTCTTCACCTTCGGTTGGCACTCGGTTAAGCAGCTGAGTTAATAAAACGTTATTATTTTCAATAAAATGAACAGCAAACATGTCGATCTCACCTATTTCCTGTGGTATGTGAATCATCAAATACTCATATAAAATATATGAGTGAACGATAGCCCCAATTACTGATAATAAAAAATTTTGAAAAGGGACGATGGAGGTGAGGCAGGAGAATTATTCTAGTATTTACTACTAATATATAATTATGGTAATAATAGGTTATAGGGGAGGAAAAGGTCTGGAAATAATGGATGCAGGGATTGGATCACTATTTTTCTTTTTTCAACCTGTCGTTGGTACATTTTTAGGGTGGTTTTTATTAAATGGAGAGATCGATGCTACATGCGTTGGAGTGCTATTATAAAGGTTGAGTTTCTCCAATTAGTGGGACGATAGTAAATGAGAGTTATTTGAAGTTCAAAAAAAGATAGATAAAGTTAATGGCCACTTTACCTATCATTCTCTCTTTTTTCTATTCATTGTAGCTTATTTTTAGAAATTAGCAATTCACACTAGTGGTTTATCTATTAAAGTAGTAAATAAAAGCTCATGTACATGACCATCGTCCAATGTAGTGGTTCCTTTAATTAAATGGATATGTTTTCCATCGCCAACAGGAATGGCAGGTCCTGTTGTTATGGCAACTTCATGATGATGATCTAAAAAATCAGTATTAACTAATATCGAATGAATATGACTATTCCCTTTTGGAATAACTTCACTCGTCACACCAGCGAAACGATGATTGTGCCTATCATCATCCTCTTCTGCTAACTTCGTACTTGCTGTAAATTCGTGAACATGTGTTTGTACAGTTTGTTCATTCTCAGTATTAGTTTGTTGGTTTCGAGTATTTTTTTTCAAAAGATAAAATACCTCCTTTTAAATCGACTCATTAAAGAATCTATTCATCATGAAACTTACTTATGTGAATTAATAATATTTTTATTGTATTTAAAAAGGGGGAAAGAGAATGTCACTATCGTTGATTTTTGATATGGATGGAACATTATTTCAAACAAACAAAATATTAGAAATATCGCTTAAACATACGTTTGATCACTTAAGAATGCTGAATTTATGGGAAAAAGAAACACCGATTGAAAAATACCGTGAAATTATGGGTGTACCCTTACCTGTAGTGTGGGAAACCTTGTTACCGGACTACACAAATATCGTAAGAGAACAAGCGAATGATTTTTTTCATGAGAAATTAATTACTAATATTAACGAGGGTAATGGTGCACTATATCCGCATGTGGTGACAGTTTTCAATTTGTTGAAAAATAATGGTTGTTCTATTTTTATAGCAAGTAACGGACAAATCGAATATTTACAAGCAATCGTAAGACATTATCACTTAGATCGATGGGTTACAGAGACATTTAGTATCCAACAAATACAATCTCAAAATAAAGCTGACTTAGTCCAAACCATCATTAAAAAGTACACGATTGAAAAAGGTGCCGTTATTGGTGACCGATTATCAGATATTAATGCAGCCAAAAGCAATGGATTAATGGCCATCGGCTGCAATTTTGACTTTGCCCAAGAAGACGAATTGGCTAAGCGGATATAAAAATTGATAGTTTGCTAGAACTAAGAATGATTTTAGAGAAGGTTACTTGCAAAGCTTAATCTAATTTAGGTTAATGAAAAGATAGTTTAAGTAATAAACTGACAGGAGGAAATAAATATGAGCGGGATTGTAAAAACACCTGAACCACCTTATTACGCTGTTATTTTTGCTTCAGAGAGAACGAAAGGTGACAAAGGGTACGGAATAATGGCGGACAAAATGGTCGAGTTGGCAGCACAGCAAAAAGGATTCTTAGGTGTGGAAAGTGCCCGAGATGACCAGTTGGGAATTACAGTTTCATATTGGGATTCTGTTGAATCCATCAAAGTGTGGAAGGAAAATTCTGCCCATAAAGTGGCCCAAGAAAAGGGGAAAGCTGAATGGTACAAAAATTTTTCTCTGAGAGTATGCCGTGTGGAGAGACATAGTTTTTTTGAAATGTAGTAAGTGATACGGTTTTCTTAACATGTTGTTTGTTCTGCAAATTTCTGAAGAATCGGTGTGGTAAATTTGGTAAAAAACAAGAAATATATCTATTTTGCTATTATTCCCTTTTTGTTGTCTATGGCGATGAAATTCCCATTCCCGCATGAAATCCCTTATGGAGAACCAATGGTTGAGGTGTTTGAAATACCTGTAAGTACAATCAATGGAATCAATTTTATAGGAGTGATCTCGTTATTTCTTCTGATAGTAAGTTTATATTTGCTTGTGAAAGGGTTGAATAAATTTCATTTTCGGTTTGTAGTGGTGGCAACGGTAGTTTACACATTCACTCCACCTTTTGTAGCCACTTCATATCAAAAGACGTTGGCATCTGGTATCTATGCCATTTCTTATGACTCAGTTCATAGTAAATGCAGTTTTGAAAAAATGAATGAAACCACATTGCATGGGATGTGTGAACTTCCATTTGAAAACTACAGCAAAAAGGATGTCCAGTTCAATATAGAATTTTATAAACAGTATGCTTTCGAAGACGATACACCACGGCTATCTCTGATGAATAACGATGCCCCTTATAAGGTTAGGTTAAGAGGAAATGAGAGTAAGCGTATAAAAATTGAAACAAATATCGATGTCTCAAAGATGGAAAATCAAATTGATTCCGGAGAAGCATCAGAGGTTCATTTGATCATTAAGGCTGGAAAAAGAAGTAGGAAATTATAGTTCTCTTTTAAGTCAGAATGGAGGATATTCAGACACTACAAACAGCAAAATACCAAAGATAGTCCGAATAGGTGGCCTATTCGGACACGACAGGCAGGAAATGGCTGAGGGTTGTCCGAATGCAGGTGTCATTCGGACACAACAAGCAGAAAATGGCCAAGGGTTGCCCGAATGCAGGTGCCGTTCGGACACGACAAGCAGGAAATGGCTGAGTGTTGTCTGAATGGAGTGGTTATTCGGACAGCAACAAGCAGGAAATCGCTAAATGCTGTCCGAATGGAGGGGGTGTTCGGACACGACAGGCAGGAAATGGCTGAGGGTTGTCCGAATGTAGTAGGTATTCGGACACGACAGGCATGAATTCGCCAAATTCTGTCCGAATACAGATGCTATTCGGACGCAGCAACCTAAAATTTCCCAATTCCTGTCCGAAACCGACCCTCAATAATTCATAGCTACTCAACCTAAATACCTACATATACCTCAAATGCTGATCCCCAAAAAAGCCCTTCAAAATATAGTCCCCATCCGGGACATTTAGTCTTTTAAATCCTAACAAAAACTCTTTATTGTCATAAGGTACTTCTCTAAAAGCAACGGAAACTTCTCCCTTATCACCAATGGTTAGGATGGCATAGCTGGCCAAGGGATGATAGTTGCAGCCTAAGGAACTTGGATTGAGATATAGGCGCTCTTTCGATTTAAAGTGGTGGATGACGTGATGGTGTCCAAAACAGACGATATCTGCAGTAGATGTTCGGTAATGCTCATCGAGTTTCGCCTCAGTTGGTTCTTTATCCAATGGGATAAACACATGTTGGTCACTCAAATGGTAATGGACAAACAACAAATGTTTATCATTGTACACAGCCTCTAAAGTGACCGGAATCTCAGCTAAAAACGGAATGTACTCCCTATCAAGGTGAGCGGTAATCCATTGATGATGCAATTTCTCCTTACCTCTGCTATAAGGTTCCCTACCTGCAATGATATCCAAAATAGCTTCATCGTGGTTTCCCATGACAAAAGAAATATCTGGACGTGAACTTAACAGCTGTAGAACCTTATTCGTTTGATACCCAATCCCGACCAAATCCCCCAAACAATAAATATGTTCTGCAAAAGTATCCTTGTCGATATCATCAAAAACTGCCTTTAATGCTGAATAATTACCGTGAATATCCGTGATGATTGCGATTTTATGTTCCATTTTCAATTCTCCGTTTTTCTCATAGTTTAACTACTTGTAATCAATTAAATACAAATAATTGAATATGGAATCTAAGGAGTTTTTACTGTCTTTCTCATCCCGACTTTAAAAATCCATCTAAGAAGCGGTGGAACGGCAAAGTAAATAAAAAAGAGGCGGAAGAGCTGATAGCTGGTCACCATCGATAAATCAGCATGGACGGCATGAGCAAGAATACCCATTTGGTCCATTCCCCCAGGAGCCAAGGCTAAAAAACTGGTCGAATGGTTAATATGATAGAATGCAACGAGCAGCATGCTTAACCCGATCGAGACCAAAATCATGACCATCCCACTTATAAGCGCAAGTGTAATAATTTTTGTTTTATGCTCGAGTTTCTCTGGTTTTAATAGCAACCCAATATACCCGCCAATCATAAATTGAGAGGCATCCAGTAAAGTGGGAGGTAAGGCCGGCCCATGCAATCCCATCAAATTGAATACCGCTGTTCCTACGATTGGCCCTAATAAATAGGGCGTAGGAAAGTTAAGTTTTCTAGCCAGTAGGGCACAAGCCACACAAATAATAACAAACCAAATGACCGTTGGAAAAAGTGGGCTAGGGGAGACAACACCACTAGTAACCAAGCCAGAAGCTGTGTGGGAAGTATTGTTAAAAAGTGGTCCGACAATAAGAAAGGGAACAAAGAAAATAATCATAATCAATCTTGCAACTTGTAGAAAGGTCACCGTTGTAATATTAATTCCTTTTAATTCTTCGGCAAATATAATCATTTGTGAAAGCCCGCCTGGAATACTGCCAATTAAGACCGTAGGATAATCGACCCCGGACAGTTTGGATACGACATATGCTATTCCAGCGCAAAAACAAACGAGCAAAACCGTCATCAGCAACATCGAAGGCAGTTTCGCCACGATTTCCATGAGTGCTTCTTTTGTGAACGAGAGGCCGATGGAATATCCAACGATCACTAAACCTATATCTCGAATCCTGCTCGGCCAATAGTACTGAACCTTTCCGAATCTCGAGCCAATCAAAACCGCGGCCATGGGTCCAAGCAGCCAAGGAATCGGTGAATGAAGGAGCGTGAACATAAAACCACCGATAAAGGCGGTTATCAATGTGACACTAAATCGAATCCTTTTATCGTCAATAGCTATTTGAATCAAAGCAAACCCTTCTGTCTATAATAAATTAGTTAATCAATCCCGTCCCTGAAGGAGGGATACTCGAAATTTATGTAATTCAGCATTCATAACACCCTCAATAACGGCGGGGTCTTTTTCCATAATCACTTGAGCAGCATCCAAAGATTCAGATCTAAAAACACAAATCCCAAGGGCTCCATCTAAACGAGGACCAGCCAGGATTAGTTTTTCTTCGGCTAATAGTCCCTTTAAATAATCAAAATGCTTCGCCATGATGGAGCTTTCCTCATCGGTCATGGTCCCAATAAAATTAGCCCGAACCGGTTTAATTAAATAAACAAACTCTTCCATTAAAAAACCCCCGATATTTATTCATTCCCAAATTATTTTAACATGGCGTGGAAATTTTATCTAAACTTAACAATTACATGAAGTAATTTAGGGTTGATATAGACATAATATAGGTGGAAATAGCTTATCAACTATTTTCTTCAAAAATTTAAAAAAGGAGAGTAATATATGAAAGCACCATTTATTTTAGGACTCGGTATTACCTTCTTCTTATTGGTCCCACTTGGAATTTATACGAATATCTTCCCGTTCTGCGCGATTGGGTTAACTGGTGCCGGGTTATCGTTTATATTATTTAGCTTAAAAGTAAAAAAAGACTGGAAGGGCTTCAAACGCGTCCAAGAATTACCCTATATCGGCTCTTCAATTATCTGGGTTAACCGCTTAGGGATTCTCGGGATGGGTGCTTTAGCCTTATACAGTGCATCTGCTTTTTGGGCGGATTCACCTGCGTACATTAAAAAGAATTACGTGAAAATAGAAGGAATTCCTTCGAAAATTGTTTATGAGAAACCTTCAACAAAGGGTGTAATACAAGGTACAATTACGGTCATCATCAATAACAAACGATTAAGTATTGCTCCAAATCCACGTTATCCAATCAAAAAAAATGTGGAAGGCCGTCATTTCCTAATTAACTACCTGCCAAATACCGAATGGGTCATGGAATATAAAATCGAATGAAATAAAAAACTAGGAATCTCACCGCTGAGTTTCCTAGTTTTTTCTGAGCATTAATTAATTTACTTGTGTCCGGTGGCTGACTTCCTGACGCCGCTCAACGATAATTAATCCGCCCATTAATCCAAGCATTGAAAAAAGGACAGGAATCATAAAACCATAATGATAGCCCACACTGCTCTCAGATGCGTGGAAATAGTCTAATACTTTTCCAAAAATGCCTGGTAAAAGGACAGCACTTAAAAATCCGCCCATATTGGCAAAACCAGAAACCACTCCGACTTCTTTGAGATCAAATGATTTTCTTACAATCGCAAATGTTAACGAGCATGCTCCATTACCAAAGCCAATAATAAAGAAAAGAATCGTCATTAGATAGAAGGGAGGCTTTCCATCAAATAATAAAAAGGATGCCCAACAAAGAACCACAATGGAGTGGACGACAACATACGGACGTTTGAGTGAGTCTATTCGACTGGTAACCCAACTTGTTAAAGGCGCTCCAATAAGGGCCCCGAAAAGCCCAACCATAATCAGCTGACTAGCATCAGAACGAGACAATCCGTATACATGCATTCCATAAGGAACGGCCCAAGAACCAATAAAGCCTACATACGTACCAACAACACCAAAGTGACAAAAGAATGTGGCCCAAGCTTGACGGGTGGAAAATATCCGCCGTAACAAAACCAGCGTTTTTTCACGTGGTTTTTTTGGTTTGTTAGCACCTGTACTTTTCCAGGACATTTTCTTTGGTTTTTGTACAAGGACAAAATAAAGGAGGACGCTGCATAGCACTAACAGGATTCCTGTGGTAAAAAAAGGTGCGCGCCAACCAGAAATCGTAATCCAAGCCGAAAGAGGGACCGTCGCCAACAAAAAGCCAAAACTTCCTGCCATACCGGCCACGCCTAGTAATCCAACAAATTCTTTCACTTTAAACCATTGACTGAGGATCAAGACTAAATTAACCCAGATGGCCGAATCACCCATACCAACCATTAATCTTGCAAAGAGGAACACCACTTCATTTGATGCGAGACTATAAATTAATGTACCTAAACCTGTAAGCAGCGCACCAATAACGAGAAAAAAATTAGGGCCAAACCGATCGGACAAAATCCCGACCGGAATTTGTAAACCGGCATATGCAAAGAATTGAATACTTGCCAGTAATCCAATGGTTGAAGCTGTAATGTTAAAGTCTTTCATTAATTGGTCGGAAATTAATCCCGGCGCCGTTCTTTGACTGACAATTAATAAATATGTTAACAACACTGACACAAAAACAACCCATCTATAATTGCAATTTTGTTTTTCCAATGATCTCTACTCCTGTTTGCTATAATTTCCTTATTATACAATATTAATTTACATTTTTGTCTTTTGAGGTACTGACTTTGTTTAATGCTGCAATTAAATTGAAAAAAATGAATATATCGATTCAAAATCCCTCTAATACTATTGCACTAATCCTTAAATGGGAAAGGCTTATTTTAACATGAAAATGATGTTATTCCATATACTTAGTTTAAACCATTATTAAAGGGGGAATTGGTTCATGAATCAACAAACCTTAATATTGGATTTAGATGACACCTTAATACACTGTAATAAATATTTTGTAGAATCTAGAAACCGATTTGCAAATGTGATGAAGAAATGGTTTAAATCACTAACCAAACAAGAGATTCTCGAAATGCAATCAGATATTGATATAAAAGGTGTTGAAAAAAACGGCTTGCATTCTTCCTTATATACGCAATCGTTAGTGGCAACTTATCGCTATTTTTGCGAAAGATTGGGAAGAAAAATGAAGAGTTCTGAATTATATGAAGTTGAAAAAATTGGTCAAAGCGTTTTCCGAAGAAAGGTGAAACCATTTCCATATATGTACGAAATCCTTGATGCCTTACAAGCAGACGGTCATCAATTATGTTTATTTACAGGAGGAGATGAAGCAAACCAGTGGAGAAAAATTAATCAATTAAGATTAACGGATTATTTCGAGGACAAAATCTATATTTTTGAGCATAAACACACAGATGCACTGCAGCAAGTATTAAACGAAATAAACACAGATACAAAGAATACCTGGATGATTGGCAATTCACTCAAAACCGATATTAAGCCAGCGATTGAACTGGGTATCAATGCGATCCATATCCCAGCAGAGATTGAGTGGAGTTACAATATTGTTGATATCGAGATCGAACCGAGGGGAACGTATGCTCAATTAAAATCACTTGCCTATTTGTCAGAGTTTATTAGGGAACAAGCATATTATTCCGCAATAAATAAGAGAAGAGATCCTGTCAAAGAAATATTGTCGAAGGAATGGGTTTATATAAATAAACAAGTAAAAGCATAAACGAATCCTGTCCTATTTTGATGAAGAGTGGTTTCTTCCGGGAAACTGCTCTAAATTTGTTTAATTTGTTAATTTGTTAGAATAGTAGTTATGGCTTATATAGAGTATAATAAACTTATCTATCTTAGTAAGGAGATACCTATATGAGCATTAAACCAACAAAGTATAATTTTTTTCAACGATTTGGACGTGCTTTTAAGTTAAATATCACTAAACTACTCCGGTCTCCTGGTGGAGCTAAGAAAGTATCATTAGGATTCGCAATTGGCCTAGGCTTGGAAATGTTGGTTCTGTCAACAGGATCACTTATTTATATATTTTTTGTCCCGATTGTCCGTTTAGCGAAGGGCTCATTACCTGCATCCATTATTGGAAATGTGATTGGAAAATTAACGCTGCTGCCGGTTATTCTGTTACCTTTTGCAAAGAATCTCGGGAAATTTCTCTTTCCGATGAAGGTCCATTACGGGCGCCATTCGTCTTTTTCTTTTCAAAAGTTAATTCATGGTGATTTTCATACTCTCGTGAGTATCCTTCATGGAGGAATCCATACGTTAATAGGAATGACCATTTTTGGGTTAATCCTCGGTATTTGTTCATATTTCATTGTGTATCATTTTTATGAAAAAGAAAAAGCAAAAAGGTTAAAAAGAAGACGGAATAAACGTGAGGTTCCACTCAATTCAATCAACCAAACTTATATATAAATACTCCAGACAAGAAAACGTCTTCATAGTTTGCGTGACTATAGAAGGAGTTTTCTTTTTTTTTTACTCTAATAAAATAAAATGTTTTTCGTTAAATGAACATATTAATAATGGAGGTGAAATATGTGGAGATGCTAAATTCGAACCAAAAATTTGATTTACATACGCATCACGATCGCTGCGGCCATGCACGGGGGAAAATTCGTGATTATATTGAAGCGGCGATTGAAAGAGGATTACATGTTATTGGTATTGCCGATCATTCCCCGTACTTTAGCAGTGAGGTGGACCAGCTCCATCCCAAAATTGCCATGGCAAAAAGCATGTTTCCAGAATACGTTAAGGAGGTACTCCAGCTGAAACAAACCTATTGCGATAAAATTGACGTCCTTCTCGGGGTAGAGTCTGATTTCTTCCCGGAATCCGTCGAGATTTACCGTTCCTGTTTCGAGCCGTATCCTTTTGATTACATCATTGGTTCTGTTCATAACGTGGACGGAGTAAGTATTTTTAATAAAAACCGCTGGAACGGGTTAACGGAACAAGAAAAAATTAGAACAAAAGAAACATATTATTCGCTCATTGAGCAATCAGCGCGAAGTGGTATGTTTCAAATCTTGGGCCATATTGATGCCATGAAAGGGTTTTATCCAGCTTTTTCATCCATTCAAACCGCTGCAGTTGAAAATACCATTAAGGTGATAGGAGAACATGATATCGCGATTGAAATCAACACATCTGGAAAAACAAAAGACGTTGGCGGCTGGTATCCGTCCGATGAGATGTTAGAAATGGCCCTGCACTATGGTGTAAAGGTAACGTTGGGATCGGATGCCCATGATCCGCATCGAGTAGGGGACGAATTTGATCTCGTTCACCAGCGTCTCAAGGAAATTGGATTTAAGGAATGGGTTTATTTTAAAAACAAAGAGCGAGTGTTGGTAAGAATTTAGAATAATTACACACAGACTTACGAAAACTACCTGTAAAAAGGCGGTGTAACAATGGAAAAAGAAAAAAAGAATGTACCACAAGAATTTCAAAATACTGTTAATGACCATAAAAACAGTAAAGCCAAGGTTGCAGCTAATCTAGAAGATAATGATATTCAAACAGAGAGCGCGATGATCATAGGCGGCGGTGACCCAAATCTTTCTCCGGATGCAGGTAAACCGCTGCTCTAGTATAAATAACACCTTATCCCATTTATTTAGAAGTAAATGAATGGGATAAGGTGTTTTTGTGTTTTGTCCAATCCAGGAGCCTTTTTTAACATTCTTAAGTTATTTACATAAATTTATATATAGGCATGTAATTACACGAAAGTGAGGAGTGGGATAAGATGTTTTATGCACGGTTGGTTCACTTTAAATTAGGAGATGGACAAAGAGCGACGGCTGAACGAATAACTAATGAATTAGACAAAATCAGCAGAACCTTATCAGGCTTTAGAGGCAATGTTTATTTTTATGATGACGCAGTTTCAGAATATAGAGCATTAAACTATTGGGACACCAAAGAAGATGCGGAGCGGGCCAATCAAGTTTTGTTTCCAAAATTAGTGGGAAAGCTCCATGATCTAACAGATGAGCCCCCAACCTTTAAGTTTTTTGAAGTATATGACCCAGAGGAAGGTGGAGAGGTGTTAGCCTCACATATCAAGTGGGTATAAAGTTTTATACAGAGGCATCATATTTTTGATGCCTCGATAATTGCTTTGCTGTTGGAATGAATATTGTCTGGTTTTCATATTTCCCTTATTATGGTTAAGGAAACCTTAAACATCCTCTGGAGGAAAAAAAGTGAAATTTAAAAAAGGATTTAAAAGACTCGGACTTTTCCTGCTTTTCCTGATTGTTTTTATGTTCTTTAATAATAGTTCTCTATTAACAAAGGAACGTAAGGGCGAGCCATTCTTGCTGGCACACCGCGGCCTTGGTCAAACTTTTTCTATGAAAGGAATTAAGTGGGATACATGTACTGCGGAGCGAATTTATAAACCCGAACATCCCTATTTAGAAAACACGCTGGCCTCTATGGATGCTGCCTTTGCAGCGGGGGCTGATTTGGTCGAACTAGATATTAAACCAACAAAAGATGGTCAATTTGCTGTATTCCATGATGGGACGCTTGACTGCCGGACAAATGTGAAAGGTGAGACCAAAGTCTATACGATGGCAGAATTGAAAAAGGTCGATATTGGGTACGGCTATACGGCAGATAACGGTAAGACTTTCCCATTCCGAGGAAAAGGGGTGGGATTAATGCCTTCTTTAGATGAAGTGATGAAGCATTTCGCAAATAAACCATTGTTAATTCACATTAAAAACGCTGACCCTAGAGAGGGCACGATGCTTGCTCAATTTTTATCAAAACTACCGAAAAAAAGACTGGAACAGCTTACAGTCTATGGAGATGATCAACCGATCGAAGCTTTAAAGGAACAACTTCCAGAGATGCGCGTAATGTCGATGGCAACACTACAAAGCTGTTTGCTTCCTTATTTAGGTGTAGGGTGGACAGGCTATATGCCATCTGCATGTAAGAATACCCAATTACACATTCCTGAAAAATATGCTTCTTTGTTGTGGGGCTGGCCGAACAAATTTTTAACTCGGATGGATCATGTAAACACGAGAGTCATCGTGGTCGCAGGGGATGGAGGTTGGTCTGAAGGCTTTGATTCTGCTAATGACCTAAAACGACTTCCTGCTAACTTTACTGGCGGCATTTGGACCAATCGGATTGATCGAATTGCACCGTTAGTTAAGGGAGCTGGGCAAGAATAATTTCTGTCATGAGGGGTTCATACAGCCGTTTTTCGGCATGAACTCCTTATGAATCAATCTTACCCCTAAATCCGGATTACCCGCCCCTTAAACGCGTTTTTCCAATATCCTTTTGTCATGTCGGCCACTGCCACACCTGTTGAACTTTGAGAACCAATAAATTTTCCATCGCCAAGGTAGATACCGACATGTCCATCTTTTTTGTACGTATCAAAGAAGACTAGATCGCCTGGTTGAATGTTTTGGGGAGAAACCTGTCTGCCATCATCTTTTATGGTCGAAGTGGAGGTGCCGATTTCAATTCCTGCTTGTGAAAAGGCCCAGTGGACAAAGCCGGAGCAATCAAATCTTCCACGAGCAACATCATATTTATTCCTTCCTCCGCCAAACACATAAACCGAGTTACCAACATATTTATTTCCAGCGTTAATGACCGTTCTTATGTATTCACTATCGTTTTTAGAGGATCTAGTTATGTTTGTTTGACTCGTTTCCTTTTGATGCTGTTCCTTCAGCATTTCGAAATCATTTTCTTGTTTTTTTAGATTACCCTTTAATGTTTCTAGCTTTTTTTTCATAGTGGCAAGGTCGGTGAGCCTTTTTTTCCATGCTCTTTTTTTGTTTTCAAATTCCTGTTGCTGCGTTTCCAGCTGTTTAAGAAGATCTTGGTCTGCCTCCGCAATGGCAGCGACTGCTCCAACACGTTCCACAAAATTACTTAGACTTGTTGCCCCCAGAAGAAGATCGAGATAGGCAACATGCTTAACCGTTTGCTGATAGGAACGAGCACGTTCCTTTAAAACCGTTTTTCGTTTATCCAGACCCTTTTTTAAGCTGTTCATCTCTTTCTCAAGTTGCTTGACTTCAGTTTTTGCTTTTTTGCGATCAGATATAATCTTCTCAAAGTCTTGATTATTTGCTTGTATGGCTTGGGAAACCCGTTTTAATTGGCTATTGATGGTTAAAAAATTGCGCTGAAGTGATAATTGCTCATGTTGGGTTGTTTGAGGAGTTTGTTTGTCAGTTACCGATTCAGCCTGAACCTCATGTATGGAAATCCCAGCTGCTGTAAGCATGATGGCAAAACACACCATGGTAAGTATCTTTTTGATCACCTAACACCACTACTTTCTTTTTTAACTCTATTATTTTCTAAATGTTCGCACTATTTGATGTATAAAAATTGTAACAAAACATTCTATCAGTAGTGTTATCGGAGTATTACATTTAAATAACAAAGAGTAGTAGAAAAATAGGATAAAAAAACCGAAAGAATGAAACTTCTTTCGGTTTTAAACAGGACTTTTCCTTGATTGATGTTTAAATTGATACATCATTTGCTCTGAAATTGCAGTATAACCAGCAAAATTTGGATGGACACCATCCGGTGAAAGGTTTTGCAGATGGTTCCCATTAATGACTTTCGTGGTTTCAATGACAATCGACCCTGGGACTTTATTCGCAACTTCATATATATGAAGATTCCATTTTGGCAGCATTTTATCCGCTACTCCATACATCTGGTTATCAGGTGGTAATGGATTGTACAATTCTAAAAATACAATCGTAGCTTTGGGATTTAGATGGGTTATTTTCGCCGAAATGTCCAACAAATTTTTCGAAAAGGAAGTTTGGATTTGGTCATAGCTTTGAAGGACCGTCCGAATATCTTGGCCGTTTGCGATTCGAAGAATATCATTGCCGCCTACATTTATCGTGATAATGTCGGATTGCTTGATTGCTTCATCAAAGCGGCCTTCCTGAACCAAATTGTTTAATTCGTTACTAGTAATCCCGTTGATTCCTTCGTTTTGAGATACAATTTGTTTAGAAGTCTGTTCTGCCAATTGACTAGAAAATAGACTGACAAAATTCTCATTCTTCCCTGCACCCACTCCGCGAATGATAGAATCCCCAATCGCCAAATGGTGAAGTTGAGACGTTTTGGCATTTCGATAATAATTGAGATAAGAGGTTTGGTCAGCGTTCTTGCTCACCGCAACCGTGTGTTTTTTCATTTGGTGTATTTGGTACTGAGGATAATAAATCCACGCCGTAATACCAAGGCCGATGAGCAATACAAAAACACATAGATATTTTACTATTTTCATACCATCACTCCTTGAATATTCTATTATAACAAGAAAACAAGTGAATATTAGTAGGAGGTGATTTCCAGTTTACTAGAGAAAGGAGGGAGGTTTATTTTGAATGCTGTTGAAAAGTGGAAGAAGAAAGTGGATTAATTGGTGCAAGGAATATCGATGAAACCCTCTTCTGGGGTGTAGATGCGTCCATCGTCGTAGACCGGCGTGGAACGGGTGACATTGTCACATCATGCGGCGGATACCAACGTTTTTGTCATGAGAATTACGGAAGCTTTTTTGAAGAAGCAGCCGAACAGGTCGGATTGCAAGGCTGGAAAGCCACAATCGGCGGCAGCAGTGATACGAGAATCTGGGCTGAACATGGCATTCAAAGTGTTAATCTCTCAGCTGGTTTCATGAATGAACATACCTCATTAGAAACACTTGATGTTGAAGCATGTTATAACACCGTTTCCTTACTCAATAAGGTGTTTAATGAGACTAGAAATTTACAAAGGGCGTTGCAGCAGATTAGTATAGTAGAAAGTGTTAGGAGTGAGGTTAGGTGAATAAACAGCTAGTTTTTGTCTATGGAACATTAAGAAAGAACCAAAGAAATCATCACTTTTTAAGGAATGCTTCTTGTATCGTAAGGGAGTGTTGGACCGTGGGGGAGCTATATGATTCAAACCTAGGTTATCCCTTTTTAGTCACAGTTTTGAGCGGGAGAGTGTCCGGTGAACTTTACCAGGTTGACGATATCCAACTCGAGTCACTAGACCATCTTGAAGGATATACGGGCTCAGCGGAAACGAACTACTATGACCGAATTGAGCAGCTTGTTAAAACAGATTTAGGGAGTTTTCGCGCTTTGGTCTATGTATTGCCAAGTGGAAAACAAACAGGAAACATGGAGCGAATTGAGAGCGGAGACTGGTGTATGTATCTAGGCCAATGCTAATGAAAAAAGAGCTGCCGGAGACATCCTCGGCAGCTTTATTCAATTATCTAAACATCCTGTTAACGGAATTGGTAAAGTCGTCCCATAGGTCAACTCTTGTTCCAGTCCGAATATCATTGGAATAATTGGTCATTTGACCGAAAGTATTGGTATCGTAAGAAATATAGACATTGTCAATACTGCGATCAGCTGCACGGACTTGATTTATAATTTTCTGATTCAGTGCATTGGTCCCACGTGCATTAAGATCATTGGCACGATTAATACGAGCATTTGTTCTTGTTCCAGTCGTTCCAGTAATGGTAGCGTTTGTACGATTACCAGTATTTGCATTCAAATTGGCATCGCCATTGGTACCAGTCGTGCCAGAATTATAACCATTTCCATAAGTGGCATTCATATTTGGACCCGTTCCCGTTGAAGCGCCTCGGGCCCGCGTCCCATTTTGAGTACCTTCTAATCGTACGGCTACATATGCATCATTATCACGAATGATGACATTTGCTTGATCTACTTCATTTAAACTTTCCACATTCCTAATCGCACGGGCAGAAACCCGTAAATTTTGATTAGAAACATTCCTTACATTCACACCATTAATGGTATTGTTTCTAACATTGTTGACACCCAAATTGTTTTTATTATCATTGGCCGCATTATTATTGTTGTTTGCACAGCCAGTTAATCCAAATAATGAAGTTGCTAAAACAAACGTCACCCAGCTTTTTCTCACCACAAATCATCACTCCTTTAAAAAGTCTTACATACTTATCGTGACCTGTTTAAGTGAATGTATTCGAGGGGAAGTGCAGGTAAAATTTGAAGGGAATTTGGTATTGTAGCTGAATGTGTTTAATTTACTGGGATAGCGAGGGTTTAGATATTACGGGAAGAAAAAATGGGCTTATGTTACCGAGAGGGCTGTCATCCAGGGCTTACGGTAACATAAAAGGTCGTTATGTTACCGAGAGGACTGTTATTCAGGGCTTACGGTAACATAAAAGGTCGTTATATTACCGAGAGGGCTGTCATCCAGTGCTTACGGTAAGATAGAAGGCGCTTAAGTTACCGAGAGGGCTGTTAAACAGAGATAACGGTAAGATAAAGGTCGCTAATCTTACCGTTATCTCATTTGATTCATCAAGATGGTCAAATAAACTTAAAATACCGTTTCCCCAATGAGCAGCACTTTCAATTGTTCCTTAGGTAGTTGCTGCTTTTCCCATTCTCGGAGTAGACGATCTAATGCTTCCGGCCCGGTGTCATCGGCTAGCCGATAGGTGCCATAATGCATGGGGACGAAGTTTTTTGCTTTTAATTCGATGAAGGCTTTCACACTGTCTTCTGGTGAGATATGAGCAGGGGACATGAACCATTCCGGCTCAAAGGCGCCAATTGGCATAAACACCGTATCAATGGTCTCAAAACGCTCAGCTATTTGTTTAAAGCCACTAAAATATCCGGTATCTCCGACAAAGTATAGTGTTTCTTGGGACGTACTAAAAATCCACCCACCCCAATGGGAAGTGTTCATATCAGTCAGTGATCTTCTGGTCCAATGTTGTGCAGGAACAAAATGAATCGTAATTCCTTCATGTTCAACACTTTCCCACCAATTTAATTCACGTACCTTCTGATAGCCCTTTCGGTTAAAAACAGACTTCAAACCAGCAGGGACAAAGTATTGCGGGTTTCCTTTTAATTTTTTTAAAGTAGGGAAGTCCAAATGGTCGTAATGACCATGGGATATAACGACAACATTAATCTCTGGCAGCTCTGCTAATGAGATGCCTGGTTCAGTTAATCTTTTTTCCAGCCCCATCCGCCTAGCCCAAACTGGGTCTGTAAGTATATTCAATCCATTCAGTTGGATCAAAAAGGTGGAATGACCAACCCATGTATAGGACGTCAGGCTTTTGTTTTCCAGTAATTCGCTTACTTTCTTGGAAGGAAATTGTTCAATGTTAACCGATAAATCTTTCACTTTCTTTTTTCGTTCTTTCTGCCATTTCCGTAAGTCTTTAAAGGATTTGTAGCTGGTCACATTATCTAAATTAGTATATATTTTCATTTTTACTCACCATAATTTTCAATGAACTTTTAAATAAACCACTTAACTGCAGAGAACGTATGTAATTTAACAATCGGAATCAATGTATTTTACAATTTTTTCGCAAATTTCGTGAGTAATCAGGGAATCATCAATTGAAGGATTTGGAATCGTATTTGTTTGAATACAGTTAATGAAATGATCTATAAGTTGATAAAAGCCCCTTTTATAAAGGGTTGGCTCCCAATCCCCAAATTTGGAAATACGTATTTCTTTATTATGGAAGTGAGTGGTTTCAACCAGGCTGTTGACGACATATTTATGGTGTCCGGTCATATATTCAATGATTTCCTCTGTTACTCCGCCATTTCTGTTCATGACCCCGATTGCAGTACATCCTTCGCCAAGCAACTGAATGACCAAATGGTCCAGCATTTTCCCATTCCTTAGGTATTCAACCTTAATATCTGTAACCTTGGTATCCATCAAAAATCTAAGCGTATCGACCACATGGATAAAATCCTCGACCACAAATCTTCTAATATAATCCGGGGCTGCAAAGCGATTCTTTTGCATGATAATCAAGTTTGCTTTCCCGTGATCCTTAAGTTCTTTTACTTTGGGGATAAATCGTCTATTAAAACCTACCATCGCAATCTTGCCGCTTTCTTTGGCGAGATTCACAATTCGTTGGGTTTCATGAAAGTTCATGGAAATGGGTTTGTCTATATACACGTTGATCCCACTTCTTAGTAACTTTTCTGCTATTTCAAAATGTGCTTCTGTCGCCGTACTGACTATGGCTGCATCAATCTCTTTTTTGATTAAATCCTTCACCGTTTGAGCCTTTTCTTCAATTCGATACTTTTTTGTTAAGATGTCAAGAGTTTCCTCATTTCTTGTACAAAGCACTAATTGAATATCCTCTTTTTCAGCAAGAACGGGTAAGTAGGCTTTTTTAGCAATATCACCCAATCCAATGACACCAATTTTCATATTAATCCTCCATTACCATATAAGGTCTAAATTGCTGAATAGTTAAGAACAGAATATCATGCTTTATGGCATTTATAAAAAATTTTAAATCAAACAGTTTTTTTTAGTATAGGTGAGCACTTCGTTTTTTCATTCAGAATCATTTTGTAGAGCCAAGTAAATAATACCTTTATCGCACATTACAAAATATATGGTATAGGAGTACAAGATCAATGGAGAAAAAGCGCAAAGGATTGTCCGCTTGGCAGCTTACATTGATGGCTTTAGGGAGTGTAATTGGAGGGTCCTTTTTTCTAGGATCATCAGTTGCCATTCATGCAGCAGGGCCGTCCATTTTACTTTCCTATATTTTATCGGGGGGATTGGTTTATCTAATTCTTTATGCCTTATCTGAAATGACAGTAGCAAATCCAACGACAGGGTCTTTTAGTACTTTTGCAGCTCGAGAACTTGGGGAGGGGACAGGCTTTGTAGTTGGTTGGCTGTACTGGACGGGGACAGTTCTATCGATGTCCAGTGAAGCAACAGCTATTTCCATCTTAATCCGTGAGTGGTTTCCAAATGTATCAATTGGTTTACTGGGAAGTTCGATCATCATAGGTGTAACATTGCTAAACCTATTAGGCGCTGATAAGATTGGCAAACTGGCAAGTGGTCTTTCAGGAATAAAAATATTCGCGATTATTTTTTTCATTATCACTGCAATCGTATTAATCCTAGGTGTGCTTCCAGGAACTTCGGCCATTGGCGCTGGGGAGCTGAGGACTGAGCCAATTATGCCCGGTGGAATAAAGGGAATTGCGGGCAGTATGCTGCTGGTGATTTTTGCCTATGCAGGTTTTGAAATTATTGGGCTTGCTGCCACTGAAGCGGAAAATCCACGTGATACCATTCCTAAAGCGATTCGATATACAGTGTTCTCTCTTGTTGGTTTGTATATCCTTTATGCGGCAGTACTTTTACCACTTATTCCGACAGCTACTCTGAATGAAAACGTAAGTCCCATGGTAGCTTCCCTAGAAAGATGGGGGATTGGCTGGGCAGGCAGAGCAATAAATATTGTGTTAATTTCTGCTATCCTTTCAGCTATGTTGGCCTGTATTTTCGGTCTGGGGAGAATGATCAGGTCTCTTGGTGACGAAGGTCATGCCCCGAATGTGCTGAGGGATAAGAGCGATGTACCGTATCGCGGGATTTTATTTTCCGGATTTGCGATGCTTGTTGGCCTCGGATTTGGCCTCTTGTTTCCTCGAGTGTACTTGGTGCTGATTACGACCGGTGGCTTCGCATTAATTTTTACTTACGCTGTCATTATGGCTAGTCATATCCGCTTTCGCAAACGGAACGGATGTCCTCCCGAAGGTATATGCCAAATGCGAGGCTACCCGTACACGTCTTGGATTGCATTAATTAGCATGATTATCGTGCTTGTATGTATGCCGTTTATTCCCGGGCAGGGGGTAGGTTTGGTAGCCGGAATCGTAATGGTTGTGTTATATGCCTCCATTTATTATGTTATGAGACTTTACACCCGTTCCAAAGCAGTAAATTCACTAAGAAAGGGTAATCTAATTATGACAAAGCAACCCAATTTATTAACCGAATTTGCGGAGGAAATGAACTTGAAAGAGAAGTCGTCACAATATCCACGCGAATCACAGCTAAAAAAGGATAATGATGATATGTTTGAGAAAGAAGAAAGAGAACGAGAACACTATGATGGATGACGAATAGATAAATGCGATGCTTCTACTTCAGTAGCATCGCATTTACTTTTTTAAAATAACACTTATACGCTCAGAATAGTTTTTAATGTCGGAATTTGTTGACCGAAATCATTTCTTTGTATCCGTTTTCATTTGATAAAATCAGTTTATTGTTGTGAAGCTTTAGTGAAAAATGGTGAATCAAGATGTTTCTGTTTATCAAGTAGTTATTTTAAATTGAATAGTATAAGGATGATGAGTTTTATGAAAATCAAGGGTAGGCTGAGTGCGTTCTCCATTGTTTTAATGATTAATTTACTGTATATGCTTTATTATTATAGTAGAGATAGCTACATTAGCTGGATTGAGTATTTAGGTTTACCAATCCTGTTAACGCTCGCATGGTGGTTTGGGAAGCAATATGATATTGCAAAGTTTTATTCAGAGAAAGATGCGCTCACGGGCATTTATAATAGAAGATGTGTTGAAGCATTTGTTTCTAAAATGGAATCAAAAACGAAACAGAAAAAGCAAGATTTCACTCTTCTTCTCCTTGATGTCAATGATTTTAAAGTCATAAATGATTTATTTGGACACAAAGTCGGCGATCAGTACATAAAGAATATAGCTCATCAATTGGAAAAAAGTATAAGGGATAAGGATATCGTGGCCAGATGGGGTGGGGACGAATTTTTGATCATTTCACCAGGTGTAAAGCGGAATGAAAGTCTGGTTGAGATGTTGGAAGAAATACATAAAAATCTAAAAAGTATCTCACCTAATGAGTTAGAAATAGGTGTTTCGATCGGTACTGCTTGTTATCCAAGTGAGGGAAAATCGTTTGATGAATTAATAAAAATTGCAGATAAAAAAATGTATCATATTAAATCTCTAAAAAAACAAAACGTCTATCCACAAAAACAAACGGCTAATTAAAGGTCAACTGGAATATGTTGATATTTTGACACATGGATTTGTTTATTTCTATGCTACTCTTAAGATACATACGAATTCCATGGAGGTCTTTTAATGAGCTGCGGTTGTACAATAAATTTTAAAGATGGAAAAGACATTGTTGATCATGTCAAAAGTAAAGGGAAAGAAAACTTTTCACTTTCAGTTGCGCACGAAATTAGCTGCGAGTGTGGGGAATCATTCAGATTAGAAACAGTGATTATGAATTGCCCAAATTGCGAAATGACATATGCGGTAACGCCATGTGGATCAGGTGATAGTAACAATATTAGGCTTGCTGGGATTAAGTACGCATAGAGGAAAAAGCTACCATCAATTGGTAGCTTTTTTATTAGGCTAAATATAACACAGCCTTTTTTAGGATCATAGTAAAAAACTAATTCCTTTTAACTAGGATCGTTTTCATCCAAAGATAATACAGTCACACTTGTTGATTCTCCATTTTCAATTTCTTCTTGAGTGGCCTCTCTATTTAATTCATCCTCTGTATTCGTACCTTCCGCAATAGTCGGTTCAGCTTTTGAATATGTATTTTTTTTCATGTAGAATAGCTCCTTTCGATTGTTTTTGATTGGAATAATCCCAAGGTTATTGTTTGCAAAAAAACAAAATTTATAAAAGTAGGATGTCCAAAGTTTAATAAATAAAGAAAAGCACCCATAGAGTGCTTTCCTAATATAACTACTTACTGAACAATCCTTTTACGCCTTTATAAATTAAGACGAGTGAGAAGACAAGAACAGTTAGTATGCCAATGATATCAGTAACTGGGGAAACGCTTTCAAGAAATGAATCAGCCAAAGGAACTCTAATAAGTGCAAAACCAGATAAAATCGAGACAAAAAACAATAAAATTCGATTATCCATTGGTTCACCCTCCTTCCTATGTGATTGATAAAATATATGTCAATATCGTTACAAATATGTCATTTATGTAAGATAAATAATAGGAGGATAAAATCAAAATAGGTTTGGGTTTTTACGGAAAGGCTTTATAAAGTTTCGCAGGGGTATTAATGGGGAAACAAAACCTACCATGTATTTTTTTATATGCATAGCAGATATTAAAGTAAAAAGTGTTATTTGGGGATTGCAATCCTATCTATAAAAGTGGGCTACTTCTCTAAACTTATATAAAAGCATAAATAATTGGGATAAAGACAAACTAAACTACAATGCAGATTATGTATCCTTTTTAGGAGTTGGATAATAACATGGTATTTGTTTGGGCCCTCATTATTTTACTTTTAGTAACAATGATATTTATGCCAAAGAGGTTAACTTTAAAAGAAAACATTATTATTATCCCAACTGTAGGTTACTTTGCCTGGATTAGCCATATTATTATAGGCATTTGTTAGATTTCCATGACTTTGGACCCGCGAAGGATGTTGGAATTACCGATTGGGCCCTTGTCACGTTTGTTCCATCTTTCATAGCAGTTGTTTTTTTAAACTTTAAGAAAACTAATAAACTGCTGGTTTATGCATTGGTATGGACAGTTATAACTGCGGTGATTGAATTTGTATTTACGAAATCAGGATATATGAAATATCGTGGCTGGAGTATGTGGTATTCGATCCCTATATACTTCCTAGCCTACCTAATATTGACTTGGTATTACAAACTAATAGTTAAAAAATAATTTAAACTTTTAGTATTTGACAAGATTATAAAGAATTTTTTAATGGAGTTGAACCTCAATGGCACACCATAACCCCAAGATAACATCGGCTGAAATATCAATGTTATGGAGTACATACGTTGGTGATTCAATGGCTATTTGTATTCTTACTCATTTTTTACAAACTACCGAGGATCAAGACATTAAACCGATTCTCGAATTCGCTCTGAATTCTGCGCATGACCATATCCATCAAATATCAGAATTATTTACATTAGAAAGGATTCCTCTTCCGAACGGCTTTGGAAAACAGGATGTAAACCTACAGGCAAAAAAACTCTTTTCGGATGTAACCTATATGCGCTACCTCCATCATATGGGGCGAACGGGATTGAATACATATAGCTTGGCTAAATCAATTTCTTCAAGAGAAGATGTTCGTAACTTATTCAAGCTGTTTTATGACCAAACGGAAACGCTATATGACAGAAATACAAAAATGATGCAGGAAAAAGGCGTGTTTATCCGTTCTCCGTACCTTTCCTATCCAGAAAAAGTGGAATATATTACGGATAAATCCTTTCTTGGAGGTCTAATAGGTCACCGTCGTCCTTTGCTTTCAATAGAAGTTGCCCATAGTGGCATAAACATTGAGGTGGCAAATGTAGGTAAAACGATGCTTTTAGGATTTAGTCAAGTAGCACAGTCAAAAAAAATAAGTGACTATTTAAAAGAAGGTTATGATCTTGGGAAGAAAATGGTGGAAGATTTTATGATAAAATTAAAAGAGGATGACAACTCTTATCCTTCTACATGGGATTCAACTATTACAAATAGTACGGAAGCACCATTCTCAGATAAATTGATGTTATTTCATACGAATGCACAAAGTGCTATTGGTATTGGGGACTTCGGTCTTGCCATTGCCGCCTCACTGCGTAAAGATTTAGCTCTACTATATGAAAAATACCTTCTAAAGGTGGCTGCATATGCAGAAGAAGGAGCAAAAATTATGATTGATCATGGATGGTTTGAAAAACCACCTCAATCAATAGACAGGGAAGCAATTCGAAATCAAAATAAATAAGTGTAATAAGATTGATGTCACTTGAACAAAACACTGTTAAAGAAGGATTATTTTACTTAAGTCAAAATAATCCTTCTTTTTTCATGCCCTCATTAAAATGCAACTCATTTTAAAATTTTTCTAAGAGTGTTATTAAAAATCACCTACATATTGACACGTTAACTAAAAATATGATATTAAAATATATGGTATTAGCACTCGGGTGGTTAGAGTGCTAATATGGTGCTGATTTACTTTTTTGACAATCTAAATCAGTACCTACATAAATCGTTTATTCACATTTTTAGAATGGAAAGGGGAATTTTCTATGTCGAAGAAACAGTTTAAAGCAGAATCAAAACGATTACTAGAAATGATGATTAACTCTATTTATACGCACAAAGAGGTTTTTTTACGAGAGTTACTATCAAATGCTAGTGATGCGATTGATAAAATCTATTACAAAGCATTAACGGACGATTCATTAAGTTTCGACAAGGACAACTATTTTATTAAATTGATTCCTGACCAAGAAAACCGTACATTGAAGATCCTGGACACAGGAATTGGTATGACAAAAGATGAACTGGAAACGAATCTTGGGACGATTGCCAAAAGTGGTTCCCTTGCCTTTAAAAAGGAAAACGAAATTAAAGATGGCTATGACATTATCGGTCAGTTCGGGGTAGGTTTTTATGCTGCATTCATGGTGGCTGATGTCGTTACCGTCATTAGTAAAGCATTAGGCAGTGATGAGGCCTATAAATGGGAATCAACGGGTGCGGATGGATATACGTTAGAGCCTGTTGAAAAAGAAACAGTCGGTACTGAAATTATTTTAAAGATTAAAGAAAATACAGAAGATGAAAACTATGATGAGTATTTACAAGAATATCGCTTAAAATCAATTATTAAAAAATACTCTGATTTTATCCGTTACCCAATTAAAATGGATGTTACCAGCAGAAGACTTAAGGACAGCAGTGAGTCCGACTATGAGGAATACCAAGAAGAACAAATTATCAATAGTATGATTCCGATTTGGAAGAAAAATAAGAGCGAGCTTACAGATGAAGATTACGAGAACTTCTATTCTGAAAAACGCTATGGTTTTGACAAGCCTATAAAACATATTCATATCAGTGTCGAAGGCTCAATCAGATACAATGCAATTCTTTATATCCCAGAAAAAACACCGTTCGACTTCTATTCGAAAGAATTTGAAAAGGGTTTAGAACTCTATTCTAACGGGGTTCTGATCATGGATAAGTGTGCGGACCTGCTGCCTGACCATTTCAGTTTCGTAAAAGGAATGGTTGATTCCGAGGATTTATCGCTTAACATTTCAAGGGAAATGCTCCAGCATGATCGCCAATTGAAGCTGATTGCTAAAAACATTAACAAAAACATTAAAAGCGAATTACTAAGCCTTCAAAGAAAAGAAAGAGAAAAGTATGAAGAATTTTATCAATCCTTCGGTCGTCAGTTAAAGTACGGAGTTTATAGTGACTTTGGTGCCAATAAAGATTTATTACAAGACCTGATCATGTTCTACTCATCCAAAGAGAAGAAACTCGTTACGCTGGATGAATATGTTTCAAGAATGCCTGAAGATCAAAAATATATTTATTACGCTTCTGGTGAATCGATTGATCGTATTGAAAAATTACCACAGGCAGAATTTGTTTCAGAAAAAGGATACGAAATTCTTTACTTCACTGAGGATATCGATGAGTTCGCGATCAAAATGTTAATGACCTACAAAGAGAAAGAATTCAAATCGATCTCAAGCGGTGATTTAGGTATCGATGGGGAAGATAACAAAGACGCTTCCGAATCCAATGAGCAGGAAAACAAGGAACTCTTTGACTATATGAAAAACATTTTATCGGATAAAGTGAAGGATATAAGGATTTCAAAAAGACTGAAGTCCCACCCTGTCTGCCTGGCCTCTGAAGGGGATATCTCCATTGAAATGGAAAAAATTCTTGCAGCCATGCCTGATAATCAAAATATCAAGGCGGACAAGGTGTTAGAAATAAATAAAAACCACGAAGTCTTCCAATCCTTAAAAGAAGCCTTTGAACATGATAAAGATAAATTAGATCTTTATACCAAGTTATTATACAATCAAGCCCTTCTCATTGAAGGCTTACCAATCAGTGACCCTGTTGAATTTACAAATGATATTTGTAAAATAATGGTCTAGTCTAAATTTCAATCTTTGAGCCGTCCTCACACTAGAATGAGGGCGGTTTTTTTTTGTAGGAGAAGGAAGTCTTAGTTTATGCCTATGAGTATGTAGGACAAAGCTTGAAATAATCATATGAAAGTTGGAGAAAGTAAATATGAGGTGATTAGATTGAGCTCAGTGATGAAGAATTTAGATTTACATGCTCAGGGAAATTGGTTTCCAATCAGTATAGGGATGCTTTTGTTTTTATATGCTCTTTCTATGCCTAAAAAAGACATCGGTTGGAGAGAATTTTATGTTACATTCGGCGTAATTGGTTTTTTTGCTTGGATTTCTGATTCCTTAATTGGAAAAATGTTAGACCTAGTTGATTTTGGTCACCCGAAAATCACGGGAATAGGTGAGTTTATAAGCTACAGCTTAGTTCCTTCGTCGCTGTCAGTTATTTATTTAAACTATTTAAAGAAAACAAATAAATGGATACTCGTCATTTTTTTTACAATAATCTCAACTTTAATTGAATGGGGAATGAGGAAAGTAGGATTTATGAAGCCCCACGGCTGGAGCTTTTTCATGTCAATACCGTTTTATTTTATTGTATTTAGTTTTTTCCTCCCTTTACACAGGAAATTAATAAAATGCCATTCCTAATATAAGATGATTCCTCTATAAACGTCTTTTTTCTCATAAAAAACCTCAAAGGAATTCACTAAAAAAACGCTGTTGATTCTAACTTCAACAGCGTTTATTTGTAAACTAAAGTTTATCGTTAGTGAAGAGATTTGTTGTCTATGATTCATGAGTGTCTTCGTCACTTTTGTATTCTAAAATATCTCCAGGTTGACATTCTAAGGCCTTACAAATAGCATCTAAAGTTGATAATCGAATTGCTTTTGCCTTTCCATTTTTCAATATAGAAAGATTAGCCATCGTTATTCCAACCCTCTCCGAAAGTTCAGTCACGCTCATTTTCCTTTTAGCCAGCATCACATCAATATTGATTATAATTGCCATTGCTTTCACCTCAGACTATTAAGTCATTTTCCGATTTTATATCAATCGCCTCTTTTAAAAGCATTTGAAGAACAGCAGCAAAGACTGTGATAACCATTGAAGCAAAAATCATGACCATACCGAGTATTATGATACCTGGGGCATCGTCTGCCTCCGCCACGAGATAGAAAAGTGGCATTCCTAACACAAACAGGCTGCTGATTGTAATGGCACATTTTTTTATATTCATTAAAGCCTTTACAGACAATTCCGAGAAAGCTTTATGATTGTCAATATAGCCTAAAAGTTTAAAAGCTTGATACAGAGCAAAGTAAAAAGGTATCGCTGCTGCATACAAATCGATAAAAACGAAATATTTTATATAAGCATGTTCTGGATACAATTCTGCTGCAAAATTCGCTATCTCAGGCACCAAAAAAATACACAAAGCAAGAACTGGGATTCCCATAAGAATAACAGCAAGTTTTAAAAACAATGTTGTTCCTTTTTTCATAAAAAGCACCTCACTTAAAATTATTAGAAATTTGATTTTAATATATTATTTATCGAATTTCAATAAATAATTACTCCTTTTTAATATATTATTATCGATTTGTTACATACCTTCATTTTTAAAAATTAAAAAAGGACTCCTTATGGGAGGTGACATTTAATGAGGAAAACGGCATACTATTTATATCTGCGGGAGTATCACATTATTAAAGGCATTCCGGCAAGTAAGAAGTGGGAAAGCGGGACTCGGGTGATGGTAAGGTTGATCGATTTATTTAAAATGATGAAGTTTGTCCACTTATGTTTTGAAAAATAAATTCGGGCAAGGGTGGCAAATAGAAAGGCTGATGAAATGCTGTTTGATTTAGATCCAACGTTATTATTTATTTTGGTTATTTTTGGCTTTCTAGCCGCATTTATCGATTCCGTTGTCGGCGGTGGCGGACTAATTGCCTTGCCGGCATTATTATTTACAGGTCTGACGCCAGCTGCTGCAGTGGCGACCAATAAATTTGTGGGGACAATGGGCTCATTAACGAGTACGATTATGTTTTATCGTTCAGGAGAGCTTGATTTAAAATCCGTCTATAAACTGTTTCCACTCACGTTTATTGGTTCGATGATTGGAGCGTGGACGGTACATTTAATGGATCCCGAATTGCTAAAGCCATTGATGCTCGTCATGCTCGCAGTGGTGGCCATTTATACGATTTTTAAAAAAGATTGGGGCAGTATTTCTACCCACAAAAAATTCGCCACCCACCATCTTATTATTTTTATGATTGTCATCTTTGCGATTGGCTTCTATGATGGTTTTATCGGTCCAGGAACGGGTTCATTTTTAATATTTGCCTTTTTAACGATGGGTTTTAATTTTTTGAAGGCGGCGGGGAATGCCAAGTTTTTAAACTTTGGCAGTAATGTATCTGCGTTATTGATGTTCATCTTTTTAGGACAAGTTAATTACGCCTATGGGATACCAATGGGCCTTGCACAATTGGCTGGGGCTATCTGTGGTTCGAAATTTGCGATTAAACGGGGAAGCGGTTATGTACGGGCACTCTTTATCGCTGTAACCTTTTTATTATTAGCCAAAAATACATATGATTATTTTCATTAAATAATGAGGAGATGGGAGTTGTACCGAATTGAATGGTCGGATTAGGCTGGCAAGAAGTGATGAAACCGAACAAATTCGCCAGCTATTAAAAGAGATTGCAAAATGGTTTCAAACTAACGCGATTAATCAATGGTCTTATTTATTAGAAGGCGGGGACTATGCTGAAATTCACCGAGCGATTTTTAATAATGAGACGTATGTCCTTGAGAGGGACAACGAAATAATTGGAACATTTACGGCTTCAACTAAACAAAGTGACTGGGATCTTGAGATTTGGGGAGAGAGTAATGACCCTTCCATTTACATACACCGCCTGGCAATGGGATTAAACCACAAAGGAAATGGATTAGGAATGGAAACGCTGCAGTGGATAGCAGGTCATTTTGCTGGTTGTGTCAAATATTTACGACTAGATTGCGTGGCTCATAATCAAAAGCTAAATCAATTTTATCAAAACTGCGGGTTCACCCTGATCGGTCAAACTGGGGATTTTAATAAGTATCAAAAGTTATTAAATTAGAAAGATGTAGGAGAAATTAGGGCAAAAAGACGAGGTATTTTGACATTTATTCAAAATACCTCGTCTTTTATTTATGCGAGAAACCAGTTTGTCGCTAAATTATTTATCTTCTCTTATTAAATAATCATTTCCATCTTGATCTTTAAAGTTGAACATGTTTCCGAAAGGTAATCGTAACATCTCATCAACTACTACACCATTTTGCTTCATTTTTTCATAAGTTGCTTCGATATCAGTGGTACTGAATAAAATAGAAGGGTGGGCAACTTTAGAAGGTTGATGTTGTTCCATTGCAGCCTTTGAATACAGTACTAAAGTGGTAAATTCGTTTTCACTTGGGCCAACTTCGATCCAAAACGCATCTGGTCCCATAGCTTGTTCTACTTTTAAGACAAAACCGAGTTTATGTATCCAAAAATCTTTTGCCTCTTCTTGATCATTTACGTAAACCGTAACTTTTCCAATTTTATTAATCATCATCGTAAATCACCTTCTTAAACATTGAGTTTTATAATATCAGTTTATCAACTAGAAAAGACAGAAGCAATTTCTAATATTTTATAGTTTTCATATGCCTTTCATGATGGAGGGATATCCTGCTTTATTAGTTTTACCCTTACCTCAATAATAAATTATTTTGATAAAAGAAATAATTTTTTCCAATGAACAGTAATGTATGACAGGTGTGTGTCACATGTGGTACTCCGCTCATATAATAGGTTTGAAAAAGATTAGATGTATGACATATGTGCACTGTCCACAATATTGTTAAAAGGGGAAGGAATAATGACTCAAAAATGGATTATAGCGGTCGATGCCGGCGCCTACGAAGTGAAAGGAAGAACGAGGGACGAGGTGTTTAAGTTTAGGTCAACAATTGGACCTTACCGCCATCTTCATTTGGGCAACCAAATGGAAGTAGGCGACTACATCGTCGAGTACGGGGAAGAGAAGCTGTTCGTGGGGAATATCGCCTGGCGGGAATGTCATGCAATAAGAGAGCCGAGAGATATTTCGAAAGCGCACGAGGAAACAAAGATCAGGGTACTGGTGGCAGTTCATCAATATGGAAAAGCGAAAGGGAACTGTGTAGTGGTTGGGCAGCCAATCCGTGGAATGGTGAAAAAAGACAGGGAAAAGATTGAGAAAATGCTGGAAGGGGTCCACACGATCACGGTGAACAATGTAAAGAAAACGTTCTACATCGAGGAAGTAAGAGTCGCGCCTGAAGGTTCGGGGGCATACTTCAGCATGGCAGACAGGCCGGAGGAGATTGCGAACATCATCGACACTGGAAGTAGTACCTTGAACTATTTAAGAGTGGAAGATGGCTATTTTATTGACAGGAAAAGCGGGACTCTTGCTTTCGGAGCAGAAACACACTCGGATATGACAGAAAAACAAATGGCAGTAGCCATCCTAGCGGAACTTCGAGGCAAGTGGCACTTGAGTGAGCCTACCTTTCTTTGCGGAGGAATTGCTGAATATCTTCTCCCATATATGAAAGAGAGTTTTAAAAATATCCAGCTAATCAAACCCGTCCACTTCCGGACAAACGGACCCAAAACATACAGTCCTCAATATGCCAACGCTTTCGGATTTTATACTCTAGGGAAAGCAGTCTTTGCTGATGAATAAACTGAACCGAACGGTCAAGTCAGTACCTTTCAACCTTGATGACCCCTTCGAAAGTGAGCTTTTAGAACATTGTAACCAGTTCACTCAGTTTGCCACATATATCAAACGCTTGATCCAACGAGATATGGAACAGAGTGCCGGAGGACTTCGTAAAGAACATGAAATGAAACAAGAAAAATCTATCGACAAGTCAAAATTGAAAAGCTTCGGTCTCTAACCCCTAAATGGGGTTTTTTTTTGGGAATGAATACTTTGGAGTCCATACGAGATAACATGGCAGTGCAACAAGGAAATAAACTAGGTGACATAAATATCTTTTGTTTAGATGAATCTTTTAAGCATTCTTCATAATTATTGTTTCAAACGAATTAGCCACTGTTTTACAGCAGTTAGCGATTTCTTCTAAACCTTCATAGATTTGTTTGTATTTAATAATTCGGATAGGGTCTTTCTGGGAAGTAAACAATTGTTTAATGGATTCACGCAAAATGTTGTCGCAATAAGACTCAATGTCTTTAATATTAATTGCGTGTTCTCTTATATTTAGCAATTTCTTTTTTGATAGCAGTTCAATAGCTGCATCAATTTCCGTTGCAGAATTTTTGATCGCGTCAACAAATTTTAGCATATATTCGTCCGTTTCAATCATAGAGTACATTTCAAATAGTGCAGATGTATGGTATAAACCGTCCAAAATATCATCCATGCTTATTGAAAGAGCTAAAATATCTTCCCGCTCAAAAGGAGTGATAAAAGCATTATTTAGATCACTAATAAGGTCATGAACAAGGGTATCCCCATTTAATTCAAATTCTTTCATTTTTTCGGAAAAAATTTTAAGATCACTTACATTTTTCAATTTGAATTCAGCAAAGTAGTTCGCACTTTCTTTTAAATTTAAAGAGATGCTAGTTAAATGATTAAAGAACTTGTCTTTCTTTTTTAATGCCATTAAATTACCTCCACTTTGTCCCAATTGGTGTAGTAGCCATATAAATACAGTGAATAACTGCTATCCATTTCTATACGCTCATTTTGGTGCCTGACGTCAACAATTGCGACAATAAGTAAAACACAAATGACCAGGATGTAATAAACCTTTTTCAAAACCCTTACAATTTGGATTACTATAATAAATGCAACAAACGAACGACTAGTAACGGCTTACGCCCTATATCTACTCGACAAAAAATTAATAAGCAGGAATATGGTTATACATAGGGGTTTATCATTTTGTTGGAAGAGTGGTAGAAGGAGAATTGTGTACGTTCTCTAACTTTAATGAAACGAATACGATTGAAATAGAGAATTTCACTTTTGGATTATCTGAGGATTTAGAGTTTGTACCAGAAGTTTTTCCTAACCCTGTCCTTCAATTAAGCTTAGAGGAGTAATATTTCTTGGGTTCTTAATGAAAATACATAAATCCGGCACGTTGTTATAACGAGCCGGATTTTTTATGGTACCACATATAGAAGGTTTCAGCTTCTCCTTTTGATACTCCATATAACTTACTCTCATGCACGGGCTTAGCCTTATTTGAGAATAAAAGGGTCGCGACACCGAATTTTCGCTGCAGCCATGTGTGTTTGACGGTAATCTGTTGGATTCGGTTGCGGTGGGTGACGAAGGTTTCATTTGTTAATCCGCCTTTTCTTATTTGCACCGTATTCCCATCCCGAAGATAACTAGTGAACCAGTAGTCAAGGATACGTAGTAAAACGGAAATGGCAAAGACAATCGCTGTGACCCACAACCACTCTCTTTTGAAAACCCACAGGCCGATTAGGAACAAAAGGGATAGATAATACGGACGGAGAAGCTTAAGCCAAAGGACTTTGATCGGGAAGCGTTCCATATGTTCTTCAATCCGGTAATCCGGCAGCATGGTGTGTAAAACTCGATAGGCTTCTTGCTTTGGCATAAATGGATAAAGAGAGCTTGTTTCCTGATCTTCTTCATCATACCCACCAGCGCTGATAAGCTTGATGGAAGCAAGGCCGAGAATCCGTTTAATGATGGTTTGTTCGACGATGATGGCTTGAACCCTTTGTTTTTGAATCGAAAAACTAATAAAATTGCCAACCCCTTTTTCGATATAAATCCGCTCACGATCATCACTGATAACATAATTTCCATACTTCCACGTCGTTTGGATTAACCCGATTACGACGGACAAGGCGAGGGCGAGGACAAAAAGAATAATCAACATCCACCAATGGAGCCATAAATATTCAAAGGCATTTTTTGTCGTTTTCTCAATTTGAAAAAAATCTGCTAGATTGGCATAAAGCGCACTTAATAGTGGAAAGATTGCCAGGAAGCTTAGAGATGTAAAGGATGCCTTTATTAAATCTTTTCTAGTCGCTCGAAAGTGTACCGTACGCTCTGACGATTTCTCCACTCCACTGTCAGCTAATGCCTCGATAGAAGCCTGCTTTTGTTCCAAGTGAGCGAGGATCCGTTCTTTTTCTTCTTTTTTAATCACTTTAAACTCAACAGAAGCATTCTCCCCACTTGTCCCTGTTTCCAGCGTGAGGGAAGTAAGTCCAAACCAACGGTGCACAAACGAGGTGGTGGAAGTTTGGTTATGGATACGATCCAATCCAACCGTCCGTTGTTTTTTGACAAAAATGCCTTCGTAAAGGACAATAGCATCCCCAACCAATTCAAAGCGGTGGAAGAACCATTTTAAGATAATGGTAAGAATGGTGCAGACGGTAGCAAGTAACAGGAGATAGCGGCCCCAAATTACCCAATCGGAAGTGGAGGAGGCTTTAATGACAAATAAAAAGAGAAAGAACCAAATGCAGTTTTTGATAAACGATACCAACTCAACGACGATTACGGCGGGATGATATCTTTTCATGTTCTTTCACCTTCTACTCCATCTGTATCTTGTATTTTTGCAAAGGAGGCAATTTCTGATTTTAGATGTTGTGCTGTTTCTGCTGGAATGGCAGGAATGACATGGCTCGAAGTAGTGGTTCCAATCTCAATGTTGTATAGAGCATAGCGCCGCATGATTGGACCTTGTTCTGTCCGAACATATTCCACTTTTTCCATCGGGATTAATGTGTGTTGTACTTGCCATTTTCCATGCTTCAATTGAACAAATTGCTGATCAATTCTATATCGCCAGGTCAATTGTAAATAGACCGGTTCAATCACGATGGAGAAAATAGCAGATAGAACGCCGATTCCACCAAGAATATAAAGAACGATGCCAATCCATCCATACCAATCAAACTTCACTGTGCAAATGATTAATACAGCGATAATGAATAAGGCGATTCCATGCCCAATTGAATTGGAGATTCGCCACATCTTCACAGCATCTGTCGAAATTTTTTCTGTCGGTTCCTCTATTTGTATGTACATTCTTTTCACCTCAAATAGTCTATACGTGTCATTCTATCAAATAGTTTCAATTGTTACAGTTAGTGTGGATTTTATATATAGTATTTCTTGTTGAAGTCTAACTTCTTAAGGTTTTTAGACAATTTAAAATTATGATACGATAGGATGGAAGTGACAATTTTTAATTATTTAACGGGGGCAAGATCATGTACAGCTTTAAGAACGATTACAGCGAAGGCGCACATCCTAAAATTTTGAATGCGTTATTGGAATCCAACCTTGTTCAAGAGGATGGTTATGGAGAGGATCAATTTTCACGAAAAGCGGTTGAAGTAATCAAGGAGAAAATCGGACGGTCAGACGTTGATATTCATCTCTTATCAGGCGGAACACAAACCAATCTGATTGCCATTTCTGCTTTTTTAAGACCGCATGAAGCGGCCATGGCAGCAAGCACCGGTCATATTCTTGGTCATGAGACGGGCGCCATCGAAGCAACAGGGCATAAAATCCTGTCGATTGAAGCAGAGAACGGGAAACTAACTCCTGCAGACGTGCAAGCAGTGCTCGACGGACATCCAGATGAGCACATGGTCAAACCGAAGCTTGTATACATATCGAATTCTACTGAAATTGGTACCATCTATTCCAAGCGAGAACTAGAGGAACTAAGTGAATTTTGTAAAAAGAACCATCTTATCTTGTACATGGATGGGGCAAGACTTGGCTCGGCCCTCTGTTCGGAGGAAAACGACCTTCAGTTGAGCGACCTGCCAGGACTAGTCGATGCCTTCTATATTGGCGGAACTAAGAATGGGGCACTTCTTGGTGAGGCATTAGTCATCTGCCGCGATTCTTTGAAGGAAGATTTTCGCTACCATCTGAAACAAAAAGGGGCACTACTTGCAAAAGGAAGACTTATAGGTATTCAATTCCTAGAATTGTTCAGGGATAATTTGTTCTTTGAATTAGCTTCGCATGCCAATCAAATGGCAGCCATTCTTAGTGAAGAAATCAGTAAGGCTAATTTTCAGTTTCTTACGCACTCTCCATCAAACCAAATTTTTCCGATTCTGCCGAATGCACTAATCAGAGAATTAGAGAAAAACTATTCCTTTCATATTTGGGGAAAGGTGGATGCGGATCATTCGGCGATTCGCCTCGTAACATCTTGGGCGACAAAAGAGGACGAGGTCTTAGCTCTAATTAAGGATATGAAGAAATACTAGAAGAACCTCGATCTGATGTGATGTCAATAAATTTTATAAAAAAAAATAAACATTTAAAATGTTCAATATGCTTGAATGTTCTTAGAAAATTTGTTATTTTTAGAGAAATAAAAAAAGGCTATGTGTAACTGGCGAAACGCGGATCACCGCGAGGGAGCACATAGTGTCGCAGCCGTTCGCCTGGGCAGAGGTAAGGAAATAATTCCTTGCCTCTTTCTGTTTATTAGGAGGGGATAGAACCGGCTGGAAGTCATATGACTATAAAATTGCATTTTTTAATAGAAGATTTTTTTATAAAATGGCTATGTTAAAGCTTATTGTTGATTTTGGCACTCTGTTGATCTACGTTCCAGGCGCGAAGACTCCTGCGGGAGGACGGGGCAGGGGAGACCCCGCAGGAGCGCAGCGACGAGGAGGCTCCCCGGACCGCCCGCGGAAAGCGAAGCGCCTGGAACGGAAATCAACAGACAGGTTTAACAGAACCTTTAAAATGAAAAATTTGCTAATTAATAAACTTAAAAACTATCACAGAAGAATAGAGGAGAAAACCCAATGAGCACAATGACCCTAGACAAAATGAAAACCATTAAAACGTTAAACAATATTGCAGAAAGCGGGTTAAATGTTTTTAATCAGGATCATTTCACGATCGACAATGAAAGTGACAATCCAGATGCGATTGTGGTTCGTAGTTTCAACATGCATTCTATTGAACTAGGAAATAAATTAAAGACGATCGCTCGCGCAGGAGCGGGTGTTAATAATATTCCGGTCGACAAATGTACAGAGCAGGGGATTGTTGTTTTTAATACACCTGGTGCAAATGCGAATGCTGTAAAAGAAATGGTGCTGACTTCATTAATGGCAACATCTCGTAACCTTTTTGCCGGCGTGGCCTGGACCAAGTCGTTAGCAGGGGAAGGCGAACAAGTACCAAAGCTTGTAGAAGCAGGTAAGAAACAATTCGTTGGAAAAGAAATTAAAGGAAAAACACTTGGTGTGATTGGATTAGGTGCAATCGGTGCGCTTGTAGCGAATGATGCACTTGATTTAGATATGGATGTTATTGGATTTGACCCATTCATCTCTGTGGATACGGCTTGGAACTTGTCACGTAATGTTCAGCGTGCGATGACCATTGAACAGTTGTTTACGAATTGTGATTATATAACCGTACACGTTCCATTAACTGAGGATACGAAAGGAATGTTTAACGAAGCAACCTTTAGCATTATGAAGCCAGGTGTTCATATCTTTAACTTCTCACGTGGTGAGCTTGTGAATGAAACAGATATGGCTGCCGCCCTAGAAAGCGGGCAGGTTGGTACGTATGTGACAGATTTCCCTAATGAAAATGTATTGAAAATGAAAAATGCTGTTCCAATCCCACATCTTGGTGCTTCAACACAAGAATCTGAGGAAAATTGTGCCATTATGGCATCCCGCCAGGTAAAGGATTATCTAGAAACAGGAAATATCAAAAACTCGGTGAATTTTCCAAACGCATCCCTGCCTTACACAGGTAAGCGACGCGTGGCGGCATTCCACAAAAACGTACCAAACATGGTTGGCCAGCTTACATTGGCAATCTCGAGCTATCAGTTAAATATCGCGGACATGATTAATCGAAGCCGTGGAGAATACGCCTATACGATGATCGACATCGACAATAAAGTGAACGGCGATATCATTCCTGGTTTATTGGAAAAAATCGATCAAATTGAAGGTATTGTAACAGTTCGTATTATTTAAGAGTCTTAAAAGATCTAATGGATGAATTTGTTTTTCATTAGGTTATGTTAAAGGTTAATGTTGATTTTGGCACCCTGTTGATTGGAGCGGAAGGCGCGAGACTCCTGCGGGAGTACGGGGCAGGGGAGACCCCGCAGGAGCGCAGCGACGAGGAGGCTCCCCGGACCGCCCGCGAACCGCACGCGCCTGGAGCGGAAATCAACAGGCAAGTTTAACACAGCTTTCAATAAAAGAATAGAGTAAAAAAAGCTCAGGGTCCCATCAAATTTTTGATGAGACATGAGCTTTTTTTACTTTTCGAGATGTTCCGTTTAGAAGACCATTTTGGACACATATATTCATCATTTTTGGTTACAATATTACCTAAAATGATAAAGCTCGGTGATTATAATACAAAACTTAATTAAAATACTCCTTCCAAGACAATTATTTTTGTTACTGGTCCTTTCGACAGGTTTACTAAACCATGTCCTGCTTATACCTAATATACTCACAGCAGCTGGAAGAGACAGTTGGTTAAGTGTCATTGTGGCATATCCGATTTCTCTTTTCTTTCTATGGCTGGTGTATTTTATTGTAAAAAACAGTCCAAATGAAGGTTTCTTTTCTATGATTAGACAGCGTCTTGGAAGGACTTTTTCAACTTTATTTACAATTCCCGTCATTCTGTTTCTATTCAGCAGCTCTTATGTAACCTTTAGGGATTTAATGATTTGGTTAAAAGCATATTTTCTCGCTGATGCTTCTGTTTTTATGATTAATGGTTTCTTGGTTTTTGTCTGTTTTTTAATCACACTTGCTGGGGTCAAAAGCATGGCTATATCTAGCGGTTTTTTACTACCGCTTGTTGTGCTATTTGGCATAGTTATTGCTCTAACAAACACGAGCTTAAAGGACCCAAGTTTATTACTTCCTGTGTTTGCAGACGGCTATTCTCCTCTTATTAGAGGGGGAATATATGTTCTGTCAGGGCTGCTTGAGATTTACATAGTTATCCTGCTGCAGCCCTTTTCACAGGAACCGATTAAATTTAAACAGTTGTTTATTTTATTGACATTCTTAACAGGCTTAATCTTTGGTCCGCTTTCTGCATCAATCATGGAGTTTGGACCTACTGAATCAATCTACTTCCGGTATCCGGCTTATGAGCAATGGCGTATATTAAGCATTGGAGAATATATATCACATCTAGATTTTTTTGCTTTATATCAATGGCTTAGCGGTGCGTTGATTCGAATTGGATTATTCATGTATCTGTTAGGTACATTTTTTACCCATAAAAAGAAACATTATAGACTGAACCCTAAGCTTGTTGGAGTCATGTATCTCTTTTTGTTCGGTCTAATGACCATAAAAGTAGAAACCTATTATTTCTATAACGTTATTTATAAATACTTTTTGCCGGCTAGTTTGGCATTTTTCCTTTTTCAAATCCTGCTATCAGCCGCCATTATTCTAGTTTTAAAGAAGAGGGATAAACAACATGGTAAGAAAAATACTCTTGAATCCACTTCGTAATGAAAGGCTAAGGCTAAAGGAGAAATCCGAACACCTTAAAAATCAATTTAAGAAAAGTCAAGACCTACGACTGAGTGAGCACCATACAATCATGGACACGTTTGAAATGATCTATTTTGAAACCCTGATTGATATACATTATTTAGATCAAAATATTTTACCTAAACTCAGTGAGGATAAAGAAGATTCTGTCAAAAAAAAGCTTAAATCCTTTTTCCAAGCAGAAGATGTAAGTTTGAAATCCCTAGATGATCTATCAAATTTACTTTTTGATGGAAATGTCTTATTTTTATTCGGTGATTCGTTTTTAAGTATTCAAGCAGGATCCTTTCCTATGCGGCAACCTGAAGAATCCGCGATTGAGAGCTCAATAAGGGGTCCAAAGGATGGTTTTGTGGAGGATATAAAGACAAATATCTCCTTAATAAGGCGAAGACTTAACACCTCGTCTTTATGTTTAGAGAAATATACGATTGGTAAAAGAAGTAGAACAAAAGTAGTACTCATGTATATAGATGATTTAATTGATCAGCGAGTTTTAGATGAAATCCATAAAAGGTTAGATAAAGTAGAACTGGATATCTTGACGAGTATTCATGAACTTGAATCATATGTTCGTGATAGACCGTATTCCATCTTCCCGAGTACGGACTATACGGGTAGACCTGACTTTATTGTTCAGGCGCTGAATCAAGGCCGGTTTGCTCTCATAGTTGATGGGAATCCTACAGTCTCTTTTGCACCGGTCAATATATTATTGCAGATTAAATCACCTGAGGACACTTACATAAGTTATGCTTATGTATCAATAGAAAGAATTATCAGGATGTTAGGTTTGATCATATCCGCTTTTTTACCTGGTGCATGGATCGCATTTTCTGCCTATAATATTGAACAGGTTCCCTATTTACTCGTTGCGACTATTACAATCTCGCGTTTTGGGCTGCCCATATCTTCACCACTTGAAATGTTTATTGTTCTATTTTTGTTTGAGCTATTTAATGAAGCTGGGGTACGCTTGCCAAGAGCAATTGGGCAAACCGTCGCTGTTTTAGGTGGCTTAATCGTAGGGGATGCTGCGATTCGGGCAGGGTTAACATCACCGACCATGCTGGTCGTAGCGGCCATTACCTACATCTCGTCTTTTACGTTGGTGAATCAAACTTTAAGTACGGCTTGTACCATCTTAAGATTCACGATTATCTTAATGGGTACCTTATTTGGATTATTCGGGGTCATTATTGGCTTTATTCTAACGGTTTTTTACTTTTCAACCCTATCTTCCTTTGGGTCTCCATACCTAGGCTCTCTTTCGCCAATCGAACTAAAAGGAATGATTAAGTCATTCCTTAGGGCTCCAAGGCAATTTTATAAGTCAAGAACAACCTTAACCAGTCCAGATGATCCAACAAGGGGTGGAAATCAATCATGAAAAGGAAATGGATGATTTCTTTTTTAGCCGGTTGTCTGATTCTTTCCGGTTGTTCAGGTTTAAAAAATATTCAAGATATAACCTATGTTGTGGCAATTGGTATGGACTATGATGAAGAAAAGAAGGAGTATATCGCGTATCTTCAATCCTTAAATTTCGCGAATGTAGCAAAGGTAGAAGGAGGTAAACCTATTGAACCCATCCCGATTTTTATTGCATCAGCAACTGGAGAAACACTAAATTTAGCGGTTGGTAACCTTTATAAAAAGTCGGAGCCTCCTTTATTTTTTGGCCACGTAGAAACACTAGTTTTAAGTCAAAGAATAGTCAGGAATCATTTTAAGGAAGTAATAGTAGAAATAGGAAGAAATCGTTCGCTCCGACATACCTTACGAGTCATGACAACAGATGAAAATATTAGCGAAGTATTTAATATAAAGGCATTATTTAATTATCCGGCAATATACACGGTTCTTTTTAGAAAGGAAAAGAACGAAGTGTATCAAGATGAGATCAAGCCTATGACATTAATGGATTTTTTAAGAGCCTATTATGAGCCTATGGGGGTAGCTAAACTACCTAATGTAAAAATTGACTCTCAAAGTTGGAAGGCTGACAGAAATTACCCCATTGTATTTTTCGATGGATATGCCATTTTTCAACGGCAAAAATTTAAGAAAGTCCTTTCTTTCAAGGACGCTGTTTATGTTAATTGGTTATTAGAAAAAAAGGTATCTTTAGATCAAAGAGTAGAAGATGAGGGAAAGCTTGTAGCTGCAATGAAACTAGCTACTCCTAAAATGAAGGTAAAATACAAGAAGGGAACTACAACCCCAAAGTTTTCCCTAGAAGTGTATGTACCAGCAGATTTGATCGAAAAAATCAAAGATATTCCCGAATCGAAATTAACGAAATTAATGGAAGACGATATAAAAAGAAAACTCACTAAAATTTATAAAAGTGGGGTTAAAAATAAAACAGATTTATTAAATGTTGGTGAAAAGTGGTATCGAAAACATCCAAAGGAATATAGGGAATTAAAAAAATCTAACGGCTTTTATCTAGATAAAGACTCCTTAACGAATATAAAGGTTAAGGTGCAAATATTTCATTTTAATAGCTATAAGTATGAACAGGATACCAATGTTGGTTTCTAATTCAGTAAAAGCAAAGTTGATGGTTAGACATTACCTAATAGGATGATGAAAAAATGCAGAATCATATTGTTTACCTTCTAGAACATTATGGGTACTTCGGAATCATATTTGCCTTAATTGGCGGTATTGTAGGACTGCCTCTACCCGATGAGATTCTTCTTACATATATTGGGTACAATGTGTTTCAGGGTAAATTATCTTATATTATTTCAATAGTAAGTGCTTTTATTGGGGCAACGGCGGGGATTTCGCTTAGCTACTACATTGGTTATCGATTTGGGTTGCCTTTAATCGAAAAGTTTGGTCCGAAAATTCACATTTCCGAACAAAAAATGAATAGTACCATGAAATTATTCAGGAAATTCGGACCTTATCTTTTATTATTTGGGTATTTTATTCCCGGGGTACGGCATCTAACGGCTTATATAGGAGCTGTCAATCGCTTTCCCTTTAGAAAATTTACTGTTTACGCCTATACGGGTGCATTAATATGGAGTTTTACTTTTATCACACTAGGAAGAATATTAGGCGAAAATTGGCACACCGTTGAAAATTATATGTCAACATATAGTATTTATTTCATTACCTTCTTATTGGCCCTTTCCATCATCATTTATTTTTATTGGAAGAGAAGAACTCGAATAAGTAAGGGTATTTAGCATAAGTAAGTGTATATCTCTACACAATAGACTTATTAAGCGAAAAAAATGCATTTAAAACATTAAATCAATGTGAGATGTTTTTTCTTTCTTGGAAGGATAAATTTCATAAGTGTCTGGAATGATTTGTGTCGAGCGATAGAGCAATTCAGAAACAGTTACAAATTTATATCCCTCCGTGTGTAAAAAGTCTAGAATGGTACCTAATGCTTTAACTGTTTGACATGTCTGAGTAAATTCACTACCATGCCAATCATGAAATAGAATGATATTCCCTGGCTTTACTCCTTTTGTGATATAGTTAAACATTTGATTTGCGGGAGGATTTTCCCAATCACGAGGATCTTGATTCCATGACCATAATACGACTTCTTTTCGGTTTTTTATTGCTGTATTAATAATTAAATCATTATAAATCCCTCCTACGGGACGATAAAGAGACGGTTTAAAACCAGTGAACTTCTGAATAACTTTATCCGTTTCTTCTAATTCCGATGAAAGTTTTGCTGACGAAATATTATGGTATATATGTTGAAAAGTGTGATTGGCAATTTCGTGTCCTTCTTTTACTTCCTGTTTTACAATATCAGGAAATCTTATTACTTTATTACCAGCTACAAAAAAAGTAGCTTTTGCATTATATTTAGCTAATATATCCAGGATTTGAGGAGTAAAAACAGGATGAGGTCCATCATCAAAAGTTAGAGCAACCAATTTTTCGTTTGTATTGACTTCCCAGTGAACATGTCCAGTTTTTTCATATGCTTCGCGACTTTTAGTCGATGCGAATGTATTGGTTTGATAAAAAAATAAAGGAAGTAATAAAAGAACAGAAAAGAACCATATTTTTTTCATTAGATGCACTCCTCATTCATAGTGGACTTAGTTTATGAAGTATTTATTAAAAATATATTAGTAAAGTAATGCCTTTTTTATTGGTAAAAAAAGAAGTTTTATCGATAAAGGACTAACGAATGTCTGTATTCTATTAAGTGATGCCAATAGTCCCATAATTAATCAAAGGTAGGATAAACGAAAGAACGCACAAAATATGTACAAAGAGTTTAAAAAGGCTTCCAACGCCACTCTTCATATCAAATGTTACTAAAAATTCAAAGTAATGGATTGACAAAAACCCTATTTAAGTTTTATAGTGTATTCAATAGTTTTTTTAATACCAAGTAAACCAGTAGGTGAAATAAGAATACACTTTTAGTTGCCTACTAGTTTAAAAGCCGATTGGACTACCAAAGGCTCCTGTTCTTAACAGGAGTCTTTTTCATTGGTTTTGTATATAAGAATGCAGATCAGGCTTAAAAATGAAGTGAACTAGATTGGTTTGGAGGTCTTAATGAAGTGAAATTTGCATTATTTACCCTTATGATGAATGAACCTAATGCGATAACTGGGGTATCATTGACAGCTCAGCAGAAATTTCAAAATGTAGTAAATCAAGCAGTTTTAGCCGAGAAATTAGGCTTTGATGCCTTTGGTGTAGGGGAGCGTCATGGACCACCATTCCTTTCCTCATCACCGGCAGTTGTTTTGACGGCCATTGCTGGAAAAACTTCACGCCTAAGATTATTGACGACTGTACTAGTTCTAAGTGTTCTAGATCCGATCCGAGTGGCAGAGGACTTTGCGACACTAGATCATCTTTCAGGAGGGAGGTTAGAGTTGATTATAGGGAAAGGCAACGACCCACGTCATTATCCCCTCTTCGGAATTACGGAAGAGGAACAATGGGATTCGCTTGCTGAACGATACGAATTACTAAAGCGATTATGGAATGAGGAGAATGTAAGCTGGGAGGGGCGCTACCGAACATCTATTACCAATGTCACGACACAACCAAGACCTTATCAAAAAAGCATTCCAATTTGGCATGGGAGCGCTTCAAGTACGCGTTCGACTGAATTGGCCGCAAAATATGGCGATCCTATTTTCTCATCCAATACTTTTCATCCTCAAGCCAAGTATAAAGAGTTAATTGATCATTACCGTGATCGGCTGGCTTACTATGGTCACGATCCCAATAAAGCAATCGTTGGATCGGGTGCTAGTAATCTATATATTGCCAACAATGCCGAGGAGGCAATCAACCGCTTCCGGCCTTACTACAATGCTTTTCAGGGGACAGACGCAGCGAAGCATAATAACTCGCCTTTTAAAAATCTAGAAGACAATATTGCCAATGGTCCAGTCTTAGTTGGTAGTGCAGAGCAAGTCATCGAGAAAATCTTAAACTACCATCATGCTTATGGAAATCAGGTACTTAGCATAAATGTTGATGGCTTAACGGAATCGGAGCAACAGGAACAATTGCATCGGTTTGCAGCCGAGGTGGCACCGGTGCTGCGACGAGAGATCCCCAGCACCATTTGGGAACAAACCAATGAAGTAGTTGGTACCTAATAGGATCCCGAATGGCTAAATAGTAAAACAAGTTTCCATCAAATGTAAATAAGAAAGCGCCGATTGGTCTACCAAAGGCTCCTGTTTAATAAAACAGGAGTCTTTATTTTTAGGCTATGTTAAAGCTTATTGTTGATTTTGGCACCCTGTTGATCTACGTTCCAGGCGCGAAGACTCCTGCGGGAGGACGGGGCAGGGGAGACCCCGCAGGAGCGCAGCGACGAGGAGGCTCCCCGGACCGCCCGCGGAAAGCGAAGCGCCTGGAGCGGAAATCAACAGGCAAGTGTAACAGAGTCTATTTTTATTAGAAACTTTTTAAATGGTTAACAATCCACATAGGAAAGGGAGTAACGAAGATGAATAAAGTAACGATTATTTCTGGAAGTCCTTCTGAACATACGAGATTAAATGGGGCATTGGAATATGCTGTTGAATTTTTTGAAGGAGTCAATCATTCTCCTGAAATTATCCAAATCCGTAATCTTCCAGCAGATGATTTAATTCAAGCAAGATTTGACAGTAAAGAAATCATTGAGGCTAATAAAAAAGTCGAAGATTCATCTATTATTGTGATTTTAACACCCGTTTATAAAGCATCCTTTTCCGGGGTCTTAAAAACTTATTTGGATCTTCTTCCGCAAAATAGTTTGGTAAATAAAACAATCCTGCCGATTGCCATTGGAGGATCGAGCGGACATCTCCTAATGCTTGATTATGGACTAAAACCAGTGCTCGCGGCGCTTGGAGCAACCCACATTTTAAAAGGGACCTATATTGTAGATAACCAAGTAAAAAAACTAGAAAATCATCGTTATGAACTTGATGTAGAAGTTAAAACACGAATAGACGCTGAATTGAATAAATTAAAGCCTTTCCTGTTATCTAAGAAAGGGGTGTTCAGCACGTCTGTTTAACAACATTAGCAACTTGGATTTATTAGATAACAAGTTTACCAGGAGGGGATTCATTTGGGTTTGAAACTTAGTATTCTGGATCAAAGTGTCATTGCTGAAAATGAAACGGCCTTCGATGCCTTTAACCATACAATTGAATTAGCTCAAAAGGCAGAAGAGTTGGGATATCACCGCTTCTGGGTTTCTGAACATCATAATGCAGAGAAATTAGCAGGATCTGCTCCGGAAGTGTTAATAGCCTATCTTCTCGCAAAAACAAGTCAGATTCGAATTGGCTCAGGTGGTGTGATGCTCCAGCATTACAGTCCATATAAGGTAGCCGAAATTTTTAATGTATTAGCATCATTATCCCCGGGTAGAGTGGATCTAGGGTTGGGGAAAGCACCCGGCGGACTTCCTTTATCCACCAAAGCACTTCAGCAGGAATATGCTGAAAAACCAAAAGAGCTATGGGAAAAACTGGTGGACCTTAAAAAGTTTGTCTATGACACTATTGAACCGTATGACCCATTTTATGGACTTAAAGCAGAGCCTGTGCCTAACACGCCGCCTGAACTTTTCTTATTGGGGGCTAGTTCCTCAAGTGCAAAACTTGCTGGTGAATTAGGATACTCGTTTGTATTTGCTCAATTCATTAATAGTGAAGAGAGAATCCTTAATGAAGCATTTGATGAGTTCAGTCATTTGCAGAAACGAAAAAAATCACAGCCCATCTCTTTTATTCTTGCACTCTCTGTTATTGTGGCGGACACAGAGGAGGAAGCAAAGGCACTGGCAGCTAATTCGAAAATCGTAAAAGTGCATCTACAGAGTGGCAAGACCGTAACGGTGGGGAGCGAGGAGCAAGCAGAGCTGTTTGCCAAACAGGCGAATGAAAGCTACCGAATTGAATTACAGGAAGCAAACATTCTATATGGTACAAAGGAAACAGTGAGTGAAAAACTGCTTCACCTCCAAAATATTTACGATTTGGAAGAAGCCATCATCGTAACGCCAGTTCAAAATTTTGAGAAGAGACTTAAATCTTACGTATTGTTAAGCGAAGCATTTTCGGAAAAAGCTTTACCAATAAAATCACGAAATTAAGGAGGAAGTTGTAATGTCAAATCCATTATCAGTTGTTGTATGGTCAAAACAAGGTTGTCACTTTTGCTCTGAGGTTAAACAATTTTTAGAAGAAAAACAGGTGGAATTTCAAACCATTGATGTAACTAATCACGATGAATACCGCAATATATTGGATGTTAAATATGGGATTCGTCATGTACCCGTAATTGAAATAGGTCAAGACGGCCTTTATCAAGGGGTAACCGAGGTGGGGATCAGCTATCTCGAAAAAGCGTTAGCTCCATTTTTACAAAACCGTTGAATATTTTTTTGAATAATCCCAACTAAATTCATAGGATTAATAAGATAAGTGTTTTCGGAATAAGAGATTGAAAGGGGAAATGGAAATGTCAGAGCAAAGAAAATTACGATTTGGAACGATTATTCATGGTGTAGGAGGCAATATATCAGGATGGAGACATCCAGAAGTTCCAACGGACGCAAGTGTAAACTTTGAATTTTATAAAGCGCAGGCCCAAAAATCGGAAGAAGGGAAATTTGATTTTGTCTTTATTGCGGATGGTTTGCATATTAACAAGCACTCCATTCCTCACTTCTTAAACCGATTTGAACCTATTACCATCCTATCGGCTCTTGCGGCTGTCACATCACGCATTGGTCTTGCGGGTACGTTGTCTACTTCTTACAGTGAACCGTTCAACGTTGCACGACAGTTTTCGTCATTAGACCACATTAGTGGAGGACGTGCAGGATGGAATGTGGTTACCTCACCTCTAGAAAAAACAGCATTAAACTTTAGTAAGACGATTGAAGAGCATCCAGACCATCCAAAACGTTATAAAATCGCAGCTGAATATATAGATGTCGCGAAAGGCTTGTGGGATTCATGGGAAGATGATGCATTTGTCCGCGACAAAGAAACAGGTGTGTTTTTTGATCCTGAAAAACTGCATGAATTGAATCATAGAGGTGAATTTTTCTCAGTGTCAGGTCCGCTGAATATTGCTCGATCCAAACAAGGCCGCCCGATTATTTTTCAAGCGGGGTCTTCGGAAGATGGAAAAAATCTGGCGGCAAAAGAAGCGGATGCAGTGTTCACTGGACATCCATCGTTGGAAGAGGCCCAGAAATTTTATCAAGATGTGAAGAGCAGGGCAGCAGCCTTTGGCAGAAACCCAGACGAAATTCTCATTTTACCTGGTATTGGACCGATTATCGGTCATACAGAGGAAGAAGCAGAACAAAAATATCAAGAAATAGCCAACCTGGTAACCATCGATAAGGCACTTGCTTATTTGGGGAGATTCTTTGAGCACCATGATTTCTCTCAATATCCATTAGATGAACCCTTTCCTGAATTAGGCGATTTAGGAAGTAATAGTTTTAAGAGCGGCACAGATCGAATGAAACAAGAAGCAAAAGAGAAGAAGCTAACCCTTCGTCAAGTTGCACTACAATCAGCTACACCAAGAACTCCATTTATTGGTACACCAGAAATAGTAGCGGATCGTATTCAAGAATGGTTTGAAGGACGCGGTGCGGACGGATTTATTATCGGTACGAATATCCCTAGCAATTTAACGGATTTTATCGATCATGTTGTTCCGATTCTTCAAAAACGAGGACTTTTCAGAACGGAATATGAATCAGATACCTTACGCGGAAATCTTGGTCTGCCATATCCAATCAATCGCTATGCAAAAGAAACCATAAAAAAATAATGGAGGTACATCTAAATGAAGATACTTACAAATTGGACTAAATTATTCGCAATTACATCCGTTCTTGTCCTCCTATTAGCGGGATGCTCTAGTGGTGCAAGTATGAGCAGCAGCGAAGATACCAACGGAGAAAAAGAGGGCAAGGCTCCTATAGGCGGAGAGCTTACATATGCCTTGGCTACTTCACCAGATACACTGGATCCTCATCGCAGCGGTTTAGCGGTAGCTGTTCGTGCCTTTAGAACCATTTTTGATAGTTTAGTAGTGCTAGCACCTGACAATACGATTCAACCGTGGCTCGCAACGGAATGGGCCGTATCGGATGATGGAAAAGGCTATACCTTTAAGTTGCGCAAGGATGTGAAGTTTCACGATGGGACACCATTTAATGCCGAAGCGGTGAAATACAATTATGACCGAATTATTGATCCAAAAACAAAAGCGGCCAATGCGTTAGCGTTAATCCAACCCTATGAATCATCTGAAGTCATTGATGAGTATACGATCAAAATTAATCTTTCCACCCCTTCTACATCGTTTTTAAGTAATCTAAGTCAAGGGTTACTAGGGATTGTATCACCAACAGCAGCAGAGAAATATGGAGATCAGTTTGGTAAAAATCCAGTAGGAACGGGACCGTATAAATTTGTCAGTTGGACAGAAAATGCGGACATTCAAGTGGAGAAAAATAATGACTACAAATGGGCTCCTTCCATCGTAGAAAACAAAGCTGCTCCTAAGATAGATAAAATTACATTTAAAATTATCCCAGAGGAAGCAACGCGAATTGGCAGTGTGCAAAGTGAGCAAGTTCTCGCAGCGGAAACCGTACCGCCACAAAATATCCTGTCATTAAAAAATGATCCAAGAACCCAATTGCTGCAAGTAAATACGATTGGGCTCCCGTATACGCTGTTCTTCAACCAAAGAAAAGAACCATGGAAGGATGTCAAGGTTCGTAAAGCAGTGCAGCTCGCTGTTGATGTGGATGCGATTGTTAAAACACTGTATTTAAACACGTATCAGAGAGCATGGTCACCACTGTCACCAGGAATATTTGGATATGATCAATCGCTTGGAGGCAGCGTAAAGCCTAATATTAAAAAGGCAAATCAACTCCTTGATGAACTTGGTTATGAAAAAGGGGCAGATGGGATTCGAGTAAAAGACGGCAAGAGATTGACCTTGAATTATGTTGATGGATCTCCTAACCGTGAGAAACGAAATGATATCGCCATTATCATTCAACAACAATTAAAAGAGATTGGAATTGCAGTGGAAATAAATATTACCAAAGATGTTGCTTCAGTCGTTTATCAAAACGCGGACTATGATTTGTATGGAAATAGCCAAGTAAATTCCGATCCCAATGCGCTGCGAGCCATCTATCATACACAAACTCCAGAACAGGAAGCGGCATTTAAAGGGTTGGGTGGAGGTTCAAACCCAGAATTGGATCACTTATTAGAACAAGGTACGTTAGAATCGGACCCTGCAAAACGGGAAGACATTTATAAAAAAGTCCAACAAAAAATTATCGAAGAGGCATGGATTTTACCTATTTATGTATTCCCATATACAGTTGCTGCATCAAAGAAGGTAAATGGAATTGGATTTGATGCATTAGGTTATCCATTGTTTAACGATGTAACGATTGGAAAATAAAGAGTAGAGGAGCTGATATATGTGGCATTAGTCAATAAGATGATTTTAAAAATCTCGACTGCATTTGTATCGATTATAGGCTCCTTAATCCTTGTCTTTTGCATCAACTATTTGCTTCCGGGGGATCCAGTACTCTCTATGATTGATCCCTCTGTTGCAACACCCGAAATGGTTGAAAATTTGCGCAAGGAATTGGGGCTCGATCAACCGTTTTACATGCAATTTATCGACTATTTTACCCATATTCTTCAAGGAAACTTCGGACAATCGATCATTAATAGCGAACCAGTCCTTCCGAAGATTATAGAACATTTTCCTGCAACTCTCGCCTTAACTTTTGCTAGTGCGGTCATTTCGATTGTCATTGGGGTTGGGTTCGGGGTGTTGTCAGCTATTTATCAGAATAAGTGGATCGATGTAATCGCTCGATTAATAGGATTATTTGGGATTTCCATGCCGACATTTTGGTCCGGTATCTTACTCATTCTACTATTTTCAATCTCATTGAATTGGTTTCCTGCGATGGGGTCAGAGGGTTGGAAAACGCTCGTGCTCCCATCACTTTCACTTGGTTTTGTCGGAGCAGGATTAATTATTCGGATGGTGCGAAACAGCATGCTGGAAGTGATAAATGAGCCATTTATTGTCACACTCCGTGCGAAAGGTCTATCAGAACGTGCGGTCATGTACCGTCATGCCCTTCGTAACGCTCTTATTCCGGCCATTACCATTATCGGTTTGAATATCGGGGAACTGATGGCCGGTACCGTCGTGATTGAAACCGTATTTTCAAGACAAGGAATTGGGAGAATTGTGGCTGATGCCATAATGGCAAAAGACCTGCCCGTCATTCAAGGGGTTGTTTTCTTTAGCGCCATTGTTTATGTGATGATCAATCTATTGGTGGATCTTTCATATTCAATTATTGACCCACGCGTTCGCCGATCTCAGTAAAAAATGACCATCAAAAAAGGGGTGTTGAAAATGAGAGAAGTGACAAATACCAAAACAGTGTTGAGGCTTCCAAAATGGAATATAGCCAACTATAAAACAAACTTTACTGTATCAAACCTATTTATCTATTTTTCTGGATTTACTATGTTATTCATTATTGCATGTGCCCTATTTCCTAAATGGATTGCACCGTATTCGCCGACATTTATGAACACAGAACTTATATTAAGCGCCCCTAGCAGAGCCCACTTGTTTGGGACAGATTATTTTGGGAGAGATGTGTTTAGTCTTGTTGTTTATGGGAGCAGAGATTCCCTCATGATTGGTACTGCGTCAGTAGTGATGGGTGGATTCATTGGCGGTGCGATTGGTGCTCTCGCTGGATATCTTGGTGGTTTAATCGATGTCATTTTTATGAGGTTTATCGAAATCTTGATGACGATCCCCGGTATCCTCTTGGCCTTAGCGATAGCTGCTGTTCTCGGACCAAGCTTGTTTAATATTGTCTTAGCTGTAGCAGCCGCATCTATTCCCGGGTATGCACGGGTGATGAGAGGACAAATGATGAGCATTAAAAAACGTCAGTATGTGGATGCGTCTCGCTCGATTGGGACGCCTAAATGGCGGATTTTTCTTTGGCATATATTGCCCAATTCTTGGTCACCGCTCTTAGTGATGGGGACAATTGGTCTAGGCACATCGATTTTGGTTGGTTCAGGATTAAGCTTTCTAGGCCTTGGCGTGATTAAAGAAATACCTGATTGGGGGGCACTTCTTTCCCAAGGTAGAGGTTACTTAACAGTAGGCTGGTGGATCTCTACATTCCCAGGCTTGGCCATTACTCTTTTTGTTCTTTCCGTTAATGTTATTGGAGATAGACTTCGGGATATTTTTGATCCGAAAACAAGCAGAACGAGATGAAGGAGAATAAAAGATGGAGAAGCTGCTAGATATTCAGAATTTAAAAGTGGATTTCACGACTAATCATGGAGACCTTACAGCCATTCAAGATGTGTTTTTACAGATAAAGCATGGTGAAACAGTCTGTATAGTAGGTGAATCCGGAAGTGGCAAAACGGTGACTTCAAAAACGATTATGAGACTTATTGATTACGAAAATGGAAAGATAGCGGATGGGAGTATTGTAGTAGATGGGATAGATCTGACACATCTGCCTCAAAAAAAGCTTCGGTCCATTCGCGGGAAAAAAGTGGCGATGATTTTTCAAGAACCAATGGCTGCTTTTGATCCTGTTTTTACAATTGGAAACCAGATAATTGAAACGATCCTTGAAAATAAGCAAACTAGTAAATCGGAAGCCAAAGCGCGTGCGCTCTATTTATTGAAACAGGTGGGTATTACAGATGCGGAGTTGCGAATGAAACAGTATCCTAATGAGCTGTCGGGAGGGATGCTGCAGCGGGCGATGATTGCCATGGCACTGGCATGTGATCCTGATTTATTGATTGCAGATGAACCAACGACAGCACTTGATGTCACCATTCAAGCCCAAATCCTAAAGCTGCTTCAAGAGTTAAAAGAAGAGCTGGGAATGTCGATTCTCATAATTACGCATGATATGGGCGTTGCCGCAGAAATGGCAGACAGAATCATTGTGATGTATGCGGGACGTATTGTGGAGCATGCAAACGTCAAGCAGTTGTTCGAGCTGCCGCATCATCCCTATACCAATGGGTTGCTGCACTCGATTACAACGATGGATAGTGATCGAAGTAATAAACTTTATTCTATTAAGGGGTCTATTCCTGGTCTATCTCAATTACCACCTGGATGTCAGTTTCATCCACGTTGTCCGTTCGCAACCGCGCGCTGTTCTGTCGAAGCACCGCCTTTGTTAGAAGTGAATGATCGCCAAACAGCATGCTGGCATGCGGAGGCCCTCGTCATGACAGATGCTTGGAAACAGCCTGTGGTTGATAAAAGCACAGAGGTTTTGCCAGAAAAAGAGGTTGTTCAAATCACATCAGAATCTACTCGTCAACCTTTGTTTACCATTCAAGAATTAAGTAAATATTATCCGATTGGCAAGAGTGTATTTAATCGACATACTTCCTATATCAGAGCGGTCGATAAAGTGTCCTTTACGATTAAAAAAGGAGAGACATTTGGTCTTGTCGGAGAATCGGGAAGCGGAAAGTCTACATTGGGACGTGTTCTTTTACAATTAGAGAAATCAACAAATGGTAAGGTTTTTTTTCAAGAACACGATTTGTCAAAACTAGGTGCAAAAGAATTACGTGAAATGCGGAAGGATATGCAGGTCATTTATCAAGATCCGTATGGTTCAGTCAACCCGCGTTGGAAAGTGGGCGATATCATCGGAGAACCCCTTCAAGTTCATGAATCACTTAGCATGAAAGAAAAGAAGGCGAGAGTTCAGGAATTATTGGAGGTAGTGGGATTAAATAAAAACGGCTACGATTTATACCCACATGAATTTTCAGGTGGTCAGCGCCAACGGATCGCTATCGCAAGAGCGATAGCCCTTAATCCTCAGTTTGTTCTAGCAGATGAAGCTGTTTCCGCTTTAGACGTATCTGTACAGGCTCAAATTGTCAATTTATTACAAGAATTACAGCGTGAGAGGGACTTAACTTATCTATTTATTGCACACGGGTTAAATATTGTTCGTCATATCTCTGATCGCATTGGTGTGATGTATTTGGGCCAACTGGTTGAACTTGCAACGAGTGAAGAAATTTTCTTGCATCCTGCCCACCATTATACAAAAGGGTTAATTGACTCGATTCCCCATGCTGATCCTACAAGGCTAAGAGAAAGGATTTCGATTCAGGGGGAAATCCCATCTCCAACAAATCCACCATCGGGATGCCGATTTCATACTCGTTGTCCAGCAGCGACAGCTCGCTGCCGAGAGCAACAGCCATTATTTAGGGAATTGGCTACAGGACATTGGGTGGCTTGTCATGATCCTGTCTAATTTTATCGCTAGATTTATTTTTGTTTTGTTGATAGGCCAGCCATAAAAATGAAAAGGAGGATATTTATGATGCAAAGCCATAATCCTCAATCTGAAGTGATTCTCTTAAAACCCCAAAAACGGAATTACTTGGAAAAATGTGAATATCTTAACTTGCCAGATTTACAATTTTTTCAATGGTGTCATTTACAATATGGGTTAAATAAGGGCGTTTATAATACGATTGATCAGTGGTTTTATGGATTTGGAATTGAACATATTCACTATCGTCGAATCTACATTTTGAAATTTTTAGATTTTACAAAGGAATGTGGAGTAGTGAAGGACCAACAAAAATTTATCCGTTTCGGAAATGGAGGTCTGATTCGAAGTCTGCAGAGATTTATTCATTCTATTAATCAGGGATAAAATGTATGTTTGTAATGACCTCAACAGAAAAGAGATGTTGAGGTTTTTTGGTATTTTTGACAAAAAACGGATAGATACGCATCAAGAAAATGGTCAGCAAGTAGAGGTTCTGGATGATTTTACCGATGCGATGGGTCACGCGGGTGCGATAAAAATTGATCCTGACAGCAACATAAAATATGGCAGAGCTGTTCCACGAGGGGATGGCGCAGCGCTAGGGTTTTTGTTTAGCGGTATGAAGAACAAAATCCATCGATGGCTATGGAGAATTGTCTTTCATGAGCGGTATGAAGAACAAAATCCAGCGATGGCATTGGAGAATTGTCTTTCATGTGCGGTATGAAGGACAAAATCCAGTGAAGGCAATGGAGAATTGTCTTTCATGAGCGGTATGAAGGACAAAATCCAGCGATGGCATTGGAGAATTGTCTTTCATGAGCGGTATGAAGGACAAAATCCATCGATGGCATTGGAGAATTGTCTTTCATGAGCGATATGAAGGACAAAATCCAGCGAAGGCAATGGAGAATTGTCTTTCATGAGCGGTATGAAGGACAAAATCCAGCGATGGCATTGGAGAATTGTCTTTCATGAGCGGTATGAAGGACGAAACGAGCTAAGGCTTTGGAGAATTGTCTTTCATGAGCGGGATGATGGACAAAATCCATCGATGGCATTGGAGAATTGTCTTTCATGAGCGGCATGAAGGACAAAAACGAGCGAAGGCAATGGAGAATTGTCTTTCATGAGCGGTATGAAGGACAAAATCCAGCGAAGGCTTTGGAGAATTGTCTTTCATGAGCGGTATGAAGGACAAAATCCAGCGAAGGCTTTGGAGAATTGTCTTTCATGAGCGGTATGAAGGACAAAACCCACGGAATAGCTCCGGACATTTGTTTTTCATTAGATATTTTAAAGGATAGTTCTCATGTAACTTGCTCGTTTTAAAAACTGGCATGTGTTCAATGCAGCTAAAAATTAAATTTCGAATTATGTAATTGTATAAAAACAAAAAAACTCAAGCTGCTAAGTGCTTGAGTTGAAAAAATCTTTGTTTATGTTTCTAACAAGGATCTGATCCTTAAGGCAAGTCTAATTTGCATCGTTGTTTCGGAATCCTTTAGGCTTTTGCCGAGAATTTCCTCGCACTTTTCAATTCGATAAACGACCGTGTTGCGGTGAACGAATAATCGTTTGGCAGTTTCGGATATTTGACAGTGTGTTTCTAAGTAAACCGATAAAGTGGTTAGTAGTGATTGTTCTTCTTCTAATTTTGACTCTGAAAAGGGGCTTAGAGCAAATGTGTAAAAATTCTTTAATTCCTCTTGGGGTACCATTCTCAATAATTCCATCACGTCTTTCGTATGATACGTTTGGATATAGGCTGTTTTCTTCGAAAGTTGTCCTTGTGATAGAGCATCTACCGCATCTTTGTAAGCATTTTTTACATCAAGAAAAGTATGGCTTACATTACTAACACCAAAAGAAATGGTATTTCCAAAGTAATTGGAAACCTTTTCTTGTATTTGGATTAAGGCAGATTCTGCATAAGTGCCTGGAATTGAGATCGTTTCTTGAACTTCAAATAAAAGAATACAAGATTCACCATGTGTGAAAAAGTGAATGACAGGAGTCATATCCAAGATTTCTCCTTCCATAAACTCATAAATATCATCTGCTTTTTCAAGTCGCTCGGTATAGGTAGCATGCTGATCGTCCCTGTCAATTTTACCAACCGTGCAAATATACTTTTGATCATTTTTTAATGAAAATTCCGCTGCTCGCCCGATGATTTCCTCTTGGGAAGAAAAAGTACCATCTGAAAAATGAAGGAAGAAATCATTGCGAATACTTCGTTCTTGCTGTCTTAGTGCATGTTCCTTCATCAGTGCAAACGAAATGACATTGGTAGCTTGTTCAATGGTTAATGAGGTTAAATGATCGGTTTTCTCAATCTCACCCATAATCATCAGAAAGCCTTTTTTCTTTTCACTGATGTGTACAGGAAATAAGGTACAAGTTTGTTTAGTGGATCGGACTGACAGGGAAATAGGCGAGGTCATCCGAGAAGGAATCTTGAGACCATCCAATAGGAAAGGAAAGATTAGGTTCTTATTACGTTGATAGATCGGCTTGAAATGCTGATCAATTAATTGAACCGGCCGATGAATCACATGAGATAGATCTTGAAGTAATAATTCAATCCCTTTACCTTCCATAATGATTTTGGTGAAGTGCTTGTGGGTTTCAAGAGCAAGCGTTAATGCAGCTGCCCGTTGGTCGAGAATAGCTCGTAAGGTATGATTGACAATTTCCCCAAGCGATAATTCTAATGGAAGTTCAATGATGGGGAAGGCTAACTCGTTTGCTAGTTTGATAACATCATCCGGTACTTTATCTAAATAGCGCTTCGTCTTGATTCCTAATCCAGCACAGCCTTGATCAGCCATGGCTTGAACCAGTTCAGTCAGTTTGTGTGGATGATCTTTGAAATGATATGCGGTCGTGATGAGAAATTCACTTTGATTTAAGAAGTGAATAATATCGGGTGCATCCATCATATTGACTGATTCCACTTCACGTGAAATTCCCGATTCTCCGGCGGTTATGGTCATTCCTTCTAATTGTGGGATCGTTAGGACTTCATTTACGTTCATGGGAAACTCTCCTTAGGTAGAAACATAACACTGAAAATTGTGTATTTTTCATATATATTAGCATGATTTAGTTAATTTGCATAAAAAAATAAGATAATTTTTACGATTTCACCAATGAAGTTCATTTGTAATGAATGTAAACTAAGAATATAACCAGTTATATATTAGGAAACCTAACATTAACAATGACGAGGAGTGAAGTGGGTGGCCATTCAAATAGACAGACATTTTTTGGAAAAAGGTCAGGTAGGAGCAATGATTGAATGGCTTGCTACTATTGGAAAAACAGAGAATGGGGGAGTAACAAGACTTTTATATACACCATCCTGGCTGGAGGCGCAGCTTGCATTAAAAAAAATTATGGACCAATCGAACTTGCATACGTATTTTGACAGTGTCGGTAATTTATTTGGAAGATTGCCAGGGACGGAATCAAACGGGAAGACAATCTTGACCGGCTCTCACATTGATACGGTAGTAGATGGCGGGAAATACGATGGCGCCTATGGAATTATTGCTAGTTTCATTGCTGTATTAAGGCTGTTTCAATCATATGGCTCCCCAAAGAAAACGATCGAAGTGGTCTCTTTATGTGAAGAAGAGGGAAGCCGTTTTCCGCTTACCTTTTGGGGGTCGAGAAATATCAGCGGTGCTTACACCCTTGACCTGGTCAAAGGGGTTAAAGACTCAGAGGGGATTCCATTTTTAGAAGCAATGAAACAAGCGGGTTTTGATCCCGTTAACTATACACCACCTATTCGGGATGATGTCGAACGGTTTGTTGAGATTCATATTGAACAAGGGATGATTCTCGAAAAAAATCAGAATCAGGTTGGGATTGTGACCCATATTGTCGGACAACGCCGTTTTACCATTCACATCCATGGGGAAAGTAATCACGCGGGGACGACTCCGATGCAGTATCGGAAGGATGCAGTCAGTACAGCGGCCCATTTTATTTCCTTTTTAACTGAAAAAGCGAAGGCTACCGACCCGCAATTAGTGGCAACGGTTGGAAGGTTACACGTCAAACCGAATGTGCCGAATGTGGTTGCTGGTGAGGTAGAGTTTAGCCTGGATATCCGCCACCATCAGGAAAATATTATGGATCAGTATTGCCATGAGATCTTTACGGAGTTTAAACGATTCTCTGAAAGTTTAAATATGGAAGTGGCCATCACTCAATGGATGGATGTAAAACCGGTTAAGATGGATGAGGAGATGTGTGACTGGGCTCGAGAAATCGCAGAGCGAAAAAACTACCGCTTTCAGGAAATGATCTCGGGTGCTGGGCATGATGCCCAAGTATTTGGTACGGAATGCGCCACCTCCTTATTATTTGTCCCAAGCCAAAATGGAATCAGCCATTCACCAAAAGAATTTACCAGTTTGGAAGAGTTAGAAACAGGAATCGCCCTATTAACTGAAGTATTATATAAACTAGCATATTAAGGAGTTGTTAGAAATGGCATTTTCAGAGCTGCACACACCAATGCGCACCATTATGACGCCCGGACCGGTTGAAGTCGACCCCCGGGTATTACGTGCCATGAGCACACCTATTTTAGGACAATTTGATCCCGCTTTTACGGATATCATGAACCAAGTAATGGAAATGCTTCGTCAAGTATTTCAAACAAAGAACCGTTGGGCTTTTCCCATCGATGGCACCTCGCGTTCCGGAAATGAAGCGATTCTTTGTAGCATCATCGAACCAGGAGACCGGGTGCTCGTCCCGATTTTTGGAAGATTCGGTCATTTATTAGTAGAGATTTGTGAAAGATATGGAGCGGAAGTTTATACACTGGAATGTCCGTGGGGGGAAGTGTTTGATCCGCAAACGGTCATCGACGAAATAGAAAGAGTAGCACCGAAAATTTTAGCGATAGTTCATGGAGAAACGTCCACAGGAAGAATGCAGCCTCTTCAAGAAATTGGCCTAGCATGCCGTGAAATGGATGTATTGCTCGTGGTAGATGCTGTCGCCTCGATTGGCGGCGTGGAAGTTAAAACCGATGAATGGTGTATTGATGGCATCATAGGCGGTACCCAAAAATGCTTGTCTGTTCCATCAGGGATGGCTCCAATCACATTTAACGAACGAATTGAAAGCATCCTTTCTGCTCGTAAAAAGGTCGAACGCGGGATAGCGACAGAGGAGGACCTGCGCTATTCCCGAAGCAGACATCCGATTGCCAGCAATTATTTTGATTTAAGCATGCTGCAAGATTATTGGGGTCCAAGAAGACTCAATCATCATACAGAGGCCACATCGATGATTTATGCCTTGTATGAGGGGCTCCGCCTAGTTTTAGCAGAAGGACTTGAACAGCGATTTGACCGCCATAAATATCACGAATCAGCGTTAGTCGCAGGGCTCGAGGCAATGGGCTTGAAACTATTTGGTGATGCCGAACATAAACTGCCGTGTGTCACCTGTATTGAAATACCTAGCGGTGTAGATGGAGAAGCGGTTCGAAAAATGCTCCTCGATGCCTTTAGCATTGAAATAGCTTCCTCCTTTGGACCGCTCCACGGGAAAATTTGGAGGATTGGAACGATGGGATATAGCTGTCGAAGAGAAAATGTTCTTTCAGTGCTAGGTGCATTAGAAGCCGTTTTAATTCGCCACGGGGTAAACGTAAATCGTGGACAAGCATTGCAGGCCGCGCTTGATGTGTATGCTGTAGAAAAAAAACATTTGGTAGCGTTGAAATAGAAGTGTTTGGGAACCAGTATGGACGGATGCAATACATTTTCATTCTCTGTGGTGAAGCACCGATTTTTGAGCCTAATTGGATGGGTATTAAAGTGCTTATATTTAACAAAGGGCTGCGAGGGCAGCTCTTTTTTCTAATTCAAAACCAGGTAATAGTGAAATGATTTATCGTAGATAACAATTGATGTGTAACTCTGATCCATTGCGTTAACGGGTGTGTTTCTACATTTAGTGGAGACGTTTTTTTAGTAACTGGTATGTTAGTTGAACAAGGTGATATTTGGTAAAATTTAAAAAGAAGGATATAAGGGGGTTAGTAAATGATATTGGTGAGTTCTTGCTTAGCTGGGTTAGAGGTGAGATATAACGGAACGCATTGTTTAAATAATAAAATAAGAAAACTAGTAGAAGAAAATAAAGCTATTACAATATGTCCAGAATTACTTGGGGGATTTTCAATTCCCAGAGTACCTGCTGAAATAATAGGTGGAAACGGAGAAGATGTGCTGGATGGAAAGGCTAAAGTAGTTGATAAATCAGGTAAAGATGTTACGGATCTTTACATAAAAGGAGCATATGCTACACTTGAAAAAGCTAAAGAAATAACGGCGACTATAGTGGTTCTCAAGGAGAATAGCCCATCCTGCGGCAGTTCAAAGATTTATAACGGCGAATTTAATGGTAAAAAAATTGAGGGGATGGGAGTTACTTCTGCATTATTAAAAAGAGATGGGATAAAAGTAATTTCAGAAGAACAATTTGCTGAAATCTTCCTTTAGTTCTCAACTACAATTGCGTTTCTGTATGAAGTAAAGACGCTTTTACACTACTATGAAAATAAACTTCTGTAACTTCGGCAAAATGGCATAACTGAATAAGACGCAGCTCATTCAAACTGGGACTTTAACCTTCAATTGTTGCTTAAGTAAGTTTTAATAATCTGAGCCGTTGGACATGGATAAACCCACCAACATCCAATGTGTTGTCAATTACACTCCACACACTGTGAAGCGTTGCTCGGATTGAATTGGTTAAATAAAAAAGGAAGCCATCTCGCTTCCTTTTTATTTGTTTCTCTACTTTTTCAATTAATTCACCATTGTCTCAAACAATACGGCTACGCCTATTCCGCCGCCGCTTCCGATTGCTGCCAGGACGTATTTTACATTATTCTTCCGTTGTACCTCGTAAAAAAGCCTGTTCACTAAAACCGCACCGGATGCCCCGTAAGGATGTCCGATGGTAAGCGCTCCTCCTGACACATTTAACTTTTCATATGGGATGGAAAGCTCTTGAGAACAACCCACTATTTTAGAGGCAAAGGCTTCGTTTATCTCTATCAAATCAATTTCTTCAATTCTTAGATTGTTTCGTTCCAAAAGCTTTTTAATTGCCGGTATAGGAGCGGCACCAGGATAATTTGGATGGACTCCAGCCACCTGGCTGTCTATAAAGCGGAGAACGGGCAACAAACCTAGGCTTAATGCCAATTCCTCTTCCATAACCGTTACAACAGCAGCTCCATCATTGATGGCGCAGCTATTTGCTGCCGTTACCGTGCCGTTTTCATTTGTAAAAATCGGTTTTGCTCGTTTAAGTAGGGCCGTCATGTTCCTTTTTTTAAAAAATTCTTCATCATGGGCAATGTGACCAAACGGAATGATTTCCTTTTCAAAATGACCATGTTCATAGGCTTCCCAGCTCCGTTCGTAGCTAAGAAGAGCATATCTATCCTGTGCGTCTTTTGAGATTCCGTATTTTTGTGCTACATACTCGGCTGCTTTGCACATATCAGGGTCACCGATAAAATCGGGGGAAAATCTTGCTTTTGCTGGAAACAGAGAAGCACTCGTACTTTCCACTCCGCCTGCAAGATAGCAGCGTCCTGCTTCTCCTTGTATCAGATAACAAGCCATTCGAATCGCCTCGAGACCAGCACTGCACTGGCGGTCAAGCGTGACCCCTGGTACAGAGAGGGAAAGACCTGCCTCTAAGGCCGACAATCTGGCCACATTTCCACCAGGACCTGTGACATTACCTAAAATGACATCATCCACTATTCCCTCAAAACCAATAGAAAGCTGTCGTATTAGGGGAGAAGCTAATTCATGTACCGCGTAATCTTTGAGGATTCCATTCTTTTTGCCTATAGGAGAACGTTTGGCATTAACGATTACGGCCCGCTTAATGGCTGCTCACCATCCCTTCCAATAATTGTTTTACCCCAGCCCTGGCTATTTTTCCGCTCACAGTATGGGGGAGTTCCTCAACAAAAACCCATTTTCGTGGTATTTTAAAGGAGGATAAATGTTCTCGGCATAATTTTTTCAATTCTTTTTGAGTAGCATTGCCTTTTACGACAGCCGTCACGATTTGCCCCCAATAGGAATCGTATAACCCAATCACAGCCACCTCATCGACAAATGGATGAAAAGCAATAACTCTTTCAATCTCTTCGGGAAAAATATTAATGCCGCCATAGATGATTATGTTCTTCTCGCGGCCGGAAATGTAGAGGTAACCTTCTTCGTCCAGGTAACCCATATCATCTACAGTCATCCAGCCATTTGCATCCTGCAGAAAGTGTTTAACATCACCGCGTTCATCAAGATAACCAGCAAAAATTAAGCTGCTTCGAACGTAAATTTTCCCTGGTTCATTTGCTCCTGCCAACCTTCCATCAAGTAGACGTACTTGTACCTCCACATTATGACAAGGCTTCCCAACCGAATTTGGCTTCCGTTTGGAGTCTTCATCCGAAAGAACCGAAACAAAACTAAGCTCACTTGCTCCGTAAAACTCGTACATTTCTAAATTTGGAAAAAGCTTGCGTATTTCTGTTTTAGAATGTTCCTCCCATTTGGCTCCAGAGGAAAGGAATTTTATCTTCTTTCGGATTTTCCGACCTTCTTTTATAAGTGCTGCCACCATTGTCGGAACGACATAAAGAACGGTAATCGGCTCCGCATCAATGAGCGAGACGGTTTTGGCAGAAGAAAATTTCTCTAATAAATGTACAGTTCCACCTATCGACAAGGTGCTGATGACTCCATATAAAAAGTGAGAGTGAACCAAGATTCCGGGAATTAAAACTGTATCCTCCTTGGTAATATGAAAATCGAGACGTGAACAATCGAAGCTTGCTGCCCATGAAGTTTGGCTGCGAATAAACGCCTTTGGTTTACCGGTTGTACCAGATGTGAATCCCATATAAAAAGGAAGATGACTTAATTCTAAATTAGAACGAATTGTAGGAAATTGAATGATTTCTAAAAGACAATCCTCCCAACTCCACACATTTGTATGAAGTTCTACGACCTCATTATGTAATTCATTTGTAGTAATGATTATAGAAGGGTTAGCAATGCCTATTCGGGCTGTTAATTCAGCATGGTTCCATTTTAAATCTAATGGAACCGCTGTCCAACCGGCAGCAGAAGCCCCTGTAAAGAGCTGAAGAAACGGGATCCCATTTGGCAGAAGAATACCGACTGTATGATTTGGAAACGAAAGAGATTGAAGCCAGTTGGCTGTCTGATTGACTCGTTCCGACCAGGTTCGATAGGTTATTTTTTCAGAGTGGGTTTGTATGGCAATTTTCTCAGGGAACTCGTTTGCATGTTGTTGATAGAATTCTATAATAGCAGTCACGTATGTTCTCCTTTCTTAAAGAGTGATTTTAGAAAAAAAGAGACACAAATACTGTGTCTCAGCTAGCTTTTGTTAATTGACGTTGAATCGCTGGAGATTTTTTTAATCTAAACACTAAAATGGATGCAATAGTGGCCTTGATCACGTCTCCTGGAATATAAATAAGGCATAGCTTAGCTGCTTTAAGAACTGGTATATGCATCATAAATGCTTGGACCGGAACCCCTATTAAATAGATGAGAAAAATTCCGACTGTAAGATTAACTAATAAAATATTATACAGCTTTAATGTATGATAACGGGAAATTAGATAGCCCACCGCAAAAGCTGTCAGCGGGTAAGCTAGCAAATAGCCTGCGCTTGGCCCGACGAATACACTAAAACCACCGCGTCCGCCAGACAATAATGGCAATCCTGCTGCTACAACCAATAAGAAAACGGACATGCTCCATGCTCCCAATCTCGCTCCAAGAACTCCACCGGCTAAAAGAACTCCTAAGGTTTGCAGTGTAATCGGTACAGGAGTAAAGGATAGATTAATTGGTGGAACTACGCCAAGAGCACCCATAATAGCAACAAATAAGGCGACATATGTAATGTGTAAAATTTTCATAATTCATCTCCTATTATAATTAAAATCTGTTATTTCCAATATTCATTTTATAATTGATTTTTAATTAATGTCAACCTATTATTTCGTTAGGTTAACATTTGATGTTGCTGATGAATTATTAGATTGACCAAGCTTTGGGGATAGAAAGTTGCTATCAATTCAGCAGTTACTTGCACGAGAGAAGCAGCAGCCCAAAATAATTTCAACTGAGTTTCTGTATCTTGTTTTCTAGCAGTATTTGACGCATTTTGAAACATCATAGAAGAACTGAGTCAGATGCCAATCAGTTTATCACTCAGCTACAAGGAGGAAAACTTTACAAATTTTTCTTGGATGAGAAAAACACTAAATTTTAAAAAAAGAAAAATCATATTCGAGGAATATCTAAGAAATAAGATGAATTGAGAATGTGGTATGGGGGAGGTTGCTACGGTACCCCTTTTTTATTTCTGAAACAAGAAATCCAGAAAAGATACTGAAATTTTTATATGTTGGAGAAATAAATATTCCTTTCGGATTGATGTAATATTATAGGGGAAGGGAGGGATTATTAAGATGACTTTAAATGACTTACATAACTGGGTGTCAAAGCTAGGCCTAAACCCACATCCGGAAGGCGGTTATTACAAAAGTACGTTTGTGTCCGATGAACTGGTTACGGATAAAGAGTTATCCGTTAATTTTGAAGGGGAACGTAAACTTTACACGAGTATATATTTTTTATTACCGTCAGAAGAAGTTTCCCATTTCCATCGGCTCAAATCGGACGAACTATGGTACTTTCATGGCGGTAGTTCGCTGACAATCCATGTCATCCATGAAAATGGCGAGTACGAGGAATTGAAGTTAGGCTTGGACCTCGATAAAGGTGAGGTACCGCAAATCATAGTGAAGACAAATTCAATCTTTGGATCGTCCGTTATGGAAAAGGATACATGGTCCCTAGTTGGCTGCATGGTATCACCCGGCTTCGAATTTCGAGACTTTGAATTGTTTACACAGGACGAACTGCTGGGAAAATATCCGCAGCATCAGGAGATCATTATGAAATTAGCTTACAAAGAGCTACCTGAGTAAGGTAGTTTAATGAAGGACTAGAGTAGTGTATACCAAAATCTAAATCCAATGGTTTTTCAGATAACAACAGAATAGCCGCAGCTTCAAGAAGGGTTACACGTTCGTTTTTGACGAGTGTAACCCTTTTCTATTGATTGCACTTGATGGAGCTCCCTAAAGGTATGAGGTGCTTTAAAAATTTTAAAAAAATGTACTAGATTTAGTACTTAGTATCCAGACATCAGAATATCTTTTTACGTATGTATGGCTTGATCATATAGAAGGAGAGATAGGATGGAAAACTTTGATGTCATTATTATTGGCAGCGGCCATAACGCTTTAATAACTGCTGCCTATTTAACACGCGCGGGTCGCACCGTTCTTGTGTTAGAAAAGAATGATCGCCCGGGTGGATTTCTGCGCACTGAAGAGTTAACACTTCCAGGTTTTAAACATGATGTGTATGCTGCTGCACATCCTCTTTTTACAACGGGACCAGCTTACGCTGATCTAAGAGAAGATCTGGAAGCACGCGGGCTGCGTTATGTAAATACGAACTTGCCGACCGGTGTATCGATGGAAGACGGACGAACGGCCGTCCTGCCTAGTTCATTTGAAGAGCTCATCGCTGAATCGGAACGGCTGTCACCTGGTGACGGAGCAGCACTGGCCGGCATGTTTGAAAAGTTATATCCATATGTCAACGATGTTTTTGGTTTATTCAATATGGATCTCTCTAGCTCTGAAGCTGCACCTATCCTAAAGCGCTTACTACACGATGGCGGCGGGGCGGGCTATTCGCCTTTCGCTGCATCGCTGGTTTCAACCGCCCGTAATGCGGTCAGTTCTCTTAAGTCACCAGTGACGCGGGCGATGCTAGCTTCCTGGGTTACACACCTTGGCCGCACACCGGATGAAGTCGGAAGCGGGATTTGGGTACCACTGACAGTGATGGCATTGATGGGTGGAGGAATGCCGATACCAGAAGGGGGCAGTGAGAAACTCGTTCAGGCCTTATCGCAACTGATAAAGGATCAAGGCGGTGAGATTCTAACACATACTCATGTTGAGCGAATCTTAGTGGAGAATGGTCGAGCGATTGGCGTACGAACCGCAAAGGGGAAAAAATATCGTGCCAAGCAGGCAGTCGTGGCTTCAACTACACCTGACCAGCTCTATCTCTCATTCTTGGCTGATACGGAGATTTCACCACCACTTCGTGCACAAGCAAAACAGTTTCGATATGGCAGGGGATGTGTCCAAATTCATTTAGCACTTAGTGAACCGCCAAACTGGCCTGATAAACGGTTTAACCGTGTTGGGCAACCGCACCTAACAGATGGTCTGGACGGATTTACTCTAGCGATTGCCCAAGGGGCAGCCGATTTGCTCCCGGCGAATCCTACCTTTACAGTCGACTGCTCAACTAACCTTGATCCAACGCGTGCACCAAAAGGAAAGGCTATCATGCGTGTTCAAGTGCTGGAAGTGCCAATTCGTCCGCGTGGGGATGCGGCCAACCTAATCGATGTGGGCGATGGATCTTGGACCCATGATTTAACTGAGCGGTTTACGGAACGGGTATTAAATGTGGTAAGTAGGCATATTCCAAACATCCCAAGTGCGGTAATCGGAAAATATGTTGTCACACCGGACACGATTGCCAGGTTTAACCCAAACTCAGGACCAGGTGATCCCTACGGCGGCGCCCACGATTTGGCCCAAAGCTATCTTCTTAGACCATTACCAGGTCAGCCAGGTCATCAGACAGCTATTCCAAATGTGTATATGCTCGGGGCCGCAACCTGGCCAGGACACGGAGTCAATGGCGGATCAGGCTATATCGTCGCTCAGAAGCTGCTGTCACAATAAAAATCGTTTACTCATATAAAAAAATCTTTGATAAGACCCTATTTCCAAGTTGGAAGTAGGGATCTTTTTTTACAAATAAGGGAATAAGAGATGTTTCCATCAGCAAGATGCCTATGAAAGACAAATCTATGGGTTCTACAGTGAGTTTTGTCCATCGTGACGCTGATGAAAGACAAATCTATCGGTCTTGCAGGGAGTTTTGTCCATCGTGACGCTGATGAAAGACAAATCTATCGGTCTTGCAGGGAGTTTGTCCATCGTAGGGCTGATGAAAGACAAATTTACCGTTCCTGCGGCGAGATTTGTCCATCATAAGGCTGATGAAAGACAAATCAATGGTTCCTGCGGCGAGATTTGTCCATCATAAGGCTGATGAAAGACAAATATACCGTTCCGGCATCGAGTTTTGTCCATCATCAGGCTGATGAAAGACAAATCTACCGTTCCGGCATCGAGTTTTGTCCATCATCAGGCTGATGAAAGACAAATCTACCGTTCCGGCATCGAGTTTTGTCCATCGTAAGGCTGATGAAAGACAAATCTACTGTTCCGGCATCGAGTTTTGTCCATCATAAGGCTGATGAAAGACAAATCTACTGTTCCGGCATCGAGTTTTGTCCATCGTAAGGCTGATGAAAGACAAATCTACTGTTCCGGCATCGAGTTTTGTCCATCATAAGGCTGATGAAAGACAAATCTACTGTTCCGGCTTCGAGTTTTGTCCATCATAAGGCTGATGAAAGACAAATATACCGTTCCGGCATCGAGTTTTGTCCATCATAAGGCTGATGATAGACAAATATACCGTTCCGGCATCGAGTTTTGTCCATCATAAGGCTGATGAAAGACAAATCTACTGTTCCGGCATCGAGTTTTGTCCATCATAAGGCTGATGAAAGACAAATATACCGTTCCGGCATCGAGTTTTGTCCATCATAAGGCTGATGAAAGACAAATCTATACCAATGAAAATAACGGGATGCAATCTCTTTCCACCTACAAATCGGATTTGTTTACTAAAAGATTTCCTGTAAGCAATATATGGGTTGGTAAAATAGTATTTACATGTGAATGATATTTTTTTTAATAAGGAAGATGATATTTAGGATGCTAATCTTTCAATAAAGCCGAAATGTTTCACAAAAATATAGTATGTGTTCTTTTCTATTTTTTAAAGACATGTTGTCCAATTATCATTGTTGTTTTTCTTGAATCGAGCCAACGACTTGTTTCGATAGCGGGATTATAGAAAAATAAAGCTCCTGGTGCCAGTTGGCGTTGTTCAGATAATGCTGCCTTTACAGCTTTAATAGATTCCTCATCAGCCTGCTTATTGATTTCACCGTTTTTAACAGGTTGAAATTGACCAGGGGCATAAATGACTTCTTTTATGGTGTCAGGAAATTTTTTACTTTCAATTCTATTAAGCACCACACAAGCCACCGCAATCTTTCCTTCAAAAGGTTCCGTCTGAGCCTCGGCTCGAACTAACCGAGCGAGCAGGTCTATTTCATTGTCTGTGAGACTTATTTTTACAGATTCTTCTTTTTTGGATTCATTAGTAGTATTGGGTTTTGTAGTGGCTGTTTGACGGACAGAAATCAGATTATGTTCATCATTGTACGGTTTGACATCTGCTAACTCTTGGCGGGTTAATTTATTTTCCTTTAAACGATCAGACAGCGAGTGCGTGTCCCCTTGTTTAAGGGTATAGGCAAAGGCAGGGGATGCAAATAATAGTGATCCAAGTAATAGAAATACCATACAAAGTTTTTTCATTTTTCTAGTCCTCCTAGTTAGTTATGGGATTAAATCTATTACTATGAATGGAAAAAATAGAATAGTATTACAATTTAGTAGATTTATTTTACAGTTTGGTTACATAGGAATTGATATCGATTACTTTTTTATATTCTGTTATTAATATTAAATCGACCCTTTGAATACTAATAATTGATTAGTTAAAGGGGAGGGTAATCGGCATTTATTAAACTGTGGTCAATTGGAGGGAGTAACTTTGAAAATGGAGTACGATTATACATTCGGATTGCCACGAAACATTGTATGGAAGTATTTAAAGGATGAAAAGGTACTAAGGAACTCCATCCCAGGCTGTAAATCATTTAGAGAAACGTCAAAAGGTTTATACCACGCGGAACTGGACATCAAAATAGGTCCGATTCAAGATCTTTTTACACTTGAGATTCGACTCGATGAGAATAAGTCAGCTTCCTCATATCGGCTGCAGGTGAGAGGAACAGGGAAAATCGGAGAGATTGCAGGTAAAGCTGATCTTTATTTTAAAGATCAACAAGGAGCGACGAAATTAATCTGTAAAGCGGAAGCAGAGGTAACAGGTGCCCTTGCTTTGGCAGGTCAGCGGGTGTTAGAGGGTGGAGCGAACAAGAATTTGGAGATGTTTTTTCAAAAAGTAGAAAAGGAAATAAAAAGGAGTCTTTATTATTTGAAAAAGAAGGGCAGGTGAAAGGGAGACCATATCACTTTAAAGGGTTCCATTTCCTATCGCAAACATTTAAAATGTAACCAAAAATGACTATCAAATTGTAAGCTAATTTGATAGTCATTTTTTATTGATATAACAAACTTTTTACAGAAGTAGTGCTTAAATTTGTATTAGAAAATGTATATTAATTTGCAGGGGGACAATGACTCGTGCACCCCTGTATTTTATCCTACACTTTGCTTGCAATGGGTTTGGGAAAAAAGTGAAAATACCCTTTGAGGTGATTTAAATGCGTTTATTTTTTCTCCCCCTTATTTTTGCGAAAATTGTACTTTAAAGTAATTCTGCCTACGCCCAAACAGTAAATCCATTAGAAAGCCAAATAATTTTAAGGTCCTTCTTTTTTAAAATTTAAATTCTATACCGTTTTCTATATAAATTGTGTTTTGTAATCCGGTTTGATTTACCAGGTATTCAAATACATTTTTTGCTGTGCTTCTGATCATCACGCTCAGAGCAAAGTTGTTAAAAACTCGTGCATAGCAGCGGATTATCAACGTATCATTTTCTTTAAACAGATGATAATAGACGGTTTCTTTCTGTACTTTCGAAAAACAGTGGATAAATAGATATTCATCTGTTGGTTCGATTCCTTTTATCAAAAGTTCTTTTTGAACTAATCGTTTTATTTCCGCGATTTGTTTCTCTGATAAATTAATTCTCATACCAGCTTCACCATCTTATTTTTTGAACTGCATTCAATCTATTTTCATTATACGAAAGTGCGAGTTCGCCTGCCACAAAACGGAAGCGATACCTTTTTTCATTATTGAATTGTTTAAACATCCATTTTATTGCGATGCTGACCTTATCTGATTTCAATTTCAATAAACGACTCTATTACTCCCATGAAAATAAAAACTGAAAAAGGGCATGAAAAAACAGACCCAGAAAAACCAGTTTTTAAAAAAAGGCTGAGCCTCTTGAATGATTAAATATGAGTGTGGTTGGTAAATCGAATAGTAATACCTTTCTACTTAAAATAAAATAAGGAAAAGCTGGCGCAACAACCAGAAAAAGGATTAATCTCCCATGAGTGCTACCCTTAATGGGCGCGACAGTCGGTGGTACACCGTGGTCGTCGGAGTCAGACTAACGGATGGGCTCTAAGGCACCATAGTTCAAAGACCTTCTTCGCCAGCATAAAAACAGTATAGTCTGCACGGACCATTTTCATTCTCTGTGGTGCAGTGCCGTTTTTGCACTGCATGGATGGCTAACGGGTGCATTTGTTTAAGATCAAGGCTGTCATTTGGGGCCGCCTTTTCTTGTTCAACTAAATGGGAGTTGAAAAAGGTTATGAATAGGTAAGGTTATTTTCCGAAAATTGGATAGTAGCAAATTTAAAATATTGCTATAGATTTCATCAAATGGTACACTTATAGTACGAACTATTTGAATTTTCGCATTTACAAACATATAAGACATACAGATTCGAGTCTTTAGACAGTCGCTTAAAGAGCTATCTTTAAGCCGTTCTAAAGGCTTTTTTTTTGTTCCCGCAAGTTTGAACGCAAGTAAAAATCATTAAAATATTGGAGGTGATGGAATGAAACTTGCCTTGCAAACACTGCGAAGGAATGTGTTGTGGTGCCGTCCTAACTCAAATGAACGCAAGATTATTCTGTTTAAAAAGGAGACAGTAATTTTATGATTATTGAAACAGATATATTTCTAGAAGGAAATTCAATTTCGCTTAATCCTCTCGAGGTGAAGCATAAGGAACAATTATTTGAAGCTTTAAAAAGCCCTGAAGTATGGAAATATTCCTGGCGAAAAGTTACCACAGTGGAGGATATAGAGCAAATATTAATGATAGCTGTTAATAATAAAAAAGACGGGAAACATATACCTTTTATTGTTAAGGATAAACAGAAAGGTCAAGTATTAGGGACAACTCAAATTTGTAGTATTGATAAAGTAAATCGTAATGTGGAAATAGGTTGGACTTGGCTTTCACCAAAAGTTTGGAGAACAAAAGTAAACACAGAATGTAAATTCTTATTACTTAAGTATTGTTTTGAAGAATTAAAAGTAAATCGTGTCCAATTTTCAGTTAGTGGAGAAAACTTTCGTTCTCAAAAAGCTGTTGAACGAATAGGAGCAACAAAAGAGGGAACTTTTCGTAAACATAGAGTAAAGCCAGACGGAATCATTCAAGACAATATATTTTATAGTATTATTGATGATGAATGGGAGTCAGTAAAAGAAAGATTGATATATTTATTAGAGAAAGCATACAGTTAGGATTTTTGTAAAGAACCAGTTAAGGGAGCAGAAGATAAAGAAATTCGAATATGTAACAGGGATATTTTTGTTGGGAATACTACTCATATTGTTCGGCATATCTATTACCAAAGTGTGGGAAGATACAGTAGAAGTTTTTGACCAAAATTTGTATCGTCAAAAGAAACAACTTGAAGAATGGCTTAGTTTTTGGTGAAATGTGGATTCCTGTTGTTAGGAAATAAAGAGAGAAAAGGAGAGATGGAAATGTCCTATATCGTTGATTTTAAAAATGTGTCTACGGTTGGTTTAGAGTCTTCACCTGTAGTAGAAGCGCTTACTGGTTTACGTGCTAATGAAGCCCGTTACTTTATGAACAAATACAAGCATGAATTTACGGTTGTACCAGCTAGCGAAAGCCAGGAGACCCTTGATTATGTGAACCGAATTTTGAAAGAAGAACGTGATATTGAGTTTGCGGCCAAACCTTTAGAAACGTCGCGTTTTCAAGTGGAAAATATCAAATTTGCCTACGTCTTTTATGAGGATGGTCTTGAGGTCAACGTCATGTATACGGTTGATGACCCTAAGAAGCGGGCCGTTGGTTTTAAGCTTTCCGAGGGAATGGAGGTACCAAAGGAGTTAGAAGGGAAGTTTAAGTTTGCTAGGCAGAAGTCTAAACTAGCTGGAACAATTCGGGGCTCGTATTTTGTAATTAAAGGTGAATATTAAAGTAAGCAAAAGCGCAAGTGGCGGAATCCAGCCATTGCGGTCTGTCTCATCTACGCTGAGATCAGGCCTATATGGATGCGTGGATGGAGAAACAATATTGACTAATGATATGTCACAGAAGAATGTAATTGATTTTAAATCAACTGCAAAAGTAATTATTGAGATTTGTATGAAATACTAATTTTCTAATGCAACTAGCGGGGTGCAAGAATTCAAGAAAAGCAATGCTATTTTTGGCATTGCTTTTTATGGTCTTTGACTAAAAAACTTCCTATAAAGTACTTGTCTTAAACTACCACTTAATAGTCCATATATCCTCGAAGTCTCACTTTCCTCTTAAAATGGCCGAACGATTAGACCAATTAATTCGATATTTTTCTAACAAAAAACCCCTAGATCAAAATCCAAGGGGCTTAACAAGCAACTTAATTATGAGCCTTTTCTAGAGCAAGTTTAATACCAAAACCTATCAGGATAGTACCTGTTATTCCTTCAATAAACGTTTGGGTCTTAGGTTTTTTCATAAAAGCACTTATCTGGTTAAGTAAATAGATATAAAACAAAAACCATACGGCGGTTAATACGGTATAAGTTATTCCCATTATAAGAAACGGTATAAAAGTATTACTTCCTGAATCCACAAACTGAGGCAAGAAGGTTAAGAAAAAGATAGCAACTTTAGGATTTAGGATGTTGGTAAGGAAACCTTGTTTAAAACAAGACTTACTTTCATACTTACTTTCGGCAGTTATTTCGGTAGTTATTGCTTCTTTCTTGTACCTTAGTGCCCATAATGTCTTGATTCCTAGATAAACTAGGTACACAGCACCTACGTATTTGAAGACAGAAAATAATAAAGCCGATTTCACAATAATGGCTGAAAGACCTAAAACAGCAGCCATTGTATGAATTAGTAGTGCACAACAAGTACCAAACATAGTTTTAAAACCTCCTGTTCTTCCAACAGTGAGGGTATTTTTTGTAGCAATAGCAGTATCAGGACCAGGTAAAATAATGAGAAAAATACACATAATCAAAAACAAATAAAAGTTCTCCACTTTTATTAACCACCTTTCCAAGAGTATTAATTGTTAAACTTAATTTATCATAAACATTTGAAAAGTGGGTTATTTTCAAGAAAAACTCTTCTTTAGCTAATGGGTGCAAGAGTTAAAGATGGAGATCGCTGCGGTGATCTTTTTTCCTTGTTGTAGTAACGGAGGAGTTTAGTGGAAGGGTCCAGATTGAACTTTGTTCAGCAATCGGGCCATTTTCTTGAACAACACTCAATAAGAAAATTGGATATTTATGTTAAAATATATAGAAGATTTTGAAAAAGTGTACTCAAGCTAATGAAGCAGTTATCTGAAAAAAAACAACGTAATTTTGTATTGATTTAATGGCTCTAAACGAGGTGAAATTTGTAAAATCAAATTCAATAGGAGGAAGGTAGAGTGTCAAATGAAACAAAGAGTTACATTGACTATCCAATGGCAAAAATTCCAGGAGGAGAAATAGATTTAAGAGACGATAGAATAAAAAGCAAATGGAAAGCTGAAATCAGACCGTTTCTTCTTGGCAGGTATCCTGTCACTATGAGTCTGTACTATGCTATTACAAATAAATCACCTAAATCTTTGGACGGAGAGCTAAAACCGGTTGTGAATATTTCTTGGAATGATGCAATTTCTTTTTGTAATCTACTTTCACAGAAAGCTGGACTAAAAGAGTGTTATTCTATAAGTAATGATGGTGAAAACATTATTTGTGATTGGGAATCAGACGGCTATCGACTTCCTTCAGAAGCAGAGTGGCAATATGCATGTAAAGCAGGGACTACTGGTTATAGATACGGAGAGCTTGATAAGATTGCCTGGTATAATGAAAATTCAGGAGGCAAAATCCATGAAATAGGAAGAAAGGAACCGAATGCATGGGGCCTGTATGATATGTTAGGGAATGTTTGGGAGTGGTGTTGGGATTTATATGATGAACAAGTGTACGGCTCCTACCGAATTTTTCGAGGAGGTAGCTGGGCTGAAGAGGCTAGGGGTTGTGGGGCTTCGTGTCGTCGTCGTAGCCATCCGACATTTTGCATAGAAGACCTTGGATTCCGTCTTGCCCAGTCTTTTTAAACAAACAAGCCAACTTTCGAGGTTATACAGCTCAACGAACAGAGACAATTAGTGCAAGAAAATAAGCTAATTTACATCCGTGTTTCATTTTCGTTCTTCCATTAAAGTGCGCTTTTCTTTAATAAGAAGGCGTCTTTTTGTAATGAGTAAGATTTAAGGACAATACATATAAGGGATTGGATTATATAAAATGTATAAGAGATTGTGAAGGTTTCTACTTAAACTATCGGGTGCAAGAGTTAAAGAACGGGGATTGCTACGGCGATCCTTTTTTGTTATTGAGCTAACGTAAGCAGTTTAGTTAAACTACAATATCATTAAAAAGAGGATTTTTAACTTTCGTAAAGAAAGAGTAAATAATAAGTATTGAGGGGATGAAGAATATTTGGAAGCAAGTAACCATAGCATTCAGATAAAGCCTTGGGAGGATAATGACCTTGATTTACTTTTTCGTATAAACGCTCCAGAAATGATGCAGCATCTTGGAGGTCCAGAGAGTAAAAAGCATATTTTGAAACGACATAAACGATATCTTGAGCTTGGTAATAGAGGACGTATGTTCAGCATTATATTGTTACCAGAATTAGAACCAGTAGGTTCTGTGGGTTATTGGCAAACTACTTGGAATAGTGAAAGTGTATATGAAACTGGATGGAGTGTTCTACCCTCATATCAAGGGAAAGGAATAGCTACAAAAGCAGTAAAGTTAGCAATAGAAGAAGCATCTAGTGAGAACAAATATAAATACATTCACGCATTCCCGTCGATTGAAAATCCTGCTTCTAATGCAATTTGTCGGAAGCTTGACTTTCAGTTTATCTCTGAATGCGAATTTGAATATCCTCCAGGAAGCTTTATGCAGTGCAATAATTGGCGTTATAACTTAAATTGTTAATTTAATAATCGATCTCTTTTACGGGATGGGTCTTTCTAAAATGTTAAACAAGTTAGAGATAAGAGAAACTAGTAGTTTCTCTCCACTCAAAAACCTTTTGGCAATGACAATACTAGCATCATTCTATATCTTTATCAGTTATGGCAGGAAGATATCTATGATAAGGAAAAAGTTAAGTAAAATTCATCTATTCGTTTTATAAAGAAGTACTTTTCTTCAACTGACTGATTGCTTTACTTTATTTAGTGGTAAAGCATTTTTCTTATTTAATTAAAGAAGTTGAACAAGGTAGTTAAATGTCAACACTTTTTGGAAAACAAGAAATTATATCACATAATGTTTTAGAAAATAGATGACAATATTAAGGAGCCTTATAGTTTTGAATGCAAAATGTATTAAATTCTACAAATTCGGTAGTCCTAAAGATGTGTTAAAAATTGAATATAAAAGTGTTGAATCACCAGAGGAAAATGAAGTTCTTGTTCGAATGCTGACACGACCTATCAATCCTTCTGATTTAATTCCAATTAGAGGGGCGTATTCTCATCGAATTTCTTTACCTAATACTCCTGGTTATGAAGGAGTTGGCATTGTAGAAGATGTAGGTCCTTTCGTTTCAAAAAGCCTTATTGGTAAACGAGTTTTACCTTTGCGCGGGGAAGGTACATGGCAAGAATTTGTTAAGACATCAGCAGAATTTGCCGTTCCTATACCTGATTCTATTGATGATTTTACGGCATCACAAATGTATATTAATCCCGTTACAGCGTGGGTGGTTTGTACGGAAGTTTTAAAATTAAGACCAAATGATTTTTTATTGGTTAACGCATGTAGTTCTTCTATTGGGCATATTTTTGCTCAATTATCAAAGATTTTAGGTTTTCGATTGATTGCAGTGACTAGAAATAATAAATATACAGAAGATTTACTTCATCTCGGTGCTACTTATGTGATAGATACCTCTGAAGCTTCGCTTTATGAAACAGTTATGGAATTAACAAATGGAAGGGGTGCAGATGCTGCTATTGATTCCGTTGGAGGTTCATCTGGAAACGACTTGGCTTTTAGTGTCCACCCTAATGGGAACTTTATAACCATCGGTCTTTTATCAGGGATACAAGTAAACTGGGCAGATATTGTAAATCAAGCAAAAGTGAATGCGAATATATTTCATTTACGGAATTGGAATAAAAATGTCTCGGCAGATAAATGGCAAGAAACTTTTAATCATTTAATAAGGCTAATAGCTGATAAAAAGTTACGCTTGATGATGGTAGATTCTAAGTATGACTTGTCGGATGTAAAAAAGGCTATTGATGTTGTTGAATTTTCTAAAATAACTAAAGGGAAAGTATTTTTAACAAGCAATTGAGTTAATTCTTCTTATTCAACTAAAAGGTGCTATAATTCAATAAGCCAATATATAGAAAAATGCTCAGAGTTTATATGCCCTGAGCATATTTTTATATGCCGATTATTTTGTTAATTTTCTTGTTAATCCTAATGTTAATTCTCCCGTGATTTTAACCGCCAAAAGGAATTTTGTACTTCATAACAGAACCCGTTACTAAAAGACTCATTTTTAATATTTCCGTCAGAACTGAGGGAGATTATCAAGGTTGTTGGTCGGATCACCGTCAGGATTGCTCCGAAGATGTTCCTCTCCATCGCCACCCTTGAAAACATTGACGTTTACAATCATCCCAGTTTTTGCCATCTGTTGTGCTTCTTTGTAATCAACAACTTGACCGTTTGACAACTTTAATTCAATAATATCGTCATCTCCATTCTTACGGACGGCGATGACAGATTCTTGACGTTTTTCCATAATTTCGCCTCCTATATATAAGTAGGATGACTTAAAAAAATAAAAAAATTCATATTTTATGAACCTTGCAGCCGAAGATTAGCTGTGTAAATCTTTAGCACAATGATTACGGACCTTATTTTATTAATTAATTAATTTATTCGTAGTTTTGGCTTTCAATAGTAATTGCAATTTTCTTAGGATATGTAATAAAAGAGTAGGACTTCCAAAATATAAAGCTTCTTCAACTACCGGGGTGCTTGAGTTAAACAAAGGTTTGATACGTCAGCCTTTTTTCTTGTTCCAATTGTGTAAAATTACACTAAAGGTGATGTGTTATAATACTCCAGGCAGTTTGGTTACTCAGATGAATCAATCATTTATAGATTAGCTATTTTTATATCTAAATGAGTTGAATGATATTAGAAGAAATCGTCAACACACAGGGGGATTATTTACCATAGGCTGAAGTCACGACTATTACTTTATGTTTTTGGACCATCTTGCTATAATAAATACTACAGTTGTAAAAGTAGGAGGGTTATCATGAAGGAGATTCCACAAATATCAGAAGCAGAATATGAAGTGATGAAGGTTATATGGAACTTTGAGCCGATTTCGACTCCTGAGGTAGTGGAGAAATTATCGAATAATAGTGATTGGAAACCAAATACTATTCATACCATGCTGGCACGCCTAGTTAAGAAAAAAGCTTTGCACGCAAGAAAAGTTGGCCGAATGTTTATTTATACTTCACTGGTTGAAAAGCACGAATTTGTTGAGCAAAAAAGTAAATCATTTCTGCAGCAGTTTTTTGGCGGCACGTTAAATTCAATGCTATTAAATTTTATTGAAAATGATAAGTTATCGAATGAAGATATTTCGGAATTAAAGAAAATATTATCCATGAGAGACAAGAAAGGGGAAAAATAATGGATACCATGCTGCTGCGGATTCTAGTTAGTACAATCGTGGTATCCCTGCTTATTTTCATAATTCTGTTCACCAAAAAACTATTAAACAATCATTTGACGGTGAAAGCACATTATCATATTTGGTATTTTCTTTGCATCCCAATCCTTGCTACCTTTTTACCTTGGAATGATTTTCGGCTAGGAGAAGGAACGCGCTATTTTAAAAATTTACTTTTTTTTCATAGAGACGCGCCATCGAAGAGTGAAATGATTAACGGAGTGGATGCCCCCCAAGCGTCAAATAGTAGCTTATTAAATGATTTCACGGTATCGGTTAATAAGTCAACGCCCGATTTCGTCTACCAAACATTTTTTACAGTTTGGGTCATCGGAGTGCTTTTTTTTGTTTTAGCTGCTGTTTATTCAAACTATCAAATCTATCGAATGAAAAAGTCAGCTGCGGCTGTTCATAACCAAAAGTTAAATGAACTATTAGAAGCGTGCAAAGACTTGGTTGGGGTGAAAAGAAACATAAGACTTCGGGAGACCTCTCTTATTACCTCGCCTATCACGGTGGGGATTTTTCAACCCTATATTTTTTTACCAAGCAAAACGCGAGAAGCATTCTCGTTAAATGAATTAAAGTACGTGTTTTTGCACGAGCTGCACCATCATAAAAGTAAGGATCTGTACGTGAATTACGTCATGTGGTTGTTTCGTACAATTTATTGGTTTAACCCGTTCGTTTGGTATGCTTTAAAAAGGATTCGAATCGATCGGGAATTAGCCTGTGATGCATCCGTTTTAAATCTCTTGGATGAGAGTGGATATATTGAATATGGGCATACCATCATTCGGTTTGCAGATAAAAAATATGATCGCAGCCTTGAACAGTTTGCCCCAGGTATAGGTGGCACAAAAAAACAAATCACACAAAGAATCCAGTGCATTGCAAGTTTCTCTAGCGATTCTCCATTATTGAAATGGAAAAGCAAGGTCATCTGCGCAGTTTTGGGAATTGTTGTACTATCCCTTGCTCCTATTACCTCCGTTATTGCGAGCCCAGATGATGTGTATCAGTTTAGCGGGAAGAATGCGGTCTATGAAGATCTTGGCTCTTATTTTAAGGGCTATAAGGGTAGCTTTGTTTTATTTGATCCTTCTAAAAACCAATATCAAATTTATAATCGAGAGTTGAGTGAACAGAGAATATCTCCTGATAGCACTTATAAAATATTTTCTGCCTTATTTGCATTGGAATCCAATGTGATTTCAACAAATAACAATAAACAGGTTTGGGATGGGGAAGTTTATCCCTATCCAGAATGGAATCAAAATCAAAATTTAGCGACTGCCTTGAGCAAATCCGTGAATTGGTATTTCCAGAATTCCGATCGAGAGGTAGGAAGAAAGCAACTGCAAGATTATTTTCATAAGATAAAATACGGGAATGAGGATCTTTCAGGGAATTTGGATAGTTACTGGATGGAATCTTCCTTAAAAATATCACCCATTGAACAAGTCCAATTATTATACCAATTAGAAGAAAATCAATGGGGTTTTAAAGCGGAAAATATCAAAAAGGTAAAAAAGGCAATTTTAATAGATGTGCAAAAGAATGGGCGGTTGTATGGTAAAACGGGAACCGGCATGATTAATGGAAAGAATGTAAATGGCTGGTTTATTGGCTTTGTCGATAAAGGTGATGATCGTTTTTATTTTGCCATTAATATTCAAAATATGGATGGGCAGGCCCAAGGAAGCAAGGCAGCGGAGATTGCCAAGCAGATCCTGCATCATAAAAAAATATATTAATAAGTAACCCCAGAAAGGATTACCTCTCCTTTTTGGGACTTTCTTGGACTAAATACTACAAGTGTAGTATTTTAGTGATTTTGTACACAAACTTCACAATATGAAAGGTCTGATGCGTTTTGAAGCAGAAAAGGCAGAAAGAAAATATAGTAAAAAACCCAATCCGATGGAGACTGAATGGAGTCTTTTTCATGGTCTTTGTTCTTTTTTCTATCCTGATTCTCCGCCTTGGCGTTATCCAAATTATCAAAGGGGAAGCCTATGCAGCTCAGGCAGAGCAGACAGATGTGACACCCGTCAGCTATTCAGTTCCGCGTGGAAAAATATTTGATAAGAATCATAAGTTAGTTGTCTACAATATTCCGGAAAAGGCGATTATCTATACACCTCCAAAAAATCCGCAGCCGGGCGAATTGCTTGAACTGGCCAAAAAGTTAAATGCCTTTCTCGTCATGAATGATAAAGAGATCAATAAAGTAACGGATCGGGATTTGAAAGATATCTGGTTGTTGGTACATAACAATGGCACGGATTTAATCACAAAGAAGGAGGAGAAATTATACAAACAGGAAAAGCTGAATGACAAAGATTTATATCAATTAAAATTGAACCGCCTTACAGAAAGCGATCTCCGGGCAACGGACAAAAACCTGGCAGCCATCTACCGGAAGCTTTCTTCCGCCATCGCTTTAACCCGAACGATGGTCAAAAATGAAAATGTAACAGACGAAGAATATGCGAAGGTCAATGAAAATCTGGAAAATCTGCCGGGTGTGGATATCACAACAGATTGGAAGAGAGGCCGCACATACGGGGAAACGTTCTGGAATATGCTTGGGGAAGTAACGAGTGCAGATGATGGCCTTCCGGCTGATAAAGTAGAATACTATACGTCTAAAGGGTACAAACTGAATGATCGCGTTGGGAAAAGCTATATTGAAGAGCTTTATGATGGAGTTTTACAGGGCCAAAAGGAAAAAGTGAAAACAGTGACAGATACGAATGGAAATGTGGTGAGTACAGAGACTGTATCGGAAGGTAAGAGCGGCAAGGATATTGTTCTGACCATTGATATGGAGTTCCAAGCCCAAGTGGAAAAAATTATGCAAGAAGAGTTAGTCAGTGCAATCCAAAAGCCGCATACGGATACGCTTGACACTGCCTTTGTTGTGGCAATGGAACCGAAAACAGGGCGCATTCTGGCGACGTCAGGCAAAGTCTATAACAGGCAGTCCCGGGAGTTTACCGATTTTACACCGGGAACCTTCACTTATGCATTTGAACAGGGGTCCGTTGTAAAAGGGGCGACCGTATTAACCGGATACCAAACGGGTGTGAGGGATTTCGGGGAGATCGAGCTGGATGAAGTCATGCGATTTAAAGGGTCGGGAACCTTTTCCTCTTACCAAGTCATGAACAGAATTAACGAATTAGAGGCATTAGAGCGTTCATCAAACGTATATATGTGGAAAACCGCGATAGAAATTATGGGCGGCAAGTATGTCCCTAATGGCACATTGAATATCAATCCGAAAAAAATTGAAACCATCCGCTACTATTTTAACCAATTTGGTTTAGGGATCCCGACCGGTATTGATTTTGATAATGAAACGGCGGGAATTAAAGGAACCAATACAAGCACCTACTTTCAAATTGCCATCGGACAATTAGATACCTATACACCGATGCAAATTGCCCAGTATATAACAACGATTGCCAATGGAGGATACCGGATGAAGCCTCAATTGGTAAAGGAGATTCGTGAACCCAATGAGAATGGCAAAGAACCGGGTAACGTGATCGATGAAATCGAACCAGTAGTGCTGAATCAGGTGGATATGAGTGAGGAGATGATTAAGCGGGTTCAACAAGGTTTTTGGCTGGTTACCCATGGTTCCAAAGGAACAGCGAGAGGATATTTTAAAGACGAACCGTACAATGCCGCAGGTAAAACCGGGACCTCGGAATCCTATAAAAATGGAGTGAAGACTTGGAATCTTTCGTTTGCTGGTTATGCTCCATTCAATAATCCCGAGATTGCCATTGCCGTTATTGTGCCCAATGCCTACCGAGATGGTTATGCTTCGCCGCACAGTGCAGCTAATATCATCAGCCAGCGGGTTTTTCGGGCATATTTTGACCGTAATGAAAATGGACAGCCAACTACAAAATGATATTGACATCTTTTTATTACGCGTGTAGTATTACATACGTAATTAATACTACACGTGTAGTATTACATGTGTAATCTATTATTACACATGTAATCAAATTGGAGGAAGGAGGAAATTCTCCCCTAGCATTTCGGGGCGGCATAAGGTCATGAAAATGATATTGAATATGATTAAACAAGCAGCAAACGAAATATATTTTTCGTTGCATAAATAATGGAATTGAATCCGAAAGTAATACACAATTTTTAGAATCTGCTGGTTAATAGCCGATGGTGCTAATCAAAACATAATGATTAAACCCGCTTATTCTATTTTCAGAACATCTATTATTAATAGAAAGAGGTTAAGATCTTGAGGAAAACACATGATATTTTCAGTATGAATAATTTTATATTTGCCCTGCTTGTGCTAGTGGTTGCAATTGTACCCCTCGCCGGCTGGTCGATGACCACCAATAACCTTTCTGTTAAACCCGAAAAGGCAGTCACGAAAACACCAGCACCCCATATACACCGTGAGTTTGCAGAACTCGAGAGCAAATTTGACGCCCGGCTCGGAGTCTACGCTATCGATACAGGTACAAATCGATCCGTCTCCTATCGGCCTCATGAGCGGTTCGCTTACGCATCTACTTACAAAGCTATAGCCGCAGGTGCATTGCTGCAGCATTACTCAATTGATCAACTCGACGAGTTAGTCACATACAACAGCGAGGACATAGTTTCGTATTCACCCGTGACAAAGCTTCACGTAGATACCGGGATGACTCTTCGGGAAGTTATCGAGGCTGCTGTCCGATATAGCGACAACACCGCTGGGAACCTTTTATTAGAGAAACTGGGAGGCCCTGAGGGATTTGAAACAACACTGAGGCAGATTGGTGATAACGTTACCCAGGTTGATCGCTACGAGCCGGATTTGAACTCAGCTGTTCCTGGAGATACACGTGACACCAGCACACCAAAATCACTTGCTACGAGCCTTCAGGCTTTCGCAGTCAGCGACGTGCTCCCTACTGAAAAACGTAAGATCCTGACAGATTGGATGCGGGGAAATACCACTGGTGATGCATTGATCCGTGCTGGCGCACCAACAGGTTGGGAAGTCGATGATAAGAGCGGGGCAGGAAGCTATGGAACACGGAATGACATTGCGATTGTTTGGCCGCCGAATAGAGCTCCCATTGTCATCGCAGTCCTATCCAGCCGCTATACACAGAATGCCAACTTTGACAATGCGCTTATCGCAGAAGCTGCCAAGGTCGCACTTAACGTTCTGAAGTGAACAGATAAATAAATTTACTCATCACAATTCTCGGGTTGCATCAGTGAACAGGCTTATCATTCAGTCATCATATACACACATTAGAAAAATTTAGTATGTGCTGACTGTTTTTTCTATATACTAATTTGATGCTCACCATATTGGTCAAATAATAATCAATAGAAAATTACAAGGTATATGGTCAAAATAGAAAAAGTAGATATGTTAAGAACTTCAACTAACGGGTGCAAGAGTTTAAGATCAGTGGCTGCTTCGGCAGCTTTTTTTGTTTTCCACTAACGGGGCAGAATACTTGAAGAAGGTGTTCCCAGGTTCCTTTGGCCTTCTTTTTTTGTGCAACTAACAGAGCAGGTTAAAGAGCATCCTTGAGGTTGCCCTTTTTGTTTTCCCCTTTATCTTTTTTTCGCCTTCAATAAGGCCGCGTAGCTTGCCGCCTTTTCGGGTGGAGCAGTGAGGGATTTCTCATAACCTTTCTGGAAGCTATTTTCGTACGCCCTTACAAACCTCTGCCCGAGTATCCGCTTGGACGCCTGTACCGCATTCATTTCCGGATGTGCATGAAGGTAGGCGTAGAATTCCTCACCAGAGGAAAAAGAGAGGTACACCTGCCGGAGAAGTCCTATTTTAATGAGGGGCCGAGCTATCTCCTTCTTGTTGTCCAAGCTCAGCTGGGAGCGCGGCATCTGCTGCCAAGCACGGGAGATCCTGAAATTATGCCGGTCTTCAAGCCCCGAACGGATTCCTTCATAATATCCTTCTTCCATCCCCATCTTGACGGGGTCCGGCGGCGGTTGACCATCTGTCTGAAAACCGCCGGCGAAAAGAAGGACGGCAAATAGGAAAAAGGCCATAAGTTTCCGTGTCACAGCTTTTTCCCCCTTTCTGTTTATTTCGTCTTCTTTAGTTTAACCAGTCATTTCCTTCATATGTAGTAGGGAAGGAGGAGAATCTGATGGATAAAAAGGATCTATCTAGGTAGCTAATTTTCTTTGTGCTGAGGCAGCAGTTTAGTTCAAATAGAGAATAATAAATATTCCTTTATTTATGAAAGGAATTTTGATGAGGTAACTACTACCTTTTCTTAAAAATTGTGAAGTGTTTCACTTAAAGTAACGGGTGCGTTAGTTTAACAAGCTAAAGGCAGCAATTATAATCAATATCTTGATCTTCCGCAATCGGGCGCTTTTCCGGAAAGCGTCTTTTTGAATGGGTTTTATGCAATTGATAAAATCTTTGATCTTTACTTTGGTTATACTCATTTATAAGCAAAGTAAAGATAGGGGGCTATTTTATCTATGGAAAGAATAATATTGTGGTCACTGCTCATAATCGGGATCACCCTATTGTTTTCTAGTTTAAGAAAACCACCAATCAAAAATTGGATTTTAATTTTTTCATTGTCCTCTTGTTTTTCAACGTTTTTTGGTGTTCTTGTTGTAGAAGAGAAAATGCTCGAATATCCAGTGAGATTTTTAAGTAACTATTTTAGTTCCAGCCTTCTTTATGAATATCTTCTATTTCCAGTTGTTTGTATTTACTTTTATCAAACGACTTATCGTTCAAGATATCTCAACATTGTTCTACAATGTATTTTGTACACCACTGTTTTAACGATAATTGAGTTTTTTTTTGAAAGATATACCGAATTAATTAAATACCATACATGGACATGGATATACACATTTATAAGCACCTTTCTTCTAATGATGTTTATCCGTCTCCTTATGCAATTGATAAACAGGAAGGAAAGAGATATTTAAGGAATCTCCATTGCAAGGTTTACCATTTCTTTATCTATCTATTGCTTTTCTTTTAATAACTAAGAGCCATTTTTGCTCTTTCGCATTTTTCAATATTCCGCAATCGGGCGCATTAATTGAATAAAAATACTGATTAGTCAAGAAATGATAATTCGATGAGGTTAACAAAATGTATGAATTTAAAGAAGAATCTGAAAGAAGAGAAAAGCGATATAAGGCTTACCTATTTGTATTTATTATCACTGTACTAATAAGTACATTCATTGACCTATTCAACTTGGGAATAGAAAAGGTTTCAATACATCGAATAGTCATAAGTCTTTTAGTTTATTCTATTATCTTCTATTTTGCTTTACGTAGGAAGTTATGGGCTAACTTAATGATTAAATTTTTTGTATGGCTAAATATCTTCATATATTTTCTTATTTTTACGGTTAAAATCTTAGGATTATAGCTCAAAATATTATTTATTGTTATTCCGTAATCGGGCGCATTACTTCAATAAGGAGTAGAGCCTTTTCTTGTTCCACTAACGGGGCAGAATAGTTAAAGAATAATTGGTAAAAAGGCAATCTCCTTTTTCTTAATGGGCGTTACAAATTTGCAAACAAAAAGGTGATTCTTTGTATGTTGGAAAAAAGGGAAGGCACAATCAATGGAATTGTCTATGAATTTACCTCTTATCGTAATGGAAAGTACAGTATCTACCCAACCATTTCAGATTTGTATTTACTTTTGAATAAAATTATTCGTTCCAAAGTTACAACCGAATACCTCAGAATCACACCATTTTATTTAAATGAAAAGGTTAAATTACAACGTGAATTTGATGAATATATGTTCTATTTGGAATGTAGGGAACAGTTTACTCTCCAAGATGAGGAATTTCATATATTAGAAAATTTAGGTAGGAATGCTAATACTGTAACATCCGATGAATTTGAAACAGGGAAAATTCTTACCCCCTTGTGCAGATACGATGACCCCAAAACTTATAAATCCTTACTCGAAGGATACCGTAAGTTTTTAGATATGATTTTACCTTGTTTATTTGAATCTGCGAAGATTGACTTGGAGCTTACTGATGAAGACTTGGCATTTGGTTATTTTTGTTTTGAAATCCATAGTGAATAACTGTTTGTGAAACATTGTACTTAAACTATCGGGTGCTTTACTTCAATAAGAAGTAAGGCTTTTTTCTTGTTCAACTAAAGGGCAGAACAGTTAAACAAGATCTTCAACCCTGTGGTAAAATATGGTGAGAGATATTTGACATGACCACAAAGGAGGAACAATGAACATGCCCACATCTGAACCGGATTTTACCATTACCCGCACCCTGAATGCCCGCCGAGAGCTCGTGTGGCGCGCCTGGACCGAGGAGAAGGAACTTGCCGACTGGTTGCCTTCGACACCCCTGGAGACCATCTCCTTCGATGTTCGCGAAGGCGGACGCTACCGCTACACGATGGTCAACATCGAGACCGGCGAGGAGTATCCCACCGGAGGTGTGTTTCTCGATGTTGTACCATTCGAACGGCTCGTTTTCACCTGGGGCTACCCCGATGATCCCATCGAGAACTCCCCTGTCGTGACCCTAACCCTCACCGCACACGGCGATCGCACTGAGATGATTTTCCACCTGCGATCAAAGCCTGAAGACTGGTTGCGCGGATTCGCCGGTCACCCCGGCGATCAGTACGTGTACGACGGCTGGTCTGACGCGCTTGACAAGATTGTGAAAAAATATACTTAGACAAACGGGTGCTTTAGTAGAAGAAGCTTCTAAATTAAAGTATTAAGTAGCTCAAATCAAATGAGACTGGGCTAATTATTTTCACAATCAAAAAGCACCGCATTAAGCTGTGCAATTTCATTAACATTTTACTATAGATTTTTAGTAAAAATTCACGTTTTGCGATAGGTAATGGAACCCGTTACTATTACTTGTCCTCTTTATTTATTCGAAGGAATCCACTAATAACTGGCAGGAGCAGCAAGTGCAGTTTGTCTGTTTTCAATTCGAGGGATCGTAACTTAGAAAGCCTGTATCTATGATTACACAATAATCAAAGATACAGGCTTTCTTTTTTTGTCTATTCTTTTTTTAATCTTCCCGCCTTTTTGGCCGCCTCTTTTAATATGACTTCGATTTGGGCGTTTACGCTTCTAATTTCATCTTCAGCCCACTTTTCCAGCACCTCATATAATTTTGGATCGATGCGAAGCGGAAATGATTTTCTTTTACTCATTTACAACACGACCTTAATAAATGCTTCCTGTATTGATAATGGGCTGTGTTCCTTTCTCGGATACAATCGCGACCATTAAGTTATTGACCATCTGCGCTTTTTTCTCTTCATCGAGGTCCACAATTTCCTGCTCTGCAAGCTGGTCAATCGCAGCTTTTACTAGTCCTACTGCACCATCGACAATTACTTTACGTGCAGATAAAACAGCTTGAGCTTGTTGTCTTTGAAGCATGGCAGAAGCGATTTCGGAAGAATAGGCAAGATGCATAATCCTCGCTTCGATGACGTCAACCCCTGCAACATCCAGTCTTTTTTGTAAATCATACATAAGTACATCTGCGACTTCATCGCTATTCTGACGAAGGGTAAATGTGTTTTCGGCATGACCGAATGAATCATAAGCGTATCTGCTTGCAATATGACGAATACCGGTTTCACTTTGAATTTGAATGAACTTTTCATAGTTTTCTACGTCATACAATGCTTTTGCTGCATCCCTTACTTTATACACAACAACTGCTGCAATTTCAATTGGATTTCCTTCCAAATCATTTACTTTTAGTCGCTCACTGTTAAAGTTTCTCACACGTAAGGAAACGCTGCGTTTGAACGTAAAGGGGATGGTTGCCCATAATCCTTGGTCCCGGATGACACCTAAATAGGTTCCAAAGAAAGTTAATACCTTTGCTTCATTAGGTTGAACAATTGTTAAACTTGTTGCAACAATGAGTCCTAAAATTACGACTATTCCTCCGGATATTTTCTCCGAAATTGATCCGGTAGCAATTAAGTAAATACCAAAACCAATGCACAAAAGCGCAATAATCAACGCTGCAAAACCATTCATTTTAAATATGGATTTCTCTTTCATAAGACCCCTCCTTATCATATAAGTGATATAAAAGTGATATCACATTTATATCATAATACGGTGGCTAAAAAAAGTAAATCACTTAATTGTTTGCCAATTTTGATATTACCAGCTCGGCCAAAAGACCTGTTACGACAAATTGTGAATCCTAGAATGGGACTATTTAATTAAAAACCGTGAAAGATGTTGATTTTTGAGAGAATCGGCAGGATTTTTAATTTTAATTAAAGAATATATATACAACTAAAATTCACTTGCTTATAGAAGTCTTTTTGAGAGATTGCAAGAAGAACGGTGATACAAGAAGAAAATGAGTAAATCACTCCTGGACGTTTATTTCACTATGCAACTAACTGCAGATAGAAACAGGTAAAGCCATTTTATTCAAACATTCTATCAAGGTATGAAAGAGGGTATATGATATGATTGAAAATTTCTTTGCAGACTATAAAAAGTTTATTGTTGTACCGGAGGATAAAAACGGAGTTGAGAATGAAGTATTTGACCCCAAAAATTATGCGGCAAATTATATCCTAACACTGTCCATTTTTGATTCTCGTTTATCTTCCTGGAGAGATGCCAGTAAATTTGAGATAGATGTCGAAAAAAGTATCAAAACAGTCCTGAGGGATTTCAATCAAAAGCAACGAGGGAAGTACTATCTTCAATTACTAGAATTAGATAGGTATAAAAACTATTTTATCGTTGCTCTTTCTTCAAAAACAAAATTTAATCCAGGGGAAGAAAATAAACGTATAGCTTATATCATTGATAACCTACTTTCGAACCCATTTTATGTTGGAGAAGGATGGTTCAACCTAATTGGTGAAAAAGGAAGAGTGGCCCGTAAACTCTTTTGCTGCTCCTTTAAGGAATATGTAGTGGAGGACCTTAATCAAGAAAAATATGAAAACATCAGTGAATTAATCCCTAAAAATGGAGAGATTAAACTGATCAAAAGCTCTCAGAAAAGGGATATTCTCTGAAACGCACAGGTAACAGGTGCACTTAACTTGCCAGGTCAGAGCTATTAGAGAATGGGGCTAAAAAGGATTTGGAGACATTTTTTCAAAAAGTAGATAAGAATATCAAAAGACAACTTTATTATTTGAAGTGAAAAGGAAGGTGACGACGGGAACGTGGTCTCCTTCCTTTTTTGTTCCTTACACTAAAAAATTTCTTGAACATTTAGTTCCACTTATTCATAAAGAAAGCACCGGTACATACAGTAGTAAAAAGTTTTGCCTATTTTAATGAGATTGAACTATTAGTCATTTTTGTAAATTACTTATACAGAGGTGTGAAAAAATGAGTAATAAGGAAAAAAAGACCGATGGTAAAATAATAAATTTAAAAGAGTGGCAAGATAGGCAAAAATACGAGGAAAAAGTGGAGCCCGAAAGTATTAAAATTGAAAAATTATATGAGTTATTACATTTCACTCACACAATCAAACAGATTATGAAAGGCGAGCTTAAACTAGGAGGACATGTAATTAATCGTAATTCCAAGGAGTGTAAACAATTAATCTCACTGATCGATAACTTTTACAATAAAGATATTTTTTTTGAAGAAGTGAACCTTTTCGATTTAAAACATATATTGACAGAAGCCTGGGATATACTTAATTCATCCCAGAAGTATTAGACTATAGTACATTTTAAAACAAAAAAACCTGTGAAAAATTTTCACAGGTTTTACTTAATGAAATAATGTTGGCGGTACCCCCTGAATAAAAAATCTTTCCATACAAAGAATATATATAGTTTACTACCAGATTAGGAGGGAGTCGCATGGTAAATATAATGGAAACAATCATGGATGCCATGAAATCACTGACAGTTCAAGACGAAGACCAACCTCTTCATGTCGGAGAAGTAATGGCATGTTGGATTTACTTAGCTGGACTTGATTTAGCAAAAGTATCTGTTCAAGCAGGTATAAATACCACGACGGATGATGAACTAAAAACAATACTTGAAGAAGATATGAAATTAGGCACCAGTCAAAGGGAAAGACTTCATGATTTCATGATTAAGGAAGGAATTACATTACCTCCTGCCCCTGCAGATATACCAAAATCAGACCCTAACAGTATTCCACTTGGTGTTAAATTAACGGATGATGTGATTGCAAACGAATTATCTTTAAAAATCGTTAGTTTAATTATGCGTGCTGCTGGTGCTGCTTCCGAATCAATTCGTACAGATGTCGGTTTAATGTTTATTCAGTTTCAAACAGAAAAATTTGCTTTCGCGGCTAGATTAAAACATTTAATGCGCAAACGTGGATGGATTAAAGTACCACCGTTTTACGTTCCACATGGATCCCAACAACCATTAAGTTAGGGGTGCGTTGATCATACATGTGGACAAGAACACAAGGACACACTAAGCCCTTCCAGAAAGGATTACTATGCCAATCAATACTTGAGCTATTGCCAATGGTTCAATCAAATAAAAAAGCCGTTTAAAAAAAGGGATATAATGTACAATATCGACAAAGGAATGATTAGAATAAAAACAGTAGATAGAGGAGATGAAGCAGTACTTCTTTCTTAGGTGCTGTTTTTTCTATTGGCAAAGGTGGCTTCTATAATTCAGGTGTATACGTGTGTTCAATTAATTTACCTATTATTGGGCATCCTTATTTTAAGGATGTTTTTTGCTGTACAACATCAATACATAAAATCTTGAAAACAGACCTCATAGTTAATGATCAACATGATTTGTTTATCGATTATTAAAATAAGAATGATAATGGTTCATGTAAGATTTCAATAAATTGACCATCATAGTATTAACAATAAAGTAGAAATGAAGCCAAGAGGGGTGAAGTTTTTTGAAATGCCTGCATTGTGTTTATTCCAATCCAGATGGTGTGAAGTTCTGCTTAAACTGCGGCGAAAAGTTTTTTAAAAATAATACACTAGAGGATGAAAACAGCTTTTTTTATGAGTTTGCCCATTATGTTGATATGGTCCCAAAATTTGAACGATCGATTGAGCCGAAATTTCAAAACTTATTTTCGCGTGTTTTCCGTAATCATAGTGAACTAGAAGCGGAACGGCTGTTCATCGTTGGAACTGCGCTTACCACACCTAAAATTTCGGAAGTGAAAGACACATGGCCAAAACCTTGGCTTTTTGCAAGGGTGTTCATCATTGCGCTTCTTGCCTTCGTAGGATTTTATATTGGTGTAAGCTATTTTAGAAATGTGAACTTTATACCTGGACTGATTATTGTTGGTGCTTCTGCTGTTCCCTTTACAACGTTAACCTTCTTCTGGGAGATGAATGCTCCGCAAAATATTGCTTTTTATCGAGTCATTTATGTCGTGATGATCGGCGGGATTCTCTCCATGTTAGTCGCGCTCGTGTTTTTTGATATTCTGAAAAACATGATCAATCCAATTACGATTGGAATTGCTGAGGAGCTTGCCAAAGCGATAACAGTCATTACTTTTGTTAGATACCGAAAATACAGATATATTCTAAACGGCCTTCTCATTGGTGCAGCAGTTGGAGCAGGTTTTGCAGCGTTCGAAACAGCTGGGTATGCTTTAAGGGCACTGCTTTCTGGGGATGGTGCAAAACTCTACAACACAATCCTATGGCGAGGGATCTTTGCTCCAGGCGGGCATGTTGCTTGGGCTGCTTTGACTGGTGCAGCATTCTGCCGAGTACAAGGAGACCAACCATTTAATCTTAACATGCTATTCCGTTTTAAATTTTTACGCGTCTTTATCTTAGTGGTTTTGATTCATGCTTTATGGGACACACCAATACCGGGAATGTTTCCATATGGACAAGCTTTTTTAATGGCAGCTTCATGGGTAGTTGTTTTCCTGCTCATCCGTGCCGGTCTAAAGGAGATAGGGGAAAGAAAATTGATGTATTAAGAAAACAGGGGAGAGATCTTCTGTTTTATTTTTTTGTATGGGAAATCGGGACGTGTTGCTGCCTGACCCAGGTAATACTTTAAATAACCTGATTTTTTTCCTAGGAAACCAGCTGAAAAGTCTTCGGGGCCGCTAGTCCTATATGATATAGGAAAAATGGACCAAAAATTCTCTTTCGTATTGACAGTAGCCATTTATGATTTTATATTTAAAATTGTAAAAGTATTCAGAATAAACACATTCCCAATCTTTAAATTTAGATCAAACAGAAACCGGTTTCTGCTTTCGATATTCTTCAAGCGAAAAGCAAATCGACAGCAAGAACTTTTTTTCATCCCCATGATCCTCCCACGTACCGAGCGAAAAGAAAGCGGTTTCCACAATCTCATCTAGGTAAAAACGACAAAGCTATTTTCAGAAAGGCAAAGCAAAAAAACAGGCATAATTTCTAAAACCTAGGCATTTATTTTTGATGAAATAGAAACCGGTTTCTATCTAAAAAAAAACACCACACAGCTGAGTTTTCATAAGAGGTGGAACCTAATTCCCATTCAAAAGAAACCGGTTTCTGTATTAAACTTTAGGAGGTGATTATCAATCTAGCTTTTTGAATCTAGAAGAATAGTAAAAGGAGGATGCATTTATGGTAAAAGCTAATTTTAAACAAATGGCTAAACGGATTTTAACATGCGGTTCGGCCACAGCTCTGACGCTTAGTCTGCTTGCACCTGCAGCACCTAAGGTACTTGCCGCCGAAGAATCCCAATCGAACACTGTAACAGAGAAGGTGAAATTAGACCCAAGCTATCAACAGGCACCATTTGATGGCTGGGGAACAGCCCTTGTATGGTTTGCTAATATTACGGGAGGCTGGCCGGAAGAAGTCAAAAATCAATTAGCCGATGCCCTTTATGGCAAGGATGGACTTAATTTTAATATTGCTCGATATAATATTGGCGGTGGTGATTCACCAGAGACCACTCCGTACATGCGTCTTGGCGGAGCAGTCCCTGGTTATTGGAATCGGCCGTCCGAATTTGGTCCGCCCAATGGAAACACAGCTGGCTGGACAGAGCCGAAGAATTGGTGGGACCCCAAAAATCCTAACCATTGGAACTGGAGCGCTGATGCCAACCAGCAATGGTGGCTGAAAGCAGCTAAGTCTAGAGGCGCTGATACGTTTGAAGCCTTTTCAAACTCGGCACCATACTTTATGACGCAAAGTGGATACGTATCCGGAAACTGGGATGCAAATAAGGATAACCTGAAGCCTGATCAATACACGAATTTTGCCAGCTATTTAACGGGAGTTGTGGACCATTTACAGCAAGAAACAGGCATTCAATTTAAAACGCTTTCACCAGTAAATGAACCGAATACTAACTACTGGGGGGCAAAAGGCAGACAGGAAGGATCACACTGGGACCCGGCATCACAAGCGAAAATGATTAATGAGGTGAAAAAGCAATTGTTCGAAAAAGGATTGGATACAGTTGTCTCGGCAATGGACGAAACCAATCCAGGAAAATTCCGAGCAAATTGGGATGCGTATAATTCGCAAACCCGCAATAATATTGGACAGTTGAATGTACATACGTACGGTACAGGAGAAAGAACGGGTGCGAGAGATATTGCCAAAGGTGCGGATAAAAGACTGTGGATGTCGGAGGTTGACCTTAGCGTCGGCGGTCAGAATCATGAGGACATCAAGACAGGACTTGCCATCTCGGAAAGAATTCAGGCGGATATCCAGCAGCTCGAGCCTGAGGCATGGGTGCTTTGGCAAGCAGTTGAAGATGAAGTAAACATGAGACCTGAGCATGAAAATGGCAACTGGGGTCTACTACAGGTTGACTTTGCTGCCAAGGATTTCAGCGATTTTAAAATCTACAAAAATAAGAAATACTACGCTATGGGGAACTACAGTAAATTTATCCGTCCTGGCGACCAGTTTATCAACTCAAACAACAATAATACTCTGGCGGCGATTGATTCGAAAAATGACTCCGTGGTTGTCGTTTATACCAATTCATCTACGGAACAAAAAGCAGTCGACTTTGACTTATCTGGATTTGAAACGGTGAAAGAGACGGCAACAGCAACACCATATACAACCTCTGCCACCGATAATTTACAGAAAAAAGCAGACATCCAGGTAAAAGATGAAACATTAACAGCGGAAGTTCCAGCACAATCGATCACGACCTTCGTCGTATCCGGTGTATCTGGGGTCAACAAGGAAGCTGGCTTCTTAAATAGCAAAGATCAATACAAAATAAGCAATCAAAATAGCGGCAAGGTCCTCGATATCACTCAGGATGGCAAGATTGTTCAAAAAACGTATGACCGCGATAAAGCGGCCCAGCAGTGGAGCATTCAAAAAGTCACCGATGGATACAGCTCTAAAGAATTATTTAAAATTGTCGACACCAATAGCGGAAAAGTCATGGGGGTAGAAAATGGGTCAGCTGTGGAGCAAGCCGATCAAAACTCAGCTAGCCAAAAGTGGATGTTATCCACCTCCGGCAATCGACAATACACGTTAATAAACGCAGCAAACGGTCAATTACTGGAAGTTGGCGGTTCGTCAACAAGTGAAAACGCTGCAGTTGGGGTCTGGTCAGCGAATGCTGGAAAGAACCAAAGCTGGAAAATCGATAAGGCCGGAATTGTAGATATTGAACCTGCCAATGTAGTCGTCACAAAGAAAAAAATAGCACCGGAAATGCCGCAGGAGGTAACAGCGATTTACGGTGACGGAGAAAGAGTGCGAAAAGCGGTGAAGTGGGATGCGATTGACCCTGTACAATATGAAAAGGAAACCATTTTTACCGTAAGGGGCATGGTTGAAGGAACAAAGATTCCAGCAGTCGCCAATGTAACCGTAAGTAAGGTAGAAAGTGTGGAACCAATTAAAGTGAAAACTGTTCCAGGCAAAGCGCCGGCCCTGCCTGCATTTGTTCCTGCTACACTTGAAAATGGTACTGAAGGAAACGTCAGTGTGAATTGGGAACCGATTGACCCAAGTAAGTTTGAAAATCTTGGGAAATTTACTGTCAAAGGCTCTATTCCGTACAGTCCAGTTAAAGTAACGGCCATTGTGCAAATCACCAAACCAGAATTGCAGAACGTTGCATTAAACCTTCCGAACTCTGGGCAGGAGTTTCCAAAGGCAACTGCTTCCTTTACCGGACAGTATGATAAAGTAACCAATGTCAACGATGGAGATATCTCTTCGGTTCGCTGGACGAACTGGGATCCAAACAGCTGGAGGCCTGAAGATTGGGTAGCCATCGATTTTGGCCAAGAGGATACGATTTCCAAGCTCGATTTCCATTTTTATGATGATGGCGGCGGTACGAGACCACCAGCATCCCTTCAGCTTGAGTACTGGGATGGAGCCAATTGGAAGGCCATTGACGGTACCCAATTAGAGGTGAAGGCGAAAAAGGACGTAACGGTGAATTTTGCACCCGTGACTACATCGAAGATCCGTGCGGTGATGAAAGCCATGCCGAATACATGCATTGCGATTTCGGAGATCGAGGTATTTGGAAAAGGAGATGTCACGAAGGCTGGACCAAGCATTGGCGATGATGCAACGCTTGAGAGTATCATAATCGATGGAAAGCCGCTAAAGGGTTTCCAATCTGACCATTTTATGTATGATGTGAAGGACAAAGCTTCGAAATCTCCTGTAGTGACAGCGGTAACCAACGACTTATTTGCCTCTTATCAGGTAACGGAAGAAAAGGACGCTGCTGTAATCACCGTAAAATCGGAGGATGGACTCCAGACGGAAACCTATACGGTTACATTTAGATAATCCAATGGGTCATAGTTGAGGATGTTGAAGTACTCAACTATGACTTTTTATTGCTGTTTTTTTTCCCATGCCGCCACTTTCACCTTAACAACTACCATTTTTCTATTAAAATCGATTACAATTAGAAGAAAGATAGTTAGGATAAAATCGTTTCTATATATGGGTTTATTTTTTAAAAGAAGGGAGGGATTCAATTGGATAAAAAGACGTTGACCATCTACGATATTGCCGAAGCTACAAACGTATCTCCGGCGACCGTATCTAGAGTCCTAAATGGCAATTATCCCGTCAGCAAAAAGACAAAAGCGAAGGTGCTGGCGAAAATACAGGAATATAATTTCCAGCCAAACAGTATTGCCAGAAGTTTGTCAAAAAAAGAAACAAAGATGATCGGGCTGATTTTGCCAGACATCACCAATCCATTCTTTTCAAGCTTCTGCATCGAATTGGAAAAATACGCTCAAAAAAAGGGCTACACGCTCTTCTTATGCAATTCCATGAACGACAGCACGATGGAGTCGGTTTACCTCAAGGTTCTTTCGGAACGCCAGGTCGAAGGGATCATCATGATGGGCGGCCGCATTAACAAATCAGCAACCGTTCAAGAAGAAGCTGCTGAGGTGTTGGAGGTAATGAAAAAGATCCCTGTTTTGATGGTCAATGGAGAGATGGCGGGCGTTGATTGTTATAAAGTGAAATCCAATGAGCGGTTGGGTATGAAGATGATTGTGGAGCATTTAGTCCAAATCGGCCACCAAAACATTGGCTTACTGGGAGGAATGGAAGGGATCACCTCAACCGATATGAAGGTTGAAGAGTTCAGACAGCTCCTGATGGAAAATGGTCTGATATATCATCCTGAATGGCAGATCTACAGCGGTTTTTCAGTAGAAAGCGGACAAGAGGCGATGAAACTACTGTTAGAAAACAAGGAATTGCCAACGGCGATTATTTGTATGAATGATATGATTGCCTCCGGCGCTTTCATTGCGTGCAATCATCAACAGATCGACCCAAAGAAATTTGCCTTTGTAGGCTATGATGATACGTTTGTCGCCGATATCTTGACGCCGAGCCTTACCTCGATTAACCATGATTACGAAAAACTCGGGACAGTGGCATTGGATTTAATTATGAACGCCAAAAATGAGCAAGAAGCACCGGAAGTGACAAAAGAAGTCACCATTGAACCCTTTCTCACCAAGAGAAACTCCACTGCCTGGCGATGACCACAAATTTCTTATTGAATAGGGAGTTTGGTTGAAGAAGAAACGGTAAATACTCAATGTTTTATTTACACATTTGCAAAAGATAATAAGAATGAAAAAAAGGGATCAGAGGTTAACGGGTTCTGTCTTCGAGTATAAAATATAAAAAATCAATAGAAAAGGGACATCAAATCGCAACAATTTGGTTGTCCCTTTTTGTTGTTTATTTAGGTATTTCTAATAAAATATGCATACTTTTAGTATGCCAAATCTCACCTAAAAGAGAGCGTTACAGAACTTCTGTAACGGTAATAATTAATAAGCTTTTTACGTTCCATTTCAGTTCTGATACGGCATTTATTATAAATCGATTACATAGATTGTGAAAAAATGTACTTAAACTAACGGGGCAGGATAGTTGAAGAAGGTATTTTGGATTCTATGGTAAAATTTATATAGGAATGAGACAGATTTTTAGGAGGAAACTTAATTTTTATGATTAATATTGTTGGACAAAAAATAGCCTTGAAAGAAGCTACTCATCAAGATCTTGATGAATTGTATTATTGGAAATTTGAAGAAAAGGAACAAGAGGCGAAGAAATGGAATGGACCCTATATACCTGAACCTAAAATTACAAAGGAAGAATTTCTAAAAAGTTGGGAGAACAACTATGAAATTACCACCAACACTCCTAATTCACTAATTATCTTTGTAGGAGATAAATTAATTGGAACAGTAAGTTCTTATTGGGTAGATAGAAACACTAATTGGTTAGAAACTGGTATCGTTATTTATGATAAAAATTACTGGAACGGTGGATACGGTACTGAGGCTTATAAACTTTGGATAGATTTCTTATTCAAATCCACTGGATTACATCGATTAGGTATGTCAACTTGGTCAGGAAATGTAAGAATGATAAAAGTTGCAGAAAAATTGGGAATGAAAGAAGAAGCAAGAATAAGACAAGCAAGAATGGTAGATGGTAAATATTTTGATGCCATTAAAATGGGGATTTTACGAAGAGAATGGGAACAGTCTTCTTAAAGTAACGGGTGCTTTAGTTGACTAAAATAGCGATCTGCCTTTGCAGGTCGTTTTTAATTTTGTTATGTAGCTAACGAAGCAGGATAGATTAATTAACAACAGGAAAAGTTAATAATTAGATAGTAAACCCTAAGAAAATTTGATGTGAAGGAAGAAGGATAAAATTTCTATGTCGCTAACGGATGGGGTGGTTCTCTTATTAATAGGTCTTATATCTTCTATAACCTTATTGATTTCTGGGTATAAGGAATTTAAAAAAGATGAAACCAAAACATCAAAAAAGGTGTTATTTTTAATTTTAGATTTTCTTGAGATCTTTAATCCCAATAGTCTAAATGGTTTTGCTTTTATGTTATCTCTTGTGGCTATTGTCATTGGTCTTATACTCATAAACGGATTATTTCACTAACGGATGCTTGAGTTAAAGTTCCAGCTGCCATTTTGGTGGCTTTTTCTTATTCAGCTAACGGATGCAGGATAGTTGAACAAGAGGATGCTAAAATTACAGTAGGAACTTTTGTTTTGGAGGTAATAAATATGGATTTTGGCAAACAGTGTTCAGCTGAGTTAGAGAAGTTGACTGGAGGACATTGGCGTGATAATAGTTTGTATTTCACTTTAGAACAAATTAACCAGCTACCCATTATTATAAAGCGTCTTAACTATATTGATGATTTAGTAATAAGTCCCTTTCATATTACTGATAGTTCAGTGATGGAGGCTTATTGGTGTACCCTTTCTATTAAGACTGTAAATGATGTTCAAGATAAATATATAGTGCTTTTAAGCGAGGCAGGTAAAAGCAGACTAGAAGAAATTGAAGACCACTATATTGAACAATGGGATTATACTTATTATGAAATTCTAAAGGACGATATAAAAGGGTTTATTGAGAGTTTAAATCGCTATGTAACATATATGGAAAGGCGAGAAATTTTACTTAGAGAAGAATATGATATACCTAATCATAATAATCAAGGTATATATTATGAAATTTGGTAAATTTTTGTTTGACTAACGGGTTGCAAGAGTTGAAGTTCCAGCTGCCATTTTTGGCGGCTTTCTTCTTGTGCTCCCTCAGTTAGATACGATTATCTCTCGAATACTCACTTATTCGCAGGAATTCAAATCACTTGAATGATCAATAAGCCGTGGAATGAATGAGTAATTAGCATTTTGGCTACATGAAGGCGTACTAA
>NZ_JAHUWN010000039.1 GCF_019219025.1 Bacillus sp. sid0103 | reverse complement strand
TATCAGCTTTACTTAACTAATGCTAAGAAACTAGCGAAGGAAACAATCGAGAAGAGTTTCGTATCAGCGGATGAAGCAACTCGCGCAAAGTTTAGCCGTGATTTTTCGGAATTGAGGTTTAAAATGGTGCTGAAAGACGAGAAATCAGGATTCAACGATTTACAGTCTTTCTTGCTAAAGACGCCTGATTCGGCATACGCGAGTCTAGTTTTAGAGAATTTCTATGAGTTAGCCGGTCACTTCCAAACCGGTGAATATAAAATTGGGCTTTCAAAGGCTTTCGATAAACTAAAAGCCGACCATACCCCAGTTGATGTTGCGGAAGCTTACGACGTAATCGAAGAAGTCGATCACACAATTGATAACAAACTATTCTTGCTGATGATACCTGGCGATGATCCTTCGGTGAATGTTGATTACTCGATAATCTCCGAACTATTTACGCCAGAAGTAGTCCGCCATTATCAAAATCCTGAAATTTATTTCGAGAAGAATGACGAACCAATGCCGGTGTTCGTTGATCCTGAGGAAGTCGTTGAAAAGCAAAAAAGCAAAGTCGATCAGGCTTACGACAGTCTCGCGACTATTATGGAACAGAAAGTTAAAGACGGAGAATTAAAATTAGGAGGTAATAAATAATGGCTAAAATTGAAAGAAAAGTAGTTACAGGTGTAGGTAATCAAACGGTAGACTCGACGGGATGGGGATATGCTCGGCTCGAAAGTGACGGCAGCCCGATTACAATTTCGCTTCAAGGAACTGGTGGATATTCGAAAGACTTCGGTAATGGCGATCGGATTCTTATTCCGTCAAGTATTACTGCGTTAAAGGTAACCGCCTTTACCGGTAAAGCGTGGAAGCTGCATATGCAAAAAACGATTCCAGCGGTGAATCAATCCGAAATAAAATTCTCCATTACTGAGACGGGCAAGCTTATTGTCGAAGGTGACGACGATATTGTCTTCCGTGGTCAGGACGTCGATCCTGCAACCGTAAGTATTGCCGGAATTAATGACGATATTGAAAACCTAAGCAAACTGTATATGACAGCACTAGTGACCGGGACGATAACTGATGCAGCAAAGTATTGTAAGCTTAAAACCGCAGTTTTAGCAAGATACGCCAACTAAGGCGTTTTTATTTTGCGCTCGATATCATTCGGGCGTCTCCTTAAAAACGGACCCGTATCAGATAAAAATTCGAGTGGCAGTCGGTTACCGGAAAATTTAAAGGAGGAGTTTTATATGGATACAATTGAACGATTAGTCGAGGAATTAGGCAGAACAAGAAATGGCAATATTCTCACAGAGTTAAACCATATGGGAGTTAGTATCATCTTTCTTTCTGAAGGGATTCGGTGGAAGTATAGAAAATAAAGGGGATGGACAAAATCCTTCCCCTTAAAAATACTTAATAAGTATCTTTTCCTCTAAACCCTCCATCATCGGAGCGAACTCTCATGTTTTCCTTATTGCAACCAGTCATTTTATTACACTTAGGGCATTGTGCTTTATTACCGATTAGCATTGAAGTATCAAAGGAATTCATATCTCCGAAGAAAATTGGAGAAGGAAACCAAGAATTACAACTAGGGTTAGAACATTTAATTTCAATACTTTTAGTTGCCATGTTGTCACCACCTTTGCTTGAAAATGGGAATAAATTCCTAAAATATATTCGCCATTAAATGGTTAAATTCCTGCTAAAAAATGAATCAATTAGTAAATAATTCCTAAATATCAATATGTACCCCTTAGGAAAGTCCTAACGGCCTGTCCTTTTTATTATTGATAATCGAAAGGGTGAACGTAATACCGCCCAATAATTATTACTCACTCTTTCCAATAGTCTCCTAATCTTCCGTCCTATTAATCGTGGTAAAATTAATATGAGGTGGTTTAATTGTTCGTAAAACCTATGCTTCTTCATAAATCAGACCAGCCGTTTAACGACACCGAGTACATTACGGAACTAAAACTCGATGGCATCCGTTTAATATATTCCGTTGATTCAGTGGGCAAAGTCCGCTTATTTTCACGCCACAATAATGAAATCACATCAAAATTCCCCGAACTTCATAATTTAAACATTCCTCCAGGCACCTTACTAGATGGCGAATTAATAGTCAGCGATAAGGAAGGTAAGCCTGATTTCGAAGCGATGATGAGCCGGTTCATGAGTTCGAAGGATAAATCGCAGGTCAGCTTCGTTGCCTTTGACGTGATCCAACACGAAGGAGAGCGCGTCACAAAACTTCCGTTACTTGAGCGTAAGGAAATACTTGCGGAGCTTATTCCGAATGATTCCGCGCTGATTGCCAAATCGCAATTTATCGAAGGTCACGGTGAGGCTTATTTTGAAGCCATTAAGGCGCAAGGACTCGAAGGTATTGTTTTGAAACGAAAAGATTCGCGTTACGAAGTCGGCAAGAGATCGCACTCATGGTTGAAGGTCATTAATTACCAGTACTCCAATGTGAACGTCGTGGGCTACCGCAAGCAACCGAAGGATTTCGGCTGGTTACTTGCAGATGATGACGGGAAGTACATGGGCGTGATGGAACTCGGAGTGCCTGCGCGTGAAAAGGCGAAAGTGTACCAAACTACAATCATAAAGGAAACCGATGATTTTGCGAATATAGCTCCGATTGGTGTACGAGTGAAATACCGTAATTTAACTAAAGCGGGCTTATTGCGCTTGCCAAGCTTCTTAGAGTGGGTTTAATTACCCGCTCTTTTTTGCTGCTCTGTTAAACAATAAAAATTGATAACTTTTCCAATAGTAAAAGGATCTTTTGGTGGACTTCTTATTAAACTAAAGCACCCATTAGTTGAAGAAGTACCTTCTTTTCTATTGCATCATTTAATCGAAATGCGTCATACCAAAAGTATTAAATACTTGGTGTTACATAAACTAAATAAATCTTTTATAAACGTTACCTTTTGATTATGTTTCGTAGGAGAGTTTATCGTGAATGAAAAAATAAGATTCGCGTTAAAAATACATAAAGAACATCATCAACACGTAATAAAGAGTATAAATCATTGGTATGAAAATGAGTTATTTACTTGGAACTGGTGGGTGCTGTTCGCTTTTTTAACTATTCCTTGGATAATTTGGGCAAAGGTTGTTGACCGTAATAAACTTTTAGAAACCATTTTAGTTGGTACTCTCGCCATAATATCCACTGCTTATTTAGACGCTATTGGTTTAGATGTGAAGTTTTGGATTTACCCTACCCAGTTTCTTCCTATAACCCCTAGAGCAATCCCATTTGATATGTGTATGGTACCTGTTGCTTATATGCTGATGTATCAATTTTTTAGAAGGTGGAAATCTTATATTTTTGGTTTATTAATTATGGCGTTACTATTTGCTTTTATTGGAGAGCCTGTAAGTAAGGCTATGAAATTGGTCTATTATATAAGATGGAAATATTATTACTCCTTTTTTTACTACATAATACTTGGTATAACCATTAAATTGATTGTTAATAAATGCAAGAATCTATACATAAGAGAATAATTACTACTTTTTTATTAACAATACTCCTTACTAGGAACTTGATGGTGCAAAAGTGTATTGTAAACAAATCAATAACAAGTTGTATTGGCTAATTATTATGGAAATAGCGGAAAGTAGCCAATTTAAACATCAAGTCTAGATCGGGCTAATAATTTAGCCCTTTTTATGTCGTTTTTTATAGTCAATTACGACACAAAGGAGTCATTTTTATCTTCAACTAAACTGCCCAGTTAGTGGAACACTGAAAAAAAGACTCTACTTCTTAATGAAGTAAAGCACCCGTTAGTTGAACACGTACATTCTCTTTTACTAATCTGACGCTTTTTTCTATTCAAGCAAAGTAAATTTCAAATTTATGAGCACATTAAGTAAGTCGAGTAGACAAAAATATTCGCATACTCCTTCAATGAAAAGAGGATTTAAAAAATGACAGTTGGAAAAGATGTTCAAACCGCTTTAGCAAATTTAAAAAGTGCACAAGCATGCTTTGAAACTTTTGCTTTAGCAACCGACAACCAGAATGCAAAGCAGCTTTATCAACAAGCCGCGCAACAAACAAAATCCGTGCTTGACAGTCTTCAACCTCGTCTTCAAGAAATTCAAGGGGAAGAACCTCAGTACAATCAGCAATAAAGTGTAAGAGTCTTTATCAAATATGATAAATTATCCCAGATACATTTTCTGGCGGTCAGAATATGATGTTATATAAAAAATTCTTGTCCATTTTCCTAAACCATCCTTTCTAGGATGGTTTTGTTTTTTAGAACACCATTTATTCTGTTTCATAAGTTTTTAGCTAAAATACAACAAAAAAAATCAATTTTATTTTGCACAATATGGGTCAATTGCGACATAAATGTGAGATGGATTTTCACCTTTCTTGTTCCACTAACCTGCTTCGTTAGTTGCATAAGGAAAAAGCAATACCCTTGTTGAAGTATCGCACCCTTTAGTTGAATAATCTCTTTTTATTTTCATAAAAGTATTGAAATCCATATAAGAAAAAAGCTTTGTAAAAGAAGTATAGGAAGAATTGAAATGCATTAAGTCGAACTAATTTAAATAATTTTATCTTTGCAAATAAACTTTTAGCTAGAAATGTAAAAATTAATTGGAAAAGAGCATTTAGCAAGATAAACTTTTTGAAATTTCCGTATGTCCATTTTAATGTCCATAAAGCCACCGCCAACATTGGACCTATTAAAAAAGGAAATTCATTATGAAAAAAGGAATGTGGTTTATTATAAAAAGACCACCATCTACGTTTCTTTCCAATCGGAACATCAATACAATTTATTAAAAACACAAAGATAAAGGCTGGAAAAAATCTCTTTATACTTCGTCTTTCCAAAAAAGAAACTGTAATCCATGAGAGTAATACCATTGCAATATTAAATAACCACTTATTTTTCATTGACATATTAATACCCCATTATCTAAAAGGAATCATTTAACTTATTATATCTCCTTCGTTATTTAACTATCCTGCCTCGTTAGTTCAACAAGTAAAGTCATTAGCCTATAAATCATTTGTGATAGGTTGATAGCCTGTCACTTCATGTTTGCAGTGTGACAATCGTAAAAGAGCAAAACCAATTAACCCAATGACACAAGGTGACGCGGATTGATTTCAACTTATGATGGAGATTTTTTACTTAACAATGAATCTTTTGTAGGACTAGACGTATAGATTTTAAAAGGAGGCGGTACATATGTTAGCGAAGGTGAATGAGTTAAATAAGAACGTCGTTATATTATTATCGGTGCTGATTATCGCTATTACTTCGGTAGTAATTACGTTAATCGCAACGGCCGAGCCAGGCGGAGACGCAGACCCATTGACTGATCTCAGTGATTTCCAAACGTCTTTCACAAAGGAATATGGCGTAAAGCCATCCGTCCAACTCATAGTTCAACCGGACACTACGGAGGCACAGGCGGAAATCCTTACGAAAAAAATTTCGAACAGCCTCGAGTTAGGCAACGTTAAAGAGGACGACACGCTTTCCGGCTGGTTCAACGCGAAAAACGATGACGAAGGTATCTCGCTTACCGTAATCTCTAAATACGATAAAAAATAGCCTTGATCTCAGGTGCATCAACTTTAGATTTGCGAAATTAGCCCTTTCGATTTGTCCTGATGCCTAGACTCTCCTTGACATCATTCGACGAGATTCGATATAATAGGTTCGTTCCCGAAGCGCGGTCGTGTGCTACGGGCGAGCTATCGAAGATGTAGACGCCGTTTTTGCGGACTTTTAACGTATATACATATCGGCACGACTCAAAATCGTGTTCCTTCTGGAGTGTCGGTTCGACCCCGACCACCGGTATCAAATTGTTTTAAAAAAATTGCTCATAATTTAATGAGCAATTTTTTTTTTTGACTAAAGTTTATGCAACTCAATTCTAAAAGAGTGTTGATTCTTAAATTCGCCCATAAATAACCGAGATTCGCTCATTGAAGGGGAAAGTGATGAAAGCAAGCATAAAAAATTAATCGTTCCCTAAAAAAAAATGCACTTAACGGTAACCAATAAGCACAAGTAAGCAGATGGTGTCCATTCTAAGAGAGTAACCGATCTATATCTTTTTGAATATACTACTAAACATTATATTTTGTTTCTAATCTGACCAATAGAAGTATATTCGACAAAATTTGCATTTTACCCTTGACTATAGTAAAAATAGTGTGTATCATAATAAAGGTCAGTTGATGATAAGAATTATTCATCAGTTGATAAAAAATGCGGGTGTAGTTTACTGGTAAAACCTCAGCCTTCCAAGCTGATGTAGTGGGTTCGATTCCCATCACCCGCTCCATACATATTAACTAACGCAGTATATCGTTACATAAGAGAACGATACATTGCGTTTTTTTCTATTTAATCAACCCAAGAAGGGGGGGCTCGCTCTATGGACTTTAAAACACTAAAAGAAGAAGTAATTGCTTATAGTAAAGAAATCGGAATCGATAAAATTGGTTTCACGACAGCTGACACGTTCACTGAATTAAAAAGCCGGCTTATAAGGCAGCAGGAACTTAGCTATCAATCAGGATTTGAAGAGCCAGATATTGAGAAACGAGTCACCCCTTCTTTATTACTAGAGGAACCTCGTTCGATCATTTCCATTGCAGTTGCATACCCTTCCAAAATGAAGAACCGTGTCGAAAGCAAACAGGGTAAAAGAAGAGGCATTTTCAGCAGGGCCTCATGGGGACTTGACTATCACCATGTGCTTAATGATAGGCTAAAAAAACTAGAGGAATTTCTCGCCACCAAGATGCCGGGAGCAAGGTTGAAATCGATGGTTGACACTGGTGAACTCTCAGATCGTGCGGTAGCGGAACGTGCTGGAATCGGTTGGAGTGGAAAAAACTGCTCGATCATTACACCGGAGTTTGGTTCATATGTGTATTTGGGTGAAATGATCACAAGTATTCCTTTTGAACCAGATACACCAATGGAAGATCAATGCGGGTCATGTACAAAATGTTTGGATGCATGTCCAACAGGGGCACTGGTTCAAGGGGGACAAATTAATGCACAGCGCTGTATATCTTTTTTAACCCAAACCAAAACATTTATTCCAGACGAGTTTAGAGATAAGATTGGGAACCGGATCTATGGTTGTGATTCTTGCCAGACCGCATGTCCAGTTAACAAGGGGAAAAACTTTCATTTTCATGATGAACTTGAAGCGCAATCTGAAGTTGCTAAGCCCTTGTTAAAGCCAATCTTAAAATTAAGCAATCGGGAATTTAAAACTAAATTCGGTTATGTATCTGGTGCGTGGAGAGGGAAAAAGCCAATACAACGGAATGCGATTATTGCGCTTGCCCATTTTAAGGATGAAACTGCCATTCCAGATTTAGTCGATGTTCTAGAAAATGAAGCAAGTCCCGTTTCAAGAGGAACAGCAGCCTGGGCCCTTGGGAAAATTGGCGGTGAAACGGCTTTTGCGGCTTTAAAAAAAGCCCAAGAGCATGAAATAGATCTGGAAGTCCAAAATGAAATAGAAAAAGGCTTACGTTTTTATAGATAATAAGTGCGCGAACTCACGTGGTTCGCTTATTTTTTTGATTGAAACCCTGTCTTCTCTCATATGTATGAAAGAAAGGGGTGGAGAATATGCTTCAGTTAATACAAGCGTTATTTGAAAAAAGAGTAAGTCAATTTGTTTCCGATAATAGAACTCATAAAGTATTTTTTCCAAAGGCTGATAAAAAGCAAAGTGCTTTATCAAACAGGTCAGCAGAAATTGTAAAAGTTAAAGCCTCAGGCAGGATACTAGAAACGAATAAAGAGGAAGAATTTCAAACGGTAAAATACCAGGCCCATTATCAATACTTAATTAAACAAAAGGCATTGCTATATATGGAAGAAGAGGTTGAAGAAAGATTAGCAAAGTTTTATAAAGGGGCTTTAGTGATGGATGAGGAAATTAACCCCTATGAACCTCAAGATATGTATCAGCTGCCAACCGACCTTGTTTTAGAGGACAAGGACGAACGATCGAGCTATCAGTACAATCGCTTAAAGGCTGTGCAATATGCGGAACGGTGGTGGAATAGCTATAATCCTGCTTATAAAAAATTTGAAAATGATTGCACCAATTTTATCTCTCAATGCCTTCATAGTGGCGGGGCACCTATGAGAGGTTATCCCAATAAGGGAGCAGGCTGGTGGCTCCAAAATCATAATTGGAGCTATAGCTGGGCAGTGGCAAATTCACTAAAGAGCTACTTGGCTAATTCAAAAAGTGGTTTGCGGGCAAGGCAAGTGAGCAGCCCTGATCAATTGTTATTGGGAGATGTTATTTGCTACGATTTTGAAGGGGATGGAAGATTTAATCATAATACAATTGTGACTGGTAAGGACGCATACGGGATGCCGTTAGTTAATGCCCATACGTATAATAGTAGAATGAGGTATTGGGCATATGAGGATTCATCTGCCTATACCCCTAAAATTAAATATAAGTTTTTTTCGATAATCGACTAAAGAGGTTTAATTATTGAAAGGATATATCATAATGGTATAATGGCATGTAGAGTTTTTACCCGAGGTGAGTTCCATGTCAATTAATGTAGTCTTATATCAACCGCAGATCCCTTCCAATACAGGAAATATAGCAAGAACCTGTGCAGGAACAGATACAAATTTACATTTAATCCGTCCATTAGGTTTTTCCACAGATGACAAAATGCTAAAAAGAGCGGGCCTGGATTATTGGCAATACGTTAACATTTTCTATTATGATTCTCTAGATGAATTTTATGAAAAGAATGCAGGCAGTGAATTTTTTTACATTACCAAATTTGGTCAAAAGCCTTTTAGCAGTTTTGATTATAGTAATTCAAGTAAGGATTATTATTTTATCTTTGGGCGAGAAACGACCGGTCTGCCGAAAGAGGTCATTGAAGCAAATAAGGAAGTTAGCTTACGGATTCCTATGAACGATAATATTCGTTCGCTGAATCTGTCCAATACAGCGGCTATTCTTATCTATGAAGCGCTGCGACAGCAAGACTATGCTCATTTAAAATAATCAAGGGGGTCCTAGCGGGCCTCCTTTTGATTAATGAAAGGAAGTTTGTCATGAATGAAGTTATCGAAACTATATTAAATCACCGCTCTCTTCGTCATTTTGAGGACAAGCCGCTAACAGACGAACAAATCAAAACAATCATTACATGTGCTCAATCTGCAGCTACCTCAAGTTTTATTCAGGCCTATTCTATTATTGGAGTTAAGGACAAAGAGAAGAAGAAAAAATTAGCCGAAATTGCAGGGAATCAGGAATATGTTGAAAAAAACGGTCACTTTTTTGTTTTTTGTGCAGATCTATACCGCCATACTATTGTTGGAGAACAGGAACACATAAATGTTGCTACTTCGATTGAAAGCACGGAAAAGTTCATGGTAGCCCTTATTGATGCATCTTTAGCAGCACAAAATGCAGCGATAGCAGCAGAATCATTGGGTTTAGGAATATGTTACATAGGTGGAATTCGAAATAATCTCGAGGAAGTAAAAAAGATTTTGAAAACACCGGAGCGGGTAATTCCATTGTTTGGACTAGCTGTCGGTTTTCCAAGCAAACTAACTGAGAAAAAACCGAGGCTGCCGTTTGAGCATGTTTATCATGAAGATGAATATGAACAGGATATGGGGGTCTACGTTAGTCAGCTTCAAAAATATGATACCTTGATTTCAAGCTACTATGCTGAGCGGACAAGCGGGAAAAGAAACGACCGCTGGACGGAACAAATGGCTATTATGCTTGATAGAAAGAGTAGAATGTATATGAAGGAATTTATTAAAAAAAATAAACTTGATCTTCATTAAAAAAGCTGCCAATTGGCAGCTTTTATTTTGTAGAACCTGGTTTGTCATTATAACCTGATGTGAAGATTGCTGCTAAAAACGTGACCATGACTAAACAAACGATGAACGTATTCATATTTATGTAATCCTCCTTCGTCATACATTTTTCAATTTTATCACACATATAGTCTTATTATAGCCTATCTTAAAAAAATGAAAAGAAGAAGATTCTTTTATTGAAACAAAAAAGATAGACGCTAACTCGCAATGGGTACGCATGTTCAAAAGCATATGAGCATAAAGTATATTAATCGTCTCTGATTAACCTACGGGGGAGGGCCTTATGGATATTCTAAAAAAAATCGAGATGTATCGCGAAGAAGAAGAAAAGCTACGTTGGGAAGGGTCATTCGCAGATTATTTACAATTGTTGAAAGAGAAGCCATGGGTTGCACAGTCGGCACATTCACGAGTTTATAATATGCTTAAGGATGCAGGAATTACTGAAGAAAAAGGGACGAAAAAGTACGAATTCTTTAGTAATCAATTATTTGGTTTAGAGGAATCGCTGGAGCGTCTTGTTGAAGAGTACTTCCATCCGGCTGCAAAAAGACTGGATGTAAGGAAACGTATTTTATTATTAATGGGTCCTGTAAGCGGCGGGAAATCGACTCTTGTTACCATGTTAAAAAGGGGGCTCGAAGCTTACTCACTCACTGATCGAGGCTCTGTATTTGCCATTAAAGGATGCCCGATGCATGAGGATCCACTCCATTTAATCCCACATCATTTGCGGAAGGATTTCTATGATGAGTATGGAATCCGGATCGAAGGTAATCTTTCACCACTGAATATGATGCGTTTAGAACAGGAGTATGGTGGACGAATTGAAGATGTACTCGTTGAAAGAATCTTCTTTTCCGAAGATAAACGAACTGGAATTGGTACATTCAGCCCATCCGATCCAAAATCACAGGATATTGCCGATTTAACAGGAAGTATTGATTTTTCAACGATTGCAGAATTTGGTTCCGAATCAGATCCACGTGCCTATCGTTTTGATGGTGAACTTAATAAAGCTAACCGAGGAATGATGGAGTTCCAGGAGATGTTAAAGTGTGATGAGAAATTCTTGTGGCACTTGTTGTCTCTTACCCAAGAAGGGAATTTTAAAGCAGGACGCTTTGCCCTAATTAGTGCTGATGAGCTGATCGTGGCGCACACGAACGAAACGGAGTACCGATCCTTTATCTCCAATAAGAAGAATGAAGCACTCCATTCACGGATTATTGTCATGCCAATACCGTATAACTTAAAGGTGTCACAAGAAGAAAGAATTTATGAAAAAATGATCAATGAAAGTGATGTTTCAGATGTTCACATCGCCCCGCATACGTTAAAGGTAGCTGCGATGTTTACGATCCTTACACGTTTAAAGGAACCGAAGAAAGGCGATATTGATTTACTTAAGAAAATGCGCCTTTATGATGGGGAAAGTGTGGAAGGCTTTAATACAGCGGATGTGGATGAACTTAAGAAGGAATATCCAGACGAGGGTATGAGTGGTATTGATCCTCGCTATGTAATTAATCGAATATCATCAACAATTATTCGAAAAGAAATTCCATCGATTAATGCACTGGATGTATTAAGATCATTAAAAGATGGGCTCGATCAACACCCTTCCATCACTGCTGAGTTACGAGAACGTTATATGAATTATATCTCCTTAGCTCGGAAAGAGTATGATAATATTGCCAAGAAGGAAGTCCAAAAAGCATTTGTGTATTCGTACGAAGAATCGGCGAAAACGTTAATGGACAATTATCTTGATAATGTTGAGGCCTATTGCAATAAATCGAAACTCCGTGATCCACTCACTGGAGAGGAAATCAATCCAGATGAGAAGTTGATGCGTTCCATTGAAGAACAAATTGGTATCTCTGAAAATGCGAAAAAGGCCTTCAGAGAGGAAGTCCTCATTCGAATTTCGGCCTTTGCGAGAAAAGGGAAACGATTTGACTATAATTCTCATGATCGTCTTCGTGAAGCCATTCAAAAGAAATTGTTTGCTGATTTAAAGGATGTAGTGAAAATTACTACCTCTTCAAAAACCCCGGATGAACAGCAGCTAAAGAAGATCAATAATGTAGTGGCAAGACTAGTGGATGAACACGGCTATAATACAACGTCAGCTAATGAATTACTTCGTTATGTAGGAAGTCTATTAAATAGATAGGTTGGGTTTAAAATAGCAGGGACTGGCAGAAGGAAATCTGTCAGTCTATTTTTTTCCTTATTCAAGTTCGCAAAAGACTTGTTGGTCCCATTTTGCTACTTTGTCCAATTTCTTAGGCGAATGCATAATTGTCAAAATAATTTGTAAATTATTCTTTACTTCTGCATAGGATAGAGTAATCCATATTTATCTTAATATTTTTTCACTCGCGTTATAATATGTATTTGATGAAAATTTGTGCATTTTGGAAACTATTAAATTAATAAGGAGGGGTTTACATTGTCAACTAACAACCATCAATTTATCATTTCAAGAGAAGATTGGTCCCTCCACCGAAAAGGCCACGATGACCAGCAGCGGCATCAGGAAAAAGTCCAGGAGGCAATTCGCAACAATCTTCCAGACTTAATTACAGAAGAAAGCATAATTATGTCTAATGGTCGAGATGTCGTAAAAATTCCAATTCGTTCATTGGACGAATATAAAATCCGTTATAATTATGACAAAAACAAACACGTGGGCCAGGGTGATGGTGACAGTCAAGTAGGTGATGTAGTAGCACGTGATGGCTCCAGCGGGCAAAAGGGACCTGGGAAAGGCCAAGGAGCTGGAGACCAAGCAGGAGAAGATTATTTTGAAGCGGAAGTATCATTAATGGAGTTGGAGGAAGCATTATTTAAACAATTAGAGCTTCCAAATTTAAAAAGAAAAGAAGAACAAGAACATCTCGTTGAAAACATTGAATTCAATGATATTCGGAAAACAGGTTTGATGGGGAATATTGATAAGAAACGGACGATGATGTCAGCTTTTAAAAGGAATGCGATGAGTGGGAAGCCAGCGTTCCATCCTATTTACAAGGATGATTTAAAATTTAAGACTTGGAATGAAGTAATCAAACCAGATTCGAAAGCAGTTGTTATTGCTATGATGGATACGAGTGGCTCAATGGGGATCTGGGAAAAGTATATGGCGCGCAGCTTTTTCTTCTGGATGACTCGCTTTTTAAGAACTAAATATGAAACAGTTGAAATTGAATTTATTGCCCACCATACTGAAGCTAAAGTAGTTTCAGAGGAAGACTTCTTTTCCAAGGGTGAAAGTGGTGGAACCATTTGTTCATCCGCATACCGGAAAGCACTCGAAATCATTGATGCCAAATATAATCCACGAAAGTTCAACATCTATCCATTCCACTTTTCAGACGGTGATAATCTCACATCGGATAATGCGCGTTGTGTGAAGCTTGTAGAGGAATTAATGAAGGTGTCCAATATGTTCGGTTATGGAGAGGTAAATCAATATAACCGTCATTCCACTCTAATGTCCGCCTATAAAAACATTAAAGAAGATCAATTTCGCTACTATATTCTAAAACAAAAAGCAGATGTCTTTCATGCGATGAAAAGCTTTTTCCAACAAGAAGAGTCAAAATTATTTGCTTAACAAAAACGACTGGTGTCAGGCACCAGTCGTTTTTCAATTTATTATTTGTATCTCCCTTTTGTCCATTCCGCTGAGGCTTATATGAAAATAAGTGTACAAACTATAGCATACATACTCACCAAGTTCTTTGGCTTAGCAGCCAAGCCAATTGCCAGTTTTTTGAGGACCGAGCGATAGGGGAAAGCAGGGAAGGTTAATGAATGGTTTTTTCTTGTATAATGAATCTGCAAGAAAACAGGAGATTTGATTTGCGAAGTGTTCAGAGAGTATTCTTTGAGTTGTATCTGAAAGGTGAGTGTATATGCTAAAAGAAGTTTGTGTAGAGAATTTTACATTGGTTCCAATGGCTATTGAAAAGGGGGGACACCGGATTGAGCTTTGTGACAACCTATCTGTCGGAGGCACTACTGTTAGTCACGGGGTAGCTGCAAAAACCATTTCATATTGTCACTCCAAAAATACGAAGGTAATGACCATGGTTAGACCCAGAGGCGGTAATTTTATTTTTACTAAAGAAGAAATAGAGATTATGCAAACTGATATTGCTCATTTCAAACAGTTAGGGACAGATGGAGTGGTGATTGGATGCTTAAATGATTCTGATTGGATTGATGAGGATGCCATGCTTAAACTGCTAGAATCTGCAAAAGGGCTGGATGTAACCTTTCACATGGCATTTGATCAGATAAAAAATGACTATCAGTTTGAAGCTATTGATTGGCTTGTGAAACATCGAGTGAATCGAATTTTAACACACGGAGGACCAAGTTCTAAATCAATCGAAGACAACCTTAGCCGTTTGAAGGAATTAGTGGATTTTGCGGCTGACCAAATTATTATTCTTCCCGGCGGGGGAATTACTGACAAAAACCTAAATCATATCGCAAGCATGTTAAATATTAGTGAAGTTCACGGGACAAAAATTGTGGGTGAGCTTTGTTAAATTGCTGGGCCAAAAACACAAGTTCATTAGGGGTTGAAGATCGCTGAATTGATATTTAATCAATAAAATAAAAAATCGACAGGTGCCTGGCACCTGCCGATTTTTATTGTTATTCAATTGTTAGGATTCCTTCTTGACCTTGGGCTGAGTGTCCTTGTTTCTTTACATTTAATTTTGTTAAGTTTGTAAAGATAACTGGTGTAATAGCTGATGGTACTGATTTCTTAATGAATTCTAGATCAAAGTTCAAGATTTCTTGACCTTTAGTTATCTGCTGTCCTTCTTTTACAAGAACATTGAAGCCTTCACCTTTTAAATTGACGGTATCCAAGCCAATATGAATAAGGATTTCATAGCCTTGCTTTGATTTAATTCCGATTGCATGCTTAGTAGGGAAAACATTCATGATTTCGCCATCCACTGGTGAAACGACCGTACCTTTAGTTGGTATAATTCCAAAACCTTCTCCCATCATTTTTTGTGAGAAAACTTGGTCTGGCACTTCAGTAATCGGGATAATTTCCCCTTCGATTGGCATAACAAAATCTTTTTCAGAAAGTGGTGAGAGTACATTTGTTTCTATCGGAGCCGCTGCCACTTTTTGTGCTAAATCCGAATTAATTCCAGTCTTATCACTTCTCTTCGTCCCATTACGAAGTTTTATAATTTCGTCTGCTACAAATTGTACATTGGTTCCGACAATCACTTGAATGCTTTGTTTCCCAACGATATTGATACCAGGTACACCAGTCGCTTTAATTTTTTGTTGGTCGACTGCATTCATGTCTTTAACTTCCATTCTTAAGCGCGTTACACAATTGTCTACAGAGGTAACATTTGCGTTTCCGCCTAGCCCTTCATATATCTGTGCGGCCATTGCGGCAAATTTGCTTTCACCTGCTGCAACGACAACTTCAGAAGACTCATCATCATCTTCTTCACGTCCAGGAGTCATTAAGTTGAATTTTGTAATGATGAATCTGAATAAGAAATAATAGATTACAGCAAACACTAGGCCTTGAACTATTAACATGTAAGGCTGGTTTGCCATCGGCAATCTTGAACTTAAAACAAAGTCTACTAAACCGGCACTAAAACCAAATCCTGCTGTCCAATGGAATGCAGCTGCGATCGCTAATGAAATACCTGTTAAAACCGCATGCACCAAATAAAGCATTGGTGCTACAAACATAAATGCAAATTCCAATGGTTCTGTTACACCAGTAAAGAATGCAGCGAAACCGGCTGCCAGCATTAAGGATGCTACTTGCTTTTTCTTTTTTGTTTTAGCTGTATGATACATTGCCAGCCCTGCAGCTGGTAAACCAAACATCATGATAGGGAAGAAGCCAGCTTGATACATTCCTGTGACTCCCTTTACACCCTTTCCAGACCAGAAATTTCCAATATCATCGATTCCTGCAACATTAAACCAGAACACAGCGTTTAAAGCATGATGTAGACCTGTTGGAATTAGAAGTCGATTGAAGAAACCGAATAGCCCAGCGCCAATGGCACCTAATCCACTTATCCCTTTACCAAAAGAAACCAATCCTGTAAAAATAGGCGGCCAAATAAAGAATAATACTGCAGAAACGACTAACATCGAAACCGCTGTCATAATTGGAACGAGTCGTTTCCCACTAAAAAATGCTAACGCATCCGGAAGTTTCACATGACTAAATCGATTGTACATCATTGACGCGACTATCCCCGAAATAATACCAACGAAGGCATTTCCGATTTTTCCAAACGCAGGATCTACTTCTTCTGGTTTAATTCCTTGCAGCAATGCCACTGATCCTGTTGAAAGCAAGGTTGTTACAACCAGGTAAGCTACTAGACCACTTAACGCAGATGAACCATCTTTTTCTTTCGCCATCCCTAGTGCTACTCCAACAGCAAATAAGAAAGGGATATTATCAATAATGGATGAACCAGCTTTAATTAGGAAAGCAGCAAGTGGACTATCCGCCCCCCAACCTGTAGGGTCGATCCAATAACCAATACCCATCAAAATGGCTGCAGCCGGTAAAACAGCTACAGGTAACATCAATGAACGACCAATTCTTTGTAAATATTTCTTCATCTTATTACCCCCTATAAAGTTTAAAAAAATTAACTATAAATGAATTATTTCCTCAAAACAATTGATGCTGGGTGTAAGCGCTTTTTCATTTTTAACTATAGCACTAAATATTTATAGATGTCTATACCAATTTTATCATTTTAATAACAATTCGATCCTTCAGATGCATGTGAATACTAACGTACCATAGGATTAAAGAGAATATGGTATTTTATTCAAACTTTTTAAATGAATAAATTGGTATAGACAACTATATAATGGTGATGCTAAGATTGAGATATAACCTGAAAGGAAGTATCATAGATGATACCAAACGATAGTCATATTTTACTTAAGGGTGTACGGGTTTATTCAGAAGAACAAATAATTGAAGATGGATATATAAAAATAAAAAATCAAAAAATCATTGAGATAGGTTCATTAAACGAGCTAACTAATAAAGACAGCTTTCATGTGATTGAAATTCCTGCTCATTTTAATGCAGTTCCAGGTTTTGTCGATGTTCATATCCACGGTGTGGCTGGTGCCGACACAATGGATGCCACCAAGGAAGCACTAGACACAATGGTAGCAGCATTGCCTAAAGAAGGAACTACTAGCTTTTTAGCCACTACGATGACCCAAGAAGGAAAACAAATTGAAAATGCCTTAATAAATGCCGGGAAGTACATCAAAGAACAGCAAGCTCAAGGAAAATCTGAAATTCTTGGCATTCATCTCGAAGGCCCGTTTGTGAATGCTAAAATGGCAGGGGCGCAGCCGATTCAACATATAATTGATCCTGATCTTTCTTTATTTAAAGAATGGCAAAAGCTGTCCAATGAAACAATTAAGCTTGTCACTCTGGCTCCTGAAAGACCGAGTGGATTAGAAATGATACGTTATTTTAAGGAAAATGGAATTGTTGCATCCATCGGCCATACTGATGCAACATATGAACAAGTGGGGGAAGCCATTGAGGCAGGTGCAAACCACGTTACCCATCTTTTTAATCAAATGAGGGGGCTTCATCACCGTGAACCCGGTGTAGTTGGGGCCGCATTTTTACGCAAAGAATTAAAAGCTGAAATTATCGTAGATGGGGTGCATGTTCGTCCAGAAATGGTAAATCTTGCATTCAAACAAAAGCTAAGTGATGGATTAATTTTAATAACCGACTCGATGCGGGCAAAATGTTTGAAAAATGGTATGTATGAACTTGGTGGCCAAGATGTAATCGTTAAAAATGGAAAAGCAGTCCTTGATGACGGAACTCTTGCTGGAAGTATTTTGGAAATGGGACATGCACTAAAAAATATCATTTCTTACACGGGCTGTTCGCTTGATGAAGCCATTGAGATGGCTTCAGTAAACCCAGCAAAGCAGTTGAATATTTATGATCGCAAAGGCAGTATTGCAGTTGGAAAAGATGCTGACATTGTCATTTTAGATGACAAAATGGAAGTTTATATGACACTATGTCGAGGAGCACTGGCTTTTAAAAGGGAGGAAATTCAAAATGAGGATTATTGAAGTAGAAGATTATCAGCAAATGAGTAATAGAGCAGCTGAATTTATTATAAAAAAGGTAGTTCAGAATCCAGGTATTAAACTTGGATTAGCAACAGGCGGGACCCCGATTGGGACATACAAAAGCCTAATCGAGGATCACCAAAAAAACGGGACATCTTATCAGAAGGTAACCACTTTTAATTTGGATGAGTACATTGGGTTATCTGGAGATCAGGAGAATAGCTACCGCTATTTTATGGATAACCAACTTTTTAATTATATTGATATTAATAAAGTTAAAACAAATATTCCAAGCGGCATTGTTGCTGATTATCAAGTAGAATGTAATCGTTATGAAGATTTAATTACTGAGCATGGTGGCATTGATTTGCAAATTCTCGGTATTGGCAGTAATGGGCATATTGGATTCAATGAACCAGGAACTTCCTTTGATTCTAAAACGCATATTGTAGAGTTAGCAGCATCGACCATTCAAGCAAATGCCAGATTTTTTAACAGGATTGAAGAGGTTCCTACTAAAGCTATAACGATGGGAATATCCACCATTATGAAAAGCAAAGAAATTCTTCTTTTGGTTTCAGGTGAAAAGAAAAGAGAAGCACTATTTAGACTTTTGAATGGTGAGATCAATGAAAGTTTTCCTGCATCAGTGTTGAAAAATCATCCTTGTGTTACAATTATCGCAGATAAGGTGGCAATAGCAGATTTACAGGTTCAATGCTAAATGAGTATCGATATTCTCTTTCAACATTAAACCTTTGTGCCTATTTTAAGGAAAGGATGAAGTTGGAGGAAAATGATTAATAAGAATTCTCCCATTCCGATTTATTATCAAATTGAAGAATATATCAAGGAGTTAATTGAAAACGGTGAGTTGCTTCCTGGTGATTCTCTTCCACCAGAAAGAGAATATGCAGAAAAATATCAAATAAGCCGTATGACAGTTAGACAGGCCTTTACACAGTTAGTAAATGAGGGATATTTGTATCGCTTGCAAGGAAAGGGAACTTTCGTTGCCGAAAGAAAAATCGAACAGCCTCTACAAGGATTAACAAGTTTCACTGAAGATATGAAAGCAAGGGGATTGGAACCAGGGAGCCAATTAATTCACTTTGAAATTATTCCCGCGACAAGACAAATAGCAGGTCAATTAATGATTTCTGAACATGGACCTGTATACGAGATCAAGCGGATTCGCATTGCTGATAGTGTTCCAATGGCCTTAGAAATTAATTATATATCAGCAAATCTCATTAAAGGACTAACAGAACAAATTGTGAATAAATCCTTATACGAATTCATTGAAGAAGAGTTAGACTTAAGAATCGATCGTGCTGCTCAGATCATTGAATCTTCAGTTGCTAATCAAAGTGAAGCCAACTATTTAAAAATCAACAAAGGTGCACCAGTTATGCTCATCCAAAGAAATACGTTTCTAAAAGACAATACTCCTGTTGAATTTGTTAAATCTGTATATCGTGCTGATCGTTATAAATTTATGATTCAGATGAAACGCTGAAAACAAAACAAGGGAGGTTATGTAACATGTTCAATCTTTATTTTCATAAGCTGAAAGAATTATTAAGCTTAGTCGAAAAAGATGAAAATGAAAACCTCAAAAAAGCAGCGGAAAAAGTCGCTCAGTGTATTCAAAACGATGGAATCGTGCATGTTTTTGGCTGTGGACACTCTCATTTACTTGGGGAAGAACTTTTTTACAGAGCAGGCGGATTAGTGCCAATTAACCCAATCCTAATTGAAGATTTAATGCTTCATAAAGGTGCTGTTCGTTCATCCCAACTAGAACAAGAAAATGACTATGCAAAACAATTTATGGCGAAGGTGAAGATTCAACCTCAAGATGTTGTCATTGTTGCATCAACTTCTGGCAGGAACCCCGTGCCCATTGATGTTGCTGAGATTGCTAAAAATAAAGGTGCCTTTGTCATAAGTATCACATCATATGTTTATACGAAAGTAGTGGAGTCAAGACATAAAAGTGGTAAATTTTTGTATCAAACAGCTGACCTTTCCATTGATAATCATATTATGGTTGGGGATACCTTGATGGAGCATGAGTCCCTAGGTGTAAATTTTGGTTCAGGCTCAACGGTAATTGGGACTGCAATTGTTAATGGAATAATGGTTGAAGCAGTCAGCATAATGATAGAAAAGAACTTCGAACCGCCAATCTTTAAAAGTGGTAATGCGGATGGTGCAACAGAACATAATCGAGAACTTATTAACAAATATAAAAACCGTATTCCAATGCTGGAAAATTGAACCTTGTTAGAATAACCAACATTTGTATTCGTTGGTTTTTTTTTATGGAAAAACAGAATGATCTGCGACATTCATTAGTTAAGAACCGTTACGTTTATTTTCCATCAATACTTTCTTTGCAAAACATTAAAACTAAACATGTAACAAGATTTTTCAAGAGGAGGTATTTCGATTGATAAAAAAACCAATGGGATTATTTTTAACAGCGGTCTTAACAATGGGGCTTGCTGCATGTAATAACAATGACAATAAAGACATAAATGACAAGACATCAAATCGTATAGGGATGAACAATACCAGAAACACTACTCCTTATATGGATGTCCGTAATGGCAGAGATGATGGGATTGACCACAATGGTCCATTAACAGAGGATTACACGAACACTAATAACAGTCAATCAGATTTAGATGTAAATCTGTACAATACTAAACGGAAAAATAAAAAATATTATTACAATAATGATGATATGATATCTGCCTATCAAACATCATTAAACAGTAATCAATATCCTCATACAAGAGCGGTATTAGTTAGAGATGCTAAATATCAGTATATTACGATCGACCCTAGAAATTGGGCGCTTCAGCAAATACAACCGTATATCCAGCAACAAAGACCGACTGGACAGGCGCCAGCTCAACAACCAGTACCAAATCAGCCGTCTGTGCCAATTCAACAACCAGCACCAAAACAAACTACACCGGCACCGGCACCGGCACCAGCACCAGCACCAGCACCAAAACAAACTACACCGGCACCAGCACCAAAACAGCCGGCTCAAACTCAAAATGCTCCAACTTCAGGAACTGTTAGTCAATACGTTCAGCAAGTAATTGACCTAACTAATGCACAACGAAGTAAAAATGGACTTCCAGCTTTGAAGGCGGATACGCAACTTAATGGAGTGGCACAGAAAAAATCACTGGATATGCAGCAAAAAAATTATTTTTCACACACTAGCCCTACTTATGGATCTCCGTTTGACATGATGAGAGACTTTGGTGTGACGTATAAGTCTGCAGGTGAAAATATTGCTCAAGGACAACGTACACCACAAGAAGTAGTAACTGCTTGGATGAATAGTGAAGGCCATCGTAAAAACATCCTAAGTTCCAATTTTACTCATATTGGAGTAGGATATGAAGCTACAGGCAAACACTGGACACAAATGTTTATAGGCAAATAAAGGAATGAAGAAAAAATCCGACAGGCTATTTCTCCTGTCGGTTTTTTATTTATATGTGTGAAATGGTTGGAAATTTAAAATGGAAAGTGGTTCCTACTCCGACTTCACTTTCAGCCCAAACCGCTCCTTCCATAGCACGGGCAATGCTATAGACAACCATCATGCCTAAACCTGTTCCATTTTTTCCTTTTGTTGAGTAAAATGGTTCCCCTAATCGCTCAAGGTGTTCTTCTGTCATTCCAATACCAGTATCTTTAACACTTATTGTCACATAGTTTTGACTAAATTCAGTGATAATTGTTAAATATCCGCCATTTGGCATTGCTTCAATCGCATTTTTCATAACATTCACAAAGCATTGACGAAACTTCTGTCCGTCTCCTTTAATAAATCCAATGACGGAAAAATCAGTTAGGATCTCTACTGAATTTTGATTAGCTAAAGGCTGCAGAATATTGATTATTTGACGTAGTTCACTTTTTACATTAAGTTCCTCCAGTTCTTCCAAGGATGGCTTTGCAAAAGTCAGATAATCTTGAATAACACGTTCAGCGGAAATTAATTCTTCTTTCACAATTGATAAGTATTCTTTTCTTTTATGTCTTGAGAGGTAATCATCCTGAAGAAGTTGAACAAAGCCACTGGCAGCTGTTAATGGATTACGGATTTCGTGAGATATAGCTGCTCCCATTTGTTCAACAGCTTTTAATTTTTCAGCTTTAATTAGTTGCTGCTGCATTTCGTTATTCCTTTTAACAAATTCAATTCCATATGAGATGATGCTGATTCCAAGTGGGGGGATAAATAGGAATGCAATCCAAGCATCAAGCCAATACGCATGGGTATTTCCAAAACTCATCCCAATGACTGTTATCACACCGAGGATCACACCGAAACAAACTGAAACCAGAATACGTCGTCCCGGTACTTGTCTTAAAAACCACGGGTATAATCGCCAAAAAATGACTCCGAGAGGTACGTATAGCATAACTGTTTGAAAGAAGCCTAAATCAAAGCCATAGAGGCCTCTTATTACTATAATTGCGACGGTAAGTATAGGCCCGATTCCGAGATAAAGGGCACCTAAAACTAAAGGAATAATCCTTAAATCGTACCTGGCATATGAAACCGGATTGTATGAGAATTGAATACATAACCATAGCATGGCAATAAAAAAGATTATTAGTGAGGATTTGGAAAAGGTGAATTTTTTTGTATAATCGAAAAAAATTAAGCACAAAAACAGTAATATGATAAAAAGTGAGAGGTCTAAAAAAAGATGTTTCGTTATTTCCATTAACTTCACCATCCAAAAAGGGCTGATAGGGAAATTTTACATGTATTTTCCACATTACACAACAAAATTCGCACAATTTTGAAAAAAGAAAGCGGTATTTTAATAATGAAAAAGGAAGGCTTGTTTTTTCACAAACCTCCCATGCTTAATTGAGTAGTAGAAATAGTATTTCTCCCTCTTGTCTTCGATACATACAAAGCTTCATCCGCCATTTGAATTAATTCTTGCGGCATGACAGAACCGGATGGGACAAGGGAGGCAACTCCAATACTTAGTGTAATAATATCAGTAATATCAGAACTTATATGAGGGATTTCTAATAACCGAATGGTGTTTTGTATTTGTTTAGCGATTTCCATTCCTTTCTCTATCCCAATAGAAGGGGAGATAAGGGCAAACTCTTCTCCGCCATAGCGACAAAAAGTATTATCAGAATTAACTGCTACCTGATTGTTAATAGCCTGAGCAATCGATTGTAAACAAAAATCACCGGTTAAATGTCCATAAGTATCATTATATTTTTTAAAGTAATCAATATCGAACATAATTAAAGTGAGGGGTGAAGAGGTGGTAGAAGCATATGACCATTCTTTCATTAAAACTTCATCAAAATATCTTCTATTGTTGATCCCGGTTAGACCATCCATGTAGGAAAGACGATTTAGAAGTTTATTTGCCTCTTGTAACTTTTGTTCTGTAAGTTTTCGGTCAGTAATATTTCTTGATACAATAATGACTTTTTTGCTGCCATCCTCTTCAAAATGAACGCTCTTTAGAGCAGATTCGATCCAAACATAGTCCCCCATTTTAGTACGGTACCGGTAGGTAGAATTAGCAGCACCTTCTTCAAGTGCCTTCTCAAACATTTCTATTGTGTGGTGAATATCATCAGGGTGAATAAACAGATCCATTTTTCTATCTAGAAGTTCGGGATACTCATAATGAATAATTTCTTTCACTGCAGGTGAAATATATTTATATTCTGCATGTTCATTGTGCATGGTTATCATGTCACTTGAGTATTCGGCAATCAGTCGAAACCGCTCTTCTGTTTCTTTTAATTTCAATAAACTATGTTTTAACTGATTTTGTGCTTCATATGAATTTACAACAAAAACAAAGAAATGATAGGCTAAAAAACCACCAATGAAAGAAATGATATAATGCATGGTTAATACATTTTTAAGTGTATCATTATTATCAATTCGAATAATGAAGATGATTGAAACAAAAACCAAACCGATTAAATTCATGAGGAAAGCTTTAAGAGTTCTAGAAGTGTTAATCTTTGAAATACCCCCACATAGTAGTCCTGTGAGAAGTGCTCCGATTGCTCCTAGTACAGCTGATTCATTTATGCCAAACAAAATAATCCTTCCAGCAGCAATTAGGATTGCCGACAATAATGCAGGAATAAATCCACCAAAAGTAGCCGCGATAACAATGGCCAAATGGCGTAAATCTGCAATCGTGCTTGAATTTATTTGAATACTAAACGCCATTAATATATTTCCTAAAACTCCAAAACAAAGACCCCAATAGAGTTTAGTGGATCGGCTAGAGGTAGTGTGTATGGGCATGTCTTTGAATAACACCCCCATAATTGAAAAAGAAGCAATTAATATTGCTGCATTTGAGACAAAATCTTTTAACATAAATACTCTCCTGGTAAAGTGAATGAAGTTTGCAGTGCTATTGTAGAATATTATTGAATGCATTCTTCCAATTATACTATGAATTAGATAATTATGACAAAGGCAGAGAGCTCCCTCCTAAATGTAAAGGGAACCCCAATTGTTTTCCTTAAACGATGTCAGGTTTAGTTGCGAAGTCTTTAGCTGCAAGTCTAGCGTTTTCTTGTCCTTTACTTTACGCAATCTTGAACATTAGGTGACGTTCTTGAACATTAAGTGTCTTATACTATTGCTGGAATAATCGATCCCTTGATCACCTAAAAAAGGGTACTTGAAATTTCAAATTTTTTAAATCAAACGCTTACAAAAATCTATTGACTGAATAAAAAGTCGGTGATAAGATACAACTATACTAATTAATTAGTTCACTAAACTAATTAAAGGGAAATAAATGCAATAATATTTTTTTAGAATTCTTTGAAAAGGGTTTCAAAGAATTGAAGATTCGAAAAGTTTTAAGGAAAGAAATGTTTTGTTTTGGGTTCAAGTACAAATTAAGAGGAAAACGGAGGGGTAAAAAATGAGTCAAACTGCATTAAAATCAGCTGTAGAACAAACATCTGGAAATGGATATAGAAAGTTTGGAATGAGAGATAAGCTAGGTTATATGTTTGGTGATTGGGGAAATGACTTCTTCTTTATTCTAGTAGCCTCATTCTTAATGGTTTACTATACAGATGTTTTTCACATTAGTGCAGCAACCGTGGGTGGATTATTTTTAATCGCTCGTTTATGGGATGCTGTAGCGGATGTTACTTGGGGACGTTTCATTGATACGAGGAAGCCAGGGAAAAATGGTAAATTCAGACCATGGATTTTCAGAATGTCATTTCCGCTTGTTATCTCTGGTGTGTTGATGTTTGTCCATATCCCGGGTATGTCAAATGGTTTTTACCTAGCATGGGCTTTTGTCACATACATTTTGTGGGGAACACTATATAGCACAGTAAATATTCCATACGGATCAATGGCTTCAGTAATTTCAGCTGATCCTGTTGAACGTACTACTTTATCCACATATAGGACTTTGGGTGCAAACTTAGCTGGATTAATCATTAATGTAATTGGACCATTAATTTTGTTTGTAGACAATAAGGCTGATTCAAACCATTTCCTATTTGGAGCACTTATTTTCGGTCTTTTGTCACTCTCTTGCTACATGGCATGCTACAAATTAACGACTGAACGTATTGGTGCCGATGAAACCAATAAGCAAAAAATTAACCTTGGTCAAACCATTAAAGGTCTTGGGAAAAATAAACCATTAATATGGATTCTTATTGCATCACTTACGTTTATGATATGTTTTATGATGATTGGTGCAGTCAACGTGTACTTGTTTAAAGATTATTTTGGTAATGCAAAAGCATTAAGTATGGTTGGACTTTTACAAACCGCTGCAGTATTAATTGCGATGCCAATGGTTAAGCCATTAGTAGCCAAGTTTGGGAAAAAGGAAGTAGCTGCCGCAGGTTTATTACTTTCCACAGTTGTGTATGCGCTTTTATACTTGTTGCCAAACCTTAATTCGACACAATTTATTAGTATTCTAGCTGTCGCTATGTTTGGATATGGCTTCTTCAATCTAGTAGTTTGGGCATTCGTAACAGATGTAATTGATTATCACGAGTACGTAACAGGTTTACGAGAAGATGGAACCGTTTACTCTATCTATTCCTTTGCACGTAAAGTAGGTCAGGCGATTGCGGGGGGTGTTGGTGGTTTTGCGATTGCTTCAGTAGGATATGATGCAACTCGTCCAACACAAACACAAGAGGCATTACAAGGGATTCATACGTTAGGAACTCTAGTACCTGCCATCATCCTTGCTGTAATTTTCTTAATTCTAGTATTCTTATATCCATTAAATAAAAATCGTACACTACAACTAACAAATGATATTGCAGAGAAAAGAAAAGGGCAAAATTAATTAACACGTAAAAAGATATTTAAACGGAAAGAAGGTAGCTAGTTCAACTAGCTATCTTTTTTTATGATAAACGCTTACAAAAAGTGATTGACGAAATATGTCGATGGGTGTATTCTAATTATGCAAATAATTTGTTAGTTTATTAAACTAATTAAATAAAAAGTTTTTATAGCAACAACCATTCAAAACATAATTTCTTTGTAGTTTTGAAAAGGGTTACAGGGTAACAAGCTTATTAACATGAAAGAGTGGGAGACAATGGAGAATAACGGCCAAAAGAAATTAACCTTAAAAGAAAAATTATCCTATGGTTTAGGCGATGTTGGAAACGGTTTTATGTTCGATATGGGACAAATTTATTTACTGAAGTTTTATACTGATATTTTAGGAATTTCAGCATATTGGGGCGGCTTAGTATTTTTAGTTTCGAAAATTTTTGATGCATTTGCGGATTCAGCTGTTGGTGCATTTATTGATAAGCGAAAGGTAGGTAAACGGGGCAAATTCCGTCCATTCATCTTATTTGGATCGATTCCGCTTGCGATTATGACAGTCATTTCATTTATGGCACCTGACTTTTCAGAGACAGGAAAAATTGTATTCGCTTTTATAACCTATATGGCCTTTGGACTGGCTTATTCCATTGTTAATATTCCATACGGTTCACTCGCAGCCTCCATGACTCAAGATTCGGTGGATCGTGCATCTCTTGGATCCTTCCGAGCGATCGGCAGCCAATTTGCCCTACTTATTTCTGGGATGGTTGTCATTCCAATTGTTCTATATTTTCCAAACGAAAAATTAGGATACACTGTGGGAATCGCTTCGATGGCGTTAGTCGGAGTTATCTTCCATTATCTTTGCTACCGTAATACAACTGAAAATGTAATTAGGGCTCCTAAAACAGAAAAAGAAAAGGTTCCAATGTCAAAACTGTTCAAATTATTGCTAAGTAACAGACCGCTAATTGCTCTTTGTTTCGTTTGTTTGTTTATGGTTGCTGCGACTAATCTACGTACAGCAGTTCAGCTTTATTACTTACAGTATAATTTAAATAATACAGGTCTTATGTCATTGCTTTCTTTTACTAGCATTGGAATCGCTGTCATTGGGTCATTTTTTATTCCAGCGCTTGTAAAACGACTAGGAAAAAAGAATACCTTCATCATGGGTCTTTTTATTGGAATCGCCGCGGATGTTGCAAACTTTCTTTTACCAGCAAATGTCCCGACCTTCCTTATATTACTTGCAATTGGAAGTCTAGGTCTTAGCTTTGCATTAGGATTACCGTGGGTAATGGTTGCTGATGCAGTGGACTATCATGAATGGAAAACAGGACAACGGACAGAAGGAATTGTCTACTCAAGTTACAGTTTCTTCCGTAAACTTGCACAGGCACTTGCTGGTTTTATTCCAGGTATTGCTCTTGGGCTAATTGGCTACGTTCCTAATGTAGAGCAGACTGCTGGCACCCTCCTTGGTATAAAAGGGCTAATGTTCCTCGTTCCTGCAGGACTAAACTTGATTGCTGCGATCATCTTAATTTTACTGTATAATTTATCGGAAGAATTATATAAGAATATTGTTGATGAACTTAAAAAGAAGCAAAAGGGTAATGGTACTTTAAAAAGTGCATAATGAACATCAAAAAACCCCTTTTAGCAACGGCTAGAAGGGGTTTTTTTGATGTTCATTACTAAATGAGTACGCTTCCAACTTGATTAGTATTTTTATCGTAGGGTAAATTTAACATTGGGACATCGAGAAATTGTTTGATAGCCAGAGCACATGCACCTAGCACACATGATTTTTTTCCGATAGTAGAAATCATTAATTCACGGTAATGACTGATGGAAGAATTCAGATTTTCACTAATTTTATTGAGTGAATTCGGAAAGATTCGCAACAGTTCACTATCAAGGACGAGAACGTCTGGGTTGTACATGTTAATCATATTATTCAGCCCAATCGCCAGATAGAAAAGAAATTGTTCCATCAATTCGTGGACTTCCTCATCACCTTCATTAATCCAGTTTTGAATATGTTCGTAAGTCAGATTCGATATTTGTCGTGATTCAGCTAGATGTTCAAAAATGCTCGATTCCGAAGCATATTTTTCCCAGCAACCCTTATTCCCGCAATTACATGGTTTACCTTCTGGAACAACAATCATATGACCTATTTCACCAGCATATCCATCATGTCCTCGAAAAAACTCATTGTTCATCATCATACCAAGGCCGATCCCCGAATAAAGGGTTGCACATAACAAGTTGTCAGTTTCATGGTGCACATAGACCCTTTCGGCAAAAGAGCTTAGGTTTGCATTGTTTTCAAGGTATATAGGCGTATCAATTTCCACTTCTAAATCACTCTTGAGATTAATATCATGCCATTGAAAACGTGGAACATAGTGGATTACTTCGTCTTTTGTGACAAGACCATGGATTGCGATAACAATTCCGACAATACCATAGCGGCTAGTAGTAAACTCTGCTTTTAACTTATTAATTTGTTGAATAAGAAGATGTCGAATCTCCGTATAATCTGTAGTTTTTAGTTGGATAATATTTGATGAAACAGGACAACCAAGCAGGTCCGATAAGGTAAAAGATATTTGACCATAATCAAGGTCAATACCAAGTGCGTAGCCAGCTTGTCCGTTTAATGAGAGCATAATCGGCTTTCTTCCAACTGAAAAATGCTCGAGCTGGGTCTCAATAATGAGTCCTTCTTCCAATAAGTCAGCAACTTGTGCTGAAATAGTTGCTCTTGTCAAATTTGTGGATTTGGATAGATCTGCTCTCGAAATCATACCTTCTTTCACAATTTCTCTAATGATCAAAGAGCGATTAATTTTCTTTATATATGCCGCATCACCGGTAACCATGTATATCCTCCATTTCGGGATTCCTTTGTATAAGCTTATTATATCAGTTCTTCCATTAAAAGGCCGTTATTATTCTATTAATTCCTAAATAGTTAATTGACTAAACATATCAAACATGATAAATTAGTTATGTAATTAATTTGTTTAATAAACAAATTAAAAGAAGGTTATCTAAATGAATGCTTGTTTAGACCGATTGTATTTAGTTTTCTGTAAGGGTTTCCAGAATGTACAACGACTGTATGAATAATCAGTTAAAGGAGAGAGATATGATGAAAAGCTTTATGGATCAGTACTTTTTATTAAATACAGACACTGCAATAAAACTATATGAAAAGGCTGCTGCGGAGTCACCGATTTTTGACTTCCACTGTCATTTGAATCCACAAGAAGTATGGGAAAATAAGTCATATGAAAATATTACTCAGATTTGGCTTGGGGGTGACCATTATAAGTGGAGGACAATGCGCATGCATGGGATTAGCGAGCGTTATATTACAGGTGATGCTGATGATTGGGAAAAATTTGCCGCTTATGCAGAAACAGTTCCTTATTTAATCGGAAACCCTGTATATCACTGGACACACTTAGAATTAAAAATGTTCTTCGGGATTGATAAATTATTAAGTCCAGAAACAGCTCGTGAAATTTGGGAAGAATGTAATAAAAAATTGCAGTTGCCTGAATTCAGTGCAAGGGGCTTAATTGAAAGGTCAAATGTGAAGTTTATTGGAACAACAGATGATCCCATTTCCACACTTGAATACCATCAATTATTGAGAAATGATGAATCCTTTAAAACGATGATTGCTCCAACCTTCCGTCCCGATGGTGCGATGTTTATTGAACGTCCAACATTTACAAACTGGATTGAACAATTGGCGGATGTTTCAGGCATTAAAACAGATTCTTTAGATGGGTTTTTAGCCGCAATAAAACAACGAATTGACTATTTCCACGAAAATGGGGGACGTGCTTCTGACCATGATATTCAAAAAATGGAATATGTGGAAACAACCAAACAAGAGGTTGAAGCAATTTTTAATAAACGTTTGAACGGAGAACAACTTACCAATGATGAATTGGTGGCTTATCGAATTTTCCTTCTTAAAGAACTTGGAAAGATGTATGCTGAAAAACAATGGGTCATGCAGCTCCATATGGGAGCAATGAGAAACAACAACACAAGGATGAAAGAACTACTTGGAACGGATGCGGGCTTTGATTCTGTAGGAGAAGCTAATATGACTGAAGGCTTATCCCGATTCCTTGATTCCTTAGATCAAGAAAATGCACTGCCAAGAACGGTATTATTTAACTTGAACGAAAAAGATAATGTTACATTAGCTGGAATGATGGGGAACTTCTATGAAGAAGGTGTCCCTGGAAAGGTTCAATTCGGTTCAGGATGGTGGTTTGTTGACCATATCGATGGAATGGAAAAGCAGATGAAGGATTTTGCAAATGTTGGCATACTTAGTCATTTTATCGGCATGTTGACAGATTCACGCAGCTTCTTATCATATGCACGTCACGATTACTTCCGTCGAATTCTATGTAACATCCTTGGCGATTGGGTTGAAAAAGGTTTGGCACCGAATGACATGAAGCAAATGGAGCAAATGGTACGAAATATCTGCTTTAATAATGCGGAACGTTTTTTCTTAGAGCGATAATTAATACTTTAAAAAATCAACTTTGATTAAGAGCAGAAAAAATGCGTACTTATACACATTAAATATAATACTAACAGTGGATGGTAAAACTATTGATGTGTATAATTAGTGTCGAGCTGGAATGAAATTCCTGATTTAATTACAAGAAAAAAGCACTTTTATTGTATTAATGAAAGAATTATGGTTATCTAAATAGTATTAATTATGAAAGAGGGATAGTATGTCTAAACAACAAATTGGTGTAATTGGTTTAGCCGTTATGGGTAAAAATCTTGCCCTAAATATCGAGAGCCGCGGTTATTCTGTCGCTGTTTTTAATCGTTCATATGACAAAACAGAAGCGTTTTTAAAAAATGAAGCAGAAGGTAAAAATTTTGTTGGTGCCCATACCGTTGAGGAATTTGTAAATTCCTTAGAAAAGCCACGAAAAATTTTATTAATGGTTAAAGCGGGAACAGCAACGGATGCTACCATTGAATCTCTAAAACCATATCTTGAAGAAGGCGATATTCTGATTGATGGAGGAAATACCTTCTTCCAAGACACAATTAGACGGAATAAAGAATTAGAAACAGCTGGCTATCACTTTATTGGCACTGGCGTTTCCGGTGGAGAAGAGGGAGCATTAAAAGGGCCTTCCATCATGCCAGGTGGAAAAAAAGAAGCATATGATCTTGTTAAGCCAATCTTAGAAGCAATATCTGCTAAAGTTGAAGGCGACCCATGCTGTACCTACATTGGTCCAAACGGTGCAGGTCATTATGTGAAAATGGTCCATAATGGAATCGAATATGGGGATATGCAATTAATTTCAGAGGCATATTTTATTTTGAAAAATATCCTTGGTTTAGATGCCCAGGAGCTTCATAATGTCTTTTCTGAATGGAATAAAGGTGAATTAGACAGTTACTTAATTGAAATCACTGCCGATATTTTTACCAAAGTTGACGAAGAAACTGGCAAACCAATGGTAGATTTAATTCTAGATACAGCGGGACAAAAGGGAACAGGTAAATGGACAAGCCAAAATGCTTTAGATTTAGGTGTTCCACTTCCAATTATTACGGAATCTGTTTTTGCACGTTTTATTTCTGCGATGAAGGATGAGCGTGTTAAAGCGAGTAAGGTATTAAATGGACCAGAAGTTAAGCCATTTGAAGGAAGTAAAGAAGATTTAATTGAAGCGGTTCGTAAAGCCCTATATATGAGCAAAATTTGTTCATATGCACAAGGTTTTGCTCAAATGCGTGTGGCATCTGAAGAGTACGATTGGAATCTTCGATATGGCGATATTGCGATGATTTTCCGTGGCGGCTGTATCATTCGTGCTCAATTCCTTCAAAAAATCAAAGATGCATACGATCGTGATCCAGAATTAGCAAACTTGCTGTTAGATCCATACTTTAAAGAAATTGTTGAGAACTATCAGAATGCATTACGTCAAGTCCTTGCAGTTGCGATTGAACGCGGTATTCCGGTACCATCATTTGCTAGTGCAATTGCTTATTATGATAGTTACCGTACAGAAACACTTCCAGCCAATTTGTTGCAAGCACAACGTGACTACTTTGGTGCTCACACCTATCAACGTGTGGATAAAGAAGGAGTTTTCCATACAAACTGGATGGAATAACAATATCAAACTCCTCTAAAATGAAGCATAACTAAAGGGCTGTCTCAAAAGTGAAAAATCACTCTTGAGACAGCCTTTTTTTATACTATTGATCATACAGAAATAGTATTAACGGTGCCTGACACCATCCAACCCGTGTCTATATTCAGATGGAGTTATCCCATTCATTTTTTTAAATACCTTTGTAAAATAGTTTACGTCGTTAAAGCCTACTAATGAAGCTATATCGGTAATGGACAGGTTTTCATTCTCCATAATTTTTATTGCTTCATTAATCCTCTGTTGATTGATGTATTCTGTGATCGATTTCCCTGTCTCTTTTTTAAATTGCCTTGAGAGCTCGTAACTACTAGCTTGGACAGCGGTAGCGATGGTATCTAGTCTTAAATCGTGATCAAGATTTAATCGGATGAATTCGATTGCTTTTCGTATTAATCGATTGAAATTTTTTAAGCTGAGCTTTTTTACGGCATCACAATAATCAAAGCACATTTTCATTTGAAGGTCTACTAGTTGCTGAATGGTAGACGTTTTTTCTATTTGGATAGCAAATTTTTCTGAAATACTGTCAATATAGACAGGATGAAGCCCTCCTCTTTCAGCTGAAATTCTTAACAAGGTATTGGTTACGAACGCTAAGTTCTTCCTTGAGCGTAAGGGGTCATTTGGAATCCGATCAGGGATTTTCCCAAAGAAATACATATCTTCGTTCATTATTTTTTCTACCTTTGCTTTATTTCCAGTTTCTACAGATGACATGAGTTCATTTTGTGTGCGATATCTTTCTTCAATCGCAGAAATAGAAGGCTTGGATTTCATTTTAATTGTATCAGGGATCGTTGGATATTCGGATTGCAATGAATAATTTATACTTCCAATCTTTTTCTTCCGTGAGGCAGTATCAGCTCGGTTAAAGTTTGAGGCAAGATAAGCAAGAAATTCAGCGATTGTTTTGGCTTTGTATGAACTAATTAAAGGAAGAGATAGGTAAAATTGTTCCATAATATGACTAAGAGAGATGGAGAATTTATTACTAAAAAGGATGTCATGGATCATTCGGTAAGTAGGTTCCTCAAATAGAAAGGGTCCCACCACAATGCTCCCCATATAGTCTTCCTGCCTATAAAGTTTTGCAGAAATAAAATTAATTTTGTAGGAACTAGAATGAAAAATAACATCAAGTTCAGAAGTTAAATCGTGAAGATTTAACAAACTATGTATATTTCCAAAGGATTCCTTTAGCGGTTCGGGCACTTGATTGTGACCATATTCACTTTTTATCTGTGAAAGAGGATCAATAAAAATGGTATCAATAGTAGAAAAACTGAAGGCAAATTTGCAAATTTCTTCAATTTCATGATCGAACATACTAACACTTCCTGATAAAAGTTGTCATGAGGCTTATAAAATAATTTTGCTCTGTTTATGAATCAGCACTATCAATTAAGAGCAATATTTTTAATTATTATTAATATTTTACTATTATTCGCAAAATATTACGAGTCCAAAAAAACGTTTTCAATTAAGATTAGAGCATAAGCATCAAGATGATGATTAATAGCTGATGTAAAACGTCTGTTGGCGACCTATAGAAAAAGGAGGAACAGTCTCTAGTGAATAATGACTTATTGATATCAGGATTTTCCGATGAAATCTCATCTGATTTTGATACACAGCTGGAAGTTGTAGCGAAATTAGGAATGCGTTACATTTCCTTACGAGGTATTGATGGGAAAAATATCGGCGATTTTACTTTAGAAGAAATAAAAGACAATGTAAAACCACGACTTCAGCAAGCTAGTATCGGAGTTTCTTCCATCGGTTCTCCAATTGGCAAGGTATTCATTAACGATGAAGATGGGTTTGTCAATCAAAAGAATATGTTGGACACGCTTTGTCAGATTGCTAACTTATTAGATTGTAAATATATCAGGATATTCAGCTTTTATATTCCAAAGGGTGAAGATGCAGACCGATATAAAGTGGAAGTCATTAGCAAATTAAAAGAGTTTGCAGAGATTGCCGAAAAATATGATGTTATTTTACTGCATGAAAATGAAAAGGACATCTATGGAGATATTGCGAGAAGATGTCATGAGATTTTAAAAGAGGTTAGCTCTCCGCACTTTAAGGCTATTTTTGATTTTGCTAACTTTGTGCAGTGCGGTGAAGATACCCAGGAGTGTTTCAATCTCCTTAAGGAGGAGATTGTATATATACACATTAAGGATGCCGTAACATCAGAAAGTCAAAACGTTGTTTGTGGCACGGGAGAAGGAAAAATACCTGAAATCCTCACACAAGTAATCAACAGCGGCTACAAAGGTTTTTTAACCCTCGAGCCACACCTCGTTCTCTTTGATTCATTAAAGGATTTAGAGCTTGAGGATGCAGCAATGGTTATAAAGGACAACAAGGGGCTAGATGGTGCTGGTGGCTATAAGCTTCAATACGAGGCACTTAAAGAAATACTAAGAAAAATAGAAAGTGAGGAGAAATGATAATGAAAACTGTAAGACTTGGCATCATTGGATTGGGTCAGCAAGGTGGAGCTTATGCAGGATTTTTAGCTGAAGGAAAAGTAAAAAATATGGTGATGGGTGCCATTTGTGACACCGATCCAGATAAAAAGAAATTGGCAGCAGATAAATATCCGGACACTCCTTTTTATGATAACTATATTGAAATGCTTGAAAGCGGAGATGTTGATGCAATTGTTACATGTGTCCCCCACTACTTGCACCCAGAAATGGGAATTGAAGCGTTAAAGAGAAATATTCATGCATTGGTTGAAAAGCCAGCGGGTGTTTATACAAAACAAGTTAGAGAATTAAACGAATATGCTGCAACAAAGCCTGAGTTAACGTTTGGAATTATGTTCAACCAAAGAACAAATCCACTTTATCAAAAAGTGAAAGAAATTATTGATAACGGAGAAATTGGTAACATTCGTCGTACTAACTGGATTATTACAACCTGGTGGAGACCACAGGGTTATTATGATTCCAGTGCATGGAGAGCAACATGGGGCGGTGAAGGTGGTGGTGTCCTTGTAAACCAGGCACCGCATCAACTTGATTTACTTCAGTGGATTTGCGGAATGCCTAAAAAGGTTTATTCCAATGTCAAGTACGGCTATCAACGTGATATCGCAGTAGAAGATGAAGTAACTGCAATGCTTGATTATGGCAATGGCGCAACTGGTGTATTTGTGACTTGTACACATGACGTTGTTGGAACGGACCGTTTTGAAATTTTAGGCGATAAAGGTAAGATCGTTGTCGACGATAGCAAAAAAGTAACAATTAAACGACTTGTTACACCTGAAAATGAAATGAGTTCTAAAATGGATATGCAGGATGTAATGAGGATTTTCATGGGTGGTAATCCATCTGATATTTTCAGTGAAGAAGTGTTGGAGTTCGGAAGTGTTTGGGGCGGACAGCATATTGCTGTAATGGAAAACTTCGCTTCTGCAATCGTAGAAGGAACTCCATTATTGGCACCTGGCAGCGATGGAATCCATGGAGTTAGATTGGCAAACGCGATCCATCTTTCTAGCTGGCTTGGCAAAGAAGTAGAGGTACCATTTGACGAAGATCTTTTCTTAGAAGAATTAAACAAAAAGATTGAGGAAGAAAAGAAGGAAATTGTACCCCAATAACTTATAAAAAGGCTGTGTTATTCTTGCATGTTGATTTGAGCTCCAATCTACTTAGTTAGAAAATCAACAAATGTCCTTTAACACAGCTTATTAAATATAAAATATTAATCTATTAAACGAACTCATCGCAGTCATGCATGAGTTCGTTTGCCAAGGAGTTATGCCTTATGCTTAAAGTTGCAGTTATTGGACTTGGAGATATCTCAAAAATCCATATCCCAGCTATCCAAGCAAATCCTTATGCCAAGTTGGTGGCGGTCTGTGATATAGATGAAAATTTAAATATTTCCGTACCAGATGTAAATTTTTATACCGATTATCTTGTCATGCTCGAAAAAGAATCATTAGATTGTGTCCACGTTTGTTTGCCGCATTATCTACATTACCCCGTCACGAAGGCTTGTGTAGAAAAGGGTATCCATGTTTTTCAAGAGAAACCATTGGCATTGGATACAAAAGAAGGACTAGCTCTGGCAAGGTTAGAGGAGGAGCACAAGAATATTAAAATCTGTGTATGCTTTCAAAATCGTTATAATGAGTCCTTTGAATTGCTTCAAGAAATTGTGAACAGCGGCCGCTATGGAAAAATGATTGGTATAAAAGGATTAGTCACCTGGTTTAGACCGAAAGAGTACTACGACGTTAAGCCGTGGAGGGGCAAATTAGAATATGCTGGCGGAGGTGTAATGATTAATCAAGCACTCCATACATTGGATTTGATGCAACTGCTCGGCGGTGAAATTGAATCGATAAGAGGTACGATAGACCAGCTGTTGGATTACGACATTGAAGTGGAAGACACAGCAACAGCCAATATCCAGTTTAGAAACGGAACAAAAGGGTTATTTTTTGCCACGAATGCAAATGCAGAAAACTCTAGTGTAGAACTTCAGGTTGTTCTTGAACTGGGGAGATTTACGATCAAGGATAGCGTGTTAACGTTTGGAAATGAAAACGGCAAGAAGGAACCATTGATGGAAGATGCCAAACTTCCTGGAACTAAATTCTATTACGGCGCAAGCCATGTAAAATTAATTAATCAATTCTATGATTGTATTGTAAATAATACTGAAAATTATGTTCATGTTCAGGAAGCGCTGACATCAATCAAAATGATCGATGCAATCCGGCATTCTTCAGAAACTAGACAAAAAATTATTATGGAGGGGTAACAAGTGAATAAAGGAAAAATCGGCGTTCAAATGATGATGCTTAAAGGTAAAGTGGATGAGCTTGGTGCCTATGAAACAATGAGAAGAATTCAGGAACTTGGATATCATGCAGTAGAGGTTTCCCAAATTCCAATGACAGCTGAAAATGTAGCTGATTTAAGAAAAGCGAGTGTCGACTTTGACATCAAAATTGCTGCGATGTCCGCTGCTTTAGAACCCATGCTGCCTGGTGCACCTGGCGAGACTTTAACGAATGATTTTGACAAAATTGTTAAGGATTGTAAGACACTTGACTGTAATTTCTTACGTATTGGAATGCTGCCTCTAACTTGTATGGGTCATAAAGATAAAATCATGGATTTTATTAAAAAGGCAGAAGAAATGGCTCATAGATTAGCAGAGTATGGAATTGAATTGTATTATCATACACATCACCTCGAGTTCCAAAAATATGATGGTGAATATTTATTAGATATTATTAAAAATAACACCACTAAACTCGGTTTTGAGTTAGATGTACACTGGATTCAAAGAGCAGGTGTCAATCCGGTCGAGTTTGTAAAAAATTACGCTGGCCGTATTTCTTTACTGCACCTAAAAGATTACCGCATCGGACAGATGGATATAAGTGAATTAGACTTTAGCGATATATCTAAATTCATGCAAGTCTTTACGAATACAATTGAATTTGCGGAACTTGGGGAAGGAAACCTTGATATCAAAGCGATTATGGAAGCAGGGTTGGAAAGTGGTGCACAGTATTTCTTGGTTGAACAAGATGATACCTATGGACGCGACCCATTCGAATGTCTAGAAATTTCAGCAAATCACTTGAGAAAATTAGGATTTAACGATTGGTTTTAAAATTAGTCGACCATAAAAGTTAGGAAGTAAAAATGGGTGTCAGGCACTAAAGTGTCAGGCACTTTTTTTATCGGTATTGGTAAGGAAGACAAAAAAAACCAATCCACATGTTAGTTGCGAGAATTGGTTATAACTGGATCAGAAAGATTAAATGGTACGCATCCACCATTAAAACGTTTCTGTTTAGTTTCTCTATCTAGATTACACATCTTCGCTTGCAGTTAAACATAACTCTGAAACCCCTAGAAAGTTTTGAATTGCCAAAGCACAAGCTCCCATAATACATGCCTTTTTGCCAAATTCTGAAATAAACAGTTCAGAATAATGGCTAATGGAAGAATTGAGATGGGCTTTAAGTTTTTCAGCAGCATTTGGATATAAACGAAGAATTTCACTATTTACTACAATAATTTCAGGATTATAAAGGTTAATTAAATTATTAAGTCCAATAGAAAGAAACAGAATAAATTGATCCATCTCTTTGATGAAAATAGGATTCTGCTCATTGAAGAGATGATGGCAGTCTTCAAAGTTGTCACCAAGTTCTCTTTGATTCACAGCCAATTTGGTAAAAAAACTCGATTCAGAAGCATATTGTTCCCAACATCCTAAATTTCCACAGCTGCACGGTATTCCATTTGGAACGACAATCATATGCCCGATTTCACCCGCATAACCGTGATATCCTTTGAATAATGCACCGTTGATGATGAAGCCAAGGCCAATTCCAGAATACAAACTGACAGATAATAAGTTTGTACTTTGGTGGTGCTTGTACACATTTTCTGCTACAGAACATAAGTTCGCGTTATTTTCGATGTAAACATTGACTCCAATTTCAGCTTCTAAGTCTTTTTTTAAGGTTTTGTTATGCCAGCCGTGTTGAGGAACAAAATCAATCAATTCATCTTTATTCACGATACCATGTATTCCAATCGCAATTCCCACCAGACCATAATGAGTATGTGCGTATTTACATTTATAACCTTTTATCTTTTCGATTAATAACTTCAAAATACCATCATAATCAGATACATGCAGTTTAATTATTTCGTTCTGGACAGAAGTACCGATTAAATCTGATAGGGCAAATGTAATGGAATGTTTATCTAGGTCAATTCCCAGGACAAAACCTGCCTTACGGTTAACTGAGAGCATAATGGGCCTTCTTCCTAAACTTTTGTGTTCCTGTTGTGTTTCAGTAATGATTTCTTTGTCCAATAACTCTGATACCTGTACAGAGATCGTTGCTTTATTTAATCCTGTAATTTTTGCAAGTTCAGCTCTAGATATCAATTTATGCTCAACAATTTTACTTAAGATTAACGATCTGTTCATTTTTTTGATAAATGCGGCATCCCCTGTGAGCATAAAGAACCTCCTTACTTTTTAGGCTTTTATAAACTTTCCTGTTGATTTTTAGCTCCAATCGACAAGGTGCCGAATCAAGAATGAGCTTTAATATAGTTTTTTAAAAGGAAAAATCTCATAATTATTGACGTAATTTGTCCGTAATGTTATTATACAGGTAATTAGTTTGTTTGGTAAACAAATTAAATAAAAATACTTTTTTATATTTTTTATGTTTCTTTTGTAAGGGATTACAAGAGGAATTACCGTTTATAACTTTCATCAATACATGGAATAGGATTGAATGAGGAAACTTAAGGGTTAAAAGGAGTGCTGTAAACATGGGGATCCTACAAGATTTATTAAAAGATATTCCAGTTCCTAAAATGGCAAAAGTCAAAGTTAACTTTGATAACAAAAAAATAGATGAACTTGGTACAACCCTGAAAGGACAACTACAGCAAGAACATATTCAGAAAAAAATCCAGCCTGGAATGGAAATTGCAATTGCTGTTGGCAGCAGGGGACTCGACCGTCTTGTTGAAATGACCGAAGTAACCGTACAGTTTTTAAAGGATTTGGGTGCAAAACCTTTCATTGTACCAAGCATGGGTAGTCACGGGGGTGCCACTGCAGAGGGCCAACGTGAAGTTTTAGCACATCTTGGAGTAACCGAAGAAAGCGTCGGTTGCGAGATTCGATCTTCAATGGAGGTAGTGAAGATTAGTGAACTACCAAATGGATTACCAGTGTATGTGGATAAGTTTGCTTCAGAAGCGGATGGAATCGTTGTGATTAATCGTGTGAAACCACACACAGCTTTTCGGGGACCTGTTGAAAGTGGAATGATGAAGATGATTAGTATTGGCTTAGGGAAGCAAAAAGGCGCGGAAGCCTGTCATCAAATGGGCTTTAAGTATATGGCAGAAAATGTTCCAGCCATGGCGAAAATCATCATGGAAAAGACACCCGTACTTTTCGGGGTTGCAACAGTTGAAAATGCATTTGATAAAGTAGCTATTATTGAAGTGCTTACTCCGGAAGAGATTATTAATAAAGAACCAGAACTACAAAAAAAGGCAAAAGAGTTATTACCTAAGCTATTCTTTGACCAATTAGATGTCCTCGTTATAGATGAAATTGGCAAAAATATTAGTGGTGATGGAATGGATCCTAATATTACAGGACGATATCCCACTCCATATGCATCTGGTGGACCTGACGTTAACAAGATGGTGGTACTCGACGTGACTCATCAATCAGAGGGAAATGCCAATGGAGTAGGAACGGCAGACTTTACGACACAACGGTTGGTAGACAAGATGGATAAAGAAGGAACTTATGCAAATGGATTAACTTCAACCGTTGTTGCTCCTACAAAAATTGCTACGACCTTACCAAATGATAAACAAGCTATCCAAGCTGCGATAAAAACATGCAATATTTTAGATTTTAGAAACGTCAAATTAGTCCGCATTAAAAATACCTTAGTTTTAAGTGAAATTGAAGTGTCTGAGCCCTTACTTGAATATGTGAAACAGCATCCTAATATGGAACAATGTTCAGATCTTTATGATATTCCGTTCAATGCAGAGGGAAATTTATTTTAATAGATTAGGGAGAGAAGAAAAGATGTCGAAATTATTTGATTTAGGTGGCAAAGTGGCAGTTGCAATTGGTGGAAATGGTGTCTTAGGATCAGCAATGGCAAAAGGCTTGGCAGCACACGGTGCAAAAGTGGCAATTGTAGGACGTAATCTTGAAAAAGCAGAGGAAGTTGTCAAGGAAATTAAGGAGAGTGGCGGAGAAGCTAAGGCATTTTCTGCAGATGTTAGTTCAAAGGAATCTTTAGTGAACGTTGCGAACGAAATTGAACAATGGTCCGGAGGCTGGGACATTCTTTTAAATGCTCCAGGTACAAATAGTGCTACGCCATTTTTTGAACTTGATATGGAAGAATGGGACAAAATTATGGATATAAACTTAAAAGGAATTGTGTTAACCTGCCAGATTTTTGCGAAGAAAATGATTGATCAGGAAAGAAAAGGAAGCATCATTAATATCTCATCCGTTTCTTCAACAACACCACTATCAAGAGTGTTTACGTATTCCGTATCAAAAGCAGGCATTAACAGCGTTACGCAATTTTTAGCACGTGAATTTGCTCCAAATGGTATTCGTGTCAATGCAATTATTCCAGGATTTTTCCCTGCGGAACAAAATCGAAAAATTTTAGACAAAGAACGAATTGAATCAATCATGAGACATACGCCAATGAATCGTTTTGGTGAGGCGGAAGAGTTACAAGGTGCTACTGTTTGGCTTGCCTCTGAGAAAGCGTCTAGTTTCGTAACAGGAACACTCATTCGAGTTGATGGCGGCTTTGGCAGCATGACAATATAATCCAACATGCACATAAATCGACAGCTAAATAAATAAATTAACAATGGCTGACTTTAATTTAGAAAAGGGATAGGGGGAGAAAAGGACCATGCTAACAGAGAAATACAAAAAATTAACGTCTATTCTCCGAGAAATGGAATCCGTGGTTGTTGCATTTTCAGGAGGAGTGGACAGTACTTTTTTATTAAAGGCTGCTGTGGATGCTCTAGGCGCTGATCATGTTCTCGCTGTAACAGCAGACTCTGAAAGCTACCCTTCTAGTGAGCTTGAAGAGGCAAAAGTACTGGCAAATCAAATAGGTGTCAGGCACCAAGTGATTGAAACATCCGAACTTGCAATCCCTGGATATGCAGAAAACAATAAAAATCGATGTTATTTTTGCAAAAGCAGTTTATTTGATCATATACTTCCAGTCATGGAAGAGAAGGGCTTTCAAAATGTGGCGTATGGGGTCATAGCCGACGATCTGAATGAATTTCGACCAGGTATGAAAGCGGCTAAAGAAAAGGGGATACGCGGTCCACTCCTAGAAGCTAACCTGTTTAAAAACGAAATCAGAGACCTCTCCCGGAAATATGATTTGCCTACATGGGATAAACCATCCTTAGCCTGTCTTTCTTCAAGAATTGCCTACGGAGAATATATTACTAAAGAAAAGTTAACGAAGGTTGAAAAAGCCGAGGCATATATAAAATCACTTGAGATCCATCAGGTACGGGTACGGACGCATCAGGATATTGCTAGGATTGAAGTAGAACCTAATGAAATGAAGAAAATTCTTGAACATCATGACCCGATCGTAAAAGCGTTACAAGGCTTTGGATACAAATATATTACTTTAGATTTAATTGGATATCAGAGTGGAAGCATGAATAAGGTGCTGTCTGTTTAAGTTATCTCCTCTGAAAATTTTGTTTAGGAAAAAACAAAAAAATGGCTTTGGATGATCCAAAGCCTCTTATTTTAAAGATCATATTTATAGCAATTAAGGACATTATGAATTCCAATATTATTTATTGTTATGTGAAAAGGAAGATGAAGCATGTCAAGAGAAGTTGTAATTGGACTTGATATCGGAACTACTAGTGTTAAAGCATGCGTATTTGATTTACAAGGTAAATTAATCGCAGTTGCCGAGAGAATGAATACATTCAATTATCCAAAGCAAGGATGGGTGGAACAAAACCCGATTGAGATTGAACAATCCGCTGTACAAGCCATAAAAGAGGCGATCCAAAAAGCAGGTATTGAGAAAAATGAGTTAGTTTCAATTGGATTTTCAGCTGCAATGCATTCACTTATATGTGTAGATGAGCAGGGCAGCCCAATATCTCCGGCCTTAATTTGGGCGGATGGAAGAAGTTATATACAAGCGGAATCATTGATAGAAACAATGGGTAAAGAGATTTATTCAAAGACAGGGACACCGGTTCATCCAATGACACCATTCGTTAAGCTGTTATGGATGAAAGAAACAAAATATGAACCCTACCTTCAGGCAAAGTACTTCATGTCGATAAAAGAGTATTTACTCCAATGCTGGTTTAATCAAAGGGTTATTGATTATTCGATGGCATCTGCAACAGGGTTATTTAATCCTGACACACACACTTGGAATCAAAAATTATTATCTCTAATTGATATTCATGAAGAACAGCTTTCTAGACTTGTCCCGCCCACTGAGATATTAACAGGGATTAATCCTCAAATTGCTGAAGAAATGGGAATAAATTCTGCCCTTCCTTTTGTTATCGGTGCTGCTGACGGGCAATTGGCCAATTTAGGAATTGGAGCGATTCTCCCAGGTGAAGTTGCCGTCTCGGTTGGAACCAGCGGGGCTATCAGGCAAATTACAAGAGGCGTTAAGATAAGTGAAAATCAAGAAACGTTTTGTTATTCCTTTACAGAAAATACCACAATCATTGGAGGTCCAACTAATAATGGCGGGATTGCTTTACAATGGTTAAAAGAACTTTTGAATGACCCAAGAGACTTCTCTGAATTCCTGGCGGAGGCCGAAAAGGTTCCACTTGGTGCAGACGGAGTTATCTTTCACCCTTATTTAAATGGCGAACGAGCGCCGATTTGGAATCAACGGGCAAAAGGGAACTTCTTTGGATTATCTGTTACACATAAAAGAGAACATTTTATCCGAGCAGTACTAGAAGGTATTACCTTTAACCTCTATCAAATAGGCAAGGCATTAGAGCGGTTAGCTGGGAAACATCAAAAGATCTATGTTAACGGTGGTTTATCTAGGTCTCCATTGTGGCTGCAAATGATGGCCGATGTATTCGAAGCGGAAATTTATGTGCCGGAGAGTTATCACAGTGCCGCATGGGGTGCAGCTTGGACGGCTTTAGTGGCAATTGGGAAAGTTAATTCATTTGAAGATATTAAAAAGAATATACCAATGGGTGAAGCAATTGTTCCAAATGTGGAAAATAGTAAAAAATATAGAATTATTTATGAAAAATACGAAAATTTGGCAAGTGGGATGTCAAAATATTTTTGAAACTAAATAAGGGGGGGAACGAATGCTTGAAGAGATTCTAGAGCAAGTTCAAAGAGGAACCCTAAGTATCGAAGAAGCCAAATTGAAATTAGCAACATTTGAAAATTTGGGATTTGCAAAAGTGGACCATCATCGCAAGAAACGCCAAGGCTTCCCAGAGGTTGTATACGGTGAAGGGAAAACGACAGAGCAAATCATTTCGATTATCCAAGTGTTAAGAGCACGCAACACACAAGTACTCGTAACGCGAATTTCCAAAGAAAAGGCTGAAATTGTCCAAAAATCATGCCCTGAATTTATCTACAAAGAAGAAGCGCAAATCCTTTTTTGGAAAGAAGACCGTGTTAATGAAAATTCGCAGCAAGGGTATATTGCTGTGATTTGTGCCGGTACCTCGGATTTACGGGTTGCCGAAGAAGCGGCTGTTACAGCTGAAGTACTAGGCAGCAAGGTCCACCGTATCTATGATGTTGGAGTTGCTGGAATTCATCGCCTATTAAGCCACGCGGAAGAAATTCAAAATGCCACTGTCTCTGTTGTAGTTGCAGGTATGGAAGGGGCGCTTCCAAGCGTAGTTGGCGGACTTGTTTCACATCCTGTTATTGCGGTCCCAACAAGTGTTGGGTATGGGGCAAATTTCAATGGATTATCTGCCTTATTAACCATGTTGAATTCATGTGCATCAGGGATTAGTGTCGTGAATATTGATAATGGGTTTGGCGGGGGATATAACGCAGTATTAATTGATCAACTTGCACAAAAAGGGGCAGGGAAAAATTGAAGACACTTTATTTTGATTGTTTTTCAGGTATCAGCGGCGATATGGTCATTGGAGCTCTTATCGATGCCGGGGCAGATCCCGAGCGGCTAGTGGAAGAATTAAAAAAACTTCATATAGATGATGAGTATACGCTGACATGGAAAAAGCTAGTGAAGAATGGGATTACAAGTACAAAATTTGATGTGGTGTTAGTGAACAATGATCACTCGCATAGTCATGATCACCATCATGCTGATGATCAACACCACGACCATGAACACCACCATCATCATGATCATCATCATGATCATCACCATGACCATGAACACCATCATGACCATGAACACCATCATGACCATGAACACCATCATGACCATGAACACCATCATGACCATGAACACCATCATGCCGATGATCATCACCATGACCATGAACACCATCATGACCATGAACACCATCATGACCATGAACACCATCATGACCATGAACACCATCATGCCGATGATCATCACCATGACCATGAACACCATCATGCTGATGATCAACACCACGACCATGAACACCACCATCATCATGATCATCATCATGATCATCACCATGACCATGATCACCACCACCGAGCATATAAAGACATTGTTGAATTAATTGAGGATGCTGTTTTTGCAGAACCTGTGAAAGAAATGGCATTAAAAATCTTTAAAAAAATTGGTGAAGCGGAAGGACACATCCATGGAGTTCCATTAGAGAAGGTCCATTTTCATGAGGTAGGGGCGGTAGATTCGATTATTGATATTATCGGTACAGCTATCTTAATTCATCAATTAGAGATAGACGTAATAAAATCCTCGCCTATCCCAGTGGGAACAGGCCGTATTCATATAGATCATGGGATTTATCCTGTCCCTGCACCTGCCACTTTAGAAATATTAAAAGGTGTACCAATTGATCAGACAGATATTAGAGCGGAGTTAACCACACCGACAGGTGCAGCGATCGTCTCTGTTCTTGCGGAGGAATTTGGTACCATTCCTTCAATAAAGGTAAATTCAATTGGCTACGGAGCAGGAACAAAAACGTTTAAAAGCCACCCCAATGTACTCCGTGTCATAATCGGTGAATAAGCTTATTGTCTGTTTCTTAATGTAGTAAGGGTCCTGCACATATGTAAAAATGCTGAACGAAAGGAGTTTTCTAGTGGTATTACATCCTTCGAATCATGAACATATCGATGAACAAATGGTCAAAATGGAGGTTAACCTTGATGATATTCCTGGAGAATGGCTTGGCTATGTAATGGACCTGCTTTTTGAGGCTGGGGCAAATGATGTTTTTTATTCACCGATTTATATGAAAAAAAATAGACCGGGTGTATTACTTCAATTACTTTGTTCACAGAAATACGTATCTAAAATTAAAGAAATTCTTTTTATGGAAACCACAACACTAGGGGTCCGTTACTATCCCTTAACGGTACATCGGTTGGAACGAATGTTTAGGAAGGTTCCAACTGAGTGGGGTCCTGTGACCGTAAAAGAAGGAATTTATAATGGACAAGTCGTGCAAAGTGCTCCAGAATTTGAAGAATGCAAAAGCATTGCACGACTTCATAACATTCCCTTGAAAAAGGTTTACGAAATGGTTTGGAAGGCTTTGGGCAGTGAGAGAACGAAGTCTAAAGAGTAAGTACCCCTCTCTATAGTAAGGAAGCATACAATTCTAATAGATTTGGAGTGTCAAAAAAATATGAAAACATTAGTAAATGAAACAAAACTTGATCAATTAGCAATTAATACAATTCGTACTTTATCCATTGATGGGATCGAAAAGGCCAACTCTGGACATCCAGGTATGCCTATGGGTTCAGCACCAATGGCTTACACGCTTTGGGCAAAAGAAATGAATCATAACCCATTGAATCCGAATTGGTTTAACAGAGACAGGTTTGTTTTATCAGCTGGACATGGATCAATGCTTTTATATAGTTTATTGCACTTATTTGGTTACGATGTGACTATTGATGATTTGAAAAACTTCCGTCAATGGGGAAGCAGAACACCTGGTCACCCTGAATTTGGTCACACACCTGGGGTAGAAGCAACGACAGGGCCATTAGGACAAGGGGTTGCCATGGCTGTGGGGATGGCAATGGCGGAAAGACATCTTGCAGCTACATACAACAAAGAAGGATACGACGTCGTTAATCATTACACTTATAGTATTTGTGGAGACGGCGACCTAATGGAAGGTGTATCTGCTGAAGCAGCATCCCTGGCAGGCCACCTTAAACTTGGTAGATTAATTGTCATGTATGATTCAAATGACATATCATTGGATGGAGATTTACATTTATCCTTCTCTGAAAGTGTGGAGGATAGATTTAAAGCTTATGGCTGGCAAGTAATTCGTGTGGAAGATGGAAATGACACTGATGCGATTCAAAAAGCATTACAAGAGGCAAAAGCAGACTTGAATCGCCCTACTTTAATTGAGGTTAAAACCGTGATCGGTTATGGTTCTCCAAATAAAGCTGGAAAATCTGCATCTCACGGCTCTCCACTAGGTAAAGAAGAAATTAAGTTAACAAAAGCTGCATATAATTGGAACAATGAAGAGCCATTTTACGTTCCTGAAGAAGTAAAAGACCATTTTAACCAATTTACACAAGATGGACATCTCAAGGAAAATGCATGGAATGAATTATATACGAGCTACAAGAATGAATACTCTGAACTCGCTGCACAATTTGAAGCTGCTATCAATGGAGAGCTTCCTGCAAATTGGGAAGAAGTATTGCCAGCTTTTACTGCAGGTGAAAAAATCGCGACTCGTGTATCATCAGGGAAAACCCTGAATGCGGTAGCTAATGTCGTCCCACAATTTCTTGGGGGGTCTGCCGATTTAGCAGGATCGAACAAAACACTTATTACATCAGAAAAAAATTACTATATTGATAGCTATGCAGACCGCAATATTTGGTTTGGAGTTCGGGAATTCGCGATGGGTGCTGCACTAAATGGAATGTCACTACATGGTGGTGTGAAAGTATTTGGTTCAACCTTCTTCGTATTCTCTGACTATTTACGTCCAGCGATTCGACTTGCAGCATTAATGAAGCTTCCAGTTACTTATGTTTTTACACATGATAGCATCGCTGTAGGCGAAGACGGGCCTACTCATGAACCAGTTGAGCAGTTGGCTGCATTACGTGCAATGCCAGGAATTTCTATTCTTCGCCCTGCAGATGCGAAGGAGACAGTTGCTGCTTGGAGATTAGCATTGGAAAGCACAGATACTCCGACCGTACTGGTATTAACACGTCAGGACCTGCCAACCCTAGCACTTGGGCAGCAAACGGTTTATGAAGGTGTTAAAAAAGGCGCTTATGTTGTTTCGGAAGCGAAAGGCGATGCTAGTGGATTATTGCTTGCAACAGGTTCAGAAGTAGCTTTAGCAATAGCTGCTCAACAAGAGCTTGAAAGTGAAGGGATTTTTGTATCAGTCGTCAGTATGCCAAGTTGGGATCGCTTTGAAAAACAATCACTTGAATATAAAGAATCCATTCTGCCTAAGAATATGAAAGCAAGACTTGCAATTGAAATGGGTTCATCCATTGGTTGGAGAGAATATATTGGAGACGCCGGCCGTGTTATCGCCATTAATCAGTTTGGTGCATCTGCACCTGAAAGTATTTTACTAGAGAAGTATGGTTTCACAGTTGACAATGTTGTTAAATCTTTTAAAGAACTTAACAATTAAGACTTTAAAGTTACGTCTTATAATGAAATGGCTGCCACATAGATGGCAGCCATTTTTTATATCCATTTAATCTCTTGGATTAATTGTTGTCTAAACAATTGGATTAAAAATTCATTATAGAAGTCTTTTCTAACGATAATCTGAATCTTATTATTTGGATGAATATATAAATGGATATCAGTTAGAATGGTATTCGAATCAAAATACTCGCGGATTTTCTCTATTCCTTTCTTCCAATTGTTATCAAAAAAGGTTAATGTGAATTCAAAATCATCTCCGTTAACTTCTTCTTTCAAATCAAGAAGTTGATCGTTAAACTTATACGCTATATTCATCTTACTCCCCCTAAATTAGATATCTTAAATATATGTAAACTGTACTGATTAGGATTGAAAAAATCATTAAAGGAAAGGCAATTAACAAGAATTTTCCAAAAGTAATCGGATACCCTTCCTTTGCTGCAAGACCAGCAACAATCACATTGGCACTAGCACCAATTAATGTGCCATTCCCGCCAAGACATGCTCCTAAGGATAAACTCCACCAAAGTGGCTCTAAATTGGTAATTCCAAGTTCTCCCATATCTTTAATCATCGGAATCATGGTTGCGACAAATGGAATATTATCAATAAATGCGGATGCGATAGCACTAACCCAGAGAATTAAGATCGATGTAGATGTGACATCTCCCCCGGTCAGGTGGACAGAGTAATCTGCTAATAACGAAATGACCCCAGTTTCTATCAATCCTGATACCAATACAAAGAGTCCGATAAAGAAGAAAATGGTCGTCCATTCTACTTTTGAAAATGCTTTATCTAAATATTTTTCCCCAGTTAAAAGAAGTAACAGAAAGGCCCCGGCTAATGCTACTGTAGCAGATTCAACGTGAAAAAGCTGATGGAGGAAAAAACCAATAATAGTTAACGATAGAGCAATTAATGACTTAATTAATAACTTTGTATCTGTTATTTCTTCCTTTTCATCTAAGTCCATTAAATTGGCCTTTAATTCATCTGTTGTACGAAGCTGCTTCCGATAAATGAATGCTAAGATTCCAATATTAACAAATAAGATAAAGAAAGATATCGCCGTAAGATTATTTATAAATGCCATAAAGGTAAGTTCCTTCACAGCGCTGCCGAGCATGATATTCGGAGGGTCGCCAATCAGCGTTGATGTTCCACCAATATTAGAGGCAATCACTTCAGTTATTAAAAAGGGGATTGGATTAACCCGTAATTGTCTCGTGATACTAAATGTAACTGGAACCATTAATAGCACTGTTGTTACATTATCTAAAAAGGCTGACCCCAATGCCGTAATCGTTCCGAGCACAAGCAAAATTTTTAAGGGATCTCCTTTCACTTTTTTGGCTGACCAAATAGCTATGTATTTGAATAGGCCTGTCTCAGAAGTTATTGCAACGATGAGCATCATACCGGTCAATAATCCGAGAGTATTAAAATCGATATGATGAAGGGCCTTTTCCTGGCCAACAATTCCTAGTAATACCATTATAATTCCGCCTGTCATGGCAATAATCGTACGATGGATCTTTTCTGTGACGATAAAGGCATAGGTGATTAAAAATACACCTAATGCGATTAGTGCTTGTGTTGACATGTTGTAACCTCTTCTCCCAAAGTTTTTTAATGGAAACTCCTATGAAAAACGACAAAAAGGAGCCTGTGTGACAGACTCCCCCAATAGATATACCATATATATTTTCAACATAATTTTATAAAACTAAACTTTAAATGTAAAGAAAAGTTTAACCTTAAAGCCCCAATTTATTAATGTAATCAATTGTTTCCTTATGCTCTGGTTTAACTAACTGATATAAACGTTTATCCTTCTTGACAAGGGGTGTTCCATCATCATTAGCAATAGGTCTTGTTAAGGATGTCCCTTTTAATACCACCCAGTTGCCATTGATTCTTTTAAGTTTGAGATCAATAATCCCCAAACGACTACCGAAAGCTCCCGCCATCACGACTGGTTTTCCATTTATTTGTCCCGTTTCAATGTTGGTGTTGGGAGAGTGTTTAAATACAGGCCCTGGGAAGACATTATGGGAATGCCCCGCCAATACGACATCAATTCCAGGAATTTTGGTTAAATAATAGACAGCATTTTCCGATTCTGCACTATAGGCTTCATAGCTGATACCTGTATGGGCTAGAGCAACAATAATATCTGCTCCTTTTGCTTTCATGATTGGGATAAACTCATTTGCAGCATCAACAATTGGTTTAGCAATAACCTTACCTTCAAGATTAGCTTTATCCCACTTCATAATTTGTGTCGGCATAAATGCAATAACCCCAATGTTTAGTTTATGTTTCTCCCCATTCTGGTCCCTCACATTTCTTTTCAAAATGACATAGGGCTTAAAGTAGGGCTTTTTCTTTTTTACAGAGAAAACATTCGCATTGAGGACTGGCATCTTGGCTCCTTTTACAACCGCATTTAAGAATCCTAATCCATAGTTAAATTCGTGATTACCAATGGCAACGGCATCATAGCCTAAAAAATTAAAAGCACGATAAACAGGATGAATTTTTCCTTTATGGATTCCTCTAATTCTGGCCAAATATTCACCAAGCGGATTCCCTTTAAGATGGTCCCCATCATCAAACAGTAAAGAATTTTGGACTTCCTTTCTTGCCTTCCGGATAAGAGTGGCTGTTTTGACTAGGCCAATTCGGTTGTCTACTTTTGTTTGATAATAATCATAATTGACTAAAGATGCATGTAAATCAGTCGTTTCTAAAATACGTAAATCAACGACTCCTTGATTGACTTGTGTATTCTCAGCTTTAATCGAATTGGAAGGATGACATAGCCCAAACAGGGAGAGGATGATAAGAAAAATAAAAGTTTTTCTGTTCAATAAGATTACCTCCTTCATAAATCTTGCATTAAAGGTAATCTTAGTATTCGTTTTCCTAGTAGAATTATGATGCTTTTTGACAATCAAGTGAAGTGTAACTTTGATCAACGCGGCTTTGGGTTGAGTTATTTTACAATGGAAAAAGAATAATCTTGAATACCCTAGATGAGCGCTTTATACAGTGAAACAGATTGAACAAGCTTCTTGACTACAGGTAACAGGGACCATAAATAATTCAAATATTGAGATTGTTACAAGGTTGGAAAGCAGAAGGAATGTCTTTCATCAAACCGATGAAGAACAAAACGCTGTTGGAAAGCAGAAGCTATGTCTTTCATAAAGCCGATGAAGGACAAAACGGTACAGGAAAGCCGAAGGAATGTCTTTCATAGAGCCGATGAAGGACAAAACGGTACAGGAAAGCCGAAGGAATGTCTTTCATAGAGCCGATGAAGGACAAAACGGTACAGGAAAGCCGAAGGAATGAGTCAAGTCCTATATTTTGTGTAAATTGTATTTCCTATGGTTACAATGTTTTTCAGCTTTTATGAATTTTGATGGTTTGGAAGGGGGTACCCCCTTCCAAACCATCAAAATTTCGCGCGCTTCGCG
>NZ_JAHUWN010000038.1 GCF_019219025.1 Bacillus sp. sid0103 | reverse complement strand
TGGATTTTCATATTAGTTATTTTTACTCACCCACATCTAACCTCACAATTTGGTGATATACACATTTCTATGTATCGCAGGTATAGACCCGTACATTCAGAAGTTCGTCAGCTTAACCATTTCTTTTAGGTTTATTCGCATTCTCACCATATTCATTCAACTCAAGCATCATGATTTACACCACCCCATCGAGTAGGCTTTCGTCAGCTTAACCTGTTACGGTAAATTCTCACGCCTTTTCGCCGAGCTTATAACACTATCATTCTTACTAAATAGAGTGCTATTCGACTAAGAGAGAACCCTTCAGGGCGTTACCCCATCATTTGATTCTTCGATATAATCCTTCAGTTCCGACAGGAACTGTCTAACCTTTACCAGAGAAATGTGACCATCCTCCATTTAAGCTAGAAACATTTCGCACAACTAACCTGCTTCGTTAGTTTAAGTACATTCTTTCACAATCAATATAGCTTATTCTAGGAAACAGTAAAAGATGGTTTCCTCCTCTTTTGTATTTATCAACTTGAATTTCTCAATATACCGCAATGAACTTCAAGAAGGTAAGTATTCGATGGACGGCTGACTTGCGGATTGGTCGTCTTATCTGCATTTTATGACTGGATTACCACGATATCAAGGACATCTTAGGCTACATAAAAACAAGTTTATTCGGAAAGTATACCAATATATATTTTTTTGGAGGAGTTCGGAATATGATCAACCTAACATCATCAGAAATCGCTTGTACTTGGACTGGCTATATGAACGATAGTATGGCTAAGTGCATTCTTGGATATTTTCTAGTACATGTTGAAGACGCAGAGATAAAGCCTATTATACAGTTTGCATATGACCTTACAGTTTCTCATATAGAAAAACTAACTCATCTTTTCGAAGAAGAACAATTGCCATTACCAACAGGATTTACTAACAAAGATGTCAATTTAAATGCTCCTCGCCTATATACTGATTCATTTATGCTGACTTACATAAACCACATGGCAAAGGTTGGTTTACTTGCTTATAGTGGACTCGTTTCCATGAGTGCAAGAAAAGATGTAAGGGGTTATTTTATGGAAGGACTAAAAGAAACGTCAATTTTATTCGACAGAAGTTCAGATGTCGCACTTTCTAAAGGATTGTTTGTAAGAGCACCGTATATTGCATACCCAACAAAGACTGATTACGTAGATAGCAAAAGTTATTTAAGTGGTTTTTCTCTTTTCAGTAAGCAACGCCCTTTAAATACAGTTGAAATATCTCATCTTTATATGAACATTCAAACCAATCTAATAGGTAGTCATCTTTCTATTAGTTTTGCTCAAACATCACCGAGAAAAAATATACAAAAGTGGATGTTAAGAGGTAACGATATTTCAAAAAAGCATGTGCAGATTTTTTCTGCAACTCTACTCGACAATGATATACAACCACCAGTTTCATCAGATGTTGCTATAACAAATTCAACTACACCGACATTCTCAGACAAACTAGCCATGTCTCATATGGCATTGTTAAGTGCGACTGGTTCAGGAAATTATGCAACTGGAGCGGCGGCAAGTCAAAGAACAGACCTTTTTTTAAATTATGAACGCTTATCGCTAGAAGTCGCTCAGTATGCTAAGGACGGAGTTAACATCATGATTGATAACAAATGGCTAGAACAACCACCTGGAACTACCGATAAACAAAAACTATCCCAAACAAAAGACACCGAATAATTAAAGTTTATGGCTGATACTTCAATAAGAGTGTCGCCCTTATTTAGGGATACGACAATTTTGTCTAGTTACTGTCACTGGCATTCTGGTCGGTATTGATTAACGTCATATCCTTTAGGACAGTAAAGTAATTCGCAATCTAAAGAACATAGTAACACCAACGCTTTATCGTACTAAAGTAAACAGTGGCGACCCCCTCGAAGTTTTATGATTAGTGACGGTTTCGGACGTGCCATCAAGTATTTCACCTTTACAATACGAACCAAACGCTAGGGAAATCTACATTGTTGAACCGCTGATCCGTAAACGTCATTTTCCGTCATGCTGCTTCTAGTGTATTTCGGCAAATCGATTTAGATCCATCCATTAGACACAAACGCTTTTCACACATCCTGTAACGTATCACATTATTTCTACAACATTTGGAAATGAATGCCATAATGTACTTTAAAATCAAATCCGCAAACTTCACAAAATAACTTGCTGTGCCGTTGAATCAATCGTTCCTTTGCAAGTTTGATGACTTCAGGGTTTCGATCCCTAACTAAATGCTGTTTTAACTTAACTTTACCTTCAGGAAATCCTTCGACATCTTCCGTAAAGTCAATAAGATCAACGTATCCCTTCGGTAAAAGCGGGACCACTTCTTTTTCCCGTTTATGAAGCCACTGTATCCAATTGATAGCACCGCCGCTCCAATTAATCACCAATCGGTCCTTTAGATCCTCGAAACCAGGCAACTCTTCAAGCTCATAATAATATTTCCTGTTGGGTTTATATTTATCATAGTAGAAAAAATTACAAGGCAAAGGGACTTCGGAAGCCTTTTTAATGGATTTAACCTTATAAACACCGATAAAAATAGCTTGGTTGTTGTCAGTTCCAAGAAACGAGATGAGGTATTCACACCCATGAAAATCCGAATTTGCCTGGTAGCTTTGGTAAATCTTGAATTGACCGATTCTATCATCGATAGTTAAAGTAAAGCACACCGTTAGTTCAACAAGCACCTTCTATTTTATTGCACATTTTCGTCCTTCACAATCTTTATGTCATCATTAAATAAATTTTGTCTGTTGTTTTGAGAAGCTCTGTAATGAAATGAATGGACATTGTATTAAAAATGAAAATTAATTTCGTTTGAGAGCGAATCTCAGACAGGTCCCACACTTTATTTCTATAAAATGTTTTTGTATTTTTTAATCAAAGAATTTGGAGGAAGAACATAGATAGAACAAGCATTCTGTGATAAAATGTAAGTAAAGATAATTAGGTAATCTTTTGGCCAAATTAATAGCCTCTTCTGCTGTAATACCATTTATTGAATGTTCTTCTGCAGCAGCCTTCTCCTGGGCTTCTTTTTCCGCTTGAGCAATTTCAGCCTTCTTAATAGACTCGTCATTAGTATCTTTTAGTTTCGAAGCTTCATCTTTAATTGCAGTAAAATGAGTTAAATCCTCTTTAAGCAAGCCATCTAATTTTTCTTTCGATTTTTGGTAGTCACTAGATTGATTTAATTTTTTTGCATCAGATAGCATTGCATTATAATTCTTTTGCTTTTCTTGTAATGCGACTAGTTCTTCTATTTTATCATTGGATTTAGAAGAAATAACCTTTGAACCTTCATTCACTTTAATCGATTTATCAAGTAATTGGATGGCATCCTCGGAAGCTTCAAAAGAGCTTCCCGCTATTCTGACAAAAGCCGAGAAAGATCAAGTTAGCTACCTTTCTTTCTTAAATACTCTGGTAGAGTACGAACGAAACAAAAGAGAAGAAAAGAACATGGAAAAAAGGCTTAAGCTTGCCTCTTTTCCATGCATAACCCCTTTGGATGATTTTAATTTAAAGGAACAGGAATCCTTGAGTCAAAAGGAATTTAATCAATTAAAGGAATTGGCGTAGGTGGAGCAGCTCTTTAACCTAATTCTATTGGGGCCGCCAGGAGTCGGTAAAACCCACTTGGCTGTGGGACTCGGACTGGAAGCCATACAGAAAGGCTACAAGGTTTCATTTATATCAATGGGAGAATTGGTCCACACGTTAAAAACCTTGGACATCACAAGGAAATCACAAACTAGGATAAAAAGAATAAAGGATTCTCACCTAGTCATCATTGACGACTTGATGTACGCAGCAATGGATCCGAGAGAAGCCAACCTTTTCTTTCAGCTAGTCAATGATTTATATAATCATTCATCTATCATCCTTACTTCTAACCGATCTCCGAAGGAGTGGACAGAATTGCTTGGTGATGTAGGTGTAGCTACAGCCATATTGGACCGTCTGATTCATCGTGCAGAGATTGTGAGCTTTAATGAAGATAGCCACAGAATGAGAAACAGACAAAGGATATTTGATGAAGAAAGTGTTCAAAAATAATCAGCAAAATTGTTCATTTCTACTTGACGCTCACAAATGGCCTAAGTGAATTAATTCGTTCTATTAATCTATGTGATAATAGAATAAGTAAGAATTAAATTTTATTAGAGAATAATATCACTAAATAAAAAATGCCAGCTCATAGAATATGAGAATGGCATTTTTTTATACTATTTTTGTAATACAGTAACAGTTTGTGGGGTTGTCGTAACTTTAAAGCCTTGTTTATTTACAACGTCTGCTGAAACAAAATACGTACCATTTGGAACATCTAACTCAGGGGTCCACTTTAAATGGATTTCGTTTTCATTTTCAACTACAAAAGAGTCAATTACTTTTCCATCTATGTCTTTTATATTGATTGTCCAATTTACATTGTTATTAGCAAATGCATCGATTCCAGCAGGTATACTTGCACTAATATCTTCATTTGGCCATACACTAAAGTAGCTAACTAGCATTTCCTCATTAATATATGAAGGGTCTCCCCACACTGAATATCCATGATTATAAGCATAATCAGAGCCCAATACGACAACGCTCCTTGGTTCTTCATTCACAAGGACTGATGTCTGTCCAATCTGTAATGACTTATATTTACCGTTATACCAAATAATTCCAACTTTAAATCCACTACCTTTTTCATTGTCTATAGCTTTGAAAGAAATTTCATATTGTCCATCTTTCGGTTGTACTTTAATATCCGAAACGACTGGAGCAATAGAATCTACTTGAATAGGTAGTTTTACTACTTGAGGTTGAGCATCCTTATAATCTAGTGTTGTTTTTATTACATAATTATAACTACCATCTTTGACTACTTGGCCATTTTGGTCTTTTACATCCCACAAATAACCACCATTTAAATAGTTACTATAAGACATAATATTTTTACGGAATTTCCATGGCTTTCCAGTGTATTCACTAAAGTCACCAAGATATTGAATCATTTTACCATTTTCATTCTCAACATACATTTCAGTTTTTTGTAAGTTTCTTAGTGTCGTAAAAGTTGAGAAAACATTTTTAAAGGCTGCATTAGGAGAAATAACCATTCGACTTTTGTTAAATGTTCCTGTTTTCGGATCATAACCTAGTGGGAATGTTCCTTCTGAACCTGGTTCATCATTCCAAAGAGCTGTATAACCCAAGAAAGCATCTTTATCCCATGCCACAGGGTCAATATTATGTGGTTGATCCCATTTTCCGTAGTAGCCCATATATGGTACAGAAATTGGAACAGCTAAATCAGCGTTTTGACCTGTGGGAACTAGTCGTACATATCCCTCAATAAAAATTCCTTTCTTTAAATTAGAAGGTAATTCAACTTGAATATCGAGATTCTTGTCTTGTCCTGATTTAATTTTTAATATCTTTCCTTGTGAGTTAGATACTTTTTCTCCATTCACAGAAGCTATAGCACCTTGTATTCGCTCACTTTTTAATGTTAAATACTCTTTTGAATCCAATGTACCATCATTGTCTAAGTCAAATTCTTTCGTTTCTTTACCGTCTGTTAGTACATCTACATAAACTTTGTATTCAAAATCTTCTTTATCTTTTCCTTTTACTTTATAGTTTTGAAGTCCCTCTAAATTCAATTTAAAATTGACTTTATTGCTATTAATCTCTTTTAATGCAACTGATCCTGCTTGTTCTAGAGGAGTTTTTTCTCTTGTTACGAGTACAGGTGTTTTAATTGCATTTTGTATATGCATCAATCCAGACCCTTGAATTCGTGGAGAGTAAGGAGCTTCAGTAATTGTCCGTGGATCTTGTATAATTTTAGATGTGTTCATTAAAGCAATTTTAGCTTTTAAAGCTGTTTCCTTTGAATGCGCTAAACCTTTTTCATATAAGGATTGTAATATAAGTGCAGATCCACCTGCTACATGTGGCGTCGCCATTGATGTTCCACTCATAATCTCATACTCATTTCCTGGAACAGTTGAATAAATATTACCGCCTGGTGCTGATAACTCAGGTTTAAAGTCTAATGTATGTGGTGTTCCATAAGATGAGAAAAATGACATTGTATCTTTACTTGGATTATCAATATAAATTCCTTTTGATAATTTCATTCTAACGATATATCCGCTTGTTAACTTAGAAATTAACGAATTACCGATTGCTTTGCCTGTTGTTGCCGCTGGAGTATAATAAGGACTAAAGTTGGTAATTGGATAGTCAACATCTGTATTCGACGGTACTAAAATAACAGCTTTAGCACCTTTCCTACTTGCTTCGTATTGAATATAACTGTATGATCCATATATTTGGTTTGGTTTAGCAATAACAATTTTACCTGTGACATCTTTATTATTAAAATCTTCAGTTCTACCTTCACCTACATAAGTCATCTCGTAACTATCAAATGGAGATAATACTTTAGAAAGCTTTAAGTTAAACTGAGTTTGATCTTGATATGGAAGCTGAATTCCATTTTCTTCTACAAGGGTGCTCACATGTATTTTCGAATTTTCATATGAAGCAACAGAAATTGCATATGGACTTACACCTGGTTCACTCACTGTACCAATATCTGGATTTTCGGCATAAGGTTGTAAAGAAGATCGTATTAGATCATTTTTAGTGCTGTAAGCAGAGTTCCCGCCAGCAACTACTACAAGTGTGCCATGTTCTGTTGCAACATGAATTGCCTTCTGAATCGGATCGTTGTCCTCACCAACAAATCCAGCATCAGTTCCTAAACTCATGTTAATAACATCTGCTCCCATTGTTACTGCGTGCTCAATAGCAGCGATAATGTCATCCTCATAAGCTCCTTCGCCATTATCAGAAAACACTTTTTCAGCTAAAAGTTGCACACCCGGCGCAATTCCTTGTACGCCATCATTTGATTCGTCACCATTTGCTCCTACTGTACCTGCTACATGTGTACCGTGAGGGCTTCCATATTGACCATGAGGTATTACATTAGTATCATCATCCGCCCAATCATAACCAGTAGGTACTTTGTCACTGTACCATTTCTCATTTATTTCAGTTTCAGCGAACTTATTTTGGATATTTGATTCTGTCCATTTTTCCTTTTTTTTACCTTTTTCAGTAAGTGTCATGTCTTTATGAGTATAATCAATTCCGGAATCTATAACCCCGACTAGTAACCCTTCACCTTTATAACCATATTGCTGCCATACATTTTGAGCTTGTACCAATTCTTTGCTTGCACCCATTGATGGTTCAAAAGTTCTTGCAATATGTACATTTACAACCCCAAGTGTTTTTTGTATTTCTTTAAAATTACGAAATTCTGTTTCAACACTAAACCCATTAAAGCCTTCAAAGAAACGATTTTTTACCTTGGAAGCTGATCTTTGCTTTGAAATTTTTGCTATAACCTCATCTTGCTTTTGCTTTTGTTGCTTCTTTTTTTCTTTAAGAGAAATATCTATAGATTCTGGTTGTTCTACCTCAACTATTACCCGTACTTGTTCATTTGGGTTATAAGCTTTAACAATACCATTTTCACTTAAATCCTTATAACCTAGTTCATCTACTTGATCTTCATTTAAATGTTTCTCTTCATCTAAGAAAATTTTTTGACCCTGTTTTAAAATGTCCTCAATACTTGGAGCTGGAACCGTGTTACTTTCTGTTTCTTCTGCAAAACCCGTTGACGTTAACAACATTGCTGCTAAAGTTGCAGTAGTAATTACTTTGTTAGGAAAACCTTTTTTCTTCCTCATCATCCACTTTCCTCCTACTTAACTCATCTTGACATTTGACCTAAAACAAGTGCATCTTTAGTAATATTTCTTCAACGGTAAAACAGCAGTTCCAAGATTGAATTGTACATGTGTAGACGCTGCTTTCACTGCAGTTAACACTCACTAGCAACTGTTACAACTTTCTCATCTAGTGAAGTCCATTTTCCTTCTGCTGTAACATCAGCTTTGGAACCATCCTTATACTCTGCTTCAGCCTTTAAATCGTGTTTGCCTTTAGAAAGAGAGAACGAGACTGTCGATTCACTTGGAGTAAGTTTTACGATCTCCTTTGAAGGCGGTTCCTTTGTTACCTTTTCTAACTTTTCAGGTGAGGCAGAAGCCAAACTACTAAATAGAGACAGGATTACGGTAAAGATGAGAGTTAATGCTGTAATTTGTTTTGTTACCTTTTTTCTCATTTGTCAACCTCCTATTTTTTTTTTATATTAATCAACCTGTAAATACAGACTGGTAATATCAATCTACTAATACTAGATTTCTTCATGTGATTTCATCTTTCACACTGACCTTGTTTATTGACAAAAGATTCTATGAAAAATTGACGTTATTTTCATTGGATGTGTATTTTTCATCATAAAAAAATTTATTAGATTTTTTCCAATTTTCACAATTCAAATACTAAATTATGACTAATAAATTGACAACAAAATATTTTTTTAAAAAAGTAACGTTGAACACGTAATCTACCCAATAAGGGGGAATTCTTAATAAAATTCAAACCAATATTATTGCCCAAGCGCCTTTTTATTCACTCCTTTCGACCGATTCATACTTAAATTTATTTAAAATTCGGTCCTTTTTATTTCAAATAGGGACTTTGAACATTTGATATGCACAAATAAGAGGAATCTTTAATAAAATTCAAACCAATATTATTGCACTATCGGCTTTTAATCTAATCTATCTGGCCGATTCATAAATAAATCCAATTAAAATTTAGTCTTTATTGAGCGGCTACATAGAAATGAATGATTGATATGATTTATCCATTAAATTTCTTCAAAAAGATAGTATAAAAAATATATACTATTTGCTCGAAAATTTAAGATAAGGGGGAATTAGGATGAGGGAAGCTATTGCATAATCGATGAAGACTGTTTGTATATCGAAAGTATTCGTGATGGATGAGAAGCTGGTTACATGCTAAACTTGTAAAGGATGTTACTACACACGCGGCTGTTCGCAATATATGCTAGGATGTTGTATCCCTTTCGACGTAGGTAAATATCTTCTTAGTACTCTATATAAGAATAGCAAACTGATTTTAACTCTACTCTTGGCATTATCAACAGGGGATAAGGAATGGTTTTTGGCGCTTTCTTCGGAGTTAAACGCAATGAAGCAGCTTGTTAATGGAGTACATTAAAACTTACACATTGACTTCCATTTGGGTTGAATGTTGATAAAAAACGCAACATCGGATTTGGACATCGTCTTAAAGTCGATATTCTGCCGCTTTATATCTACCAGTTCGCAGACGCGCACCATTGTGTCAAGTAAGACAAACGTCATCACCTTCGTCCTAAACCCAACGTAATTGTCATCATCGATTGCCGCTATCAGTCGTCGATATTCCTCAACGGTGAACGATTCAACGACGTCTATAGGTGCCTTAATCGGCTTGAAGCGTTTATGTATCGGCTCACTTAACCACATCTTATCCTCGTAACAATACCGCAAAAATGCACGCATTGTCCTAACACGAATGTTTACGGTGCCTGGCGTGTAGTTCATTTCATCGATCATATATCGAATCCAGCCCATGAATACTTCGGTCGTCATATCCTCCGCAGATATTTCCTTGCCTATATAAGTTTTAAAATATCCGAAATTATTATAGTGCTCTTGTATCGTCCGTTTTGCGAGTCCTTCGCCTTTTTTAAGGAGCATAAACTCTTCGAACATTTCCGTTATTGTTAGTGGCACTTCGACCGGAGCTACACGTTTAATTCTTCGTTGTACACCTTTCCGCATCATAAATAAAAAATCCCCTTCCGCAAAATTAATAGCGTAAGAGGACGAACAGTTTTAGGCAACTATCAAAACAGTCTTCACCGTCAGCCTTTTACAGTCTTGCAACGAGACTGGGGGGAAACTGTGTAAGTTAACGGATCAATCAACGGCAACAATCACCGGGTCAATCATCGTCAAACCCTTGCGGGAGTATGAACGTTGGCGGGACTGCATGGGAATCGAACCCACCAGACCTGGCACGCAGGTCTCAGGCAGTTTTGAAGACTGTGGAGGTAATACCCGACTTACACATCTCTGAATCGTTCTGACAATTTATACAGAACGAAATTAGATGAGTAGTTGTACGTCAAAGGAAAGATAATTTCGTTTAAATGCAAATCTCCAACACACTAAAAATTGTAAATTATAAATTCTTTAAGATGCTGCTCGCATTGTTTTTATACCGTAACCCTGCTTGTACGTAACGATCAACCATTTCTCTGGTTTTATGCCCCGTTTGTTTCATAATTGCTATTTCTGTCATCCCCATCATGGCTGCACTTGTAGAAAGCCCACTCCTCAAGCTATGAGCTGCAAAGTCGCTTGCATCCAACCCAAGTTCCCCGATATATTTCTTTATGATGAGTGCTACGGATTTATCACTCAACCTTTCCTTGATATTACCATGCCGATCAATGGAACGAAACAGCGCTCCAGTAGTGATTTTACTTATTTTAATCCATTCTTTAGTTGCTTTAACTGGACAAAATTCATTGTACGTATAAACAACACCTTTAATAAAATCATCATTTTTCGTTTTAGTTTCGCGAACCCTTACGTCCATCCCAAAGTCGTTGACTTCTAAATCTTCTATATTAATAGATACTAATTCTGAACGTCGGCTTGCCAGGGAAAAACCTAATAAAAGAATAGTTTTATCTCGTACTCCAATAAGAGTTGAGGTGTCAATCTTATCGATTAGGGCCGGAAGGACCTGTAGCATCAATGCCTTTTTCGGTTCTTGCCGAGTACCGATCTCTCTTTTAATTCCTTCCATTAAGGCTTGAACCTCAACTTCCTTGGAAGGTGGAAGATGATGTTTGAATTTATGCGCCATATTAATAGAAGAAACTCGTCTTCGTATGGTCGAATATTTATGTGTCGCCGCCAATTCCGATAAATAAAGGCAAAGCGTGCCAGCAGATGCCGGTAGAGGATCTCGTCCATTCAATTCACACCACTCTGTGAAATGATTCCAGTCGGATGCGTAGCTTCTCTGGGTGTTTTTACTTTTAGAGTTTTGTATGTAGAATTTTATTTTTTCCAGTTTCTCATTATCAATCTGAAGAAATTTTCCACTTTCAGTTAACATAATATCGAACCTCCTTAACGGCTGGTTTTTCCGGTTTTAAGTTCCGATAACTATATATTATCGGAACTTAGTATTTTCGTAAACAAAATAGAGTAATATCCATGATTTTAATTCACGTATTAGCAGTGAACCATTCTAAAACGGTAGCATCTAATAAACACTTTAATAAATAGTCGAGACTATAATGAAATTTATAATAAATCCCAAATTAATAGAAGGTACACGTCACGAAAAAGCACAAACTTGTGTGCAAGTCAGGAAATTGAATCATGGGATGCTGAACTTCTTATCTCCTTTTTCCCTGAATTTTTATAGCTAAAAAAGAACCATGAAAAGTTAGAGAATCGAAAATTGCTGGTCGGATTCCTACTTTATCGAGGCCACTCATTTTTTGGAGTTATAATATGAAACTTTGCACAATGAAATGAATACCTATTTACAATTAAGCCGCATGGTGATGAATATCGAATGAGAATTCGGGTTACATCTATTCTTATTCATAATAAAGAGCTCTTTCGCAAGATTGCATATGGGAACTCTCTATCTATTCCTCTAATATCTATTCGTAAAGCAATAGCTATAAATCACCAAATAAATTAAGCTAATATTGACTGTCTAATATTCTACTATTATTGAATTTTATTAAGATGTTTTAAATTAAAAATAAGAAGATCCCTATTTTATTTAGGATGTTGGAGATTTGCATTCTAGCGCATTTATCTTTTCTTTTATGTACAATCATATATGTAAATTCGTTGTAGGTTAATTGTTTGAGTATTCAAGAAAAAAGATTATATATACAAATATTTGTCTATTCTTTTAAAAAGATCATTTATTGTTAAAGATTCACTATCGGCTTACCTTTTATCTCAGAGTTTTAATATTCATATTAAAATAATGTTATATTTAATAATAATAATGTCATATTCAATAACATTAATAATAACAACAATTATATAATTTATGAGATTAATAACATATATGTCAAAATATATATTATTAATTTTTTGAAGAAAATTAATATTCAATCGTTCCCTAGCTTGAATAGATCAAAGTCAATCCATTGCAAGGAATAAAATTTCTTCACAAATACAAAAAGTCTCGAAAATAATTTTCGAAACTTTTTTGATCTATTATGAATGAGTAAAATTTTATAGAAACACACAGTTTTGAAGACTCCATGCCCTAATTGCAAATGAATGGCTGTTTGAAAAATCAGAAGAATGCCCGCCAAATCAACATCAAATGAATTTTTAATGAGAAGTATCACTAGTATTTATCTAATTACATCACTTGTATTGATATCAAATCCACTAGTTTTAGTATATCTGATTCTCTCATTTCTTTATATAGTATCCTTAAAAATTGCTCCCAAGTTTTATCCATGTCTCACAGACTTTTTATTTCTCAATTCGGTGTTTTATACTTTCTATTTTAATATAAAAATTGGATAAGTTCATTTCCTACTAGTTCCTTTTCATTATCATCACAATAATCTATTCCTTTTCCGTATAAGAAGCAGATTCTTCTTTTCAACTAACTTCCAAATATTGTTTTTATTTAATTTATTAACTTACAAGTCAATTTAATTCGCATTTCAGTTATGGTTTGGGAAAAATTCTCCATAAAGATTATTCTGACTTGCATCCTGAAATAGCACCTTTGCTAGGAAACCACTAAAAAAAGCCTTGATAAACGTTACCAAGGCTATGTTATGATGCTATATGTGGGACTCTACCCCTATCCCGTCAAGGTTGTAAAGTCAAGCGATTACAAATGATAGGTTTGAAAATGTTGATATAATAAACTGGTTAAAATAGTAACGGACTTCTTCTATCTGTATGGGAACAATAATAGCTTTGAAATACTTATCTTGCAGGTCTTCTTGGAGGTATCCAAATATTTTTGTCACCTTTTGATAAACCTCTATTCTTTTTCCATCAACAGATAATATAAATACAGGGTTAACTTATCCCGTTCATTTTCTTTTAAACTATAAAGTTCTTTTTAATAATTCATCCGAAGAATCAGGAATTGGAAACAGTTCTGATAACCTTTTTATTTTTCCATCGACATCTTTAAATACAATGTGATCACGAGTGAACTTACGGGGGCTATCAATGCCACAAGCCGCAGCTAAGGCAAACAAACCTTGACGTACATTAATGATGTAGTTCATGACTCGCCATTTCTTTTCCTCTAGCACAAGTGCTTCTTGATATTTTGGATCGGTGGTCGTTACGCCCGTAGGGCATTTACCAGTATGGCATTGAAGAGCCATTATACAGCCGTTAGCAATCATAAATCCTCGAGCAGAGTTCACGGTATCTGCACCGATCGCAAGGGCAATAGCAATTTTATCGGCTGAAATTAACTTTCCTGAAGCAAAAATTTTCAGCTTATTTCGTAGACCAAACTGATAGGCCTTATCAACAACCGCAATTAAAGCAGGATATAAAGGAAGCCCCATTGTATCTGCCATTGATTTGTAAGTGGCGCCTGTTCCACCTTCTCCGCCATCAACCGTAATAAAGTCCGGATAAATCCTAAGATTATTCATGGCCTCGAAAAATTTATCCAAGCTGGATGGATATCCAACGACAATTTTGATTCCGACAGGTTTTCCACCTTCATCTTGCAGAATTTTGATAAACTGCAACGTTTCGAGCACATTATTCAAAAATGGAAAGCGATTTGGTGAATTAATGGTTTTCCCCACTGGAACTTTACGAATGTTTGCTACCTTCGTTGTAACCTTTGACCCCTCCAGATGTCCGCCACGGATTTTTGCTCCTTGGCCGAATTTAAGCTCAAATGCTTTTATATTCGGCTCCTGGGCTTTAAACTTAAATTCATCAATAGAAAAATTCCCCTCATCATCGCGAAAACCAAATAAACCAGGGCCAATTTGAGCGACCACATCTACACCACTTTCTAAATGCTCTGCTGCAACTCCGCCCTCCCCCGTATTAATCCATGAACCGCCTGCCAAACAGCTGCCATGACCTGTTGAAAGTATATAGTTTTCGCCGACTGCTCCGTAAGATGTGGCAGAGGCACCAAATGGACCGCGAAGTCTCCATGGAAATTTCCGATCACCGCCAACTATTATGGCATCTTCCTCATGGTAAAGCCAACGTGTTGTTTGGTCCTTTTCAAGCTGTTCGTGACGAGTAAACAATCCTTCATGATCAATTTTATATTTCATGGAATGGACTTTTTCTTGATTGTCAACCCTTAATTCTTCATTTAATAGGGGAAACAAACCATTCGCAATATAATAACCAGGCTTATCAAAGTCACGTTTGGAACCGAAGCTTAAAAGGTCACTTCGATATTTGGCAGAAAAAACAATCCCTAAAAAATCTGTTCGTGAAAATGGTTTGCCACTATTGTCATCATCAAACCAATATTGCCTGAATTCCGGGCCAATCTTTTCTAACAAGTAGCGCATCCATCCCAAATAAGGGTGTGCTCTGATAATCGAATGCTGTGGTTTCTTTGCTAAAAAATTTAACCACAAAAGCAAGGCAATCGGTCCTACAATAAACACAATCAATAGAAAGATAAAAATAGTCCATACCATCAAACAATCCCTCCTTTTCTAACTAATATTGAGACAAGATCCGCAATTCTGATGCGGGGCGGTTATTTTTTCATTACTAATATGTTTATTTAAAACTATCCTTTATGTTGCCTGATATTTATCTCAGATTGTATTTTCTCAAGCTAGAGATAATTAGCAAGATATTTTACTCGAAAATTTCTTTTTACTGTCCTACTGGCATTTCTTGGTCTTAAAGTTCCATCAATACTGAGTGATGAGCATTCTTCTGCACCACAAAATATCGTATGCATCAAGAAAAATAGTCACTTTTAATTCTTTTACTTCTGCTCAAGTTTATTTCCACTCTCTTTTAGCCCTTTTTAATAGTTAATAATTTGTTCCACTCATACGAAAAACGACCGCAAGCTCTTAATCAAGCTCGTGGTCGTTTTTCGGTTGTCCTTTATTTGATCGATGCTTCATAAATTTTGTGGAAGGATTTGGACAGCATCGATCGACTTTCAGAAAAGGCACAATGCCTTTCTTCTCCCATAGATAATCAGAGGGCGTCGAGTTAGGAGGCCTATGTTCAATTCAATGCGACCTGCCTTTTGTTTGTCTTCATAATATCAGTGTCATTATTAATACGAAAAAAAAGACCAGGTATTGCTTGATCTTTATTTATAAGGAATCCACTATGTTATTCAGTTTGACGGGATTGTCTAGGAATCGAACCTAGCAGAGACGACACGCGCCTCTCAAGCAGTTTTGAAGTTTGCTGACACCTGTTTTTCTGGTACCTTGATGTACCCTCAAGTCTTGATAAAGTATCCTCTTATTGAACTCCCTCAGCTTAATACTATTTTCTCACGAATACTCGCTTATTCGCAGGATTTCATAACCCTTGAAATTGATTTAACGATTAAATGAAATGAGTTCAGACGTGAAGGCATAGTGAAATAATGGAGTGAAATGAAACTCCACATTTTACCATATGATGTACATTCTCCACGCCGCCCCTGGAGGCTTTCCCTCCCATGTGAGGCCAGTTATGCTAACCTAATGGGTCCGTGCCCTTATGTTGAAGAAATCTGGTACTCCGTACATATTTGAAATCCTACGAATAAGCACCGCGAATATCAACATCGATACAATGATGGAGATATAAAAAGTTGTCTTTTTAACCCCTATTTCCTGCATCGCATTAACAGCTGTCATCTCTCCAAATTTTCATCGATGATAAACTTGTTTAAACTCTTCAGTAATGATAGATTTCGGTCCGCCAAAAGCTACTCCGTTTTTCAAAGCCACATCAATGCCTTCACGCTGCCGTATTCGAATTCGATTGCGTTCGTCTTCTGCCATCCAAGAAAGAATTTATAATACCAGATCGGCAATGAAAGTACCTAGACTGTCTTTAAATTGAGTGGTATCCAATAGAGGCACATCCAGTACCATAATGTCGGCCTGAATGGTTTTCGTAATGTCATTCCACTCTTGTAGAATTTCTTCTTTGTTTCGGCCAAACCGATCGAGCGAATGAATAATGAGTACGTGGTAACAAACTGATAAACAGGCCAGCAAGATCTTTTATATCTTGTTGGCCTGTTTTTATTATGAGTCATCTTCAATAATAAAATTATTCATGAATATTTATTGCCCATTTACAGAAAGTATTAGTTACGGACATTGAGAAGGGAGAAATGGAGAAAAAACTCCATTTACAGAGGCTGCACTTTCGTTAAATATAATAAATAAAATCCTCTGGTATAACACGCTTTAAGAAATGTTGAGTTCTTTCTTCTTTTGGCCTTGAGAAAATTTCCATAGGAGAATTCTCTTCTACAATGACACCGCCATCCATAAAGATGACTCTGTTTGCTACATCCTTTGCAAAAGACATTTCATGAGTCACAACTAACATGGTTGTTCCTTCTTTTGCAATATTTTTCATGACGGTTAATACTTCACCGACTAATTCTGGATCGAGCGCTGAAGTTGGTTCATCAAATAAAATAATATCTGGATTTAACGCAATGGCTCTTGCAATGCCAACCCTCTGCTGCTGCCCGCCAGACAGTTCACTAGGGTAGGAATTCAATTTATCTGACAATCCGACTTTCACCAATGCCTGTTTACCAATCTCATTTGCTTCTGCTTTCGGAACCTTTCTTCCAATTATAAGACCTTCTGTCACATTCTCTAATGCTGTTTTATTATTAAACAAATTATAATTCTGAAACACAAAAGCAATTTTTTTCCTGATTTGATGTATTTGTTTTTTTGTTGATGATTTAAGGTTTACATCAATATCACCAAAAATGGCTTGCCCCTGATCTGCTTGTTCAAGAAAGTTAATGCACCGAAGTAATGTCGTCTTGCCAGAACCACTTGGGCCAAGAATGACGACAACATCACCCTTATCAATCTTTAAATCTACTCCTTTCAAAATCTCATTCTTACCAAAGGACTTGTGGATATTTTTAATCTCTAACATGATTTTACCTCCTATCATTATCTTAGGCACCGGCTGCATTAAACTTCCTTAACCGTTTTTCATACAGCTTAAATAAGTATTCCACTAAGCTGCATAAAATGAGATAGACAAGAAAGATATCGATGTAAGCTTCAACATAATTGTAGCCAACATTGGCTGCCACTTGGGCTCTTAACGTAATCTCTTTCAATGACAAAGCATAACCCAAAGAGGTAGCTTTAATTAAATTGACCGTTGCTGTACAAATATTGGGCAATGCAACTACTAATATTTGTGGAATGATAATTCTTCTAAACGCTTGCACATTGTTCAAACCAACTGAATAAGCTGCCTCCAGCTGCCCCTTGCTTACCGTGCCAATAGCAGAACGAAATACTTCTATTAGAATAGCAGTTGTATTCAAGGAGAAAACAATAAATGCGTACCAAATCGGATTTATATCGTAAATACTCGTTTTAAAATGATACTTTTCAAATATTGGAGCCAATATTAAAGGAACACTTGTAAATATAATAAAAATTTGAACAATGACAGGTGTCCCTCTCACAAACGAAACATAGACTCGTGCAAACTGGCTTATGATTGGAATTCGATTAATCCGAGATAATGCGAGCAAAAATCCTGAAGGCAAAGCAATTAGTAACGAGAAAATCGTAATGATTAAGGCTGTAGGCACTCCAGATAATGCAACAAAAAAAGTTTTCACTAAAAACTGATAATCCAATCCGACCGACATTCTGTCACCCCCTATGTCGTTTTTATAACCAGTTTACCTTTACTGAATATTTTTTCTAATTTGGAAAAGAATTGTTCAATTAAAATGGATAGAACCCAGTATATAAGAGATAATGCAAGATAAATTTCTAAGGAATGAGAATTATAGTTATTTGAAATGATAAGACTTGCCTTCCCCATAATATCAACCAAACCAATGGTATAAGCTAATGATCCTTCTTTCATTAATTCAAGGAGGCTGTTGCCGAAATTGGGCAAGGCAACTACAAATGCTTGTGGTAAAACAATTCTCCTGAATGCCTGTGCGGGTCTAAGCCCTACACTAACAGCTGCCTCATATTGACCTCGGTCGATCGCTTCATAGGAAGTCCTCATCACCTCAGAAATTAATGCCCCAAATTGTAGAGAAAAGGTGATCACAACAAAGATCGAGGTGTGAAGATTATTCAGGTCTGTACCAAAATTACTGGCAATTGCCGGCAATCCGTAAAACACTAAAAATAATAGAACAATAGATGGTGTACATCTTAAAATGGTGGTATAACCATTTGCGATTTTTTTTGCAATCTTACTCTTTCCCAGTTTCATAACGGCTAAGATAAATCCTAAAATCGTACCGAACAAAACCGATAGACCTGCTACCATAAATGTTACCTTTAAAAATGAAATAAGTTGTGGTATTGCTCCCCAAATGTACGTAATATCAAAATACGTTTGCATGCTCCACCTCCATACTGATTCCCTAGTTTGTTAATCATAAATTTTCTTAGTGTAAGAGACTTTATGTACAAAAACTTGCCACTTTCGATTGTTGAAACAGCCAAACTGCAGCCGCTAAAAAAAGAGAAAGTGACAAGTCAGACCCAAATGTATAAATATTAAAAACAAGTATGCGATCAATCGTTTCTGTAAGCTTCCTTGGAAAACGGTGTTACCTTTTTATAGTATCCAATAGTTTAAATAAATCATTATTATAGAACTTAACCATAAGTTCGTTTGTCTTCTTTTCCTCTTTTATTTTCTTGATTGCATGATCATAGGCATCTGCAAATTCTTGTTCTTTCTTGCTGAATAATGGCCAAGTTTTTACAACCATAAACTCATTATAGACAACGTCATTAGCTAAATTATGATAGGGACCATCCTTTGCAAGAACTTGCTTTTCATACGTTGCTCCTAAATAAATGCCTCCATTTACACGTCCTTCTTTTACCCATTGAACGACATCCACTGAGAATGCATCTCCGGCTTCTAGTTTGACTTTATTGTCAGGATTGGCTTGGTTGTATTCTTCCACAATGGTATATTGGGCATTACTTGCAGCAATAGGAGCTAAAGAAAGATTAGCTTTAGCAAAATCTGATAAATCTTTTATATCTTCATTTTCCTTTTTTAACAAAAGGCCAACGCCGCTAAGTCCGAGGAATTCTTTAGGGAAAATATAACTCTTCGTTCTTTCCTCTGTAAACCAGGCATTTTTTACACCTACTTGATATTTGCCTTGTTGAACCCCTATCAATAAGTCTTCACTTGATGTTGGCACATATTGGAATTCGTATTCTGGCAGTGCCTTATCAACTAATTTCATGACTTCAATTTCATATCCAGTTGGGTTTCCCTTTTCATCTACGTATCCTATTGGTTTACCGCCTTGATCAAACGCTACTTTTACTTTTCTAACTTCTTTCCCAGTATCTCCTGAATCCGATTTTGCGCCGGTTGTTTTATTTGAGCCGCAACCTGCTATTAGAGTTACTAAGGCTATTCCTGTAGCGGCGATTTTAAAAACTTTATTCATTTTCATTGTCTATTCCTCCCTTAGATTCATATTGTTGAATAGCTGTTTGAGCTAATTTTGAAATGGTTAGATCATCCATATGCGGATTATGTAGGCCTGCCCGAACATCTCGGTAATAACGCTGCAGTGGATTTGTCAGCTGTAAGCTTTTTGCTCCGACTAATCGCATCGCTTTATCGACCACGGTAATCGCGGAGTTGGTCACAATATGTTTGGCTATGCCCCGCCAAATTCCTCTGGTAAGGTCAATTTGGTATAACCGATTTTTCTTAACGTCTGGATATTCTCTCTAGGGAAGCTGCCCTCCTTGTCGATTTGCGAGGCTTGTGCTTTAAAGTCTGCTTCCAATGGGTACAGCCGTTCAAGCCACTTACGCTGCTTGCTATTTTTTACAAATAAGTTCTGCATGCTCTTTGCTCCCTCCTAACACTTATAAAAAAAGACTGCTCCCATTTAGAATGGAAGCAGCCTTCAGTTGACTGATAAGCTAAGCTCATAAGTTTTTTATAACATTTTTGGAATATTATGTATCTATTAAATTATAATAAGCATATTAATCCAATGTGTCAACTAGGAATTTAAATTTGTATTTCCATTAACTAATTTACATACTCCAGATTCCTATGAATCATCAAGAAGATCTGCACCGTTAAGAGATTTGGTTCTGGTGCAAAAACTACGTGCTAGAAACATAGAGTGTCAATTTCCTTTAAACTGCTAGCTTATGAAGCTAATCCAAACAATTTATGAATGAATTCTTTTTGATTTTGGGCAGATTTCACCCCTTGGTGAACTTGCTTCTTTTTGATCATATGCATCGCTTCTATACCACTCAGTATGTAAGTAGCTGTATAAAATGATTTCAATCCTAACATCGAACGAACTCGCTTCTTTATAAAACGATGATCCTGTTCAACCATATTATTAAGATATTTCACTTGCCTTATTTGGATGCTTTCAGGCATACGTTTCTCTTCTTTTAACTCTTGAATCGCTACAGGATAGGCTGGATTTTTATCGACGGTTATGACGCGAGGCCCACAAACATGAGAAGCAGCCAAGGCTTTCTTGAAAAAGCGCTTGGCTGCTTGTTTATCTCTTGATTCATTTAGATAAAAATCAATGGTATTCCCTTCTGAATCGACTGCACGATATAAATACATCCATTGACCTTTTACTTTGATATACGTTTCATCGACTCTCCAAGAGTCATTTGTTGACTTAAGATGACGACGTACTCTTTTATCTAATTGAGGTCCATATTGATGAACCCAACGCATAATCGTTGTATGAGCCATGGATAAGCCACGCTCCTCCATCATATCCACCAAATCACGAAAAACTTAAGCTGTACCGTAGGTACCATCTCACCGTTAATAAAATAATATCAGGCTGATAATGCTTCCATTTGAATAAATTTTGATTCTCCACACTGAACACCATCCCTTTTCTAGATTGATAGTATCAGTATGTCCAAGTTTTTGAGAAGTTTTTTGCACCAGAACCTTTGAAAGTTTATAGTTAATAAAAAGATTAGAGTTGTGTTAAAATCTAAAAAGCTACTTTAAAGATTGTCATCTTTGAAGTAGCGCCTACATTATAACTTTCTATACTTCCCCGGTACTCTTGAATCGAATATGGGAACTTCTTTTCTTATTTGCGGTACTTTCTCTAAATCCAGAGCTGCTTTTAATTCACCAACTTCTTGATCTAATTTTTGAATGATGTTTCCCCAAGGATCTACAATTTGTGAGCAACCTGCGAATTCCACTCCTAACTTTGTCCCCGTCACATTTGATGCAACAACATACATTTGGTTCTCAATTGCGCGTGCACGAAGTAACGTATTCCAATGCGTTTCCCTTGCGAGTGGCCATTCTGCTACGATATGTAGCACTTGAATACCTTGTAATGCTAAGTCACGAATAATTTCAGGGAATCGTAAATCGTAACAAATAATAACCCCCATCTTTACATCTTCAAGTTCAAATACTTCAACTTGATTATGACCGCCCGTTAAAAACTTTGGCTCATCTAACATCGGAACAAGGTGCATCTTGTCATATGTGTGAACAATCTCACCCATTCGATTTACAATAACCGCTCGGTTAAAGATATCTTGACCTTCTAATACAGCAATCGAGCCACCCACCAAATTTACATTAAACTTCTTAGCCAGTGATTGTAAAAATTCAATTGATTGATTACCATCCACTTTGCAGATTTCTTCTAATTCTTCCAACGCATAGCCCGTAGACCACATTTCAGGAAGTACTACAACATCTAAAACATCACTGTAGTTAGTTTCTAACCAGCTTTCAATGATTTTCCTATTCTTTTCTGGATTGCCAACTTCTAAATCCATTTGAAATACTAAATAATTCACATTGGTCACTCCTCAATTATATTTAGTAATGAAGTATCTGGTTTCACAAACAACCATAATATAGCTGCAATAAACACAGGGATCACAGTTACTCCTAATGTGATATTCCACCCAAAGTTTTCTGCTAACCATCCACATAATAAAGGTGATATAAATGCTCCTAGATTGCCCCACAAGTTCATCCAACCTGAAACGGACCCGGAAAAGTTTCTGCCTAAGTCTGTAGCAGAAGCCCAAGAACACACTACAGTGAATCCTAGTGAACCCAAGCATAATGATAACCATAAAACATTCATATATGGCGATACTGTCATAACAGCCAGGTACATTGAAATAATAAATACTATTAAACCTGATATAGCTAAAGCGGATCTAGAAATTTGTTTTGAAAAACCTTTACGTACTAAATAGTCAGAAAGAATACCACCAGACATTACAGTTATCAGAATCGCTAACCATGGTAGGCTTGCAGCAAATCCCATTTTATTTAATGAGAATCCTCTATCTTCCAGTAGGTAGGTGGGTAACCAAACTAAAAAGAAAGTAATAATATATAAAACAACAAAATATTGCACTCCTAACGCCCAAAATCGATAGCTTTTTAGAAAAGTACTCCATGGAGCTATAACTTTAGTGGTAGAAACCATTTCTCTGTTTTCAAGTATATATTCTTTTTCTTGTTCATTCACTAATTTGTGAATTTCAGGATAGTCTCTAGCAATAACGTACCATACAGCCGCAATGATTATTCCTACTATTCCAAAAATATAAAATACAGCTTGCCAGCCAAAATATTGATAGATATAAACCGTAACGACAGGTGCTACAACTGGTCCAAAATATGAACCTGCCAACAAAGCACTAGATGCTCTAGCTTTTTCATCTTTTCTAAACCAGTTTGTATTAAATACTGCGTTAGATGGAAACATTGGTCCTTCACCTATCCCAAATAAGAATCTCACCATATACAATAGACCGTGAGATTTAACTAAACCTGTCAAACTTGTAAATACTGACCACCATATTAGAGAAAAAGTGATCATTTTTCTTGGACCAAACTTTTCCGCCATAAGTCCTGCTGGAATTTGAACTAACGCGTAACCTAATGAGAATAATGATGCTAGCATACCAAACTGAACTTTATCTAAGCCTAAATCATTCATCATTGGTTTTGCTATTATTGAAATATTTGATCTATCCATGTAAGCGATTACACCAATGATAAAGAAAAAGAAGGCTAATCCCCATCTAACTTTTGTCGGTTTCTTTTTCAAAAAAATTCCCCCTTAATTGACAATGGAATAATGATGTTTAATTTTTCTGTTTAACTTCGGGTGTACAATTTCATATTCAAATTTTTCACCAAAAATAAATCCATTTTTTGTAGGCACAGTACCTGAAAAAATAACAGTATGTGTTAAATCTTTTTCCCCTAATTTGTCCAGCTTTTCCAATAAAACATCAACCTCTAAAAGTGCCTCTAAAGTATCTTCTTGATATAAACATTTTTCTCCATTTGAAGTAACATAAGAACGTAAAATAATATTATCCCAGTCATCTTTTAAATCTGCTAATTTCCAAAAATCAGTTGCAAGAGGTTTATCACATATTGATTTAGACTTTAGAATATCTTCTTTTTCTACTTCTCGATCAGTATGATCGCTGCCAAGAGTAACCAACCATTCTTTTCCATCATGGAATAACACGTATTCTGTTTCCCCAGAGGAAAATTTGCTTCCATGACATTCATTAGAAAAATTCAGTTGTTCTATTTTTTGTGGATATATCATCGGTACATTAGGTGGAGGTGCAATTCCTAATTCTTTTAATTCATCTATGTGTTCTTGGATTTTTTCTATATTTCTTCCCCCATACCCTACAACTATTACTTTATTAATATCAATTTCATGCTTTTTAACCTCTCCATTAGAAAGATGTAAATTAATTACTTTCCTCATTTGAATTCCTCCTCAATTGATTAATAATTTTATTTTTGGTATTTTCCACATGGGCATTTGAGGCTTTCAGAAGTTGATTTATATCTTGTGATTTTAAAGCTTTTATAATTTCTTTATGTTCCGATATTGTTTCTTCAATACGCGATTTCTCAGTTATTGCTTTTAACCCAAACCATCTTATCTGATCACCAATTTCTTCAAACCATTTTTCTAATCGTTCATTTTTAGTTAATAATACGATTTTAGAATGGAACTCCTTATCTAATTCAATAAATCTTTGCTGATCTGTTTTATTTTTTTCTTGCTCCTCAATGTAACTTTCTAATACTTTTATTTGTTCTAACGTAATATTTCCACATATTTTTTCTAGTGAGAAACGGTCAAAAATCATTCGTATTTCCATTACTTCAATTACATTTTCTTCTGTAATCTCATTAATAAACGTACCAACCCGGGGCTTTGAAATTATCCACTTTTCTCTTTCTAACAACGATAGAGATTCTCTTACAGGAGTTCTACTTATCCCTAACTTTTCACTTAGGTCTCTTTCATATATTGCTTGACCTGGTAAGAGTTCATAATTCAAAATTGATTTCTTAATTGCCTCAAAGGCTATATCTCTTAACGGCAAAACTGTCTCTATTTTTTTCATTGGCCACCTCTTTTGGTATGTGGTATACCAGAATTATAATATAAGCTCAAAATTCTGTCAAATCAAAAAATTAGATTTTAATATAATCAATTATTTACATTTATAAAGCGGTTATTATATAGTCCAAGTTTCACTCATCGGATAAGGGATATGGGGGTGCTTGTTGCATGCAAACGGTCCTAAAAAATGATAAATTCTTTTCAATTCTCATGATAAGAACCAAGAGGTAAAAGTAAGCTTTTTATTTCTTGAAAATAGGAGGGAAAAATATATACTTTCTTAATCCAGAATCGGGCTTGTTTCTGTAACTTAGAAGGAACGCTTTTCTAGAAGGAGTTTTTTCCAGTCAATGCTGTAAAGAAAACAGGAATTTGTTTGGCTTGCCCATCCTGTTAAAATTAAAATATACACTACAAATGAAACACATAATGGAAACCCGTGGGATTGCCGAAGGAGAAAGATGAAGGTGATTGGGGTGAAGAAAGATGAAGAAGCTGTCAAGGTTGAGTAGACGGGTTCAAGAATGGCTATGAAAGAGGAGAGAACGGAAAGAAGAGAAGTCACTCCCGAGTTTTGGAAACCCTTTGATTAATGACCATCAGGAACAATTGGAAAAGGCAAAAGAATTTTATCAAAATGAAAAACCAACCGAGGAATAATTACAGGGTGCGATGCTTCCATAACGGAGGATCTCTTTTTTCTTATATAAGTAAACCAGCTAATAGAAGCTCCTTGTTGTTCCATTAAATGGCGCGATTGCGGAACAATGAGCAGTCGTTTTTTTACTAGTCGGATCCGAATAGTTCTAGATTGAATGTAAATAATTAAGAAACCCAGCTAATCTTCTCATGTGAAGGTAGCTGGGTTTTAAAGTTGTATGTGCAAAATTACACTTAAAATATACGCAAATTATCGATCAAAGTGACAAACAAGTAAAACATTTTTGATTCCAAAAACTATGATTTCTTATCTTTGATCATCCAGAGGGTATAAAGTGGTAAACAGCCTGTCATTCATTGGTACACTTTTTGTCATTCAGTGGTAAAAACTATGTCAAGGATGGTACATTTCATTGGCTGTAATCATACAGGAGCTTATTCTTGCATTTGGTTCCAAGTATAAAATCACAAAATAAAAAATGAAAAATTAGAAGACATTTTTCCTTAATGTATGAAAATAGTTATAATCGTACATATAAAACATTGAAAATATTAGATTAATAAAATATGATGTTATTATCATACTTTTGATGTACGATATTGTATTAAAAAGGGGATTTTTTGTGAAATAAAAAAATGTTCAACCACTCCGAACGGTAAAAGAAGTTGAAGATATGAAATGGGCTTTAGGGAGATATTGTTCAGAAAGAGATAAATTTATGTTTACTTTTGGAATTAACATCGGTTTGGGCATGTGGTACTACCCCTTTAAGGTCAATAAGCTTGTAAAAAGGGATTTTGATTTAGGGAAGGGTTGCGGGAATGAAAATACACCTAATTACCACTAGCAGGGTGCTAATTTACAAACACCCCCAAAACGACTATTTAAGGGAGAATCATAAATTTTATGATTTCAACTTTAACGTGAATTAGAAAGCCGCACATGCCCAATGATTGCAAATATCACCTGTTCTTCTAAATCTTCAAAATAAATTCTTATCAAGCAAAAGACGTTTTCCCTCAAAGCCAAACGCTTCAAGTAAATAGAAAACACGAGGTTTCTTGTATGCCCGGCTATTTGCTACGCATTGCTGCCAAACCACAGCTTCAAACTCTTTCGAATAATGACGATGTTGGATACATTCATGGATACGTGTTTTCTTTAACTCCACATGACCTTCCCACATGTTTTTATTGGCAAGCTCTATCCACATTTCAGCCCGAATCCGTTCTTCTACTTCTTTCTCAACAATTGTTGTGTTAGATTCTTTTGCAACATCTGTTGTATAACCTTCTGGTAGACGCTGTTGAAGAAAATCATCTAACGCCTCTTTAGGAATTTGCCATCCCTCTTTGCGCGAAGAAGGTGCTATTCCTTTGAGATCACCCTGACGTAACCATCTACGAATGCTTTCTTTTTGTGTCGTGATTTTATAGGTTTTTAATAATTCAAACACTTAGTCAACACTATACATGTCCATCAAATCACCTATCCTCTTTAATATAACGAATGTTTTATTAAATCCATTATACAACATTCGTGGTATTAAATCTGGGCTAACGTTGGAAATATGTACAAGGTTTAGTAACGCTCTTAAATGATAGCATTCAGTATTTAATCATTTACAAGCAGGGTTTTTTATATAGAGTTCTAGAATTCCAAACGTCTTATCTGACATTTTGCCCAAATCCTTATGGTTAACAATTTAATCCGTATATACTAATATGTTAACCATGTTAACTAAGGTTAACCTATAGAACAAAAAATAACTTCCTTCTCCTATAATTGGTCAATCGGCTTAACGGTTCTACTGTTTCCTTGATACACACTTCCTTCCGTCCTTATCGCTTAATACTTCGTATTCAATGCGTCCAGCCGCTTCATTGTGTCTAGCTGATATGACCGTACCTTCCACAACTTGCCCCCATCGAGGAGTTAGCCTAACTAGTGTACCTATTTCGATTAATTTATATCGTTTCATTGGCATCCCCTCCTAAAATTTTCGATTCAACGGCAGTTTCCAATGTGCTTCTAATACTTCGGGATAACATTTCGGGCAGAACCAATTTCCATACTCACCGCCTGGAAGCTGCTGCATTTCTGATTGCGAAAACCATTTAGCATAAAGGCACACATCTTTTTCATGGCATTTACCTTTTTACAATTTGAATGACTGCAAGCTATTTTCGATTTCTTCATCCGTGATACCGATATACCGCAACGTTATTTTGGGGTGCGAGTGATTCAATATACTTTGTAACGTCGCTATGTCTTTGATTGCTTGTATTACCAGTAGCCAAATGCCTTTCTCATGGTGTGTGTGCCAATTCCATCCGTTATTCCTTTAAGTTACATTCTGTTTCATTTGCTCACAAAAAAACTGCAGACGCAGCTGATAACTTTTAAACTATAACACCCAGTTAGTTGAAATAGGGGTAGCACCAGAAAATACGGATTTACAACGATAAGCATTTGATACAAGTCTTATGAGACATTATAAATCCTAATTTAGGATAATTAGATTATGTATCAATAGGCTTTACTCTATTGAGATTGTGAAGGATTGCTACTAAGCTAACTGGCAGCATTCCTGTAATGAAGAAATATGGGGTTTGAACATAAAAAAGCCCCTTGGTATGATATGAGTGTCCAAAGCTTGCACGCAAAAAGGACAACAATCACAAATACGAACTACGTGTGGCGAGAAAAATACGCGATCTATTATCCGTTGACCTACAAGCAGTTCAAGGGCAAATTCACAATTGGTTAGATCGCTACTTTCCATAGTTTCTAACGGTCTTTAAAGACTGGGAAGGAAAAGCTGCATTACAGCTGTTAAAATTAAATCTATTACCCAATGAGTTAGGTATTTGGAATCATCTTTAAGATTATACTCCCAATGACGAAGCCTGCAATTACAACCATCTGTGTCTTAAATTTTATTACATGGTGGAATGAATTTATAATGGCAAACACCTTTTTGGTTTCTGATGAGTTGAAAACATTGCCGTTTTCAATTATGAAATTTACAGGACAATATTCTTCTAATTATGGTGCTCAATTTGCGGTGATGACCTTAATTACCGATGGAGATAGGTCAGGGGTTAGTCACCCCCTCCTCCTTGATTTATTAAGGTTTTCCCCTTCAATATATTTGATAAGTTTTTAAGAGGTTCTTTACTTTTTTAAACTTGTTTGCATTCTATCTAATATTATAAACGTTTTAACATTTCTACAATTTCCTTTCGGTCATCTTCCTTTTTCATTTCTATAATTGCTCGTTTCTGACAAAATTTACATTCACACTCTTTATCATGTTGCTCCAAATTTTTATTTTTATTGTCCATATTCATACCTACACTCCTTCCAATCTAATGAAACGTATTTTAAACCACAGTCCACCAGTGGTATCTAAGAACTGTTTCATTTGTGATGGTACATTTCCAAATCGAGTTGGCACACTGAAAATAATGGCATCTGCCCATTCTAGATCATCCAGAGATACAGTAGGAACACAGGCGGCCACTTCTTCAGAATAAAGCTTCCATGCTGGATTGGAATCAATAACTGATTGTGGTGCTAATTCTGGTACTTTTAAAACCTTAACATCTGCTCCCTCTTCTCTTGCCCCATCGTATGCCCATTGCGGTTAATTGATAATTTGTACCTGTGGAGCTGTAAAAGATGATTGCAAGATTTACATTAGACATAGTTCTGTTCTCCTCTGCTTTTAAATTAATAAGAAATTGGTATTATTCAACAACCTCAAGAGTAACTTCAATATTCCCTCTTGTTGCTTTTGAATAGGGACAGAAATCGTGTGCCTTATGTACAAGCACTTCTAATTTTTCTTTTTCAACACCTTGTCCTTTAACTTGTAACGTTACAGCAATTTTGAATCCTTGATCAACTTCATCTTTTAAGAAACTGACACTTGCAGTTACTTGTGATTCGAATTTGACATGTTCTTGCCTTGCTATGTGCTGTAAAGCCCCATCAAAACAAGCAGAGTAACCTGCCGCAAACAACTGTTCAGGATTTGTAGCGTTGGGTAATTCTTTTGCTCTTGGGGTTCCTGGCATTGCTAAATCCATTTTTATATTGCCATCAGACGATTCTACTCTTCCTGTCTTCCTCCAACAGCTGTTGCGGAGGATGTGAATAAAGGTTGTTGTTTAGTCATGGTTTTCTCCTTTAGAGTTAAATGTTAGCACTTTAAGGTATACAAAAAGTGAACTAAAAAAGCTATTCTTTTTCCTAATTTAATTTTTATTGAAAACATTTTCCTAAATATTATCTCTTTTGGTTCAAATTAATATTCTATAGATTTTAAAGATTTGTAATTAAACTTTCTAACTCCTTAAAGTTAAACAATTTTATACCATTATATTGGCGTGGGTCGGACAGACAATGTTTGTGAACCGTTTCGGAAAGGACAAATTTCATGAAAGGTTCTTACTTATTTTCCAAATGGTATTTGTGTTAATTTTAATCTCTAACTTATCGGTTGAATTTGATCGTTATTATATCTCTTTTTTAGTTGGATTCATCGGCGTTAGAGCATTAACTGCCTTTCAATACTTATCGGTTATTAGAAAGGGAACGAGGGAACAAAACAAGACGGCGTATTATTTAGGAACTTTGTTTTGGATAGGTATTTTTATTTCAAGCTGTTCGATATTCTTTTCTTCGTGGTATAAATATATTGTCCTATATCTAGGAATTATTGTTGATATTTTTATTCCTCTATTCGGAAGGAAATATCTAGTAAGTCACCCGGTAAACACTACTCATTTATTAGAACGCTTTGGACTGTTAACTCTTATATTACTTGGCGAATCAATTATTAGCATTTTAACTGTACTTCATCCCCAGCTTGGAAGTTGGAAGGCTATAGGATACTCTGTATTCTCTTTTTCATTAATTATTTCATTTTGGTCGCAATATTTTGATAATCTCGAAAAAAATTGATAAATCTGTAAAAACAACGGGACAAATTATCCTTTATGGACATCTCTTCATTTATATTTCTTAAGTATGATTGCAGCTTCTATCCAACTTTTATTTAGTAAACAAATAGCCTATTATTTCATACTTAACTTTATCTTTTGTGCAGCTTTTATTTACTTTTTATCCACGACTGTTGTTTTTCATAAATACCGGTATCAAAATCAGAAGCTAAAGATATTTCATTTAGGATTGTTTTTAAGTATTCTTTTTTCCTTTTTTATTTTCGACATTTTCTTTCCTGTTCCCGGTTTGATTATCTTACTTCAAATTAATGTGTTTTTTGTTATCTATACTAAAGTTTCAACATGAAAAATAAAATTGAGAAGTCCTTATATATACACTGCTTATTAGCTTTTTCTATCGCATAAGTCAATGCAAAAGAGGAACTATTAGAACGGCTCTTAAATATTAAATTTTTAAAATTAAAATTTAAATTATAAAAATTGAAGATCTTGGTTAAAAACTAAGTAAATAAAAAAACACCCTTTTCTTAATAAAAAAAGATAAGGGTGTTGACCATTATTAAGTAAGACGTTTTAGTAATTCCCCTTTTTCTGCTTATTACCCTGCCATGCTAATAATATAAACTAATTCTTTTTCCTTATTATCTAATAATCAGGGTTCACTTACTTTTTTGGAGAAAACGACTGATGTTATGATTTCCGAAATTGGAGCCCTAAATATTACCGGACAAGGTATCAATACCCTTTGCAAGAACAAGCCACTCATCATGGTCTTTGCGCATATATTACTTCATGAATTAATTTCTTAGCCCATGAATATTGGAGGGAAATTCAAATGAATCCTGTAGTTTATTGGTGCCCAATTTGTAGAAACCAGTTTTACGGTACAGAAGTTTGGAACGTCAAGGATTACAACCACAGAGCGTCGTTCTCAGTATTCGCTTACCCCTATTGACCATACTTTGATGTTAATTGACCATCAACCGCAAATGACATTTTCAGTTCAATCACATGATATTGCAAATTTACGAAATAACCTCGCTGGATTGTCAAAAACCGCAAAATTATTTAGTATCCCTATTATAATGACACAATTACCGCAGCAACTTTCAGCGGTAAAATTTTATCCGAAATCCAATCAGTCTTTCCTGACCGAAAGCCAATTGATCGAACGGTTATTAACGCTTGGGAAGATCCAAGAGTATTTAGACAAATCAACGAATATGGAAAACGTAAATTAGTGATGGCGGGTCTTTGGACAGAGGTGTGTTTGCTTGAACCGGTACTGAGTGCTATCGCCGACGGATATGAAGTGTTTTTTATCACGGATGCATCAGGTGGAGTAAATAAAGAATCACATGACATGGCCGTAATACGTATGACACAGGCCGGAGCCCACCCAATCACTTGGTTACAATATTTGTTAGAATTACAGCGTGATTTTGCTATTAAAGAAACTTATAATGGGACACTCGATATTATAAAACAACACGGCGGTGCTTACGGACTGGGAATCATTTATGCGAATGAAATGTTCGGAAATCAGTACGGAAGAAAAGGAAGTAATGGAAATATTATATGAAGTACACGCAAATAAACAAGAAAAAGTACCCCTTTGTACATTTTTTTATGTCTACACTATGGGGTACTTTTTTCAGGATAGCTTTTTCTAATAAAATTTATTGATTTGCTTTTTTAACCCACTCAGCAACTGTTACAGTACGTTTTGCTTGGTGTTTAACTGCCGCCTGAACATCTTCAATCATTTTCCCATCTTGACCAACTGTTACACTTGTTCCATATGGGTTACCACCAGCTCCAAAGGTTACAGGATCTGTATAACCAGGAGCAGCGACAATTGCACCCCAATGATACATGGTAGTATAGAGTGATAAAATCGTTGCCTCTTGACCACCGTGAGAGTTTTGAGCGGAAGACATTGCACTGACAACTTTATTTACAAGCTTGCCATTAAACCAAAGACCACCAGTCGTATCTAGGAATTGTTTCATTTGAGCTGGCATGTTACCAAAGCGAGTAGGCACACTGAAAATAATTGCATCTGCCCATTCTAGGTCATCTAATTTCACTTCAGGTACATCTTTTGTTGCGTCTACATGAGCTTTCCAAGCTGGATTACCTTCAATTGCTGATTGTGGCGCAAGTTCAGGTACTTTTAATACTTTTACCTCTGCACCAGCTTCTTTTGCTCCTTCTTCTGCCCATTTAGATAATTGATAGTTTGTTCCACCCATGCTGTAATAAATTACCGCTAATTTTACATTTGTCATTTTTTCTGTCTCCTTTTCTGATGTACTTCCAAATAATTTAGATAAGAACCCCATTTGTCACACCACCTATTATTACATTCTTTAAAAATTATCATTCCATATTAAGCAGCTTTTTTTAACTCAATTGAATCCTTTTGAAAAATCAAGTAACTAACTGATAATAGCTTGCTTCCATTGATTGCTAGATAAACTGCCATTGCTAAAAATGCTAAATCCAACTCATATCCTGCCATTTGACCATTTCCTAATAAACCAACAGAAAGTTTTACTTTTAGTATTGCCCCAATCATTAATAGTCCAAACAAAGTAGATACAAGTCTAGTTGCTAGTCCAATGATTAATGCGATACCTCCAATGATTTCAAACAAAGCAACTCCATATGCCATAAATCCTGGTAATCCAATACTTTCAAACCATCCTACAATATTTTCAATTCCACCTTGAAACTTTACTATTCCATGAATTAAGAATAATGCCCCTAATGTTACCCGTAAAATAAGTGCTCCTATTTCGTTTTTTACCAACATTCTTTTCTCCTCCGTAAAATAATTATTTGTTTATAACTTTTCGATACCATTGCGCTGCGGCTTCAACTTCTTGAGAGGTTAATTGATGACCTCTATTCTCCCAATGAATTTCTACATTCGCATTTGCCTTTTCTAATAAAGATTGTAATTCAGCAGATTCTAATGGCGAGCAGATTGGATCATTGGTACCAGCTGCAATAAATACTGATTTCCCTGTTAAATCAGGTAGTTCAATTCCTTTTAGCGGCACCATGGGATGATGAAGAATCGCACCCTTTAAAGCATTTTGATGGTGAAATAATAAACTCGCAGCAATATTAGCTCCATTTGAGTAACCTATCGCAAGAATATTATCTCGATCAAAATCATACTTTTCGGAGGCCTCATCTAGAAACTCGTTTAACTCTTTTGTTCGAAAAATAAGATCTTCCTCATCAAATACCCCTTCTGCTAATCTGCGAAAAAATCGAGGCATTCCATTTTCTAATACATTCCCACGAACGCTTAGTACATTTGCCTCATCATCAATCATTCCTGCAAGTGGCAGCAGGTCTAATTCATTGCCTCCTGTACCATGAAGCAATAACAACGTGGGTTTTGTTTGATTTTGCCCCTTATTGAATATATGTTTCATTATTTATCTCCCTCCAGAACTCGAACCTCTACAGGAAGTAGGGTTTCTTCTAATTCTTCTCTTTTTGACTCTAGCCAAGATGGCAACATAAGTTTTTCCCCAAGTTCAGCGACTGGTTCATCCACTGTAAAGCCTGGTGGGTCGGTAGCTATTTCGAAGAGGATACCCCCTTCTTCATGAAAATACACTGCTTTGAAATTGTTTCGATCTCGAATTTCTGTTGGATAGTATCCTTTGTCTTGAAGAAGAGATCTCCATCTGAGTAAATCCTCTTCATCCTTTGCTCTCCATGCTATATGATGAACTGTTCCTGCTCCCATCAGTCCCCTGACTGATGGGTTTAACTGAAAATCAATCGTATTTCCAAAATGTCCTTCAGATTTAAATCTTAGGAATTCATTTTCCTGCCCAATACATTCCATTCCTAAAGTATTTTCCAGCACTTCCGTCGTTTTATGTGGCTGTGCCGAAAACAGAACAGTACCTCCAAACCCTTTTATGGCATTCTCTGCCTGAATTCCCCCAAAGTGCCAAGTATTTATTTGACCTTCATCTCGTTCTATCAATTCAAGTTGAAGACCGTCTGGATCATTAAATTTTAAATACCTTTCACCAAAGCGATTGGATGAAGTAAATTCAATTCCAAATTGTTGTAAACGATTTTTCCAAAAATTAATGGAACCTGATGGAATAATATAGCTAATGACTCCTACCTGACCAGTACCAATTCGGCCTTTGAGCTGTTTAGCCCATGGAAAAAACGTAATAATTGTTCCTGGTTCACCCGTTTCATTTCCAAAATAAAGATGATACACCTCTGGACGATCAAAATTTATAGTTTTTTTACGAGTCTTAACCCAAGTACACCTGCATAAAAATCAATATTCTTTTGTACATCGTTAACCATGGCTGTTATATGATGGATACCTGCTGTTTTTTGCAAACTTATCCTCTCCATTTCACGAAAGTGGATAGTAAAAAGATCTATTTAGGACGTTCTATCGAAAAAATCTCGCCGATTTTCGTATAATTTGTACCAGCCAATCGACTTAAGCAACTAAGCCCCTAGGATCGATTCTTCCATTTTCATAAATGTCATTTTCAATATGAAATTGAACCACTTTTCCAATAATAAAATCACACCCCGGTGTCTCCAAGCCTCCCAATTCTAGAGAATGCTCCAATAAACATTCCATTCGAATTTTCGCTTCCTTTACACCCGGTACAGAAATTTTCACACTGTCTACTGAAGTTAAATTAGCAAACTCTATCTCACTCTGATCAGGAGGAAGGATTGCAGCTGTTTTATTTATTTTTTCAACATTATGTTCGTCAACGATATGAACCACAAATTGATTGAACTCCATAATGTTTCTCGCTGTATCCTTTTGTCTCCCTGCTGAGCGTTGAATAGATAATGAGATCATCTGGGGATTGGATGACACGATATTAAAATAACTAAATGGTGCGCCATTTAAAACACCGTCTTTTGATATCGTTGTGACAAAAGCAATCGGTCTGGGTATAATGCTCCCTATTAGAAATTTATAATTTTCTCTTTCGGTATTTTGGTTAGGGTCAATCGAAAGTAATGGAATCATCCTTTTTATATTTTAGTCTAATTCTCTTACTTCAAACGGTAGCAAAACTTCTTCAATCTTCCCTCGTTGAGGTTCATACTGTGATGGTAACATCAATTTTTCACCCATTGTCTCTTGCGATTCATCATGAGCAAATCCTGGAGGATCAGTGGCAATTTCAAATAGAATTTCTCCATGTTCTCTAAAGTAAATGGCATTAAAATAATTTCTGTCCTGTACAGGAGTGACACCATATCCATTCTCTGCAACATACTTTTGCCAATCTAATTGATCTTGGTCATCAATAGCCCGCCATGCGATGTGGTGTACTGTTCCAACACCCATTTGTCCACGTCCAATTGGAGTTAATTTAATGTCGATTACATTTCCGATGTCGGCTGAGGAACGAAAACGGGCAAAATCCCCTTCATTTCCAATGAAATCAAGTCCCATTACATTTTCTAACAATTGTGAGGTTTTGTTCGGTTGGGTTGATAATAGAGTAGCCCCACCAAAACCTTTTATGGCAACGTCGGGCGTTACCTCCCCAAAGTTCCAAGAATTTAGTTCTCCTTCTTCTCTTTCAACGATTTCCAAGTGAAGTCCATGTGGGTCGTCAAATTCCAAATATTTCTCTCCAAAACGCTCCATTTTTGTGTAGGAAACATTAAACTTTTCAAGTCTTTTTTCCCAAAATTCCATGGCACCTTTCGGAACTACATAAGAGGTAACTCCTACTTGACCATCTCCAATAATTCCTTGACGAGCTCCTGCCCATGGAAAAAATGTTATGATTGTTCCTGGTTTTCCACCTTCATTTCCAAAATAAAGGTGATACGTACCCGGATCATCAAAATTGACAGTTTTCTTGACTAAACGCAAACCCAAAACTCCTGCATAAAAATCAACGTTCTCTTGAGGATCACCGACAATTGCTGTGATATGATGAATACCCATTGTTTTCTTACTCATTTTTTAAGACTCCTTTTTCTTGTAAAATCACGTATTAAAAAAACCTTCACACCTATTTTGTTCCTAATTATTAAATAAAAATCTCAAAATATTAGTTTTAATTTGAGAATCTCTAGTTTGAGATATTTTAGAATAAAAATGCATCTAGAGCATATTCACCAGGACCTATTAAAGCTATACCAATAGCAACTGCAAGTAATGTTAAGTTATATTCATATCCATTTGATGTTGCCCATAATCCATTTGGAGCATGTACCTTAACGATAGCCATAACCATAGTTACTGCAATCATAATGCCTGCAAGTGGGGTTAAAAGTCCTAAAGTAAACAAAATCCCCCCAATAAGTTCTGCTAATCCTGCAAAAAGAGCCACCGCTATTCCAGGTTTCATGCCAATCGATTCGAACCATCCGCCAGTACCTTTTAAACCATAACCACCAAACCACCCAAACAATTTTTGAGCACCGTGACCCACAAATAGTAAACCAATTACCAAACGAATTAGTAACAACCCAAAACTTATCATCTTAAAATCCTCCTATATGTTTTTTATCTCGGATTCGAGATATTGTATTAAAAAAAATGAAAGATTAAACTTTATTCCTTACTTTTTTCAAAAGATGTACCAAAGTCTCTGCCTCATCAGAATTTAATGAATCAAAGATATCATCCACTAACTCATGATGTTTCGGCATGATTTCATTCATCAATGCATTTCCATCATCTGTTAAAGTTACATGGATCACTCTCCGGTCATCACGACAGGCATTTCTTTTTAAGAAACCTTTTTGTTCTAACTTATCTATAACATGGGTCATCGAGCCACTTGAGATTAATATGCAATTACCAATCTGTTGTATTGTTTGTTTCCCTTTTTGGTAAAGTACCTCTAGAGCAGAAAATTCCGTAATACTTAGCTTGTATTTTGTCATCTCTCCCTTTATTTGCTCATGAATTTCTTTAGATGTTTGCATTAAAACAAGATAGGGCAAATTCGTGCATTTTCTTTCCACTTATGTCACCTCTATAAAATATCTCGAATTAAAATATCTTTAATATGAGATAATAATAATACTTAAAAACTTTTTTGTCAATAACATTTAGGCTTTTTTCTTTCATTTTACTTTGAGGTGATTAAAATCACTATCTAATATTAGTAATAGTCGATTGAAATCTGCCAGTTTACAGAACACAGAAGAAGCTACGACTAAAAGACAGTTGCAAACATGAGAATCAATAGTCGAGTAGAAGAGAACCTCTCTACCTTACGGTAGATTGTGTTCTCCCTCCTCCCAGAACCGTGCTTGCGCAATTAACGTACACGGCTCCTCCTAGTTACCATTCACAAAATATAGCTTATCTTCTTGTATCTAATTTGCTATTTCTGCTATCCTTACTAGTCTTGTTTCCATTTATCATTCCTACCTCTGTGTGTAGTAAATGTGCCCCTAGTAAGGGTGATAACTGGTAGCTAGCCTTTCCTCCATCGGCATTACCCAACTTCATTGGTACTACGCTGCTATCCGACTCCCTAAATCGGCATTTGGCTTTCTTACTTTTTATCGCTTGTACACCATACTCTTCCAACAAGAAAAGACCGATAGGGTCTCCCGAGTTGCCGTATCATATCAATGTGTAACGTGCCAAGGTCTCCGACCCCAGAGAGGTTTCATTCTTCTTGCCATATACGAAGAATGAAATATTGCTTTATGCTGCAGGTAAAGCATCAGCCCTCTCGAATTACTAACATTATGGGGCTCAATCCCTTCAACCATTTGGCTTTCGGCCCGCCACCTAACTGTATACGCTTAAAGACTAAAGTTACCTTTAGCCCTCCAAGACTCGCTACGAGCGAATGGCTAGTTCTTACTCGACGGGAATCCCATCCGCTATATGATACGACCTAGGCTCGGCCGCACACCTGCACTGTTAGATTATAAAACAAGCTGCTTGAATGGCAGCTGTAATCTTTGATTCATGAACATTAACGATATTTATTGCTAATATTTGATCTTTTAGCTTATTTTGACCCCATCCACATCTTTTCTATATCTTCAAGTGATTATCCTTTTGTTTCAGGAACAGCCTTTAATGTAAAGAAAAAGGCAAATATTGCAAATATCCCAAATGCCAAAAATGTAAACCCGCTTCCAATTGCGCTCAGCATTACAGGAAAAGTTTGGGATACTAAGTAGTCCGCCAACCAAAGGGCAAAAGATGCAATCGACGATGCAACCCCTCTAACACGGTTCGGAAAAATCTCAGCTATAATAAGCCAAACAATAGGACCCATTGAAATTGCAAAAGCAGCAACATATAGCAAAATAAATATTAACACCCACGATCCTAAAGAGCCGCTACCAAAGGCATAGCTAATAATTAAAAGGCTTATCGACATTATGCCTGTACCAATCAGTAACAGTACTTTCCTTCCTAATTTGTCGACTAACCATACTGATAAAATTGTGAATACCAAATTAATAACGCCTACCAAAACTGTTTGGACCAAAGAAGCGTTTTGTGCCGCACCAGCCTGTTTAAATATTTCAGGTGCGTAATACATAATAGCATTTATTCCAGTCACTTGTTAAAGAATGGCTAATACAACACCTACCATTAAAGCTCTTCGTAAACCAGGTCTAAGAATTTCTGTTATTGAAACACATCCCTTGTCACAAGATGGTTTAATTTTTTCAAGTTCCTTTTTTGCTTCCTTCTCTCCATGTGCTTTTTTTAAAATTTGAAAAGCTTCTTCTTCTCTTCCTTTTAGTTGAAGCCATCTTGGACTTTCAGGAACTATAAGTAATAGTATAAGAAAAACAAGACCTGGCAACAGTCCGAACCCTAGCATCCATCTCCACCCAGTCGATACATTCCATGCAAGGTTCCCTTGATTAGTTATGGATAAGTTTAAAAAATAAACAGCAAAGATTCCTGTAACTACCGCTAATTGATTTAATGAAACCAATCTACCACGAACTCTTGCCGGTGCAATTTCTGCTATATAAAGAGGAGATTGAACAGATGTAATTCCTATCCCTAGCCCACCTATCATTCGAAAAATAATAAACAGTTTAAAATTATTTACTAAGGCTGATATGATTGAACCTACTATTCTATTCAAACTTGTTGAAAACCCCTCCATACTTCTTGTATGAAGGGGCGCGTTTAACATGATTTTTCATTAATATTAGAGCTACTTTTTGTGCACATTAAATTCTTCCAGCAACATTTTTTCTGTTTGAGGCATGGTTAGACCTAAGTGCCAGCACCCCATTCCCGCTAGTCCATATTGTCGAACCAGACGGAACTTACCCAGTAGGCTGCGTGGATCCTCAAACCACACTTCGTGCAGATTTCCTTTTTTATCAACATAACGGAACCAAGGTGCAGCAGCATTCTCATCATAGTGAACAGGACTTTCATATCCTGTATATAAATCAATGGCATGTTGTGTGGAATATGCAGAACCTGAACGTTTATTAGTTCCGATCTCCCAATCATAGGCATATTGAGGGATTCCCAGCATCAACTTTGATTTATTCACAACAGAAACAGCATAATCAAGGGTTGCTTTTACTCTGTCTATTGGAGCAATCGGACCTGATTGCCCCCCTGGCCAATGCCAGTCATAAGTCATCAAAAACATTTTATCCAAATATTTCCCTAGTGTTTTGTAATCATAGCCTGCAGCATAAGATGGCATGTGATCCCCTTCTTTTGGGGGTACAGCCATCATAACTTCCATTCCTGCAGGATGAAGTTTTGCAGCTAATTCCTGAGTAAACTGGTTAAAGTTAGCCCGATCTTTTGTCCTAACTTGTTCAAAGTCAATTACTATTCCTTTGTAATCATGACTATCCAAAAGGGAATAGATATTCTTGACAAACTTTTGTCTTAACCAAGGCGTGCTTATTAATTGATGAGTTAAATCCGGATCAAATCCCTTTTCACTTAAATTTGTAAGTGTCGCATAAGGTAATAGACCTTCTTTCCAAGCAATTTTATGCGCCTGGTTTTCGGGTCTTTCGATGATATTTCCTTGTGCATCAGAACTATACTCAAAAACGAAAATACTACTAAGAGTGGTTTTATAACTATTCAGCATCCATTCATTTGTATACTTATCTTTTGGAACAAAGTATGTACCTGTCCAAATATTCATTTTCGGCGGCCGAGGGATACTCAATTTCTGACCGGGGATAATTACACGATTTTTTAAACCATTTTGCCGCATTAATGTTTCATCACTAATTGTGTGACGATTTGCAATTTCCCATACACTTTCACCCGGTTGAACCACATAGGTCGACCCAGGTATTAAAAGAGCTTGACCAAGGACAAGTTGAGCATTCTTAGCTAATCCATTTAGTTTGGCAAGGTTGTCTTTATTGATTTGGTATTGTTTCGAAATTTTGGACAGGCTATCACCAGATTTCACTTCATGGATTACTTGGGCATAAGTTGAGATTGGGGTCATTAAGACCATAAAAACTGAAATGATGAGAAACAATGTTTTTTTAATCAATGGGGCCTCTCCTTTAATTATCTTCAAATTTAATGGCTTGACTCGTGTTAATTGGATAAAGTTTTCCGTTTAGGGCAAATGAAATCTTCCCCGTTTCTTCGGAAACAATCAATGTGAGTGCATCGATTTGTTCTGAAATTCCAAGAGCTGCTCGGTGCCGTGTTCCAAGTTTTTTTTCTTCTATTATATTTGTTGTTAAAGGAAGAACATTTCCTGCTGATACAACTTGGTTGGCTCTAATTAAAACTGCTCCATCATGCAATGGGTTACCGGGAAAAAAAATGGATTCCAATAATTTAGGGGAAACTATTGCTCCAATTGTTGTTCCCTTTTGAATAATAGGCTCAACAGAATCACGACGTTCAACAACTATCAGTGCACCATGCCTAAGTTTTGAAAGTTGCTTAACAGCCATGGATAAATCTTCATAAGTGTCCGTAAATGATGATAAATAGCAATTCAAATAAAAAGAAGCAGCGATGGATTCAATTTCATTTAGATGTTCCTTTACATCTTCCAGACTTCCCAACACACAATAATTTTCATTACCTAGTATATCTAAGTTAGATTGGAGCATAAGTATCAGATTTTGAATTCCATCTTCTAAATGTTGTTTCATAGGTGAAAAGTCGCAATTTTTGCTGTCCATGTATAAATCACTCCACATCTCTTTTTGCTATAGACTTATTGAACAGTAAATTCCTTTAGTAATATCTCTTCCGTTTGTGGCATAGATGTTCCTAAATGCCAGCAACCCAATCCACCTAATCTATACTCTTTAACTAGCCGAAATTTTGCAAGAAGACTTCGGGGATCTTCAAACCAGACTTCATGTAACTTTTGGTTTTTATCTACATATCTAAACCAGGGTGAGGCCGCCTTATAATCATAGAAAATTTGGCTTTCTCGACTCATGTATCTATCAATTGCACCTTGTGTAGAATAAGCTTTCCCTGAACGCTGTTCCCCTGAGATGGTCCAATCATAGGCATACTGTGGTATGCCTAACATGATTTTAGATCTTGGTACCACAGTAATTGCGTAATCTAACACAGTACGCATTTCGTTTAGAGGAGCAATTGGGCCGGACGGGCCACCGGGCCAATGCCAGTTATAGGTCATTAAAAATAGTTTATCCGCGTATTTTGCCAGTGTTCGATAATCATACCCACCGTAATAGGAAGGGGTTTTTTCCCCTGTCATCGGAGGCATTGCGATTAAAACCTGCATTTTTGACTTATGGAGCCTAGATGCCAGTTCTTTAATGAACTGATTTAAATTGTCCCTATCTTGAGGCCTGACCGTCTCAAAATCGATAACAACCCCTTGATAATCCTGGCTATCCAACAATGAATAGATATTATTTATAAATATTTTCCTCATGGCAGAACCATTTAATACACGATGGGCCAAATCTGGGTCATAACCTTTTTGGCTAGTGTTGGTTATCGTAGCATATGGATATAAATTCTTATTCCAAGCAATTTTATGCGCCTGATTCTCTGTGACTTTTATAAGCTGACCCTTTTCATTTGGATGGTAATCAAATACGAATAGTCCTGAGAGTGTATCTTTATAATTTTCCAGCATCTCGGTGTTGGTAATTTTATCTTTTGGAACAAAGTATGTACCCGTCCAGATATTCATTTTGGAAGAATGGGGTATGGTTAATTTTTGTCCTGGAACTATAAGCGTGCTTTTTAGCTTGTTATAATTTATTAATTGTTGTGGACTAATTGCATGGCGATTAGCAATTTTCGCAATGTTATCCCCCCGCTGTACAACATAAGTAGAACCCGAAATTAATATAGCTTGTCCCAAAACAAGATGAGCATCTTTTTTTATACCATTTAATTTTGCTATACTTTCTCGTTTTGTTTTATATTGTACTGCAATTTTATTTAAGGTATCCCCTGATTGTGTTTCATGAATGACCTGAGCATTTGTTACGTTTGATTTATTGAAAACAAAAATCGATATTAAAATACACAATGCCATAATTTTGATCATTAATTTATCCCCTTTTTATTTTGTATAAATAGTATTTGATTTTTTGTTCGATAATTATATATAAAATCATAAAACTTTATGATTGATTTATATTAGCCACTTCATTATAATAAAATTGTAACCAGGTTACTTTTTGTTCGCCTAATATTTTTTGTGCATGGTCTATTTTAAAAATAAAACACACAGTGAGGTCATTAAAATGAGCTTATTAGAATCAAAAGTAATTCAAACACAAATAGAAAAAGAAATATTTATAGATAACATTTCAAATATGGAAATTGAAAGTATTAATTATCCAAAGAAAGGCTTTCCTTTTTATGAATTTATGGTTGGCTTAGATTTAATGCGGATAAGAGAAAATGAATTTTATGGAACAGAAAAAAGGTACTTTGGAATACGAACCTCTGTTGATTTTCAATCTATTACCGTATTTGAACCGAATCAACAAAGTATTTTTGCTGTCAAGAATAAACAGGAAAAACAAGATGCAATTGAATTAATTGAGCATGTATTAATTGAATCTCCTAATTTTAAACACTTAGTAATGGCAATGATAAATGACATTCAACAAGCAAATATAATCTGCGAAGAGGAAATCAAAGAATTAAAAACAAAGCTAGAATTATTAGAAAGATTATTAAAAATCCGTTATGAAGATGTTCAAATAGCCTTTCTAAGTTAAAAATGATAATCACTTTCTAATTACAATTAGAGATTCATAATGCAGGGAAAAGCTATGAATAACATAGAGCTTTTCCCTATTTTAATTTCATCTTCAACTAGTAAGTCCACTATGGTTTGTTTCCTCTAATAATTAAAAAACAAATCATTTATGGAAATTCTTTGACAATTTTACGTACAGTGGGGTTTTTTAAAATAAATTATGTATTTTTACTTTGTAATCAAATGAAACCTGGTTACAATAAGTATACAAGGAACAAAATTAATTCTATTTTGATAGAGGTGAGATTTATTATGACGGAAGAAAAGGCAGACCTTTGTCCTGAGGTTGAAAAAACTTTTGAGTTAATTGGAAAAAAATGGACTGGACTAATCATATATGTATTATTAAGCGGACCAAAACGTTTTAGTGAAATCAATTTACTCATCCCTGATTTAAGTAAGCGGGTATTGACGGAAAGATTGAAAGAATTAGAAGAGCATGGGATTGTTTTACGTCATGTTATTCCAGAGCGCCCAGTTAGAACGGAATATTTATTAACTAAAAAAGGAAGTGAACTAGCAAAAATACTGGGACCCATTAGTCAATGGGCTACCAGCTGGATGAAAGAGAAATAAATGATTGGAATATAAATAAATACTAAAAAAACGTAGATTACTTTCTAGCATTGAAAGGTAGGATGAGATTATTGGATAATGTTCTATATATCACTGCACATCCTCTTAATCCTGAACGGTCCTATAGCTTAACAGTAGGAAAGGTTTTTATCAATTCATAAAAAGAAAGTCACCCGCAGGATCAAGTTGTACACCTGGATTTATATCAAGCAGACATTCCGTATCTGGATGTAGATGTTTTTAGCGGCTGGGACAAACTCCAGACAGGTGAACCGTTCGATCAAATAACGGGCGAGGAACGATCGAAAGTTGGTCGATTAGCCGAACTTGGGGCGCAATTTATTTTATCGGATAAATATGTGTTTGTGACACCTATGTGGAATTTTTCCGTACCGGCGGTTTCGGTTATGAAGACCTACCTGGATGCTATATCGGTATCAGGTAAAACGTTTAAATATTCTAAAAAGGATCGCAGGGTCTATTAGAAGGAAAAAAGGCGATCCATATTCAATCTCGTGGAGATGTTTACTCCGAGGGACCGGAAGCGAATATGGAAATGGGGCATCGCTATCTTCAAGTAATGATGAAATTTTTCGGAATTCACAATCTGGAAGAAATTTTTATCGAAGGACATGTACAATTTCCAGAAAAGGCAAATGAAATCAAAGATCCATTTTAGCCGCAAAGGAAATCGCCGAAAAATTTTAATTTACTGCGAAAAACAACCCTTATCTTCACAAGATAAGAGTTGTTTTTTAGAGTTTATTTAGAAATGCGTTTTAGTAATTCAGCTCTTTCTTCTTCGAACCCTGGTTTTCCAAGTAAGGCAAACATATTCTTTTTATAAGCTTCTACTCCTGGTTGATCAAATGGATTAACGCCCATTAACAATCCGCTAATTCCACATGCCTTCTCGAAGAAATACACCATTTCACCAAATGTATATTCGTCTAAGTTCCCCAGTTCCACCGATAGGTTTGGAACCCCTCCGTCAACATGCGCTAATACGGTACCTTGGAAGGCATTCTTATTGACAAAGTCCATGGTTTTGCCGGCAATATAATTCAAGCCATCAAGATTAGAAGCCTCTTCTTCAATCGTGATATCCAGTTTAGGCTCTTTTACTGATATGACTGTTTCAATTAAATCACGACGACCTTCCTGTACATACTGACCCATGGAATGAAGATCGGTTGTAAAATCCACCGAAGCTGGGTATAGACCTTTTTGGTCCTTCCCTTCACTCTCGCCAAATAGCTGTTTCCACCATTCTGAAACATAATGAAGGGATGGTTCATAGTTAACAAGCAGTTCAATTGATTTTCCTTTTCGATAAAGGGCATTCCTTACAGTGGCGTATTGATAGCTTTCATTTGTTGCTAAATCCGGATTATTGTATTTATCTGCTGCAGCTGCTGCCCCTTCCATCATTTTGTTTATATTTAAACCTGCAGTTGCGATTGGCAATAAACCCACTGCGGATAAAACAGAATATCTACCTCCGACATCATCAGGAATGACAAAGGTTTCAAAGCCTTCTTCATCGGCAAGTGTTTTTAACGCTCCTTTAGCGCGGTCTGTTGTAGCATAAATACGTTTTCTAGCTTCTTCTTTTCCATATTTTTTCTCCAAATAATCCCGGAATATTCGAAAAGCGATAGCCGGCTCTGTTGTCGTACCTGATTTCGATATGACATTAACGGAAATATCTTTATCCTTTAATACATCAAGCAAGTGAGAGATATATGTAGCGCTAATATTTTGTCCTGCAAAATAAATTTGTGTTTTATTTCCTATTTGATTATGAAAGGTATGGGAAAGTGCTTCAATTGCTGCTCTTGCACCAAGATATGAACCTCCGATCCCAATAACAATTAAGGCATCGGAATTATTGCGGATTCTTTCAGCTGCATCTTTTATTCGTGCGAATTCTTCTTTATCGTAGTCATGCGGCAGGTTGACCCATCCAAGAAAATCAGAGCCTGGACCTTTTTTCTCGTGAAGCATATTGTGAGCTACTTTTACAAACTCGCTAAGATTATCCACTTCACTCTGTTGCATAAATGATAGGGCGTTTGTATAATCAAATGAAATTGTCATTTACTTTTACTCCTTTAATGTTAATTTCTGATTTAGCGTTCAGAGCGTTAGAATTCTTACTGTCGAAGTAATCTAACGCTCTGTAGCTTTTATAAGTTTTTAAAGAGCATTTTTCCAGTCCGCTGCAAATTTTTGAATTCCTTGATCTGTTAAAGGATGTTTAGATAATTGCTCAATTACATTAAATGGTATAGTTGCAATATGTGCTCCCGCCAATGCAACACGAGTTACATGGTCTGGGTGACGAACTGACGCTGCAATGATTTGAGAGTCTAAATTCTGAACACGGAATAATTCAGCAATTCTTGAAACAAGTGCTACACCGTCTTCGTTAATATCATCTAAACGGCCCAAGAATGGGGACACATAGGTGGCCCCGGCACGTGCTGCCAAGAGGGCTTGGTTTACGGAAAAAATAAGGGTAACGTTTGTTTTTACACCTTTTTTTGTTAGGTAGCGGCACGCTTCTAAACCATCCAACGTCATTGGAAGTTTAATGGTAATATTTTTATCCCCGCCATTTATTTTGATGAGTTCATTTGCTTCAGCAATCATTTGTTCTGCTGTTAAAGCATTTGGAGTTACTTCGGCAGATACAGACTCAACCTCGGGAACGGCATTTAGAATTTCTGCAATGCGATCTTCAAATTTAACTCCTTCTTTTGCAACCAAGGAAGGATTTGTAGTAACGCCTGATAAAACCCCGATTTTATAAGCTTTTTTGATATCGTCTAGATTCGCTGTATCAATAAAAAATTTCATGATGATTTCCTCCGATTTATATAATATATTTTATTTGCTTGCTTTTTCGACAGCATGTCCACCAAATTCATTTCTTAATGCGGCTACCACTTTTCCTGTAAAGGTGTCATTCTCTAAGGAACGATAACGCATTAATAATGACAAGGCGATAACAGGAGTAGCCGTTTGAAGATCCAGAGCTGTTTCAACCGTCCATTTCCCTTCACCTGAAGAATGCATAATTCCTTTAATTTCATCCAAATGTGGGTATTTTGAAAATGCGTTTTCCGTTAATTCCATCAGCCATGAACGAATAACAGACCCGTTATTCCAAACTCTTGCTACTTTTTCATAATCATAATCGAAGTCACTTTTCTCAAGTACATCAAATCCTTCCCCTATGGCAGCCATCATGGCATATTCGATTCCATTATGAACCATCTTGAGGAAGTGACCGCTTCCTGCTTTGCCTGCATAGAGATAACCATTTTCAACGGATGTATCTTTGAAGATGGGTTCAACGATTTGCCACGCCTCAGGATCGCCGCCAACCATGTAGCATGCACCATGACGAGCACCTTCCATACCGCCTGAAGTGCCTGCATCCATAAATCGGATCCCCAGTTCCTTTAATTCGTTATAACGCTGGATGGATTCTTTATAATGGGAATTACCAGCTTCAATGACAATATCCCCCTCGTTCAAGAACGGTAGAACCTCACCTATAACCGAATCAACAACGCCATGAGGGACCATAATCCAAACAATTCTTGGCTGTTCTAATGATTGAATAAGTTCTTTATAGCTTGAAACTCCTACAGCTCCGTTTTTTTTCATTTCTTCCACAGCTGTTGGGCTTACATCGAATGCTACCACTTCATGATTATGCTCGATTAGATTTTGTCCTAGGTTAAAGCCCATCTTTCCCAAACCGATTAATCCTACTTTCATCATTAATTCCTCCAAATTTATTTTTTACTTATTTAAAATACCTTTTGTAGTTTGAACCACATTTTCAGTCGTAAATCCAAAATGCTTCATAACAGCTTCACCATCTCCAGATGCACCGAATGTCTCAATTGATAATACTTTTCCATCAAAGCCAACAAAGCGTTCCCATCCTAATGAAATACCCATTTCGATTGCCACACGCTTTGTAACCGAAGAAGGGAGCACAGCCTCTTTATAATCAGCAGATTGCTTGCCGAACAACTCCCAACTTGGCATTGCTACGATACGTACAGAAATATATTCTTTTTCCAGTTCAGTTTTGGCACTCGCTGCCAATGAAACTTCAGACCCTGTTGCCATTAAGATGACGTCCGGGGTCGGATTGGTTTCTGTCAATACATAAGCGCCCTTAGATAAATTTTCTACATTCGCTTTTGTTTCATTAAATACCGGCAAGTTTTGACGGCTTAAGACCAAGGCGACTGGTCCTTCTGATTGTTGAAGCGAAAACGCCCAAGCACTTGCTGTTTCATTCGCATCTGTAGGCCTGATAACAGTGAGGCCCGGGATGGAACGAAGGGCAGCCAAGTGTTCAACCGGCTCATGAGTTGGTCCATCTTCCCCAACTGCAATGGAATCATGTGTAAACACATAGATGACCGGAAGCTTTGATAAAGCCGCTAATCGAATAGAAGGACGCAGATAATCATTAAATACAAAGAATGTGCTAACAAAAGGCTTTAATCCGCCATGATAAGCCATCCCGTTTGCTGCTGCACCCATCGCATGTTCACGTACACCGAAATAAACATTTCGCGCACTGTAGGATTCGACGGCGTAAATTTGTTCCCCTTTAATCTCAGTCATCGTGGAGTGGGAAAGGTCCGCACTACCACCAAAAATGGCTGGCACTGATTTGACAAAATGGTTAATAGCTTCCCCGCTCGCCACACGAGTGGATACAGCTTTTCCGGTGTCAAACGTTAGAATATCCTTCACATCGATGAGAACTTTTCCAGAAATCGCATTGGTTAACTGTTCTGCCAAGTCTGGATTCGCTTTTTGGTAAGAATCGAATAAATGGTTCCACCTTTGTTCCTTGTCGACTCCATTACGCTTTAATTGTTCAAAATGAGCCTTGACTTCCTCTGGAACGTGGAAATCTTCCTCATAAAGCCAATTATAGGCTTGTTTAGTCGCTTTCCCTTCTTCTGCTCCGAGTGGTGCACCGTGGGCCTTATTCGTTCCTGCAACCTTCGGACTTCCATAGCCGATGATCGTTCTGATTTCAATCAAACTTGGCTGGTCAGTATTTTGTTTTGCTGATTGGATGGCATTTGAAATGGCCTCAATATCGTTGCCATCTTCTACTCTTAAATAGTTCCAGTGGGCAGATTCAGCTCTTTTCTTGATATCTTCGGAGAAGGAAACGTTCAATTCACCATCAAGGGAGATATCATTGGAATCATATAAGACAACCAGCTTTCCTAGCTTCATATGACCTGCCATTGACATTGCTTCATAGGAAATACCTTCCATTAGGTCGCCGTCCCCCACTAAGGCATAGGTATAATGATCAATCACAGGAAACCCTTCTTTATTAAACTTGCCTGCTAAATGTGCTTCCGCCATAGCCATCCCTACAGCATTGGCAATCCCTTGTCCTAATGGTCCAGTGGTTGCTTCTACACCTGGAGTATGACCGAATTCCGGATGCCCTGGCGTTTTGCTATTTAATTTTCTGAAGTTTTTTAAATCATCCATCGAGACATGATACCCAAATGAATGAAGCAAGCTGTATAATAAACTGGAACCATGTCCTGCAGATAAAACGAATCGATCACGATTAAACCAGTTCGGATTTTCAGGATTGTGATTCAAATGGTTCGCCCATAATGCATAGGCCATTGGCGCTGCCCCCATCGGGAGACCTGGATGGCCTGAGTTTGCTGCATTGACCGCATCAATTGATAAAGTTCGAATGGTTGTTACCGCTAAATTTTCAATGGTTTGTGACATGTCATTTTCCTCCTAGACAATTCCTTATTTCTGAAGTGATGTCTCTTGGTTTTCTTGAGTTTTTTCATCTAACCACCATTTGAACCCATTTTCTGCTAACAGGGAATCAGAGGCATCTGGTCCAAATGAACCGGACCAATATTCACGTAGAGGCAGAAGATTTTCCTCAAATGCGTTCAGGATTGGTTGTACCCATTCCCACGATAATTCAACTTCCTTCCAATGGGCAAAGAATGTAGAATCGCCGATTAAAGCATCATAGATAAGTCTTTCATAAGCCTCAGGTACCCCTGAGCCATTGCGTGCTGAATCTTCACAAGAAAAACTAATATTTACAGGTTCTATTCTCCCGTTCATTGGATTTTTACCATTCAATTGCAGAGCGACATTTTCATCGGGGCTGATTTCGATAATCAATAAATTAGGCTCCACTTTTTGATTTTCGTTATAAAGAAGTTTTAACGTGTTTTTAAATTCGATGACGATACGGGTGGACTTTTCCTTCATTCTTTTCCCTGTCCGTATATAGAATGGAACTCCACTCCAAAATGGATTATCAATCCATAAACGGGCAGCGACAAATGTATCCGTTTGAGAAGACGGATTTACTCCCGGCTCATCTTTATAGCCTGACACCGACTCACCCTTCATCTCACCCGAAGAGTACTGTCCCCGGACAATATGGAATTGGACATCTTCTTTTTTTACCGGACGAAGAGCTTCCATCACCTTCCGTTTTTCATTTCGAATTTCCGTTGCGTTAATTTTATAAGGCAAGTTCATAGCGGTCATCATGAGCATTTGCAACATATGATTTTGCACCATGTCGCGTATTGTGCCTGCTTGATCATAATAACCAGCTCTTTGTTCAACACCCACAGTTTCACTAGCTGTAATTTGAACATTCGCAATATGATCTCTATTCCAGATGGACTGTAGAACTGGGTTCGCAAATTCAAGAGCTTCAAGGTTCTGAACCATTGGCTTCCCAAGGTAATGGTCGATTCGAAAGATCTCCTCTTCATCAAACGCACTGCTAAGTTTTTCATTTAGTTCGCGAGCAGATTGAAGATCATGTCCAAATGGTTTTTCGATGATTAATCGTTTCCATCCACTCGTTGCACCAAGTCCACTATTATTAACATTAAACGCAATGATATCAAAAAACTCTGGTGCTACAGAGAGGTAAAACATGCGGTTTTCCGCAATTTGTAGTTCGTCTTCTCTTTCCTTAACCAACTGCAGTACTTTTTGATAATCTTCGGGTTTATTTACATCTAAAGTACTGAATCGAAAAGCGTCTAGAAAATCTCCCATTTCATCCGCTTCATGCTCTAAACGACGTGAAAACTCTAATACTGATTTTTTAATTTTTTCCTGAAAATCGAGATGTGATAAATTACCTCTACCAAGTCCAATAATGGATATAGGTTGCGGCAACTTCTGATTTAAATATAAATTGTAAAGAGCAGGGTATATTTTTCTCTTAGCCAAATCCCCCGTTGCTCCAAATAATACAAAGGTCATTGATTCCATATTTATATCTCCTCATTTTTGCAAATTATCATTATGCGCAATACTGAAGTTATTTTTTCTTTTCCGAACCTAACCTATTTTCGGAAATTAATGCCAACTTCCTTATTTCTATCCAAGGTAATAACCATATCGGCCATTCCGACAAACAATCCATTATCAACGACACCAGGAATGAGATTCAGGTCTCTTTCTAAATCTCCTGGATGTGTAATCTCATGGAAGCTGCAGTCAAAAATATAATGACCGTTATCCGTTAGATAAGGGCTCCCATCTTTTTGCCGTAATTTCGGAATCCCTCCAAGCTCTTGGATATATTTGCTTGTCATTTCAACTCCGAAAGGTACCACTTCTACTGGCAAAGGGAAGGATCCTAATTTTTCCACCAACTTGTGTGAGTCGGCGACAACTATAAAAGTGTTTGCCGATTTCGCAATGATTTTCTCTCTTAAAAGGGCTCCACCGCCTCCTTTAATAAGATTTAAATCAAGGTTTACTTGATCGGCACCATCTATCGCTACATCAATTCGGTCTATTTTATTGAAAGAAACCAATGGAATGCCAAGCTCTCTTGCCAAATTCTCTGTTTGCAAAGAAGTAGGGATTCCCTGAATAGAAAATCCTTGTTGAACTAATTTTGCAAGCTTAGAAATGGTATAAAATACTGTGGTGCCAGTACCAAGTCCAACTACCATTCCTTCCTTCACATAATCTACAGCTTTCTCTCCGACTACTCTTTTTTCATTCAAGTCCTTTACTCCTTTCATATAAAGACCTGAAGATTTATCGCCATTTTAATTTACCCTTTGTTTCTTAATTTGTTCCGTTGCAATACACATAATTTGTTTTTTAGGTGTATTTTTATGAACTATTACATTTGTTAAATAATTTTTCCCATTATAATTAAGTTTTACAGTTACTTCCACCATCTGTTTCACTCCTTAATCATTTTTAATTATTATTAAATAATTATAACCTAGTTATTTTTAGTAACTTTAGTTATTTTATATAACCATAATAATTCTTGAATTAAATAACGTCAAGCAAAGTATCTCAGAATCGAGATATTTTTCACCACCTCTATAAGCGACGAAAACAAATTCTTCACCTTAAAAATCAAATAAAAAAACCTAATGGGTAATCCATTAGGCTCTAAACAGTTCCATATCAAGCTATTTATGACATATTTTCTAGCAAAATTGCCATTCCTTGGCCGCCTCCGACACATAGTGTTGCAATGCCAAATTGTTCTCTCCTGAATCTCAGTTCATGAATCAGCTTTGTGATAATAACTGCTCCAGTCGCACCGAGCGGATGGCCCTGTGCTATGGCACCACCATTGACGTTCACCTTTTCCATATTCATTCTTGCCTCCCGAATAACAGCAAGAGCCTGGGCAGCGAAGGCCTCATTTAATTCTATCTGCCCTATGTCGCCCATTTGCAGTCCAGACCTATTTAATAATAATGAAACGGCTGGAACTGGACCGATTCCCATATATTGTGGATCGACACCTACTGTTGCCCAGCCCTTAACCTTGGCTAGAGGTTTTAACCCCAATCCTTGAGCTTTTTCTTTGGTCATCAAAACGATGGCACTTGCACCATCATTTCGGCCGCAGGCATTCCCGCGGTTACGGTTCCATTTTTTTTGAAAACTGGTTTTAAGCTAGCCAATTTTTCCAATGAAGTCTCACGCATATGTTCGTCTTTTGCGAACACGGTCGATTGATTTTTAAATTTCACTTCAACAGGGACAATTTGAGAATCGAACTTTCTCTCTTCCCAGGCTTTTATTGCACGCCTTTGGCTTTCCAAAGCAAAAGCATCCTGATCCTCACGTGAAATACCGTATTTTTCGGCAACATTCTCCGCTGTCATCCCCATTCCTAAATCCTTGCCGTACATTTCAATAGGCTGCTGGCCATTTTCAAGGTTTGAATCAACAATAAATGGATTTCCCTCGCCAAACCTGGAATTTCGAAGGTAAATCGGCGCTCTACTCATGTTTTCCGTTCCGCCAGCTATCACGATTTCATCAGGATGGAAAGCTAAATGTTGGACTCCTGATACGACTGCTTGCATTCCTGAAGCACATAGGCGGTTTACAGTATAGGCTGTCACTGATTCAGTAATCCTTGCTCTCAGTCCCGCAACCGTGCGACATTGGATGATCTGTTGCTGTCTTACCTCACCCAGTATGATCTCATTAATTTGGTCAGTCGCAAGTCCGGTAGTCTGAAGTGCATCCTTCAGGACAACAGCAGCCAAATCTCCTGAATTGTTATTTTTTAATGTTCCGCCAAACTTTCCGATTGCTGTGCGTTTGGCACTGACAATGACAAATTCTTGACCCATAAAATTGGTTCTCCTTTCGATTAAACGAATTGATATTTTGACAAGGAAGTAGAGTCTGTATACTCCGCAGGGGTGATTTCCTTTAGCTTCTCTTCTGTAATGCCTTCCTTCAATTCTTCAAGTACCATCTTTCCATTAATAAAACGAAAAACTGCATATTCGGTGATCAGTAAACTGACCACACCTTTTGCCGTAATGGGATATTTACAGCTTTTTAGAATTTTCGGTTCGCCATTCTTTGCACAATGCTGGGTTGTTACAATAACTTTCTTTGCACCGGCTACAAGGTCCATGGCTCCGCCTACACCAAGAATATTTTTTCCTGGAATTGCCCAATTGGCGATGTCCCCATTTTCAGCTACTTGCAATGCGCCAAGGATTGCAATATCGATATGACCTCCCCGGATCATCCCAAATGATTCTGAAGAAGAGAAATAGGATGCTCCAGTTTTTGCTGTAACTGGGAGCTTGCCTGCATTAATGATTTCAGGATCGGCTTCGCCTTCAGAAGGAGTTGGGCCGACCCCTAGTAGGCCGTTTTCAGTATGCAAAAAAAACTCTTTGTCATTTGGTAGGAAATCAGCCACCAGAGTTGGTATTCCAATGCCCAGATTGACGATATCTCCATCCTGAATTTCCTTTGCTGCTCTTACAGCAATCATTTGTTTGATATTCATCCGTTATTTCCTCCTTTAACGATGTAATTAATAAATAAATGAGGAATGACAATATGTTCAGGATCTAGCTCGCCGGGTAGTTCCATTTTCTCTCCTTTCAAATAATAAAAATTTCCATTGTTTATAACATTTATATGCACTACACCGAATAGCTTGACCAAATTATTCCATAAATTGACCCGCAGGTTCTATATGCACTTCTTCCACTAAACTGCTTTCATTAGTACAACAAGCAAAAAGATCGCCGCAGCGATCTCCATCTTTAACTATTGCACCCGTTACTTTAAGTACAGTATTTCACAATCTAACTCGTTAATCGAACTAGGAAGAGTAGATGCCTTATTTAGGCATCCTACACTGTAGTTAATAAGCACCATTTAAAAACCAGAATATAAAATTATAAAACGAAGATTTTTGTGACTATACTTAAAAATTAATATGGTTTAGGTTGATAAAAATAATTGGGTTTTTTAATGACATTATTATATGGTTTGTGGAAAATATGGGTTGCAGCTGGTGACATTGGTGGAATAAGCCACGTCCAGTCGCCTGTAATAGACCTTTCACTTGCCCTTTCTTTTTCTTCAAATTTTTTGAATTGTTGTGCAGCCGTATGATGGTCTACAATACTAACCCCATCCTCCTTATAGGAATGTAAAACTGCTGTATTCAATTCTAAGAGTGCCCTATCCTTCCATAAAGATATATTACTTTTTATGTCCAACTCCATTAATTTTCCTATTTGAGGAAGCATATTATACCGCGATTCATCCGCAAAGTTCCTTGCTCCTATCTCAGTCCCCATATACCAGCCATTAAAAGGAGCAGCGGTATACGTAATGCCTCCAATTTCTAAAATCATATCCGAGATCATCGGTACTGCATACCATTTCAAATTTAAATCATTAAACCATTTGTAATTGGGATGACGAATTGGCACTTCGAGAAGAAGCTTTTCTGGAAACTGGGCTACTTTTGGATGATGATCATTTACTTGAACGACTAAGGGTAAAACATCGAAATTTCCAAACTTCGGTTCCCATCCTAAATCTATACAGGTATCGGTAAAGGAAATGGAGTGTGGATCCCCTAAAACACCTTGTTCCGTTTTGTAACCTGCATAGCGAATTAATTGGTGATTCCAAATACGAACTTTTTGGTTCGAGGCTTTTTGTGAAAAAATGGTGATTGTAGGGCGTATTCGACCCTTATTCGTTGCATATTCGATGTGTTCAAATAAGGCTTCGATAATTTCTTCTTCTGTCTTTAGGTTCCTCTTATCGATCACGTTTAATTGATCCCAAAATAACCTTCCTATACAACGGTTACTATTACGCCAAGCCATTTTTGCCCCATATTCAAGCTCTAGGTTGGTGTGTTCATAAAAACCTTTATTTCGTAACTGTTCATTCAATTCATTCAATCTATGTTCTAGTTCTTGCTCCGTTTTATTTAATTCTCTATAACAAGTCCGGATAAATTCCTCAGCTTCCTTTAGTAAATCATTAATCAAAACAAATCCTCCTTGGGTAGATGGTAGATAATATCCTATTATGTAAAAAGGATCTAAATCTAAACAAATAATATTGTTAGAAAATCAACTTTACCATTTAACCCAAAGAGATTTCCATCCCATTTCATACAGATAGGTAAGGGTTTGAAGTTATCTCTCCCTTTTCCCCCCGTCCACACCGTACAAGCGACTTTCACCGCATACGGCGTTCCAACTAATCCAATTTATTCTTTTCTATGTATTAAGCAGA
>NZ_JAHUWN010000037.1 GCF_019219025.1 Bacillus sp. sid0103 | reverse complement strand
CTTACGGAGTGGATATTGAACAATTGCAAGTAGAGGAAGTTAGGAGGATTTTAGAGGAATCCGCACAAGTCCTTTCAGGGTCATCTATACAATATGATAGCGAATACCATATTGGAGATCCTGCAGAAATGATATGCAAGAAGGCAAAAGAAGGAGATTACGACCTGATCGTAATGGGCAGCAGGGGACTTAGCCTCTTTTCAGAGCTGCTCGTGGGAAGTGTAAGCCATAAAGTTGTCCAGCACGCTCATTGTGCTGTAATGATTGTAAAGTAAATAGAAGGTGATTTAATAAAACTCATTTTCATTATCGAATCATCTTTCAACTTAAGGAGAGAATATGAACAACCTACTGGCAAAAATTATTGACGCGCACGGCGGAATTGACCGATGGGAAAAATTTAGTTCACTGACTGCCACGATCGTCACCGGTGGCGGTTTATGGGCAATGAAAGGGCTCGTACAAGATTCCAATCCTCGTGAGATGACAGTCGCGCTACATTCGGAAATCGCATCTGTTACTCCCTTTGGTCAACCGGATTGGCGTACTGCCTTTACGCCCGATCGTATCGCGATTGAGACCCTCTCTGGGGAAACCGTCCGCGAGAAATACGATCCTAGGACCTTGTTTGCTAACCATACGATGAACACACCATGGGACCCGCTTCATCGAGCATATTTCAACGGGTACGCAATGTGGACATACCTGACAACGCCTTTTTTCATGGTCATGCCAGGATTTGAGGTCAGCGAAATCCCCCCATTGCAAGAGGGCAACGAGCTCTGGCACGGTTTGCGTGTGCGCTTCCCCGAACACGTCGCCAGTCATAGCAAGGAGCAAGACTTCTACTTTGGCGATGATTTACTACTACGCAGGCACGACTACCATGTCGATGTTTCAGGTGGCTTTCCAGCGGCGCAATATGTCTACGACTTCATTGAGATCGAAGGGCTTCGTTTCCCGACAAAACGCCGCGCATATCTTCGTGGACCCAATCTGGAGCCAGTTAAGGATCTGCTGCTAGTCTCGATTGATCTCAGCAACTTACGGTTCAGTTGAACTCATTGCGCTTGGTTATAGGACACTCGGATCCTTATGGACGTCCAATTCGACGAAGGGATTATCCACATTACGGATAAAAAATAAAAGGGCTTTTCCCGAGGTCATGGGAATAATGCCAATATCGTGGGAAGTGTAAACCATAAAGTGGTCCAGCACGCTGATTGTGCTGTAATGATTGTAAAGTAAATATGAAGTGATCGTTACCCCAAGTACTAAGAGAAAAAGTACAAGAAGTAAGCCAGCTCGTATATACCATCAACGAGTAGTCGGCAAGAATATTCTGCCTAAGGTCTTTAGCAAAATAAGCCGAATCCTTGTCCATCCTTGTAATAATACAAGGAGGAATTTAAAAGAAATGTACTACTAATTGTGAAAAGACTGTTCGTATCAGTAAAGAAAAATAATACTAAAGGGTTGAAGGTTAAATGACGTGCACGTTCGAATCGGGAAAACAGATTTATATGTCAATCCAATTGGTTAAGGAACAAACGCAGTCGGCGGTCACAATCTTTTTCCTAACCTTGATGATGAAGCTGGAAGGGAATTAGTTCGCGCAGGACTGGCACACGGGATAAATTTTTTGGATACAGCTTTTATCTATGGTCCCAAACCGTTCCGAGGAGATAATTGGTGAAGTCGTAAAAGAAACCGGTAATCGCTCAGAAATTGTGATTGCGACAAAGGCAGCTCATAAATTTGTCGGTCCTGAAGTTGTGATTGATAATTCTCCTGCTTTTTTAAAACAATCTGTTGAAGAGAGCTTAAAACGTCTGCAAACGGATTATATTGATTTATTTTATATTCATTTCCCTGATCAGGATACGCCCAAGGATGAAGCGGTCGGAGCCCTAAAACAATTGAAGGATGAGGGGGAAATCAGAGCGATCGGTGTCTCTAATTTTTCGATTGAGCAATTGAAAGAAGCCAATAAAGATGGTTATGTGGATGTCTTTCAAGGGGAGTATAATCTGCTAAGCCGTGGGGCCGAGAAAGAGTTGTTCCCTTATGTTTCTGAGCATACCATTTCCTTTATACCGTACTTCCCGCTTGCTTCAGGATTATTAACGGGCAAATATAACAAAAATACCTATTTAAGTGAAAAAATGAGAAAACGCCCGCAATTCTGAGAGGGCGTTTATGAGGAGAACCTGGAAAAAATCGAGAAAGTTCGTAAAATTTCCGGTTAAAAAGGAACTGAAGTTGCCCATGTCGTTCTTGCCTGGTATTTAACCCGTGAAGCCATTGACGTCATAATTCCGGGAGCAAAAAGGGCAGAACAAGTCTTGCAAAATCTGAAAACACTGGAAGTCCATTTAACGAATGAATCTCTAATTAATCCCAATGGAATGTTTTTAGTCAGTTGATAGTGTCCATGATGATAACAGAATTTAATTTAAAAAAAAGGAAGTTATTCATGTTAAAATTATGGCCCATTACTTTATGTCTTTTCCTAGTTGTTATTATTTTAACTGGCTGCATGGAAAAATTCCATTTTGCCCAAGAAGAAGGAAAAATCTCGGCTAATATGTCTTCTTCACACCCTGGCAAGAAACATTCTGAAACGGATGATAGTATTGTGGTTGTCACCCATCCAGAAAGTATTCCTGTCCTCGTCAACAAACAAAATAAATTACCAGAAAATTATACGCCAGTGGATTTGGTATATGCGAATATCCCTTTTATTTTTGAAAAAAAATCCGAGAAGCGGAAAATGCGTGCGGTAGCTGCCACCGCGATTGAAAAATTATTCGCAGGTGCTAAAATGCAGGGTGTAAATCTTTTAGGTGTATCGGCATATAGGTCGCACGGTGCCCAAACGGCTTTGTTTAATAGTTATGTGAAACAAGATGGCTATAAAAAAGCGATGACCTATAGTGCTGTACCTGGAACGAGTGAGCACGAAACAGGTCTTGCCATTGATGTGACCGGCGAAAATGGGACATGTGCGGCAGAAGCGTGCTTCGAAGGAACAAGAGAGGTGAAATGGTTGGATAAACATGCCGCTGAATACGGCTTTATCATTCGTTATCCGAAAGGAAAGGACGACATAACCGGCTACACCTATGAACCATGGCACCTCCGCTATGTCGGTAAAACTATTGCTAAAAAAATCATGGCACGCGGTATCACCCTTGAAGAATACTACAACTCCGTTCTAGTTAATAATTAATCACGTCATGTAACAAGGGGTCTCCATTTTGGAGACCCCTTTTGGTGTGCGCCCGGCATGGGTGCAGTCTCTAGGGTGAAAGTCCCGAGCCATGAAGGCAGTAGTAATGGTTAGCTTAACGCAAGGGTATCCGTGGTGACACGGAATCTGAAGGAAGCGAGCGGCAAACCTCCGGTCTGAGGAACACGAACTTCATATAAGGCTAGGTATCATTGGACGAGTTTGCACTACAAAACAAAGTCCTTACTGCCGAAGGTGGTACAGAGTAAATGAAGCAGATAGGTGGAGGGAAAGACTGTACTCTTACCAGGGGAGGTCTGATTGATAAGCCAAGTACACTTGGTAACCTACCTAGCAATGGATAGCTGAACAATCAGAAGTCAGCAGAGGTCATAGTACCATTCTAACTCGAGAAAGAATGGGAAGGACTGAACTATTAAGAAAGAATGAAATCTGCACATTCGGTGATTGCATTGAACACAGACAATCCGAAAGGACTTACCTAAAGGAGGAAGCGGTGAAAACGCTGGGGACTCTAGGAGGGTGGAGCAAGAACCGGCATAAACAGAACCTTCATTCACGTGGAAAGGAATAGCATCATGTTAATGGAACGAATCTTGTCACGGGAAAATCTCTTAACTGCTCTATAACGGGTAGAGCAGAACAAAGGAAGTCACGGCATAGATGGAATGTCCGTAAAATTCCTACGACGACATCTCTATGAAAACTGGGATTCCCTTCGGGAAGCTTTGAGAACAGGTAACTATCAACCTTTCCCTGTTCGCCGTGTCGAAATCCCGAAACCAAGCGGAGGAATAAGGCTTTTAGGCATACCAACTGTGACAGACCGTTTCATCCAACAGGCAAATGCCCTTGTTTAGTGAAAAAGATATCCAATGAAAAAATGAAGAAATTTTCATTGGATGTGTAATTTTCATCATTAAAAATTTATTAGATTTTTTCCAATTTTCACAATTCAAATGCTAAATTATGACTAATAAATTGACAAATAAATATTTTTTTTAAAAAGTAACGTAGAACACGCAATCTGCCCAATAAGGGGAGATATCTAAATAACATTCAAACCAATATACAATTCTGTCATGTATAAGAGGTAATTTGCAATATAAACGCTATTGGGAAGGGATGTATGATCCCAAGTTCTAAATCAAAAAAACATCTTATTAACAATTATATGGCCTTTTTTTGAATGTAGCTTATCAACTAGTAAGATGTCGAACGTCAAGATTGGCGACCCGGCAAAAGCAGTGGAACTGATTATTTCCGTTATAAAAAGCGACAATTCACCGCTTCGATTGGCAGTTGGATCTCATGCTGCATATACGATTCGCGAAGCTTATACCAAACGGCTTGAAGAAGTCAACACAAGGTTGGAGCGTTCGGCTGAAGCCTAATTGAATAACAGGCTGAAACAGCGGCACTTATTATTAAACCTGTTCGAAAAACAACAATCTTTTAGAAAAGAGCCATTTTATAATTGCAGGTGTGAGTATCATTTTTGAAATTATACTTTTAAACATTATAAGGGTTGGAATTTTGGGAGTTCATTATTATTTAATTCAGTAATATTTCCAATGTAACTGCTACACTTTGTCAATTATAAATTAGCTTTATTACTAAGTATTCCATGTACACTCTTCATGCTGATGGTTTGATTATATGAGAAAACAAAATTGAAATTTAACAAACTGGTGTGGTGCTTCAATTAGGCTTCCCTTTCCTAGTGCGACTATCTAACAGATTGTGAAGAATTGTACTTAAACTATCCTGAAAATAAAAACGGCTATGAGGGATTTTAGGCAATACGAAACTAGACCCAGTAAAATTCGGTTAAAAAAAAGACCGGGACTCCAAATTAACAATATATTGTTCTTCATTATGCTATAGCTTCAACCGTTACCTTACAGCCAAGTACCTCTAGCCGTTTAATAGATTGTTTAATCACTATTTCTTTTTTTCGTCGATCAAAGTAGTCTGCACCCAACTCAACATAAAATTGTCTTTTGTTTAACAAATGATAAACAATGGTTAAAATGGTATGTCCAACTGCTACTGCCGCACGTTTTTTTCCAATTCTCGCCGCCAAGCGTTGATATTGAGAAGAAAGATAAGTGTTTTTCGTTTTTGCTGCTGAATGTGCTGCTTCCACCAGTGCCGCTCGTAACTTTTTATTACCTTTTCTCGTTTTACCGGACTTTTTTTTTCAGCACTTTCGTTATTACCCGGAACCATCCCAGCCCATGAACATAAATGGGCGGCTGTAGGAAATTGCCCCGCAATTTCTCTTCCTAGTCCTATTTCAGCCAAAAGTTGTTCCGCATGGCTTCTACCTATACCTGGAATTGAATCTAGTAATTCAATATCTTCTTCATAAGGTTGCATGCGTTGCTGGACTTCTTCACTTAACATTTTGATTTGTTGGTCCAAAAAGTCGATATGTGAAAGCTGTGTTTTTAACATCATTTTTTGATGGAGTCCGACGGATCCGAGTAAGGCACGTTCCAAATCATCCTTTTTCATTTTCATACTTCTTTTTGCCATTCCAGCTAATACTTGTGGATCTTCGATCCCATTGATGATCCCCTCAATCATTGATCGTCCGGATACACCCATAATGTCTGTTGCAACGGAAGAAAGTTTTATATTAGCACCTTCCAACACTTTCTGCATTCTACTTATTTCTCTTGCTCTTTCTTCTATAAGACTTCGGCGGTATCGAACTAGTTCCCGTAATTCTCTTTGATCTCGATTTGGAATGTAGCTGTGTTGAAGAAGACCGTGACGAAGCAATTTTGCGATCCATTCTGCATCTTTTACATCGGTTTTTCGTCCTGGGACAGCTTTGATGTGAGCAGCGTTGACAACCATGGGTTGAATGTCTTCTTATTCGAGAAGGTTGTATATTGGTTTCCAATAAACACCGGTACTTTCCATAGCAGCGTGAGAACAACATTTACTTTTAATCCAATCTATTAATTTAATCAGATCATGTGTCATAGTACCAAATGTTTGAATCTCCTTTCCTTTTGGAGTAATGGCACACGCCGTAATGCTTTTCTTGTGAATATCTAATCCACAACATCGTTCATTAATAACATCCATTATTATCTTCCTTCCTACGGGCTGAAGTAAATTAAGGCTGGTGCAACAACCATATAAGATTAATCTATCCAGCGTGCTTCCCGTGAGGGAGCGACAATTTGTGGTGCACCTGGTCGTTAAAAATCAGTCTACCATGCGGGCTCGAGGCACCATAGTTTAACGACCTTCCTTCGCCAGCCTATAAAAAGGATTGACAGGTATAATAAAAACTAGACGGGTTTAAGAACCATTTTCATTCATTTGATGGTGCCGCAGCGCGGCATGGTTGTCTATCCTGAAAATAAACTTCTGTAACTCAGAAAAAAGGCAATACTAAAGAAGACGCAGCTCATTCATTTTTAAAAAAGAGGAGAGCGCCTAATTCATTGATCTTTGGAATCGAGTTGAATAGATTAAGATGCTTCTGGTTCTTGTAAAGTAACTGAGTATCCTAAACTTTCAAGTCTTCGTAGTGAATGCCGAACAATGGATTGCTGTCTCTGTTTATCAAAGTAGTCTTTGCCTAAGTCTACATACATTTCTTTTCGTGTTAAGAGATAATAAGAGATACGTAACATGGCATGTGCGACCACTATTCCGGCTCGCTTTTTGCCTTTTCGTGATGCGGTACGCCTATAAAGTGCACCGAGATAGTTCTTCGAACCTTTTACTGAATGAGCTGCTTCAGTTAATGCTGATCTCAAATATTTATTTCCTTTTTTGGTTTTAGCTGATTTCCTTTTCCCGGCACTTTCGTTTTGTCCAGGAACCAAACCTGCCCAGGAACACATATGGGCTGCACTTGGGAATTGTTTCTTAATATCAGTTCCGATTTCAGCCAAAATTTGCTCAGCCATCCTGGTGGCAATACCAGGAATAGAATCTAATCGTTCCGCATCTTCTTGGGAGGTACGTACTCTTTTCGCTACTTCTTGATCGAGCATCTCAATCTCTTCAGTGAAAAAGTCAATATGTCTTAAAATCGTTTTTAACATTAGACGTTGATGGGATTGGATATAGCCTTTAAGTGCGAGTTCCAGTTCATCTTTCTTCTTTCTTCTTTTTCATTGAGCGACGTGCAAAGTTTGCTAGTTTTTCAGGATCCTCTTCGCCTTCGGCAATAGCGTCAAGCATATCTCGAGCTGAAACACCCAAAACGTCTAAAACAACTGAACCCAATTTAATGTTCGCTCCTTCTAATACCTTTTGGATTCGATTGATTTGTCTTGCACGTTCCTCAATGATACTCCGACGATATCGAACGAGTTACGTAGTTCCCGTTGATTACGATCTGGAATGTAACTAGCTTTCAACAGTCCATGACGAAGAAGTTTGGCAATCCATTCTGCATCCTTAACATCTGTTTTACGTCCGGGGGACAGCCTTCATGTGTTGTGCATTTACAACTAATAACTCAATATCTTCAGCTTCTAGTAAATTAACAATTGGTTTCCAATAAACACTCGTACTCTCCATGGCAACATGAGTACATTGATGTTGTTTGATCCAATCGAGCAGTTTTAAAAGAAAAACTGTTTTGGTAGAAAACGTTTGAACCTCCTTTCCTTGTGCAGTAATGTTGTCTTTATGAACATCCATACCACATGCTCTTTCAATGACTACTTCCATTGAAAACATCCTTTCTACGGCACTGAATATTATTGGAGGCTGGTGCAGCAACCAGAATAGGATTAATCTACCATGTGTGCTTCCCGTTAGGGAGCTACAGTCAGTGGTGCACCATGGTCGTTGGAGTCAGACTAACGGATGGGCTCTAACGCACCATAGTTCATCGACCTTCCTCTCCAGCCGTAGAATCAGTATTGACGGTTTAAAAACATTTTCATTCTTTGTGTGAAGAGCTGTTTTTAGCGATTCATGGATGGCTAATGGGTGCTTTAGTTTAAGATCTGAGCTGTCATCGTGCAGCTCTTTCTTTTTGAACTAACGTGGCATTTTATTGAATAACTCTTTATAAGATAATTGGATATTTTATTTTAAATTATTGAGGAGTTTCTGAAGAATTGTACTTAAGCTAATTTTGAAAAATGCTCATTTTATCAAAATGGTAAAGAGACAGCACCTAAAGGTATTTTACTTTTTTGAAAGAAGATAAAAATTTTTTATCTATTAAAGTGAGCTAATTAGCCCACTCCACAAACGAAGGGATTCTTAAATGATAGATATAACAAGAGAGCAAAATTGTGCAAAAAATAGAAGGTAAAAACAACGAGTTAGATTTGTTTCTACCTTCAAAAATTATTATAAACCCAAGATGCTTACCAAGACTAAATTCCCATCAACACTCTAATTTGAAATTGTCATGGCATTAAGCATTTATGTTTAAATAGAGTCTTTAACCATTCGATTGTAATGATTGGTCTAAACTCATACAGCGATATTCCATCAGACTTTTTAAAACAGATATATTCTGTAATAATCGCTGTCCCTCATTCGTTTCTAGAACCTTTTTCCTCTCGAGTTTTCTATCCACCACTCTCTTTACTGATAAAACATCTGACCCATTTAGTAGGACATCTTTTTTTGAATTAAACTTTTCATGGGCGACAAGTTGCATACCGTAGGAATTATATAATAAAGTGTATCCAGCAATACCAGTTGTTGATTGATAATCCTTGGAAAATCCTCCATCAATGACAATCATCTTTCCGTTTGCTTTTATTGGATTCTCTCCTTTAATTTCTCTAACGGGTGTGTGGCCATTTATGATATGACCTTCATCAGGATTAAGATTAAATTCTGCTAAAATTTTACGGCAGATTTCCTCTTTTTCACGTAAATGGTAGTATGGGTTCTTAATCTCCTCATGGGTTTCTTTGTCCTTAATGAAATACCTTTCAAAGGTCGTCATGGCTCTTTTCCCAAATAATGATGAATATTCTCCTGTCCATAAATACCAGACCATATCTGTTGCGAGATCATCTATCTCTTCAGGATGTGCAAAAGCATGTCGTAAATAATGTTCAAAAATATCAAGTAAATCACGACATGAATAGGTATTATTTTCAATAACCATTTTTTCCATTTTTCCGTTTTCATCAAGTGGAATGCAGCCATGTATTAATAAGTTCCCATTATATTTCAAATAAAGACTGCCTTTCTTCATAAGAAAATTCATATGTCTGGCCAACTTTTCCGAATGCTGGACAGAAAACAATAGTCTGTTCATAACTTGCTCTTCTTCATCCAATAATTCACCAGGTTGTTCCGGATTAATGGTTGCAAAGCAAGTATTTTCCAGTTGGTAAGTTTTCCCATTCAGTGTTATTTCGTTTTTGTCATAATCAATTTTCTCAAGTAAAAGTCTTTCTGACATTTTAAAATACGGGCGTCTCTTTATGATTGGCATTTCAAGCTTAAACTGAATCATTGCTATCGCTTGATGCATTTTTGTAATTTGTAATAGTTCTTGATCAGACTTTTTTTTATCTGAAAGGCTCTTGGGTCTAAATGCTGGATTGTCCTCATAGTTCTTTTCCGCAAGATTAAGAAGTGGTATAAGATTGATTCCATACACATCTTCAATAATACTTAAATTGTCGTACCTGGCACAGATACGAATAATATTAGCTAGACAAACCTTTGATCCAGCAAAGGCACCGATCCATAGAACATCATGATTTCCCCATTGAATATCAACAGAATGATAATGAATGAGTGTATCCATAATTTTATCAGGATCAGGTCCGCGATCATAAATATCTCCCACCACATGAAGATGGTCGACTACCAACCTCTGAGTCGTATAAGCCAGACCTGTAATGAGCTTATCTGCCTGACCAAGAGAAATAATTTGCTGAACAATTTTTGTATAATATTGTTTCTTATTTGTGGATTCATCCGTTTTGTATAGTAGCTCTTCTATAATATAAACAAACTGCTCAGGCAATGCTTTACGTAATTTTGTGCGTGTATATTTAGAAGAGGCATAGGAAATGAGCTTAATCATATGGTCAATGGTTTCTGTGTACCATTGGAGTAATTCTTGTTTATTACCACACTTATCTCTAATTAACTTTAATTTTTCTTCAGGATAATAAACTAATGTCGCAAATTCATTAAGTTCTGTATCAGATAGTTCATCTTGAAAAAGGTCTTTAATTTTCTCTTTTACTCTACCCGAACCATTCCTTAGCACATGTTGAAAAGCATGATACTCCCCGTGTAAATCACTGACAAAATGCTCAGTCCCCTTTGGCAGATTGAGGATGGCTTCAAGATTAATAATCTCAGTTACCACTTTTTCTTCACTATCATAATTATGAGCCAGTAAATCTAAGAATTTTGTGTTCAACTTTATGGTATCTCCTTTATAATTTCTTCATTTATTTTTATCTTGAAGATTGCGTTTAATACTTACATGTTATAAGAAAACTCAATTGAAAAGAAATTATTTAACACAGGCCCTTTTTTTGATGGTTATTTACTATCAACGATACCCTAAGTAGCCCACTCATGAAATTATATTTAGGTTGTAGAGGTTAAAGTCAATAAAATCAGAGGCAGGGACATATTTGATATGTAAAATATGTCTCTGCCTTTTGTGGCTTTGAAAGAAAGTTGCACCGTGGTCGTTGGAGTCAGACTAACGGATGGGCTCTAACACACCATAGTCCATCGACCTTCCTCTCCAGCCATAGCTTTGGCGGGGAAATGTAACAATTGGAAGAATGAATTTGAAAGAAAGTACGTCTTTATAAGTTTATAAAACAAAAGAACATCTGAATAAAGGATTTGTATTATAATAATTCTGAATATTCACAAAAAGAGGGAAAGCATGCAAATATCTAAGCAGTGGAAATTCAGAGAAAAGCAGGTACGTTGCTGATAATCGCTCCGTCACCTGCTTTTTTTATATTGCTATATCTTTCTAGGCTATCGGAATCATTTTTAATTCTCCATTTAAAATCTCAGGATGATCTTTTAAAGAATAATCGTAGATTGGCATTATTCCAAAATTTTCTTTAATCATTTTCTTTAACAAAGAAGAATTATTAGATGTAATCAGTATTTCACTTTTATTTAGTCGCGATTTTTTAAATAATTTATCATGATTAGAATTAGGTACTAATACAAGTTTTATAAAAAACTTCACCTCCATTGTTAGTTTTGTGTCTAACAATGGAGGTGCAGCTCAATTTTTAAATGCACCACTAAAATTAGAAGAGTTAAAGAAAATTGAACAAAGGAGACAATTCCAATTTACGCTCTATGAAATATGAAAAATAGGTTATATGCTGGAACTTTACTTGGAATCATAGGTATAGCAGCAGGCAGTTATGCCTCTAACGCTATTATTTGGAACCTGTCCATTGGATTGACGGCAGTCACAGTTGTCGGGTATTTGATAAGCAGTTATAAACAGAAAAAATGGATGAAGTATATGCATGAAAAACGAAAAAAATAGGACATCATTCAGATAAGTTGAAGTCAACAGTATTTCTGTTGGTTTTTTTTTGATGAACTGAACAACATTGCAAAAAGAAAAAAATTAAAAATCTCGATTCTGAGATATTTTTGCTTGACGAAAATTATTTGAGGAAGTAATATGGTTACATAAAGTAACTTAATGAATTAAAAATAACTTAAGAACTAAAAGTTATCTACTCTTATCTATTTAAAGCACATTAAAGTTTGAAGGAAGTGAAAGATATGGTAGAAGTGACTGTTAAACTTCAATTGAAAGGTAAAAATTATCTGACGAATGTAATCGTTAAAAATGATACACCTGAAGAACAAATTTTGCGTATTGCACAGGAACAAATCGAGAAACAATGGTTAATTTAAAACAAATGAATTTCGAAATCATCTAGTCCTTAAATGAAAGGAGCAAAAGTCCTTGAATGAAAAAAAAGAAGTAGGTGAAAGAGCCGCAGAGTATGTGAAGGATGGAATGATAGTTGGACTGGGAACGGGGTCCACTGTATTTTTTACCATTTCTAAGCTTGGAGAATTAGTTCAACAAGGACTTTCTATTAAAGGAATCCCTACTTCCAAACAAACGGAAAAATTGGCAACACAAGTAGGAATCCCACTTGTTTCATTTAAAGAAATTGATCAAATTGATGTCGCCATAGATGGTGCCGATGAAGTAAATCGTGACTTATCTCTCATTAAAGGAGGCGGTGGTGCCCTTTTAAGAGAGAAAATAATCGCGAAGGCAGCAAATACTTTTATTGTAGTAGCGGACTCACACAAAATGGTGGATAAATTAGGAGCTTTCCCACTGCCAGTAGAAGTCGTTCCTTTTGGTCATGAAATGACGAAGAAATATATCCGAGAGCTTGGATGCAGTCCGCATTTACGGCAAAAAGATGGGATCCCATTTCGAACAGATAATGGTAATTATATTTTTGATTGCGGCTTCCCAGATATTACGCATCCTAGAGATCTTGAAAGAAACCTAAATATGGTACCTGGCGTGGTTGAAAATGGACTGTTTATTGGAATGGCGGATATCGTCATTACCTTGAATAGAAGTAAGGAAATTGGCATTAATTTCCGAAAATAGATTGGGGCGGGAAGAGAAAAAATAAATTAGGTTGTCTCTATGGCATTCTCTTCTAAGTCTCTAGTTTCAAGGAAGTATTTCACAATTATAAGGAGAAGTAATAATGGAATCAATGACCTTTGTCTTATTTGGAGCAACTGGGGATTTAGCTAAGAGGAAAATATTCCCTGCCCTTTACAATTTGTATATAGATAATAAATTACCTCAACCAATATCTATAATTGGACTTGGAAGAGGCGAACAATCACATGTTGATTTTCAAGAAAAAGTAAAAGAATCGATTTTAACCTTTTCGCGCCGCCTCGAGCATGATGTGACGGAAATGGGGGAATTTGTTGAGGCTTTTCGCTATAGCATGTTTGATGCAAACAAAATAGAGGATTATCAAAAATTGCTGCAGTTGGTAAAGCAAAGAGAAGAGGAACTGCAAATTGCGGAAAATCGTCTGTTTTACCTTTCCGTTGCACCTGAATTTTTCGACCTCATAGCATTAAACATAAAAAATAGCGGACTTGGTGCAACAAGTGGATGGAAACGTTTAATCATCGAAAAACCATTTGGACATGACCTCCAATCCGCTCTCGAGCTTAATGCAAAACTTAGCCAAGCATTTGAAGAAGAGGAAATTTATCGAATTGACCATTACTTGGGTAAACCAATGGTTCAGAACCTTGAGGCTCTGGAATTTGCGAACCCGATTCTCCAATCCATTTGGAACAAAGATCATATTGCGAATATCCAAATCACCGCAAGTGAGACGGTTGGCGTTGAAAAAAGAGCCGGTTATTACGATCATGCAGGTGCGATACGTGATATGGTGCAAAATCATATGTTGCAATTGCTCATGATGACCGCCATGGATTTGCCTTATAAGATAAACGCGACTGAAATCCGAAATGAGAAACGGAAGGTAATGGAGGCCATACGCCCTATAGAAAAAGAGGATATTCAAGCCCATATTGTTCGTGGCCAGTATATTTCCGGAGAGATGGATGGTAAGCCAGTGATCGGTTATAAAGAGGAACCGGGAGTAGATCCTTCTTCTCAAACTGACACATTTGTGGCAGCTCGTATATGGATTGATAATCCTTTTTGGAGCGGGGTCCCTTTCTATATCCGGACAGGAAAACGAATGAAGGATAAATCGACCCGGATCGTCATCGAATTTAAAAATACTTTAAAACTACTGTATAAACATAATCAGCAAAATGTGGAGCCTAATTTATTGATAATTGAAATCAGCCCGCAAGAAAATGTGTCTCTGCAATTAAATAGCAAAAATCCATTGAATAACGGGAAAATCGAACCTGTTAGAATTAATTTTTCTTGTGAAGATGTAGAAAACTTTAGCTCAGGAGTCCCAGAGGCCTATGAAAGGCTGATTTACGATGCTTTAATCGGAGATTCCACATTCTTTGCTCATTGGAAAGAAGTTGAATTGTCTTGGGAGTGGGTACAGCCAATTCTGAATGCTTATGAGGAAAATATGTTACCGCTTCATGAATATCGTTCAGGATCATATGGGCCAGATGCCGCTGATACCCTATTATCAGAAAATGGCTTCAAATGGTGGCCGGATGAAAAAATTCAACAAAACAGAGAACCAGCACATTTGAATTCACAAATGTCCAGGAGGATATAGACCATGTCACAAAATATTGAGAACTTAGCAGTTACAGCAATTCGAACTTTATCAATCGATGCCATCAATGCGGCAAATTCCGGGCACCCAGGTCTCCCAATGGGGGCAGCACCAATGGCATATGCATTATGGGCGAACCATTTGAATCACAATCCTGAAAATCCAAAATGGTTTAACCGTGACCGATTCGTTTTATCTGCCGGACATGGGTCTAGTTTATTGTACAGCTTGCTTCATTTGTCCGGTTATAATGTCACAATGGATGATTTAAAGAATTTCAGAAAATTGAACAGCAGAACGCCAGGGCATCCTGAATTTGGCCACACATCAGGTGTTGAAGCGACAACAGGTCCTTTAGGCCAAGGTATTGCCAACGCAGTAGGGATGGCAATGGCGGAAGCTCATATAGCGGCAAAGTTTAATAAAGAAGGGCACCCTGTTATTGATCACTATACGTATGCATTAGTCGGCGACGGTGACCTAATGGAAGGTATTTCTTATGAGGCGATGTCAATGGCCGGGCATATGAAACTTGATAAGTTGATAGTCTTGTACGATTCAAATGATATCTCCCTTGATGGGGAATTGAATGTTTCCTTTTCTGAAGATATCAAGAAAAGAGTGGAATCTGCACACTGGAACTATTTAAGAGTGGAAGACGGTAATGACATTGAAGCCATTTCAAAGGCAATCGAAATGGCAAAACAAAATACCGGTCAACCTAGTCTGATTGAAATCAGAACGATTATCGGTTATGGAAGCCCTAAGGTTGCCGGAACAAATAAAGCACACGGTGCACCACTTGGAGCAGAAGAAGGAAAGGTAACAAAAAAGGCCTATAACTGGCTGTATGAAGAAGATTTCTATGTACCTGATGAAGTCAAAGCACATTTTGAACAATTAAAGGGTAAGGGAATCGATACTGAACAAAGCTGGAATAACTTATTCCAGTCTTATAAGCAAGCATATCCAGAATTAGCAGAGCAATTATCCCATGCCATTGATGGAAAAGTGCTGATCGATGCGAAAGATATCTTAACCTTTGATACAGGAAAGGCCGTGTCAACCCGTGTTGCCAGCGGGGAAGCAATCAACCATTTTGTAAATAAAGTTCCAGCTATTTTTGGCGGCAGTGCTGACCTATCCCATTCTACAATGACCGAAATTAAAGGAGAGCAAATTTACGCAGTTGAGTCTTATAGTGCTCGCAATGTTTACTTTGGTGTACGTGAACATGCGATGGGTGCTGCAGCAAACGGGATGGCTTATCATGGAGGATTAAAGCCTTTTGTAAGTACATTCTTTGTATTCAACGATTATCTTCGTCCGTCGATCCGTTTGGCAGCATTATCAAAGCTTCCTGTCATCTATGTATTTACACATGATTCGATTGCCGTAGGGGAAGATGGTCCTACGCATGAGCCAATTGAACAATTGGCAGCCTTACGCGCGATACCTGGATTAACTGTCATAAGACCGTCTGACGCAAATGAAACGGCAAGCGCCTGGGCATATGCACTTCAGCAAACAGAAGGCCCAGTGGCATTGATTTTAAGCCGCCAAAACCTGCCGGTATATAACAAAACAAAAGCGAATCTGGATAATATTTCTAAAGGAGCTTATATACTGACTGAAACAACTTCGACACCAAATGTAATATTATTGGCTACAGGTTCCGAAGTCTCATTGGCTGTAAACGCAAAAACGGAACTCGAAAAGGAAAATATATCTGTTCGGATCGTTGCAATTCCAAGCTGGGAATTGTTCAACCAACAATCCTCAGAATATAAAGAATTTGTACTGCCTTCTTCTATTACTAAACGCGTCGCCATTGAAATGGGAATCTCCCTAGGATGGGAACGCTTCGTTGGCTTCGAAGGAAAAATACTATCCATTGAAACCTTCGGTGCATCAGGAGAGGGTAATGCAGTTATGAAACAGTTTGGATTTACTACTGAAAATGTGGTTCAAATAACGAAAAGTGTTCTAAATCAATCGTAAGTAGCAATGGAAAGTGCAAAATAATCAATAAAATTGTTACCGTTATTGGAGGAAAATAATATGAAGGTTGGATTAATAGGGTTAGGTAAAATGGGTTTAAATTTAGGAAAAAATTTAATGGATCATCATCACGATGTCGTTGCATTCGATGTAAATTCTAAAGCTGTAGAAGAAATAAAAAGTTATGGAGCTGCAGGTGTATCAAGTTATGAGGAACTTATTCAATCATTAGAAAAACCAAGAATTCTTTGGATAATGGTTCCACATGGCGTGGTTGATTCTGTTATTGGTGAAATCAGGCCGTTCCTAGAAAAAGGGGATATTGTCATTGAAGCCGGTAACTCCCATTATAAAGAATCAATTCGCCGTCACAACGAATTGAAAGAATTAGGCATGAGCTTTATGGATGCAGGCACTTCAGGCGGAATGGAAGGCGCCCGTAATGGGGCATGTTATATGGTTGGCGGCGATCCTGAAGCATGGGAAGTCGTTGAACCGATCTTCCGGGACACAGCAGTTGAAAATGGGTACCTATATGCAGGCAAAGCAGGAAGCGGTCACTTCTTAAAGATGGTTCATAATGGAATTGAATATGGAATGATGGCTGCCATTGGTGAAGGATTTGAAGTGCTTGAAAAAAGTGAATTTGATTACGATTACGAAAAGGTAGCAAAAGTATGGAATAATGGCTCCGTCATTCGTTCTTGGCTGATGGAATTGACAGAAAATGCTTTTTCTAAGGATACAAAATTGGATGAAATTAAAGGAATCATGCATTCTTCCGGTGAAGGAAAATGGACTATCGAAGCTGCCCTGGATCTTCAAGCTGCCATTCCAGTCATTGCTATGTCTCTATTGATGCGATATCGGTCACAAGAAAATGATACCTTTACAGGAAAGGTCGTAGCTGCATTAAGAAATGAATTTGGCGGACATGCAGTTGAAAAAAATAAATAAGGAAACTTTATTCATTTAAATTGGAGGAAAAAACATCATGAAATTTTTTATTGATACTGCAAATTTAGACGATATCAAAAAAGCGTACAAAATCGGAGTTCTATCCGGTGTTACGACTAACCCATCACTAGTGGCAAAAGAAGGCGTAAAATTTGAAGACCGGATTGCAGAAATCTTAAATGCCGTACCTGAAGTGGAATCCGTATCTGCCGAAGTGACTCCCAACGCTTTAACAGCTGAACAAATGATCGCAGAGGCAAATGAACTCCTTAAAATTAATGGCGGGGATAAAAATATTACAATAAAACTTCCAATGACATTAGATGGATTGGAAGCATGCAGATATCTTACAAAAAAAGGTGTAAAAACGAATGTTACCCTTATATTCAGCGTAAACCAGGCACTTTTGGCGGCACGCGCAGGAGCAACCTATGTTTCACCATTCTTGGGCCGGTTGGATGATATTAGTGAAGATGGTGTACAACTCGTAACACGGATTGCAGAATTGTTCCGTGTGCAAAATTTAGGTTCACAAATTATCGCAGCTTCTGTCCGCCACCCGGACCATGTAACCCGTGTGGCATTGGCTGGAGCACATATTTCAACGATACCATTCAACGTAATTGAGCAATTGTCTAAACACCCATTGACAGATCAAGGAATTGAAAAATTTGCAGCTGACTGGAAAAATGCACTATAAAAATTAGTGAGCCCAGAGAGCGTTAGAAATTTTCAAAAATACATGATGAATTTTCTAACGCTCTTAAAATGACATTTAAGATAAGGGAGAAAAATAAAATGACGATTTCTTTTGATTATACCAACGCACTCTCATTTATGCAGCAGAATGAAGTCGACAACCTTAGCGAATTTGTAAAAACCGCCCATCATATGCTTCACGAGAAGAAAGGCCCCGGTTCTGATTTTCTAGGCTGGGTCAATCTGCCGAATGACTATGATAAAGAAGAATTTGCAAGAATTAAAACAGCAGCAGAGAGAATTCGCAGTAATTCTGATGCATTAATCGTTATCGGAATTGGCGGTTCTTATCTTGGGGCAAGAGCAGCAATTGAAGCCCTTTCCCATACCTTCCATAACCAAATGGGCAACACGACACAAATTTATTTTGCCGGTCAAAATATTAGTGCTACGTATATTTCCCATTTGCTTGATGTAATAAAAGACAAAGATATTTCCGTAAATGTGATCTCCAAATCAGGAACTACAACAGAGCCAGCGATTGCTTTCCGCATCTTCCGAGACTATATGGAGAAAAAGTATGGGAAAGAAGAGGCTCGAAAACGGATTTATGCAACAACCGATCGCTCAAAAGGGGCTTTAAAAACGCTTGCTGATGGAGAGGGATATGAATCTTTTGTCATTCCTGATGATGTAGGGGGAAGATACTCAGTATTAACCGCAGTGGGTCTACTACCTATAGCTGTGTCCGGTCTCAATATTGACAAAATGATGGAAGGGGCGGCTGCTGCTGCAGACAAGTATAATAATCCGGACTTGGCTACAAACCAAAGCTATCAATACGCGGCTGTGAGAAATGCACTATATCGGAAGGGAAAATCCATCGAACTTCTTGTAAACTTTGAACCATCCCTTCATTTTGTGTCTGAATGGTGGAAGCAGCTCTTCGGAGAAAGTGAAGGGAAGGATCAAAAAGGGCTCTATCCTGCTTCTGTCGATTTTACAACGGATCTTCATTCTATGGGGCAATATGTGCAGGAAGGTCGTCGCGATTTAATTGAAACAGTTCTGTCGGTTCATAGGACTAAAATCGATATAACCATTGAAGAAGAGGAATCTAACCTCGATGGATTGAATTATCTAACCGGAAAAACAATGGACTATGTCAACAAAAATGCTTCCCAAGGAACCGTATTGGCTCATGTAGATGGAGGAGTGCCAAACTTTTCTGTCGAGCTGGATGAATTAAACGAATTTACTTTTGGAGAAATGGTTTACTTCTTCGAAAAAGCATGTGGAATTAGTGGTTTATTAATGGGAGTAAACCCATTTGATCAACCAGGAGTGGAAGCATATAAAAAGAATATGTTTGCACTGCTTGGCAAACCGGGATATGAAGCAGAAAAAGAGAAATTGTTAAAACGGATTTCTAAATAATTTCATCAAACAAACACCCTTATCTTACTGTTTTATCAGTCAAGTTAAGGGTGTGATTTCATTAAAGAGCACTAAAAAATATGTGCTGCTTCCTTTGCGGTAATAATGGCTTTATCTTTGATTTCTTGCGCTCTTTCTGGAAATCGAAGGTGTCCTTCTATGATAATTTTTTCCAAGTTTTGCACTCCAAAAAAATTCATCATGACTTCAAGATATCGATGCCCCATTTCCAATTCCGCTTCCAGCCCCTCAGAATATATATCTCCCCGAGCTTGAATATGTATAGCCTTCTTTCCAATTAATAGGCCCATAGATCCTTGTTTGGAATATTTAAAAGTTTTACCTGATACTGCTACAGCATCAAGATAGGTCTTCATGATGGCTGGGACAGAAAAATTCCACATTGGGGTAACAAATACATATTTATCTGATAATATGAATTGTCCACCGAGTTCGGCTAATCGTCCAACCTTAGACCTTTCCATGGATGATAATTGCTCAAATGATTTACCTGTCTGAAGTTTTTCCCAGCCATTAAATACATCTGTATCAAGATAGGGGATGTCAGCTTTATATAAATCAAGGTGGACAATTTCATCCTGAGGATGAAACTCCTTATAAGAATCGATAAATGCGTTTCCAACTGTTAAGCTAAATGACCGTTCGGGGTCAAGAGGATGTGCTGTAATATAAAGAACATTTGCCAAAAATCTCATCCTGCCTTTCCTAAATTAACCGGTAATCGTTATGTGAGTAAATAACCTTATGAAATCTTATTAGTTATTTTCTTTCATCCAGTTCGTTGCCCACTGACTAATAGGGCCAAGAATTTTCCCTAACTCGTGTCCTTTTTTTGTTAATAAATACTCTGTTCTTACAGGGCGTTCAGGTATAACATGACGTAATACAATTCCATGCTCTTCTAATTCTTTCATTCTTTCTGTCAACACTCGTTTACTTAAGTCAGGTATAATGGAGTGAATTTCACTAAATCGCTTTGGGCCGCTTGATAATACATATATAATTAACCCTGTCCATCTTTTTCCTATTAATTCAAAGGATTTTTCAACCTCTGGTTGAAGGTTTTCCTGTTCTTCCACTAAATATTTTACCCTCCTTAATGAATACACATATTTTATTTCTTATGAACTTATTGTAACCAATTAAGGTTGGTTAAAAAGGTTATTAATCAAATTTTTGTAATGTTAATAAGGGAAGTTTACATAAAATCAAAGATTTTAGTATAGAAGGTGAGGAAAATCTAAAGAAATTTATAATGAAGTTAAGAGGAATAATCAATGGGGAAAAGCACTTTTATTATTTTAGCTTTTCCCCAAACGAATCTATATTAAATAATAAATGATATAACTCAAGCTATTATTTTCCTTTGTATTGCAAATTTAACATCTTCATAAGTGACTTTTAATAATTTTTCTAGTATTGCTTCTTTTTCTTTTAATTTACTTATTTCTTTTTCAAAAATTCCATTTTCCGTTTTGAGATTACGGATCATTGTCATAACTAACTGTTTAAAGTTAAGCGATTCAATTAATAAATAATTAATTAATTCTTTTGCAGCATCCTTTTCCTCATCATTTTTAGAGGCAAAAATACTTTGTTGATCGGGTCCAAATATGATCATTGATTGTAAATCCTCAGTAATTCGTATACCAAAGTATGCTTTTTTAGTTCCATAATATTCATTAGCCCTTATCCGAATTAATTCTAAGCCAACCATAATTTCATAATAAGGATAGGTTTTATCAGGATATTGGATACTGCTTATTTCAATGTTTGTATTTTGATCAATGTATATTTCTTTTTCTGACTTAGTTTGGATAACTTTGGATTCTAATAAGTTCACTTTAATTACCTCACTTTTTATCTTTATTATATAACATAGCAAATAACTAAAAATAACATGTGTATAAAAAGTAACTTGGTTACATTTATATTGTAGTTGAAATGGGTCATAAAATCAATATGTAATTTTAGAGTCATAATTATCATAATCTGCCAACAAGCAATAGTATGATATGAAAAAATTCTTTTTAAACATAAACAATATTGTTGAATTAACTTCTAAATTATATTATTATTTCGAATTAAAATTATCTAAAAGCGCTACATATTCAAGCTCATGGCGGTTTTTATTCAGAAGGTCCTGCAGCTCAAATGGAAATGGGACATCGTTATCTAAATGTCATGATGCAATTCTTCGGAGTTCCTTCTTTTGAAGGTTTATTTGTAGAAGGACATAACGCAATGCCAGATAAAGCACAAGAAATTAAAGAAAATGCAATTGCAAGAGCAAAAGATTTGGCTCATAATTTTTAATTGATTGGAAAATTATTAGCATAGCAAATTTATTTAAGAGTCAACAAAATTGTTGACTCTTATTTTTTTGATTGAATATTAAGATAGGGCTTAATTACGTTCCGATTAAAAGTGCATTAGCTAAAGTGTGTGAAATTTATTTTCAGTCCGATACAAAAATTGACTGGATAAAAGGAATATCGAGTTAATCTTAACCGGTACCTATTAGCTAACTGTGCCTAACATAAGGTTGCAAGTCCGCGTTCTCTTAATTCTCCTCGTTACCAAAAATAAAACGTAGATGATGTAGTAGTAATAGTCCCATTAGGACAAGCTAAATAGCAAAATGGAATAATACATAACCTGAATAGATAAAGGAAGGTGACTTTCAGATGAGAAAGGAAGAAGTGATAAAGCAATTTACAACTCCTTTGGATGCAGGGGTGTTCATGGACTTCACTTAGAAATTGTGGAAAGAGAAGAAGGGGAACTCAATACATGGACTTTCGGAGGGGTAACTCCTGAAGTTGCTATCAAAGGGTTCGGCGGCGCAACTCTTTTATCTGCACAACCTAACAAAACCGGGGAATTGTTAGAAAAAGTAATGGGACTTGAATTTATCGGAAAAGAAGGAGATTTCGCTCGGTATCGTTCTTCTGCAGATATCGGAAATATTATTGACCTAAAATTAACCCCTATTGGACGCGGTCAAATGGGTGTAGGAACCGTACACCACATTGCATGGCGGGCTAAAGATGACCAGGATCAAATGGATTGGAAGAGATTTGGAGAGAGAAATGGATATGGAGTAACCCCGGTAAGGGACAGAAACTACTTTAATGCGATTTACTTTAGAGAACATGGAGAAATTCTATTTGAAATTGCAACGGATCCACCAGGATTCGCTCATGATGAAACACACGCAACAATGGGAGAAAAATTGATGTTGCCTTCACAATATGAACCTCATAGAGGACAAATTGAGCGCGCATTGTTTCCGTTTGAAGTGAGAGAATTAAACTAATTCACGAAAAGGAATGATTGCTATGCTTTCCATAGACCCAGCCGCAAATACCGAAAGAGAAAATTATAAATTTTTAATAGGAAGCATTATACCTAGACCGATCGCTTTCGTCACAACGATTTCGAAAGGTGGTATTTTGAATGGTGCACCATTCAGTTATTTTAATATTGTTACAGCTAATCCGCCAATGATATCATTAGCGATTCAACGGCCAGAAGGAAGACAGAAGGATACAGCGAGAAACATCATCGAGGCCAATTAATTTGTTGTCCATATTGTGGATGAACAAAATGTTAAAAAAGTAAATAAAACAGCGGCAATCCTGCCTCCAGATCAGAGTGAGATTGAGTTAGCAAATTTAACTCCCATTGAAAGCATAAAGATTTCTGTTCCAGGAGTAGAGGAAGCAAAAATCCGAATGGAATGTGTTTTAGAACACTCCTTAGAATTAGGAGGATTGGAATCACCTGGCTGTGATCTAATTATCGGAAAAGTGGTTCAATTTCATATTGATAATGAAATTTATGAAAAGGGAAGAATAAACCCTAGGGGCTTAGCTGCTGTAAGCCGATTAGCTGGTAATAATTATGCAAAAATTGGAGAGATTTTTGAAATAGAAAGACCAAAATAGCTTCTTGTAAATCCTTTTCTTCTGCAAGATGTGGGATATCATCCGACAGAAACTCTTGACCGCACCTGCTTTAAAGCTTTATTTTTATGAGGGTATTTCCGTTGATGAACCTGTCGCTGAACTTGTAACAAAAGAATTAAATGAATTTGTACGAAGCATAACAAAAAAATGTTTCTGACGGAAATAACAGCCAAAGAGGTAGTTCTGCAGTAAAAATGGATAAAGAAGTTTAAAATGAGAAATTATTAAAATTGAATTTTGAATATTGATATTAACCAATAATAGAATGAGCAGGAGATGATTACATGACAGGATCGAAGGATTTTTATACCGCAGTAGAGGGTCGACGTACCTTTTATGGAATTAGTAGTGAACCAGTTGTATCTGATGATAGAATTCAAGAAGTAATAAAGCATGCTGTAAAGCATACCCCATCAGAATTTAACACTCAAGCCCAAAGAGTAGTTCTTTTATTAGGAGAACATCACACTAACTTGTGGAATATTACAACTGAAACGTTGAGGAAAATCGTTCCAGCTGAAAAGTTTGCTCCTACTGAAGAAAAAATGAATGCCTTTGGCAGTGGATATGGAACCGTATTATTTTTTGAAGAAATGGCAGTAATTGAATCTTATCAAAAACAATTTTCATCATATGCCGAAAATTTCCCTGTTTGGGCTCAACAATCTAATGGGATGCTTCAATATGTAGTGTGGACCTCGCTGGAACTCGAAGGGTTTGGTGCTTCATTACAACACTATAATCCACTTATTGACGATGAAGTTAAAAAGAAATGGGGAATTCCAAGTAGTTGGAAAATGATAGCCCAAATGCCATTTGGTAAGCCGACTGCATCACCTAAAGAGAAGCAGTTCCAGCCAATAGAAAATCGTGTTAAAGTATTTAAATAGAATTAAGGCTCTTTTAAAATTGCCTGTTGATTGGTGAGAAAGAAGTTCACATGTGGGGTGCAATGAAATAACTAATCGGATTCCATTCCGATTAGTTTTTTTATTTGTCGTAATTTATTTTGGCATGGGTGGGACAAATTACCAACCATCAAAATGACTTGTAGAAGCGCATCAGCAAAATGTCCAGTAACAGTTACTGAATGCTCAAAAAAGCAAATAGAAAACAACATAACGAATCGTAAAATCATTCGATTATATTATTTGTGGTAAAAAATATGAGGAAAGGTGTAAAACTTAGGATTGAAATTAAAAGCAAGGGCAACATATATTTGAATTTCTAATAAAGTTCTAATTTTATTATTTTCTAAATGAAAAGGAGATTGGCAATATGTCTAATGTAAATCTTGCAATCATCTTATATAGTTCAACAGGCACAAATTATCAGTTAGCACAATGGGCTGCTGAGGGGGCGAAGGAAGCTGGAGCAGAGGTTAAAATATTAACAGTTCCAGAATTAGCTCCTCAAACCGTAATTGATGCTAACCCTGCATGGAAAAACTACCATGAGGAAGTTGCAATATGCATTCCAACAGTATCACTTAGTGATTTAGAATGGGTAGACGCAATTATTTTCAGTGTTCCAACTCGTTTTGGTAATATGCCATCACAGATGAAACAGTTTCTAGACACAACAGGTGGTTTATGGTTTAATGGGAAACTGGTTAATAAAGTGGTAAGTGCGATGACATCCGCACAAAACCGACATGGCGGACAAGAAGCAACCATATTATCGCTATATACAACGATGCATCATTGGGGAGCGATTATTGCAACTCCAGGATATACTGATCAAGTGATATTTGGAGCTGGAGGAAACCCATATGGAACAAGTGTTACTGTTGATCAGAATGGGAAAATGGTTGAGGAGTATTCTGCCGTTCAAGCTGCCGTTAAGCATCAGGCAAAACGTACAGTTACAATAGCAGAATGGATAAAAAAAGCTAATCAATAAATAATTACCGAGTTACTTCGTTGGAGTAAAATATTAAAATTACATATGCTATTAATTGAGGTTGAGCTCAATTATAACCAGTTTGGACCTCAAAGAATGCTTTGAAAGTGTTCGTTAATTTTTATTGATTATCACCAGTATCATCTAATTAGATGTTTTTATTATTACATACTGTCTTATAAAAGGTACCATTTCGAAATTTTTTTAATTGAATTAATTAAAGCAAATAAAGCAAGAAATATCTAAGGAGCCTATCAGTATGGGATCCTTTTTTATATGTCTATAATGGATTGATTTGGATTAATTTACCATTTTATATTAACAGAGCAACTAACTAATACTATTTTTATTATGATCAAATAGCAGCATCTCCCTGGTTTAGATATCTTGATAAAAATGGAACTAGACATGAAGTATGGTTTGAAGACCCCCGCAGTCTTCTTGCGAAATTCCGGCTAGTTAAGGAATATGGATTAGGAGGGTTAGGTTGCTGGCATTTAGGTACCTCTATGCCACAAACAGAGGAGATATTACTAATTGAATTTAATGTTCAATAGTGCTACAGGATAAAAATGTAAATGGAGGGATCCATGCATGGACAGTAATAATTGTGACTTTTCGCCTATGAAACAACATTTACTAGATGGTATTCAACACCTGATTCTTCTGCTGCAATCAAATTTAGACGTACTTGGTACCGAAAATTATTGTGTACTGGGAAGTCTCGAGGACGTTAAACAACATCTAATTGAAATTGAATCAATGGCTGCCTCATTTTACTTAAATTGTTATTTATCATCTTTTACTGACACTTATGAAGATTTATCCACTTCTGTGCAGAATCTTTCGAGACAAAGACATGGTGCCTTGATTGTAGTTCAACGTGTTGATTCAGTTGAGACAATGATTCAAAAAGGAACGACAATAGGAGCATCAGTAACACCTAAATTATTGGAATCCATCTTTTACCCAGGGAACCCATTGCATGATGGGGCGGTTTTAATCAGGGGAAACAAAGTGGTTTCTGCAGCAAATGTCCTTCCTTTAACAACAAAGAATATAGAGGGTAAAAAACTGGGGACACGTCACAGAGCAGCTCTTGGAATATCAGAAAGAAGCGACGCACTTACATTAGTGGTTTCCGAAGAAACGGGCAAAATTTCATTTGCCTTAGACGGAAACCTATATCCTATTAATACTAAACAGCCCATTGTTTTTTAAGGTCATAAACTAAGAAATAGCCTGTTTCAAAACAATATGAGGTATTAATATAATAGAAAATTTATTTTTGGAGGATTCCTATGATAGTGAAACTTTTGTTTTTCTTCATTTCAGTTAGTGTGGTTTTAATGACTCCCATTTTCGCTTGTGCTCAAGTCATCTATGAAGTGAAACCTGGTGATAGCCTCACCAAAATTTCCAATCAATACAAAATAGACGAAGAGGGGCTAGCTAAGCTAAACGGTTTAGCTAAGAATACTCAACTAGTCCTTGGACAGGCAATGATGATACCTGGTTCGACTTATATTGTTCAGCAAGGTGAAAGTATATGGGAGATCGCTAACCGTCACGCAATTAGTGAAATAGCATTAATGAGACAAAATCATTTAAAGAGTCGGGTAATTGTCCCTGGTCAGAAATTAAGTATTCCCAGACCGCCAAAAATGAATATTTGGACTGGAACTTATTTTGTTCCAAAAGATAAGAATTCAAATGCTTGGATGCTGAATAACTATAAGAAGACTCTTACTAGTATTTTCGTGTTTGAGTATCGGTCCGATGAACAAGGAAATATCATTGAAACACCAGAAAACCAGGCGCATAAGATTGCTTGGAAAGAAAATCTTCCACCTTTTGCCACACTTACAAATTTAAGTGAAAAGGGGTTTGATCCTAACCTTACTCATCGATTAATAAGTACGCCATGGTTACGACAAAAATTAGTCAATAATATATATTCCCTTTTAGATAGTCACGATTACAAAGGAGTAGTTATTGACTTTGAACAGGTAAAAACAAAAGATCGGGCTAACCTTAACCAGTTTATTAAGGAATTAGCTTCAAAACTTCATCCAGCAGGAATGGAAGTTATGATGGCTGTTCCACCAAAAGAAGGTGATCAAATGCCCTCTTATTCAGCAGGTTATGATTATCGAACGCTTGGAAAATACCTGGATAAAATGTTTTTGATGACTTATGATTGGCATTGGCCTGGAGGTCCTTCTGGTCCAATTGCACCGATAGACAGAGTAAAAGCTACACTTAATTATTCAGTTTCTGTTGTGGATAAATCAAAGTTAATGCTTGGAATTCCTCAATATGCATACGATTGGGTTATAGGAACTAATAAGCGTTCGGGCTCTGCTTATTCCACTCAACATGCCATTGATTTATACACTGGATATCAAAGTCCGATTCACTATAATGAGAGTGCTGCTGCACCTTGGTTCCGTTATGTTGACAATAAAGGAAACCTACACGAAGTGTGGTTTGAAGACCCCCGCAGCTTACTGGTTAAGTTCCGTCTAGTTCGACAATATGGACTAGCTGGAATGGGGTGCTGGCATTTAGGTCTAACCATGCCTCAAACAGAAAAAATGTTACTTGAGGAATTCAATGTGCATTAATATTGTTACACCTTAATATCATTCTGTTCCAGGGGACTTAAAATTGCTATTGACTGGTTTTCAAGAGTAGACCAATAAATTGTAAAAAAACCTGTTATTCATGCAGAACGGTCTCCTGGTGTTTTTATTAGCAATCCTTTGTAAGATCAGTAAATGATTTGACATGTTTGAAACTTAAAAAAATTTTTACTTTGTGATTTCTAATTTCATAAACCTCCTAATATTTATTTTTTATAACCATTTGGAGGGCAATAAATGAACGTATATTTGGCTGGACCATTTTTTAACCCAGAGCAAATTGCACTGTTAGAAAAATTAGAAATAATTTTATTTAACAAAGGATTAAATGTATTTTCTCCACGAAAATACAAAAGCAAGTTTCCTTTGGGGTCTTATCAATGGCAAAATCAAAACTTTGTTACTGATGTAAATGCAATACAGTTTAGCGATATTATTTTCGCAGTATATAACGATCAGGATCCTGGAACAATGTGGGAAGTCGGATATGGATGGTCACTTAAAAAGCCTATCATTATTTTTAATACCAAAGAGAAAGTGGTAAATCTTATGATTACACAATCTTTACATGCATATTTAGATAGCTTTGAGAAAGTAATTCATTATGAATTTAATAAATTACCTCGAATACCTTATGAAGGAGCCGTAACTTAATAAAATAATAAAGGTAAATAAAAAAAGGAATCATTCCTCATTTTACTTTTTAGTAAGATAAAGAATAACTTCCTTTGTAGGTCGGTCTTTCCTAAACTATTCAAATAGACCAAGTATTATGCTGTCAGTTTAAAAAGTTAGATATAAGGGTCCTGGAGGTAATTCTCCTATCCTTCGTGGGACCCAAACATTTCACCAGCGTATCTTACTCCTAGACCATAAGCACCACCGTGTTCCATCGCAATTTGCAGTGTTCCATTGTAGGTGTCTTTACGTGCCCAATCACGCTGTAGCTCTAACATATATTGCAGCCAAGTCATTGGAATTGCACCTGCTTGGAGCATACGTTCAACCGCCCTTTCATGGGCCTCTACACTTACTCCGCCTGAAGCATCAGCAATAAAATACACTTGATACCCTTGCTCGATTGCAGAAAGAACCGGGTCAGTCAAACACACCTCGGTCCAAAGACCAGCCATGACGATTCTTCGTTTACCGTACGAATTGACTGCATTTATTACTTTCTGATCTTCCCATGGGTTCATCGTCGTGCGATCGAGTGGTTTTTGGTCTGGAAAGACCGCCTGAATCTCCGTAAAGATTTTTCCGCTAAAAGTTGCGGCGGAGACGGTAGTCAAAATGGTAGGAACTTTAAATAACTTGGCAGCTTTTGCTAGTCCGGTAACATTGTTGCGCAACTCAGCAACACTATGTGATTTGGTTGCAAAGGCCATTTGTGGTTGATGGTCAATTAACATTAAGATATGGTCAGTTGGAGTCACCAAACTACGGGCAGGTGTCGCCTTTGCCGGTACCCGATTATGTTCTATCTGTTCGCCGGAATAGTTATAAGGTTGATAACCATAAGGTTGATAACCGTAAGTTGGATAACCATAAGTTGATTGATCATACGCACCATATGGTGTTCCCCCTGTGTTATGTCCATATGTCGATGATGCCTGGCGTTGATACGCCCCATTGTTTAATTGTTAGTTCACTTGATACACTCCTCAATTTTATAAAATATATTACTTTAGATATATATGCACAAGTTCATGTCTAGGAGTAAGTCCAGATTGCCCATAATCTTCATAATTATAGGTAATTCTCGGGAATTGTAGGAAGTCGCACATTCACTTTCGCTAGTATTAGCGCTGCTTGTTATAAAATATCAATGTTGACAAATTGTTTAATTTGATTATAATTAAGTTATCTTGAATTCGAGATAAATAGATTAGAGATATTCTTTTAATAAGTTATTTATATAAATTCACTAAGAATGTAAAAATTTTTCGATATAGACAATAGTTTTTGTAATTTTTTCTTTATTTCCAGGATTGATATTATTGCTAATATTAGGGAAGGTCAAATAAAATGGTAACTTTATATTTAACACCTAGTTGTGTATATTGCCGTAAAGCCAAAACTTGGCTCGAGAACAACCAAATTGCATATAAAGAAAGAAACATTTTATCTGAACCGCTTACGATCGATGAGATTAAAAAAATTCTTCGACTAACAGAATATGGTACAGATGAAATCATTTCAACACATTCGAAAGCATTTCAAAAATTGAATGGTAACATTGAATCTCTATCACTTCAAGAATTGTACAAGTTCATTAAAGATAACCCAGAATTATTACGAAGACCTTTAATCATTGATGAAAAAAAGTTACAAGTCGGATATAACGAAGAAGAAATTCGTAGATTCATGCCGCGTGAAAATCGTACTATCCAACTTCGTGAAGCTCAACGGATGATTAATTAGATATAAAGTTTAAAAACAAATAAAAAAGATATTGACTAAAATAACACCGTATATTATTATTTTTGTCAATATCTCGAATTCGAGATATACTAAAATGAGATATTTCGTTAAAGTAGGTGGTTAAAATGAATAGAGAATGCACCAACCAACCATTTCTAGAATTGATGCATACATCTAAAATAATTCAGGAGCGAATAAGGGATGAAATGTCCAAAAATAACCTAAGTATTACAGAATTTTCGGTTTTAGAAGTGCTTTACCATAATGAAAAACAAACGATTCAGCAGATTGGTAATAGCATACTAATATCCAGTGGTTCGATGACGTATGTTATTGATAAATTAGAACAAAAAGGTTTATTAAATCGACTTCCATGTCCTGATGACAGGCGTGTCATACATGTCACATTAACTGATGCTGGAATTGATTTGATGGAGAAAATCATGCCAAAACATCAAGAATTAGTGGATGATATTTTTGATTCTTTAAATAATGATGAAGTTCAGATAATCGTCAATCTTTTGAGAAAAATTAATAATAGAGTGAAAAAATAATTTTTTTGTTTAAATATCTCGATTTAGAGATTTTTGAATCAAAATTAATTGGACTTATAAGAGTTAATTTGCATCAAATGTACAATATATTTATTAGGGATTAGATTAATACAATTTATGTGTTTTCCAAAGTATCAGACAATTGAACAGGTTTGGTAAAAAAACTTTAGAAAATGGAGTGACAAAAATGACTAAGAAAACGATGGGTATTCACCATATAACAGCTATCGTAGGACATCCACAGGAAAATGTAGATTTCTACGCTGGCGTTTTAGGGTTACGATTAGTGAAACAAACGGTAAATTTTGATGATCCTGGTACTTATCATCTTTATTTCGGTAATGAAGGCGGAAAACCGGGTACGATTATCACCTTTTTCCCATGGGCTGGAGCTCGTCAAGGAATCATTGGTGACGGTCAAGTTGGGGTCACTTCTTATGTTGTTCCGAAGGGCGCTATGGAATTTTGGGAAAATAGATTGGGAAAATTCAACGTTTCATTCACTAAAATGGAACGCTTTGGAGAGCAATATTTAGAATTTGATGATCCGCATGGACTTCACTTGGAAATTGTGGAAAGAGAAGAAGGGGAAGTCAATACATTCACTTTCGGTGGGGTAACTCCTGAAGTTGCTATCAAAGGGTTTGGCGGCGCAACTCTTTTATCTGCACAACCTAACAAAACCGGGGAATTGTTAGAGAAAGTAATGGGACTTGAATTTATCGGAAAAGAAGGAGATTTCGCTCGTTATCGTTCTTCTGCAGATATCGGAAATATTATCGACCTAAAATTAACTTCTATTGGACGCGGTCAAATGGGTGTAGGAACAGTACACCACATTGCATGGCGGGCTAAAGATGACCAGGATCAATTGGATTGGAAGAGGTATGTTGAGGCGAACGGTTATGGTGTTACACCTGTACAGGATCGAAACTACTTTAATGCCATTTATTTTAGAGAACATGGGGAAATTCTATTTGAAATTGCAACAGATCCACCAGGATTCGCTCATGATGAATCATTAGCGACGATGGGAGAAAAATTGATGCTGCCTTCACAATACGAACCTCATAGAGGACAAATTGAGCAAGAATTGCTTCCGATTGAAGTAAGAGAATTAGATTAATTCACGAAAGAGAAAAATTGCTTTGCTTTTGATAGACCCAGCCGCGAATACCGAAAGAGAAGGTTACACCCAATCCCATTGCTGAAATGGAGTAGATAAAGATGCAAAAAACAGAAGGTATCCATCATATAAGCGCGATGGTTAACGATCCACAAAGGAATATTGATTTTTATGCTGGTGTACTGGGGTTAAGGCTCGTTAAAAAAACGATAAATTTTGATCGCCCAGAAGTATATCATCTTTATTTTGGGAATGAAATGGGCCAACCTGGAACTGTTATCACTTTTTTTCCATGGCCTAAACAGCTCAAAGGTCGAATTGGAACAGGACAGGTGGGTGTAACAAGTTATATTATCCCAAAAGGCTCGATTCAATTTTGGAAGAAACGTTTGCAAAAATTCAATATTGAATTTATTTCATCCGTTCGTTTTGGGGAAAGTTATTTGAAATTTAACGATCCAGATGGACTTCAACTTGAACTAATTGAACGAGATGAAGGACCAATGAATAATTGGAACTTTGGGGGAATTCAAGCAGAGAATGCTATTAAAGGGTTTGGCGGCGCTGTTCTTTTATCTGCTCAGCCGCATAAGACCACGGACATGCTAGAAAATATTTTGGGATTAGAATGCATTGGACAAGAAGACGAATTTCTAAGATTTAAATCTGAAGGACAACTTGGAAATACCATTGATATCACGCTAAATCCCTCAGTCCGAGGGCTAATGGGGGCAGGGACGGTTCACCATATAGCATGGAGAGCAAAGAATGACGAAGATCATAGCAGGTGGAGAATGCTTCTCAAAGATAAGGGGTATCATCCGACAGAAATACTTGATCGGAACTACTTTAAAGCTCTTTATTTTCATGAAGAAGGAGGAATCCTCTTCGAAATAGCGACCGACCCGCCAGGCTTTTCGGTTGATGAACCTGTTGCTGAACTTGGAAAAAAACTCATGTTACCTTCATGGTTAGAGTCAAAGCGTGAAGAATTAGAAGAAACCTTACCCCCAGTGGAGGTTCGCGTTCTGGAAGGAGATAAATGATGAAACATATATTTAATAAGGGGACTGATTCATCAAAACCAACTTTACTGTTGCTACACGGTACAGGTGGAAATGAATTAGACCTGCTGCCTCTTGCGGGAAGAATTGATGATAAGGCTTCAGTATTAAGTGTACGTGGAAATATATTGGAAAATGGAATGCCTCGATTTTTCCGAAGATTAGCTGAAGGAGTTTTTGATGAAGAAGATTTAATATTCCGAACAAAAGAATTAAATGAGTTTCTTGACGAAGCATCAAAGAAATATGAATTTGACCGAAATAATATTATTGCTATTGGGTATTCTAATGGTGCAAATATTGCGGCTAGTTTATTATTCCACTATCAAAATGCATTGAAGGGTGCCATTCTTCATCATCCAATGGTGCCGAGAAAAGGAATTGATCTTCCAGATTTGTCAGGGAAATCAGTATTTATTGCAGCTGGAACAAATGACCCAATCTGCTCACCGATGGAATCGGCGGAACTACAAGCGTTACTTGAGGACGCAAACGCAGAGGTTGAACTTCATTGGGAGAATAGAGGCCATCAGTTAACCGTCGAAGAGGTAGAAGCCGCAGCTCAATGGTATCGCAAATTATTTATTTAAAAAATTTTAGGACAGACTATGTAATGAATGTTTATCAACTGGTTTTTAAAAAATGAATCAAAAAGTTAAAATGCTTTTTATGAATAATAATTAAAAAAGATTGAGAAAATAGGTGGTGTGTTAAAATGGGTTTTTTATCAAAACTATTTGGAAATTCATCAGAAAAGGAGATCGAAACAATGACAAATGTAAAATTAGCAGTCATTTATTACAGCATGGGTGGAACAAACTATCAACTAGCAAAATGGGCTGAAGAAGGAGCGAAAGAAGCAGGTGCTGAAGTAAAAGTATTAAAAGTGCCGGAACTCGCTCCACAATCAGTTATTGAAGGAAATCCAGGTTGGAAAGCACATGTTGAAGCAACGAAGGCAGTACCTGAAGTAACCTTAAATGAATTGGAATGGGCAGATGCCATTATTTTCAGTGTACCTACTCGATTTGGTAACATGCCAGCACAGATGAAGCAGTTTTTGGATACAACAGGAGGGTTATGGTTTAACGGGAAGCTTGTAAACAAAGTAGTTAGTGCAATGACGTCTGCGCAAAATCCTCATGGCGGTCAAGAGGCAACAATTTTATCACTTTATACAACCATGTATCATTGGGGTGCAATTGTGGCGGCTCCAGGTTATACAGATCCAGTCACCTTCGGAGCAGGTGGTAACCCTTATGGAACAAGTGTTACTGTTGGACAAGATGGAAAAATGATTGAAGACGTACAGGCAGCTGTTAAACATCAAGCTAAACGTACCGTTACAGTTGCGGAGTGGGTCAAAAAAGCGAATCAATAACATTTTGACCGATAAGAAAAGCTAGTGGGAAATTTCCGATTAGCTTTTCAAATTGTTAGGTTTTGAATTAAGGGTAATAAGCTCTCTCTTTGTGAACATTAAGGCAAGACATTATTCTCAAAAAAGGAGAAAATCGATGACTACAAAACCATTATTCACATCATCTGCAACAGCTCGTGGAGGAAGACAAGGCAGAGTTGAATCATCTGATGGCAAGATAAAAGTGGATTTAGCAATGCCCGGCTCCCCAAGAGCGAAAGAATTACCAAACGCGACAAACCCTGAACAGTTGTTCGCTTGCGGTTACTCTGCTTGTTTCGATGGAGCTTTACAGCACATCGCAAGGCAGGAACATGTCAAATTCGAATCACAAGTAACGGCAAATGTAGATTTCTTAAAAGATGAGGCTGATCAAGGATTCAAAATTGCAGTAACGCTGCAAGTAAAAGGAACTGGTGTAGAAAAGGAAAAATTGGAAGAGCTTGTACATAAGGCCCACGAATTCTGTCCATACTCAAAAGCCACAAGAGGGAATATTGATGTCACTCTCCAGGTTGTTGAATAAATCGTTGCTTAGTGCTAATTTATTTAAAAGCATAAAAGCCTTATCGAGGACAGTGTTCTGCAATGTAGGTTTGTCTTACATTTTTATTTCCAAAAATTAATACTGAGAATCATATTAAAACGCCTCAGAACTAATTCTGAGGCGTTTTAGACATAAATGCTCAAATCATAATTGATGTATATTTGTTGTGATTTGAACTAAGCATATTATAGTTTAACAATCGTTCTTCCACGTATTTTTCCGTCTAAAATATCCCTTAATACTCCTGGAAGCTCTTTAAAGGAGATTTCATTTGCTACGTAATCATTTAACGTTGTTGGTTTAAGATCATCACCGAGACGATCCCAAACCTTTAATCGCTTATTCATTTGACATTGAACTGAGTCAATACCGAGCCAATTGACGCCCCTTAAAATATGCGGAAGAACTGTTGTAGAAACTTCTCTCCCACCTGTAAAACCAGAGGTAGCTACCGACCCTCCATATTTCAAAGTACTCAATATGTACTGAAGTGTTTTTCCACCAACAGGATCTATAGCACCAGCCCATTTTTCTTCACGAATTGGTGTTTGATCTGTATCTACTATCATTGCGATTAATAATTTGTTTAGCCCCCTAATCTTTTTAAATATCCTTCTTGGTTAGATTTACCTGTACTGGCTACAACTTCATAACCTATTTTAGCTAAGATATTTACGGCAATACTCCCTACACCACCTGTAGAACCTGCTACCAAAACGGGTCCTTGGTTAGGTTCCAATCCATTATCTTCAAGCCTTTGAACAGATAATGCTGCGGTAAACCCAGCTGTTCCTAGGATCATGGCTTCTTTTAAAGACAATCCTTTTGGAAGAGGAACAACCCACTCTGCAGGTACACGTGCCATTTCACTAAATCCGCCAAAATGTCCTGTTCCTAGTTGATAGCCGGTCACAATTACTTCATCACCTGTTTTAAATCGTTCATCCCTTGATTCCATAATCGTTCCAGATAAATCTATCCCTGGCACTAATGGATAGGACTTTACAAGTCTATCTTGGAAAGCTACGATACCGTCTTTAAAGTTCACACTAGAATAAGCAACACGAATAGTAACTTCCCCTTCCGGTAAATCTTCCATATGTAATTGTTTAATTTCTAACTTTGTTTGATCTCCAAGTTTATCTAACACCATTGCTTGAAAAGTATTCATTTTCTTAATCATATCCTCTCTTCATGATATAAAACATCCTGTTCAGCTTTAGCATAAAAAACCATGTTCCTATTGGGAAAGAACATGGCAAACGGTTCTTTTTTATTATGTGTACGTAGGTGTCATTACTTTTTCTAATTTAGTGCATGGAGCACGGATAATTGTCGACGATCACGCTCTTCTTCAAGTTGCTTTTCTGAAATGTTGCCATAAGAAGAGATACCCTGTTCGGATAATGTTTGAATCGTAGTTTCATCAAGTCGTGGCTTACCAAGATTATCCCAAAGTGCCTCCATTCCAGGTCCTAGATGTTTGAGAAAGGCTGGGAATCCTCCTTTTCCACCTCCCAGGTGGAAAGTCAAGAATGGACCACCTGCTGCCCATCGAAGACCAATCGAGCTTGTTACAATTTCATCAAGGTCCTTGATCGAAACAACTCCTTCTAATACCAAATGAATGGCCTCGCGGAATAATGCTGATTGTAGACGGTTCGCTACAAATCCAGGTATTTCTTTCTTCAACACAAGTGGGTGCTTACCTAACCCTTCATAAAAAGACACGGCTTTTTCAACCGCACTAGAAGCCGTATTTTTTCCAGGCACAATCTTGACCAATGGGACAAGATGTGGTGGATTAAAAGGATGGCCGATTAACATATGTTCTGGATTTTCCATTTTCTCTGCTATATCGCTTGCTTTTAAACCCGAAGAGGATGACAACAATAATGTTTCTCTATTCACAAATTGTTCGATTTGACTGTAAAACTCTTGTTTAAAGCCTATACGTTCAGGGCCGTTTTCTTGTACAACAGCGGCACCGTCAAGCGCACGTTCCAGGTTTTGCTCAATAATTAGTCGATCTGTAAGGCCTTCAGTTGGAAGTCCAAGATCACGTAATGTTGGGATAATCTGTTTTATACCTTCATGCACAACTTCCTCTAGGTCAGAACGGACATCGTTTACTCGAACCTCTAAACCTTTTGCTAGAAATAAGGCTGTCCACGAAATCCCAATAACACCGGCTCCAAACCTACGTAGATCTTCGGGTAAATGGGGACTGTTAGTTTGTTTATTCATCATAGCTTGTATTTTTCCTTTCAAGAATTTTTTGACAGAAGTCAATGATATTTTTACCCATAGAGAATCCTTTATTTTACAAATCGTTCACATACCTCCTAACAACATTAAAATGATTCCACTAATAATTGAATGTATTAAAAATAACCAATACATTTATAGTGGTAGAAATAAATGTATATAAAACCTTTAGAAATTTTATTAAATATTTATCTTAAAAGTAGTTTTCACCTAGATAATAATAGAATTGATAAGGTTTTATTGGGCTTAGCAACTTTTAAAAATTTTAATTGACAATGAATGTAGATAGAGTTATTATGGTTACGAAAGATAACCTTATATAAAAAAGTTACCAAAATAAAAGGCGATCTTTCAAGGGTAGTGTATCTTTTGGATCTGTTTCAAAACTTATGAATGCAGAAAAGATATTGCATAAACACTGACTCTCGCTATGATTCTAAGTTCTTTATCCGGAAACGGCTGATATAGCATTTTCACCAGATGGAATATCCTTTTCCGCTGAATTCTATTTGTCATTAATTGTTATTTTGACAATCGAAAATGAATTTTAGGTTACGGGAGCCTCCACTTAATTTACATTGTAGAAAGGAGAGATAATTATGATGGAAATAACTGTTACAGTCAGATTTCAAGGGAAAAATTATTTAACAAATGTTATTGCCCATAAAGAGGTTTCAAAACAAGAGATCTTACGTTTGGCTGAAGAACAAGTTAGAAATCAATGGGCGAAATAATAATAATTCACAATCTTACTATTCCATTTGTTTAAAGGGGTTCAATATAAAGGAAGTTTCGCTACAACTCATTCGGTTATCATGCGTGCTAAAACAGGCACGGTTCGGTTTATAGAAGGTCAACATAGTTTAAAAAAATGATGTCGATTTAGACATGGTTAGGGAAGAATCATCCTTTTTTATGAAAATAATTTTTAGGAGGAAATTAGTATGCAAGTTGGATTAATCGGATTAGGGAAAATGGGGTTAAATTTAGGACAAAATCTATTGGATCACAACTACGAAGTTGAAGCCTTTGATTTAAATGCTGACTCAGTCAAAGAAATGGCAAAATACGGAGCTAAAGGCACTTCCAACTTAAAGGAACTTGTTCAATCTTTGGATACACCAAGAGTCCTTTGGATTATGGTTCCACACTCCGTAGTTGATTCGGTAATTGATGAGATAACACCCTTTTTAACAAAAGGGGACATAGTGATTGAAGCTGGTAACTCCCATTATAAAGAGTCGGTTCTTCGTTACAACCGGCTGAGAGAAATTGGAGTTCACTTTATGGATGCAGGAACATCTGGCGGGATGGAGGGAGCTCGAAATGGAGCGTCCTACATGGTAGGCGGAGATCAAGAAGCATGGAATATTGTGGAACCTATTTTCCGTGACACTGCTGTGGAAAATGGATATTTGTATGCAGGGAAGGCTGGTAGTGGTCACTTCTTGAAAATGGTTCATAACGGAATTGAGTATGGAATGATGGCTGCGATCGGTGAAGGATTTGAGCTATTAGATAAGAGCGAGTTTGACTACGACTATGAAAAAGTAGCAAGAGTGTGGAATCATGGTTCCGTCATTCGCTCATGGCTCATGGAATTAACAGAAAATGCATTTTCTAAAGATGCGCATTTGGATGAAATCAAAGGGGTCATGCAATCTTCCGGTGAAGGGAAATGGACAGTTGAAACAGCTTTGGATCTTCAAGCCTCTACTCCTGTTATAGCAATGTCATTATTGATGCGCTATCGTTCACTAGAGAACGATACATTTACAGGGAAAGTCGTGGCAGCCTTGCGCAATGAGTTTGGTGGACATGCAGTGGTAAAAAAATAATAGTAAATCGTGTATTTCTTTTTAATTACTCAAACACACTATCATTTATACAACAAAATGAAGTAGATAATCTAAGTAAATTGGAAAGGTGGAATTAAGTATGGATACGTATTTACTGCTCGTAACATTAGCAGCAATTGTGATCGTCGTTTTGGGAGTCTCTTGGTGGAAATGGCATGCGTTTATTAGTTTAACCGTTGCGGGTTTGTTTTTAGCCATTATGGCTGGTTTATCAATGGATAAAATCGTGAGTGCCTATGAAACTGGGGTTGGGAATGTTCTAGGTCACTTAGTAGGAATTTTGGCGTTAGGTACGATTTTAGGAAAGATGATGGCAGAATCAGGTGCTGGAATGCAAGTAGCGAATTTCTTCGTTCGTTCCTTTGGTGTCAAGAATTTACCATGGGCTATGCTACTTTCTGGTTTTATTATCGGAATTCCGGTGTTCTTTGAAGTTGGCATATTGATTTTATTACCTTTAGTGATCTCAATTCATAAAACAACGAAACAAAATATTTTATTAATCGCATTACCTGCCATCACTGGACTATCCGTCGTACATGGTCTAGTACCGCCGCACCCAGGGGCAATGGCGGCAATAGGAATCTATAAGGCTAATCTTGGGAAAGTGCTACTCTACTCACTAATCATTGCGTTGCCTGCAGCCATCATCGCAGGTCCATTATTTGCAAAGTGGGTTCATAAACACGTGATTCCTGAGGGAGAACCAGAGTTGATTCGTATTAATACAGAGGCGAAAAAATTACCTGGAACAGGGATTTCATTCTTTGTTATTTTATTACCAGTATTATTAATGATCTTATCAGCTATTGCACCATATATGTCACTACCTGCCGGCCTGCTGAAATTCTTAACATTAATTGGCAGTCCTGTCATTGCGCTTTTGATTGCTAATTTTACGGCATTTTTCTTTCTCGGATTTCGTCAAGGCATGGATAAAAAAGCCATTAAAAAATTTACAGAAGAAAGCTTGCTGCCAGTTGGTTCAATCCTTGCAATCATAGGGGCCGGCGGTGGATTTAAGCAAATTCTTATCGATAGTGGTGTAGGTACAACCATTGCTCAAATGTCCGAACATTTATCACTATCTCCGCTTGTTTTGGCATTTTTGATTGCTGGATTAATTCGCATTGCGACAGGTTCAGCAACGGTTGCCTTAACAACAGCAGCTGGTATCGTTTCACCAGTTGTCCAACACATGTCAGGTGTGAATCTAGAATTGCTTGTTATCGCGACAGGTGCAGGATCATTGATGTTCTCACATGTAAACGATGCTGGATTCTGGATGGTAAAAGAATACCTTGGATTATCCGTGAAAGAAACCTTTAAAACGTGGACAGTGTTAGAGACAATCCTTTCATTTATTGCTTTTGGGGGTGTATTATTGCTTAATTTGTTTGTTTAAAAACAATACTACTAATATAAACTATAGAGGAAGTTTAAAGAGCCACATCTATAAATAATTTACGTGAAGGAGAGAAGCTTATTTTGAGCTTCTCTCCTTCATTAGGTATCAATCATTTGTATAATTTACGAGTATGTGTTATTGAATTTTGTTACTGTCACCGCTTTTTAAAGCAGTCTTTTCTCCATTAATTTATAAGCTAAAATTGTGCTCCTATCTTCCTGCTGATTTTTCTCCTCGAAGAATCATACATGTGCTTAAAGCATGGGCGACTAAGGAACCTCCTTCATCAAAAACATCACACTTAATCAACCCTATAGTGTTTCCTCTTTTCATAACCTCTCCTTTTGCTATAATTTTTTCGTTCCAAACGGGTTTTAAATAGTTAATTTTAAGTTCAACGGTTGTAAAGGTTTCATTAGTTTCTAATGTACTCGAAAAGGCTACACCCATCGCCATATCGGCAATATCGCATAGAATTCCACCGTGGATCGTCCCCATAGGATTTGCATGTTTTTCTGTATTACATTGTAATTCAAAAACTGCTTTTCCTTCTTCAACATATACCAGCTCCGCCCCAATTAACCTTGCAATGGGTGGTGGTGGAACCTCACCATTAATAATTTTTTGCATATCAAGAACTTTTTTACTCATTTTAACATCCCTCCATTATAAAAAAATACAAAACGGTCTGTTTTTATTATATACTTTAGTAGGTTTTATTTGTCAATATAATTGCAATGTTCAGATAAAAATAATGTGATTATGAAGACTTATAGAGTTATACTAATTTTAACAGACCAATCAGTTTGAAAAATCAGTTAGAAAAGAGGACAAAAATATGCGCAAGGGTGAACGAACTAAGCAGATGATTATTGAAAAAGCCTCTGGACTATTAAATACAGAAGGTTATATGAGTACTTCTATTACTACTATCATGGAAAAAATCGGGATGGAAAAAGGAGGAATATATAATCACTTTAAAAGTAAAGCAGAACTTTCATTGGATGCATTTTCTTACTCAATTAATACCATGTTCATGACTTTTCAAAAAGCTATTGAAAACCAAAATAATACTATTGAAAAGCTGAATGCTATACTTGATGTTTTTTTGTTATTAGTAGAAGGGAAGCCCATTCCTGGAGGTTGTCCGATCTTAAATGCCGCGATAGAGTCAGATGATGCACATCCCGATTTACGGGAGGCGACAGTAAGGGCTATGAATGATTTATATTCCATGATCGTTCGAATAGTTCGAAATGGGATAAAAAAGGGAGAAATCATTCCTACAATAGATTCTGAAACTTTTACAACTATATTTATATCCACAATTGAGGGATCTCTAATGATGACAAAGCTATATTATGACACTATTTATATAAACCGCTCTATTGGCTTCTTAAGAGATTACCTAACTAAACTTGAAACGACGAATAATATAGATTGAGAATTGAATTTTTCACACTATATAAAGAATCAATAACTGATAAAAGTGGGGGAACTTCTAGTCCTTCAATACCAAATCAAGGAGCGTAAATATGTTATGTATTAACGAATGTAAAGTGGGAATTCAAACACGAACACTAAATCATTTTTTGTAAATTTAAGAATGATTATTCTTAAACGAATAAATCAATTTAATGATACAAATTATTAAGACAGTATGCTTAAAAAAATACAAAATGAGGTGTATACGTATATGGAAATTTCAAAACAAATAGCACTAATTACAGGAGCAAATCGGGGCCTTGGTCGTCATCTTGCACAGGAACTTCTCGCTAGAGGTGCTAAGGTTTATGCAGGAGTCAGAAAACCGGAATTGATTGATCTTCCTGGAGTCATCCCACTACAGCTAGACATAACAGACGAAAAGTCGATTGCTGCAGCAGCCGAGATTGCTAGGGATGTAACTTTACTGATCAATAATGCTGGATCGAGTACCGGAGCTGCGCTGCTAGATGGTGATGTGGATAAAATTCGTTTGGAGATGGACACTCATTTTTTCGGCACTCTCTCGATGATACGCGCTTTTGCTCCTATTATTGAGAAAAATGGCGGAGGAACAATCCTGAATATTCTCTCTGTTCTATCCTGGTTGAGCTTGAACGGAGGGGGGGCATATCCAGCAGCGAAGTCGGCAGAATGGAGTTTGACGAATACGTTCCGCTTGGTCCTAGCTCCTAAAAATATTCATGTTTCTGGGTTGCATGTAGCGTTTATGGACACAGACATGACAGCAAATATTAAAGCACCGAAAGCTAACCCTGCTGACATTGCAAAGATTGCTATCGATGGTATAGAAGCCGATAGCTATGAAATTGTAGCAAACGATTTGAGCCGAAAGGTACAGCAAGATTTCTCTGGCGGGGTAAAAGCGATATACCCACAATTGTTTCACCAATAACTAAAGAGTTAATTTAATTGGCAACTGTATTATTCGTAACTGCTCATTCTTTCAGAGAGGGCACTTTTAGCTTGTCGGTTGAATATGAGATTCATTGTGAATTTGAAAATTACGGAAAAGTTATTGAGAACAATAAAAGAGTATGTAAATTCTATATATAAGTAAAAACTACTCGAGATGCTATGCGTCAAGATAAAACTTAAATATTAGTAAGTTAATAAATGAAGGAGATGGGAGACAGTTCGAGTCAAGGATGTCCACTTGCTCCCAGGCCATATTGCATGCGATGCGGCCACACAGTCGGAAATCGTTATTCCGATCGTAAAAAACAATCGGCTAATTGGCGTACTGGATATCGAAAGTCCGATCAAAAATAGATTTGATGCAATCGATCAAGAAAGCTTAGAACAATTGGTTTGGGCTCTAGTGCAATACATCTAAGGAAGGGGACATAGAACATGCAAAAAGCAACCTTTGCCGGAGGGTGTTTCTGGTGTATGGTTACACCGTTTGAAGAACTGCCCGGAATCGAAGGTATCGTGTCAGGCTATACCGGCGGTACCAAGGAAAACCCTACGTATGAAGATGTTAAATCGGGGAAGACGGGACATGTCGAAGCCGTACAAATCACATTTGATCCCGAGCTTTTTCCATATGAAAGGTTACTAGAACTTTATTGGCTGCAAATTGATCCGACAGATGCATTCGGACAATTCCAGGATCGTGGAACGCAATATACAACCGCAATATTTTACCATAATGAACAGCAACGACAGTTGGCACTTCAATCCAAGCAAGATTTGGAATTAAGCGGTCGATTTGCAAAACCTATTGTAACGAAAATTTTGACGGCCGAGCCTTTCTATGCAGCCGAAGATTATCATCAAGATTACCATATGAAGAATCCAAAACATTATAAGGAAGATCGGGAAAAGTCCGGCCGTGATCAGTTTATTAAAGAGAACTGGACCAAATAATTGAAAAATTATTAAACTATTGGAGAAAAGAGCTGAATAATTTCAAAATACTGACGATCTGTAAGCATTAGCAGTTTTTCTCATTTCTAGTATTAAAGGCCGATTCAATGTAAACTTGTATTCAGAGATGGTTTTTTGTCTAAAATATTGGAACAACTTAAAGATCTTTTGAAGTAGTTATGCAATAAAGGAATGACAGGAGAGTGTTGGTGATGGCACGAAGGGTTGTAGTGACAGGATATGGAGTCGTTTCACCGTTAGGAAATACAATTGAAGCGTTCTGGAAGAACATTAAAGAAGGTAATTCAGGCATCAAAAGAATTGAATCTGATGACTATAGCAATATTAACACCCAAATTGCAGGTTATATTACCGACTTTGTCGCAGAGCAATATATGGATAAAAAAGAACAGGAAAAATATGACTTATTCATACAGTATGCTGTTGCTGCTGCTCAACAAGCTTTAGAACAAGCGAATCTAGATTTACAAAATGTTAATAAGGAGCGATTAGGGGTTTATATTGGTTCCGGTATTGGAGGAGTTAATACTACATTAGAAAATCATAAAGCTTTGCTTGAAAGGGGACCAAGAAAAGTTTCACCATTTATGGTTCCAATGATGATCAGTAATATGGCGTCAGGAATAATATCTATAAAAACGGGTTTTAAAGGGCCTAGCTTTTCACCTGTTTCTGCTTGTGCAACAGGGAATCAAGCAATTGGGGAGGCTTTTTTAAATATTAGACATGGTTATGCTGATGGCATATTAGCAGGAGGCGCTGAAGCTCCTATTAATCCACTAGCTTTTGCTGGATTCTCAAGAATGAGAGCAATGTCTACTCTTAATGATTTTCCAGAAAAGGCAAGTCGCCCATTTGACAGAGGGCGTGATGGCTTTGTCATGTCTGAAGGAGCGGGTGTTTTATTCCTGGAAGAATATGAGCATGCAAAGGAAAGAGGAGCGACAATTTTAGGAGAAATCGTAGGTTATGGTTCCACAACAGATGCATACCATATTACTTCACCTGATTACAATGGGGCCGCAAATGCCATGAAATTAGCTTTAGAAATGGGAAATATTCGATTGACGGATGTGGATTATATAAATGCACATGGTACAAGTACCCCTGAAGGAGATAAATCAGAGACCAAAGCGATTAAAAGTGTTTTCGGTGCTCATGCTTATAACTTAAAGGTAAGTTCCACTAAATCAATGACTGGGCACCTTTTTGGAGCAGCAGGTGGGATTGAGGCTGTTATAACCCTCAAAAGTATCATGGAAGATATAGCTCCTCCAACTATTAATTATGATGTACCAGATGAAGAGTGTGATTTAGATTATGTTCCAAACCATGCAGTTAACCAGAAAATAAACTATGCTATTTCTAATGGTTTTGGTTTTGGAGGACATAATGCAGTGTTGGCATTTAAGAAATTTTCGATATAGATAGAGCTGAAGAAAAGGAATAATCGATAGGTGATCCTGGTGCGAATATAATTCTTCGGAAACATAGAAGTTGATTTACTCGCTATTTTTTATTAATGCATTACCTGCAATTACTGGACTAGTCAGGTGTAAATCAGGCATTGCTTGTTATCGCGACAGGTGCAGGATCCTTGATGTTCTCACATGTAAACGATGCTGGATTCTGGATGGTAAAAGAATACCTGGGATTATCCGTGAAAGAAACCTTTAAAACGTGGACAGTGTTAGAGACAATCCTTTCATTTGTTGCTTTTGGCGGTGTATTATTGCTTAATTTGTTTGTTTAAAAACAATACTACTAATATAAACTATAGAGGAAGTTTAAAGTGTCACATCTATAAATGATTTACGTGAAGGAGAGAAGCTTATTTTTAGCTTCTCTCCTTGATTAGGAAGCAGTAAAAATCCTTTGTAAGGAGGAAGAAATCGTGAGTACAAAATATATGATAGGTGTAGACATCGGCACAACTAGTACAAAATCTGTTCTATTTACAATCGACGGCACTGTTATATCAAGCCATGGAATTGAATATCCTTTGCATTCTCCTACACCGGAAACGGCGGAACAAGACCCTGAAGAGATCTTTCAGGCCGTGATCACCACCATTAAGAAGGTTGTACAAGCAAACCATGTCCAGCCTAATGATGTTCTTTTTGTTTCCTTTAGTTCAGCGATGCATAGTGTGATTGCTGTTAATAAAGAGGGAATGCCGTTAACCAAATGTATCACTTGGGCGGACAATAGAAGCGCAGAGTGGGCTGAAAAAATTAAGAATGAAATGAACGGGCATGAAATCTATCTTCGCACCGGGACGCCAATTCATCCCATGTCACCTTTATCAAAGCTGACTTGGCTTCGAAATGAGCATTCAGAATTATTTTCAAGTACATATAAGTTCATTTCCATTAAGGAATATGTATTCTATAAGCTATTTAAGGAATTTGTCATCGATTACTCCATTGCATCAGCAACAGGAATGTTTCATTTGAGAAATTTGGATTGGGATGAAGAAGCTCTTCATGTTGCAGGGGTATCAGCACAACAACTTTCCAAACCAGTTCCTACAACATATTGTTTAAAAGGGTTGGACGAAACATTTGCAAAAGAGATGAACTTGCTTCCATCCACTCCATTTGTCGTTGGCGCTAGTGATGGAGTGTTATCCAACTTAGGTGTGAACGCGATTGAACCTGGAGTAGTTGCCGTTACAATCGGGACAAGCGGCGCTATTCGGACTGTGACAAATCAGCCTGTGACAGACCCTAAAGGTAGGATTTTTTGTTATGCCTTAACCGAAGATCATTGGGTGATTGGAGGTCCGATCAATAACGGAGGCATGATTTTCAGATGGGCCCGTGACCAGCTGGGTTCTTCAGAGATTGAAACCGCGAAACGTTTAGGAAAGGACCCGTATGAAGTACTGACGGAAATTGCAGCAAAAGTGAATCCTGGATCTGATGGCTTATTATTCCACCCATACTTAGCAGGTGAAAGAGCTCCCTTATGGGATGCAAATGCAAGGGGATCCTTCTTCGGATTGGGCTTACATCATAAAAAAGAACATCTTATCCGCGCTGTTTTGGAAGGGATTATCTTTAATTTATACACGGTTCTTCTTGCCTTAAAAGAATTGATAGGCGAGCCGAAAAAAATTCAAGCAACCGGAGGTTTTGCAAGATCACCGCTTTGGAGACAAATGATGGCGGATATTTTCCATCAAGAGGTGCATGTACCTGAAAGTTTTGAAAGTTCTTGCTTGGGAGCGGCGATTCTGGGTTTATATAGTCTTGGTGAAATTAATACGTTACATGTAGTTTCGGAAATGGTAGGTGCTACTCATTATCATGAACCGCATATAGAAAATGTGGAAATATATAAAGAATTAGCTCCAATCTATATTCGCCTTTCTCGACTTTTGAAAGAAGAGTACGAAAGTATTTCTGCTTTTCAAAAGAAAAGGAGTTAAAAGCACAGCCATTAAGTTAATTTGACTGCCAAACCACCTCTTTAAAGAAGTGGCTTGGCATTCTTTTTTAATTGAAGTTTAACTTTATAGCCATTTATCAGCCCAATCCTCTACTGTCTTTAGGGCTCTTCCTAATTCCGTCCCTTTCTTTGTAAGTGAATACTCTGTTCGTACTGGGCGATCTGTAATTACATTTCTTAGAACGATTCCGCAATCCTCAAGTTCCTTCATTCGTTCGTTAAGCATTCTCTTACTTAAATCAGGAATATAAGCATGGATTTCACTAAACCGTTTTGGTTCTTCCATTAGAGTATGGATAATTAAACCCATCCATTTTTTTCCGATAATATTGTACGATTCTTCAACCTTTGAACATACTTTATCCTGTGTTTCCTTCTCACTCAAGATAAACACCTCCAATTTGCAATAATTGTGTACTAAAAGTAACAAGGTATTTCTTTGATATAAATGATTATATCGTAAATACACTAATAAATAAAGATTTAAACGATTAAGTTTAAAAGGAAATTTGTATTAAAAAGTAACCATAAAATAAAATAATTTTTAAATTTAAGGTTGACAATTCAATTAAATTATTTATAATAAAATTATCTCGAAATTAAAATGTTTTGTTTCAAGATTGTTTTGTTTGAAATATATTATTCGAGAAAAATTAAATAAAAGGAGGAGAAGAGTAGGGGGGTTCCTAGACAATTCCTACATATAAATTAGGGGCGGTGTAATGAAGAAGAAATCCCTAATTTTAAAATTAGCATTTGTTAAGGAACATGGATGAAGATATCAAGTAAAGGATAAGCAAAAGAAATGTTAAATTCTAATGAAGGTAAATAGGATTAATTTTTTTACTTAAATATCTCAAATTCGAGATATTTGAATTCAAAGTAGTTTGCGACCTTAGATTGAACATGTTTTGAAAAATTACTACAAATATATAAAGGGAGAGGTTTAGAATATGAAATCTTTATTTAAAAAATTAGCAGCAGTAGGAATGGCTTTATCAGTTGCCGTAGGAGCAGTAGGGGCAGTAGAATTAACACATAGTTCAGTGACAAAAGCATCAACAAATGAAAATCAACCAATAAAGGTAGATGACCAATCTACTTCAAAATTATTAACACCAACCAATCATATGTTATTAATGATTGACCACCAGCCTCAGATGGCTTTTGGGACTAAGTCAATCGATGTGGCAACACTACGTAATAATGTAGCAGGATTGGCTGAAGCAGCTAAGACGTTTAAGGTACCAACTGTACTAACAACAGTCGCTTCTAAGTCTTTCAGTGGTTCAATCTTCCCGGAGATTAAAAAAGTGTTCCCAGATCAAAAAATTTATGATCGTACATCTATGAATGCTTGGGATGATAAAAACGTGGTCCAAGCCATTAAAGATACTGGAAAGAAAAAAATCGTTGTTGCTGGTCTTTGGACTGAAGTTTGTGTCGTGATGCCAGTTTTAGAAGCACTCAATGATGGTTATGAAGTTTACGTGGTAACGGACGCTTCAGGCGGTGTTACCGATCAAGCCCACAATATGGCAGTTGAACGTATGGTTCAAGCTGGTGCTACACCAATCACATGGATGCAATATATGCTGGAATTACAACGTGACTGGGCAAATCAAGCAACTTATGATCAAGTACTATCCATTGCTAAAGAACACGGTGGTGCATATGGTTTAGGTATCCAATACGCAAAAGAAATGTTCGACACTGGTGAAGGCAAATAATTACTTCATTTTACCCAAATATCTTCAAATAGAGATAAATGAATTCGAAATAGTTTGTGGGCCTTAGATTAAACGTGTTTTGAAAAATTACTACAAATATATAAATATATAAAGGAAGAGGTTCAGAAGATGAAATCCGTAATTAAAAAATTAGCAGCAGTAGGAATGGCTTTAACTGTGGCCTTAGGTGCAGTAGGGGCAGTAGAATTAACACATAGTTCAGTGACAAAAGCATCAACAAATGAAAATCAACCAGTAAAGGTAGATGACCAATCTACTTCTAAATTATTAACACCAACCAATCATATGTTATTAATGATTGACCACCAGCCTCAGATGGCTTTTGGGACTAAGTCAATCGATGTGGCAACACTACGTAATAATGTAGCAGGATTGGCTGAAGCAGCTAAGACGTTTAAGGTACCAACTGTATTAACAACAGTCGCTTCTAAGTCTTTCAGTGGTTCAATCTTCCCAGAGATTAAAAAAGTCTTCCCAGATCAAAAAATTTATGATCGTACATCCATGAATGCTTGGGATGATAAAAACGTGGTCCAAGCCATTAAAGATACTGGAAAGAAAAAAATCGTCGTTGCCGGTCTTTGGACTGAAGTTTGTGTCGTGATGCCAGTTTTAGAAGCACTTAATGATGGTTATGAAGTTTACGTGGTAACGGACGCTTCAGGCGGTGTTACCGATCAAGCCCACAATATGGCGATTGAACGTATGGTACAAGCAGGTGCTACACCAATCACATGGATGCAATATATGCTGGAATTACAACGTGACTGGGCAAATCAAGCTACTTATGATCAAGTACTATCTATTGCTGAAGAACACGGTGGTGCATATGGTTTAGGTATCCAATATGCAAAAGAAATGTTCAACACTGGTGAAGGCAAATAATTAAAATGAAAATTACCTTCCTATCAATGATAGGGAGGTTTTACCATTCATTGGAGAGGTATTTTCCAAAGGGTACAATAAATCGCCCAATTAACAAGGGTTTCAATTCTAGATAAGTATTGGATAAATTTGCGTAATATAATTTCATTGAGGTTATATACCTAGTGTTCTACAATAAATAATAAGAAAATAAAGACAATGATTTGAAAACGTTGCCTTTTGCTTATTTGAATTTTACCATCAGACGATGGAGAGAAGGGGAATTATGGAATTAAGGGAATTGGAATACTTTATGGCTATATGTGAGGAATTACATTTCACTAGGGCAGCAGAAAAATTAGGAATTTCACAACCTGCTTTGAGCCGTCAAATGAGAACGCTTGAAGATAAATTAGGAGTCCGTTTATTTGATCGTTTAGGAAAAAAAATCGCCATCACAGAAGCTGGTGGAATTCTCCTGGAACAATCTGGGAAAATATTCTCCAATATAAAAAGTGTATATGAACAATTAGAAGAACTTCAAAAAGTAAAAAAAGGAAAACTTATCATTGGGGCAATGTCGGAAGAGTTAAGTCAGCTTGCATCCGTCGTTTTCTTAGAACTTCATCACAAGTGGCCCCAAGTGCAAACAAAGATCTTAATGTCAGATAATATTGAAGAAAAGGTTATTCGAAATGAAATTGACATAGCATTGACACTCATGCCTATAGAGAATGAACAGTTAACGAATATCCCTTTATATATTGTAGAAAATTATTTGGCCGTTCCATATGACCATCCATTGGCAAATAGGGATAAAGTGAAGTTAGAAGAGATTAAGGACCTGTCACTAATATTATTTCCTATAAACCACAAGTGCCGAAAATTAATTGATTTTGCCTTCGCCTCTGTGGGATTTGCCATACAGCCAATCATAGAATTGACTGAGGTAAAATCTATATTGAGTTTAGTGAAAGCAGGTATTGGAGCAACCATTCGTCCCAGAACACTTCTCGATTCGGAGAATGATGGAACCCTAAAGGTTATTAAAATCGAAAACCCAGCTATTTGTAAGGAAATTGCCATTGTACATCATAAAGAAAAGTATATTGGACATGCTGCAAGATGTTTTATAGACTTGTTGGTTGCTTATGTGGAAAAGACAAAACTGAATGAGAGAGTGTATAATGAAAATATTTTAATTACTTCTTAAAAAGTACCAATTAAAACGGCTTACATAAAAAACTTCCCCATTCCAGGAAGCGGAATGGGGAAGGGAATAAGAAGATTTCTGTTTATGTGATCTTACCGATGATTATTAGACACTTTCAATCGATGGACACTGCCACCCTGTGTGCCGACAAACAAATATTCTTCGTCTGGTGATAGTTCAAGGGCAGTTGCATTTTTGTTATCAAGGCCATCGGATATATTCGTCCATGTTTCCCCGCCATCCACACTCATTAACACACCGCGACCTCCCTTAAGAAGACCTCCTTGTCCCCCTTGATAAAAGGCACCAGTTGCTGCATAGACGACCTTAGGATTAGTAGGGGAAACGATGATATCATTGACATAAATGTTGAGCTCAGATTCAGCATACTTTGCTTTTTCTAAAGTTTTCCCGCCATCTGTACTGACATATAAATGGTTTCCTCCCACTACTAAATGGTCTGGATTGTGTGAGTTAATCGCAATACTGCTTACAGGAACGTTTTGAATTTTTTGGAATGATTGGCCCATGTCTTGGGACAGAAATAGCCCGTCATTTCCGCCAGCCCAAATCCGGTTAGGATCTTTGGGATCACCGGCTATGGCTGTAAACTGGTGTTCTTGCTTCATATTTTTCCAATTATCCCCACCATCTTGGCTGACCCACACGCCTTTTACGTCGGTGCCTGGGATATTATATGGGATCACGATTTCATTCGGGTTGGCTGGATGAACCAGTAGGGCAAGAGGGACTGAGGAATCTTCAAATTTCAAATCCCAGTTTTCTCCTCCATCTTTGCTTCGGTACACATTCATCGTCCCAATCGCACTAAAGCGTGTCTTGTAGACGACATTTGCTTCTGTTGGGGACGTTGCAACCTGATACACTTGTTCTCCTGTCATTCCTTCACCTTGAGCCGCTCCCCATTCGAGAGTGGCGGAAGCAACATTATTTTGATCTGGTAACATTGTCCGATACGTGTTAGCATCAGTTCCGGCAAGTAACTGGTACCCTTGGGTGTTACGGGAAATAGCCAAGTCGTAAACCGTTGCTCCAGGAATACCGACCCGTTTATATGTTTCACCTTTATCCTGTGTTTCATATATTCCTGCCTGATCTGAAGAAACATAAACTGGGCGATTCCCGTTAGGGGAAGATTTTGCTCCTAAGGCAAAATCGATATCAAGGGACCTAGACCCTGGAAGTGGTTGTTTCCAAGATTCCCAAGTTTTTCCGTAATCGTGGCTTACCCAAATTCCATCATAACCAGTTCCTACATAAATACCTCCATCGAGAATCTTAACGCAAAATACATCATGAAATGGTACTTGATTATGGGTAACTTCATTCCAATCTTTACCTTGGTTATAGGACGCATATAATCCACCGCCATAAGTACTTGCAATAAGTATATCCTGATTGCCTACTACATCTTGTATCCCTCTAAAACGCGGCTGAAACAATTTCACAGATGTTGCTGAACCTGAAAATACATCTTTAACAGCGTAAACACCGTTGTAGCCTGCTGAAAGGTATAGGTCGTTATTCAGAAGATGTGCTTTATTAAGATATGGCCAATTTCCAGACAATTTTTCCCAGTTCATTCCTTTGTCCAAGCTGACAAATACTTCGTTACTGGAAATAGCAACCAATTTCTGCCCGCTCTCATCAATGACTAAGTCAGATACTTCTATGTTAGGAAAAGGTAGTGTGTTCCATGTTATTCCAGCATCTTTGCTGGCGAATATCTTACCTATATACGTTGGATCATTATACCTCGACTTAACAGGAACATATATATTTTTTTCATTAGTAGGATCAACGACGATTGCAGTTGGCACTCCTCCTGCAACAGGAAAATTTCGAAACTCATGCCAAGTTTTTGCCCCATCCTCAGTCCGGAAAATGGAAGGAGACTGTGTAGATAATACCGTCATGACCTTAGGATTTTTTGGATCAATATGCATCAGCCCTGCATTAGAGTATGGTCCAACAGCTTTCCAGGAGGAAGAGTGTTCCTTATCGGCTGGTAATTTTTCCACATAACCAGAGCCTATTATCGTAGATTCCTCACTAGAGGAATTTTTGACTGTAGAGCTAGCATCAATCTGATATATTCCCACTTCGCTAGTCTGAACGGGCACTCGCCACCAATGATCATGATCTAAGACAGAAGTCACTTGAGTTGTCTTTCCGCTTGGAGTTCGAACTGTCACTTTTGGAGCTTGTGACAAATCAACCGGACTGTATATGAAGGCCTCCGTTTCATTCACTGTGGATGCTACTGGATCGGGAGATGCAGTAATTTGGAGATGCCGTACTGTTAACTGGTATGGCTCCTGCAAATGCTGCGATTCTGTTCCGGATTGGATATTTCCTTCTATCCATCCGGAAATAACCATATCCTGATCCGGCCGATTCATGTTGATATTCACATCAACATTGACCTGCTGACCTGGTTCAATATGAATATGGGATGGATTCACTGTAACGGCTGCCCCGGATTTTGTAGCGTCTTTTACAGTGAAATCCATATCAACTGGTTTTTCACCATGATTGTTCAAAGATAATGAAGCGCTTCTATGAATCTCAGAATCTTTTAAATCAGCTATTCCAAAATTTAAGCCATTAGGTGAGGCGACAACATTGGTTTCCGCTGCAGCCTTTACATCCAGTCTTCCTGCCCCTTGTGTAAGCACATCATATGATGCCAGCGGCTTCGCGGATTCTTTTAAAATACTGGCAATCTCGCTAGCTTTCCAGGAAGGGTGGAGTTGTTTTATGAGGGCAGCTGCACCTGCCACATGAGGGGCGGCCATGCTTGTCCCGCTCATTCTTGTGTAACCGGAATCATCATCTTGTTTCTTGATGTAGGTCGAATTGATTTCAACACCCGGAGCGACTAAATCAGGCTTTGCTCGTAAGTCGGAATTACCACGTGAACTAAAGTTAGCAATTTGATCCGTTGCGTCTTTTCCCGCAATCGTGATTTTAACGGGTCCCTTGGCCAAGTAGGACTTTAATTCCCCAGCTTTTGTTCCGGTAATTAGCATTGCGGCCAACGTATCCAACCGACCGTCCCAGGATGAATCTGTCTGGAATTGATCTTGAGCTTGTAACTTTTCAGATGAATTGGATGTATATTGTGATGGTATAGTATCTCCTAATTTAAAAACAGGGCCAGGTTGGTCAGGCAGGTAAAAGAGCGCAGCATCGGCCCCTTTTTCTTGAGCTGTAACCGCTTCTGAAAAAGCTTGCTGTACACTTGCACCTTGAGGCAATTGAATTAGGGCAATCTTTCCTTTTACATCTACTCCCTCGTAGTTTTCCAGTCCACCTTCTCCAACATCTACCAGCTCGCGGGTGGTGGCTGCTTCAGGAGGGTTTGCTGTAAACCCAAGGCGGGTAACGGACAAATTCTCTTCAACCGGGGCAACCATCTTCGCGACAGGCACTTTGATACCACTTGTACTTGCGCCGACAGCAAGTACTCCCTCTGCCATAGCAGGAGCACCAATTGTTCCATATCCAGGGCCTGAATTCCCGGCTGCCGCTACAACAACTACACCGGCTTCAACCGCATTTTGGGCGGCTTGGGAGATGGGATCACTGCCATCTCCTGGACCACTAAGGCTCATATTAATGACATCTGCCGGGTATGGATTGTCTGGAGAAATAGAGGCTTCTATTCCGGCAAGGATATCGGATGTATCTCCTGATCCGTTATTGTCCATGACTTTATAGGCTGTTATCGAAGCGTCAGGTGCCACCCCGGTCACTTTACCATGAGCCCCAATGATTCCGGCAACATGGGTTCCATGGCCGTAGTCGTCCATTGGGTCGTTATCATGATTGACAAAATCATACCCCCCGAGTACTTTGTGCCCTGGTCCGATCGCCCCGCCAAGGTCAGGGTGATTATAGTCCACGCCCGTGTCAATCACAGCGACCGTCACTCCTTTCCCGGTCACTCCTTGATTTTCTTGGTCGTGCATGGACCAAACGTCAGGAGCACCAATCAAAGGAACGCTTTCGGCCAAGTCTGTGTGATATTCCTGATCCGGATACACCGCTTTTACGCCGGGAATTGAACGCAGTTCATCAAGTTTGTTTTTGGGGACTTTCATTGAAATACCGTTAAAGGTAAATGTATATTCGTTAGACTCTTTGAATGGAATCCCTTTTTCATTTATTGTTTGTAATACTTTCCCGTGTGCCAGTTTTATACTCTCAGTACGTTCTTTCATCTTACTTACTGCTGATTTGGAAGCGGCCCCTATCCTTACTGACTTCGGCAGTGTTTGAATGGCGGGTGCGCCGTCCATTTCGACCACAACACGTGTCATCGCATTATCCGAATCGATTCCCTGTGCCAAACCAATGGGAGCATCAAATGCAAATCTCGCACTGGAGAATACTAGGGCAGAAGCGACAATACAGGTTGCGGTCCTCCCATTAAACCACTGATTTCTTTTTTTCATTTTATGTAATCACCTCTAATATGAATTGCATTTATGGATAGCAAAATTAAATTATTAATAACATTGGTATAATTAAGACTATTTAAAATGCTAAGGTAATTATATGGCGATATTTTTTTTGGGTAAATGACATCCTCGTTATGATAATGATTCATTTTAGTTATCAATAAAGAGTAGAAGGAGGGATTGAATCAATTTTGGATTTATTTGATCCTATAGAAGGTTGGAAGAAGGGGAATAGAAAAACGGCAGAAAATATACAAAAAAACCTATCCTTTTTCTATTAAAGGGTTCCGTTTGGGGGTGCAAAACGATAAATTGACACATGAAATGGCATAAGAACTGACTATGCCATTTTTCTTTTTATATAAAGGCTTTTTTAACTTTTTATAGAGAATTGACAACCTAAAGGATGTAATTATTTTATAGGACAATTGTTGTTGTACTCTAAAAAATAGTTGTCAATTAACGTGTCAAATGATCAGTCAATTTCACTAACATTTTGATATTAAATCATAAAAATTACCTAAGCTTACTCAACAGAAGGAGTATAGCATTCCTGTAGATCGTTAAATATCAGGTTTGAAAAAAATAAAGTCCCTCAGTAAGATACGAGTATAGAGACCAATCTAAACTCAGAGTCTTAAGGAGGAAGCCCTACTATGAATTTTAAAATGCAAGACAAACAAAATCAACTAATAGAAAGAATTTCCGATACACATCTTATTGTTGGTGTGGATATCGCTCAACAACTACACGTTGCTCAAGCTGTTAAGTTCCGTGGAATTGTAGTTGGAGATCCTCTTTCATTTGAAAATAATGAAGAGGGGTTCGTAAAACTAGTAAGTTGGATTCAAAACTTACAAAAACTAAAAAAATTAGATTCAACAATAGTTGGTATGGAGCCTACAGGCCATTATTGGATTTACCTATCCAAATGGTTATATAACCAAAACATTGAGGTAGTAACAGTCAATCCCCACTTAGTAAAAAGGAATAAAGAGAATCGTGATAATACCCAATCTAAGAGTGATAAAAAGGATGCGCTCGTTATCGCGGATATGGTCAAAAACGGCTACTATTCCTTCATTCGCCCATCATCAGAATCATTTGAGAAACTTAGAGTTCTAATGTCTAATCGTGATGTGATTGTAAAACGTCTCGTAATGTCTATTAATCAAATAAATCGATGGGTAGATGTTGTCTTTCCAGAGCTGAGACAAGTGTTTAAAAATGTTTCGTGCAAAGGAGCCATCGCAACCCTTCGTTTATTTCCAACTCCAGATGAAATATCTTCAATGGAGTCACTAGATGTCCAGAGGGGTTGGAAGTCTATAATGAAACGACAACCAGGACCCAAGAAGGGCCAATTACTCATCAATCTAGCAAAAGCCTCTATTGGAACCGGACAAGCCCTTGATACTTATAAATTCCATTTAGAACAATTATTAGAGGAATATGACCTCGCTGTAAAACAACTCTAAAGAGTTGAACAACAAGTTAAAGATGTCCTCAACAAAATACCATTCGCGAAAAAACTACTTATGATTATGGGAATAAGTGAAATTTCATTAGCTGGGATACTAGGTGAGTCAGGAGACTTAAGCGGATTCTCTCACGGAAACTCTCTATTACGCCATGCAGGATTGCATCTAGCTGAAGCAAGTTCAGGAAAATGGAAAGGTCAGATTGTCATTTCAAAGCGTGGAAGATCTCGGCTACGGCGATTCCTCTACTAAAATGTGGAGTGGTAGCTGACTCCTTTATTTAACTATGCCTTCACGAAGCCAAAATGATCTGAACTCATATCAATTATACGTAAATCCAAATACAAGGGATATGAAATCCTGCGAATAAGTGAGCATTCGAGAGATAATCGTATCAAACTGAGGGTGTTGAATAAGTTTGCTAAAATAAATGGGAATGTTTTCCTGGGAGAATAGAAGTAATTTTCTGATAAAATTTATTGATATATGATTAAATAGATAGTAAAAGTTGAATAAAAAAATAGTATTATTAAATCTATTGTTTGTTGTAAGTTATTTTATTGCTGTTTGGTATACTGACGTTAATAAGATTTACGAATTAAACAATCACTACGATCAGTATTTAGATTATACTCAATATTTTTTTTTATGTTAAATATATTTATTCTAATGGAAAAGAGTTAATAATAAACCACGATCGAGTCGTTGTATTAATCTATATATTAATACGTTTATTAATAGGTACAAGAAAAGTGATTAAAAATAAAAAGTGGTAAGTTTCATATGCAAAAAGGGAGCTTCGCATCACGTTGAAGCTCCTTTTTATTGCGATATTTGACAGGGGTAAGACCAAAAAAAAGGTACCTTTCGTCCAAAAGTAATCATTACTGCGGTGTTCCCGAACTTACTTCGCGTGAAGATTTTTCATCGGATCGGGAACAACTGCCTAAAGATGCACATTTGCATTAACCCTCTTATTCAGATACCTTTACCAATAACTTACCTGTATTTCCACCAGTGAATAACTGGAAAAAAGCAGATACTGTATTTTCAAACCCCTCAACAATCGTCTCTTGATATTTGATTTTTCCGGCTGAAACCCATTTAGCCATAATCTCGGCACCTTCTGCAAAACGTGATGCATAGTTACTGAAGACAAATCCCTGCATCAATGAGCTAGTAGTCAAAAGTTTAATTTGCACACGTGGACCAATATCAGTCTTAGCTCCATTATACGTTGCGATTTGACCACAAATCGGAATTCTGGCTCCGTGATTAATAAGTTTCATAATCGTGTCGGATACCGTACCACCTACATTGTCGAAATAGACATCAACACCGTTTGGGCATGCAGCCTCAATCTGTTTCTCAAAATCCGGCTCCCTATAATTGATTGCGGC
>NZ_JAHUWN010000036.1 GCF_019219025.1 Bacillus sp. sid0103 | reverse complement strand
TTTTTTTAGATAACACATAAATCATAAAAAAAGGAATGTTTTTCAGTGCCCTCGTTCAATACAGAGATCATCTTCTTAAATCTGCCTAGACTTTTTTTAAAATGTCCTTTACAAAGGGTACACTTTACCATGAGACGGTCTGTTTTCTTATTTTATATAGTTAATAGGCTGTCAGACGTATCTGCTAGTTCCTTTTGTTCTTGTGATGAAAACTCAACAACTGTTCTGCCAACGTTGATGCAATTGCAGTCATGGAAGCTGTCGAATGCTTTATTAATGTCTGTTAGCTGGATATGATCAAGGACGAGTTCATCCAGCATAAATTTGCCATCAACATAAAGCTGGGCAATGATAGGGAAGTCGCGATAAGGCTGTGTATCTCCATAAAAGCTGCCCTTTAGTATTTTACCGACGCGATGGAAGCCACCTGCTGGCAAATTGACTGCCATAGCTGGGTTAAAAGCTCCCACTACCACAACGGTACCGCCTTTTCTTGTTCCTTTCCAAGCACTTTCTGTCGCTCCTGTGTGGCCGGAGCAGTCGATAGCGAAATGAACACCGAATCCGCCTGTCAGCTCTTTTAAAGCTTCTCCTGCATTTTGTTCTGCAACATTAACCGTATGAGTAGCCCCGATTAAAAAGGAAATATATGACCTACTATAACAATTTCAGATATCAATGGAATTTAAAGAAGATGACCCCTCGTGGAATACAGAAATCATCTTCTACATGTGGCATGACCTTTTTTATAATGTCCTTTACAACGGGTACAGTTTATAGGGTTAGTTGCCTTTCTTTAAAATGAGTTGCAAGATACACTCGACGTGTGTGGACTGAGTAAAAACGGAAGCTTTAATCATAGATAAAACCTTTTTTACTTATAGAACGGTTCCCCGTAACGAATCAAAATGAGATAAAAAATCTAGTTTCATTTTAGACATGCTTCCCGGTTTCATTGTTTTTCTTTAATAATGGAAGCAGGAAATCCAGCTTGTAATCGCTGCTTCATAACTTTCATGTAAGGATCAATGTACGTGAAATATTTTTTATAGGATGCACAAAGATAATTTATTCCTGGTTCATTTTGTTCTGAAACTAGAAATCTGTGTTTTGGGCATTCACCATGGCAAGCAAATCGAACCTCACAATTTCTGCACACAGAAGGAAGAGTATCCCGCTTCCTTTTTGCAAAGGCATGCTGTGACGGCGAATTTATCATATTTAGTAAACCGTCATTAATGTTTCCCAAGCGGTATTCAGGATAAACGTAATGATCACAAGAAAACAGATCACCATTATGTTCCATCACTGCTGCTCTGCCGCACTCCTCTGCAAAAATGCAGATGGGTGAAGGAATTCCCATCCAAGAGGCAAGAGCCCATTCAAAGTTCATGACAAAAACGGAACCTACATCCTGCTGTACCCACTCATTAAAGACTTGAATAAGAAACTCTCCATACATTTCAGGCTCCACCGACCACGGTGTTACAGTGTGCAGTGCTTCTTCCATGAATAGTGAAGGAGGGGCTGCATGTCGTAAACCCATCTCAGTACCTTCCCGTTCAACGACAGGGATAAATTGGATAAATTGAATGTCGTGCTCCTTAAAAAAATGATAAATTTCCAGAGGCCTATAGGCAGAATATCTCGTAACGCAGGTAAGGATGTTAAATTCGACCTTATGCTTCTTTAAAATCGAAAGTGCCTTCATCACCAATCTAAATGTCGGCTTCCCACCTCGGTCAATCCTGTACTGATCATGGATATGCTCAGGCCCATCTAAGCTTAAACCTACCAAAAAATGATTGGTTGATAAGAACTCACACCAATCGTCATTTAAGAGGGTTCCATTCGTTTGGATCGTATTCGTGATCTGTTTCCCACCCGCATGTTTTTTTTGCAGTGACACCGCTCTTTTAAAGAAATCCAGTCCCATTATGGTTGGTTCACCGCCCTGCCATGCAAAAACAATCTCCCGTGTGTGCTGGGAGGCAATATATTGTTTAATATAAGACTCTACTATTTCATCAGACATCCGAAAAGAATGACCTTTAGGGTAATAAACCTCCTTTTCTGTGTAGTAGCAGTACTTGCAGTCAAGATTACAGATTGGACCGGTCGGCTTAGCAAGGATGAAAACTATTGATATTCCCCATATTGGCTACCTGCTTTCTCTAGAGATACAGAGTCGTTCCATTTACCTGAATGCAGATTAAATCTCTTTTTTTCTTTTTAAAAAAAGGATCCACATAAGTTTCGATAACTGCTTTCTCAATATGCCCGCTAAACGGAAATTCCGGCACCGGGTAGGTCGTACTTACGGAGGTTAATCGATCCCTGCCGATATCTAATCCCTCAACAGAAAGAACAAATGGCAACGTCCGAGGCATAAAAACGGCCCCAACCTGCCGGCCATTAATAAAGAGCTTGCCCGTTCCTTGAATGAACCTTTCTCGTCTAAATTCAAAAAAAATGGTTGAATAACCTACTGGTACTTCAAGAGAGGATTTTATTTTATAGACTGTGCCAACATAATTATATTCATAAAAGAGGTAGTTATCCTTAATATACAATGTATAACCGCTTGAATAATTACCATGTGCGATTAATACACCTTCAGCTGTACGATTCAAACGAAAGATTGGAATGGTGATGGAATAAGAAGTAAGGGTTAATTTTGGAGCAGCACTTGAGGGTAAATGGGCCATTCCGGGATATAAAATAAATATCGATCGCCCTTCCTGCAACCCTTCGTACCCTTTTCGAAATGGACGGTCATCGAGTGGCAATACCCCGAATTTCGTAGCCTCCTGCCACCACACTTCGATAAGTTCTTGTAATTTTTCCGGATAATGATCTGCAAGATTATTCTTTTGCGAAAAATCTTTGTTTACATGGTATAACTCCCATTGATCTCGATAAAAAGGAGTACCAGCTTCATGATAGGTAACGGCAACCCATCCATTCTGCCATATTGCCCGGTTTCCCAACATTTCAAAATACTGTTTTGTTCTCTTCGAGGGGGCGTACGGTTCTGTAAATGTATCGAGCATACTCACCCCATGAAACGGCATTTGTGGAACACCTTCAAATATTTTTGGAGCCTCAATGTCGAGAAGATTTAATATCGTAGGAGTAATGTCAATGGCATGATAAAATTGGGAACGAACTGCACCTGGATCGGGAATACTTTGAGGACATTGGATGATGAGGGGTACATGTGTGCCGCCATAAAACGTATCTTGTTTATAATATTTAAAAGGTGTATTCGCAACCTGCGCCCATCCTTTAGGATAATTAGAGCTTGCTTGCGGTCCTCCTATTTGTTCTATGTGATGAAGCATTTCATTTACGTTTTCTTCGACACCATTAAAGTAGGCGGAATCATTAATGGAACCATTCCAGCTTCCTTCCTGACTGCCTCCATTATCTGAGAGTAATACAATAATTGTATTATCAAGCTTGTTTTTGGATTTTAAAAAAGTGAGCAGTCTGCCAATTTGCTGATCTGTATGGGTAAGAAAGCCTGCATATGTCTGTTGGAATCTGATAAACAAGGCTTTTTCTTTCGGTATCAATTCATCCCACGGCTTAATCCTCGGATTTCGATCCACAAGTTCCGTGTCCGGCGGGATAACGCCCATATCCTTTTGACGCCTGAATCTTTCTTCCCTTATTTGATCCCATCCTTTATCGTATACCCCTTGGTATTTTCCAATAATTTCTTTTGGGACTTGATGTGGCTCATGCTGTGCTCCAAAAGCGAGGTAAAGGAAGAATGGGCGGTCCGGTGTAATTGAAATATGATCAGTCAAAAATTCCAGTGTTTTATCAACCAGATCCTCTGATAAATGATAGTTGGATGGATGTGGCCTCTCGACGCGATGATTATCGTATACCAAATCTGGTGCATACTGATCAGTCATCCCTAATAAAAATCCGTAATACCGGTCAAAGCCTTTTGAAAGTGGCCAATTTCGAAATGGCCCGCTTGAGGCTGCTTCATGCCCTGGAACAAGGTGCCACTTTCCAACCATATAGGTAGCCATTCCATTCAGCTTTAAGATCTCCGCCAGGGTGGCGGCTGACTCTGAAATTCTCCCGCGTTTATTAGGATACTCCGGGCCCCAATCTATTTCGGTTATGATTCCAACCCCGACAGAGTGGCAGTTGCGCCCTGTGAGCAGGCAGGCACGGGTTGGAGAACATAATGGAGTGACATTAAAGTTATTGTAACGGAGACCGTTTTCTGCCAAAGAGTCAATATTAGGTGTCTCTATCTCTGAGCCATAACACCCCAAAGCGGAAAAACCAACATCATCCAGGACGATATAGATGACATTAAAATCTGTTTTCTTTTCAAAATTTTTCTGGTTTTCCCTCATCTTCACCACCATCTTTCCCTAATTACTGTTTTAGAGGATTTCTAGATAATAGATTACGTATAGTAAGTAATTTATTAATGGGGGGTTTTTATTATGAAAAATCACTGATAAAAAGTAAAAAAGACTTCCTGCTTATTGCAGGGGAGCCTTGTATAAAACCTTATTTGCAGTATATGGAGAGCGCGATGGGAGGAAAAGGATAGCGCAGGCAAGTATGGCGATCCCAACTGCTCCTCTATCATTTCGCTGACGCCCTATGACATTTTCATGGACAACAGGAATGGGGATCAATTATGGAAGCTCAACAAGCCTCTAAAAAATACTCCACGAGAAAAGGTGCGTCACCTCCGGTAATTACCACAGTGAGGTCACGCACCCTTCATCATTAATCCTATGCTGATAATCTTAGCTTTTTTTCTTTTCTCCTTCTATATGAATACAATGTAAATAATAGAATAAACCATAGTGGCGTCAACAATAAGGCTGTGCGTGTAGCTTGAGCAAACAGCATGATGATGAGAATCATGGCAAACAATGTTAGAACAGCGTAATTCATAAATGGTGTAAACGGTGCTTTAAATGTTGATTTTTTCTGTAAGTCAGGTCGTGTTTTCTTATACTTTACATGACAAATTAGAATGACACCCCAAACCCAAAGAAAACATATCGCACTAATGGTTGTCACGATCCCAAAAGCTTGTTCCGGAATCAGTTTGCTCAAAAGAGCTCCCCCCGTTAGAACAAGCGTGGAAATCAATAACGCGTTACTTGGTACATGATTTTTATTCAACTTTGCAAAGCGAGTTGGCCCCTGATCATTATTGCTTAAACTAAATAAAATCCGGCTTGTGGAAAACATCCCGCTGTTACAAGCAGAAGCGGCTGAAGTTAAGACGACAAAGTTAATAATACCTGCAGCAATCGGAATCCCGACCAAGCTGAATGTTTTGACAAAAGGACTTTCTCCTGCATTTAGTTCCGTCCAGGGATTAATGCATAAAAGGACGATCAATGCGCCAACGTAGAAAAAAAGAATTCTTAAAGGAATTTTATTAATAGCAGATGGTATGTTTTTTTCCGGATTGGATGTTTCCGCTGCCGATACGCCGACTAATTCCACACCGACAAATGCAAATACAACCATTTGGAATGAAAGCAAGAACCCTGAAATCCCGTTAGGAAAAAGACCGCCATGCCCCCAAAGATTTTCAATAGACACCGTTCCTGCATCTGTCTTGTATCCCATCACTAGCAAAATAACTCCAATACCAATTAATGCGACAATGGTTATGACCTTTATTAATGCAAACCAAAACTCCAATTCTCCAAAAAGCTTAACCGTTAATAGATTGAGTCCTAATAGGATAATTAGGCAAACGATCGCAGGTATCCACTGTGGGATATCAAACCAATATCGAACATATACTCCAACTGCAATAACATCGGCCATAGCTGTCATAATCCAACAAAACCAATAGGTCCATCCGGTGACAAACGCTGCCCGCGGTCCAAGATAGTCTTCGGCAATGTCTGTAAAAGATTGATAGCCTGCTTTAGACAGCAGCAGTTCCCCCAGCGCCCTCATTACAAAAAAACAGGCGATTCCTACGATTAAATAAGCCAGTATAATGGATGGTCCGGCTAGCTGTATGGCTTTACCAGACCCCAAGAATAATCCGGTTCCAATGGTGCCGCCAATGGCGATCAGTTGAACGTGCCGATTTTCTAAATTCCTCTTTAATTCTTTTGGTTCCAATTCAAACTCCTCCTCAAATGAATAAAAATTGTTTCATGTGAAACAATGAGCAAATACTTAAACTCCATAAAAAAAGAGATTGGATGTCCTCCAATCTCTTAGGTCATAAGAATAATAAATAATATCTGTTTCGCTAACGATCGTCAGCATAACAAATAAATATTCAGTACTCTTCTGTCCTTTTGCCTGAGATTGTGAACCCTTCGGCGCCGCGGTATTCCCGCAGTCTCTCCAGAAGCTGCTCCTGCTATAGTGTGATCCATAGCAATCATAGCTTGCTAAATTATTAAATTTTTTTAATCGAGTTTAACTATTGTTAAATAATTTCTAATTTTAGTAGTATTCTTGCAATATGTCAACAACGAAAAATAAAAACAATTTAATCTGTTTTTAGCATTTCCAAATACTAGGTCATTTTTTTAGTAAAACTCTTGGAACACTGTTTTGTTTATGTTTCGTATATATTCAAAATAGTTAGTAAGCGATTTTTTCAGTAGCAATGTCTCACCTTGCTTATTGATAGGTTTAATCGCTTCTTCATCTCAGTGCATTTCCTCAAAAATCGATGCCACAAGCTCCGGATCATTTGAAAGGAGAATGCCAAGGTTTTGTATTTATGATTTATGTCTTCGTCGACGTACATTGATTTTACTTGACAGAACTTAACTCCCCATTTAAAAAACATTACCAAATTATTAACTTTTTAGTTTGATAGATTAAGCTGGGAATACGAAATTGTTGTCGCTCTAATCTGGATATTCTCGATGCACATAATATTTCTACTGGTGTCGAAAATATACTTCAGAAGAAACACGGGCTTTATGATGTTCATGTCCATGTTGAACCTAATTGACGAAATTGGCATAAAATCCATTGTATAAAATGCCTATATATAATCACTGAATTTTGGTTTAAGTAACCAATGACTTATAAATACATTCATTTTAAAATGATAATTGTTAAAATTTTCTAAAACATAAAAATTATGAAATTTTTACTTTGTTTTCTCAATCAGTTTATTTTAATTTAATTCAAACATTTCCAAAGGAGGACTTAGTGGATGATACAAGAAAACATAAGCTTGTCACGGCGGAAGTTTTTAGGTAACGCTGGAAAAATCGGAGGGGCTTCTGCCATTCTCGGTGTTACCGGAACGATGGAATTATTGGCACCTGAAATGACAAGCGCGAAAGCTGCACCAAATAAGGATGACCATACACATAAAATAAAAAAACCGAATAAAAATAGCTCTTACATGCTTTTGAATGTTCGATTGGAAAGCGGCTTTAAATATGAAAACGGAGAAGTGGCTGCAACCGAATCTGTATTACGCAACATCCGCGTCGATAAAGGCAGGATTACGAAAATACTAGATGTAAACTCCCCTTTAGAAAAAGATATTGCTTGCTATGATGCAAAAAGTATGCTCTTGCTTCCTTCTTTTAGAGATATGCATATTCATTTGGATAAAACCTATTATGGCGGCCCTTGGAAAGCAGCAGCAACAAGAAAAAATGGTATTTTTGACATGATTGCCTTAGAGCAGAAATTGCTCCCGGAATTACTCCCAACCGTTCAGGAGCGTGCAGAGAAATTAATTGAACTAATTCTCAGCTACGGCTCTACGTATGTTAGAAGCCACTGCAACATTGATCCAGTCGTTGGTCTTAAAAATCTTGAGAAACTAAAGCTAGCCTTAGCAAATTATTCAGATAAAATTTCTCATGAAATCGTTGCTTTCCCGCAACACGGCTTGCTTCGCTCAAATGTAGAGGGACTGTTACGCGATGCCATGAAGCTCGGCGTTACACATGTTGGCGGACTAGATCCAACCTTAGTAGACGGGGATATGGAAAAATCACTACATACCATGGTTCAAATCGCAGTGGACTACAAAGCAGGCATTGATATCCATCTTCATGAAGGCGGTGAAACAGGATTAAAGGCCATTCGAAGATTAGCAGATTTGACAGAAGAAGCTGGTCTGCAGGGAAAAGTGACAATCAGTCATGCTTTCTCTCTTGCATCATTGGCAGCAGGTGCAGACGTTGCAATGGCAGACCGTCTTGCATCGCTAGGTATCTCCATAGCATCTACTGTTCCGATCGGCAAAAGTGTAATGCCAATTCCACTCCTTCAGGAGCGGAAGGTGAATGTCATGCTTGGCAATGATAGTATTACCGATCACTGGGATCCATTCGGGATAGGTGATACGCTGCAGAAAGCACATCTTGCAGCACAACTATATGGATGGAAGAACGAATACAACCTGTCTCGAGCACTTTCCCTTGCTACAGGCGGGATTACCCCTTTAGATGAGTCTGGTAAGCAAGTATGGCCAAGAGTCGGCAACGATGCAACAGGAGTACTCGTTCCTGCAAGCTGCTCTGCTGAAGCTGTTGCCCGACTGCCAAAACGTGCTGCCGTACTGCATAAAGGCACTCTGTCCTCGGGGACGCTGGATAACGTGAAGACTAAAATCCAATACACTTCTAGATAAATCAACCTCATCCCCCTTCAAACCGGGAATTTGAAGCATAGCGGCAAAACCGGCAAAGAACACAAAGAGGAAGATAAGTTGATATAATGGCATAATAATTGTATTCTTGCGGAACGTTTTTTCGTTTTTTCCTGAATAAATGGCGCCGAATGCATGCGGATACATATAAAAACCAAGAGAAGTTAGCAAAACCGTAGAAATAAACCATGATATGCTTAATCCCTGACTAGGCAAAGTTAAAAAACCAGACTTCGCTTGATCGATCGCTTCAAACATGGGCTGATATCCACCATAATAATGAAGCGGTAAATATATACCTAAAAATACAGTAACTCCTAGGAAATGAGCTGCTGAGCAGTCCGTTTTTATTTTGAAAAAATCCTTTTAAACATTGTGTAATGTGACAATAAAGTTATTTAATTTTAAAACTCCAAATACTTATAACCCCGTTCTGAGTTAGGGCGGGGTTATAACAAAGTTGTTTAATTTTTGATGTAAAAAACTTCACTGCACTTAAAAATATAAAAATAAAGTCGTTTAAATCTAAGAGTTATTACATAATCGCGCCCTATTGCTTAATAATGATTTGCATTTTATTTTTTAGCGTGCCAATTTCCTCACTCAACTTAGGAAATTGTTTCTTAAAAGTTTTTACTAACTTTGTGGTTTTACTAAATGCATATTTTTTTACTCGCCATAAAGAATCCATATTTCTTTATTCTGAATCTGTTCATATAGAGACGATATAACTGTATCGCGGTGGTCAGGAGGGAGTTTCCTTGTTTTACGTCTTTCTTTCATCATATCGTGGTAAAGTTTATAAAGTTCCGTCGTGATCCAGTCTTTTTGACTCTCCTTCAATTGTGAAAAACGTTTGTTTGAAGAAGCTTTCCATTTACCTTTAAATGATTTTTCATCAAGAGCCGTCCTTTAAATCTTACTTGACTTATCCTTTAAAATCTTAAACACACTTGCTATTGTTTCACTTTATTTGAAGAAGAAAAAGCGTCTCCACTCATGCAGAAACGCGTACTTTTTTTAAGTAACTTGTATCGTATTATAATATTCAAATATGGACTTCGGGAAATATTCCATTGCTATCATATTTAAATACCATAATACGCATTAATAGGACGCTTTCTCCTAAAAGTCTTTTTTATTGGTATTCATCATGGATAAAACAGGCTCCTTCCTCTTTGAAGATATATGATGAACTTTGAATCCCACTAGAAATTCAAGAGGCTAGTTTTTAGTATCATTATCTTTGCACCGGAACCTTCCTTTATTCAAATGTTCCCTTCATTATTGGAACTTTGTTTTCTACCATAAGCTTACCTTTTGCAATGACACTGTGAATGTCCAACGTTTCTTTTTCCAACAATACTATATCAGCATCCTTCCCGGTTTGGATGCCGCCTTTACTTGAAAGCTTTAGCACATGTGCAGGATTCGTGGTGATGACCTCCAATGCCGTTTCCAGCGGGATGTCTTCCTCTAAAACAGAATCGCGCACTTCGTGATATAGAGATGATACTTTTCCGACTTGAAGGCCTACACACTCCCCATTGCTGTTAAAGCAGGGAAGGCTGGCCTGCCCGTCTGAAGAGAAGGTGATGTGTCCAATTGGAACCCCTTCTTTAAGCATCATACTTAATGCCTTGCTGCACTTCACTTCGCCTTCTTCCAAAAACTGAGGAATGGTACTTGTGGTAAAGTCTACGTATCCTCCTCGTTTCGCATAATCAATACCTGCCCTGAATAATTCTTCATTTCGGTTGATATGTGTAGGATGGAGCTGCCGAATCGGAATGTTGGTTTTTTCTGCAATTTCATGCAGTAATGAAAGCTTTTCATCTCCGTCCCCTACATGAACTTCTAATATGCCAGCTTTTCCTGACAGGATACCGCCATTGCGTGCCGCAGCAGCGACTTTAGCCAGTTCCTCAAATGTGGGTTCTGATGATCTATGGTCGGAGATTGCAATCTCTCCAACACCGATAATTTTGTCGATTAAAATAATATCGTCTTCGATTTTTCCCGTCAGTGTTTTTACTGGCACTTGATAGGAGCCTGTATGAATGAAGCAGGAAACACCCTCTTCTTCAAGCGCCCTCGCCTTGGCAAGCAGACTTTCCATTTTACGAGTTGTCCCGTCCGTACCAAGCAAGCCGACTAGTGTTGTAATACCTGCAGTTGTAATATCAGTGAGCATCAGCTCGGGAGTGCGGGTTTTGAATCCTCCCTCGCCGCCTCCACCAATAATATGGACATGTGAATCTATAAATCCCGGAACAACCAAAAGATTTGCCGCATCAATGATTTGAATAGGAGCAAAGTGGTCAGGAATCGCGATTCTGTCGTCTATGAATGCGATTTTATCGTCTGCAATTAATATGTCTTTCCGTCCTAGGTAATTGGGTGCGTATACTTCGCCATTTTTGATTAAGGTAAGCAATTCGTTTTTCCTCCTGTCAATACTTTTTGTCATCTATTAGAATGGACCATATCCGATGAAGTGAGCTGTGATAACAGCTATTAATCCGATGAGATATTGAATGAGCACCAGCGGCAGAATCCACTTCGCCCACTTTGTCCAAGGAATGCCTGCAATGGCCAAGCTCGCCATTAAGGTGGTAGCGGTCGGGAAAATCATATTTCCGATTCCGTCTGCAAAAGAGAAAGACAACACTGCAGTTTGGCGTGTAATATCTAATAAGTCTGCGAGCGGAACCATAATCGGCATTGTTAGCATTGCATGACCGGTACCGGACGCTAGAACAAAATGGATAAGAGCTTGGAAGTTGTACATGCCGGCAACGCTTAAATAAGCCGGAATATGCTTGATAGATTCAGATACTAGATGCAGGAGAGGGTCAACGATATGTCCCTCATTCAATATAACAAGAATGGCGCGTGATACGCCGATTATCAAAGCTCCGCTAATCAAGGAAGCAGAGCCTTTGGTAAAGGAATTGACAATATGATCTGCTGACAGTTTTCCGATGATTCCAATTACGATTGTTAATATAACGAATAAGGCTGCAATTTCTGTAATGTACCATTGGAACTTGATGACACCAAACGCCAAGACGATGTAGTTAATTAAAAAAGCACCCAGGATAAGCTTATGTCTAGTTGTTAACTTCGCACTTGATTGCAGTAGATGGCTTGCTTCTTCTTTTGTATATTTTCCGTAGATGCCTATAGAAGGATTGTTCTTTACCTTCATTGCGTGACGATAGACAAATAAAACAGAAACAAGATAGACGATAACAAATAAAACAAGGCGGTACCCCATCCCTGAGAACAACGGTAATTCTGCGACCCCTTGGGCGATTCCTACTGTGAAGGGATTCATTATGGCAGTCGTAAACCCTGACAATGCTCCTACTATGACGATGGCAGTTCCTGTAATTGTATCAAATCCCAGTGCCAACGCTAGCGGAATAACAAGAGGAACATAGGCCAGCGTTTCTTCCGCCATCCCCATTAAGGAACCACCTGCGGCGAAAACCAGCATCACGACAGGAATTAAAAGCTTTTCACGCGTCGACAACTTTCGAGCCATTGTGGCGATCAGCCCGTCAACCGTACCGGTTGCTCTTAAAACACCGAAAAATCCTCCAATAATTAATAAGAAAAAGATAATATTGCCGGCATCTACCATTCCTGTATGAACAGCTTTTATCATATCGAACAATCCGACCGGTGCCGATTTTATCCATTTAAAAGAATTGGGGTCTACAGTTGTCCGTCCATCCGCTTCAATTCGTGTATATTCTCCTGCCGGCAAAATATAAGTTAATAGAGTTGATATTGCTAGAATGGCGAATAGCAATACAAAAATATTGATTTTTCTCTCTTTTTTTCCAAGCGAAACAACCTTTTCTTGTAGATGGCTCATGTATGTCTCTCCTTTGTATTTAATATAAATGGATAAAACTAAAACGCTTACAAAATAAATACCTCATATAGACTATCTTCTTTTTTCTCGTATTCTGCTGTTTCCCTCCTTTTCTAATCCTCGAGGCATTCATTGATTTAAAAATGCAAGAACTGTGCCAAAATGGGTTTATTGATGTATAAGTAAATTTTTATGGTTAGATTAGATTTTTGGTTTTTATCGGTCTTTTTTGGTGATATAATAGAACCAATTTAAAGGCGAGTAGGTGTTTTTATGTCAAAATCCTCACTTACACTTATAGCGGGAAGTGCAAAAACAAGGCAAGCCTTGCAGGAACAAATGGAACAATTACTTGGAGACTATATTCATATTAGAAGCCATGCTGTGGATGATGGATTACCGCAGTATCTGGAAGATACAATTATCTTGTATTCATCAGATATTGCTTATAACAGAACAAACAGTATTTCTAAAGTGAATGCCAAGAAAATAATTGTAGGAAAGAGAACAGTTCATCATGACCATATTGACAAACTTTTAAGAATACCAGAAGGTTCAGCAGTTCTGCTGGTGAATGATGATGATGATACAACTACCATGCTTATTGAATCCTTATATCAACTTGGTATCAATCATGTTCAATTTATCCCTTTTCGGAAAGGTAACTTGTTTTATGAGAATGTTGAAATTGCCGTTTCACCAGGAGAAACACATCTTTGTCCCTCTTATATAAAAGAAGTAATTGACATAGGTGTGCGTCTTTTTGATATGACAACAATTCTGGAGGTTGTAGAATGCTGCGGTTTGAACAAGGATATATCCTCGAAGATTTCAGAAAGATATATTAGCAATATTATTGAATTACAACGCAAACTGCTATATGCAGAGCGTGATGCGAGGCAAATGAGCGAACACATCCAAAATGTGGTAGGAACTATCGATGATGGAATATTGGTCGTCAACCAGGAAGGTCGGATTACAGTATTCAATCATCGGCTTGCTGCATTGTTTCATGTTGTAGCGCAAAATACAGTTAATAAGGATATAGAACATGTGATAAATTGCCGGGATATCACCGATTTCATCATGAACGGTAAGGATGAAAGCAAGTTCTTTGACATAGATGGCGTAGGTGTCGTAATTTTTCGAGTGCAAATGACGAAAGAAAATACAATTATCGCAACTTTCAAGAGTGTGCATCAAGCTTTTGAAATTGAAAAGACAGCGCAAAGAGAAATGCGTAATAAAGGATTTCATACAAAATACGGATTTGATGATATTATCGGCGAGCATGATGTAATGAAAGATCGGAAGAGGATCGCCAAGAAACTTGCCTTGTCGGAGCATCCGATTTTAATTCAGGGAAAGACAGGAACAGGTAAAGAACTGTTTGCGCATGCGATTCATGAGCATTCATTGCGGAAAAACGGGCCGTTTCTGGCTGTAAACTGCAGCGCATTAACAGAAAGCCTGCTTGAAAGCGAATTGTTCGGCTACGAAGAAGGGACATTTACAGGAGCACAAAGGGGAGGCAAGAAAGGTTTGTTTGAATTGGCGGACAACGGGACTATCTTTTTAGATGAAATTGGTGACATAAGTCTTACAGTTCAATCACATTTGCTGCGCGTTCTACAGGAGGGGGAAATTCGCAGAATCGGTGGTGGAAGAATTATACCTATTAATGTTCGAGTGATTACCGCAACGAATAAAGATCTTCAAGGAAAGATACGGGACAGTTCATTCAGATCAGACTTATTTTACCGGCTGAATGTACTTAATCTCCGCATTCCACCACTCATTGAGAGAAGAACGGATATTCCACTTTTGATTAAACATTTCATCACAAAGAGCGGGAAGTGGGTAAAGACTGAACAAGACGTTCTGGAGTATTTCATGCAATATGAATGGCCTGGAAATATACGAGAACTAAAAAGCACACTTGATTACATGTTGACGGTTTGTGAAGGAAATGTCGTGACGAAAAGAGATCTTCCATCCTTGTTGGGACAAGCGAAAGACGGCGTAATGTCCGAATATTCTACATGTGAAAGTATGCTGGAAATGAAGGAGCGTGCTTTCATCTTAGAAGTAATCAAGCAATGCAATGAAAAGGGAAAAGTGGCAAGCAGAGAGTTGATTTCAAGCCAAAGCAAAGAAACAGACTTTGTCTTGTCCCCTCAGCAGATTCGCCTCCGCTTGGATATTTTAGAAAGCGAAGGATTTGTCGTCAAAGGCAGAGGACGGGGCGGCACGAAGATAACCGTTGCCGGAATAGAGTATTTATATTTTCTTAAGTCAAAGCATGCAGTGTATTCCTAAAGCAATCATTCCTGCATTTTGCTTTTGAATGAAAATGATATAATTAGCCACTACTAATAGGGGTAGTTCGCACATTTGAACGTTTTTGTACGTTAAAGAAAACTTAAAACTTAATATAGGGTTCCCGCCATCGCGATCAAGCTAAGTTTAATTGAGGATAATTATTTAGCAAAGTTTAGGAGACGAAACGGAAATTATCCAATATTAAAAGCCCAATTTCTCAGTGTTATAAACGAGAAATTGAGCTTTTTTCACTTCACAATCGCTCCCTTTAGTGCATTATTCCTTGTTCAACAATCTGGCCCTTCACATTAAGAAAGACGCTATCCTTATTCTAGATTAGCGCCCTGATTATGTATCCAATTGAGTCAAGAAGTTCAACGTGTGTCCCAAATAGGGACTCAGCAACAACCCTGGAATCCCCAAGTAGTAGGAGTACAGCAACTATTTATACAACCTATATCTTCTTATTCACCAGTGAATTCACAACATTAATAAAGCCAAATAAAAATTAATAAGAATATTCAGATAACAGTACTTATGGTGCTTACATAATAATGACACATTTTACAGAGATGTACCGTCCTAAGAATTAGACTTCCTGGTATTAATTAACAATACTTGTTCTAATAATAGAAACCTCTTTTTTAATTTTATTACAAAACTTAATACTCATTTCTTCAGATAAATTCTCCCTCATAATAATCAATGTATCACCTTTTTCGAAAAATAAAGGCTCTTCTTTATCTATTTCAACTTTTACCATTCCTTCAACACAATAAAAAACCTCGGTTGTTCCTTTCGCATCCACCATTAAATCCTGAATATCCTTATTAAACTGAATGCAGGTAAGCCCTCCATCGCACCCCTCTGATAACATTAAATTAAAATCCTTAACCATCCCTTTGCTTCTTGTTGTCCATCCACCATCAAAGCGATCTTGCTCAAAAGGCTTCAAAACCACCGAATGTTTTCCTTCATGCTTAAGATACATTTCACCATCAATTATCATTATTACTCTTTGGATTCCTGGTAGATGCGTAAATAGGGATTCTTCTACTTCGACATCAGCAGTACTAATGCGCCATTGGAAATTCCGTTTACTATAATCCGCATCTTCAGGATAAATGGCCAGTTGTGTTGTTTTTCCACCGGACCATAAATTCGTAGGTTGTTCATTTTTTTTTGCAAATTTTATTGAATAAGTCATATTTCCACTCCACATATCTACCAATTTAATTAAGTCGAAGGTACCTGGAACCTATCTTCTTTGTTCGCTTAGGATGGAATTGAATCTGCACTTGCCGAGTGTACCAAAGTTTTGTTTTCTGATACAAGAGATACAGCTGCATGATGATAGCCCCTGATTGCAAGCCTTGCTCGGCTTAAAATTGGCGGTAGGATTAATGGTTGGATAAAGAAAGCTCTTCATGTAACTGACTACCCTTGACAACCACAGCACCGTTTTTCACAACAGTATCCACATGATTGACACCATAAGAGTATTGGAGCTTCATATAATTTGGAACATTAAAGATGGTGATATCCCCTTTTTTGCCCACTTCCAAGCTGCCGATTTCTTTGCCGCGATTGATTGCATGCGCCGCATTAATCGTTGTTGCCGTAATAACCTCGGCGGGAGTCATCCCCATTTTCAAACAGCCAAGGCTCATAATAAACGGAAGTGACACTGTCGGCGAGGAACCCGGATTACAATCCGTTGACAAGGCCACAGGCACACCTAAATCAATCATTTTACGGCCATTGGCAGACTCAGCCATTAAAAAGTAAGCTGTTCCTGGAAGTAACACACCTACAACGCCTTTTTCCGCCATAGCTTTCATGCCTTTTTCTGATGCCTTTAATAAGTGATCGGCAGATACTGCTCCTACCTCAGCTGCTAATTCTGCACCTTCATATGGTTCAATTTCATCTGCGTGAATTTTTGCAAGTAAACCATGACGCTTACCTGCTTCAAGAATTCTCCGAGATTGTTCAGGAGTAAATACGCCATACTCACAAAAAACATCATTGAATTCCGCAAGCCCAAGTTCAGCTACCTTTGGAATCATTTCATTAATTAATAAATCAACAAATTCTTCCGGATTTTCCTTATATTCTTTTGGTACCGCATGCGCGCCCATAAATGTTGGAACAAGATCAATTACATGTTTTTCATTCAATTCTTTTGCCACTTCAAGCTGCTTTAATTCTGTTTCCCATTCCATCCCGTATCCGCTTTTTGCTTCTACTGTTGTAACGCCGTGACGCAAGAATTGATTTAAGCGCATATAGCTTTCTGCAAAAAGCTGTTCATGGCTGGCTGCCTGCGTTGCTCTTGTTGTAGCATGAATCCCGCCGCCAGCATTCATGATTTCCATATAAGTAGCACCTTGAAGACGCATATTAAACTCGTTTTCACGGCTTCCGGCAAACACAACATGTGTATGTGGATCAACAAGGCCTGGTGTCACTAGTTTGCCGGTTGCATCTACAACCTCTGCTTCTCCCAAACCCGCTGCATACTTTGCCGCTAATTCTGCATCCGTTCCAACCGCTTGAATCACTCCATCTTCAATCCAAACGCTGCCGTTCTCAATTATATTCAGCTCAGACATCGCACCCTTAACAAGGGGAGCTGTTGAGCTCCCCTGTAAAGTAACGAGCTGAGCAGCATTTCTAATAAAAAGTGCTTTACTCATTCGTTTCAAATCCTTTCAATCTGGTCTTAGTCTTGCTTTAGCATTGGCATTTTGATGCCTTTTTCTTTTGCAGTCTTAATTGCAATGTCATAACCTGCATCAGCATGACGAACTACACCCATACCAGGGTCAGTTGTTAATACGCGCTCTAAACGTGCTTCCGCTTCTTTCGTACCATCGGCAACGATTACCATACCAGAGTGTTGAGAATATCCCATACCTACTCCGCCACCATGGTGTAAGGAAATCCAGCTTGCGCCGCCTACTGCGTTGATCATAGCATTAAGAATTGGCCAGTCAGAAACTGCATCACTGCCGTCTTTCATGCTTTCTGTTTCACGGTTTGGAGAAGCAACAGATCCAGCGTCTAAGTGGTCACGGCCAATAACGATTGGCGCTGAAACTTCACCTGAAGCAACCATGTCATTAATGATTTTACCAAAGCGGGCTCTCTCACCATACCCAAGCCAGCAAATACGTGCAGGAAGACCTTGGAACGCAATTCTTTCTTGTGCCATACGAACCCATTTGCAAAGATGCTCATCATCTTTATAAACACGAAGTAATGCTTCATCAATTTTGCGGATATCTTCTGGATCGCCGGATAATGCTGCCCAGCGGAAAGGTCCTTTACCTTCACAGAATAATGGACGGATATAAGCAGGAACGAATCCAGGGAAATCAAATGCATTTTCAACGCCTTCGTCTTTTGCTACCTGACGGATATTGTTACCGTAGTCAAATGTAACAGCACCTTTTTGCTGCATGGTTAACATTGCTTTTACATGTGTTGCCATGCTTTGTTTAGAAAGCTTCACATATAATGTTGGATCTTCTTCTCTTAATTTCGCAGCTTCCTCTAATGAATAACCAACTGGAACATATCCGTTAAGTGGGTCATGTGCTGAAGTTTGGTCTGTTAACACATCAGGGTTGAAGCCTTTTTCAATCATTAATGGTAAAATTTCTGCCGCATTGCCAAGAAGTCCGATTGAAAGTGCTTTTCCTTCTTTTTTCGCTTCGAACGCTATTTTTAACGCTTCATCAAGATCTTTTGTTTTTACATCAAGGTATCTTGTTTCGATCCGACGGTCAATTCTCCACTCATCTACATCGATGGCAATACATACACCGTCATTCATGGTAACGGCAAGTGGCTGCGCGCCGCCCATTCCGCCAAGACCAGCTGTTAATGTGATGGTGTGTTTTAATGAACCGCCAAACTCTTGACGAGCAAGCTCAGCAAATGTTTCATACGTACCTTGAACAATACCTTGGCTGCCGATGTAGATCCAGCTTCCTGCTGTCATTTGACCGTACATCATCAAGCCTTTTTTATCAAGCTCGTGGAAGTGCTCCCAGTTTGCCCAAGCTGGTACGAGGTTTGAGTTAGCAAGCAATACGCGCGGTGCATCTTTGTGAGATTTCCAAACGACCACTGGCTTGCCTGATTGAACTAAAAGTGTTTCATCATCTTCTAGTTCTAAAAGCGTTTTCACAATTGCATCAAAAGATTCCCAGTTACGAGCTGCTTTTCCAATTCCGCCGTAGACAACAAGATCTTCTGGTCTTTCTGCTACTTCTTGGTCAAGGTTGTTATAAAGCATACGAAGTGCAGCCTCTTGTATCCAGCCTTTTGCATGTAGTTCCGTACCTATATAATTTTTAATGATTCTTTTTTCAGATGTTTTCGTTTCCATAACAGCAACTCCTTTTGTTTAACTATGGCTTAATTATAAAAATAAAATCTTTTGAAAAATACGAACGGAAAATTCGAAAACTTATAAATTATTTAAAAATTGCGGGTGTTTATATAAAAGTTTTTATCTAAAATAGCAATATTTTTAGATTTATTCATTATTTTTATAATCCCATAAATAAAGGTCGATTCATTGTAAAGATCTTAAACAGTGACTAATTCCCTACTTTTGATCAGTAATGTAAACAATCTCAGAAAGAATCCTATAGCCTTCCATGTTTCCGAAAGCAGCTCTTGCATCTTCTTCTGAGTCAAATTCATACATAGTAATATTTGAATTTGAATAGGAAGTGATGACCCACATAAAATCTCCTCCAATTAAGATTCTTATATATTGCTAGATAATTTTTAAATTTTATCAACAGTATGAATGGATTTACGCTTCGAAATATTCTGTACCATCCCCAACAAATCTTGAACTATATAGATTCCATGGGTATTCGGTTATTAAATAATAGATACTAGATTTAAACCCAGCCACGAAAATGGGATGCTTCTGCAATTTTTCTTATTCCAACCATATATGCTGCCAAGCGCATATCTACTTGGTATTGTTGGGCCGTGGAGAAAACCTTTTCAAAGGAATCGACAATTTTATCACGTAACTTTTGGGCTACTTCTTCTTCTGACCAATAAAAACCTTGGTTGTTTTGTACCCATTCAAAATATGAAACAGTTACACCGCCAGAGCTTGCAAGTACGTCCGGTACAAGTAATACGTTACGATTTGTTAATATGTGTGTGGCCTCAAGTGTTGTTGGTCCATTCGCGGCTTCAACAATAATTTTAGCCTTAATCTCATTTGCATTCTCGCGTGTAATTTGATTAGAAATCGCTGCAGGAACAAGAATTTCACATTCTTTTTTAAGTAACTCCTGATTCGTAATAACGTTTGTAAATAAATTTGTTACTGTACCAAAACTATCGCGCCGATCAAGTAAATAATCAATATCAAGCCCTTCCGGATCATAAAGCGCACCATATGCATCCGAAATACCCATCACTTTTGCTCCTGCATCTTTCATAAATTTTGCCAGATAACTTCCTGCATTCCCAAACCCTTGGATAATAACGCGTGCACCCTTTTTTGGAATCCCTCTTCGTTTTGCTGCCTCTTCGATGCAAATCGTCACTCCTGCAGCCGTTGCCGTTTCACGTCCTTGAGAACCTCCAAGCACAATCGGTTTTCCTGTAATAAATCCTGGTGAATCAAATTCTTGAATTCGGCTATACTCATCCATCATCCATGCCATAATTTGCGGATTTGTATAGACATCTGGTGCAGGAATATCTTTCGTTGGCCCGACAATTTGGCTAATAGCACGCACATATCCTCGACTTAAACGTTCTAATTCAAGAAACGACATGCTACGCGGGTCACATATAATTCCGCCTTTCCCACCACCGTATGGAAGATCAACAATACCGCATTTTAAACTCATCCACATGGACAATGCTTTTACTTCCTCTTCACTTACCTCCGGATGAAAACGTATTCCCCCTTTTGTAGGACCAACAGCGTCGTTATGTTGAGAACGGTATCCAATAAAAATTTTAGTGGAACCGTCATCCATTCGGACGGGGATACGTACCGTGAGGATTCTAAGCGGTTCTTTTAATAACTCATACATTTCCTCGCTATACCCTAATTTTCCAACTGCCTTTTTTATAATAGATTGAGTGGAACTTAATAAACCCAATGTATCACTTTGCGAGCCATCTTGTTTTTGAACTCGTTCACTTTTTATATCAACTGCCACTTTCATTCGATACACCTCTTATATAAGTTGTTTGAATTGATTGTACCAATGTATTATTTAATGCAAAAAAAGGTAATATTTAATGAATCTTTCTAATATCGGATAAACGAATGGAGAGATTTTTTTGCTGTCTGTCTTTTAATAAAAGCGCTTGTTTCTGTATATCAATTAGACATACACGGCCATTGCATGTTAGTAATGAACTATTCTCATAGTAAGTAATTGTAATATATTCTTTTTTTGTTAACTCTTTTAAAAACATCTGTTATACCCTCTCACCGAAGCATAAATAAAAATAATTTGTTCCTTAGGTCTTATAAGTTCTGTAATTTCCAGTAAGAAAATAGTCACCGGAGCAAACAATGCTCCGGAATGACATTAAAAATTTGAACAGGAGGAGAGCTTAGTAACCACTATAGCTATTCCCTCCATTTCCGAAATAGGGATGATTTTGAGAGATGTTGGTCTGAAAACAACTCTATCAACTTGTTTACTGTTAAGAAATTTCCTCTTTATCTAACATGTACGTTTTTTCTACAAATGATTTCCAGTCGATTTGATATAACCAGCTTGCTGCCGCCTCAATATCTTTTGAGAACACACGATCTTGCGTAATGCTTGGGATAAGCTTTCTTGCTTTCGAATATAAAGCTTTTGTAAATGAAGCCATCTTATCCGTTCCACGGTATTCAACCGCCTGCATCGCACAAATCATCTCAATGGCCAGAACTCTTCTTGTATTTTGAATAATTTGATGTGCATGCCTTGAAGCGATTGTTCCCATGCTTACATGGTCTTCTTGATTTGCGGATGATGGGATTGAATCAACACTTGCTGGATGTGCCAACGTTTTGTTTTCTGAAACCAGAGAAGCTGCAACATATTGCATGATCATAGCCCCTGATTGCAAGCCTTGCTCAGGGCTTAAGAATGGCGGTAAATCATTTAACTGTGGATTGATTAATCGTTCAATCCGTCTTTCAGATATATTGGCCATTTCTGCAACAGCAATTTTCATAAAATCCATTGCAAAAGCGATTGGCTGACCATGAAAGTTACCACCGGAAATTACTTTTTCTCCATCATCAAAAATTAATGGATTATCCGTTGCTGCATTCATCTCAATCTCTAATTTTTCTTTTACATAATCAAGTGCCTGCCATGATGCCCCATGTACTTGCGGGATACAACGGAGTGAATAAGCATCCTGCACCCTCAATTCACCTTGCATCGTCGTCAATAAACTATCACTTAAGTAACCGCGGATTCGTGCTGCTACATCAATTTGCTGTTGATAACCTCTAGCGATATGAACTTCTTCTGCAAAGGCATCAATAATTCCAGTTAAACCTTCAATGGTCATAGAGGAAATTAACTCACTTTGGAATGCAAGTTGTTCTGCCTCTAGATAGCCTACAACTCCCATTGCTGTCATTGCTTGGGTTCCATTGATAAGGGCAAGGCCTTCTTTTGCTTCAAGTATTACAGGGAAAATCCCTTCTTGTTGAAAGGCTTCAAGTGAATCAATTCGATTTCCTTTATAAAATACTTCCCCTTCCCCGATAAGCACTAATGCTAAGTGGGAAAGCGGTGCCAAATCTCCACTCGCGCCAAGGGAACCTTGCTGCGGGATCACAGGAATAATATCTTTATTTACTAGGTCTAGTAACCTTTCGATAACAAGCGGCCTAATTCCGGAATAGCCTTTTAAAAGTGCGTTAGCGCGAAGAAGAACCATTGCTTTTGAGACAATCTCTGGGAAGGGCTCACCTACTCCGCAAGCATGGGAACGAATTAAATTAAGCTGAAGATCTTGAACATGTTCTTTATTTATAAGGACATCACTAAATTTTCCAAAACCAGTTGTAATCCCATAGACTACTTTTGATTCTGAAACAATTCTTTCAACTGCTTCCCGGCTCTTTCTGGCAGCCTCCAAACTGTTTTCTGAAGCGCTTACCTCCTGATTACCGTATAAAACGTCCTTCATTTGTTTTAATGTTAAACTTTGACCTGTTAATACAATCATTTCTTACACCCCTAATAAATTTTTTTTACAACCAAAAGGGGGCTGTATTGATAGACGTATCCCGTCGTCAATACAGCCCCCTGTTTAACTAATAACTATAGGCTTTTAATTATTTAAATGTGGTTAATACCCAAGCCAATCGCTTCATGTTCAAGCCCACGAACCGGTGCTCCAATTGTTCCATACACAGCAACAGCAATCCATTCGCCTTCTGCCTTGTTTTCAAACGGCTGGCCTCGAAGTATTGCAAACCGAAGCCCTGCTGTTCTCAGCATACCGCCAAGCTCTATTTGACCACGTGTCACTCCCTGAAGCGCTTCAATAATCGCATGATACAGCGCATGAATTTCTCGATAAAGATCAGGGTTGACTATTTCTTGCCTTTTCGCTGATGTCTCAATGGCTGCTACGATTTTTTGCAGCTCCATTGATCCGACCTTTCCTTTTCCATAACGCCAATTCATTAGCGCTAACTTACTTGCTAATGAGGCCTCTTCCTCTTCTTCTGCAAACGCGTACATGATTGCCTGTTGCCCGATTCTTCTGTCGAACTCCTTAGTCATGCCGTTACCTCTTTTTTAATTTTCTAAATCAACTAATAACTTGGTTCTATCTTAAACGTATTCATATAGTTGAGTCAATATAATTTTTCTCATATTTTATTTATATATTCTTCCAAAAAATAAGGTTTTTACGTTTTTTATAGTAATATCAAATACCAGCAAATAAAAAATCCATGAACCATTTATGCTACAGCCAAACCACCCTGTCGCATGCCCCATACATTTTATTTTAATTAACGTCACTTTCTTATGTTACGATTTACCGTAATTAATCCCCTAAAAAAATTGCCCTACCGGTCCAATAGAGCCTGTTACTTACTACTTTAAATTTAATGAAGGAACGAATCTCTATTACATGTAAAACAAAATCGACTTAAAATAGCAATAACACCTTGAAGTATCAAGGCGTTACTGCCAAAGATCAATAATATATACTTAATCTCTGCGGAAATCGGCCTCTTTTAATGGAACCATTTTTGTTTTGTTAACAATTTTATAGCCTAAATAACCCATTAGGAATAGAGGTAGTCCAATATAAGAAACCCAAATCCCATACCAGTCAACCTTAGAGCCGATAAATGCCCCATAATTTGTTCCAAGCATTGCGATTAAACATAATACTGTCGCTAAAATTGGACCTAATGGGAACCACTTTGCTTTATAGGGCAGGTCTTTGAAATCTTTTCCTTGTGCAACATAAGCTTTACGGAATCGATAATGTGTAACCGAAATACTTAACCAAGAGATATAACCAGCTAAACCAGCAGCATTTAATAACCAAGAATAAACAGTTCCATCACCAAAAAGGGAGGTAAGGAAGCACAGCATCCCAACAAGGGTTGACATGTATAATGCGTAAATCGGAACGCCACCTTTATTTACTTTTTTCAAAAATGACGGAGCTTTTCCTTCTTCCGCTAATACCCAAAGGACGCGCGAAGCGGCGTATAAAGTGGAATTTCCTGCTGACAGAACTGAAGTAAGGATTACTGCATTCATGGCAGCAGCCGCAAAGGCAAGACCTGCATTTTCAAATACTAAAGTAAACGGGCTCACTGCAATATTCTCTAAATCTGCGCTTAATAATTTTGGGTCGTTATAGCTAATTATACATCCAATAATAAAAATCGCTAAAACATAAAACAATAAAATTCTCCAGAAGATCTGTTTCACTGCCTTAGGTAAATTTTTCTCAGGATTTTCACTTTCACCGGCTGTAATTCCGACAAGCTCCGTGCCTTGAAAAGCAAATCCTACTACCATAAATACACTAAATATGGATAACAAGCCGCCTTTAAATGGTGCTTCCCCTTTTGTGAAATTTTCAAAACCGCCAGCATGACCTTTCATTATTCCAAAGATCATTAATAATCCAACAACAATAAATATTAAAATGGTTGCAACTTTAATCAATGAAAACCAAAATTCTGATTCACCGTAACCCTTAACGGATAAAACGTTTAGGCCAAAAATAAGTATAAGGAAACTTGCGCTCCAAATAATACCTGGGACATCGGGAAACCAATATTTCATGATCAATGCCGATGCTGATAATTCTAAAGCAAAAATAATCGCATTATTGTACCAATAGTTCCAACCAACAGCAAAACCCAGTGCAGGGTCGACAAACCTTGAGGTATACGTACTAAAAGAACCTGAAATCGGAATAAAAGATGCCATTTCTCCTAAGCTGCCCATGATAAAATATACCATTATTCCTGCAATTATATAGGCAGCTAAAGCTCCACCAGGACCAGCATCATGAATCGTGGTTCCGCTGGCTAAAAATAATCCTGTTCCAATTGTTCCTCCGATAGCAATCATAGAAAGATGCCGTGTTTTAAGCTTTCTTTCTAAATGTTCTCCATACTCGTGTTCGTGTACTGGTTCTTTGGATTTAAGTGCAGCATTTTGCATATAACACCTCTTATTATAGTTTTAAATTACTAGAAGATTAGCAGGAATCTTAAAGATGTCTTAAAATATGAATTTCATTCTCAGTTCTTCTTATTTGTTTACTTTGTCCGCTTGCTGAAGTAATTTTGACAGATTCATTGTTTTCAGACCTTCAGCAGATTTTTCAATATCTTTTGAGAATATACGGTCTTTTTTAATGGAAGGAACAATTTCTCTTCCTTTCTCATAAAGCCGTTTTGTTTGACCTGCCATTTTTTCAACTCCACGGTATTCAACCGCCTGCATCGCACAAATAAGCTCAATTGCAAGGACTCTTCTTGTATTCTGAATAATTTGATGAGCATGCCTTGAAGCAATCGTTCCCATGCTTACATGATCCTCTTGATTCGCCGAAGAAGGAATCGAATCTACACTTGCTGGATGTGCCAACGTTTTGTTTTCTGATACAAGAGATGCGGCAACATATTGCATGATCATAGCACCAGATTGTAGTCCCGGTTCAGGGCTTAAAAATGGCGGTAAATCATTTAACTGTGGATTGATTAACCGTTCAATTCGTCTTTCAGATATATTTGCCATTTCCGCAACAGCAATTTTCATAAAATCCATTGCAAAAGCAATTGGCTGTCCATGGAAGTTACCACCGGAAATGACTTTTTCACCATCATCAAAAATTAATGGATTATCCGTTGCTGCATTCATCTCAATTTCTAATTTTTCTTTTACATAATCGAGTGCTTGCCACGTGGCACCATGAACTTGCGGAATACAGCGGAGGGAATAAGCATCCTGTACTCTCAATTCTCCTTGTGTCGTCGTCAATAAACTATCGCTTAGGTAACCTCGGATTCGTGCTGCAGTATCAATTTGCTGTTGATAACCCCGTGCGATATGAACTTCTTCAGCAAAGGCATCAATAATCCCATTTAATCCTTCAATGGTCATAGAGGAAATTAACTCACTTTGGTATGCAAGTTGTTCTGCTTCTAGATAGCCGACAACTCCCATTGCAGTCATTGCTTGGGTTCCATTGATAAGAGCAAGTCCTTCTTTTGCCTCAAGTGTTACTGGAAAAATTCCTTCTTGCTGTAAGGCTTCAAGTGAATCCATTCGATTTCCTTTATAAAATACTTCTCCTTCCCCGATTAGCACTAACGCCAAGTGTGAAAGCGGTGCCAAATCTCCGCTTGCTCCAAGGGAACCTTGCTGTGGAATCACAGGGATAATATCCTTGTTTACTAAATCTAATAACCTTTCAATTACAAGCGGCCTAATTCCAGAATAGCCCTTTAAAAGTGCGTTAGCGCGAAGAAGGACCATTGCTTTTGCGACAACCTCTGGGAACGGCTCACCTACGCCGCAAGCATGTGAACGAATTAAATTAAGCTGAAGATCTTGAACATGATCTTTATTAATAAGGACGTCACTAAATTTTCCAAACCCTGTTGTAATCCCATAGACTACTTTTGATTCTGAAACTATTCTTTCTACTGCTTCCCGACTCTTTCTAGCAGACTCCATACTCATTTCTGAAGCGCTTACCTTCTGATTTCCGTATAAAATTTCCACCATTTGTTTTAATGTTAAACTTTGACCTGTTAATGTTATCATTAACGTCCCTCCTCTAGCACTTTAGTATAATAAAGAAAGAGGCTGGATTCCGATTCCTATTAGAATTGGAGTCCAGCCTCTTTTATAACCATTTTTGAATATTGAACTATTTTTTTTCGCAGCCTCATGAGTAATCATCCCTTTATTCATATTCTATAATCCTATTGCTATGATAATTATTCTATGTGACGTAACCTTATCTGTCAACTGATTTTTCAGAATTTTAACACAATAATACTTTAGCACAATAGCAAACGAAAGACTGTCACCCTAAATTAAATGTCGACTTCCATTTTCGTGAATCTCTTAATCTAGTAGCGAGTGGTAATCTTCTTTGATAAAAACATTACCCCTCATACAGACATACACATCCCTATTGATTGAGCCGGGTGTGGAAGTAAAGGAGATTCAGTAGCGGTTAATACAACAATGAATATTACACTCATATGACCGCCAATATGGAAGAAAAGGCCTCCATCCAGATGAAAGACCTTTTCTGATAAGATGATTATTGTGAAAAAAGCTAGCATTTAACTTTAATCCACTTAAAAACCTATATATATCAAGACTTTATGATGTATATCACACCATAAATCCCATTCATTTGGTTAAATAATAGGGAAAAATAATCTTAAACAAGTCGCATTTTATCGCAGTTTTTCCAAGGTTACTATAAAATGTTTTCTAATTGAATCCGTGCCTGTCATGCCCCGGATTATTGCATCGGATTTTTAAAATCATTAACCAGTACCTGAACTTCATCATTTTCGTGAATGATTCCTGGCCTTTCTACTGCACATACGATCCCCCGCCGCTTATAACCTGCACGTACAAAACGGAAGGATAACTTCTCATGATCTTCATAATGCTTTTGGATTTCATCACCAGGTAAAGTACAAGGCTGGTTTTCACCCATACATATTAATCCTGCTCCACTTGGAAAAAGGATACGTGAACCCATGGTGAGTTTTGTTATTTCCGGAAATCCCTTTACCAAGACATTAGCCCCTAACCACTCAGGCAGAATAGATTCAACACCTAATTCTTCTGCAATCTTGTCTAATTCTTCCACAGACACAATCGTTATTTGACGGCGGTTAAGAATCTCTGTTCCTCTTGGATACATCGGCTGCCTTGAATCAGCCTTACTGGTTATTCCAAAGTGGCGGTCCCCACGAATCCCCCCAAACTCAAGATTTGCTTCTGATATTCTTCTGGTTACAAATGTCTTTGGATCATCTGCAACTAATACTGCATTTATTTTTACCCATACTTTTTCCAAAAGAAAACTCCCCCTTCATATAGATATTTCCTAAAAATTATACCTCACTACTTTGGTTGGACTGGAAATGCTTGGTGTATTTAATTACAAACTACTCGAAAGGTGTGGTAAAATTCATTTTATCAATCCATTCATTCCAATACAAAGCAGGTGTTTGCGCGTGTCCTTTGAAAAAGAAGTGAAGCTTTATTTTGTTCGGCATGGGGAGACCCATTTTAATGTAGAGAAGCGATTACAGGGATTTTGTGATTCACCACTTACAGATAAAGGAATTGAACAGGCTAAATCTGTAGGAATCGGTTTATCTGATTTAGAATTTAAAGCAGTATACGCAAGTGAAAGCCAGAGAGTAATAGATACGGCTAGGTATGCCGTTGGCCATCGAAACATCCCCATCATTACTGATCCACGTCTAAAGGAAATGAATTTTGGTGTTTTGGAATCCCTATTACAAACGGAAATTCTATCTCAATATGGGAATATCCTAGAAACATTATTTAGTCTTAACGATTTAAATATGTCAGCACCAGAAGGGGAATCCTACTTACAGCTTTTTTCACGAACAAGCTCTGCTATCGATGAAATCATTCACAAGCATAAAAATGAGGGTGGAAATATTCTAGTATTTTCACATGGGGTAACAATAGGCAACTACTTAATGCAATTAGCAAAATTGAGCGGTTATCCACACCATGAAAATTGCAGTGTTTCTGTGGTCAAATATTTGAACGGTGAATTTTATGTAGACAGGATTGCTGATACTTCTTTTAGAGATAAATACTAACTATATGATATAGTTCAGGATAGCCAAGGGCAGCCCAATTCCTCAAGCTGCCCCATGAATCTGTATCCATTATGTCTTATTTCTAGATTATTAAGTGATAATAAAAGAATAGGCTTATTGTTTTAATAGATTAATAAACTCTTTCATGAACCCCGGAAGATCTGGCCATGCATGCCCCGAAACGAGATTACCTTGAACATGGAGATGATTTGTTATATAGGTTGCCCCAGCTGCTTCTACATCCGGCTTACAGGCGATATAGGCGGTCAATTCTCGACCTTCCAAGTATTGACGAACGGTTGTTAACACCTGACCTGCATGGCAAATAGCCCCCACAGGTTTATTTGCTTCAAAAAAATGCGCGACAATTCTTGGAACATGTTCATTTAAGCGAATGTATTCCGGAGCCCTTCCTCCTGGAATAATGAGCCCATCGAATGCGTCCGGATTTACATCTTCAAAAGCTAACTGTGCTTCAATTAAGTATCCTTTGCTTTCCGTATAAGTATCCCATCCAATAAAGTCATGGACTACCGTTTGCAGCTTCTTCTTTGATGGTGCTGCTATTTGTACCACGATGTCTTCTTCAAGGCAACGAAAATACGGATAATAAATTTCCAATGCCTCTACAGCATCTCCAGCTAGGATTAAAACTTTTTTTGACACTTTAAAACTCCCCCTTGTTAAAAAATTAGGCTTTTGCCTTTATTTATATATTCTTAATGCTTCTAATAATTCCCTTATACTCGAAAATAAATAGTACCATTAGCTTCATATCCAGCAAAGATCATCGCAATACCGCCTTTGTAGCTTATCTTTCAGTACAAATCACGTTGATAACGCTTCATCGCAGCCCATTGAACGGGCGATAAATAGCATCAGGTCGTCACATGAAGACGCCATGTGACCAAAAACTCCATTAAAAAACCCTTCGTACCAACCGGAACGAAGGGTTCTTGCAAATAATATAATTATCTTTTAATACACATCACGTTGATAACGCCCTTGCTTCTGCATATCTTTTAGACGGGCTTCTGCTTCATCACGGCTCATAGAACCTTCTTTTTCAATTACGTTAATAAGTGTTTCATGGACGTCTTTCGCCATATATTCCTTATCTCCGCACACGTAGAAATAAGCTCCGTTTTGCAGCCATTCGAACAGTTCTTTACTATGTTCTTGCATTTTATGCTGAACATAGACTTTTTGAGCTCCGTCGCGAGAGAAGGCAGTATCTAATTTGGAAAGTACCCCATCTTGCTGATATTGTTCCAATTCATCTTGATAAAGGAAATCAGAAGCTGCATGCTGGTCACCAAAAAACAGCCATGACCGGCCTGTTCCTTTATTCACTGTACGTTCCTGTATAAAAGAACGGAATGGTGCAATACCTGTCCCAGGTCCAACCATAATAATATCAATATCTTGAGACTCTGGCAGATGGAAATGTTTATTTGCTTGAACAAAGACTGGAAGCGTATCTCCTTCGTTTACACGTTCAGCACATAATACAGAGCAAACCCCTTTACGCTCGCGTCCATGAGCTGTGTAGCGCACAGCACCGATGGTTAAATGAACTTCTTCTGGATTAGCTGCAATACTGCTTGCAATCGAATAGAGGCGCGGCGTCATTTTTCTTAAGATAGAAACGAATTCCTGAGCGGTTGCTTTCCATGGACCGAAATCCAATAACATATCAAGCAAATCTCGTCCATAGCAATATTCTTTCACTTGGGCTGCATTTTCAACCAAGAGAAGTGTTTGCAACTCTTCGTTTTCTGTAAATGCAGCTGCCTGCTGTAAAATCTTTTTTGAAAGTAATGTTATTTCAAAATAATTGGTAAGCGCTTCCTTCAGCGGCAATGACTCACCTTGTTTATTGATCGTTACAAGCGTTTCTTCATCCCAGTGCATTTCCTCAAGTAGGGAATCCACCATCTCTGGATCATTTGAAGGGATAATGCCAAGTGCATCACCTGGCACATAAGAAAGGCCTGATCCTTCTAATGATAGCTCAATATGCCTTGTTTCTTTACTAGAGCCTGCACCATTTATATTAATATTTTTAAGAATTTTTGCTTGAAACGGATTTGTTCGTGAAAATGTTGTTTGAACCAGTTTGTCTTTTTGGTCAGTTTTAGTGTTATCCAAAGTATTTTGCATGGTTCTTAACCTCCAAATGTAATATATACATTTTAACATTGATTCTGGTAATCCGATGTGTATTTTTTCACAATTTTCTTCCCAATTTCGAGTGAATTTACCAATCAAAGTTAAAGTGCCTGCATTATGTATAGAAAAAAGACGTTTCCATCTTTACAGAATCAAATTTTACCAGAACAAAGGCAGGAAGGGTAAATTTTTGACTTGATAGACCTAACTAAGAATAGCTTGTTTAAAAAGCCTCCTAAATTGCTCCCGATCTTCTGCTGTAAAAGGCTTTGGTCCCTTTGTTCGTTTACCGCTTTTTCGAGCCATTGCACTTAAATAGCGTGTTTGTAATAATTGATCAATGTTTTCATTTGTATAGGTAAACCCTTTATGGTGCAGGACTATACATCCTTTTGCTAAACCTAGCGATGCAAGTCCATAATCTTGCGTAACAATAATATCCCCTGCTCCGGCTAACTTCATAATCCGATAATCGGCAGCATCCGCTCCAGAATCAACATAAATGATTTCCACTCCTGAAGGTTGTTCCGCATTAGAATAATGAGAAAAACTCGTAACAAGGATCACAGGAATTTCTGCGTTCCTTCCTTCTGAAATAATAATATCTTTTACCGGACAAGCATCAGCATCAACATAAATTTTCATCTTTATCTCTCCTGTAAAGAAGTTCGAATTAATTGTGATACTATTGGTAAATTACGTTTTTGTCAAACCATGGATGCAGAAGGACGTTGCTATGCAAAGTGCCTGACCCCCGGTATGTTTAGAAATTATGGAAAGGTTCTTCATGCCTAATCAAATAGAAAAATCCTAATTAACATTAATTTAGTTAATAGGATTTATTAATACGTATTTATGCTGCTTTCTTAATAGTTGTAATTGATCTTGTAAAAGACCTAAAATAATCAATTTAATTGCCATTGGATACACTAATCCTAGCACTGGGACAGATAAAATATAAATGGATTATAGAAGAACAATAGAGCTGTTATTTAAGAAAACAAATTATTATATTATCAAATACTTTATTATAAACTTAGATTGGCCCGGGGGTATACCCTACAAAGGAATCTTGGGCTGAAAAAATACCTTCTTGTTGTAAAGGTTGAAATACCCGAAACTTACGGAGTTGTTTTCCATAAACATGGATGGTTATCGCCGTTTGATCGCCCTCCGTTTCAAGGATGTGACAATCTGCTGGGGGAAGGAGTTTGCCAGTCATTTGCTGATTTACAATCAATGTATCAGTTTGCCTGAGTTTTACTAAACTTTCTGAAATCTCATCCACTCGAAGATAGTTCGTCACCTTGATCTGTCCAGCCACAACCCCTTCGGCTCCCCAAGTACCATCGTGATCATGGAGTGAAGTTTTCTGCCCCGGCTTCCAGACAAGTGCAATTATCTCAAAACGACCCTGCGGATCGCAGTATAGGGAATGGCGGGCATAACCTTCCGAGCTGGGCTTGCGCTTTTCGGGAGAGAGCCAGGATGTGGTACGAAGCAACTCACCGAGTAAACGCTCTGCCTCTGCCACTCGAACGGCATCACTCTCATTTCTCTCTATTACCCATGTCATATCTCGAATAAAGTCGATCAGTGTATATTCCGTCGTTTGATTTGTCATGATACATTGTCCTCCTATGAAGGATAATTTCTTTAATGTTTTGCTTTCATATAACTATTTGGCAAAAACATGCCACCGATAAAAAAACACAGGAATGCTTACTATATTCCGTTCTTCGACCTGATATTATTGAAAATTTTGGGATAAACCTTTTCCATAACCACTGTTGATACCTTTGTTAATTCTTTAATATGAGAAATCCTTATCTCAGGTTTGAAAAACAATTCCGATAATACCAAGGAAGAAAAAGGACCTATGTAAGTGTCTCTATTACACTATGGATTCTAATTCTTTACATGACCGATAGATAAGTTCAAAAAGCAGGTCCAGATCAGTTAATTCAACACAGGAAAATGCGATTCGAAGATCCGTCTTGGCTAGGGAGATCGTCCCCACTCCGTACTGCTTGAGCAAGTGGATCCGCAGCGTTTCTGCATCGGAATGCTTGATTCGAAGACACACGAAATACCCTGAGTTGAATGGATAGGGTTCGAATGCATCCGCATATTTCCCGTCTGCTAAGATCTCTTTGACTCGCTTCGCCCTGGCTTCCATTACCTTATTTCTCTCCCTGCGCTGCACTTCAAATTCGGGATTTAACAAGGCATCCAAAATGATTGTTTGGGAAAGGTGGGGACTGCATGAGATGGTACTTCGAATGGAACCCATCGTTTTTTTCTCCAGCGCTTCCAAAACCGAAGCATCTTGGATTCCAAATGTGAGAAACCCAACACGAAAACCCCAAGCATATTCTTCTTTGGTTGCCCCATCAATTTTAATGGGGAGGACACGCGGGTGTAACCCTACTAAACGAGCAAATATAGATTCTTTGATTGAATCTTCATAATATAATCCAAAATAAGCATCATCAATAACAGCAACAATGTTAATCCCAAGATCCGCTGCCTGCTTGATGGCATGAAGGATTTCCTCCACTTCTTTTTCCAAAGGAGTATAGCCTGTTGGATTATGCGGGAAATTAAGCACAAGGATAACTTTTCCATTCTTACAGGATAAAAGGGCCTCCAGCATACCTTTTCCATTAAATAGGTTTTCTTTGGTGAATAATGGATAGGTCACTGTTTGGCTGCCGCGGCGGACGTTGAATGTTATATGATAATTATCCCAATACTTATCTGGTAGTAAAATGGGATCACCTTTTTCCACAAACAGGTCGGATACGATACTCAAGCCATGGGTCAGCGCGTTCGTCACGATCGGAGTGCCAAATTCCTTTCCTTCAAGGGAAGGATTATCTTTAAGAAGCTTCTTTCTCCAAACCTCACGCAACTCTGGTTTTCCTGCCGTTGGTGCATATGGATACAGGTCTTTCGGATCGTATGAGGAGAGGTTCTTGTGGATGACATCTAAATACATTGGTTGTCCATCCTCTGAGGCCATCCCGATTGTTGCATTGAATCGGTCTGCTTTTCCCTTTGCCTCTCCTGCCTGGCTGACAATCCCTTTTGGAAAATACAATGATTTTCCCAACGATGACAACATCTCATATACTGGTTTATTGCGTTCTTCAATGACATGATTTAATTCTAAAGCCAATGGGTCTAGCACTTTATTCACCTTCCTTTTATACATCAATTGTTTGGTTAATTTAATTTGTTCTTCTCTTTAATCCTGGATATCTAATTTTCATTAATTTGTTAAGTAATAAATCTAAATCTTGACTATATTTAATGGTTCTTGTATCACACAGACCATACATGAATCCTGATTTCTCCATATTGACTTTTAGATAATTGTATTCCTTCACATATTTCATAAGTTCCATTTTTTATTCCTCCTTAATGTACATAATATAGCGGTGATTCTAGTCCTAAAGGCTGAATAGTGCCTATACAAAAAACAAGTCGATAAAATCGATAGTTTCGAATATATTGCCAATAAATATTGAGTGACTACTCAATATTTATTGGCTTCAGATTAATGAGGGTGATACAGATTGTTATAACCCTGATTATCATTAAATATAAATGTCAAAGTAGAGCGGCTCTAATTGAGTTTCAGTATTGTATTTGTTAGAAAGCAGTGCCGATATCTTTATGGATAGGCGCTACACCCATTTAAATACTAGTAAATGATTATCTATTCTCATTTTCTACTTTCTTCAAAGATTTGATTGAGAAACTGTTCAACCTCTTCCTGGCTTTTTCCGAGTTTACTAACAAAGCGATTAAGTTCCTTCCCTTCTTGAAAAGCAATAAAGCTTGGGATTCCGTACACATCTAGCTTTTCTAATAGTTCCGAAAAATGTTCTCGATTTACTGCGATCATATCAACTTTTTCTTTATATGCTTCTTCCAAAATCGGGATGAATAAATCGGTATGCTGACAGTCTGGGCAATATTCAGCATAAAATTTGGCCATAACTGGTTTTGTTGATAAAATCGCCTCATTAAACTCTTGTTCTGTTTTGATCTCTTTCATAATTAAAATCCTCCCTATATTTTGTTCTCAAATGTTATACTGATTGTTTCCACTACTTAAACGCAATTGCATCAAAGTATCTTTCGCAATCCAGAGCAGCCATACAACCACTTCCTGCAGCAGTAATTGCTTGGCGGTATTTATGATCTTGAACATCCCCGCAGGCAAATACACCAGGAATATTTGTTTCTGTTGTACCAGGATTCACAATGATATATCCCATATCGTCCGTTTTGATTTGATTGTCTAAAAAAGATGTGTTCGGTTTATGCCCGATTGCAATGAAAACACCATCAGATTCCAGAATTTCGTTTTTTCCAGTTACACTGTTTTTTACTTTCAAGCCAGTAACGTGTCGTTCTCCTGCAATCACTTCTTCAGGAATGTAATTTAAACTCCAAGTAATTTTTGGATTATTTTTGGCACGGTCTTGCATAATTTGGGAAGCGCGAAGCTCCTTTCTACGGTGCACAACACGAACCTCCGAAGCAAACTTCGTTAAAAAATTTGCTTCTTCCAAAGCTGAATCTCCGCCACCGACAACGATAATTTTCTTTCCTCTAAAGAAAAATCCATCACACGTTGCACAGGTACTTACCCCACGGCCAATATTTTCCCTTTCCCCTGGAATATCCAAAAGTTTCGCAGAAGCCCCCGTTGAAATGATTAATGATTGCGTTTTGAGCTCCCCTATTCCTTCCACCGTTAAGGTAAAAGGGTTATTTGAAAAGTCGACTTTTTTAACCCACCCCCTTTTAAAATTTGCTCCAAAATACTCAGCTTGCCTTCGCATGTTCTGCATCAACTCTCGTCCCATAATCCCTTCAGGAAAACCAGGGAAATTCTCAACATCTGTTGTCAATGTCAATTGCCCCCCTGGTTCAGGCCCTTCGATGACTAAAGGACTTAGGTTAGCACGTGCTAGATAGATTGCTGCGGTCAGCCCAGCAGGGCCAGTTCCTAAAATAACGGTTTTATACATCACTTACCTCCTCGTTGTGCTAATCTCTTAGTCATGAATATTTATTTGCAATTTTCATGCCAATTTTTAATTTTCTGGAATATCGCTATTTTTACAACCGTTCTATAGGTTAATCAGTCCTTTTTCCTTCACGATTGAGAAAAATATTTTCAAGATTAAGAAAAACATCTTAAGACAATTTTCTCGAAATTTGAATTTAATGCCTCAAGAACTGAGTTAAAAAAAAGCAAACAGAGCTACTTCTGTTTGCTTTTTTTCATTATTTAAATAGATGAAAGTAAATCAAAGATTTCTGTCCCTACTAATCAATATACTTTTAGAGCCTTGTTGTTAAAATAAGGGGAAAGTTAATGGGATTAACCATCCTCTAAATATAGTTAAATAATACGTAATAATACTGTACTATGTTTAATAAGCCGTATGTCTAAGTTTGGGAGATTACTTGCATTGCTGCTTTGCCAGATTATGCATAGTTAAATCGTTTTACGAACAAAGTTTATTTAAAAATTGTAATGTACGTTCATGCTCTGTATTTTCAAAAATTTGTTGTGGTGTTCCTTCTTCGACAATCACACCCTTATCAATGAATACTACCTTATCCGCTGCCTCACGAGCAAAGTTCATTTCATGAGTTACAACAACCATAGTCATTCCTTCTTTAGCCAGTTCTTTCATAACTTTCAGAACTTCTCCTACTAACTCTGGATCTAACGCGGAAGTAGGTTCGTCAAAAAGTAGGACTTCAGGTTCCATTGCCATCGCTCGGGCGATTCCTACGCGTTGTTGTTGTCCCCCGGATAGCTGAGATGGGTAGTGGTTTGCACGTTCCTTTAATCCTACCTTTTCTAGCAAGTGAAGAGCTTTAGTACGTGAAAGTTCCTTGTCTTGCTTACGAACGATGAACAGACCTTCCATAACATTTTCAAGTGCAGTCATATGAGGGAACAAATTATAACTCTGGAAAACCATACCTGTTTGTTGACGGAACTTAATAACCCTATCTTTTGGAACTTGCTTTTTATCCCGAAAATCCAAAGAAAATTTTCCAAGCGTGATAGATCCTTTTGTAGGTATTTCCAGTAAATTCAAACAACGTAACAAAGTTGTTTTACCTGATCCCGAAGGCCCAATAATACAAACCGTATTGCCTTCCTCTATTTTCAAATCGATTCCCTTTAAAACTTCTGTTTGCCCAAACTGCTTATGCAGGTTCTTTATCTCAATCACTTGAATATCCTCCTATCAAATCAGCTCGCCACATATCGATCAAGTCGTTTTTCCATACGTCCTTGAGCGTTAGAAAGAACTGTACTGAAAATCAAATAAATAAATCCTGCTAGACAATATAGTACCAATGGTTCATAGGTTGTTGCTGTAATTTGCTGAGCGATTCTAAACATTTCGGTCACGGTTATTGTAGCAGCCAATGATGTATCCTTTACCAAGCTAATAAAACTGTTTGACATGGGTGGGACAGACACCCTTGTTGCTTGTGGAAGAATAATCCTTTTTAATGCTTGACGATAACTCATCCCGATTGAATAAGCGGCCTCCCATTGACCCTTGGGAATTGAAAGTATAGCTGCGCGAATAATCTCTGAGTTATAGGCGCCAACACTAATAGTAAAACCGATAATAGCCGATGGCAGCGGACCAATTGTAATCCCAACACTTGGAAGACCATAGAAAATAATAAACAACTGAACAAGCAGCGGTGTTCCCCTAATTACCCATACATAAAATCTTGCAACAGCGTCGAGAGGTTTAATTCCCGAGATTCGAGCCAGTGCTGTAAGCAAAGCAAGAATGAGTCCCAGAAAAAAAGATATAAGTGTCAACGGTACGGTAAAAGCGATCCCTGCTTTTAACATCGGTAAAAATGAGTTTACAATGATGTCAATAATTCGATGCATTCTTTCATCAGCAAACATTGGAACACTCCTTATTTTGAAACATCGGTTTCAAAGTATTTTTGTGAGATGCTTAAATACGTACCATCTTTCTTCATGTCGGAGAGTGCTTTATTTACGGCCTCTACCAATTCTTTATTCCCTTTCCTAAACATAATTCCCATTTGTGCCGGTTCATCAAGCTCTGCTACAGCTTTAATAGGTGCATCAGGCTTTTGCTTTTTGAAATCGAGATAGGACAATCCATCATTTACAGTCGCATCTGCGCGTTTTGAAAGTATTAAATCAACGGATTGATTAAACCCTTCGACTCCCACGATCTCAGCACCATTGGATATTGCTATATCCTTAAAATTACTAGTTAGTGTCTGAGCTGCTTTTTTTCCTTTCAAATCTGCAAATGATTTAATAGTGTCATTGTCATTGTGAACAATCAAGAAAGGTTTTGACACAATATACGACTCAGAAAAATCGTATTTTTCCTGACGGTCCGGACGTATTCCTACTTGATTAACAATGATATCGAATCGCTTCGAATCAAGTCCTGCAAATATACCGTCCCATGGGGTTTCAATAAATTCTGGTTTCACACCAAGTCTGTTCGCTACTTCCTCAGCGATTTCGATATCAAAACCAGTTAATTTTCCTGAAGCATCATGGTAGCTAAACGGTGCATAGGTTCCTTCTGTTCCAATTTTAATTTTTCTATCTGCTTTAATTTGCTCTAGCAGATTCTTACTCCCAGATGCCTGATTATCCGATTGAGTGGTTGCTTGATTTTGCGTTTTTCCACATGCAGTTAACATAAGTGAAACGAGTAACGAAAAAGCGACTATTTTTAAACTCTTTTTCATAAAAATATCCCCCTTTGTGCGTATATTCAAATTTTCCAATATTCCCTTCACGTCTTGATCCTGTGAAATCACCTCCCTCATAACCAGGTAATCTAGCAATAACAGCTTATTTTCTAGACAACCGATGGAAATTATACTATTAAAATTTTTCTAATTATTTATATTTTTATATTATTCTGATAATTTTCTTTATTTATACTCTACAAAAAATTTATGAGTGGGTTGTTTACAACTTCTCGCCCTAGTGCCTTGGTGTGTAAATGAATGGATAAACTAGGATAATGCCGGGAGGATACCCGGAGTTTAGAGCTTCCTCCGAATAGAGGTGGACAAAAGTTCCTGATACCATCCGTTATTCTAATGCCATTTCGAGATCCTTCCATATATCTTCCACATCTTCAATTCCAACCGAAAAACGAACGAGTCCATCATTGAGACCTGCTTTTTCTCTTTCTTCTTTAGGGATAATCGCATGTGTCATCGAAGCTGGATGTTGAATTAGTGTACCTATGTCCCCTAGGGAAACTGCTAAAGTACACAATTTTACTGAATTCATAAGTTTAACACCTGTTTCGTATCCCCCCTTCAAGACAAAAGAAATCATTGCTCCAGGACCTTTCATTTGTTTCTCCATGATATTTTTATCTTCGAAACTTGCTAGTCCTGGAAAATAAACCTTCTCTATAGCCTTATGTTTTTCCAAGCGGTCAGCCAAAATTTGTGCATTTTCTTGTGAGCGATCCATGCGAATGTGTAATGTACGTATCCCTTGACAGAGAAGCCAGGCATCCATAGGGGACAAATTTGCTCCCATAGTCTTCTGCACTTCTTTTCTCATCGGATCAATAATTTCCTTGCTGGAAATCACTAGTCCACCAATAAGATATCCATGACCGGACAAATATTTTGTTGCACTGTGGACGACAATATCAATTCCGCATAGAATAGGATTTTGCAAATATGGGGACAAAAACGTATTATCAACTACGGTCAAGATACCCTTTTGCTTGGCGATCGCTGCTACACTTTTCATATCCACTAAGGAAAGCGTAGGATTGGAAGGTGTTTCAAAGTAGACCACTTTCGTTTTATCAGTAATGTGTTGTTCAAGCTCTTCCCCATTTTTAAATGGTACAAATGTTACATCAATTCCAAACTTCTTTACTGTTTTGGTTAGAAATGCGTGCGTCGCCCCATACAACGCTGTGTGTGCAACAACGTGATCTCCTGCCTGCAAAATACCCAAGAGGCAACCAGTTATAGCAGCCATCCCAGATGAGAACGCCAAACAACCTTCACCAAATTCCAATTCCGCTACCTTCTCTTCTAGCTCTCGTACATTTGGATTTCCCAGGCGTGAATACATAAATCCTGGATCTTCTCCCGCGAAGCGTTTTGCTCCAATTTCTGCATTATCAAAAACAAACGTTGAAGTCATATAAACAGGGGAGATGTGTGAGCCATGCCCTGGATCTTTATTTACTTTTACTAGTTTTGATGAATAGTTCATTATTATAACGCCTCCTAATTTTAGTATTCTGTTTACACTCTCTCTTTCATTGTCATTTGGCACAATAACCTTTATTTCATTGGACTCTAAGCATGATTTGTCATTTTTCAAGATATTTTTGTATGCGATTACATTTTTTCGTAAACTAAATTCACTCATACAACTCTTTTTTTAAATCTGATGGACACATCTGAAGATATGTCCATCAACAGACACTTTTTAAATCGATCGATATAACATATTAATTTTCTCATCCCTCCAAAAATACCACCCGTATGAATAGGAGCAATTCCCTCTTAAACTTCAATAAAAGAGCGAAGTATTGGCGTATAACGCTGAGGCTCCGCCTGAATGAACAAATAGGATGTTATCGTCCGGCTTAAAGGTGCCTTTTTGTATTAAATCAATGAGTCCCGCTGCTGCTTTACCTGTATATACCGGATCCAGCAAAATCCCTTCTGTTCTTGCCATGAGCTTGACAGCTTCCACCATTTCAGGCGTAGGTAAAGCATAGCTTGGTCCGACATATTCATCAAAACACGTAATAGCCTCACCAGGGATTGAATTTGGAATGCCAATATGTGCTGAAGTTTCTTTAACAAGCTGAAAAACTTTCTCTTCTTGTTCCACTTTTCCTCTGCTTACGTTTATTCCGATTACCGGTATTTTACTTTGATTTCCATAAAAGCCAGTCACCAAACCTGCATGCATTCCCCCGCTACCGCTTACACAAACAACAGCATTCATATTGACTCCTTGATCAAAGGACTGTGCCAAAATCTCCTGAGCGCAAGCAACATATCCCGTTGCACCAATGCCATTCGATCCCCCAACAGGAATGATATAAGGTTTATATCCCTCATTCGTTACCTCTTTAGCTACTTTCATCATTTCTTTCATCAAGTCTGTCCCATTAGGTACAACCTTGACTTTTTCAGCGCCCAGTAAATGATACAGAAAATAGTTACCATTAAAATCTGGCTCAGAATTTGTTAAAAGCCCCTCTTCCAATACAAGAATGCACTTCATTTTCTCTTTAACGGCAGCGGCCAACGTTAAACGGCAATGATTTGATTGAATGCCTCCACATGTAATTAACGTATCCGCGCCTTTTTCCAATGCATCGGCAACAAGGAACTCTAGTTTTCTTGTTTTATTTCCACCGGCCGTCAGCCCAAGTAAATCATCTCGTTTAATATAAATCGAAGGGCCACCAAGAACTTCAGAAAAATGATGTAATTTCTCAATGGGTGTATATGTTGGTGTATATCGTTGTCTAGGAAACTGTGCTAAATTCATATGTTATCTCCTCCTGTATCCTCTGTTTAAAGCCATATGTAAATTAAGAAAAGAGAATATTAATCTGACGTTCTCTTTTCAATGATTATGATTAAACCATAGCAACCGCTTCGATTTCAATCAAAGCATCTTTTGGTAAACGAGCAACTTCAATCGCGCTTCTAGCCGGATAATTCACGGAAAAAAATTCTCCATATACTTGATTCATCGCGGCAAAATGATTCATATCTCTTAAAAAAACCGTTGTTTTTATTACCTGCTGTAAGCTTGCTCCTGCCGCTTCTATAACCTGCTTGAGATTCTCCAGAGACATCCTTGTTTGCTCCTCAATATTATCAGGCATTTCTCCGGTTTCAGGATGAATCGGGAGCTGCCCTGAAGTATACACTACATTTCCTGCTTTAATACCTTGTGAATAAGGACCGATAGCCTTGGGAGCTTCTTTGGTTATGATTGTTTCTTTTATCATAAAAACCACCTCTTTTTTTAATGTAAACCTATTTAAACGGAATTGTGTTTAATGTTCCTCTGAAAATAAGCGCCGTACATTACACACAGCTTTCCCTACTATTCTTTGCGTTCAAAATCACACTCCATAAGAGGAACAACCTTTGTTTTCTTAATGAATTTATAACCAAGCCAGAGAAGCAAGAAAATAGGAAGACCAATATATGTCGCGAGTATTTCTGCCCAGCTAACTTGATGTCCGGAAAAAAGATTCTGTCCAAGAATGAAAACTACAAAAAATAACAGCGTGATAACCGGACCCAGCGGGTACCATTTGGCTTTAAACGGCAATTCATTTAAATCTCTTCCTTGTGCCACATATGCCTTACGAAAACGATAATGACTGACGGCAATACCTAACCACTTGATAAATCCGGTAAGAGCTGAAGCATTTACCAGCCAAATAAAAACCGAACCATTTCCAAAAAGGGAAGCCAAAAAGGAGACAAGTCCTAAAATCGCCGTCGTACACAGAGCCAACATGGGAATTCCCTTCCGGTTAAGCCGTCCAAAGATGCGTGGTGCCTTTCCTTCTTTCGCCAATGCCCATAGCATACGTGAAGACGCATACATTGCTGAATTAGCTGCCGATAAAACAGACGTAAGGAGCACGGCATTCATAACTGAAGCCGCAAATGCCAAACCGGCTCTTTGAAGAACGAGCGTGAAGGGACTGATAGAAACATTTTTAACGCCGGATTTAAGTAGGTTCGGATCTGTATAAGGAATAATCAAGCCGATAACAAAAATCGTTAATACGTAGAAGATGAGGATTCGCCAAAAGATTGAACGAATCGCTTTTGGTACGTTCTTCGAAGGATTATCGGTTTCACCTGCAGCCGTCGCAATAACTTCAGTTCCCTGAAATGCAAAACCAGCGACGAGCATTACACTAAAGATAGATATAAGTCCTCCATGAAATGGTGCATCTCCTTGGGTAAAGTTACTGAACCCGACCGCATGTCCTCCCATAATTCCAAAAATCATGGCAACGCCAATAACGAGAAACACGATGATCGAGATGACCTTAATACCGGCAAACCAGTATTCAGTTTCTCCAAATGCCTTGACTGATAAAATATTTAAGAGTAGCAGCAACCCCAGAAATAGTGCGCTCCACCAGAGAGAAGGTACGTTTGGGAACCAATACTTCATTATAAGGGTAGAGGCCACCAAATCAGCAGGAACCGTAATCGCGGTTGTATACCAATAGTTCCAACCTAAGGCAAAGCCAAACGCAGGATCAACATACTTTGAGGCATAAATGTCAAAGGCCCCTGGAACCGGTAAAAAGGCCGATAGCTCTCCCAAACTATTCATGACAAAATAGACCATAATGCCGACCAGAATGTATGCAGCAAGCGCTCCTCCCGGCCCTGCAGTGCTAATCGTTGATCCGCTGGATACAAATAATCCCGTTCCAATAGCGCCCCCAATAGCCATCATCGTTAAATGTCTAGATTTCAGCTTCCGTTGTAATGATCCTTTTGAATTTCGCCCTTCTAACACGTTACTTAACTCTGCTTCTAATCTCCCCATAGCATGTCCCCCTATTTACTCATAGTTCAAATGCAATTTGTATTGTCTCTTCTGACTGTTAATCTCTCTTGTGTCTTTTTAGAAATTTCAGTTATTTTAAAACGTAGCACTACCTGCTTCTTTTGTCCTCACCCCTCCCTAAAAATCCAGGCGAGAAAATGATAGAAGCACTCTCCCGCTTTCATTTCAATTAACTTCCAATCAAGAAAAATAGTTATCTTTTTAATAAAGTTAACATAATTTATATTTTTCTAACTTACGATAAAGAGTAGACAGGCTAATCTGTAGTTCCCGGGCGATTTGTTCTTTATCATATTTTTCAGCTAAGAAGTAGCTCTGGATTACATCTCTTTCATAATCTGAAATCATTTGTTCTAAACTCATTCCTCTACTCTCGACTGAGAGACGATCCTGTTGAAGTAAATAATCAGGTACATCATGGAAGCAGATAATATCTAATTCAGCCATATTGACCATATATTCTACGGCGTTTTCCAACTGCCGTATATTCCCCGGCCAATCATAACGTATAAGCCATCGCTCTAGCATAGGGTCAAGTCTCAGTGGAGACCTTTGCATGATCCTGCAATGTTTATGAATGAAATGATCGAGATACAAGACGATATCATCACGCCGCTCTTGCAAGGATTTAGTATGGAGGGGGATGACATTGAGACGATAGTACAAATCCTCGCGAAAAGTGCCCTTCTGCACCATTTCTTCCAGGTTTCGGTGAGTGGCCGCAATCACACGTACATTAATCCCGATTGCTTTTTTTCCACCGATTCTTTCAATCTCTCTTTCTTGTAAAACCCGTAATAATTTGGGTTGCAAGAATAGAGGCATATCCCCAATTTCATCAAGAAAAATGGTTCCATTATCCGCTAATTCGAATTTTCCTATTTTCCCATTCCGGTTTGAACCGGTAAATGATCCCCCCTCATAACCAAACAACTCACTTTCCAACAAGCTTTCAGGTATGGCGGCGCAATTGACTGCTACAAATGGATACGTTCGGCGCTTGCTTTCAAAATGAATCGCTTTGGCTAATAATTCCTTCCCCGTACCGCTATCTCCCCTTATCAGGACAGTGGATGGGCTGTTCATAATCCTTCTTGCTTTTTTAATCACATCTTGAAGCCCAGAATCTTTACCAAGAATGTTTTCAAAAGAAATGGTATTTGGGGGGACCGGGATATCCTCTTGAATTTTACAACCCTTTTCTTTACCAAGGTCTAGCATCGCTAATTTATTGCCTAACAATGTACTACCATTGCTTAAAAAACGTATCAGCTTCTCTGATTCTATAATCATTTTTTCCTTTTGTTTATGAGAAAAACCAATCATACCAATGACGCCAACTAGTTTATCTTGCTTTACAATAGGAAACCCAATGGTGGCGAGTTCTTTGCATTGATTAACGAATTGACACTTCATACATTGCGACTCATCTTTTTTTACATCGTAGATTACTCCAGGCTCTCCAGTTTCCAATATCATTTTGAAAAAGGAGCCTTCCGGAGCCGCTTTGCCAATGAGCTCTTTATAATAGCCGGTCCCGCTAATGCGAACGCCCTTTTCATCAAGTACAGTTATATCCAAACCAAGTATTTCTGCCGTGTTCTCCGTGTAGTCTTGAATAAACTGCTGTATGCCAATAAAGCCTGCCATATGATCCTCCTCTACTATATCGTTCGTTATATGGAATAATAAAAAAAATTATCACAAAATAACTTAATGAACTTTACATAGAGAAGCGACAGCGTTTTCTATTCCACCCAGCGCATTTTTTAACATTGAACGCGGGCAAGCAATATTTAGCCTCATAAATCCTTCACCTTCCCTACCGAAAATGTGTCCTTCATTCATTGCAACTCTTGCTCTCTGTAACATAAATTCATCCAGTTCCTTAACTGAAAAACACAATTCCCGGCAATCCAGCCATACAAGGTATGTGCCTTCTGGCCTGATGACGTTGATTTGCGGAATGTTGTTGCGGAAGTAACTCAGAGTGTACTCCAAATTCCCCTGCAAATATTCAAGGAGCTGATCCAGCCATTCTTCTCCATAGCGGTAAGCAGCCTCTAATGCAACAGCGCCAAATATGTTTGGCGAGCCAATGGATAATGTATGAAGTTCCTGATTATACCTATCGCGCAGCTGCTGATTTGGAATAATAATACTCGACGTCTGCACACCCATCAGGTTAAAAGTTTTGCTTGGCGCAATGCAGGAAAGGGAGTGATTCGCAAACTCTTCTGAAATAGAAGCAAAAGGAATGTGAGTATGTGTCTTATAAACAAAATCAAAATGAATTTCATCCGCTACAATGAGAATGTTGTGCTTTATACAAAGCTGTCCCAACCTCGTCAATTCTTCTTTGCTCCATACCCTTCCGATCGGGTTATGAGGACTACACAGAATTAACATTTTTACCTTTGCATCTAACTTTGCCTCCAAGTCTTCGAAATCCATGGAATAGCGCCCATTTTCAAGCATAAGCGGATTGCTTACAATTTCACGGCCGGCCGCTTGGATCACACGGGCAAAATGATGGTATACAGGCGGTTGGATAATAATTTTATCTCCTGGCTTCGTAAAGGACTGAATCGAAAGCGATAAGGCCGGAATTACGCCTGGGCTGTGGGTAATCCATTCTTTCTTAACGGACCATCGATGTCTTCTTTTTATCCAGTCAACAATGGATTCCATATACGAGTCTGATCTAAGCCCGTAGCCATAAACACCGTGCTCCGCCCGCTGTTTTAACGCTTCGATGACAGGTTGCGGAGACTGGAAATCCATATCGGCCACCCACATCGGAATAACATCCTTTACGCCAAATTGATTTTTAAGATTATCCCATTTTTCACAGTCAGTGCCTAGGCGACAGATCTCTTGGTCAAAATTATATTTCATGAAGTATCTCTCCTTTTCATGTTTGCATATGCATAAACCTCTTTACGTAATTTATATAAGCAATTTTCATGCCAACTTATTTCCCTTATAAAATCGCCTTGTTTTTATAGAATTCTTGATTGAATTCCGAATACCGCGAATGTCCATTTTATAAACGCTTTCATTATAAGCATTGGCAAGTTTGCAAACATGGTAAATATTCGCATAGATGATAAAATTCAAAGATTTCATTTAAAAATCTCTAGTGGTTCGCAACTTTTCCTGTTTTCTCCATTCCTCATAACCGCCCACAAGACTTTGTACGTCTTTAAAACCATGAACTTGCAGAAGGCTTGCAGCGATAGCAGATCTTCCGCCAGTTTTGCAATAAACTAAAATAGGTTTATCATGCGGAATGGTGTGTGCCTGTTCCTGCAGATGACCGAGCATCACGTGCTTCGCCTGCGGAATATGGCCTTCTTCCCACTCGCCCTTACTTCGGACATCAAGTACATATATGCCTTCTGTTTGAATTGCGCCCTCTACCTGATCCAATGTCACTTCTTCATATTTCATTCCACGCGAATCAGATTCACCTAGCAGCTCCATCACACATGGATCCATTGTGGCAACGATGCGATCCAATCCAATGGACTGGAGATCCTTCACGATATCTGCCACATCCGTATTGGTTGCTAGAAGATAGATTGGCTGGTCATAATTCAACAGCCATCCCGCCCAAGTTACAAATGATTTATTATAAGGGATATTCATCACGCCTCGTATATGCTTTGCGGCAAAATCACTAGCTGGACGCGTATCAATGACCATTTCCTGTTTCACCCATTCCTGCACAATGCCGATTGAAACATCCATACGAAGCGGTACTGCCATCCTTTGGATTTGCTGTGCCCCCTCTTTATTCAACCGCTTCATCTTTGAAAAATAAGGGGGTGCCTCCGGCTGTCCAGCCAACAGCGCTTCTATAAAACGATCCTCGTTATCATATTGCAATGCCCAATTTGTCCGTTTTTCATAGCCGATGGTTGAAGAAGGTACTGCTCCTAACGCTTTACCACAGGCACTGCCCGCTCCATGTCCTGGCCATACTTGCAGATAGTCAGGAAGCTTTTTAAACTGCTTTAATGACCGATACATCATGCGTGCCATTTTTTCTGAGGAACCTCGTACCCCCACGGCTTTTTCTAATAAATCGGGACGCCCCACGTCACCGACAAACACAAAATCTCCGGTAAATATGCCGATCGGGCCCTTGATAGATGCACCGCCATCTATTACAAGCAGCGATATATGTTCAGGTGTGTGTCCTGGTGTATGCATCACCTCAAATTGGATATTTCCAATGGCAAAAACATCTCCATTTCTAAGATAAAAGTGTTCATACCCAGTTGCGTACTCATATTTCCAGTCCGGTCCTCCTTCATCAGAAAAATACAATGTGGCTCCCAGCCTGGAAGCTAGCTCCTGCGAACCAGACAAAAAGTCTGCGTGGATGTGTGTTTCCGTTGCACCCACAATCCGAACACCATGTGCTCTTGCTGTTTCTATGTAAGGTTCTATATTGCGTGACGGATCAACAATGATTGCTTCGCCCATATCCTGACATCCCACAAGGTATGAAGCTTGAGCCAGTTTCTCATCATAAAAGTATTTGAGTAACATCAGTCATCCTCCTTTTAAGCGCTTGCTTTTGTTTTGTTATGACCATCTGAAACATGATTACATCCTACCTTTGAGCATTCCCTTCCAATACATAACGGGAAGGAAGTTTTTCTTCAATACATACATGCTGTACCTCTCGCGTGCCTGATTGATTGGGAAGGTTTCCTGCGGCTGTAAATCATAATTGAATTCGGCCAGTATAAGCCGTCCATATCCGGTAACAAGCGGGCATGATGTATAACCGTCATATTGATGAACCAATGGTTTGGCTCGCATCCGATGAAGTAAATTTTTTACAAGTACGGGTGCTTGTTTACGAATCGCAGCCCCCGTTTTCGATGTAGGCAGGTTGGTGCAGTCCCCAATGCCAAAAACATTGTCAAAGCATGGATGCTGCAGCGTATATTTGTCTACATTCAGCCAACCATTACTTGCCGCAAGCGGGCTATTCTTAATAAAGTCAGGGGCGCTCATTGGTGGTACCACATGAATCATGTCATATTGGATTTTTACACGCTCTTGTGTGTTCAGATTTTCGAATGTCGCTTGCTTTTTTTCACCATCGATTTCAATGAGATGGTGCATAAACCATGTCTCGATTTCTTTTCGTTCTATTATTTTGTTAAGTGCCTGTTCATATTTTTTCACATTGAATATGCTTGGGCTGCCTGAAGCAAAAATAACTGAAGAGTGTGGGCGCACTCCTGATTTTCTGAAATAATCATCCGCCAAATACATGATTTTTTGAGGGGCTCCACCACACTTCACCGGAGTATTCGGATTCGTAAAGATGGAAGTACCTCCCTTGAAGTTGCGAATCGTTTCCCATGTGCTATCAACATAGTCATAAGAGTAATTACTACATACCCCATTCTTTCCAATACTTTCTTTTAACCCTTTGATTTTATGCCAATCAATTTGAATCCCTGCAGCAATTACTAGATACTCATAGTGCAGTTTCTTTCCAGATGCTGTTATAACCGCATTTTCATCTGGTTGAAATGCGGTAACCGCATCCTGCACCCACACGGCTCCACTCGGAATAACGAATGATTCTTCCCTTTGTGTCACCGTTTTATCCGCTTCGCCAGCTCCGACAAGCGTCCATAATGGCTGATAATAATGTTTTGTTGCGGGTTCAACGATGGCAATATTTCCGCTTAGGCTGTGTGATTCACGCAGGAGACGGGCTGCAACCGTAATTCCAGCACTCCCACCGCCTATAATCAAAATTTTGTAATGTGTCTCATTCTTCACCTTTGGCATTCTTATCTCCTCATCTCCATTTTAGTAAAGCAGCTCACAAATCTAAGGCTTCAGCATTAATAATCAGCATGTAAATGGCGACGAACATAACGACACCGGAAAATATATAATGGAGTGTGCGCCGCCGCTTACTTAAGCGTGCCGCAAGCCTTGCTCCCACCATTCCACCGCCAACTCCTCCTCCAACAAACGCCAACATAACCCACCAGTTTATGAGGCCGGATAAACTGTAACTTACTGCGGTTGTAAGTCCAAATGTACCGACTGATACCAAAGAAGATCCAATTGCCGTAATCATTGGCATTCTTGCCGCAAAAATCAAGCCAGGAACAATCAAAAATCCGCCGCCAATCCCGAAAAATCCGGATAACAATCCCACCAGGATCGCCATGATGATCAACTGTGGCATTTTGATTTGATTTTTAAGATTGTCTGCTTGACTACTCTCCTCTTTTTTTGGCGTAACCATTTTTACAGCCATAACAATCATCAGAATGGCAAAAAGAAATAACAACTGTTTTCCAGGTACCAACTTTCCAATCATTGATCCTGTATAAGCACTCAGGGCACCAGGGATGGCGAAAACAATTGCTGCCTTCCACTGCACATTACCGGCACGCGAGTGTGGAATAAGGTTTACGTAGGCATTTATAGCTACGGCTGACGCTGTCGTGCCAATGACCACATGAGGATCTTTCATACCGACAACGTAAAGCAAAAGAGGAACCGCAAGAATAGATCCACCTCCACCGAGCAAACCAAGTACGAATCCAACAATCGTTCCAGAAAAAATGGAAAGGAATACTTGAATTGTTGTCATCCTTTTCTGAGACTCTCACAGAGTAGTTGTGGATTCATCTCCTCCCTCCTTTCTCTATTTACTTATCATTTATATTGCAAGAACCATGCCAACTGATTTCTTCTGTAAAACTGCTTGATTTGCGCACCCCACTCTTTGGAATTTCTCAATTTTGCTATCATTCATAGTAAAAAATCCTTTATCATCAAGCTTAGACTCTTCCTAAGACTAGGAACTAGTTTTGCATCTGTGATAAACTCTTCAAGGTATTTCTATAAAGTGATTCAACTAACCTATCAGTTAACAAAATTTTTTTAGATTTCGTATAACTGAAATAGCGTACAAGAACATGTTAATGTGTTAACTCTGATAGGGATAGCATTTACCCATCAAGCTAATATTTTGAAGTACCTTCAAAACAAAGATTTTATCTCTCTACAGTCATTTATAGGGGTCCATTTTTTTGTTTGCGAATCAATCAATTTAACTTGATGGCGATGTAGAAGTACTCCCGGATGATTTAGATACAGTATCCCGTTAAAACCGAAAAAGAAATAACAAGCTAAATTAAAATAAAAAACTCCATTCCATACTAATTCGAAATAAAAAAAGCTTGAGGAAATTTTTTTGTCCTCATGCTTTTTTAATTAACTTTCAGTTTAATATAATAAACTATCATTTTTATACAATAAAGTAAGCTAAAATTGAAAGACAGATAGATGTAATCCCCATCGCGATTAACGGTTTTAATGCCTTCGTACGGAGATCCCGAAGACATACATTTAATCCGAGTCCGACCATTGCTGCTGTTAAATACCATGTAGTAAGCTTGGAAATACCATTCATAAATTCACTTGATACTGGAATAGTTGTACCAATGACATAACTTCCAATAATGCTCATGATAATGAACCCTATTAAAAACCATGGAAATTCAACCTTCGTTTCAGAACATTCGTCCCTAGATCTTTTCCTTTTCATGATGTACATCAAAAGGAAGCACAATGGAACAAGTAAAAACACTCGACCTAATTTTGCAAGTAAACCAAAAGCTAGTGCATCTTGTCCCCCTGGTGCTGCAGCTAAGGCTACGTGAGCAATTTCATGTAAGCTAATTCCTGACCAAATGCCATAATCTATGTCTGATAACGCTAAGAAGGGCCGTAATATCGTATAAGAAATCGCAAAAATCGTTCCAACAAAAGCAATAATACCAACACCAATGGCGGTATCTTCATCTTTTGATTTAATAATTGGTGCTATCGCAGCTATGGCTGCCGCACCACACACCCCTGTACCTACTCCAAGAAGAAGTGATATATTTTTATCTGCTTTCAACATTCTAGCTAGCCATACTGTTACCAAGATAGCAAAGATAATAACCCCAGTATCTCGAACAAGTAATCCTAAACCATCCTGTAAAACCGTACCTATATTGAGCTTAAGTCCATACAAAATAATCGCAAACCGTAATAATCTTTTCGAAGAAAATCCTATACCTGAACGGAGGAGTTCAGGGTAACCAAAAAATTGCCGATACATGACTGCGATCACAATGGCGGACGCTAATTGACCAACATGATCAAATCCAGGCGTTTTTGCCAATAAGTAGCCCAGTAAGGCAATCATAAAGGTAAAGCCAATTCCACCGATCCATCGGCCAAAAGATGAGGTTTTTTTTAGGGGTTGGATAGGTTCTTTATTTACTCTAGTGTATGGCACTTCCATCTCATCACCACCTTTATTTATTAACAATCTCAGACTAAACCTTTTCTATCCATAAGAAAAATAATTATTTATGATACTTATCATAAGTAAAACTATATAATAAAAAATAAACTGTAAAAGGGTTGATAAAAATGGATCAACAGTTACAAGTCTTTGTAACGGTAGCAGAGATGGAAAACTTTTCACGTGCAGCAGAAGAATTACATATGACTCAACCTGCAGTAAGCCAATATATTCAATCTTTTGAGCGTACCATGGGGACAAAATTGTTGGAGCGCAGTAATAAATTTGTACGCTTAAATAAAGCTGGGGAAATTGTCTATCATCACGCAAAAGAGATATTAGGTCTCTATACAAAAATGCATTACTTGATAGATGATCTAACCAACAAGACGAGTGGACCTCTTTCAATTGGTGCCAGTTATACATATGGGGAATACGTTTTACCGCATGTTATTGCAAAAATGTATATGAAATATCCATTAATCACTCCAACCATTACGATCGGGAACACAAAAGAGGTAGCAAAATTAGTTTTGGGGCACCAATTAGATGTGGGAATTGTGGAAGGGGAATTCAAAGATAAAAATTTAGTAATCGAACCTTTTGCAGAAGATTCCATGTATCTGGTAGCATCACCAAAACATAGCTTGGCACAAAAAAATGGTGAAATTAACATATCAGAATTAGAGGAAGAAACGTGGATTGTCAGGGAAAATGGTTCTGGAACTAGAGAAATAACTGAGAAAATGTTCAGATTATGTGAAATCATTCCGAAAAAAACATTGGAGTTTGGAAGTACACAACTAATTAAGGAATCTGTAGAAGCAGGTCTTGGAGTTAGTCTACTTTCTTACTGGGCGATTCGTAAGGAATGTTCAATGGGCTCTTTAAATGTCATAAACGTAAAACAACTTCCAATTATACGGAAATTTTCAGTTGTCTTACGATCCCCATTCCAGACTAAAGCGTTAAGCGTATTTTTAGAACTATTAAGAGAAAGTAATAAGGCCATACCTGATTTATGAAGTGGTTGCAGTTTTGTTGCATTATACAATAGGGCGCCATTCTTTAACAAGATTGGCCAGATAAAAAAAGGATGCTGATTCAATAAGCAACCACGCTTATTAAATCAGCATCCCTTCAAGTATTTTATTTTCTTTTTGGAGCAAGTTCGACACCTTGACGGATTGCTTCCATTAAGCTTTTTTCTTCAACAATACCCTTACCTGCAATGTCAAATGCAGTTCCGTGGTCTACACTTGTTCGAATAATTGGTAAGCCAACGGTAATGTTTACGCCAGCATCTAGGCCTAATACTTTGACTGGACCGTGTCCTTGGTCATGGTACATAGCTACAACGATGTCAAAATCACCGCGAACGGTGCGGAAAAATAATGTATCCGCTGGTAATGGACCAACAACGTTGATTCCCTCTTCCTTCGCCTTATTCACGCCAGGAATGACCTTCTCTTCTTCCTCACCGTAACCAAATAAGCCATTTTCACCTGCATGCGGGTTGATTCCACAAACAGCGATTCTTGGGTTTTCAGTTCCGGACTTCGTTAGTGTTTCATGAGCTAACTTGATTACACGGTAGACGCGTTCTGGATTAATCATTTTCACTGCATCAATAATACCAACATGTGTTGTCACATGAATAACCTTTAAGTTTGGTGCAGAAAGCATCATCGAGAATTCACTTGTATTCGTTAAATCAGCTAATATTTCTGTGTGCCCAGGATATCGATGTCCCCCTTTGTGTAAAGCTTCTTTGTTTAAAGGAGCTGTACAAATGGCATCAATCTTCTGTTTGTTAGCTAAATCGATTGCTTTTGATAAGTATTCAAATGCGGCATGGCCTGCCTCTGCAGACACTTGACCGACAGGCAGGTCTTCGTTAAGTAAATTAAGGTCCAAACAATAGACGATTCCACGTTCAAACGTAAGATTATCAAGTTGATCTTCTGTAATCGTTTCAACTGTTAAATCACTATTAACAAATCCTTTGGCGCGATTCAGGATTTTGGTATCACCAATGACAATGGGATTACATATATCATAGATTCCCTGATTTTTAAGGCTTTTTAAAATGATTTCCGGGCCTACACCTGCTCCATCTCCCATTGTAATTCCGATAATTGGTTTGGTTTCAACCATGTCAAACATCCTCTCTTATCATATATTTCAAAGTATTTTGTAATGAATGTTTATTTCCAAAACCGCCGGCCTTTGTAACAGTCCAATACCTTCGAGCGTTTATTGCGTTACCCAATTTCCCTAAAGGTAATCCAACTTCTATTTCTGTATGCAATTGCATTTGATTCATATTTAGTTGATTACAGACAGCTTTTGCCGTGTCCCCTCCAGTTAGAATTAATCCATTAATATCATGAATTGCTTCTACAATTGCTTTAGCAATCACGCCAAGCTCCATGGAAATAGCTTCACTAATTTGTTTATTATCTAGAGAAAGCTCAGTTTCAAGATGTTTGGTAGCTTCTCTATTTTTAATCGTTGAATCCACAAATAATACATAATGCTTCTTGCTAGATTGGCCCGTAAACTGATCGACAATGTCCTGTACACGATAGGTTTTTTTAATTAAATCCACTGGATCCATTTCGACAAAGTAAGTATCCGATAAAGCCTTAACCATCTCCAGTTGAGTTTTTGTAACCATAGAAAGGCTTGCTGATACCGTTAAGGTCCTTGTGATGGCTAGTTCCTCTTGCTGATTTTTTTCCGCCTTTTTTAGTTGTAAGGCATTCGGCAAATATTCAATCAAGCCAGCTGATCCAGCCCAAACTGTTCTTTTATTAACCTTTGCAAATGTATCTGCAATCATCTTCAAGTCATCATCCGATGATGCGTCACAAATAAACCAAGTAGTGCCCTGCCCTGTATTCTCTTCAATTTTTTTAATTACATCCTCATTTGAAGAGTTTAATAAAGCTTGGTCGATTAGACAAATTCGATCGTCAACATATTTATTAAATAAATTCGGAATAAAGCTATCTTTTACCGGTGTTTTCGGATCCCGGCCAAATTCTGTTTCCGATACACGTTCACCGTTCACATATTGATACCCATTAATCGTTTGGCGATTCATTTTTGGAAAAGCAGGAGCAACAACAATAATTTCAGGTTGATAAACAGAAACAAGAGCCGCCAATTCAGCGGCTACATTTCCTCTTAATGTTGAATCCATTTTTTTATATACTTGTTCATATCCTTGTTTTCGAAAAATAGAACTCGCTTTATAAATCGTTTCATAAGCAGCTTTTTCACTTATCGCACGACTATCGGTATCAATAATGGCAACATCCTCTGTTGATTGTAAAGTTGTGTCTTTATAATCTAGGAACACAGTAGAGGATATCCCAATTTTTGATAACTGCACACCTGCATCATTTGCTCCTGTTAGATCATCTGCAATAATGTAAAAACGTTGCATAAATTACGACTCCTTTACTACTACATTTCTTATGCACAAGTTATACTGTTGCATTTCGTTGCTCTACCCGTTTCGCATACCAAGTTGTAAGGAGTGGTGTGAAAATGGCAGTAACAATAACAGCTGCTGTAACTTGAAGTGTTGCTGTAGCTGCAATCTCACTATATCCAGTATAAACAGCCGCAACAGCCATTGGTACAGCTGCAGCATTTCCAGCAGTTGATGAAGCGGCAATACCTGCTACACCGTTTCCTCCTGTAATACGATCAATGATAAATAAGACTAATCCGGTTACTACGACTACTGCTACACCTAAGATGACACCAGAAAAACCAGCTTTCACGACATTGGTTAAGTTAATTCCAGCTCCGATGGCTAAAGAAAACAATGGAATAATCACATCTTGTCCCTTACTTAAAAATTCCCGCATTTTCTCATCAAGGTTTCCGAGGATCATTCCAAGTAATAATGGAAGGATAGCAAACACAAATGCTAACAGTGGGAAACTTGCTAATCCAGCAACACCAAGAATTAACATCGTAAAGAATGGTCCAGATTCAAGAGACATAATGGAATAGGCAGCAACATCCTCTGCTTTCTTTCCTAACTGACCCATAAGTGCCATATAAAGTCCACCGTTTGTATCAGAAAATGCCGCAATAATTGCTAAAGCAGATAAACCTAAAAATAAGTGGTTCTGATCTGGAAAAATGGCTTTAATCAGTAATGCAATCAGAAATGTTGTTCCAATTTTACCAGCCCATAAGCTTACCCCTTTTTTCAAGATGTAACCGGTTGCTTGGAATCGAATAGTTGAACCTAAACAAATATAAAATGCTGCCAGTAACGCTGAAGTTCCTGTTAATAATCCCCCTGTAAAAGAGCTTTTAAATTCAGGTAATTCAAAAATCCCCGGTAAAAATGTACGAATTAATGCTCCAATAAGTAAAGGTATTAACATCATACCGCCTGGAACTTTATCAATTGCTGCTTTAATTCTCATATCAATTTCATCCCCTATTGTTGTATTTTTAAACAGTTAAAACACTTGAAATCGATTACATTTTTGATTTTAACTCCATTCAACAAAAAATGCAACGATTTTATCGAAATAAAAATTCAATAAATTAAAATCGTTGCATTTTTAAACAATTATTAAGTTAACCTTTTAATTTACGCCAAAGTGTTGAGCGATTAATATTTAAACGTTTGGCAGCTTTCGTTTGATTATATTCCTCATCTTCAAGCACTTTTTCAATGATTTTCTTCTCAATCTCTTCTAATGTCCCACTCAAAAAATCAGAAGAAATATTTACATCTTGGATTCCTTTCTGATTTAACAGACTTTCAACCAATTCTTTTTCAATGATATACCCCTTTTCTATGAGGACGGCATCTTTTAATAACGCTTTTAATTCCTCCACATCACCCGGCCATTCATACTTTGCCAGTACAGTTAAACCATCTTCTTTCATTTTAATCGCAGATGTCCCAATAGTTTGGTTAAAATGAAGAATAAACGACGTGACAAGTTCCCTTAAATCTTCTTTCCGTTCAGACAATGAAGGGATATAAATTCGAAGGATATCATCTCCGTATAATCCCCATGATTGCTGCTGTTCGATCATAGCCATAATAATAGTTACACCCTTACTTTTTAGGGAAACTATTTTTCTCCACAACTCTTCTCTTAATCCATTATCTAACTGATCAACGGAATGAATATAGATGGTTTTAATATCCTTATCTACATTTTCCGGGCTTATATCTAGTAATTCCAATGCTTTAATCTCAGCGTATAAGCCGTTTCCATGTGTTTTATGGTAATGTATATACTGAGCAATCAATTCCTTTTCGGTACCCCTTTTACCATTTAAGATAAAATGAGAATGATTAAGACATCGATGGATCATGTTAAGACATGAATTCATAGCTTCACTTTGATGAATGATTAGAGGGGGAGATAACACATTGACCTTCAAATTTCCCTCTGATGCAGGAGTTATTTTCAAGCGAGAAAATTGACAAAAAAGATAGGTGGATTCAGTTATAGTCATTTTCGTTTTGATTAATTTTAATGCTTCACCATTATTAGCCTTTATATAGGCGGTTTCCTTCCCGTTAGTATGATCCAATATGATTGGAATTTCATTTAAAGGTCTTGAATCGAAAGTAGTCCATTGTTCATAGATAATCTCACCATTATGCGAGAGGAGCATAAAGTCTTTAGCTGTAACATGTAATAAAGCCTTTAATCGTTCGATTTCTAGCTTATTATTCATCATCCATCTGGCTACCATTTTCGCTTCCTTAAAAGAATCAAATATGGCTTCCCTTCCAGATTGAAGCAATATGCCTAGAAGACCTAATCTTGAAGCTGTCTCGTACGTTACGACATCCCCGATTATGAGCTGATACCCTTCTTGTTTTAATCTTAAGAGTAAAGGCTCTGTTTCACTTTCATCATCAATCGTGAAAATATCTATGGGAATATCCAACAGATCTATGATTGCTTTGGCTCCGAGGGTAATGTTAGGGAATCCAACGATCGCCTTTTTCCTCGGAAGATCATTTGCGATCGTGAAGACACGAAGCATATCATAACCGGAAACATGGACATCGATAACCGGAATGCCTACAGCTTCTCCGATTAGCTTCGCGGTTCCACCACGACTAATGATTACGTCAAATCCTTGTGCTTCCGCCCTTTTTGCCGAAACCACACCTTCCTGAAGATTTCCAATCTTAATGTGTAGATCTAACTCGGTTTCTTCCAACCGACACTCTTCTATTAAATTCTCCATTGCGGCATATGGGGCCACAAACAACGCTTTAATTTTCATTAATACCACACCTATATCGTTTAAATTCTAGTCTAGTCATAGCATAAGTCGAAAGGGAATGCAATTGACTAAGGCTAAATACCTACAACAAAAAAAAGAAAGTTGTTTCATTCAATACCTTTTTACCGTTTTTACAAGTTATAAAATCAATATTGACCTTTAAATCAGTCCTTCGAAGGCTCCTTTTATGAACTCCGATCTCTTTTGCAATAGTTGGACAACCCACAATTCCTTCTAAATATCGTTTCACGGCTTCAATTTTTTCTTCATTCATAAATTTAGCCAAAAGAAAAGCACCTCCAAATTTAGATGTGTCTAAAATTTGGGGTGCAGTTCACTAAAATGGCGAGTTTTCTTTATTAGTTGTACCGAAATCTTATTTACCTAAAGCTACCCGTTATCTCAATAGCAAATGAATTACAACCCGCTATTTCTCCCAAAGCTCGACCAGTCGACCTTCAGGATCTTTAATCCAAATAAACTTTCCATATTCACTAATCTCTTTTTTCTTTACAAGAGCTACACCAATATGTTCAAGATGCTTAATAGTCTCGTTTAGATTATGTACCTGGAAATTTAACATCACTTGTTGTTCTGTTGGAAAATAACTGTCATTCTCGGTAAAGAAAGAAAAGATAGTCTCATTTCCTAATTGGGGTTTAATCACAGTCCCATTCCAATTTTCTATATCAATCTTCAACACTTCACTGTACCATTTTTTTACAACTTCAAGATTCTTAGTTCTCCAAAATATTCCTCCGAAACCTTTTATCATCTTATCTAACTCCTGTCTGTCATCAATTTTTAGCTATCTCCTTTTTCAACAATGCTGCCCCGATGGTTTAAGTTATCATGAACGAAACTAGCTCCTTACTCGTAACACCGTAGATTAATTTGGTTACACTGTTTACTGGAAAAAGCAAACCAAATCAGAGCTACATTACGAAAGGAGCTAGCTATTATGAAGGATACCATAAAATATGTAGGTTTAGACGTTTCAAAGAAAAAATTGCCGTTGCCATTGCAGACGAAGGTCGGGACGAGCCAAGGTATTTAGGCATGATTCCTAACACAGTGGAATCTATTCGAAAGTTAGTAAAGAAGCTAGGTGAGAAGGAAAATCTTCGAGTGTGTTATGAAGCCGGACCAACTGGCTATGGTTTATATCGGCTTTTTCTTAGTCTTGGAATTGAGTGTGAAGTGATCGCACCCTCTTTAATCCCAAAGAAACCAGGTGAACGCATTAAAACTGACCGTAGGGATTCGATTAAACTAGCAAAGTTATTTCGTGCCGGCGAATTAACTTCTGTTTATGTTCCAACAGAAGATGACGAAGCCCTTCGGGATCTCGTTCGGGCTCGTGAAGATGCCAAAGAAGATGAATTAAGGGCAAAACATCGATTATTGAAATTCCTTTTAAGAAATGATATACACCCTCCTTTCAAAGGAAAAAAGTGGACTCGTAGATATCGTGAATGGTTAAACACCCTAAAGAAGGCTGCCCTTTTATCGCAGCCAGCTCTGAAAAGGACATCCCCTTTGAATATCTGCTTTATTTTTATACGAATTTTCCCAGAAAAAGGTTTCATTATTATCTGTTCATTCTTCAACTATCCAGCCCCGTTTGTTCAATAACAAAAAGGAGATCGCCACAGCAATCCCCTTTTCAACTCTTGCCCCCGTTACTAAATAACTACCTAATTGTTTTAATTAATGTTTTATAATAAAATCTACCATTTCACTAAATGCTTTTTGGGCTGATATTCCATTATATTTTAGAGAGTAAGGGTCACTGAATCCATGTGTTCCATTAAATTTATGTACTTCGATATTCTTGTTATATAATGTTGAAATTAACTCGTCCACATTAAATGATGGTTCTTCTTGCGGAAAGAATAGCGTTGTAGGACATTTTGGTGTTAATTCCACATAATCCCTAATACGTGACCCATAGTATCCAACTATTCCATCGACACCTTCTTCCTCACTACACAACCAAGCAACAGTTGCACCCACACTAAATCCGATGATAAATATTTTTTGATACTCATCTTTAACATCTGATACTATATCTTTTATTTTGTGTAAAGCGTCAGCGAATCCTACGTTTACCATAAAATTACGATAAGCAACTTCCTCTTCAGAATAATCAAAAGGTGTCACTCGTTCTAATAAATTTGGACAAATTACATCAAAACTCTGTTTTGATAATAATTCACAAAAACTCTGCATATGCTGGTTAATCCCATAAATTTCGTGTATTACAATGATTACAGTATCAGATTTTTGGTGTAATTGAATCATTTTGTCCCCCCTTACCTAGATACTCCCATTATACAAATTAATACCATACAATATCATTTTTTCTTCAGCTAGTTGAGTAGAAGAGAACCTCTCTACCTCGCGGTAGATTGTGTTTCTCCCCCCTCGCAGAACCGTGCTTGCGCTATTCACGCACACGGCTCCTCCTAGTTATCATTCACAAGATGTAGCTAATCT
>NZ_JAHUWN010000035.1 GCF_019219025.1 Bacillus sp. sid0103 | reverse complement strand
AATAGCCTCCTGGTATATGTGATTGTTGTCCTTTTTGCCTGCAAGCTTTGGACACACATATCATACCAAGGGGCTTTTTTATGTTCAAACCCCATATTTCTTCATTACAGGAATGCTGCCCGATAGTTGAATAAGTTCTCCGTTTCGATTTCGAAAACCCTGTCAATAATCCCTTTAAAAAGAGAAATTTAGGGAGAGATGTATTTTGTTATTATCTAAGGCATGGGAAACATATGAATCGGATAAACGAATTGAAGGGTTCTCACCACAAACATTAAAAGCATATAAACTTCAAGCTACTTTACTTATTCGTTATTTAAAGGACGTTAAATTAGATACCATATCCACTGTTCAATTAAAAGATTACCTGTTTAAATCGAGTGAAACCTTAAAGCCTTCAAGTCTAGCTCACCGAATAAGATTTATGAAGTCATTATTTCGATGGTCACATGAGGAAGGTCTTATTCCAAAAAATCCAGCAGCAAAAATAAAGGAACCTAAAACCGGGAAACGAATTCCTAAATTTTTGACCGAAATGGAAATTGAACATTTACGGGAAGCCTGTTGTTCCCCAATGGAAAAAGCATTGTTTGAATTCATGTTCTCCACTGGAAGCCGAATAGGAGAAGTTGTTACCTTAGATTGAGGCAGAATTAATTGGTTGAACGGATCCGCCATTATCAGAGGTAAAGGAGATAAGGAACGGGAAGTCTATTTCAATATCCGCTGCGAAATTTGGTTAAAACGAAGACAGGGACACTGCCATTTTTGTCACGGAACGGGATCCTCATCGAATGAGCATTGCTCAGATGCGATACATTATTAAGCGGATTTCAAACCGCGCCAGCATTAACAAAGACATTCATCCGCACCAACTAAGGCACAGCTATGCAACCCACTTATTGAATAATGGAGCACCTCTAGATGTTATTCAAAGCCTATTAGGTCATGAAAAAAGTGAAACTACCCGGATATATGCCCAGTTAAGCGGAAGCATCAGGCAGGAAATATAGGAAGTTTTTTTAGAAATAAATAAGCAACGCATCTCACGATAGCGTTGCTTTATTTCACTCTTGTACCCGTTAGTGAAATAGGATTTAAATTTCTTCTTGGTATATTTCTAATTTTATCGGCTTTAATTTTAACGGTATATTAAACGCCTGAAGTTGTTCTATATCCTTAAAGTAATCATCTATGTCTCCATTTTCTTCAAAATAAAATTCTGATTCTTCTAACTTTCTTAATTCATTTGATGGATTAAAAACAAATTCACAATGTAGTTGTTCCATATGAGAATATTCGTCTTCTTCATAAACAGTAAACTGGCGTACAAAATCAAAATAAAATAGTTCCTCTCCAGTAAAATCATAAACACCACATTGAAATAGAATTTCTTTACCTTCTTCTCCCTCAACTGGTTCTTTACAAAAAGCCTTAAATGTTTCCCAAACTTTTTCTATATCATGGGTATCTTCACCAATCTTATCTTTAAGGTAACTTTCAGTATTTTTAACAGTGATCATTACAACACCTCCGATATTATTATGTAAGTATTTTTATTAAACTAAACTGCACCGTTAGTGAAACAAGAAAAGCTGCCAAAATGACAGCTCCCATCTTCAACTCTTGCACTCGGAAGTTCAATAAGGTTGGTCAAAGTTTTTCAATTACCAGCTTCCAATTCATCTGCAAACTTAATCATTTCTTTTTGAATCTTGTTAGCTAACTCGGGTTCTGTAAAGATATAAACATCAGGTACTTCAGGAATATCCATAAAAACCTTTATGATAAGTGGTGTCTTTTTGTTACGATAAACTATATCAAATCTACCAACCTCATATTCATCATTGTGTTCCATTATTTCTAAGCTTTCTTGTACTTGGGTAATTTCTTTTGTTGAAAAACCCGATTCAACTAATGGGCTAATACGTTGTAAAAAAGGTTAACATTGCTCATATCGAAATTCATTGAAGCTTCTTCGAGGTTTTTATCTTTAATTTTGGGTTCTTCTGTATCACTACAACCACCAAGAAAGATAAAAAAAATAATAATAATTGCCGTACTTTTCAATTTCATCCTACAACCCCGTTTTTATTAAATATTACCACTTCAATGTCTTTTCTTGCTGTTTTTTTTAATAAAATTCATTGAATGCTTCTTAAACTATCCTGCTTCGTTAGTGGAATAATGAAAAAAGGGCTGCCGCCGCAAACCCTTTTTAAACTCAAGCACCCGTTAGTTTAAGTGAAATCTCTCACATACTATAGCTATTAGTCTCGTCATATTTCTAGAAATTCTTGTGCTTGGACATATAACCCATATTTAAAGACTGGATTACTATTAATTTTTCTCTTAATTCCTTCTACTGTTATATACGGCAGAATCTCTTCCTTTACTTCATTTTCAAATGATATGAGAAAATTTGTATCTAAACAATTCTCAATATTTATGGATGGAAGTGCTTTACCATTTATCTTTACATTTAATCTCCAATTTGTATGCCAATGTTTGTATGATACTTTAATTGGTTTTTCTGCAATTTCTTTAAAAATGAACCCATAGTTAATGTAATAGGTGCAATTATCGTAACCTGATTTTTGAAACTGAATAGCTGCGATTACTTCTTCTTTTTCAAGATAGTAATCATTATTTTTCTTCTTAAATCCCATCTTCTTAACAAGTAAATCAGTCACTTTTTCTCTAAACTCTTTACTATCCATTTTCTTAATCCCTTCAAGACTATATAGTTTCTTCTTGGTTCGCTTCTTAAATTAAACAGCTTCGTTAGTGAAACAAGAAAAGCCGCCAAGAATGGCAGCTGGATCTAAAGCTCTTGCACTCTTTAGTTCATTAGAAAATCTTCTAAGCAGCTAATAATTTATTTCCAAATTCCTTAATTTTCTTATTAACCTATATATTAAGGGGATTATCATTTTGATATCTTAACCATTTATCGATTTCTGACTTTATAAAACGTTCTTGGTTACCAATTTTTATATAAGGAAGAAACATATACGTTTCATAAAAGTCACCAATAGCCACTTTTTGTTTAATATCTTCTTTCATAATGCTATCAATTGTTTCTTCGTTAACTTGAAGATATTCAGCAAGTTGTTCTTTCGTCATAATATTTGTACTATTCACAGTAGAAATCGACGTTGAAGAATTTTTGATGGGAGAACCATTTTGGTTAGTAAAAAAAGTCCCCTTTAAGATTGAGGCACCTATGATTATTGATATTCCAATAATCAAGGCACTAACCGGATAGACAATAAATTTTATTGAACATTTCCCCTAAATAAATGAGAGGAATTTCTTATTCTATATTATTCGATAAAATCTATATAATTCCTTTTTAACCTGCCCCGTTTTACAAAAAGAATAGCTGCCAATGGTGCTGGTTCTTCAACTCTTGCACCCGTTAGTTCATCAAGAATCTACTCAACTAAACATCTAAAAGGTTTAAGTCCAAAGAAATGCATACCTATTTCTGTATTAGTAAACAATACTGAGGAGGTGAGAACAATTGGAAAATGATAATTTAAAACTTACATCTTCCGAAATAGGAACACTATGGGGTGAGTATGTCAACGGAACAATGAGCGAGATAGTAAATAGGTATATGATTTCTATTTTAGAAGACGAATCAATAAAAAAAGTTTTTGAAATAGCCATTGAGACATGGGAAAAGCAAAAGAAGCAGCTTGTTTCCTTCATTGAGAAGGATGGATTTCCAGTTCCCATTGGATTTACTGAGTCCGACCTTAATAAAAGTGCAGAGAGATTGTTTTCTGACACATTCTGCTTAAATTATTTACATATTATGACTATACATGGTTTGTTGGGTCATGCAACTGCTTTAAGTGTTTCTGTCAGAAAGGACATACGGGAATTTTACAATTCATGTGTTAATGATGCAAAAAGTATGTACGATTTAACCATTGAGTTATTGCTTAAAAAAGGAAAATTCCAAAGAGACCCCTATTTCTATCCTAACGAGAGCCCTGAATATATTTCTACCAAAGATTTTACTGATGGATTCTTCGGAAAAGGGAGACTTTTATCTGCTACAGAAATAATCAGTATTTCTCTTAACATTAAAAAGGGCATTATGGCAAAAGCTCTTTCAATCGGATTCAGTCAAGTCACAGAATCGAAAGAAATAAGAAAGTTTTTTGAGGAATTAGAAAAAACCGCAGATGAAAACCTACAAGCCCTTTCAAAAATTATGCACAAGGATAATTTGCCAATTCCAATGTCGTGGGAATCAGAGGTTACAACGTCAAAAGACTCTCCTTTTTCAGATAAATTAATGTTGTATCATATGGGTTTCTTGGCTCAAACTGCACAAGTATATTACGGGACAGGACTAGCAGGAGCCATGCGAACAGACCTAGCTGTAGCTTATGAAAAAGCAATTATAAAATCATTGGGAATTACCAAAAACTGGTTCGATATTATGGTGAAAAACAAGTGGTTAGAACAGCCACCACTTGCTCCCAATAGAAAAGAACTTGCACAAGATAAATAAGATATCCCCCTCATTAGTGAGGGGGATATCTTTAATTAGCTTCATAATTTAATGGATAATTCCAACATAAAGTAGTTATTCCTTCTTCAACCTGCCCATTAGCCATCCATGCAGCACAGAGAATGAAAATGGTTTGGAAGTGTCAATAATTGCTTTTCTCACCATTTAAATAATTCCTCACTTTTAAGCACGAGATCAAGCACCAGCTAAAATTGAAAAGAAACTTAATTAGCGTTCTCTAATTATTTTTAACATTTCCTCTTTGTTTCCGTTGGCGAACATGTACCGAGCAACTAGAGCATCGTTTCCACTACTATCTGGATTGTACGCTGGTGGATGCCAAAGATGAAATACCTTAGCGTCGTAGTTCACAAATTTCCCGCACAGGGTATTCACTGACCATGCAAATGCATCATCTTCTCCTCCCCAGCCGACAAAACGTTCATCAAAACCACCGACTTTTTCAAATTTACTTTTTGAAATAAGATTTACTTTACCGGCAAATCCATCGTACATCCAATTAACTTTCTGGCACTCTTTTAATTTTACATTTAGAGGCCAGCCCGGCTTAGTTCTCATGACTCTTTCTGTAATTTCCATTGGAATATCATATACTTCCGTAAATGGAATTACCCATGCTGCATCACGTAATAATTTTATTGATTCTAGAATAATGCTAGGGTCGAACACAGTATCAGCATCAACAATTAGAAGAATATCTCTTGTTGCTTCTTTTGCAGCAAGATTTACCGCCTTGGCTTTATTAAATCGACTAACTTTTGTTGTGCCAACAATCAATTCGGCGCTAGGCATTGTCGTTTGAAAGAATTTTTTTACCCATAAAAATGCATCAAGCCGAGGACCAAAATCATTTTGAAAAGGTATTATTATTGAAACATTCTCAAACATATAACTTCTCCTTCCTAGGTAAAAGTACATTCCTTGTTATAGTCTTATCCCTTATCATATTCATTTGAAAAAACTTCGATAAGGCAAAACGCCTGTCCAGGATAATATTTCTTCCATTTCCTTCTTCAAATAACCTGACCCATTAGTGCAATATAAAAAAGGATCGCCGCAGCAATCCCTTTCTAAACTCAAGCACCCGTTAGATTAATTGTATTTTTTCACAATCCTTGTTTAACTTTATTTGCTACTTGATATAAAAATTAGTTTGTTAAAAGTTCATATTTCCAAAATAATTTATCTGGGGAGTCCTTTTCTAAGAAAGTAACGATAAATATTGTTTTATAATCTCGGTCAGCGAATGTAACTTTGTGGTTGTGTGTCCACTCTATGCTTCCTAATTTGTTAAACAGATGCTGTTCATATGTATCGACTTCTCTCATAATTTTATTTCTCCCTATGATTTCGCCATTCTTTTTTTTGATTTCTATATACACATCTATATGAGATACTTCTTGTTTACATAATATATTACACGTATATTTTCTATTAGGGCTGCTCTTTTTCGCATAAACCCACTTATTTTCGAAATTCAGTTTTTTTATTTTTTGATAGATATTTTTAAAAATGCTTAAATCCAAATTTAGTTCTAACGCTAACTGTTCTAAAGGCTTTTGAATAATTTCCAGAGTATATTCTTTTTTCCTCTGGTCAGAAGGCAAAGACAGAAACTCCTCCATATTAATCTTTGTAAAAACAGATTTATAATTAAACGAAATAAATAAATCAGAGTCTAATTTGTTGATATAGTCAAAGTCCGATACACAATTAATAAGTATTCCCTTGTTTTCATCTATATTTATTTTGGGAAGCAGATGACTGTACAAAGCAGCGATGCATCTTGTTTCTTTATAAAAGACTAAATTAGACTCTCTATCCTCTGGAAAGAATAACTCAATATTTTTTATAAGTGCCATATTACCTCCAAGATACTACTTTTTTATTAACCATAAAAACGATCTAATAACCCAATAATAATTATATTCACTCTCAATAATGAAGAATCCTTCTTCAACTTAACTGCCACGTTAGCACAATAAAAAAAGGAATCGCCGCAGCAATCCCGTCTTTAAAATAAGCACCCCGGTACTTTAAGTAGAATGTTTCACAATGTTTTTACACTACAATGGTTTTGGTGCATTAATTTGTTCGTCTAAATTTAATTCTAGCAATTGACCAGCATGAACCAAACCAGAACCAAAACCGTACAAAAGAACTTGGTCTCCATTTTTAACTTTACCCTCACGAATTCCAAGGTCAAGTGCTAAAGGAATTGTTGCAGCAGAAGTATTTCCAAAGTTCACCAAGCTATAAAGAGTTTTTTCCATTGGGAATCCTAATTTTTCGCAAATCGGTTCGATTAGCCGTAAGTTAGCACTATGAGGGATAAACCAATCAACTTGTTCTAAACTCGTTTGCGTTTTTTCTAAAATTTGTTTTACACTTTCAGGAACATTTCTTACAACCCATCGAAAAACTTCCCTACCGTTTTGTACCAGATATTGAGTGTCGACTAACTCAATCCCATTGACTTTTTTAGATAGACCAGGACGGTATACATGTTGTGCTCCACTTCCGTCACTTCCCAAATGGAATCCGATAAAACTTTTCGATTGTTCGTCCCTTTCAACCAATACTGCACCAGCACCATCACCAAATAAAATACATGTACTTCTATCGGCATAATCCGTAATTTTGGAGATTGTATCTGCCCCAATAACAAGTACCTTTTTGTGGAGTCCAGAAGCAATAAAGTTATGAGCTGTATGCAATGCATAAACAAATCCTGCACAAGCCGCACTTAAATCGATGGCACCTGTTTGAGCAATATTTAAACGGTCTTGTACGATACTTGAAACAGATGGAAATGGAAAATCTGGGGTACTTGTTGCAACGATAATCATATCTACATCTTCGACATTTTTATCATACCTATGCATTAAGTCTTTTACGGCAGCCTCGCATAAATCACTTGTAAATTCATTAGGACGGCTAATTCTGCGTTCATGAATTCCTGTTCTTTGGATAATCCAATCATTATTTGTTTCAACCATTTGCTCAAGCTCAAAATTTGTTAACTTTTTTTCAGGTACATATGTACCAATAGCAGTTATTCTCGTTCCTATCATAGAAACCACCCCATATTTTTTTATTATAAGTTGGTGTTAGTACCTAGTGCTAATTATAACGATTTATATTATTAAAAATCAATTTTAAAAATTTTTTTCATAACAAAAAAAGGTTACTCCTTTTTGAAGTAACCTGCTTCGTTAGCTGAATAAGAAAAAGCATATGTCAGTTCAAGAAATTCCTTATGGTTATGCGTTTAGTTATCCCAATCAACCATCGTTACTATTAAAAATTGCTGAATGGATTTCTTACGAAAATCGATGCTGTCCTTTCATAAAATTCTCACTATATGTTAGTGGTGAAGTTGACTCAATAAGATTAGAACTAACAGGAAGTGAAGAAGTCGAAAATCTACTTAGAGAAGAATTTCACTTAGAATAAAACTACCCCCCTTAACCTTTTGTGATTAAGGGGGGTATGCTTTTTCTTCTAAAGCTAAACCGCCCCTAAGCAAAAAAAACGACTGTTCTTATTGAACAATCGCTCTCTGTTAGATTAATAAGAGGTGTGTAGTTTTTTTAGTTGCACTGCTAATTCAACTATCTTGTTTTTAATTAAAGGATCGATTTCATCTGGTAATTGATTTAATTTAAAAAATTGGGCCTCTATTCCTTGATTGTTATCAGGAGTTATTTCTCCTTCGTAATTGGAACATAAATAGCCAATGGCAACAGTATGATACTCATCACCATTTTCCTCGACTCGATTTATTAATTCTTTGCCTGAATAAACACCAAATAACTGTAGTGAATGTAACATTAACCCTAAATCTTCTTTTACATTTCTTTTTATACATTCTTCAACTGACTCATTTGGCTGCAATATTCCACCAGTAATTCCCCAATCTGCACCTGAATACCTACTCAATAATATTTCGCCATTATTATTTAAGATCGCTACACTTGGTCTTACAATTATCAAAGGAAAATTTCCAATCATTTCTCTTATATCTTCACAATAGCCCATAATACTCCTCCTTTAAAATAAGAATTTTATAAATTAAAAAGCCAACTTTTATTAAAAACGATAAATTAAAGGAGTGACCTACTCCTTTTTCGAAGGTATTTGTCAGCCACCATCTATGCAAGTAGCATTTAAGCTGCCCACTGTATTATTTAATTCAGTTAATAATAATGGAAGAATGTTGTCGTTAACTAAAACTTGTAATGCCTTTTCTGTAATCGGAACATTAAATTTTTGAAAAACTTCTCCAGTATTTTCCCACACTTTGGTTATAGCCTTTGAAGTCATATTTGATTGTATCACCATAAAAAGACAACCTCCTTTAATCCTCATTTTATCACTTTTTTCTTCAACTAACCCCATTCGTTAGTTGAAGTAGTATTCTTCACAATTAATTCGATATTAACATTGGTTCAAAATTAATTTCTTAAATATTATTTTTATTAATATAAAAAACTCGTCAGAAGCTGACGAGTTTTTCGCTTTAATATTGCCAATTCCTATGTCATTTTATCTGTCATTTAAGCAGTTATTTTTGAAAAAGCACCTCAAAACGGAACTCTTTATCTATTCAGAAGGGCTTTTAATATTGTATCCTTGTTAAACTAAAGCACCCCATTAGTTAAGAAATTATTAAGAATATAAAGTATTACACCTAAAAAATCCACTTCCGCTTCAATCAACATGTTAAAAATCAACAATAATCTTTAACACATTCAATAAAAAAAGAAACTGCCCAGCAGTTTGAGCAGCTCATTAAGTGGATTAGTATAAGATTTGATCTTGTGCCATTTCGGTCCGCTTATGTTATTTTTAAGTATTCGTGGACATGAAAACCTCTATTTTCAACTTTTAATAAGCTTTTATGATTCTTAAATGTTTATAGAATGGTTATCTATTTTTCCTAGATTACTGCTTGTTTTAGGAACAATAGGTTCAACTTTGCCAAGCCAAAAGAGATAGGTTAATGCACCGATTAAGGTGGCAGTTCCTGACACTATAAGTGCAGGGGTAAATGAGTGGGTAGTAGAAATTATAAAACCGGTTACAATCGGACCCAAAATGCCACCCATATTTGACACACAGTTTTGCAGTCCTCCAACAACTGAAGTCGTATTTACAGGGGCTACGTCTCCAGGTAGTGACCAAATAGCACAAGCAGCAGTCGTTAAACCCGCATAGGAAATCGATAGTAAAGCGATAGAAAGAACAGCTGAATTAACCAGCCCCGCAAAAGCAATCGAGGTTGCTAATAACATACCTCCACCTAGGTTCAATTTACGAACAAAGGTTAAGGAATAGCCTTTAGAATAAAGATGGTCGGAAAACCAGCCCGCTAAAAGTTCAGCAACTAGACCAAAGAGTGGAGGAATCATGGATACCCAACCCATTTTCATCAATTGGAAGCCTCGTTCTTGTACAAGATACGTCGGGAACCAAGTGATAAAGAAATAAATGGCATAGTTTAACATGAAAAACCCTACACACATTGCTAAAATATTACGGTATTTAAGAAGTTGATACCATTTCATCGGCTGGGTATTTTCAAGGCCATCCTTTTTGGCCTGTCCATCACGAATATAGGTTAGTTCTTCTTTGTTTACATACATATGCTTTTCCGGATCACGATAATAAGCCCACCAAATGGCTACCCAAACCAATCCTAACAGACCAGATACGATAAATGGAACTTGCCAGCCAAAGGCAGTCATTAACCAAACAACAAAGGGCATCGCTAGCGCCGTACCCACTTTAGAACCGCTGTCGAAAATAGCAGAAACTCTTGTCCGTTCTCGATCAGGGAACCATTTTGCTGTCACACCAGCATTGCTTGGATATGCTCCTGCCTCACCCATTCCCAATAAGGAACGAAATATGATGAGGGATTTCATTCCTTGGCTAACAGCTGTCAATGCCGTAGCAATGGACCACCAGGCAACGCTTAAAGCAAGTGAGAACCGCTGTCCCACTTTATCAGCCAGCCATCCTGCAGGAATTTGAAACAACGCATAGGTCCAAAAGAAAGCAGACATGACTATTCCCATTTCAGCAGCATTTATTCCAAATTCCTTCATTATAGACGGAGTGGTGGCAGATAGGACTGTACGGTCCAAATAATTAATGGCTATGGCTGCCCACATGAAGATGGCAATCTTCCATCGAACTTTTGTTCTTTTTTGATTTATTTCGCTCATTTTAAAACCTCCTATTATTGAAATCGCTTCCAAATGAAATTAAGAATATTATAACAATTTCAGGCATTCCTTGGTTAATCAATTGATAGATAGCCATCGTGCAAAGTCTAAAGAGGATAAAATTCTGAGTCTTACAATTTTCTGCTTTATTTCTAATAATTTAAACACGATCGCAAAATTAATAAATGAACCTTTTTAACTTAATGCCGTCCCCCTAGAATCTAAGAAGATTTTAGGGGACGATCTTAATGAATCTATCTTTCTATGCTTTTACAAATACTGTTTTGATTGCAGTAAAGAATTCGACCGCAGCTTGGCCCTGCTCACGGGAGTGCGAACTGGACTGTTTCATGCCGCCGAATGGTGCCTGTAATTCAACACCCGCAGTTTCCGCGTTAATCCGTACAAGTCCAGCCTCGATGTCGTTGATAAACGACATCATGGTGCCGATGTCTTTTGTATATATGGAGGCACTAAGCCCGTACTCGACATCATTAGCCTGAGTTAACGCTTCTTCAATTGATTCCACTTTAATAAGTACCAGCACCGGACCAAAGATCTCCTCCTGGGCAATGACCATTCCATTTGTAACCTCTTCAAATATGGCCGGCTGGACAAAAAAGCCGTTTTCACCTCCGTTCTCCGTGTACCGTTCACCGCCGTATATCAATCTTGCACCCTCTGCTTTCCCTTTTTCAATATAAGAGAGAACGGTATTCATCTGATTCTCACTGGCACATGGTCCCATCCATGAATTGCCTTCCATGCCGTTTCCAATTGTAATTTCTTTGACCTGCTCAAGCAGCTTCTCTTTAAATGCATCGTATACCTCTGCCTGAACGAATACCCTGCTTGTAGCAGTACATTTTTGTCCTGTCGAACGAAGGCCGCCGTTAATTGTTCCTTCTACCGCCAGATCTAAATCCGCATCTGCGGTAATAATAACAGGATTTTTCCCGCCCATTTCCAGCTGATATTTTGCTCCGCGGGCCAGAGCTGCCTGACCAATTTGTTTCCCAGTTGCATTGGAGCCTGTAAACGTAATGCCGTTTACGTCTGAATGGTTGACAATTGCTGTGCCGACTTCGGATCCAGCCCCTGTAACCATATTGACTACACCAGCCGGGATGCCGGCCTCATGCATACACTCCATAATCTTTGCTGCTGTAACAGCTGCTTCCTGTGCCGGTTTAATCAAAACAGTATTCCCATAAATCAAGGCAGGGGCCATCTTCCAGATCGGAATGGCTACCGGAAAATTCCAAGGAGAAATTACACCGATGACTCCAAGCGGAACGCGTGTCGTAAACATTAACGCCTTGCTGTCAGTGGATGGTATCACATCACCCGCTTTGCGCATCCCCTCACCAGCATAGTAACGGAGGATGGCAATCCCGCGCATTGTCTCTCCTTTTGCTTCAGGGAACGTTTTACCCATCTCTCTTGTCATCGTTTCGGCAACCTCTTCAAGCCGCCTTTCCAGACTATTTGCTATTTTATAGAGATAATCACCTCGTTCTGCTCCTGAAAGACGGCGCCATTCTTTTTGCGCTCTCTTGGCTGCAGCCACTGCCCTGTCAACATCTTCCCCTGTCGAGCACTGTACGTAGCCGACGATTTCATTTTTATTGGCAGGATTAATGGCTGCGCCGACTTTATTTCTGAGGGATGATACCCATTCTCCGTTAATATAGTTAAGATGGGTTTTTACCTGAACTGAAGTAGTCATGATTAAAACTCCTTTCCATATTCCTAAAATGTAGGGCCAATGCGCCAAATACCAAAATCATACTGTTTCAGAATTTCTGCTTTCGTCAGCTTTCCAGAAGCAACAAGCTCAATTTCATCAAAAATATGCTGGCCAACCGACTCAATTGATTCAATGCCTTCGATAATCGTTCCGGCATTCAAATCGATGTTATCTCCCATTCTTTCAAAAATTCCAGTGTTGGTTGCAATTTTAATAACAGGAGCAATAGGTGATCCGGTAGGTGTACCTCTTCCTGTAGTAAACAAAACGATTTGGGCTCCACCAGCCACCATCCCCGTTAGCTGTTCAATATCATGTCCCGGTGTATCCATCCAAACCAGACCTTTTTTGGATGGGACTTGTGCGTAATCGATCACTTCTTGTAAAGGGCTGCTGCCAGACTTATTGGAAGCACCTAACGATTTTTCTTCGAGAGAACTCAACCCTCCCTTGATATTTCCAGGGCTTGGATTCCCTGTACGGATATCTACTCCCATCATGATGGCCCGATTTTCCATAGCACCGATTACTTCATATACTCGCTTGGCTGTCCTGTCATCTACTGCACGTTGTGCCAATAAATGTTCAGCACCAATTAGTTCTGTCGTTTCGGCTAAAATCGCAGTACCTCCGTTATCAACAAGCATGTCGCTAACGACCCCAACTGCTGGATTGGCTGATAGACCGGAACATGCATCCGAACCGCCGCACTCGGTCCCGATAATGAGCTCACTGAAATCACAGAGTTCCTTCATTTGGGCTGAAGCATCCTGTACCATTTTCACTGCGATTCTAGATCCTTCAGCGATGGCACCAAGTGTTCCATTGTGGTCCTGAATGGAAACTACTTCAACAGGCTTTCCTGTCTTGGCTATCTCTCCTGCAACACTGCGTGCTTGATGGGTTTCGCAGCCAAGTCCTAGAACTACCACGCCATAAACATTCGGATTGGCCCCCATTCCTACATAAGTACGGAATGTTTGATCATAATCTACACCTACCTGTGCACATCCATGCTGATGTATAAAAGAGACCGTGCCTTGCACTAATTCGGTAATTTGTTTTGCTGCCTGGGTTGCACAAGTAATCGTAGGCAAAATTAACACGTGGTTTCTTACCCCTACTTGACCGTTTGGGCGCCTATATCCCCAAAACTTCTTTCCACTATTCAACTTTATCCCCCCGTCCTCTTTTTCCTTCCAGATTGTGAATATGAACATGTTCACCAATATCAATCTTTGTAGTGGCTGAACCAATCACTTCACCATATTTAAGAATATCCTCCCCTTTGGAGATCGATTTGACAGCGAATTTATGCCCGAATTCAATTTTTTCCTTTAATTCAATGTCAAAGCTGTTCCCCTGGCATGTGACCTTGACATGACTCCCTGCTGGAATACCCTCTAAAGCCACAGCCACTTTATCATTCGGCTTCATCATCACCGTTTTAAAAGCTGTACTCATCTTACATCTCCCCTGCTTTATATTGGTCTTTTTTTAAAATAGTTAGAGAATGGCTTACAAATTGTGTACTACGTTTTTTGCAAGATAGACAGTATTTTGTAAAACCCCAATATCAGATATGTCAATTTCTATTTGGTCTCCATCTGCTAACGTAAATTCATTTGGGGGAACAATACATGTGCCTGTCAATAAAACAGTGCCGTTAAAAATCTGATTATCTTTAAGGAGATATGAAACAAGCTCGTCAAATTTCCGCTTTAACTGGCGGGTATTAGCGCTCCCTTCCACCACTTTTTCGCCGTTCCGATAGATTCTGCAGGTAATTTCAAATTGATAAGGATCTCGAACCGCTTCAGATAGAAGAATGGCTGGACCAATAGAACAGGAATTTCTCCAGATTTTTGCCTGGGGTAAATAAAGCGGGTTTTCCCCCTCAATATCACGGCAGCTGAGGTCATTTCCAATGGTATAACCTAAAATTTCTCCCTCGCTATTAATGACAAGCCCTAATTCCGGCTCAGGGATTTGCCATTGGGAATCACTTCGAAGATATAGCTTATCATTTGGACCCACTGTCCTTGCGGCTGTGGATTTAAGAAAAATTTCAGGACGTTTGGCATCATAGACCTTGTCATAGACAGTGGTTAAACCGTTTATACCATCAATAGATTCGAAGTTTCTGGCGTCCCTGCTTCTTTCATATGTAACACCAGCCGCCCACACTTCTGGAGCTTCAATCGGAACGAGCAATGATAGTTTTTCTAGAGATTGTGATATTGGATCTAAGCTAGAGATAGCGTTTTCAACAAAGTGAAGAAGAGAAGTATCATGATCTTTTGCTTGCTGAGCTAACTCAAAGAAGTCTTTTTGCGGCAGTGAATAGATACGCCCCTCATTTGTTAAAGCAGCAAGAACTGGAACTGACTTTTCATTTAAATAAGAAATAATACGCATATAGTCCTCCTTTTAAATAGTAATTACAGCGTTTAAATTGTTGTTTGCCTCCCAATTAAATTTTTCTTGCGTTCTCATTAGTTTTAAATGCAAATTTCGTGCCAAAAAGAAAGATGATCTCATTTTTCAACAAAAAAAACACCAAACAACCTATCAAATCAAGGTTTGTCATGCTCCAACAATAATAACTCCTATTCATTAAAGAACAAGAAACTATTTAATTTAATTACTTATTTACCTCAAATCTTTCATATTTGAAATTCATATTTCAAATATGAAAGATTGAGGCTCATTTATAAAGGTCAACTTGTGCCACAAAAGGTAGTTTTGTTATACTAAATCCTTGTAAAGTGTATCCATTAATTACGTTTAAGTAGTTGCTTCCAGAGCTGTTTTTCCATGTCCTAAATTCGATCTAAAAGGAGAACAGTGAAGTTTAAGCACATCTAAAACTCTTTAGAAATACCCCCCTCTCAAAAATATCGGAAAATTCAAAAAAAACTTCAAAGTATAAAAAAACAAGGGGGTCTACTTGACCTCCCTTGTAAAATAAAATTGTTCCTTTTTATACTATTCTTCTATAAAACTATAGTAATAACGGGTGAAAAAATACTTTAAACATTTTAGGCCTCCTCTTTAATTTGCCTTTTAAACTGGATACTAAATTTAAAAAGCAAATTTCATGCCAAAAAAGCAAGTTCCTATAAAACTTTTAAAAAAATAACCAAACAGCCGAATCTAAGGTTGTCAGGCACAAAAAATAGCCCCTATTCAGTAAAGAACAAGAAGCTATTTATAAAAGCTTATTTAAATTTATCTTTCATATTTGAATTTTTTTTTCAAATATAAAATGATGCAACTCATTTATGAAAGTTCAACTTACGCCAAAGGGTAGTTTTACTTATTCCAAAATCCTTGCAAAGTCTATCCTTGTTTCCATGATAACGCTCAAGAAGCTGCTTCCAGAGCTGATTTTCCATATCCTCAAATCGATTTGAAATGGTGACCTGTAACTCTTCTTGATTTTGTCCCACTCTGTCGTAAAGTTTCCCTTTCTTCTCAGCCAACAGCTCACAAATCTTGTACTCTGTTAACTCTTCACCTTCCTCAGTACTAATGACTAACCTTTCGATGAAGTTTTGCAATTCCCGTGCATTACCAAACCAATCGTAACTTTTTAAACAATCAAAAAGTTGATCCAGCGGTAAAAACAAAACCTTTTCCTCTCTTATACATTCACTCTTGAAAAAGTTTATAGCCATAGGGACAATGTCGTCTTTACGCAGCCTGAGTGGCATTAATTGTAACTCCAATACACTCAGCCGGTAATAAAGATCTTCACGAAAACGCCCCAATCGAACTTCTTCACGCAGATCCCGGTTCGTAGCGCAGATGATCCGAACATCAATTGGAGTTACCCGATCTCCTCCAACACGTCGAACCTCCTTTTCTTGCAATACCCTTAGGAGTTTCGCTTGAAAATTAAGGGAGATTTCCCCTAATTCATCGAGAAATAATGTACCTCCATGGGCTAATTCAAAAAGCCCCATCTTACCTCCTTTCAGTGCACCTGTAAAAGTACCCTCGACATATCCAAAAAGCTCACTTTCAAGTAGATTTTCACTCAATGCAGCACAGTTAACAGAAACAAAAGGTCCCTTTGCCCGCTTGCTCTCATTATGAATGCTCTGTGCAAAGAGTTCCTTTCCTGTCCCCGTCTCACCATAAATTAAAACTGTACCGTTAGATTTAGCATACTGTCTCGCTTGCTGAATACATTTGAGCATTTCTGGGCTACCACCCTGAATATCATTGAAAGATTTCTTGGCCACTAATCCTTTTTCATTAAGCCTAGTCCTGATGTTCATTTCTAAATTTTGAATTTCACCAATTTCTTGAAAAATAGCCACTGCTCCATGGAACCTACCATGAATGATAATAGGAACCCGGTTACAAACAATCTTCTTTCCACTAATCTTAAGAAGGATATTTTTTTCCTCATTATTTTCGGATAAAACTTTATTCAATAGACTTTCGGGTAAACACTCAGTTAACTTATTCCCGAGAACCTGGTTTATTGGCACACCAAATATTCTCTCAGCTGATGCATTATATACGGTAACCTTCTCATTATCATCTATTGTAAGAACTGCCTCAGTTGTAAAATTAAGAATCGCTTCAAGTTGCTTTAAACGAGCCTTCTCCTTTTCCATTGATTTTAGAATTGTTGCGGCTTCATTAAGGGCTATTTGAAGGGACATAGGACCCGATTCTAAAAGACATCCATAGATTCCTCGCTCTATCGCTTGTTGTGTGGCTACTACATCACCCACTACTGCATCTATACCCCGGTCTTCTATTAGATGTTTCACCTTTGCAGGTATTTCGTTAGCATCTTGACAGGGCAAGATTTGCAAATCAATGTCCATAATGTTATTAAAATGCTTCGCTTGAAATAAAATATTTAACGTCGTGATAAAGGCGATTTTTTTAAAACCTTGCTCACTTGCCTTACTTAACGCCATTAAAATGTCGACAGATGTAACAGGTATTTCGATAACAGGTAAATCGAATGAATTTCGTAAAGCTTGAGCTGTTCCCCCACGAGAGATGAGGATCTTTACACCTTGATTGATATAAGATCTGATTTCATCAAAATTTTCCTTGAGATTCCCTGGAATAACGGTATAAGGTATATCACAAATTTCATTCATTCTTTCGGCCTGCTCTACTAAGGCTTCATAGGGGGCAATGACGAGAATATTATTCATTAAGTAGACACCTCTATTTTTTTTTAAATAATCTGCGAAATTAATTGCGGCTTCATCTCCCTATAAACAGGGAGGTGATCAAACCATTCCCTTTGACAAACCTCTCTCTAGATTAAAAGATGAGATCTATTAATCACTAAAAATGACGGAATCATTGTAATCTTTAACTATACTGATAACTTTTTAGTATCGTAAGTTTTGTGCTGAGTTATTTCAATTGTTAGCGATTTTAGTACATAGTACAGGAAAAATGCTTACCTGTTCTTGTTGTTAAGTGGTTCGAACTGTTCAATTGCTCTTTAAACTAGTATAAAGCTCAAAGAAGGTTCTTTGTACTCCTTTATTATGGACATAAAGAAAAAAGCTTAACACAAACGATTTTGATCATTGGTATTAACGCAGGTCCAATAATTATTTGGATTCGGAGAAAAAATTGTGTTTGGACTAGCCCAGGGTATTTGGTTTTATAATTTTTGCTAGGAATAGAAAGAATGGTTAGGATAAGGAGGAATTAGGGGTACTGGCAAATTACTAGTTTAGGAGAAGGATTTAGGAATGACTCTAGTCATGGGTCTGGATAATTCTAATTAATATATAAATATCGTTATACAAATGACATATATTTTTCAATCACATAGGAAGAAGGAGAAACCAATGGATAAGAGCACTTTAAAATGTTTATTCAAAGGTAATTAGGAGAATTCGTGATAATATGGTACACTTTGTTTACCATTTGATTTACTTTTTTACATGTGCCCTACTCATTCGTGAGTGGGGCTCCTTGTTTTTAAAAGAAGAAATAAAAAAACAGACTCTATATAAAGAGCCTGCTTTAGTTTGTTCTTATTAAGCTTTACGCACGTTAGCCGCTTGAGCTCCACGTTGACCTTGCTCAACGTCAAAAGTAACTGTTTGACCTTCGTCTAAAGATTTGAAACCTTCGCCTTGGATAGCTGAGAAATGAACGAATACGTCTTCTCCGCCTTCACGCTCGATAAATCCGAAACCTTTTTCTGCGTTAAACCATTTTACTTTACCTTGTTCCATTGTGTTTCCTCCTGCTGTGTGCTTTGCACACAATGTGTTACTATCCTTGCACTCAGTGATCATCAAGACGAAAAGTTAATCTTATACCATCCTTTACACCGATCAAAAATAATTCTTCTAAAGTTTAACATTTTTTTGAATTATTTGCAAGAAAATATAAACACAACCATTTTTGCCACTCATGAATTTACACAACTAGTTTGGATTCTTATGTTATTCTTATTCAAGTATTGCCCTCGTTTGTTTAAGTACAAATTTCTCACCATTTAAATAATTCCTCACTTTTAAGCACGAGATCAAGCACCAGCTAAAATTAAAAAGAAACTTAATTAGCGTTCTCTAATTATTTTTAACATTTCCACTTTGTTTCCATTGGCGAACATGTACCGAGCAACTAGAGCATCGTTTCCACTACTATCTGGATTGTACGCTGGTGGATGCCAAAGATGAAATACTTTAGCGTCGTAGTTCACAAATTTACCGCACAGGGTATTCACTGACCATGCAAATGCATCATCTTCTCCTCCCCAGCCGACAAAACGTTCATCAAAACCACCGACTTTTTCAAATTTACTTTTTGGAATAAGATTTACTTTACCGGCAAATCCATCGTACATCCAATTAACTTTCTGGCACTCTTCTAATTTTACATTTAGAGGCCAGCCCGGTTTAGTTCTCATGACTCTTTCTGTAATTTCCATTGGAACATCATATACTTCCGTAAATGGAATTACCCATGCTGCATCACGCAAAAATTTTATTGATTCTAGAATAATGTTAGGGTCGAACACAGTATCAGCATCAACAATTAGAAGAATATCTCTTGTTGCTTCTTTTGCAGCAAGATTTACCAATACTTCACAATCTTGCTTTTTCAGATTATTAGAAAGGTTTTCGTACCTCTATAATTCATGTTCTATATAAAGTCACAAAAAGTTAATTTCATTTCAACCTGTTATTAAGATTTCGTCGTTATTGCATTTAACAAGTAGGTCTTCATGAAGCCAGTATGATTCTTCCTCATTTCGGGGGGCGAAATCGTATTAAACTGAGGGAGTTCAATAAGAAAAATGAATTCCTTATCCTATTTTATCTCTAAAGCGAAAGCATAAAAGGCATCTCCCTTTGAAACATGTTCGTCCTTTTTATCCTTCCACCATACACCGTAAGAATAAAAATAAATCCCCTTAGTAGTAGGTGCGGTAAAACGATTCTTTTCTACAGAGACTTCAATTTCATTATTATTGCTCATCTGAATGACATGGAATTCGTTTGGTTTTGGATCATCATTCATCATGAAAGTAACAACTTCACCTGGTCTAACTTCTATCGGTTTTTTGCCTTTTAATAATTCAACTGGTCCACCCGTATCAACGCATTTTCCTTGACCCTTTGTATTCCAGCAATAAGACCCCAGCATCGTTTCATACCTTTGCTTCCCAATCTGAATCATGGCTTTTGGCGGCTTATCCCCATCCATACGATTACTTGAATAACCCATGAGATTTAAAAGAATAAAAAGGACAGATGCAGCTAACCATTTAGACATTTATAATCCCTCCAGTTTATCAAATAGACGTTAAAACCAATATAATGTTACTGGAATTACTATTTATTAAATATCGTTTTAATGATTTTTTACCTGAAGGAACCTACTTTGTAAATGGCTCTTTTTATCGTTTCTTATTAACCCAACTTGCCTCGTTAGACTGATTGGTTATGAACCCTTGATTTTTGGTATAAACCAATGAATAAAGAAAAAATCCTTGGTGGTTTAAAATGACGTTTATTTAAGCGTATTTTTTTATGGGGCTTCTTAATACTTGTGGCTTGAATTAAAGCTAGTCTTATTGCGGAATAAACTAAAAGGATGAAGTCCTCGAGCCTTCATCCTTTTAGTTCGTTACTTACTGATGTGAGCTTAACGAAACCCATTATCTTTTTTAACTTCCATTTTTTTGTTTTTATTTTCAATCCGTTGGAAAACCCCCATTGGTAAATAGGTGATGAAAAATACAATAAGTGCGGCAATTTCAAGATTAAGATAATACATAATTCCACTGCCGAAGAATGTTAGGATCGTTTTGGCTTCAGTTGGCTCCGCTAAGTAGAAAAAGTTCGTGCCAAGCAATAGATTTAAGAAAAATACGGGAACGGCAATAATGTTTATGGTTAGGAAGCTAAATAAGATCGCTTTCTTGGGAACCCGGTAACCTTCATACAAGATAAAATAAAATGCGGCTAACGGAATAACCGAATGGTGAAGGAAATACTCGATATAGCGAAAATGTGGGAATGTGTAGGCCATTTCAGGTGTAACCATCGCTAAAATGGGCGTTAAGGTGCCAAAGAAATATAACAAATAAAACACTTTGTTATTCTTTTTCAAAAATAAAAACAGGGCTAAAAAGGTACTAAGTGAACACAGTTGGAAAGGAAGATCGTTCAAATCCCACTGATTTGTGAGGATTAACCATACATGCAAGGAAATCTCACATGCAGGCAAAAGTATGAACAGTGTCCATTTAATGATCTGCTGGTAAATCGTACGTTTTTTTCGGAAATACACTAACGCACAACATGCCGCAAAGAATAGAGCCAATGTAATGATATGGACCGTTGAAAACAACTCAAACCCCTGCATTCCTGTAACAGAAAACATGATGTCATCATACCTCTCACTGTACATTGAAATGCTTTTTTTCTAAATTGTATTCATCGCCCCATAAAACTGACACGATTTTATTTAATGTCAGATTGATTGATACGGGGTGCAAAAAGGTAAATCACGCCTTGATTTTTGTTATTGTATAAACGATTTTTCTATTTTTGTTTTGTTTTCCCTTGCTCTTTCACAAAGGTTTTCATTTAAGTGACAAAATTTATTGTTCAATGTGAATGTTTATGAGAAATTGTGGAGCTAGTACGCATAATTGGCTACTCACTACCGATGAAAGACAAAAACTATTAAAATTTCTGAAGAACTGTCCTTCATACCACTGATGAAGGACAAAAACTATTAAGATTTCTGAAGAACTGTCCTTCATACCACCGATGAAGGACAAAACTTAATTACATTCCTGATGAATTGTCCTTCATAAAATTAATGAGGGACAACAACTACATTGCACCTGATTGGATAGATTATTTTTTACAGATTTTTTATGTGTGAATTAACGAGTGAATTCATATGTGTTTTAGGATGATTATTAGTCCGTCTGCACCTCAAAAGGGAGCCAGTTACTATGAAAAGGCTACTCCCCTACTTTTGTGTCTCCACATTGCTTTGCTACAGAAAAAAAGTTTATGGAAGTTGACGAAAACCGTTACAATAGGTAGGAATAAAGTCTAAAGGAAAATAGGTGGATTTACTTTCCACTTTCATTTCTTAAAAATAAAGAGTAGAAGATTTTGAAAGGTAGTGTCGAAAAGATGCTTTATATAAGGGATATTGAGAAAATAATTGAAAATACATTACAAGAGCACAACTTTACTATTGATTATGAAATTAACAATAATCTACTTGCACCTATGAGCTTTAATGTATCGACGAATACGATTAAGTTTAACTATTTACAAATTAATGGATACATTGCTAATATTAACTTTAAAATTAAGGAAACAGATGAAGACTGTGTTAAAATTATTCTATATCATCAGCTCGGTTATTATTTAGATTTTAAGAATAACAAACATGGATTAAGGTTTTTAAAGTATTTCGAGGATGAAAAAAAAGCAGAGATTCTAACAAGAATTGAAACGAATGCTTGGGAATATGGTCGAACCTTGGTACCTGAGAAACTAGTAAATTCTTATGATAAAGTACGTGAATTAGATAAAATGTTAATAAAAAACTATTAAATATGATCTGATATACAAGGAGAAAATAAATGATCTGGTTAATTATTTCCACTTTTCTTGCTGCCTCTGTCGCTTGGTTAGCTTATATTGTAAAAAAGGAAAAGGCTAAACAAAAAGAAATGAGAAACGACCATTACCAAGAGTTAGAAGCGATGAAAGAAGTACAAAAGGCTGCTATGGAAACGGCGGCAACTTCATACGATGAGAAGGTTTTGTTCTTGTCCGATTCGTACCAACGTGATATAGAAAAGCTGATGATCGAAAATGAAGATATACGGAAAAATTATCGAAACCAAGGGGAAATCATTACCCATCAGATACTAGAAAACTTTAAATCAGATTTAATTCGAAAAAAAATTATTCCACCAGATGAAATGATTATTATGCCGAATATTTTTATTCCGGAAGAAAACGGTCATACTCGGCAAATCGATCACCTTGTCCTATTATCAACCGGTATATATGTCTTAGAAACTAAAGACTGGAAAGGCCACATCGTATTGGGATTAACAAGAATGGGCAGCCACAAGTTTTCTTTTTTAGCAGAGTTAGCTGACAGTGAAAAAGAGGAAACGCTTGTATTTGATAAAGATGAGTCGGGTTCATTAACGGTAAAGACGTATGAAAATCCAATTAGCCAGGTTCAAGAGACAACTTTCATCCTATCAAATTATTTACAAAGTCAAGATATTACAACATGGATCAACACCTTGGTATTCTTTAATAACGATGAAAAAGAGGTTCACGATTGGTCGGATAACAGCATCGTAAAAAGGTTGGCGAATAAAGAGCAGTTACAACAGTTTTTTATCCATGAGCTTACATCCAAAAATAGAATATATGGAGCTTTTCAGCTTAATACTATAAAGCATCTGATCGAAAGCGCTAATTATATGTAAGTTTACTAGAATTTAAGTGAGGCAGGATAAGAGTTTCCTCTTTGGAGAAAATGTGTCTAAAAGTAGCTTTAATCGTTTTTTTCGACTTAATTTATTAACTTTAAAGACACAAAAAAGGCAGATGAGGAATCATCTGCCCCTTCCTTATACTTTTGAGTTAGCCTGTAATTGTTTAAATTAAGGAGCATAGTGAAAAGGCTGTAAAGGTTTGATCTTGACAAAAAAATAGGGTGGTGGTAGCCCCCCTATCACTTGAAACCTCTTTTCAATAGACTTGTTTCTTTCAAATAGAGTATACTGTTAATTGTTTCATTTTATTTTTCAAGCATGTAACAATGGTTGTGTATTTTTCATGCTGCTTTCCAAGTGTTTTCTTTCTTTCTCCAATCATCCTTAATACTTCCCTAGGATTGGGACCACCTTGGATAGACCTTATTTCAACGAAATATTCCGGTGAGATAATCTTCTTCCATTTGTGGTCAGTAAGTGTCACATCAACGAATTCATGAATCATTGAATTAATCTCTGAGATTTCCCACTCATATAATTCCTTTTGAGCTTGGATGGTTTTTTTAGAGATAGAACTAGCAACGGAATGTGCTTTTCTAAAGGATATGTCGTACTCTCTTGCGAGTGTGTCTGCTAATTCGGTTATCGTAATGCTTGACTTTTTTGCCATTTCCTTCGTGTGCTCTTCATTTACCGATATCGTGGTTAGGACGGCATACATTAATTTCATCACTCGATTTGCATTATTAAACGCCCGATATAAATGAGGCTGCAGATCATCTTCTGTATCGACAATGTCTCCAAATGGTGTGTTGTGAATCATATTAATCGCTGCCAACGCATCGCCATAGGCACTGCTGGCAATCGAGCGTGAATGCTCAATAGAGACAGGATTTCTTTTCTGCGGCATGATACTACTAACCTGCACATAAGGATCAGCCACATAAAAAGAACCAAATTCTCTAGTTACGTGCTGCAAGAAATCCTGTATCCATCTTCCTGTATTAATCATACAAGTCATTAATACAGATGATGTTTCCAATAAGTAATCTGCTCCAGCGATAGAATCATAGGAGTTTTCAATTACTTGATCGAAACCTAATAATTCACAAGTTCGCTGCCGGCAGATAGGAAAACCGGTTGTTGTTAAGGCAGCTGCCCCAAGGGCTGATTGATTAACCGTTTCATAAGCCGACCACATCCGTTTAATGTCCCTTTGCAATACATCGTAAATAGCTAATAGATAATGTCCTAACGTGGTCGGTTGAGCCGGTTGAGTATGGGTATATCCTGTAATATATGTTTCTGTATGCCGCTCAGCCTGTTCCAATAATACTTCACTTAAACGATATGAATTTCCAAGCAACTCTAAAAGATGCCCTCTCAGTACCAGGCGGTACATGGCAATCCCCATATCGTTCCTGCTCCGGCCAATATGGATTTTCCCTGCTAACTCGTTTCCGATTTCTTCCCCTATTTTTGCCTCCATCATGAAAAACAAGTCCTCAAACTGGGGCTGATAGGATATTTGGTTTATATCCGTTTTGGCCACTTTATTAATGCCTGCTAACATCACTCTTGCTTCGTCCGTTTTGATAATGTTTTGCTCCTCGAGCATGATGACATGGGCCCGGTGAATGTCAAACATGACATGGAATAAAAAATCCCTCTGATCATTAAATACAGGCTTTAACAGCTCCTCCACATACGTTTTTCCTGGAAAAGCAGCCCCTTCATTTTTGATAAATTCCTCTATTTTGCTCACTTGATCAACTCCGATCTTATGACAATGATTGTTCGGCTTTTACGCCGAAAAACTTATTTGAAATAAAGAGTACAAAGGCAATTAAGGCTATTTGAATCATTCCGTATGCTGCAGCCTGCCCCATATTAAACATTCTGAGCTGGTTCATGATTTCAATCGAGATAGGCCGATTGGAGATTGTGTATAACAAAACGGAAGTCGGAAATTCCCCAACAGACTCGACAAATGCTAGCAAAGTTCCAGATAGGACACCAGGCATAATAAGCGGGAGAATCACTCTCCTAAAGGTATAAAACCACTTAGCACCAAGATTTCTGGAGGCTTCTTCGATTGAATCATCCAATTGTTCTAGAACGGCATTCGTGGATCGAACCACCAGAGGTATATGACGAACAAAATAAGCCAGCGGCAGTATCCAAAACGTTCCGACAAGAATGTTCCCAAAAGAAAAAACATTTGGCTCATTAAAAGCAAATATCAGGTTCATCCCAATAACGGTTGCAGGTAAAGCCCATGGAATCATTACCAATATGTCGACGAAATTCTTGCCAATAAATTTCCGTTTTACAAGAAGATAGGAAGTAATAACGCCGAACACTAAGTTTCCAGCCGTTGCAATGAGCGATAGCAGCAAGCTATTCTTTAAAGGTTTAAAGATATTAGGATCCTGGAGCAGTAACCGATAATTTTCAAAGCTAAATACAGAAGGATAGGTTTGCCATGTCCAGGTCCCGTCAGGAACTAATGAAAGAAGTAGAATGGTGAAGTGCGGCAGTAACAAAATGATAACCCCGACTATTCCTACGAAAACCATGATCCATTTCAGAAGTGGATTCTTTACCTCACTTCGATGAGCACCAATCCCTTTGGTAGCCATTCTGTAATCCCTTCTGTTTTGATACCAGCGCATAAACAGCAAAAAAGAGATGGAAACGATCGAAAGGATAACGGATTGCGTGGCTGCAACTTCCATATCACCGTTTATTTTCGAAAAATAGATTTGTAGGCTTAATACCCGGTAACCTCCTGCTAATAAAAACGGTGCACTGAAGGATGCCATTGAAATCATAAATACTAGTAGTGAAGCAGCTACAATCGCAGGAGTTAATAAAGGAAAAGTCACCTTCCAAAAAACTTTAAATCGATTGGCACCCAAATTATACGCTGCTTCCTCTAAGCTTGGATCGATCTTGTTAATGGCAGATGATACCGTCATATAGAAATAAACATACATCGTATAGGCATGGACAATCAGAATACCTGAAACACCGCCTATTTTAAAGGGCACCTCTTTAAGACCAAGTAAATCTTTTATCGCATTGGGGACAAGTCCAGTTTCACCATATAAAAACATAAATGCCATAACCCCTACTAAAGAAGGTAGAACGATTGGCATAACCGCAGCACTCGCGAAAAACCCCCTGCCCGGAAAATCATAACGATTAAAGATAAAGGCAAGTGGAATACCAATAATTGCACTACCCAATACACTTAATATCGAAATATAAACAGAATTCCATAATGCCACTAAATTTGTTTTCGACTCTTGGGTAAAGAAATCCTGATAGTTTGCTAGAGATACACCGCCTTCCGTTTGCAAGCTCTCCATTAAGGTCCTTAATGAAGGATAAAGGACATAAGCCACTAATATTAAAAGTACGGGAACCAAAAGCAGAATTGTAAATCGGGTATCACGATTCTTGATCATGGGACATCACCACTAACAACAGGTATGATCCGGATTTGTTCCTCAGGAAGCTGAACCCAAACGGTGGCACCTGACTGAAGATTACGTGATCGAGTGTTTAATAAATTGACTTGAAGAACCATTCCTTCTACATTGATTGTCAGGTTGATAACCGATCCAAAAAAGTCCACATCTTCTATTTTTCCTTTAAAAATATTAAACCCTTCAACTGGACTTTCATAAACCTTCACTGCCTCTGGCCGAATGGAAAGGGAAAGTTCCCCTTTTTCCTGATGTAAGTGAAAAGAATGATGATCTACAACCAGTTCTTTCGTACCAGCTTCAACTTGAACCGTAACATACATTTTTTCTTGATCGATTCTTTCTACTTTGACCGGAAAAAGATTGATTTCACCTATAAAACTAGCGACAAAATCGTTGACCGGTTCATTATAAATCTCAGAGGGAGTACCCACCTGGTGACAGACACCATAATTAAAAACGGCGATTCTATCACTCATCGATAGAGCTTCCGCTTGATCATGTGTTACATATATCGTGGTAATCTTATACTCTTTTTGCAGCCGTAAAATTTCACTCCTCATTTCATCACGGAGCTTCGCATCCAAATTACTCAGCGGCTCATCGAGGAGAAGGATTTCAGGCTCAATGACCAGGGCTCTTGCCAGAGCTACACGCTGTTGCTGCCCTCCACTTAGCTGACTCACTTGACGATCTGAATATTTTTCCAGCCTTACTTTACGGAGCACATCCTGTACTCGTGCTTTTAATTCACTAGAAGAAATTTTCCTGACTCGTAAACCAAATGCTACATTTTCAAAAACAGTCATGTGAGGAAAAAGGGCATAGTTTTGAAAAACCATGCCCGTATTTCTTTTTTCTGGAGGGACACGCGTCATATCCTTATCATCAAATCGTACAATGCCCTTGGTAGGATAATAGAACCCTGCAATCATTCTTAGAGTAGTAGTTTTCCCACAGCCACTTGGACCTAAAAAGGTAAAGAATTCTCCATCCTTTATTTCAAGGTTTAGATGATCGACTGCCACTACCTTTCCAAACGCCTTTTGGACATTATCAATTGTTATTGACGCCATGACCTAACACTTCCTATTCTTTGACTTCTTTAGCTCCGCTCTTGATATTTTCATCCCAATATTTCATCCAGCCGTCACTTTCCTTTTGGAATACCTTCCAATCAATGTCCATCGCTTTAATTTCTGTATTCGTGATCCAATCAGGAAGGTTTTTCACATCAGATCTAGTCGGAATCCGATAAAATTCTTCAGCCAATAATTTAGCTGCCTCTGGAGTATTAACAAATTCATAGAATGCTTTTGCGGCATTTGGATGTGGTGCACCCTTCACAACGGCAATTCCTTCCGTTAAAACTGGTGTCCCACTTTTAGGAACAATGAAATCAAATGGATAATTTTTATTTTCCTTCAACATAACAACATCCGGCATCGCCCAGACAGAAATATCACCTTCGCCTTTCGCAACCTTGTTGTACATCATTTCCGGGTTAGCAGAATACTCTTTCGTATTGGCATCAAGCTTTTTCAACCAGTCATAGCCTTTTGCAGGATCATTGGTATCTTTAAAATCGCGATAAATCATCGCCGAAAAAATGGTCCTCATCGTTCCTGAGGCAAGTGGATAACGGATAATGATTTTATCTTTCCATTTAGCATCTAATAATTCATCCCAATCCTTAGGAGCCTCTTCTTTTTTAACCTTTTTATTGTTATACATGATCACTTCAGGAGTTTGGCTCGTCCCGGACCAGTTCCAATCTGGATCATGGAAACCAGCATCAAGACTTCCAGAATAAGAAGGTTTATAGGGTTCAAGCAGCCCTTCGTCCTTTGCTTGATCAAAGTTAACAGACGGTGCTCCCCACCAAACATCCGCTTGCGGATTGTTTTTCTCGGAGCGAATCCGGTCCAGTACTTCCTGAGACCCCATATCAAGCCACTCTACATCAATGTTGTATTTTGCTTCAAATTGCTGTTCAAATTTGGATAATATGTCTTTACCGTGCGGGGAATAGACCACAATTTTCTCTTCCAGCTTTTCTGTATTTTTATTCTCCTGATCTTTTTCAGGTTTCGCTGAGCTTTGTTCGGAAGAATCCCCACACGCGGATAGGAGCATCACTGCCGATAAAGTTAAAGTCGTTAGAATAGATACCTTTTTCTTCTTTTTCACAACAAATCCCCCTTAGATTGACTAATGTAAAATGGTTTTATGTTCGCGTAGAAACAGCGAAACAGCCCCCAAGACCCCTGCATTATCCCCCAGCTGTGAAGTTTTCAATTCTACTGAACTCGGAAGGTATTGATTCACGATTTCCCGCAATTTAGGCAAGATATATTCAGATGACTTTAATACACCACCTCCCAAAATGATCACCTCCGGATTGATCAGACTTGCCGAATTAATAATCCCGTAAGCGATATGCTCAATGGCCTCATCAATTACATCTTGAGCAAGTTTGTCTCCTTTTTTCATATAATGAAATGCCATCTCTCCTGTCAGTTCTGAAGCATTCGCCTGATCATACAATGGATGATTCGGCACTTCCCGTACTAACTGTGTGAATTTTTCACCGATTGATTTTCCCCCCGCCACACTTTCCAGGTACCCGTAGCGGTTAAAGATCGGCTTAAATTCATTTTTCATATCATTTTTATTAGTTACCATGTAACCGATTTCACCTGCGGCACCTGAAAAGCCGCGATATAATTGATTATGAATGATAATGCCGCTGCCTATCCCAGTCCCTACGGCAATATACAAAACGTTTTCTTTGTTTTTTGCATTACCGAGCCATTGTTCTCCAAGAGCGGCCACATTGACATCGTTATCCACATAAACAGGAAAGGAAAAATATCGGTTTGCTTCAGCAATAAAGGGATAACGGACCCAATTTAAGCTTGGTGCTTCCAATATGACTCCACCTAATCGATCTGTTATGCCTGGTACACCTGCTCCCATTCCAAGGATCCTTTGGGAATCGATTTGAAATTTTTTGACCATGCTATCAATCTCTTTGGCAATTTGTTTTAATAGTCCAGAATGTAAATAGTGGTTTGTCTGAAAGCTGCTGGAAGAGATGATTTTACCCTGTAAGTCACAAATGACTGTTTTTACTTTCGTTCCCCCAATATCGGTGCCAATAATATAGGCAGCTTTTTCGTTATAATAAAGTTGGATTGGCCTCCTTCCTCCTTGTGACGTGGATTCTCCTATTCCTTTTTCCAGTACCCAATTTTCGTTGATTAGTTCATCGACTAATAAGGACACTGTCGGCTTACTAATGTTGATCTTCCCAGAAATTTCTGCCCTAGAGATTGGTGCATGTTCCAAAATACATTGAAGCACTCTTTTTTTGTTTAAGGATTTAATTTGTGTGGTATTTCCATTCATACTCATTCCATCACGGCCCTAATTGTTTTGGTTAGTAAGTTCCTCTAACTAACCAAAATATAACATCTTTAGGAAAAGATTGACAACGGTTATTTGTTAAATTTTCGGATAAATCAAATAATTTCGGTAAAAACAGGAAAAATTACCTATAATTCCCTTCTTTTAGGTAAAATTTACCGTTTTAATTTTCTGAACATTAATGATGTTTACAATTTTATCCTATTATGTTTATTATTAGGTATAGTTTACTCTGCTGTTAGTTAGGCAGGTTAACTAACATACCTATCACTAGTATGAAAGGAGGGTGCGCTAATCTCTGTTAATTACTTAACCATTTATTTATGAAAGGGGTTACAAATTTGAAAAGGTATTTGAGTGGGTTTATTGTTTTTCTCTTGGTTGTTTCCTTGCTCCCATTCACAGAAAGTATGACAAAAGCTGAAGAACATAATGTTGAACTTTGGAATGCCGTAAAGCCTCTTGACACAACCGTTTCATTTCTCAATACCGGTGCACACCCTGATGATGAGCGAAGCGACTTTCTTGCCTATTTATCAAGGGGGCTTGGTGTTAAAACCGCCAGCCTTATTGGGAATCGTGGCGAAGGCGGACAAAATGAAATTGGCCAGGAGTTAGGAAATGGCTTAGGAATCATTCGTTCACGAGAAATGATTGAAGCCGCCAAAATTACAGGTGTGAAAACCTATCACTTAAGTGAAACAACCTCGGATCCTATTTACGATTTCGGTTTTTCCAAAAGCCCAGAAGATACATTAGCAAACTGGGGAAAAGATCTGACATACGAACGCTTAATCCGTTTCATTCGTACTTACCAGCCTGATATTGTCATGCCTTCCTTCCGAAACGTTGACACTCAGCATGGACACCATCGAGCCATCGAGATTCTAAGCGAGCAGGCATTTACGGATGCAGCCGATCCAAATGTATTCCCAGATCAACTAAAAGGAGGACTTCAGGTCTGGCAGATTAAAAAACTGTATTTACCTGCTGAAACAAAGGAACAGACTGAAACCTCCATTGAAATTGGCATGGTTGATCCTATTTACCAAATGTCCTACCCTCAATTAGGAGAACAGTCTCGTTTTATGCATAAAAGCCAAGGAATGGGCAGTACTATTCCTGTAGCCCCAAGACAGGTTGATCTAGAATTACTTTACAGTGTGGTAGGTGACAAAACTGACCTTTTCGCTGGCATCCCGTATAACTTTAAGGAATGGGCAGGTCAGCTTCCAAAAACTGAAAATGATTTAAAAATACACTTCACAAAACTCCAAGACAAATTAGACGCAATCATCTCCGCTTACCCTAACCAAGACGAAGTATTTACAAAAGCCCAAGATACATTGAAGGAAGTCCGCAATTTATTGAAGAAGACTGAGAAAGCAAAACTAGATGCAAATTTGAAAAATGATTTGCTTCATAAACTTTCCTTAAAGGAAGAACAATTACAGCAGGCCAGCTTTGCATCTTCACAGCTCGAGGTAAAAGCTTCCGTCGCCTCGAACGTCCTTACAAAAGGACAACAAACATTGGTTACTGTCACATTGAAAAATAAAGGTGTGAAGGAATTAAAACAGGCTGAAGCAGAATTAGTAGTGCCGGATGGTTGGACTATTTCCACCAACGATAAAGCTTCTAGCCTTGCTCCAGGTCAAAGCTTACAGGTAACGTATCAAGTTCAGGTGCCTGAGGATGCTGACTTTTACCATGCGTACAAAGAACCGGTTATTCAGGCTAAAATCAATTATGATTACGCCGGCAGCAAAACCAGTCACGTAAATGTTCTAGATGGAACCGTCGCCGTCCTCCCTGATGTTTCTCTTACCCTAAATCCGGAGGATATTGTTGTGAATACGGCCGATGTCCAAAAGCAAATTCCGGTAAAAGTAAAAGTGAAAAATTATCGCGAAGGAAATACCCAATCCATTGTTTCCTTGAAGGTAGCAGAAGGCTGGGGGGTTTCACCAAGCGAAGCAAATGTGAATTTAAACAGCCAGTTAGAGGAAAAAGAAGTTTCTTTTAACTTAATACCTCCTGCAAATATCCAAAAGGGTAAATTTACAGTGGCAGCAGAAGCAAAGGTTAACGGGAAAGCCTTTAAATCTACCATACAAGAAATCAAATACGATCATATTGGCCAATTCTATTACGAATACCCTGCCAAAATAAACGGTGTTGCTTTTGAACTGCAGAAAAATGACAACCTAAAAATTGGTTACATTGAAAGTGGTTTTGATCAAGTTGCCGACTATTTATCCAATGCAGGTCTGAATATTACCAAGCTGAGCGAATCTGATGTAAAAACTAGGGATTTAAGCCAATTCGATACCATTGTAGTTGGAATCCGTGCTTACCTCTCTCGAGCAGATTTATTAGCTAATAATGAACGTCTGAAAGAATATGTTTACAATGGCGGGCATGTCGTCATGCAATATCATAAACCTACCGGCGATAAATGGAACGCCCAAACCTCCGCCCCATATCCATTAACGATAGGCAATCCGTCTATCAAATGGAGAGTAACGGATGAAAAGGCGAAAGTTACCGTTTTACAGCCAGAATCCCCTCTTTTCAATTATCCGAATAAAATCACCGTAAGTGATTGGGATAATTGGATCCAAGAAAGAGGTCTGTACTATCCTATGGCTTGGGATAGTCATTATGAAACATTTGTCAGCATGGCTGATCCAGGAGAAGCACCATTTGATGGAGGTATACTAATGGCGAAATACGGAGCGGGAACCTATCTGTATACAAACCTTGTCTTCTATCGCCAAATTCAAGGCCAAGTTCCAGGCGGCTACAGAATCTTTACGAACTTAATCAGCTATGGAGCTGATCGTTAAATTCCTGAAATCACAAAGACAGTCCCTCGCGTCAATGGCCGAGGGACTGTTTATATTTTCGCAGTTCATGAACGAATCAAAAAAGTATTCCCCTATTGTTTCTTCTTCTGCCAAACATATTATAAAAAGATTGTCTTCTACCAATATTCAAAAGCGCAGTTATCCAGTTATTCAAAATCAAGCACTTCCTATCTAAAAGAATTCAGAAAGCAAAGTTCACTTTCCAAATTTAATTTTAGATTTAAGGTATCCTAATATGCTGGCAATATTTTTGCTTGGTTTTCATCACAAAGACTTAAAACAATCATCTTGCTGTAACATCTTTAATCGAGTCGGAAATAACGTCAACTACTGCTTTTCCAGCATCTTCTACAGTATTAATTACATTATTGGCTACATCGCCTACCACTTCTACCCCCTGCTTTGTTTTGTTACGCCCCTGATCAATGGCAGATTGATTTTGCTCAGTCATTCACTATTCCTCCTTAGACGATTAAATTAATACTATCTCTTTCAATTATTCTTTTCAAAAGTTTTTTTCTGTTTAGTGGAAGTTAATGGAAACTGATTGAACCGGTCTTTTGTATTTTTCCATTAGGCTTTTTCTTGTTAACCTAACCCGAAAAACTCTTTCTCGTTTATATTAAGAAATTAAAAAAGACCGAACATGCAGCTACATGTCCGGTCCAGCAATAGACGGTTCCCTTCAAGTGAGGCTAATGAGGTAAAATAATCCATCCGGTTGCCAAACTCGTTTTTGTGAACATTCTGAAAATATATAAAAAAGCTTACTCAAAGAGTAAGCTTAACCTCTATAGACACTATCACATGTTCCAGGCTTTGGTTCATAATAACAATGATTTTTAAATTGACCAGATTTAGGTTGACCGTACCATGTTGGAGGGCATGGAGCATATGGATTAAAATACCAAAGAGCATATTTCCCTGGGTGTTCTCTCCAATAATCCAAATTCTGTTTTGCTAATCTTTTTTCAGCAGTTCTTGCTCTTTGATAAAATACATTCCCTTTTTGAACAGCTTCAAAGGAAAAATTTCCTCCTTGTACTTGAAAAATAACTTGGCGAATTAATCTTATATCTTTAAAGTCTAAACAATTTGCTACAAGACGATTAACAATTACATTTCCAACATATAACATTCCCTGTTGTCCTTCACCTTCGGCTTCTGCTCTCATCATCCTTGCCATTAAGTCGACGTCCGAACTTCGGTAATTTACTCTGGGCATTTTTTCACCTCCAAAATATAGTATGAAAAAAAGCCTACAATGATGAATATTATATTTCTTTTATTTCAGATAATTCTTCTTTAAAAAACAACACGAAAATAACCTAAATTAATAACTAAATTGAATACATTCATTGCATGTAGATCGAAAATCAAGAATAAAAAGATAGAATATTTCTGTTTAATAATCATTGCTCAAACGTTGATTATAATCCCTCTCAATCACTTGTTTCCAGTTACGGTCAATCTTTTTGCCGCTTCGAAGACTGCTCACCGCTTCATTTACCGCTTCAAAGTTCATTTGTGTCCCAATCGTGTCCGCATGATAATCCACAGCAAAGTCTTCATCGATTCCAAAACGTGCAGCGGTTGAGACGGCATCTATATTCGCTCCAAGGAACAGGAATTCCCAGCCAAATTTCTCCTTTTGATACTGAACCATTTTTTTCACTTTTTCCACTGTGAATTCACGGCTGGCATTTTCCATCCCGTCCGTGGTAATCACAAACAGGACCTTTTCTGCTCGTTCTGCCTCACTGGTCCTCTTTTGGACATTCACTATTTTTTGAATGGTAAATCCAATCGCATCAAATAAGGCCGTAGTCCCCCCTACTTCATAATCCTTATCAGTAAGGAGAGAAATGCCCTTAACATTGATTCGGTCATGTAATAGCTCGTATTGATGATCGAATAAGACGGTCGTAACAATGGCTTCTCCTTCGGCTTTCTGCTGTTTCTTGAGCATGGCATTATAGCCGCCAATGGTATCAGCCTCAAGCCCTGCCATAGAGCCACTTTTATCCAAAATAAACACTAATTCCGTTAGGTTTTTTTTCATCATAATCATCCTCCGTCCGTTGATAAACAAAGGATACCATTCATTCGTTGGGAATTGGTCGCTTGGAAAGCGACATTTTTAGGCACCGAGTAATGGCTGATCAAAAGCGAATAAGGCTCCATTGATTTCATGAATATTGTAATTGGCTTGTTGGCGTTTACAACTGTTTTCTTCCACGATTCTTTTCAAAAAGTTTTTTTCTGTTTAGTTGAATGTAATGGAAACTGAATAAACTGGTCATTTGTATTTCTCCATTAGGCTTTTTCTTGTTATCCTAACCCGAAAAACTCTTTCTCTTTACTATTAAAAAATAAAAAAAGACCGAACATGCAGCCACATGTCCGGTCCAGCAATAGTCGGTTCCCTTCAAGGGACCGGATTATTGTTCTCCTACTTATAAAAACGGGTAGATAGCATTGGCGTATGCCTGTGCTCCTTTTTGGTTCGGGTGGCCCATTGAAGCTCGTTTACAAATTTCAAAGTCTATACCTGTACAACCTGCTTCTGTACAAGAAACGAGACGCTCGGCAGCCAGTAAGTCTTGTGGGGATAAATCTAAATTTATGCCAAATACATAAGGATCATTGGTAAGTGCAGCATGCTCCGGACCGATGTTTGGGTCTGCAAAGAAAATTCGAGTTTCTCCGCCCTTTTCTGTATTAATTTCATTAACGGCTTGTTGCAAGAATGTCTTAGATTCGCTTGCGAGCTGCATGCTGCGTTCATGTATGATATCCAAATGGTGCTTCGTCAAAAATCCAGAAGCCACACCGCCAGGAACACCAGCAGTTGCAACACCTAGTGCAACCAGCAATACCTCGACCGCTGCTAAGTCACTATGTTCTGAAACAGGCGGATAATAGCCCGTCAAGATAATTTTCGCTTTTTTAAACGTGGAGTGAACTTTATCCAGTAATTTTTTTGTATGACATAAAAAATATTTATGGTGAAGAGGAGCTAAATCTTCGGTTGAAAATGGGTTTAAAACCACTCTCATATTTACATCATTGATGCCGCCATCTAAAATAACTAAATCAACCTTGTCAGGTTCTCCGACGAAACGATCCACTTGCTGTAAGATTGTTGGATACGAAGTCGGAACTTCTCCATCCCATACAGGATTCGACCTTTTATCATCTACGCCAATGATTGCACCTGAATGAGCAAGGACCGTAGTATATGATCCAATATTTCCGAGCCTTGATTTTACTGTATTACTAACAAGAGAATAATGCTTTTCATGCGGTCCGAGACCTTGACCCCAAGAAACCGAATCTCCAAGCACAAGCAAATGGAAGGTATCGAGTACTAAATCAATTGTATTAGAAGGCGTTCCATCTGCGAGTACAACCTGTGCGGTGACTTGCTCCCCTGAAGGATTTTCTGCCACTGTGTTAGGCCGAACCAATGTAAACTCCAGCTGTGTCGGACTTAAAAGCCTTACATCTGTCATATCCTGGCCATGAATTCGCACAATCGCGTTGTCTGTGAAACCACTTCCGATTAATGTTACTTTTTTGCCCGGTGATACTCGATTTGGGTAGTCTTTATCCATACCTTCCTGCACAATCGATTGGATCTTCGGTTTGATATACAGAGAAGCCTTGTTTGAGATCGTTCCATCCGCTTGTTTCACCTGAACAGTATGCTGTCCTCCACTAATTAATGGTACAGAAAATTGAATAATAGTATCACTAAATACGATTGTGTTCGCCGGAACTCCATCGATGAGCACCACATCTGTTTTTGTAAATCTCTTCCCTTTAACGGTGACGTTTTCTTCCGCAAAAGCAAGAGCAGGGCTTGTTTCAAAAATTGCTGGTTCTAGCATTTTGCGACGAAACTCATCCGGATCAATCACGGATATACGGATTGGTTCGGATAATTTCATTCCATTAGAACCTGTCAGTCCCGGGTTGGAATAATAGCCATTCGGACCTCTAGCACCAGCGGTTCTTGGCCCTGGTCCACATACAGCACCAAATTTTGCTTTAACGGATGCACCAACAGGTCCCCCTTCACCGCCTGATCCGGGGTTACCTGGCTGACCGCCGACACCGCCGCGTCCCCCCTCAATAGCAACATCGAAACCGGAAATATAAGAATTAATGACTGTTTGAGGGGCATAGAAATATAGTCTTCCGCCGTTTCCTCCATTTCCTCCATCACCGCCAATTCCTGCATTTCCACCTGTGCCGCCATTTCCGCCAGCCCCAGAACCTGCCTTACAAAATCCTGCCCAATCAAGTTGAGCCGGCTTTCCTGCACCGCCTTGTCCGCCGTCTCCACCATCTTGCCCAGCACCACCAGCTGTTCCGTCTTGACCATTTAAGTCGAAGGCTGGGCGGCCTGTCATGTCTAACACCCACACTTCAATTTCAGGTGCACTATGACCATCTGGACCACGTCCCCCTTTCACCCCGTAAATTCCATTTGTACCATTGATTCCAGCAAGTGTCGAAGAAGTTGGGGCCTGTGGTGGTGTTGCTGGTTTCCATGGTTTTGCCGGACTAGCTTTAGTGGGACGCTCCCATGTAAATGTGACATTCTGGCCGACCGTAATTTTTTCTGCGATTAAAATGAGATAACGTTGTGGCTGCTTCAATACGACAGTTGTATTATCCTGTATGTTAATTTCGGTAGCAACCCAGTAAGCTGTATCAATGTTAATTTGGGATGTGACGCTAGCACTAGAAGCTGCATAAACGGTTTGAGATGGGATTGGGACCGCCTGTAAAACGGATGCCTGCCCGCCAAAAGGCTGCAGAACTGAATTCTTTGTTGTCCCTGTATTTACTGCTTTATAGGCAGATTGAAAGTAGGTCGTAGTGGCTATTATGTTTGAGCTTGGCTTTGTAACTCCAGGCTGTGGGATTAAATTTCCGGACAAACTGAGCGTTCCAAGAGATGAGAGAGAGGTGATTCCAACTGATTCTAGCACCGCCTTATGATATTGCATGCGGTCCTGACTACTTGCTAATGAGGCAATAGACTTCGAATTGACCGAAAGTGTGGCAAGGGAAACAGCGTTTAACACATTACCTAACGTTATAGACATTTAGCTCCTCCTTCATATAATAACTTTACAAATATGTAAAATTATTCTAAAAGACTTACTTTAACAGAATACATTCGTTAGTCCCTTCATTGTAGAGACCATAGTCCTATTCGTTCGACAACACCCAAAACAAGTAATGATAAAAGTCGTCATTTATATATTTTCAGAATAATCCAAACTGCTAGAATAAAAAAAACGCTAAACTCAGAATAAGTAGAGTTTAGCGTTTTTCGCTTTACGTATTTAGTTGTGTTTTTTTAAATAAAGGTAGATAAACTCAGTGTATATTATAAGGGGTCGCTAGGAAAGCGACATTTCAGGCACCTAATAATGGCTGATCAAAAGCGAATAACGCTTCATTGATTTCATGAATATTGTAGTTAGCTTGCTGTATAAAGAACTCAATAATCACATCAAATTTACTGCTTTGGGATAAGGTATAACCTGCAGCCTCCAGCAGCTCATTCGTTTCATCTAAACTTAATTGCAAGGCAATGGCAAAAGCCACGGCTGTTTTCTTTTTCGGAGCATAATCGCCTTCTTTTCGAATTTTGGAGAATAAGCGACGGTCAATATTTGCTCGTTTATACGTCGCAACGTCTGTCATTTCTTTTTCATCAATGAAACGAAGCAGCCGCTCGGAAAAAGATTCATCGAGTTGGTCCAACAAGTTTACTAAGGATTCGTTCTTTACTTCATATCGATCCTCTTGGAGAATTTCTTCTTCAGGCAATGGGGCCATTACATAGCGTTCTTCTCTTCTAAGGCGTTGAAAAGTGGTTTCTAGTTCTTCGACATAATGCTCGTCTATGTATTGATGGATGGAGGTAAATAACTTCTTGCTTACACCGAAAGATGCTTTATCAAAAACCACAAGATAAACGAACATGTCGTGATGCAATAAAAATGAACTAATGGTTGAAATCGCAATTTGTAACGCTTCTTCTTTCGGATACCCATAAATGCCGGTCGAAATCAATGGAAAAGCGATAGACTCAAAGTGATGCTTTTTTGCTAGTTCCAAAGAGTTAAGATATGATGCCTGTAATTGTGTTGCTTCTTGATTTCCCCCGCCCTGCCATATAGGACCTGGTGTATGGATGATAAATTTAGCATCCAAGTTAAATCCTTCGGTTAATACTGCTTTCCCAACCTTGCACCCACCGATTTGATCACAGGCTTCTTGCAGCTCCACAGCACCCACCGCGCGAAAGATAGCCCCACATACACCGCCACCCATTTTCAAATCGGTATTGGCAGCATTCACTATTGCATCTACCTTCATTTTGGTAAGATCATGACGAACTATTTCTAATGGCATTCATATTCCCCTCCCTTAAAAAGGATCTCTATTTTATATAACTAATACTATGTTTCAAATTCTTTAAACAATAGGTTTTTTCAAGGTATTTTCAATGTTTATATTTTTTACATGGTTTCTGGTGATATTAGGTTGTTACCAGTCCACATTACTAATGCACTTGCTGAAATTGTTACAGCTGTAGTTACTGCCATTACCTTAGTTGCGATAGCTGTTTTAATCATTGTTGTTTCCTCCTGTTGTAAATAATTTAGATTGTCCATGCTGAAAATTGCTATATATTTTTCTCTCTTTGTTTTTCAATACCGTGGAACAATACTTATTACACCATAAAAGTTAGAGAGTCACCACTTACTATTTGCTGAATGTTTTCTGATCAGATTGTAAGAATTGTGTCAGTTTAATAAGGTAAACCTGATTCTTATCTTTTTATATAGAAGGTAATACTTGTATCAACTTCGTGCTTCGTTAGATGAAGAAATCATTCCAAACCGCTTAAGTCATGACACTTTGATACAACGACGTTCATAATAAAAGACACCAGACCATTATTGTTAGAGCCTTGCGATTAAACGTGTCAAACTCAAAGAATCGTGCTAAATCAATATAATGCTATAGCCTTTTAATTTCTTCTAATGCACGTGGTGCAATCATCATCTACACAAAACCACTCCAGCCTATGGCAAAAAGACTGCATTTTTACACAATTGATTAAGTAACAAAAGAAAAGCCTTTTCTCGATTTATATAAACCGAAAAAAGGCTTTATTGTGGTGCAGTACACGAAATGTCCTGCTCCGATTCGTTTCTAATGCCTGGCTCCTACCAGCGGTGTGCCTTGGCATTGCTCCTTAAGATGATAGCACTTTGCGTCAATTGAGTCTCTCCGTTTACCTGCGATCTGGCAAACCTCGGTCTCGTGTTATTGTGGCAAATTCGCTCTGAACGAGAATCTAAATGATCTTTGTAGCTCATCCAAAATCACCTCAATATAGGATACTTGAAACGGATATCGTTTAGGGATATCATTTATATCATTTGTAAAACTACCCAAAATTATAAACAAATTACTTTTTTTATTATATCTTTTCCCAATTCTTCAAGTAAGTGAAAACGTTCACAAAAATATCTGGTAATCGCTTACATAATCGTATATAATTATATTAAAATTACAACTTGAGAGGTGAAACAGCATGAAAGAATATATTTTTCTACTAGAAGAACAAGTGGGTACTAGAGAAATTAAGATTTTAGCATCAGGAATGATGGATGCCTTCAAAAAGGCAAAGGAATTTCGAAAAAATATTGTCCAAGATACTAAAATGAAGGTGGATATGATCTTAAAAGGTGTTAGATATACGGATTAACCTTAGATAAAAATATATTGAAAGGAAAAATCCTACACTATATGTTCTTATTAAAATTAATAGTAGATAAATAAAGGAGAACACATTCGTTGGTTACTCGAAATGTGTTCTCCTTTCATTTTATATTTTTTGGATATCGGTCGTTGGACTTTCATATGTCTTCTAGTAACCTATAATTCCCAAATATCGGACCCATTATCAGTTCATGTTCTACCCTTTATGGATATATGAAAAAAAACGCTAAACTCCATATTAAAATAGAGTTTAACGTTTTTGAGCTTTCACGTCTATGTAATAGCCCACACAATTTCACTAGTTATGGCTGCTGCGTTCCCGCCCTGACCCGTTCCTAGTTTCCTCGTTGGACTATGACTCCGCAGGTAGGACTCGAACCTACGACCGATCGGTTAACAACCGATTTCTCTACCAGTGTGTTACTGCGGATTAACCAATTTAGCTAAACCGGATAAGTTAAGTGGAAATGACGGGAGTCGAACCCGTGTGCAAAGATATTGGCACTTATACTTCTACGAGTGTAGTCAGTAAAATTAGTTTTCGCCCACTTCTTTAGCCTACTGACAGGCATGGAGGCGGCTAGTCTGGTTATTCTCTTCCTTCATCCTCAGACGGTGGAATTCGGCGTAGTCCACTTGTAATGAGTCCCTTACCCTACCACATGGACGATGGAGGGAGGAACCGCTAACGTCTGTTATTAAGCAGCGAAAGCGAAGTTGTTGTTTTGTTTGCCAGTTATAGGCTTTTATCGTTTTAACGAGGCCGAATCCCTCGACTCGCCATATAAGCTCAAACGATCCCTGTCGATACCAAGACATTCCCATTATAAAATGGCAGAGAAGAAGGGATTTGAACCCTCGCGCCGGTTACCCGACCTACACCCTTAGCAGGGGCGCCTCTTCAGCCTCTTGAGTATTTCTCTGTAGTAAAAACCTACGCGTCAGTTCCGTGAAGAACTTACAAGAGAAATATAACATCTATCTAAATTGGAAGATAGCTGTAAATTTTGGTAGGTCAAAAGTCCCGCTTTTACCATTGAAACTTTATAGGTAACTTATATTTGAGCTGTCTTCATGTGTTTTATCCCTTTTAAACTAAGGAAGATTAATACAGCCTTCGTTCAAAAAATAGATGATTAGGTAATAATAATGGCTTTGACAAAGGTATATTTTCTTATGAATTTTTCTTCGGTTAGCATTAAAAAGTCATCTGACTATTTAAATCGTTACTTCTAAATAAAGCTAAGTTTAGGATTTTTTCCTTCTGTCATTACACTGTGGTCCATAAACCATTCAACATATTCCGGTAGGAAAGAGATGCAGGCGAAACTGGTGGTGGAGGAATAAATGGAACTACTATTGGTCTATACCAAGGATTATAGTGATGCAAAATAATGTAGTAATACATTAATATCCTCCTTTCATTTATAGTCAAAGTAGTCTATGAGCTTTCACCTAAATAGGATTGGATGAAAGCCTAACTTTATTAGTTAATACCAATACTCATGAAAATGGTCTCGGTTATAACGCATTGACAGTATTTGCATGAGAGTGGAATAAAACGAATTCTATAAATGTCTCACTCCATACCAGGACATGCATTTAATTTGAATGAGCAGCAAATAGACAATCTCCTTTCGACTGTTAGGTAAACTTCATTTTATATTCAGCTTGGAATGTTTCTCCTGCATCAAGCTTATTCACTCCAATCTTCTCCTTCATGTTCCCAGATGTATTATATGTATCGGCAATACCGTACCAAGGCTCTATGCAAACAAATGGCGCTATAGTACCAGTAGTGTCCATATATTTCGACCAAATTCCAACAAACGGGAATTTTTCAAACCATACTCCTATTCCATGACCTGTTTTATTCGATTTCAGTGTAATTTGATCGATATTGCTGTAGACAAGAGCATCATGTGCAAATAAAGTGTGCTTGAGTTGAATCGTTGAAATATCATTAGCAGTTCCTCTCTCATGGATAAGAGAATCCTTTAGCTCATATTCCATTACATTTTTATTTGCTGCAGGAGTAAAGCTTAAACTGTAGTCCTCAATGGTTTCATTTTCTACAAGCGGAATCTTAAATGCAGGATGAGCCCCAATTGAAAAATACATTTCTTCCTTGTTTTCATTCACTATTTCCCACCGAATAATTAGGGAGTCCTCTTTGAGTAAATAACGAATAATCGCTTTAAATTCGTAAGGATAAACATGACTGAAGCGTCCAGCAGACTCAAATACAAACGAAACGGTTGTTGCTGTCTGCTCTTCTACATCGAATACAACGTCACGCAAAAAGCCATGCTGTGACATCTTGTAGGTATGATCATCCAGTTGATACCGATCTTCCTTTAACCGTCCAACAATCGGAAATAAGACCGGAGAGACTCGTCCCCAGTAGGCGCTATCCCCTGTCCACATATAGTCTAGCCCATTTTTCTTATGCTTCACTTCTCGTACCTCCGCACCATCTCTTACAATACCTACCTTTAGCCAATCATTTTCAATTATAAGCATCCTATTTCCCTCAACTCTCATGTTTAAGTTGTATCATGGTGTAAAGTTACCTCAAAATACCAACGACAAATCCGAAATTATTACCTTGTACAATTTTATAATAAATAGTATGACGACTTTTGTTTCTGTGGAAAGTATTAAATGAAATGTAAAATTGACCTTTGGAGAAACTAACCTGAGTATACCAAACATAATTGGAAACACTGGAATTAAACTACTAAGGACTTATCATGGTATTCTTGATATAGTATGTGTTGTCGCTTCTGAACGAATTCATAAACATGAAATGGTGAGTAGTCGCGGTTCCTTTTCAGGAGCTGAGGAAAGTCCAGGCTCGCACAGTGCTGAGATGCCTGTAGTGTTCGTGCCACCTGCAAAGGTGGGCAGCCGATTAAACGTTTCGGCTGACGGCGGTGAAATCATGCTAAGTCCTTTTGGATATGCTGAGAATAACCTGAAAGTGCCACAGTGACGAGCTTTTCTGGAAACGGAAAAGGTGGAACGGGTAAACCCCACGAGCGAGCAACCCAAATTAAGGTAGGGGCATCATCCTGCGGGAAATGAACCTAACGGATGAATCGGCCATTGGCCGATAGTTACATGACTGCTACTTCCAGTACAAGGCTTGCTGCCGATTGGAGTACGGAAGAACAGAACCTGGCTTACATCCATTTCATGAGCAAGTTTATCGTTCAAAACTACAAATGATTGCGGGTTGGACAAGAAAATATGGCTTATAAATCAATAGTCCAGGTTTTATATCCCCGCACAAAATACATACATTTTCGTCCGATTCTGATAGCTTTTCGCCTATTTCGCACATCTCTTCGTTCTATGACCCATTCTCAGTTCGTAAGATCGATTAAAAACCTACTTACGCAGTTGTAAGTAGGTTTTATTTTTTATTCACTGTTTTGTGTGGTATTAAAGAAATCAGCCTGATCTTTTCTGTTATCCTTTTCCTTATTATTGTTTTTACCCATTTTTCCATCTGACTCATAACTTAAATTCTCCGATACTTTTTTATTCTTTTCCATAGACTTCACCCTTTCAAAACTAGTTTGTCCCTCTACGTTTTTTTATATAAGGATTTTTTCTAGCCGCCACTGTATTGGCGAGTTTTCTTTATTAGGTATACTTCGTAATGTAATCCGCATCTCCCAGCATGGCGCCAGCAATCGTCAGAAAATCTTCCCGCCCAATCTCAAAATGACCATAGCGGACGGAATACCCCCAATTTCGATTCCCACGCGTGAAGCTAAGCTTCTCCAATAAATCGGCAATCTTTACTTCCTGACATGGTATATATCGGATATTTCGGCGGAATGGCACAAAGGATTCGGACATCTGATATTTGTATACTCTTTCATCAGCAACCTGTCCAATGGAGGTGAATGCTTGGAGTGCCACCCCCCTTTGCCAATTCCGTTCGTGGAGAGTAGTATATCAGCCAATCGTTAGGACACATACGCTTTAAAGGTCCTGATTTGCCATGGCAGAGCTGGGCAAATCCACCTAAAACCCCCAGCTTCACATGTGATGCGGATACGACGCCAATCCAGTAGCGGCTTTGCTCACCAAATAATCTTGTCACGTCCCTCTTCATTATTTAAACGTTCCTTTCTAAATCTTTTTTCAAACGATCCAACTGAAGAAGATGATGACGAAAGTGCATTTCAATAAGTAAAAACCACTCTTTCGCATGTAGCGCACCGAATCTCGGATGGGAGACTGTATTCTGTTTAGGTGCCTTTTCAAGTTTTGGCTCCGTTTCTTCCATTCGATAGATGACGGTGTTCAAACCTTGGATCAGTTGTTCTTTGCTTTCCGGTTGCTCAGGTGTATATTGTGGGGAATGCGGAACTTTAATACGTATGGGAGGGAATCCATTCTGTTCAAATATCGCTGCACCTTCCCTTGTTTTTTCCGTTGGAGAGACCATAGCATTCTTGCTCTGCATAATGCAATGTTCAATATTGCGAAGATGCATATAAAGAGCCGAGTTAATCAGATGCTGATACATTTGTCCAATCGACCACTCGTCCTCACTCGGCTGTCTCTTTAACTGCTCCATACTGAAATTATCCAATTCACCAAGATAATGAAACGCTAAGACTTTAAACCGCTGTAATGCTTCCATTGTATTCATATCCTTCAAACAACTCCTTTATCCTAATTTAATCTGACTATAACAAAACGCTACTGACAACAGTATGTCAGTAGCGTTTCAACATTTTTTCGGCTTCTTCACGAATCCGAATTCGGAAAGATTCAGGTTCCAACACAACGACATCTGCACCCCAGCCAAGTACCCAATGCAGTAGCTCGTCTGGCTGACGAACGCGAAAGTTTGCAAGCAAACGATTCTCATGCTCCTCTATAGCTTCCAAGTAAAAGTTGTTTGATTCCTTCACTTTATCTGCTATGTCAGGGTTGATCTGAATGATTACACGAACATTGCGATCATCCGGTGGCTTGTAATCGTTCAATTTAAAATCGCTTGGCACCTTGAATCGGTCTTCAAGAATCGTAAGCCCGGTCATTCTTGACAACCGGAAATGACGAATTTCCTCACGCAGATCACACTGTGCAAGTAGTATCCATGATCCTTTAACAAGCACAAGTCCATAAGGAGCCACAACACGAAAGCTATGTCGATTCCCATCCGCTTCGGGTATTCTTTTCAAATAATGGAAGCTTATTTTCCGCTCCCCCAATATCGCTCCACGGACTGATACTATGTATTCTTTCTCTTTTACCCACGTAACATCTTCACCAGAAGAAAGCAACCGTATCGTCTTACGCACCCGAGATGTTTCTCTGCGAACACTTTCAGGTAAGATAGCCTCAATTTTCCCGCGAGAGGTTTGAGCCCCAATGCCATAGTCAACATCAAATCTTTGTTCGATAAAGTCCGTTCCTATGATCAATGTCACGGCTTCTTCCACCGTGAAACTAATCGGTGGCAGGAAATATCCCTCCATCAAGGAATATCCCAATCCGGGGGCTCCTATCACTGGTACACCCGCCTCACTAAGAGCCTGAATATCTCGATAGATGGTCCTCACACTTGTCTCAAATGTAGATGCCAAATCCTCAGCTCGTAAAACCTCTTTGCGTTGCAACTCAAGCACTATGGCTAACAATCGATCTGTCTTGTTCATACAACTATATCTCCCCGCGAAACTAAATAATGTTTTTGGAAAAGTCCATTTTTTCAGTAAACTCATCGATTTTTTCCACTTTTTATTATCCTTGATGTTTTGTCAGAGGATTCCCATTTAAAAGACTACTATAAGTAGTCCAACCTTATGTAACTAACGCATCAGTTACTTTAAGTACATATTTTCACAAACTACCCGTTATTATGGCATTTATCTGGTAAACCACCAAATGATAAATACCAATGCTTGCAAATTTTTCTTTTTCTTTTTGTTCATTAAGAATCCCTCTAATCCAAAATATCACTATGTTATAACAGCTTACTTCACTATCGTACCCGTTACTTGAATAAGAATCTATTTGTTATTTTCCCCTAAAACCTTTAGTTCTCTTTTTATTTCTTTCAGTTCAGACCTTAAAGCCTTAACTTGCTTTGAATTATCAATGCCAAAACTAACAGCATATACAATGATAAGAAATAGACCAACTAATCCTACTAAGCCGTAAATTATCCCCATTACCTTCTCACCCCAAAAATAAATTCACTATTTCAACATTACCATAATTCGGTAAGTGTTTGATTTTTATTTTTTCTTTTTAAATTATCCTGCCGTTAACACAAAAAAAAAGCCGCCTGAATTGGCAGATGGATCTTAAATTATTACACCCGATAGTTGAATAGGTTCTGATTGGGTCAGCTCCTTTGTGTTATACAACTAACGCAAGAAAATATTTAATTGTTTGGTTATTCTGATAAAGATCAAAAGGTAAGAAAAGAATAATTGTGACGTTATGTGGCATATAAATAATCTGGTTGACCTAACTATAAAGAACAAGAAACCCAAATCAGTAATATTTGCACGTTAGAAGAAAAACACACAAGTGTTACCGATATAGGTCAATATGTTTATTTCTGAAAAATCATTGTTAAAAAGGAGATGAGTGAATGAGGTTGAATCATTTAAATCTATGTGTTGATGATTTATCAGAAGCTAGACATTTCTTTAAAACATATTTTGATTTTCAATTTTTGGAACAAAAAGGAAAAGCTCTTGTAGTGATGAGTGATGAGAATGGATTTATTCTCGTGTTAAGTGATCCAAAAGCATTTAAGGGGAAACAAGATATTAGATATCCTGAAGCTTTTCATATTGGTTTTTTGGTGGAAACTTCAAGTGAGGTTGATCAAGCATATGATTGTTTAGTAGCTGGGGGCATTTAAATAGACAAGGAACCTTATACAATGAGAGGTAGTAGTTATGGTTTTTATTTCACAGTATTTAATGGTTTATTAATTGAAGTTTCTTGCATTGACTATAGAGATGGTAAAAAAGTTTCAAAACTCAATGACACTCATCTTTAGTAATTGCTACAAGATACAAGCCCCGTTTTCGGCAATAAAAAAAAGGTTCTTCGATTGAAGATCCTTTTTTGCTTCTTCTTCAACTAACGCACCCGTTAGTTGAAGAGTGGGGAATAAATTATTAAAAGAACTCCTAATAAAATAAGACCAACAATAATAATTAATCCATTACTAAAATCTAATACCACACCTAAAATCATCCATAAGAAATAGAAAATTTTAGTTTTTGTACTTTCATTTTTATAATTTTTATAAGCTTCTTTAATAAACCACCCTAAAATGATACTTCCGCCAACAACCAATATAATCCCAATAGCCACTATTTTCATAATCGTACAGTTTTCTAACTCCTTTTAAGGAATTTATATACCTGTTAGTTTGTCATTTTCCTACTTTAACTAACCTGCCTCGTAGCGGAACAAGAAAAAAAGCTGCCAAGAATGGCCGCCTGCATCTTCAACTCTTGCACCCGTTAGTTTAAGTATATCTCTTCACAATCTCAATGGAGTAGAACCTATTGATACATAATTAAATCACCTTTAAATTAGACTTCACAATGTCTCATAAGACTTGTATCAAGCAAGTTATAACGGAGTTCCATAAAACTTGGATTGGATATAATACCTTTCTCCATATTCATTACTTAAAAAGCCCACATTATAACTTTTTATATCTATTAGTTCCTTGAAAGTGTTAAGAATACTGCAATTCCAGTCAATATTATGGTTTTTATATGGATAATTGTCACTGTTGGGATTGAACGTATGAATAAATACTGCATCTTGTCCAGCGTCATTCAAGTTAATTAACACCCAAGATTGGTATGGTTTATTAAATGTTTCAAGTTCCTTTAATAAGTTATTGTATAAAGCCATATGTGCTTTTACATGTTCTTTTCTAAATCTCACACTATCATTACCGATTCCCAAAAAATCAAGATGTCTATGCCAAAAATCGAACCACTCATCAAGTTGAATGTCACATGTATTTACTTCTGTTTGTTTCCATAGTTCACGAAAATAACGTTTCTTTCCTCGGAATTTTTTCAATATATACCTCCTAAAGAAATTGAAATCTACAATGTCATTTTTGACAGATATATCCTTGTTCAACAATCCTGCTTCTTTAGTTCAACAAGAAAAGCTGCCAAAAATGACAGCTCCGATTTTAAACTCTTGCACCCCTTAGTTAAACAAAAAAGAGTTATTTAGTATCTTTATTTTACAAATATACCTGTTAGGACCATATAGGCTAATAAACTTACAACAAACAATACTCCAAAAATTAAACCTTTTATCTCTTTGTAATATTCTCTTATTAACATCATTAAAGCAACTCCAAAAATAGATGGGATAACTTTACTTATCTTCCCGAAAATCTCAATAAAAAAATCGCTTGTCATTGAACCCATTATTAATCCATTTAAAGAAAAAATGTATAAAAAACACCAGAGAATTCTCATAATGACGGAACCTTTTTTGTATTATCATATCCCTTGCACTCTTCAACTATCCTGCTTCGTTAGTTCAACAAGAAAAAATGACCGCCGCAGCGATCATCAACTTAAGCTAAAGCACCCGTTAGCCATCCATGCAGCACAAAGAATGAAAATGGTTAGGAAGTGTCAATACTGATATTGACCTTAATCCAGTCAACCCTAATCCATAGACTTATTTATTATCGCTCTCCTCTTTTTTTTAACGATTGAGTTGGGTCTTATAAGTATTGCCATTTTTCTAATCTTGAAGAAACTTATTTTCATGGTAGTTGAAGAAGAAAAACTACTTAGTTTCCATCATTGAATATTTTGTATGTCTATTTTTTCTAATTCTTTTTTTCTTTTCTTTTTAAGAGATTCTCTACCATTAATCCAGATGCTCAATAAAAAAGCTAATCCTCCAATAGCAGCTAATATAAGAGAAAGTGTATCTACTTCCCCGAACTTCTTTAAAAACCAGCTAACTATAAACACTAAATATAAACCAGGTAAGATAGCCCCCCAGTATACATTTGTTCTTCTAGATAAATAAAACTGAATCCCAATAATCACAATCGCAATTAACCATCCATACACCTCAAACATCAATTATCATCCCTTTCACTTTTATATTTATCAATAATCAGTTTTGCAGTTTCTAAACTAATACGTTCATCGATTACTAAATTTTTAATCATATTAACAAATTCAACATCTTCTGTTTTGCTGTTCAGCTCAATTTTTTGTATTAAAGTATCCAACTTAGCCCTAACTGTTGGATAGGAAACATCATAAATTTTAGCTATATTCTTTAAAGAACCAGAATTTATAATGAATTTTCTTATAAATTCAATGGATTCTTTATCTAAAGATAAAATCCAAGCTGGGACATCCTCACGATTCATGTTCTTCCACCTCTCTTTTTAATAATGTTAATATATTTTTTAATAAAATTCAATTATTTTTTAAATTAATTTAAAAATACGCAATTCCTGCGATGGATTTTAAGCCGATAATGACAATTGCTTTGTCATAGCTATTGGCATATAAAAACAAAACTCGCCACAATATTGGCGAGTTTTTTCATTGTTGTTTACCAGATCCTTCTTCAACTAGCACCCGTTAGTTTAAGTGTAATTCTTCACAAATTATATTTAACAAAAGAGGTGATGCCTTTTATAACATCACCACTGAGCTTAATTTAAAATCCAGTAAAACCATTTAACACACTATTTGAAAGGAATGTTATAATTTTGGTCATCCAATCAAAAAACAATTATATGTTTGTTAACAAACTTTACTTGTAAGGACTTAAGAAATTATTTTCTAAATCAAGAATATTCATCCCCGTTGTTTTCATAAAACTTCCTTCAAAATCTCCTGTTCTATTTGTTGATATAATAATTTTTCTAACAATTCCATCGCCATACTTATCAATTAGAAACTGAATAGCAAAGTAACTTTGTTCATATACATTTGTTCCATCTTTAAATCTTGCTTCTTGCCATTGGTCTCCTCCAATCAATTGACCGAACGGAACAACTTGGAAATTGGAATAAACTACATTTGTCTTATCGTTACCTATATATTCAGCAATCCCCTCTTGAAACCATAATGGATAAGCAGCAGAACCACTTTTCGACCTATCAATCATTCGTTGAAAATTATAGGGGTGTACTCGTGCAGTATAGATTTTTGAAATAAATAGAGAGGTGTTTCTTTCCGTTCTAAGATTAACTCTTTATACTCTTTATTTAAATAAGTAATTCCTAATAACTTGTCAAAATCCGAATAAAACCCTGATACATCTACAAGGTGAGAAATTCCCCTCATCTCTTCCTTGTCTTTAAATATTATCAAATCAACTGGTTTCGCTGGCACTATTCCAAACACTTCTTCATTTTTCCTTATTGACCAATCCAGTGTTTCCTTTGTTAATGGAATGAGTTCTGAAAAATCATCTGGATAATAGATAGTAATATTATGATATTTTTTCTCCAATCTGTTTCCCTTTAGCATTTTTTCAGTTTTACCCTCAAAATTTTGGGTTAAAGCCATTTTGATAGATTGAAAAAAGGGCAAATTCTCATTTGTTTTCTTTTCAAGTATTTTATTTAGGAAAACACCCACCCCAATTGCTAATAATACAAAAAACACAAATAAAATTAAAAAAGTTGATTTAATTAGTTTCTTCATCTCCATCTACCTTTGTTTCTATTTTTATAAAGGTAGTCTAATTTTCAAATTGTTTAAGACTACTTCATATGTGAATTCAAGAGCGTTTTACTTTGTGTTCTGCACCTCTAAAGTAAACCCGTTAATATTTGCTCTAAGGATTCATATTCTGCAACGCTCATAAAATAAATACCAGTTGTATCTGTTAGTTCCACATCTAATCCCGTCTCTTCTTTTACTTCCCTTCTAGCTGCATAGAGAATATCCTCTCCAGGTTCAATTCGTCCACTTGGGAAATTCCACTTATTAATAACATTTTGTTTATTTTCTTTAATCATTAAAACTTTTTCATCTTTGATTATTGACACACTAACGACTAACACAATAGGATTTTGAGTCATTTTTTCTCCCCTGTATTTTTATGAAATATAAATCCTTGCTACCTTTTTCGCTTTCATTCAACCATTCTCCTTCTTTAACTAACCTGCTTACGTTAGTGAAACAAGAAAAAGAGCCGCAGCTACGACTCTTTGTTTCGCTCAAGCACCCGATAGTTGAATAAGAATTAATAAATTACTCAATGATTTTTAGGTTTTATTTTAAATTCAGTATCACCTGAAAATGTTTTGTTACCTTCAACCCATTTTAAATTAAAGGATAAATCTTTATTCTGTTTGGAATAAACACTTTTTTCATAATCGAAACTTCCAAATGATTTTTGAACTTGTAAAGGTGCTAAATCATTATAGGTTACTTTTGTTTTATCATAATAGTTAACTGTTAGTTTTACAGGCTTATCTCCCAAATACTTAATTGCTGTGTCATAAACCCATTTTTTATGATCTAATCTTGGTACAACACTAATATCCCAATTCTCTAATGTTGATGTTTGTTCAACCACTAACTCTTTTGGTTGTTCAATTTCATTACTGACATTTTTCGATACACATGCAGAAGTAAAAAGGCAAAATGTTAGAATTAATGTTAAAAAGTATATTTTTTTCATAAACCCTCCTAAGCTGTTATTACTCTTTATTCAAGAATAACTATTAACACTTTTCCTTTTCTTAATGAACTAAACTGCAATAATGAAATAGGAGCTGGTCGCTCAGCTCCTTAGTTCAATAAGCTATTAATATTAAATATAGATTTACATTGTTAATTCATAAATTGCTCTTGAAGTAATTGTATTGTCTTTGAATCAAGTTTGTACACTTTTCCACCAAGTCCGGAAACCAAACTTTGCTTGTAGTTTACATCAAATTCCTCTTTCTTACCTGCATCATTAATAAACCATAGTGTCAAATCAGACGCTGGCGCTTCGACCAGTGCATTTTGCAGTTTTTTGGCTTTGAATCCTTTTTCAAACGTCTGAATGCGATCGCGGTCTTCATTTGCCGTATAAATAATTGTGTCGACATCCGTTATTCCAACAACCGCTACGGTTTGAGGATTCTTACTTTCCGTTTTCGTATTCATCGAACAACCGCATAAAAAGAGTGCACAAATCAAAATCATTAAAATACGTTTCATGTGATCCTCCTAAAAGCATTGATGTTCATATTGTAATTCTTTTCGAATTTTCAGTAAATTGGGGGGATTTTATGCTTGGATACTTGTAAAACTAAATAAATTTTGAATATTAATATGTCGAAAATCTAAAAAAACATAGAATATGTAATATTTAGGCTAGATTTAATGTGTCATCAAACAAAAACTTGGGGGAATTTTAATTCATTCTAATAACTAACCTTATTAAACTAACCTGCATCCGTAGTGGAACAAGAAAAAAGGCTGCCGCAGCAACCCCAATCTTCAACTCTTGCACCCATTTACTTCAATAAGGAATTTATGTCTCGATGATATTAACCATGTCTTTATGAGTAATTTCTTTTGCCAAATCAGGTAAAACTTTCATTGGAAATACACAATTTATTTCCTTTGATAATTTTGAAGCAAATGGAATAGGACCTGTTTCCTCTAATACAAAGTCAGGTGCTGGTGGGAGATGTAGAACTTCCCAATCCTCTTTTACAAAAAAGGATATCGAAAAAATATCACCCTCTTCAATATTGATTTGACCAATTCCATATATATCTGACCCATCATTCAAAACGCCTTTTATCCTCACCCAATAATCCTCTTGAAAGTCAATAACATCTTTATCAATTTCGAAAGGTTCTACTAGTTCATCCAGTTCATCTGCATCAAATTCAACGGTTTTCCAAACTGGATGAACATCAAAATCACACAGTTCTAACTCATGAATAGATTTTCTTTTCATATATGCCCTCCATTTTAATCCTTATTAAACAAACCTGCTTCGTTAGCACAATAAGAAGTTAACGTTTTATATTGACATCATAGGTTTCCGCAACAAACACAAAGTCTAGCTGTTCTTTATTAATAAATATACTTGTTTTAGCAGGATTACCTGTGTTTGCTGAAACAATATCAACCTCTACAAGGTTAAAACTTACATTGTAAGCCTCTTCTACATCAAGTCCACCTGTTAAAGAATGTACCCCGTCCCCAAAAGACTTAAAAACGAGTACCTTTTCTTCCAAATCATCATTATCCATCTCAATCCACTGTCCGTTTACTAAAACTGCAAAAGAAAGGTGCTTCGGAATGCATTCAATATGATTTATCCCTTTGTAGCATCTTAATGAAAACATATAGGTATGCGTTTCATTCCAATTAATATCAATGCCATATTTAAAAGCAAAAGTATTGTAAACCATCTCATAAAATAAAGGCATTACAATATCATCCCAAGAATCATATGCGAAAGCATTAATAGGAATTAAATGAGGGTATAAACTGACAATAGCTTGTTGGAAATTCAGTAAAATTGATGTATCAGAGATTCCTTGCAAAGCATCATCTATTTCGTGTTCAAACTCTTTTAAACGTCTATTATCAATCACATCATTTCCCCCTAAAATCATCCCTTTTATTATGTAATTCAATGTTTGTAAAAAAATATCCTTCTTAAGCTAACCTGATTCTTTAGTTGAATAAGAAAAGCAACCAGTTTATTGGCAACCGTTTTCTTTCACAGAAGCCCCCGATAGCATTCCTGTAGATCGTTATTTTTCGACTTTGAAAAAAATAGGGCTCCTCAGTAAGTTATGAGTATAGACACCACTCTAACTCACAACTTTAGGAGGAACCCTACTATGAAGTTAGCTTGCCTAACTCTTACAAGTTTAGTGAGACTAACAGCAAGCTATTTTACAATTTCTAATTGGTGTATAATAGTGTGAAGAAATTGTATTTTAACGGGGTGGTAATGAAAATGAAGATTTTGTTTGATGAAACTTACACTTCAAATGACGGAAAGCGAACAAGCAGGAATATTTGGTATGGAGATGCTGATATATCTGTTGATGGTGAATATGGAAAAAACATTAATCTTAATGAAGATTTTATGGATAATTTATGCGAAATAATAAAAAATGACTTATCTAAAAATGCAGCAAATAAGCCTACTGAAACTAACTGGTATATTTATGGAAGTGGTGTAACTCAGGACGCTATTGGAGACAATATCCGTCCGACAATTATGGTTCGTGAGAGGTCTGACGAGTTTATAACTAATTTTAATATCAGTGACCACGATTTTGCTGTAAATATTGATGCTATTCTGTTGTTTAAGGCGGATTTTGAAAAACGTTTAGCTAGTCATTGAGGAGTAATATCACTATAAGCATTTTCAAACTATTTGAGGGGATGATTTCATAGTGAATTCATTCTCCTTTTTCATCTGGTGGGAGTCTTTTTGTGTGGAGGAAAAGGACATTTAATAATACAGATTGTGAATAATTACACTTAAATTAAACTGCTCCGTTACTTGAATAAGAAAAAGGCTTTACTCCTTCTTGAAGTAAAGCACTCGTTGGTAAAACAAGAAAAGGGATACCACAGTAACCCTTTGTTAAACTAGCGTCGTTTCATTTGAGTAATGAACGGCGTTATTCTTTAACAATGTTTAAAATTTCCTTGGCTACTAGGTCAGGATGATAATGATGTATATAATGTTCTGCATCCTCTACTATGACTTGCTTACCCCTATCGGACCATGAAGTCAATATAGCCTGACTGTCGATCCATTCCGATTGTTGCTTTCCAAATCTCCCTGCAGTAATAACTGTCATAGGAACCTCCAAAGGCTTCTCTCCTTTCAACACTTTCCTCGCATTTAGCTTACTCTGCCGCATTTCATCAGTGATGTTTTTGTTGCTTGCTTTAAGAAGTGTGGAAATTCGATCAAGCTCCTTCAGTTCATTAGGTAATTGTTTCAGTCCGTTGCGTTCGCTTCCAAGTGATTCCGCAAATCCTTCAAAATGATACATCACTCGGGCGACACCAGACTTAACAAGAAAACGTTGAATTAAGGAAACCCCCGTTAAAGGTGTCTGTTTAGCGTAATATTCAGGGCTTCCGCCATCCAACAGCACAATTCCCTTTACTTCATCCTGATACTTTTGAACAAAGCGAATAGTCTCAAGTGAACTAAGAGAGTGTCCGACCAGGATATAAGGAGGTTGTATCTCGGATTTTTTTAATAATTCATGCATTTCTTCTACAATGTTGTCGATATCTCGTTTTCTCTCCGTTTGATCGCTGTAACCATAACCAAAGCGATCGATCACAGCAAATCTGGCATGCGCTTCAATTCTATCATACAATGGATAATAGTCGACGTAAGGATTGACGGTTCCCCATCCAGCATTAAAAATTACAGTCAATTCTCCTTCTCCCCCGGTATAAATATGCATTTTGTGACCAAAGACATCATACTGCTCACCAGGAGGCTTGTACTTTGCCAGATCGTTATTTACGCCATTCCATTGGTATACAAAACCTACTCCCAATAATACAATCACGATTGCTAGCACATAAATCAAAGTTTTTTTCGTCAATCTCCATAATTTTTTTACGTTCATCCTCTCCCCAGTTTTCCCAAAAGATACTTGGTCATTTTATTATAGTGTACTGCCTGACTAATTTGTGTAAAAAATTGGTAAAATTTATTCAGTTATTATATTTGGGATTGTTTAACTAGTTAGTAACTTTGATCCATTATTTCCTTTACATGCGTGAAGAAGTCCAAAATACACAAGGTTATGCTTGCATATTTTGGACTTCTTCAGATATTTTGTTATGGAATATAAGTTCTTTTTAACTAATTGTCGTTTGATAAAAAAGTTCTTTATTAATTGTAATAAAATATAGAAGGATTTTTGTTTTTCTTGTTCAACTAACGCACCCATTAGTTTAAGTACATTCACAAACTTTTAACCTGCCCCGTTTGTTCAATATGACTTTTTTAATAATTATTTGAATATTGAACAGTGAAGAATCTCCCAAACATTCCTATACTTTTTACAGTGAGGACACCAGTTTCTTCTCCGCTTCGATATATCTGATGTGTGGAAAGAAAAAAAGGATTGTCATTTTTTATATTTTTACTTAAAGTTAATGGTATTGTTACATCATCAGTAATTTGCTTGCAATCTTGATTAGAGCATTGAACCCCATACTTCTCATTAACCCAATTCTCATATTCAGAATAAGTTGGCTTTGTTTTTTCCATATAGGATAATCCCACTAGAGTAAAACAAACCAATAATATTAAAAATACAATAGATATGCTCATTAAATTTACTTTCAAGTCGCAGTCCCCTCTTTAGCTTCAGGTTTTAACTTAATAAATTCTAATTTTTTACCAAAATCCTTCTTCCACTTAACTGCACCGTTAGAACAATTAGAAAAAGCCACCATTATGGCAGCTGGATCTTAAAGTAAAGCACCCGTTAGTTGAACAAGAATTTGAGAGTATTAATATAAAATCCATATTTATTCCTAAGAAAGAAAGAGTGTGGTTTATAATTGTAATTGTCTGAATAATATAAAATTATGGGAGCGATGGAGATGAGTAAAAAAATTTTAATAGCTTTACTCTGCATAGGATTAATTGTGGTACTTTATTTTTCAGCTTCCCGTCCTAGTTCAAGTCCTGGTTCTAATTATATTCCTACTACATCATTGGAAGAAGCAATCTGTGCAAAAGTAGAAGCACAGAATGAGGATTGCAAAAAAGTGATTTTAATTGATACCGATTCAAATGTGGCTTTTGTCGAGACTGAATTCGGAATCCTTCCTGTTCTTATCAGCAAAGACCATACCAAAATGGTAAAAATGATTCCAGGATTGGATTTCCAAGAATTCAGAGAGGAAAAGGAGGAGAATGGACCAATAACCTGGAGAGTTGAAAATAATGTCCAAAAGGATTTCTCCATTCTATACGGATTTGCCAGAGACAAGGCAAAGACCATCATTATAAATAGTGAAGGCAATATACAGCCAAATAAATTTTATGTTCGGGACGACTTGGCTGGTATGAGCAGAGGTTCAGGTACGGCTGCGTTGTGGGTTTGGTATATTACTTCTAAAGATGAAATGATTAAACCAGCGGATATAACAGTTTATGGAGCAGATGGTCATCTTATTTACGGAGGAAGCAAAGAGGAATAGTGAAGGGATAACAGAATGAAAAAGTAAGGAACTAAAAAAGGATGGGAACCAAATACCAAATTTAAATCGATTAATTTAATTTTATTTGATAGGGTAATATACATCGGTTAAACAGGATTTTTAGGTGGAGTAGCCAACTTTGTTTTCACTTACTAAAAAGTCAGTTTCCGACTTTGTTTTTCAAAGTTGCAAATTATCCCTCTTATTTAACTATCCTGCTTCGTTAGTGGAACAACAAAATGAGTCGCCGCAGCTACCTTTTGTTAAACAAAAGCACCCTTTAGTTGAATAAGGATGTGCTAAAGTTTTAATCCCTTAAGATTATTCTCAAATACAAAGCCTTTTGACCAAGTACCAACAAGAAAATAAGTATCATCTTTGCTAAATTCTGCAAAACAGGCGTATTCCAATTCTTCAATTTGGATAGGGGTTAAGTCTTCAAATCCTAATATAAGGACCCTATCATTTGAAGTGAGAACAATGTAATTACCATCATTTGATGAAGCGATATGGACAAAATACTCATCGGTACTTTGAACTCCATTTTCGGTTAAATTTACTCTTTTTAAGACGGTTTTTAATTCAGCGTCCATAATTGTTAATTCATAGTCCTTATGAACAAAAATATAAACTTAATGAATTGGCTCATAATATACCAAATCCCAATTTGTTAATCCTAAATATTCCACAATCGAATAAGATTGTTCTACCGAAGGGTCTTCAACCTTAACTAACTTATATTTCAAATAACCTTTTACCCCTTCCAAATAACTTAAGGTAAATAAATAGGAATTATCATATGGTATAAACTGATTAAATTCAATATGTGTTCCCTCAAGTTCTGTTAAGATCTCATAAATACCTGTTTCTATGTTAATAGCACAAACCTGTTTTCGATTGTTAATTTTAAGGACATCTAGAATAGTAAATGGTTTATTTAACAGTGCAAAATTCCCTTCTTCTATCTGAAAAGACTTTCTAGATTTAATGGTCTTAATAAGTTGGAAATTTTTAGTCTCGTATACACAAATTGTGCCGCCTGTGTTTTTTATGTAAAGAAGCTCGTCGTTTTTTGAAAAGTGTAGAGTGTCTGGATTATTTGGCTTTGTAAGCTCTATAACTTTTTCCCAAGTCTCTGTTTCAAAAATGACTGTTTTTCCCCCCATCGATGACACAATAACCTTTTGTCATTCGATAGCACTATTTCATAAGAAGTTTTTAAATTCTTTATTAGGTTCATTTGAAACACACAATCCACCTCCAATTTAGTTTCACCGTTATCCTTCTTGATCTATCCAACTCCGTTACTTCAATAAGAAAAGCTGTCGAGATTGGCAGCTTTTCCTTAACTCAAGCACCCTTTAGCTTAATAAGGATAGTCATATTACTTTTTCCGTTCTTTAAAGAGTTCCCAGGTTTTATCCATAAACCACTTCACCTTGCCATCTTTGTGATATCCATAGGGTTGGACCAAATAATCGTATTTCATCATATTTTCTTTTTCAAGCAATTCTATCAAGTACCGATATCTAAGAGCCTGATTTTTACAAAGTTTAAATTCAGGGTCATTAAAGATAATCTCCCTCAACTCATTTTCATCATCTTTTTGTTGTACTTTCTTGTTAGCACTGATTTTTTTGACTTCACGATAGAACTTATTCTCAAATACCTCAATGATTTCTTCTGCTACACTGATGCCTTGATTTTCTATCCAAAAGTTATTTAGTTCTACTCCCACGAAGGTACCATTTTGAAGAATAAATAATGTTAATCTTTGTGGTGAATCAAAATCTAATGATTTTATTTGTTGATTATGTTGACGGACTACAGCTTTAAATTCTTTCGAATACTCACTATACCAGTCACTAGGAATTATGTATTCTCCCGAATGATAGTAAGTATAAAAGTAATAGACATACTTTAAATTAGAATCACTTGCAAATTTCAGGAATTCCTCGATTTCATCTAATTTTAAATGAATTTGATTAGATATCTTCAGAACACTTACTTCCAATGGAAGTAAGTTATAATCATTGATTTTTTCTATAAGTTGCTGCTTCTTAATTATCGCCATACTACATCTCCTAAACTAATTTTCTGCAAATAAATAATTGCTAATGTCACTTCTAGTTTTCATATACTTAATAGGTAGAAATTCTATGTAGAAAATATTAGTCAAAATCTATTACTTTTTCTTCAACTAACCTGCTTCGTTAGTGGAACAAGAAAAAGAGCCGCAGCTACGACTCTTTGTTAAACTAAAGCACCCTTTAATTCAATAAGCGAGATGAATAAGTTGCAAAAAGTGACCTGCATTATTAATGCCTTATTTCCTCATAATCTGTACTTAGAGGTGAAGCATATATATTAATAAATAATATGTAAACTGGATACAGAATGACAGACCCATAAATCAGAAGGCTAAATCTCGGAAATAGTGTTACTCCTACATTAATAGGAAAAACAACAGGGAAAAAAGAGAAAAAAAGAATAAAATATGGTACCCACAAAAGGAGTGACAAATAGCTGTATTTTCTACTTATAGTCCATTTTTTTGTTAAGTAAATGAATAAAATTGTCAAAAGTAGAAGTCCAATAACATTAATAGCAGCAATTACAATGTAAACATTATCCCATTCCCAGCCAGTTAACATACTAATATGAGATACATTTATTATGAGTTCGATTGCTATAAACAACGCTATAGCGTATAAGGCACTAATAATATTTAACTTTATAAAAAACTTCATCATATACCTCCTTAATTAAGAAACAGCAACACCTCTGAGTTAAGTTCTTTATTCAATTATAATCATTCTTAAAGTAACCTGCCACGTTCGTATTATAAGGTCAGCCAGATATTTAAACTGTACCCGATAGAGTAGACACTTAAAAAAGGTCTGCCCTATCGGGTACTTTTATGTATAAAGAATAAAAAATGTAAGAATCGGAGAATAATCCTATGTCAAAAAAACTCTTCACTGATAAA
>NZ_JAHUWN010000034.1 GCF_019219025.1 Bacillus sp. sid0103 | reverse complement strand
TAAAAAATTCCCCAATCTTGATCATTAGTTTCTCCACTCCGATTTATCTAGTATCGAAACTAATTCTCCGTTATTTTAGGGGAATTTGGAACCGTTGTTATTAGGGATTTTATCACCGTTGATTACACATAGACAATAGTTTGACATTTACTGTAGAAGTTTTCACAGTTCCTGAAGGCTACAAAAGCTTCGCAAATAATTCCTATCTTCACCACTATTATTTAGAAGGAACTGGATTTCATGAAAATAAAGAAGATAGTGTAGAACTGCCCTACAAGATTTACGTGAATTGATGGATGCGTATCCGAGATAATACCAGAGACATTAAAGCCATGCTGGAATGAACAATAGCATGGTTTTTTATGTATTTATCGTTCGGAATCAGTGGCACTCAATTTGCAAATATACTATCGCAGTACTACTCTCTCCTCTGTTCTACTACTCCTTCATAATAGTCTAATAGGCAATCCATATTTATAAATAGCAGCGGTACCCATCTGGGATACTTATATAGATAAAAGTTGCTCCAGGGATAGTATTCTTCAACAGGAAAAGTATGATGGAAATATCATTCTAACATTTTAAATTCATCAAAAGCCTATCAATCGTCGACAAAATCCGGGGCGTGACAGGCACGGGATTTAATGGTTTCTCCCAAAAATGTCTGTGAAACGCACAGAAACCATCTCGCTAAAGCCACCACGTTTCCATAGTTTCATGTTTGTCACATTAGATTATTACACAGATCTCGTGGTGTAACGACGCTTAGGATAAGACTATAAAAAAAACCAAGCCGATAAAAGAATCAGCTTGGTTTATAAATATATACACTTTACCTATTACTTTCCCCATACAGTTCTATTCACATAGTCTGTATATGATAATATTATCCTAAGTACCTTATCTGATACATTCGGCATACTATAATCTGCTACAGTTATTAATGTATCTTTCTCTTGTGTCTCTAGTACTTCTAAACCTTGTAAAATTCTATCTTTTTCTAGGCCAACCATCATTACTGACGCTTCTTCCATTGCCTCTGGTCTTTCATGGGCTTGTCTTATATTAAGTGCTCTAAATCCAAGTATAGACGATTCTTCACTTATTGTCCCACTATCACTCAGGACCGCTTTTGCTTTCATTTGTAATTTTACATACTCAGAAAATCCAAGTGGTTTCATTAAAGTTATATAAGGATTAAAGACAACATTTTTTTCTTCTATCATCTTTCTAGTTCGAGGATGTGTACTCACAATAACTGGTATTTCATATTTTTCTGCAATAGCATTTAGACTTGAAACTAAATTTAGGAAGTTAACATCTGAATTAATATTTTCTTCTCGATGTGCAGAAATTACAAAGTATTTTCCTTCTTTTAAACCAAGCTTTTCTAACACTTCAGATTGTTCAATGTCCTCTTTTTTTGAATTAAGTACTTCAAACATTGGGCTGCCAGTTTTAATTATTCTATCAGCAGGGAGACCTTCTCTCAGTAAATACTCTCTAGCTATATCACTGTAGGTTAAGTTAATATCTGAAATGTGATCAACTATTTTTCTATTAGTCTCTTCTGGGACCCTTTGATCAAAGCATCTATTTCCTGCTTCCATGTGAAAAATTGGTATATGTTTTTTCTTAGCCACTAATGCACATAAACAGCTATTAGTATCTCCAAGAACTAAGAAAGCATCTGGTTTTACTTCTTCCATAATTGGATCTATTTTAATAAGTATATTACCAATAGTTTCAACTGCTGTTCCGACAGCTGCATTTAGGAAATAGTCAGGTTTTTTAAGATTAAAGTCATTGAAAAAAACCTCATTTAATTCATAGTCATAATTTTGCCCTGTATGCACCAATATGTGCTCAATAGCATCGGATTGTTCTAATTTATTAATAACGGCTGATAATCTAATAATTTCTGGCCTTGTTCCTACTACTGTCATAACTTTAAGCTTATCCATTAGTTCTACACCTCTACATAATAAGTATCTGGCTTTTCTGGATCAAAGCACTCATTTACCCACATTACTGTAACTAAATCATTATTTCCTACATTGACAATGGAGTGAGTATATCCAGTTGGAATATCAACAACTTGTAACTTTTCCCCACTCACTCTATATTCAATAATTTCATCTGCACCAATCTTTCTAAACCTAATTAATCCTTCTCCACTGACAACTAAGAATTTTTCATTTTTAGTATGATGCCAATGATTACCTTTTGTGATTCCAGGTTTTGAAACATTTACAGAAACTTGACCTCTTTCAGAGGTTCTAATAAATTCTGTAAATGATCCTCTTTGATCACAATTCATTTTAAGATCATAAGAAAACTTATCTTCCGGTAAAAAGCTTAAATAAGTACTATAAAGCTTCTTGGTTAGAGCGTCTTCCATATTTGGAATACTTAAATTTATTCTGCTTTCTTTAAAGCTGTTTATAAGATTAGCTAGCTCTCCAAGTTTAATCTTATGTGTTACAGGTACATCACAGTAATTATTTTGAATAGTTGGATTTCCCTCTAAAGCTCTAAAAAACTCTTCTAATACATCGTCTATATAACATAGATTAAGCTCTGCATCTGGTTTGTTCATCTGGATATCTAAGCCTCTAGCTATATTATAACAAAATGTAGCCACCACAGTATTATAGTTAGGTTTGCTCCACTTTCCAAATAAGTTTGCTAGTCTATAGACATAGACTTTTGCATCAGTTTCTCTGTAATAATTAAATAATAAATCTTCTCCAGCTTTTTTACTTCTACCATAAGGATTATCCTTTTCTGCCTGAATAGAGGAAGTAATAAGTACAGGAGCCTTATTGCCATGCTTCTTTAGTAGTTCTAGTAATTGAGAAGTTAAACCAAAATTGCCTTCCATAAATTCATTTTCATCTTTAGGCCTGTTTACTCCAGCTAAATGAAATACAAAATCACATTCTTTTGTATATTTTTCAAGTAATGAAGGATCACTTTCTCTAGTAAATTCAAAGATATTGTTATATCCTTTATTTCTAAGTTCAGCAATGAGGTTTTTTCCTACAAAACCTTTCGCTCCGGTAACAAGAATATTCATCAATTAATTCCACCCTCTAGTTCATCACGTGAATCTTTTTATTCCATTCTTTAAGCTCGTTTTGAACATAATCTAACTCAAGTAATAATTCTTTAATTTGTTCTATATTAAGGATTTGTGTATTATCCGAATTATACTCTTCTACAGTAGTAAGCTTTTTATCTCCATCTGCAAAATATTTATCGTAATTAAGATCTCTTTGGTCAGCAGGAACTCTAAAGAAACCACCTAGATCTTCTGCTACTACATATTCCTCTTTGGTAAGTAGTGTTTCATAACGCTTTTCCCCATGACGAGTTCCAATTACTTTAATTTCATTGTCAGCATTAAACAGTGCCTTTACAGCTAATGCAAGGTCACCAATGGTACTAGCTGGAGACTTTTGAACCATAATATCTCCTGCCTCAGCATTTTGAAAAGCAAATACCACTAACTCAACTGCGTCTTCTAAACTCATTAAAAACCTTGTCATATTAGGGTCTGTTACTGTTAAAGGGTGCCCACTTTTAATTTGCTCAATAAATAACGGAATAACTGAACCACGTGAAGCCATCACATTACCATATCTAGTTCCACAAATGAGGGTTCTATCTGGATCGACAGTTTTGGATTTAGCGACAAATACCTTTTCCATCATTGCTTTTGAAATACCCATCGCATTAATTGGATAAGCTGCTTTGTCTGTTGAAAGGCAAATTACTTTTTTTACTCCATAATCAATAGCAGCTGTTAATACATTGTCTGTACCCATCACATTAGTTTTTACGGCTTCAAGAGGGAAGAACTCGCATGATGGAACTTGCTTTAATGCTGCAGCATGAAAAATATAATCTACTCCATGCATAGCATTTTTAACACTTGCTAAGTCTCTAACATCTCCAATATAAAATTTAAGTTTGTCATTTTTATAATGTTTTCTCATATCATCTTGCTTTTTTTCATCACGAGAGAAAATACGAATTTCTTTTATATCAGTATCGAGGAATCTTTCCATCACAGCATTACCGAAAGAACCAGTACCGCCTGTTATTAATAAGGTTTTATTATTAAACATAATTCTCATCTCCTAATTCTTTTTTATCCAAATACTTTTTTAACCATATTGGTTGTATAATACAATACAAGCTCATAGCAATAATATCGGCCACTACAATACCTATCCATGAATCAAAAATCATAACAAGAGTCCATGCAATAGGTATTTTAATAATTGCACCTATAGTAAAATAAACACTTTGTGTTTTTAATTCACCAATTCCATTAGCAATACTAGATAATACTCCATTCCAAATAAAAATGCTGCCAGATAAAGCAAAGACTGTAGCATATAAATAATTCACCTGTATCGCATTGTCTCCAAGCCATAAGTTTATTCCAAATTGCAAAAATGGTATCATACCAAATTCACATATAACAGCTAATAGAGCCATTAAATTTAGTGTTCTATAAAGTTTATTAATCCATTCATAATTTTTTTCAGAGAGAGCCTTTGTAACAGCTGACCAAATAGGAGTTAATGCCAAAGTGAAAATAGTACCTATTAAAGTAAACAGTTTATTATATATTTGATATTCCACGACCATTTTACTTCCAGTTAGCCATGTAATTAGAAATTCATTTGTTGTTGTTAAAATCATATACATTATTTGAACCCAAAAGAAAGTAACACCCAACTTCATTACTTCTCTTGCATATTTTTTCCCAAAATAATTTATGTTTGGCTTAGAGTCTTTTAACTTTGTTGAGAAAACTATTATAGTAGTTAATAATAATGGTATATTTACTGCTAAAACATTTACAATTGCCAATGAAATTAAATTAGTTGATATATCTGAAGACTTTGCTAGTAAAACATATCCTAAGATAATAATACTATTAAGTAAGCTTAATAAATTAGTTAGAGCAGATTTTTGCATTGCATATAGTATAGACGTTATTAGCTTAAGTAAGAATTGTAGCATTATTCCACCAAATACTATACATACTGTAATGTTTAGTGTTTCCTTAGAAACAATACTTGTAGATATGTTAAATACTGCATTCCAATTTATAAATCTAAATATTACTGTTGAAAAGCACGATATAAATAATACCAGTATTCCGATAACAATATATGCGGATGATATATACTTTTTTGCCAGCAAGTGATCCTTATTTACTAATGCATGCACTAAGTGATTTCTTAGTCCATTTCCAATTCCTAAATCAAATGTAAGTACCCATATTAAAACTGATAAAATGGTAAACCACAAACCAAGTATTTGTTGATTATCAAAATATCTTATATACGCAGGCAAAGTGAATAATGATATAAGTAATGCTCCGCCTCTAACTACAAAAGCTCCTAATGTATTATTTAGTATCGTTCTATTATTTTCATTACTTATTATTTTTTTCAGCCTAAAAAGCTTATCCATGTTAATTCTCCAGCATTTTTTTTAAAGAATGCACAAATTTCTCATCAAGTTTTTTTATTAATTTTTTACTATCATAAAGTTTATTTATATCAATTGACATAATAGCTTCCGCTATAGCTTTGGGAGTTTGCTCTTCATAAAAATTAATTATGTCACCTATGGCAGAAATCTCAATTGCTTTTATTCGAACAGAAACTACACGCAAACCGTTAGCCATATACGACAATATTTTTGATGGGAAAGATGTATTATTATATTTTGCATCTGAAATTTGGGTACTTAAACCAATATGACAACTTTGGAGGAATCTTATATATTCTTCACCTTTAAGTAGCCCATCATAGGTAATAGTACAGTCCGACGTTTTTGCAATCTCTGAAATTAATTTTTTTATTGAGCTTGTCTCCTCTTCACTTCCGAAGCCAATAATGTGTATATGATAATTTTTAGAGAGATAAGGTGCAACAGTAGCAGCAATAGAGCCTCCTTTTCTCGGATCAAAGGTGCCAGCATATACACAATGGATTCTTCCATCATTAAACTTGGATTTTCTTTCTTGCTCAACTTTGTAAGTACCATAAATAATAGTATGAGGCTTATAAGCTTTGTTAATTTTTTCATTTAATAATTCTGTTGGAAAAATAAAGCTATCCGCTATTTGAAAAAAACTATATTCATTTTTCTGCATTAGTTGAGAATGTTCTTTTACATCTTGATAAATTTCTTCTACTTCTAATATAAGTTTGAACTTCTTTATTTTTTTCGCTAGCATTATTGGATTTATAATCATCATGGAATGATATGCAATTATTGTTTCTTTCGAATTTGTATTCTTCACCAAATATCCAAATAACCAAATCCATGACAATAATATTCGTAAATACCTTAATATTCGTCTATTCGCCCCAAACGTAGGTCCACATGTAAGTGTTACACCGTCTCCTATAGTGCTTGATCTCTTTTGATAAAATCCTTTTTTGTTTGTTGTCCAAGATGGGGATATAATTTCAACATTACTCCCTGAAGCGACTATTGCCTGACAGATATAATCCATTTTATTAGTAGCAGCTAAAAATGAATTGCGGTTCTCTTCAGCATAAGTATCCGAGTCATAAAAACCAATATATTTTATAGTAGAATTTGGCATAACTTCACTCCCAGTAAAAATGGTATGGACTGACATCCAAATATCCATTACCCGTAGTCGTTTGAAAGAAATACATCAATGCAAGAATAAGTACACCAACTACTAATATTCTAACTTTTAGATCTCGTTGATTCTTTATTACTTCTGGGATTAATAAAGTTATAAATAAATAGTAATAATAACCTGCTCTCATTACTTCACTTGACTGACTTGCAAATATTTGAATAAGTATTGCAACAAGCATATAGTTTTTATAACTATTAAACCTTATATTTTGCTTGTCTTTACTGCCAAAAATATATGCAAATATTAAAACTAATATCATAACGATAAGCATTGTATAGGCGTTGGTAGCCTCAATATCCCCAGCCGCTCCCCTATATAATCGATAGATTAATAAAAATATTTTTGTTTTTAAAATAAATATTATTATTAACGATGGAATGATAAAAAGGAAATGGATTGATTTAAATCTTACATAATATAACGGGTACGCGAAAATAAAAATGATAGCTGTGGTGTGAAACAACATTGCCAAGGCAACACATAATAAAAATTTTATTAAACTTTTTTTCTGTATATATTTAAAACTAAAAAAAACAATTGCCATTGCGATTGACTGCCGTAAACCTGAAAAACTAAATGTAAAAAAGCCTAATGTGATATAAATAAAAACACTTAGTCCTGGCATTTTGGAATTTTTACTCCAGACATATGCAATAGGTGCGATTATAGTTAGTGCAACTACAGCTAGATACCATTGATTGGAGAAATTTAATTTAGAAAAAACTTGAGAGTAGAAGATATACCCTATTTCATAATTAAATAATCGTTCACCTGCAAAAATATTAATACTTTCTGCCATATGATATCCTGGTAGATATGAAATTAAATCATGACCAATGGTTTCAGCTCTGAACGCCTGAATTAAAAATATCCCAAAACACGCTAATACGATTACTATTCTATTTCGATTTTGTTTATCCTTAATATCTATTGAAAACAGAGATATTGTTCCGAGCCATAATATTAGGCAATAAAAAACTGTCATTATGCTTTCCTTTCTTGCTTAAGGAATCAATAAAGAGACTAATTTCCTGGTGACACTTTAAAATGCACTTATCGAAAATTTATTTTTTCTTTTTTAATTCTAAGACTATTGTGCAATTCCCTCACTATTAATCATTAACTCCTTATATAGCGTTAAATAGCCCTCGCACATCTTTTCTTTCGAGTAATAGCCCTGCGCTTTTTCGACAATCTCATTGACCACCGAAGATTTACGATTTACCCATTCTCGCACTGTACCCTCTAAAGAATCTAAATCTCCATATTCCACAAACTCACTATATTCAGGTATTGAAACTTGTTCCGGTGCACCTGCCTTAAATCCTACAATAGGTGTTCCACAAGAAAGCGACTCCGCACATATCATTGAAAAGGTTTCACGCTTGCTGGAAATTACAGTCAAATCCGCCATTGAATAATATGCTGCTAATTCGTGTTGGTCATTTATTCTACCAACATCAATTATATTATTCGGTAATTCGAGATTTTTATTTGTATTTCCAACAACAATTATCTTTATATTTTGATCCTTTAATCTCTCCGCAAGTTCGATAATATATTTACCACCCTTAATTTGGCTAGTAAAATTAGCGGTAACATGCAAGATTATTTTTGCATCTGTTAATTTTAGTTCTTTTTTAATATCTCTAAAATCACTTGGATGAAATACATTTACAGTATCAATACCATTAAGTACAGTACAATGTTTTTTATTTCCTAAAATAACAGACTGTCTAGCTCTGCCTTCTAACCAAGGTGAAACTGATGTTACAATGAGGTTTTTATCAAAACCATCAAATGTCTCTTTCATCTTTTCCCACGCAGTGTGGGTCCTATCGAACAAATAGGAATGTGTCGCCTCCAATAATTGTGGACAATTACCGCAACCAGTTTTCCATTTTTCGCACTCGAAAGCAAGACCGCAACTACCAGTATACATAAACTCTGCATGTAGTGTCAGAATTGTCTTAATTTCTTTTTCCTTCAAATGTTTAATTAAACGGTATATATTTACAAAAAAACCGTTAATACAATGAAGATGTACAATATCTGGCTGTTCTTTTTTTATAATACTGATAAGTCTATTGGTAGCAATAAAAGAACCATTGTATTGAAGTCCGGTAAAACGCGATTTAATGTTATTAATTTTTGCTAAAAACTCACTTGATGTTTTGTATTCCTCAGGTTCATCCGACTCTTGCCCTCGACCATAACAAATAATCGACTCAATGCCTTTTTCTCTAAGAACTTTATGAATATCGTAAACAATTTTTCCTGTGCTACCATTTTTATATACACAGTTAATTTGTAGAATCTTCATGTTTGTTTTCCCTCATTATCTTACAGAGTAGTCCATGAAACTTTTCTTGATTAGATTTTGCATCATGACGCTCACCGATAATCTTAAGAGCTTTGGATTTGTAACTGTTTCTTAAACTTTCATCGGCTAACAGTTTTGCAAGTTGAGATTTCAGTTTACTTTGCTCTGTTACCACACAGGCCGCATTGGTTTGTACTAAATACTGTGTACAAGCCAACCCACCTGGCCCATACATTAAGAGGCAAGTCCCACTTCCCAAACTATCTGCTATTTTGGTTGAAAATGCATGTTTCAAGTCCCATTTATAAAATTCTGAAAAATTTTCTATATGCACTAACAAATCACTATTATGCATAACTTGAACAACTTCCTCATATGGAACCAAACCTCTATACTGTATGCCTTTGCACTTCTCAAAAGCTGATTTTACTTCTAAATTCGGCGTTTTCCCATAAATATCCAATAAAATCTCAGGATTAATTTGTTGCAACGCATTTGCTATTTCAATAAGCGGTTCGTGCCTGCCCACACCTAAATTTCCAAGATAAGAAACAATTGGAGTTATATTTTTCTTTTTGTTCTGTAAAGGAACAATATCGGTAGATGTCATAATAACTGTACTTGGATGTACAAATCGTTTATTATAAGTTTCTTGAAGAATATCGCAATTATAAATTGAATGTGAAGCATATGATATTACTCTCTCAAAACGTTTTTTATACCTGTATCGATAGTAATGATATAGGGGTGATAAATATTTTCTATCTTTAAAATAATAGTCTTCACTATTGTATAAAACTAGAGGAATATTTCTTCCATTTGCAATATCTAGGGCAATTTTATACATAAACTCATAGTCACCCACTTGAAGTACAATAAGTTCAGGTTGAAAATTATCTACCCATTGAGTAAATTTATCACTCTTCCATCTCTTTGAATTCCATATTAAGTTTCTAGCAATATAATTTAGAGAGTTTCGTTTGCGATGTTTTTGATATAGATTATTCATAGATTTTTCTTTATTATCGGGGACCACAGTACTATTAGGGTTTACTTTCTGCCCTACCTTCTCTCTTTTTATAAAGGCACGCAATGCTTCTGTATCTAAGACTCTGAAATAATTATTACAAACAGAAGAGTCAGGAATTTCATTATAAATATAAAACTGAGCAAGTTTTTCGATTGGCCAGCCATCAAAAAAGTTAGCTAATGTTCTACCATTGGATCCACTTGTTGACAAACAATTATGACTAATTATTAAAACCCTCGGATAATCGCTCATAACCAACCTCATTTTTTATTATTTAACCAGGTAACACAGTCAAAATACTTTTCAAATATTCTCCGCCCCATTAGGTCGCCATAGCGAGTCAAATCCCCTACCTCGCCTTGAATCTCGTAACCCGGGACATGGACCATCCAATCGTTACTAATTGACTCCCTCGAAGATACAAAGCATACCTTTTTATATGGCAACTTTGAGAATTGCTCTAGCAATTCCTCAGAGCAATCTTCACGATCTGTGCACATAACAAATAGATTTGAATAATTAATTCTTTTTTTTCGCTTGTTCCAGCTCTCAACACAATCATCAAAAGTTTTGTAATGAATAAAATTAATATAAATATCTTCAATTTTACAAACCGGATATTTATTATTAGGATCACTAGACCAATGAGAAAAAACTAACGGTTTAGATATATTTGATTCTAAATTTCCGACAAATCTAACAAAATTAGGAAAAGTGAAGGACAAATTAATTGTAGGTGAGTTAAATTTCTCACCCAAGTCATGATACAACACTCCCCCTATACAGTTTTGTGATATAATTGTAAAATTTTCATTTTCTAACCTTTTACGCATAACAAAACATATTGGAGTTCTCCAAATTTTCAATACAAAATTTTTTAATTTCTTAAACTTAATCAATTTTTTAAAACACTCCTAGCACCATTGATCATGTTCTTATATGAATGATAGATTCCACCGTTTTCCTTGAGCATTTTACGCCACTTAAGAGAGTACATAATACAATACAACCAATACATTTTTCGTGATAAACACGCAAAAAAAGCCCCTTTATCAAAGAAATATTTATCTGTGTAACCCTCAAACCAAGTAGAATCCTCTTGGCTAGCATACCCAATTACTTGAGGACAGGTGCAAATCCTGAGGCCCTTTTGAATGCACTCAACAATAAACAAACTATCTTCTCCTGCGCTATATTTTGCTCCTCCGCCAAACAATAAGGAGAAATAGACATTCGCTTCCTTCAGCTTTTCAGTTCGGGCAGCTATGCTTACAGCTCCATATTTCAAACAATTATACAGCCTAACCCGACTATTTTTTTTAATTGTGTGTAAAGGCCTCTCAGGATTAGTACTTATTACATTAAAGATCATTATGTCTACATTTGGATTTTCTATAAAAGCTTGTACGATAATATTTTCATAACCATCAACATACTTTACATCATCATCTGCAAATAGACATATATCATTATTAGCTCTCATGAGTGCATTATTTCGGCTTAATCCAACACCTCTCTCTTCAAATGAAAGAATGCGGATTAACTTTCCCTTATATTCAAATTCCTCAAATTCATTTCTATCGCACTGATTAACAATTATTGCATCTGTTTGAATATTCATTTTCCCAAGCAAGCTATGATCTGTTTGATGCATGGTTGAAATTAATACCTGTAGGTTCATATCTTCCCTCAACTTATCGAAATATAATAAACATTTACTTACCGCTTTCTATTAATAAGCAAATTCAGACACTGTAACGGACTGCAAAATAATGAATGTACAGAGTTTTTGACAAATCCAATCATGTTCTTATTTCTTAACTCAGCAAATGCTAATACAGCATAATGGCGCATGTTAATATATCTCTTTTCACTCGGAGTGAGCTTATCAAAAAATTGCATTTTATGTTTGTATAAAATGTTTTCTCCTTTGATTTTACTCATACCGATTGATAATCCATCGGTTTCAGAATGAATGTAAGCTTTTATCTCACAACCTGGCAAATAGCTAAACTTACCGCCATATTCAATAGCAAGTTGCATTAAATAATATTCATCACCCACGTTAATTGGTGGAAATCCACCTAACCTTAGTAAATAAATTTTTCTAAACATAAAAGTATCTGTTCCAGTCATGTGATACATTAGATGATACTTAAGAAGTTGATCTGATTCATCCCTCTTAATATAATCCCTTATCCTTTTTTCAACTAATTTATTGTTCTCGTTATATAATTCCAAATCAGTTATGCAAAAATCCGATTGCTCCTTTTGCATATGCAAGACCTGCTTTTCAACTTTTTCAGGCAAATATATATCATCATCATCAAGGAAGGTAATATATTCTCCAGAAGCTGTTCTTATACCAATATTTCGAGTTTCCGCAGAACCCTTATTTACTTTGTTTTTTATATAAACTAATTGCCGGTCAAATTTTTTGTTGACACTGCAAATAATCTCATCAACCTTTTTGTTCCATATCTCTTCTGCATTATCATCAACCACAACAATTTCGACGTGTTCATATGTTTGTCTCATTAGAGAAACCAAGGCTGTTTCCAATGTTGTATCCCGTCGGTAGGTTGCAACTATTACGCTAACTATCGGTTGTGCCACTAATGTATTACCATCCTCTAAATCTTCGAGGCTATTTAAGCTAACATTCAACACTGTCATTATCCTGTTATCTCCTTATTTTTTGAATCAGTGGATATCATTTGCTCTTCAGTGGATTCGACCTCTTTATATTCCAATGTTCCAGTACCACCCTCAATAACACCCTCATACTTCAACACTGACACAATAGTCCCAAAGAAACATTTTACATCCATCCAAAAGCTAATACCTTGAACATACTCACCATCCAGCTTAGCTTTAAGATCAATCGGCAGCTCATCCCGACCATTAATTTGCGCCCACCCAGTAAGCCCAGGATAAATATCATTAGCCCCATATTTATCCCTTTCAGCTATTAAATCATACTGATTCCAAAGGCAAGGCCTTGGACCAATAATACTCATTTCACCTTTAAGAATGTTCAATATTTGTGGCAGTTCATCTAAGCTAGTTTTCCTCATAAACTTACCCACACTAGTAATGTAGCTTTCGGGGTCCTTTAAAAGATGAGTTGGTGTATCTTTAGGTGTATCAATTTTCATCGTTCTAAATTTAAGAATATAAAACTCCGACTTACCTTTCCCAATACGTCGTTGTTTAAATAAAATCGGACCTTTTGAATCACACTTAATGCAAATTATTAATAATAGGAATACAGGTGAAAGTACTATTAAACCAATAATGGAAACAATAAAATCTATCATTTTTTTTACATATCTTTTATAAAACACCAATTCTCCACCTCCGTAACATTCATTTAGCATTAAAATAAGGATTTACACTATCGAAAGTTATTGATGACTTGCACTAATTCAGTTTGTTATTGTATTTAAATAAGATCCTTCAAACTTATTATTAGCAACAGCTATCAAAGTATCATGCATCTCAACCTCAGACATATCTAACAACCCACCAATTAAATCATTCAAATCCTCTGCACGTATAACCTTAGCTTTCCCAATATGAATCTTCGGAAAAACCTGCTCAGGATGTACTTCATTTTCATTAAGTAACTCTTCATACATCTTCTCGCCAGGACGAAGTCCAGTAAAACGAATCCCAATCTCTTCTATGGAATAGCCCGACAACTTAATCACATTCTTCGCAAGATCAACAATCTTAACGGGCTCACCCATATCAAGCACAAACACCTCGCCACCGCGAGCCAAAGAACCTGCTTGAATCACAAGCCTTGAGGCTTCTGGAATCGTCATGAAATAGCGAGTCATATCCTCATGGGTAACAGTAACTGGTCCACCAGCCTGAATCTGCTTTTTAAACAACGGAATCACACTACCACGACTACCAAGTACATTCCCAAACCGAACTGCAACAAACTTTGTATTACTATGAACAGCCAGACTCTGAATAATCATTTCCGCAAACCGTTTCGTCGCTCCCATAACATTCGGAGGATTAACAGCCTTATCTGAAGAAATCATTACAAAAGTATTCACACCGAAGGTGTCCGCTGCCTCCGCAACATTTCTCGTACCGAAAATATTGTTCTTAACCGCTTCCCTCGGATTGTATTCCATCAACGGAACATGCTTATGTGCAGCCGCATGATACACCACATATGGCCTATGTTCTTCCATTACATCAAACATTCTCGTCCGATCTTGGATGTCGCCAATCACAGGAACAATTTCAATTTGATTTTGATACTTTTTCCGAAGTTCCATATCTATTAAATAGATACTGTTCTCGCCATGACCCACTAGAACAATTTTCCCTGGATTAAACTTGCAAATCTGTCGACAAATCTCAGAACCTATCGAACCTCCAGCACCTGTCACTAATACCGTCTTGCCTGTGACATATTCTGAAATACTGTCGATATCTAACTCAACAGGTTCCCTGCCAAGTAAATCCTCTACCTGAACTTCACGAAATTGATTAACAGAGATCTTTCCTGTCATCAAATCCTCTAACTTAGGAATAATTTGAGTCTTCGCTTTCGTTTTTGCACACTCTTCGAAAATACGATTTAATTCCTTTCGGCCTAGAGAAGGAATCGCAATCACTATATTATCAATCTGAAATTTCTCAACTGCTTCTGTTATATGACTCGAATCTCCAACCACCGGTATGCCGAGAATATCTAATTTATATTTTTTCGGATCATCATCAATAAATGCCACAGGCTTCAAATCTATCTCATGGTTACTGAGCAATTGACGTGCCACCATTGTTCCGCCTGATCCGGCACCAATGATTAACGTTCTTTTGATACTTTGCTGTTTCTTCATGTAACTATCACGAAACATTCTCCACGAAAATCTTGAACCACCTATTAACAGGACATGAAGCATCCATGTAATCATTAATGCTCTAACATACATGTTATGAAAAAACACTTCCTGCATAAGTGCCGTTACCGCAATTGAAAATGTTACTGCCTTTACAATTGCAATCAGTTCTCCAACACTTGCATATTCCCAGGCTTTTTGATAAAGCTTATAAATAGAAGCAAATAAATGATGGCATAAAAATAAAGTAAGCCAAGTAACCTGTAACATTGGAATTTCAAAAACATTTACACCCGGTACCAGTGTCATATAGCTTATGTAGATCGCTGTTAACACTATGATTGAATCCAAAACAGCAAGCGAAGTTAATCTCTTTCCATACGTCACCTGTTCATTCCCCCTTTTTCTCTATTTTTTTATCTAATAAACACTTTCCTTTGCTAAAGCACGTGGGCAAAAAAATAAATACCTAATGGAATTGCAAGTGCTCAACACTTATTCTTTCATTAGATATTTATTGATTTATGTGTTGAATCTGGCATTTTAACCATCCTCACATCATGTTTGATAAACATACTAGGAGGGAAGCCCCTCCTCTCTCAAGATACAATCCACCTATTTTCATCGGCTTAGTCGGCTAAAAGATGTTAAAGAACCTCTTCTTTTTAATTCGCTCAGGCACTTCTTTATAGACATGACTGCCTTCAATCACTAATTCAGCATTCTCTTGGAATAAATAAACCATATCATTCCCGTACTTGGCTTGAACAATGTCGTAAGCTTCTCTCATCTTAAACGTACGATTGCTAGTGTTATGAGCATCCGATGCAATGAAATGGGTTAAATTAGAATCAATTAATTGCATTGAAAAACTCTTAATTTTTTTCCCAAAGTCCCCACAGATACTAGCTGCCGTAACCTGAGATAATGCTCCCTTTTTCACAAGTTGATAGAGAAGTTCTGGGCGTTCAATGATCTCCTGGTTCCGTTCCGGATGAACAATCACTGGAACAAGTCCCTTCATCTGCAAATCATAAAACAACTTCTCCGTGTATCTCGGGACATGGCTAGACGAAAACTCGACCAATACATATTGTGTGTAATCGATTGGAAGAATTTCACCCATTTCATATCCCGCAACCATTTCTCCATAGATCCGTGTTTCCTGTCCTGGAAGAACATTTAAATCAATCTTTTCTTCCAATAAAGCCTTGTTCAATTCTCTGACTCTATCAACTATGGTCTGTTTTGGATTTTCATAGCGGTTGTTCAAATGATGCGGTGTTGCCACAATCGTATGAATTCCTTGTTCAACAGCCTTCTTGGCCATGTTCACACTCTCCGACAAATCCCTTGCCCCGTCATCAATATCGGGTAATATATGACAATGCAAATCAATCATTGGTCCCACACACTTTCCAATAAACTGTTATTTTTAGCCGACAATTATCATATTAGCACGTATTCGAGGCGGAATTTGTCGAAATTTGTTACTTAGAACCATAATAATAATAGTAATCACCATTTTGGACTTCTTTATGATTCAAGACGACACCAAGTAATTTACTTTGGGCATGCTCTAGTAATTCCTTCGCTTTTTTCGCTTGATCAATCACTGTTTTCTCACTAAACACCACCATGATTGAACCATCCACTTGATTCGCAAGGATCTGCGGATCAGCTACCGCTAATAATGGCGGGGTATCAAAGATGATATATTCGAATTGAGACTTTGCGTCTTCCATAAATTGTTCCATAGATTTCGAGCTTAATAGTTCAGCTGGATTCGGTGGAATCGGTCCACTCGTTAAGATATATAAGTCCTGCTCACGTGTTTCAAGCACAGTCTTTTCAAGAGTCTTTTGCTTTGTTAACACAGTAGTAAAACCAAATAAGTTATTCATCCCAAATGTATGATGAACGGTTGGTTTACGTAAATCAGCGTCAACTAGTAATACCTTTTTACCCAGCTGTGCAAAGGTAACAGCAAGGTTAGCAGCTGTGGTTGACTTACCTTCAGCGGGACCTGAAGAAGTAACCATGATTGCCTTCATCTCTTGATCAACAGAAGAGTACTGGATATTTGTACGAATCGTCCGGTATTGCTCAGAAATCGGTGACTTCGGATCAATCGCTGTAACAAGCTTACGGCTTGCATCTTTACTGTTCAGTTTCTTCTTTTTAAGCGCCAATGTTATCACCTCTTCCTCCAGATTTTCTATTTGCACGACGGGCTGCTGCCTCTTCCATCTTTTGATCATCAATCGTTGCGATGACACCTAGGACTGGTAGACCTAATATCTTATCTACATCTTGTTCGTTTTTAATCGTGTTATTAAAGTACTCAAGTAAGAATGCTAGACCGACACCGGCCATTAAACCAACCACAATCGCAATCGCTACGTTTAATAATGGTCTTGGTTTAATCGGAGCTGGATTTTCAGAAACATCTGCTGGAGCCAAAATGCTTACATTATTGACACTCATGATACCTTTAAGCTTTCTCTGAAATACTTCTGCCGTTTTATTGGCAATATCCGCAGCTACTTCTGGATCTGGGTCCTGTACGGACACGTTAACAACCTGGGAATCCTTTTCGCTTCCCACTGTAATCTTTCCTTTTAATTCGGTATATGTCATTTTTAATTTAAGTTCTTCTGAAACGGTATCTAATATTCTCGGGCTGGTAATGATTACATTATAAGTATTAATTAATTGAAGGTTTGTTTGTACTTGATTCGTGTTGTATAAAGATTTTTCATCGGCCTTTTGATTAACAAGAATTTGTGTAGAAGCTTGGTAAATCGGGGTTAAAAAAATATAACTAACTACTCCACTTATGATGGCAGCAATTACAGTTATCGACACGATTAATAGCAATCGTTTTTTCAATGTCTCGAGCAACTCTTTTAAACTAATAGTCTCTTCCATTTCGTCCTCCTATAATTTCGATACAAAACATTGTCTATTATATCATAATTTGTAACATCTTTATATTATTTGTAAAATTTTTGTCATAATATTGAAGTTTGCAACAAAAACAATTATACATTATTTGTGAAGTTTTGCACGTAAACATTTTGTAAAAAATTTTCCACAAGTACTATTAAACAACTTTTCGCAAGAAATTTAAACAGAAGATTACTTCCAATTTTTTCAAGAAAGTTATTGTATTGTATATCTCCCTTATTTGTTTGTAACTATTTGTAACAATATTTATTTAACCATATTAGGCAGAGAGTCACGACTTACCATTTAGTGAATGTTTTCTGACAGGATTGTAAGAAATATGTCATCAAAAAACATTTAAAATAGAGTATTAACAGATTTTCACCTTGTATTGTTGAAAAAACCCTGCAATGGCAATTATAAGAAGCAAATGTATATACATAGATGAAAGGTCAAAATAGGCCAACTCGAGTTCCTCGAGCCAGCCTGCTTTTTGTTTACCATGAATTCTCCATGAATATTTGAGAAGTAATTTCGTAGTAGGTTGTAGAAAGACAACCTTACATTAATACGACAAAAATTAATCCATTTCCTTTGTGATCCCTTTGAAAAACCATAAACAAAATCCACGTGTCATCATAAAGGTAAGAAACAGAGAAATCCATGTACAATACCATGTCCAGTGGAGATACTCAATTAAGTCTGTATATTTTTCGATAAATATTTCGGGAACAGTCAGTGCGGTACAGTAGGAAGCATTGTACAGGAACTTTATGAACTTGCTTTGGGTGTACGGATAAAATACATTAAAGATGCCAGCAACAGCTGGATAGACAAAAAACTCATAGGTAAAACTAGCATGGTTGGCATCAGCAAATAACCTGACAGGATAGGTGATCAGCCCATATTCAACGACTATTAAACCAAGAATCCAGGTGATGGCCTGAGTGAATAAAAAGGCGGTTACGGCTAATCGGATTTTATTTTTTGGAATGAGTAACAGCAGCCCCAAAGTGTCAATACCCAAACGGCGAGTAAAATCCACCATTCTAGTTTCATTTAGCAGCCTCCTGATCCTGGCGAAAATACTCCTTGTCTTTAAAAAACCATTGATAAATCATGTTGGTCGCGGCATAGATACAAAAGAAATCAAGCCAGGTAAAGTACCAGGCATAGTGGACGTATTCGACCAGGTTTGTATAGTTCACCAACATTTGATCATAAAAGGCGATGAAGGAACTCCATACAGACAAGTAGATGAGACGAATCCCTAATGAACGTTTTGGCTCATAGACGAGATAAAATCCGCAAAGAAGCGGGTAAAAGAAATACTCCGTGGTAACAAGCAGATCCGTCGCTTTTGGAAATTCACGAACCGGAAAGACAAGTAAGTTCAATTCGACATGCACCAGTGAATTCAGCCACAAAAGCGCCTCACAGATAAGGAGCGCAATTAGCACCTTTCTGTACCGATGTTTCGGCGTTACGAACATAAAGGCAATTACACCAATGACCCACATAAGAATAATACATACGTAATCGACTGACATCCCTATACCTCGCTTATGTAGTTACTGCTGATTGGCTTTGATCGGCACACCCGATTACTTAATTGGAACGTTAAAGTAATGAAGGAGAAGCACAATGATAACAATCGAGATCCCATAGGTAAGAAACGGCCTTGAATAATGAAGACGGATCATCGAGTACATGGTGGAGTAAAAGAATGGTTCCATCCAATAATCATAGCCATTATTTAGAATCAACCGATTCATTTTGTAAAAAGGATATTCGACGATAAGCGAACCAACCACCCATTTAAGAATATAGCCCACTTGCTTACCCTTTGACTTGGAAAATGGATAATGGCTCAAAAATAGTAAGACGATTGCTGGGAGGTTGATAAAGGTATAAATTAAATCCACAATCGTATGTGATTTCGGCAATAGATCCGGGTTATGCTTCCAAAGCAAGTGATCCTTGCACAGGAAATTGTAAAGTAAGTTACAAGTACTCACATAATAAATGGTTAGAATGTATTTTTGCCAATGACGCCAATCACCCTTCCAAAACGCCATAAAAATTAGGATCACGGTTAACAGTACATGCATAGCTCTCCTCCAATGGATTGGTGAGATTAACTAAAAAAGCTTAATTGTGGGTTCGCTCCACCTTAAATTCCCCCAAAAAAGAGAAAAATAACCATTTCTTGCAGAATGAAGGCATGCGAAAAGGCTGATCCGCCTCCCGAATCAGCCTTCCGTTTATTTAATCCTTACACCGCTAGAGTTAAAGTAATATCGTTTCCCATTAATCTTTATCCAGCCGGTCTGCATGATCCCAGATGAGTTAAAGTGGTATTGTTTACTGCCCAGTTTAAGCCAGCCGGTTTTCATGGTCCCGTCACTGTTGAAGTAGTACTTCTTGCTGCTAAGTGTTGCCCAGCCCGTTTTCATGGTCCCGTCACTGTTGAAGTAGTACTTCTTGCTGCTAAGTGTTGCCCAGCCCGTTTTCATGGTACCGTCGCTGTTAAAGTAGTAAATCTTGCTGCTGAGGGTTGCCCAGCCCGTTTTCATGGTCCCGTCGCTGTTGAAGTAGTACTTCTTGCTGCTGAGGGTTGCCCAGCCCGTTTTCATGGTCCCGTCGCTGTTGAAGTAGTACTTCTTGCTGCTGAGGGTTGCCCAGCCCGTTTTCATTGTGCCATCGATGTTGAAGTAGTACTTCTTGCTGCTGAGGGTTGCCCAGCCCGTTTTCATCGTGCCGTCACTGTTGAAATAATACTTCTTACCGCTAAGGGTTGCCCAGCCCGTTTTCATTGCGCCGTCGCTGTTGAAGTAGTACTTCTTGTCGCTGAGGCTGATCCAGCCTGTTTTCATGACTCCATCGTTAGCAAAATAATACTTTTTGGTGCCAATCAGCACGATTCCGGTGCGGAGCACACCATCTGAACCAAAGTAGTACTTTTTCGAATTAAGGGTTAACCAGTTCGTTTGCATTTCACCGTTTTGATTAAAGTAATACACCTTCGAACTGATGGTTCGGAAGCTGTTGGTTCTCAACTTGCCGTCACTTTCGAAATAGTAGCGTTTGCCTTCTAGTGAAAGCCAGCCTACGGCCATGATCCCGGTTGTTGGATGGTAGTAGTATTTGCTTCCCTCTGCATCGACATACCAGCCAATCGGCGTCTTCCATTTTACAACCGCAAGCACCATTTCACTCCTATTCCCGCTTTGATCCATCGCCTGGATAAACACCGAATGATTCAACGGCTGCTGGGGAATAGTGATAGAAAAGTGCCCTGTATCGTCGGATTGCCCAGTATAGGTCTTGTCTAAAATAATCACATTTACCGTACTATTCGGTTCCGTCAAACCTGATACGGCAGTTGAGAAAATATTGATTTCATTCACTGTTGGCGCTGCTGGCGGAGTCGTATCGATTTCTAACACTTCGACCGTTTTACTGCTCTTGTTGCCTGCCAGGTCAATCGCTTGGACCTCAAGGTTGGTGCCCTTCGCTTGCGCTGGAATCGTAATGCTAAATATTCCGTTGTCCGCTGCCACACCATCTGCGATGATTTCCCCGTCTTTTACTACCTGAATGGTTGCACCAGGTTCAGAAGTCCCCTTCACGATAGGGTTTGTCGTTGTTGGTGGGAACACGAAGTCTAAGATCAGTTGTGGTGCTGTTTTATCTTTGATCGTTAGTACTAGGTCCTCACTGCGATTTTTTGCTGTATCAACAGCTGCTATAACTACTTGTGTTCCTGCTTTGATTGGTGTTGACCAATAGAGAGTAAACACTCCGTCCGAGCCCGTTTTAGCAGATGTGATTAGCTGATCTTCCACTAGCATTTCTACCGTTGTTCCTGGCTCGGCTTTTCCAGAAAGCGTTAGGGATTGATCATTTAGCTCCGCATCCAGTTCAGGCTTAGCTGGTCGAGTGCCGTCTTGGACTATTACAGTTGCAGGCGTGCTAAGATTTTTAGCAGCATCCGTTGCTGTTAATTCGATTACCGTACCTGCGGTTTGTTTAGTTATTGGAATGTTGATATTGCCGTTGTCATCTGCTGTTCCAGTCACGATTGTGCTATTTATTTTTACCGTAATCACTGCATTTGCTTCTGCTGTCCCGCTTACTTCTGTGCTTTGATCTGTGATTGGATTGACGTGTGGCATGTCAGGTGCGGTCACATCTTGAACAGTTACCGTTGTTTCACTAGTTCGCATGAAACTATCTGTTATACTTATCGTTAGTTCCGTCCCCGCCTTTTGAACTGGGATGGGAATTTCAAACGTTCCGTCCGTCTTTGACAGACCATCCTTGATAACGTTGCCATCTTTTAAAATTTTGACCGTTGCCTCGGCATCTGTTGTACCAGTGACCAGCCCGGTCTTGTCTGAGATTGGATTTACCTGAGGAGCTAGCAACGCACCCATCGGATATCCATTCGCAAATGGTTTATAGGCGTATGGCTGGTAATTGAGTCGATCCCCATAGCCAAGATCACTGCCATCATAAACGGAACGGTTCACTAACGTCGGATCGGTCGTGCCCCAATAGTTATACATTCCATCGGCGGCCCATCCTGGTGATGGGCCATCTAGCTTCACCGCAAGACGAAGGGTGCCGAAAAAGTTGTTTTCGGTAATCGTAATGGGTGCCTTACTCGTATCCCTGCGGCTAACCTCTACATCGGTGTAGCCGGAGCCATTATTCATAAACGTATTCCCTTTTACGCTCAAGCTTCCTGGTTTAGATCCCGTCGAGGTAAAGCCAATTTTCGATCCATCGTGAAAAAAACCATTTTCAATCGTCGCAAAGGACCCACTAAGTGAGAGCCTCCCCTTTGAAAATTCACTATTTGTCACCGTCACCTGCAAGTCTTGAATGTCCATATTGGTATTGCTTACCACGGTATGGTCCAACTGCATCGACGCCTCTTTGGTCCAGGTCGTCCATGCACTAATATACATGTCCTGAAATTTTATCGGCTCTTCAGCTGTACCAAGCGCCTTCACCTTCCCATAGACGGTTAGCCCGTTGGCCGAACCTGGCTTGCCAATTAACTCGACCCCCGGCTCAATCGTCAGTGTGGCATTTTTGCCAATCTCCATCATCGAATTGATATAATACGGAGACCCTGCCTTATTGAACACCGTATCCTCTGTAATACTTGTGGTGATAACCGTCCCTTCTGCAAATGCCGGCGTATGAACCCAGGCCAGCATCAACAATACTGGGAGCACAGCACTAAGCGCCGCACGCTGCAGTAATTTTAGCATCCTACTTTTCCCCTTTAATAGTATCTTAGTTTTAATATAGTAACCTGTTTTTAAAAATTGTCATATAGGCCATTTTGTGGAATTTAGTTTGTTAGCTGAAAACGTTATCAATATTATTATCCCTATATAATAGAAGAAACTAGGTTATTCGAGTCCATGAGCACGGTTCTGGTGGTTACTCATTCCAACTATAATCTTGAGAGCCGTCTCTATAGCTTTTCAATTTTTTATAATTCCGACTTGACCAATTGGAATAATATAAATTATAGTATTCTTATTATATAAATAATTTTTATAGGGGGATTATAATGGATACGATCTTGATTATTATTAATATTGCGGCTTTCCTACTTCTAATCCTAGGATTGTTCGCGATGCAGAAAAAGCATGTGTCTTTTTCTAAGCGTGTTTTTACTGCACTGGGTTTGGGTATTGTTTTTGGATTTATCATTCATTTCATTTATGGGACAACGTCCAACATTACGGTAAAGTCCATCGATTGGTTTAATATCGTTGGAACAGGGTATGTAAAACTATTGCAAATGGTTGTCATGCCGCTTGTGTTTATTTCGATTGTTGGAGCATTTACGAAATTAAAGCTGACTAAAAACATCGGGAAAATTAGTTTCCTTGTGATTGCAATTCTTCTTGGAACTACGGCTATTTCTGCAGCGATTGGAATTGGTTCAGCGCTAGGATTTGGCCTGGATGGAATTCAATTAAATCAAGGGGATGCAGAAGCAGCTCGAAATGCTGAATTGGAACAAAAAGTAATTGGCGTTCAAGACATGACGATTCCACAGCAAATCATCGAGTTATTTCCAAGTAATCCATTTCAAGATCTAACGGGTGCCCGTCCAACCTCTACGATCGCCGTCGTTATTTTTGCCGCGATTGTTGGTATGGCTTACCTTGGAGTGAAGAGAAAAGATCCTGAACACGGGGAATTTTTTGCAAAAATCATTGATACTTTTTACGCGATTATCATGAGGGTCGTCACACTTATTCTTCGCCTTACTCCATATGGTGTACTTGCGTTAATTACGAAAGTGATGGCGATGAGCGACTATGCAGCGATCGCGAAATTAGGGAAGTTTGTCATTGCATCCTATGTGGCATTAATTGCTATGTTTGTCGTGCATCTGTTGCTCCTTTTACTTGCGAAATTAAGTCCTGTAAACTATGTGAAAAAAGCTTTGCCTGCACTAACGTTTGCTTTTACTTCCCGTACAAGTGCTGGAACATTACCTTTAAATATCCAAACACAAACAAAAGACTTTGGTGTATCGGAAGGGATTGCTAACTTTGCAGCATCCTTCGGACTTTCCATCGGCCAAAACGGATGTGCCGGTATTTACCCAGCGATGTTAGCCGTCATGGTTGCGCCTTCTGCAGGCATCAATCCGTTAAGCCCATCCTTTATTATTACTCTTATTCTAGTAGTGGCGATTAGTTCATTTGGCGTTGCAGGTGTTGGCGGTGGAGCCACATTTGCCGCATTGATTGTTCTATCCGTATTAAACCTACCAATTGCCATTGTAGGACTCCTAATCTCAGTTGAACCTTTAATTGATATGGGACGTACAGCCTTGAATGTTAGCGGAAGCATGACCGCCGGCGTGCTGACTGGTAAGATCACAGGCGAATTAGAAAATGAAGTATACCAACAGCCTAGAGTAATAGAAGCTTAATAAAATATGCTGGATAGCCTTACAAGGGCTATCCTTTTTTTGTTTATAGACCACGGGGACGGTTTAGGCCAACTAATCAGCTTATCAGCGGAAAACACACTTTAATCAGCGAATCTAGCATGTAATAATTTTGATCCGCTATTTTGTTATTAACTCATAAACTTTTTTCAGGTTTTCTTTAAAATATGTAGTGAAGTACCAGTCTTGATACGCTTTTGGCACTAAAATATCATCAATGCTTCTCTTACATTGAACGGCTTCCGCCACCAGTGCCATTATATCGTTTATGTAACCCTTCACCTCATGAAGCTCTTTCATTGTGCAAACTTCGCCATGCCCCGGTATGATATTAACAATATCCAGTTGTCGGACCCGCTCTAAAATAGTTAACCATTCCTGGGGATTTGCATTAAACATTACTGGATGATGATTCGAGAGCACTAGATCCCCCATTACAGCAATTTTTTCTTCAGGCAAGTACACAAATGCGTCACTTGGAGTGTGACCGCCCCCATACGTGATAAGCTGCACGGTCCGCTCACTACCATAAATACTCATCTGTTGATCAAAAGTGATTGTGGGTAGTGTATATTCCAATTTGGGGAGTATTTTCATGTACTCACGGTCACTCGCAACCTCCCATTGCATTTCCTTTTTTAGCTTTTCGTCGGTCTCTTGTTGTATTTTCTCCTCGAATTCATCGATTGCTTGATAAATTGGTTCCGGGTTTGTCAACTGCTGGTTTAACCTGTTTTGTCCAAAGGTAGCCATAATTTCACGTGTAATAACTGTAGAAATTATTTGTGCCTCGGGGGTAAACACTTGATTCCCGCTTGTATGGTCACTGTGCCAATGTGTGTTGATGACATGGGTAACTGAATTTCCAGTGAGGTGTATGGCTGCTGCCTGCAAATCCTCCGCTGCTTGTATTGTCGTAAAGGTATCGACCACCAGCGTTGAATCTCCTAGATCAATGATGGCTGCATTCCCTAGGGAGCCTGTTCCAGGAATAGAAATTGCGGCAAATACCCCTTCAGCGACTTGATTCAGCCGGAAATGCTTCGATCCCTTGAATGTTTCGATTCTGTTTTTCATTCGTTACCTCTCCTCCATCTGTAAGGTTTATGAAAAGTTTCATCAAATATAAGACGATTTTAAAATAGTGAAGTTTCACCGAGACCATCGGAGACCATGTACCCCCGCTCATACAACCCGAAAAAAAAGACCGCCGCAGCGATCCCTATGCATCCGATTATAATAAAACTTAAATCATTTCAAATATCATACATTTCATTAGGGACTTTTAGTTTGTACCCATTAATGACAACCGTATTTTACCCAGTATTATCTTTACTTTTTCTCTGTGAAGTTGGCTTATCGTTTAACATAATTATTGGGCTTCTGGTAATTGAGTGTATTTCTTTTGAAGCCATAAAAATACATTTGTTATCAATTTTGCAGCTATTGACCCTAATACATATAAAAGTAAGAGATAAAAATAATTCATATTTCCATACATTCTAAATAAGCCTAATCCGACAAGTAAGGGTTTAAAAATAAACGCAAAAATGATTGATGTAATAAATGAAAATACGTAATAATTTTTTTTATGATTTAACGTCCATTGATATACCAGCATGAAAGCAACCGGAATAATACTTGAATCTATAGAAAAACTAGGTAGAAATGGTACTACCTGAAATGGATAATTCCACAGTCCACTATTGACCGCATATAAGTCGATGTACGCAGCTATTATGTGAATGGTATACCCATAAAATAAGATTAAAAAAAGCTTATGCTTATCAATTTTGAAGACTAGGAAGATGAGTGGTGCCACAAGTATAGCAACCATGATCCAGTATTCAAGAGAAGCATACAGTGTATAGTCCCGCCAATAATCGAGAAAAGCATCTGTAGACTCTTTTCTCAATTTAACAGCCTTATCAAATTGAACGATTCGAGGGTCTGACAATTTAATCATCCTTTTTAAATATGGTAATTATGTTTATCGTTACCAGTAGAAAAGATTATATGCCATTGACCCTCGCTTGTTAGCTATTATATTTTCTCATGTTTTTCTTTAGCCGAATTCAAAATATAAAAACTGATAACTAAAACCAAAATCGCGCCACTATATAATATGGTATTAATCGGGCTGTCGTGGTAGACAACGATTAGGCGTATCAAAGCCGTAATGCCAATATAAAGAAAGTAGCGCAGCGGGAAATGATAGTTCTCCTCAAAATATTTGACAATCAACGCAATTAATTCAAAGTACAAAAAGAAAACCAAGATGCTCTCAAGAAATTTGTAGTGTTCTTCAATGTCATGGTTAAAAAAAGCATAACGAACGAAATAGATGATCTCTTTGCCAAGCAATATGCATAAAACAATCGCTAGTAAAACCAATGCTGTATTTAAAGCATATTGAAAAACTGTGGCTAGTTTAATATTGAATCTATTGTCTTTTTTTCTTTGTTTCATCCATACTCCCTCCAGATAACATAATTTCCCCAAAGATGCAGGATATCATTCTATTTTTACTGCAGCAGTATTTCAACGTTTTTGGACCCTTAGCTTTTTTCATGCAAAGAAAAAAGCCCCTTATTTGGAGCTTTTCTTCATTCCCGCTTCTTCCCATGCAGCCTCATTACCAATTAATACGATCGTTATTATACCTTTCTAATTGTTCTTGTAAGATTAATATGTAAGTCGTCATGGCCATTCTTACTATAGAAGGATAGTAACGATTGTTAAGTTCTTGTTCACATTCCTCTAAATCCATCTTTTTTACTGCAATAATTTTATTTAATTCTTCTATGCTCATCGATATCCACCCCTACATATTGAAAAAATTATCATAATCTACACTTGAATCCAGTTTCTTAAGAAAAGTTATGATCTTCCTTGCTGTGCTTATTGTTGGCTGGTGCTCGTCATCTGAACATAATCGGCTAATTGTCGCTCGACTAACTCCTGATTTCTCTAATTCCTTTTGGCTTATTCCATGCTGATCAATATAACGCCCCAATTTTGATCTGACTTTTCCTATGCCAAACCATTTCAAGTTCTCCTCTCCTCCCAAACTAGTTTTATAGCTTAAGGATGGACAAAAATTTCATAGTTTATACAAAAGTCTCATCTCTGAAATTATTTTTCATAGATGATGCCGCTTGGACAACAACTCTATTAAAAATCCTTTATTTAAGTCCGTTTTTAGGAGACTTGAGGGAACTTATCAGCGGATGATTGAAATTGATCAGCGAAACGGACCAATATATCAGCGGAAATCCCATTTTATCAGCGAATCACCTTCACGGGCGTTTGTCGCTTTCACTAGTTACCATTGAAGTTACTTTTTTACCTTCAATGGCATTAGTCGCGCCTTTTGAATACCGTTGGAGCGATTTTTTCACCTCAACATCATACACACTCTATGGTTACCGCTGGAGCCATTTTTTCACCTCAACGGGCATCATACTCACTCTATGGTTACCGCTGGAGCAATTTTTTTCCTCAACGGGCATCATACGCACCGTATAGTTACCGTTGAAGCCATTTTTTTACCTCAACGGGCACCATACGCACCCTATGGTTACCGCCGGAGCAATTTTATTATCCACACGGGCACCATACGCACCCTATGGTTACCGTTGAAGCCATTTTTTAACCTCAACGGGCATCATACGCACTCTATGGTTACCGTTGAAGCCATTTTTTTATCTCAACGGGCATCATTCACGCTATATGCTTACCACCCAACCTATCTTTCCCCAAAAGGGCATCATTCACACTATATGCTTACCACCCAACCTATCTTTTCCCAAAAGGGTATCAATCACGAAATACAGTAATCGCCCAATTACCGCCACAGGCCGCATCCACGCCCTCAGATATCCCAAAAACACAAAAAAACCACCGAGGTTCGCTCGGTGGTTGTATCTTCTTCGTTGATATTATATATATTTAACCGACCATTAAGTTTTTCAAGTCTGCTTTTAGGTCTGCGATTAGTTTTTCTACGGTGATTTCGTTTTCGTTTACGCCCGATTCGTATGCTTTTCTGACGATTTCTGAGAAATTGCCTGCATTGGAACTATTAGACTCTTTTTTCAAGTCCACCTTTCTACCTCCTTATGTTCAAATCTAATTCCTTATTTTACTAGAATCGACGAAAAATGTATATGCTATTTTAGTAGGATTATGTTGAAAATAAGTGAAATTTGTAGGGATTTGTTCCTTTTGCAGAAAAATCATCGCCTGGAGATTTCTCCCCCCTCCTCTTTAATTATCCGATAATTCAGCAAATAAACCATATTTCGCTAACAATTCAGGAAGAATTTACAACTTTTTATCCGAAACATTAGCAAACTATGGTAAAATTAATAAAAATGTGAAAAAAATAGAGGTGATTTGCTAGTGAAGAAAACTATTGTTCGTGCCTTATCGACAGCTGCCTTGCTTTCGACCGTCTTTGCAGGCACTGCCCTGGCCGATACATATAAGGTTCAAAAAGGCGATACGTTATCGAAAATCGCGCTTAAATATCATACGAGTGTCAAAGAAATCAAAACAGCAAATGGGTTGAAGTCGGATTTCCTTTCCGTCAATCAAATGCTCAAGATTACGGTCGCTAGCAAAATGACCCAAGCATCACAGCCAACCACTTACACCGTTGTAAAAGGTGATGCTTTGGTGAAGATTGCCAACCGTTTTCATGTGACCCTGGCAGAACTACAACAGTGGAACAAGCTGAATAATACGGTTATCCATGTCGGTCAAGTGTTAAAGGTGTCCGCGCCGAAACAGACCACGACAACATCAAAGCCAGCATCAAAGCCAACGACACCAGCAAAGACACAACCTGCGACAACAGCGACGGGTGTTTATACGGTCAAAAGCGGTGACTATCTTGGCAAAATTGCCGGTAATCACTCTACAACCGTGACAAACTTGAAATCACTGAACAAACTAAAATCCGATATGATTTATGTCGGCCAAAAGCTCAAGGTTCCAGCGAAGAATACAACTTCAACGAAACCAGTAACAGCAAAGCCGCCAGCGGCCACCACACCGCCAAAAACAACGACTCCTAGCACTGGTAGCGTAACGGATTATATCGTGAAAAGCGGAGATACCCTTGAAAAAATCGCACTTCAGTATAAGCTCACGATCAAGGATTTAAAGGCACTCAATACATTAACTTCCGATAAAATATATGTCGGTCAAAAGCTGAAGGTTCCTGGAACGAAGACAGAACCCGCTGTTAACTCAGATCTGACCACGAAAATGATTGCAAGTGCCAAGAAGCTCATTGGGATTCCGTATGTCTGGGGCGGCAGTACGCTTTCGGGCTTTGATTGCAGCGGCTTCATCTATTATGTGTCCAATCAAGCTGGAATGAAAATGGGCCGTTATTCGGCGGAAGGTTACTACGATCGTACATATTATGTCGACACGCCGAAGCCTGGCGACATTGTCTTTTTCGAAAATACATATAAAAGAGGGATTTCCCACCTGGGAATCTACCTTGGCAACAACCAGTTCATCCATGCCAATGATTCCGGTGTAATGATTTCCAATTTACAAAGCCCGTATTACCAAGCTCATTTTGAGAGCTTTAAGCGTTTCTACTAGTAGACTCCTATTGGATTGTACCTATGAAAATGCTATACTAACAAAGCAATTTTAAAATTTATTCTAGATTTGTTATTTTCTTCTTAGGGGTGCACGATTCATGGAATGGTTTATGAAAGTACTTAAGGATTACGCGATCTTTTCTGGCCGGGCAAGACGGAAAGAATACTGGATGTTCCATCTGGTCAATGTCGTGATTGGTTTAGTCCTTGTCATTTTAAGTAACATCTCAGTTTTATTTGCCATCATCACAGGACTCTATTATTTAGCCATTTTCATCCCGTCCTTGGCTGTAACCGTACGACGCTTGCACGATACCGGAAAAAGCGGAGCGTGGTTTTTGATTAGCTTTGTTCCTTTGGTCGGCGGAATCATCTTACTTATCTTCACTTGTACAGATAGCCAGCCTGTCGATAATCAATATGGACCAAATCCTAAAGCAACGTTCTAAATTGCAGAACTTAACCGCCTTTTTTGAAGGGCGGTTTTTGTTTTTGGGAAAAAGGCTATTTCACTTCTACTACTTTTCCGCCCTTAGATTGGTAGAGTTTTAATGAATATCCCTCTTCTGAATGAGGATAATATTCAACTTTGCAATAATAGTTTCCTTGCTGAACATGACTATAATCAAAGTTATCGAACCTTATATAATGTTCTCCAAAATTAGCCTCTAGATGTGCCCCTTTACCTGAAATGATCTCGACTTCACATTTACCTTCATATTTTGTAGGGTGATGAGACAATACATCAGGTAAATCTTGAACATATAAAACGAAAAAGAAACCGAATATTAACAAACCAAGGAAAGCTGATACTGTTTCCTTTAACCGTATTTGATATCTTTTTCCTTTTTTCCACTTTTCAACAAAAATAAAACACAGATACCCTATCGATACAACCGTTATCGATATAGACAAAATTAAGATTGCATAATATCTAAACAATATTGTTTAAGTTCCTTTCATGCTGGCGATTTATACATACTTCTCCATTCGAAGATCCGTCCACATTTTCCCTTCCCAATAGGTAAAATTGTCGATCCGCCCGATTTCTTTGTAACCCATCTTCTGATAGAGTTTCTGTGCTTGTTTGTTAAATTCAAACACGCCTAATTCAATCCGTTTCAGCCCCTTCTTCTTAACCTCTTCCTCCAAATATTGAATGGCTGCATAACCAATCCCTTTGCCTCGTCCTACGTCCTCACCTATAGTGATACCAAGCCAAGCGGTCCCAGGGTCTTTTTTGTAGAGATAAGGCGGATCGACCACATAGTTCATTTCCCCTATCAATTGATCATTCAAATAGATAAGAAAGATATGATGGTCTTCCAGACGTTTGGTCAAATCCTCAAGGGATATCTTTTCACGACGATCCAATTCTGACTGGTTTTGGTTAGGGCGAGTTAAAGGAATTAATGCGGGGTCGTTTTCCCATTTATTAAACACCTCTAAAATGCTTGAGGTGGGTTCTTTTAATTTTAAAAATTTAGTAGTCATTGTGTTCCCCTCACTATGGTAATGGTTTCATCGGTCTTTCTTTACAAAACGTACAACTATCATCACCACAAATATCAATTTTCCATTCGTTACATTGGGGACAAAATTCCGAGTCATATCGTTCATAAAGGATCAATTCATAACCGCAGGATGTACAATACTCTCGCACGAACATGCCATCTATCTCGAAACCATCAATTATTACACTGTCTTCCTCAACAACAATTTTCCTATTCATCTTGTTGCCTGCCTTTTTGAATTTTTAACTTAGATATTTTTTCTATATCCACATGAAATAATACTGCCATAATGAATTGTCACTATCTTCCTTTCCAGAATACATGATATAGTGTGATTTAGAAATGAGTTTTTCATGAAATGAGGTGTTTTCATTGAAAGTGATGGAAACGGAACGGTTAATCCTTCGCAGGTTAACACCAGGGGATGCCGAGTTTATTCTAGAGCTGTTGAATGATCCTTCTTGGGTGCGTTTCATCGGTGATCGAGGTATACGGACGATAGAAGTTGCAAGGAATTATATTGTCACGGGGCCTATGGAGATGTACTCCCGGCTGGGCTTTGGCCTTTTTATGACAGAATTAAAAGATGAGGCTAGGACCACGCTTGGGATTTGCGGATTAATTAAAAGAGATGGCTTGGACGATGTTGACCTTGGCTTTGCATTTTTATCAAGGTTTCAAGCGAAGGGTTATGGCTTTGAGGCAGCTTCGGCCACACTGGAGTTTGGTATGGAGCAGCTGGGTTTGAAGCGGATTGTGGCGATCACTTCAGAGGACAATGTTGGGTCAGCGCGGTTGCTTGAGAAGATCGGCATGAAGTTTGAGGGGATGATTAAGCTCCCGCATGATGCGGAGGAGTTGAAGTTGTTTGGAGCTAATTTTAAATAGAGACAGCTTCAGGTAATGCCTAAACTGATTACTGGCACTTGAGGGCATTTCATCTGGTCTCTTGAAATGTCCGCAAGTGCCTTTTCATGATCATGACCGTCATTTAATAAGGACTTCAAGGATTATCTCCGTTTTCAAGATACATTTAAATTAAATAAAGAAAAGCCTGGTTTTCGTAATTTATGTTGTTATAACTTAAGGAAAAGATCATAAAAATGATATTTTGTGTAAAATTACACGTTAATTATTTGGATATTTATAAGTTATTTAACGACGATCCCCTTAAATGAGCGAATTTTTGAGTTTTATGAGCGAATTCTGAGCATTTATGGGCGAATCTAGTGTTCTTATGGGCGAATTTATGAAGTAACACTCTTTAAGAAAAGAGGGAAAGAAATAGAACAGCCGCAGGCTGTTCATTGTTTATCTTTTGCATTCCGTTAGCTGATCTTCACAAACTTATTTTTAATGGTGATCTACACTATTCAAAGGAAAACGAATAGTAAATGAAGTTCCTTGATTCAGAATACTAGTCACCTCAATGGTTCCTCCATGATCCTGTATGATTTTCTGACAAATAGGAAGCCCTAGGCCCGTTCCATCCGATTTTGTTGTATAGAATGGATTAAAGATATTTTTTAGATCTGCCTCTTCTATACCTACACCCACATCACTAACCTCAACAACCGCTTTGTTCTCAACTTTTACCAACCGAATCGTAATGTTTCCACTTTCAACCATCGATTGAATGGCGTTGTTTATTAAATTAACAAAAACTTGTACCATTTTATCAAAGTCCATCTGTATAAATAGATTGCGATCGTAGTCCGTGTATACGATTTGATGTCCTGAACTGCGGGCATTGGATTCGGTTAAGGAGATTACTCTCTCTAAACACTCGTGGATGGAATAAGTTTGGTATAAAGTAATATCTGGTTTTGAAAATTGCAGGAATTCGAACGTTAATTTATTCATCCTACAGACTTCACTTAGGATTAAATCATACCACGGTTGTATATTATAATTATCCTCTTTGGCATGTTGAAGGAACCCTTGAATAATCGTCAAAGGGTTTCTAATTTCATGGGCGAGTCCAGCAGCCATTTCACCTAAAAGCTTCATTTTTTCCTCATTATAGCGTAATTCTTCCAGTTTCTTCTCTTCCTTGAGGACATTTTTTTCTCTCTCCGTTTCAATGATGAATTGAATGATGAGCACCACCGCTAGAGAAGTTAAGAAGTCCGATCCAACCGCAAGTACGCTATAGGAATTTACAGGAGTATACGAAATTCGTATAACTGTGTAAAAACCAATGAGGACAAAACCAAGAAGAACCCCCTTGACGACTCCCCTGATTTGAAATAAGAATTTACTAAGTAAAATGATATAAATGGTGAAACACCAATTCAGTTGGGTTGTGAATTGAAACAATAGTAACGAAACGATTTCAATTGTCGCTATATAATTAAAATAACGGAGATAAACCCTTTCCAAATAAATACTTGTTATAAAAAGAATGCCTAGTAGGATTATGAAAAAATCGTTTTGCGATCTCTCCAACGTGATCGAGGAAAAAATGACAAATACGACATAAATAGGCAAGACAATATGATACATCAATCGAAAAAACATAAGTCTCTCTCCAATACATTTATCTAATGGTCATCTTACCAATTATACACAATTTTCCACTCAAAAACCTCAGTCCTAGATAGATTCAACGAGGAATAAATATTAAAAATCCAGGCGTTCGAGCCTGGATCAGATTATTGTATTCCATTTTAAGAGACTACTTTTTAAATTTGTTCGTGAATTTTCCAATAAATGGGGCTATTTCTTTTAAAAATGGTTTTAATTGTTCTTTTGTGGTGACGAAGGTGTCATAGGTTTCAAATAGCTTTTCTATATCCACATTGTTCATAAAGTCTTCTACTTTATTCTGAGGGGGGTGAGAGTCTTCTTTCTTGGTTTCAGTTTCTTTCCTTCTGCGGCCAAAAAACCAATCATTGTTATGCGATTTTTCTTTGGAATGGTGTGTGCGGTTTCCAAACATGAATTTTGAAAAACGGTCGATTTCTCTCTTCAGCTTTTGTTTTTGATCATTATCCTCCAATAACCTTCCTCCTTTCTTTCACTCTCTTAGATAAGCTATGTATTGTTATGGATCGAAGTGTGGATACTTGTCCATAAATGCCAACCGATTGTGAAATTAAGACGGAACAGGCACTTGAAATTTGAATGGCCATAAGATGGTATCCTTGAGGGGGGATTATGATGCCGTGGCAGCAAAAAATTAGACACCTAATGGGGCGACCAATTGGTATTTCATTCACTAATGGTCAAGGGGCTTCTGGGGTATTGTGTGGTACATCTGGCGGAAAACTGCTCGTCATTGAATATTTATACCAGGCACAATTTGCTTTAAAGCAATACGATTTTACTATGATACAGGATATAAATGGATTTCCACCTTGTCAGCAACAACAACGACTATATTAATTCGCATCCCCCTTTTTCGAAAAAAGAGGGATGCTTTTTTTATAAATAGTAACTCATTACAATCAGCTCGCCCTTTGGGCCCATTCTTCGTTCCCCTTCGTCCACAAATCCGCACTTTTTATATAAGCCCTGTGCGGCCACATTTCCAACGTTAACGGATAAGACAATTTCATTAATGGCGCTGAAATTCTCTTTTACAAAAGCCGGTAACAACATTAACGCTTTTTTCGCATAACCCTTGCCTTGATGGCGAAAATCCGTTGAAAAGGCCCGTACTAAAATAGCCTGATGATTAGCTGAATAGGGTTTGACCCCTTCCTTTATATGTAAAACGAAGAATGTGACAAGCTCTTCGTTTTCAATGGCCAAGATTGAGCTACGCTCTGGATCCTCGTTTGATAGCTTGATACAATCTTTGGGATCGGCGGTATAACGGAGCTGGTCTTCGTTTATTTGATACTGGTCGATTGCGTGTTTGAATCTCTCACTGTAAAAATATAATTGCATTTGAGCATCCCCTTCCAAAAAGCAAACCTATTTTTATCGTAATCTAGACACTTATATAACGAATCCATTATAATACTTTTGTTGATAATTTTACCATTAGAGGAGAGCGAGAATGAAAACGAAATGGATTAAACTAGTAGCCGTGCTGTTTCTTTTTAGTGTACTATTTTCTACCGTCCATGTGCAGAAAACATCAGCAGCATCGATTCGTTCACTAGTAAACAAAGAAGTTAGCAAATTAAAGAAAACAACATTAGCAGGTGGTTTTAAAGCCGAGCATGTAAAGGCAGCCCATCTTACAGGGAAATCCACGCCTGAAATTTTAGCCATCTATCAACGTTTCAATGATAAGACGTTTATGACGGATGCTCAAATCAGGGTGTATGCTTATAATTCTAAGACCAAGAAATGGAGCGTTACTTTTTCCTATAAGGATTATGAAACGGACTTTTACACCATTGCGACTGTTGGAAAGATGCTGGATAGCAAAAAGGAACAAATCGTTATTGGGACAGTGGCGGGTAGTGGAGGTTACCTCACACCGACCGTCATCGGATCCACGGATGGTAAGAAAATTAAAAAGCTCATTTCGATTAGTAAATCTTACTACGGGGGAACTGCTGCGATTAAAGACAAAGTTCTTTACCTTGGAGCCAGCAGCATTGTGTTAGATAAGTATTACTATACGAAGGGAAAACTGTATCACAAAAAAGGGACAGGTGCAGATGACCGAAAGGCTGCCGGTAAAGTTAACCGCTATCTTTATCTAGAAAAGAAAAACGGCAAAACCGTATATAATGGTAGCCGCAGTTTCTCAATTAAAAAGGGACAAAAAATCGCGATCGTCAGGAAGAGTACCAAGGATTCAAGTGAGTATGGTTATAGAATTTTAAGTAGCGGATATTCCCAAAAGCTTGAAATTAGCGGATTCGCGATGACGGCGAAATCTATCGGAACAGAGGTATGGCACTTTGAACCTGAGGCTTATGGTGACTCTTTGACAATCAAAATCAAGGTTACGAAGTAAGTTTTAGAAGTCAATCCTGACATGGATTGGCTTTTTTATTTATTGCCCCAAAACACATCAAAAAGACAGGCGTTTTGCCTGACTCAGGTAACTTTTATTCACTTTTTCCCTTGGGCCGGCCGAATTTCTAATCATACGCTACCTTTTTTATAAAAACCGTGTAACCTTTTTAGGTGAAAAAATTTTTATCGGCCACTTAAAGGATTTATCTGCCGCTTTGAGCAATTTATCTGCCACTTTAGGATTTTATCTGCCACTTCACGATTTTATCTGCCACTTTCAGCATTTTATCGGCCACTTGCTTTTATGAAAGCTACATAAATGATTTAGTTGTTTCATAAATTGTAAGAGCGATTAATAAAGGGGGGTAACACATGGAAATTCCGATTACTGGGTTTATCATTCATTCAAACGATTCAAATATGGGTTCTGAGCATTCTCACCACTTATATCTGACGTCTTGGAACGGCACACCCATTCATAGACATAATTTTTCGGGAGTGACTTCTATTATTGGCGGGCATGACCATAGGTATGCAGGGACAACGGAACCTGCTCCTACTGGAGTACAACATTCCCATAAATACTTTACTGTTACTTCGTTGAATGATGGACATAAACATGAAATTCGAGGGGTAACGGGTCCTGCTATTTCCTTGCCCGGAGGTGGACATTATCATAAATTTCAAGGAGTAACGACCGTTAACGGGTCCCATCCTCATTCACATAAATATAGTGGCACAACTAGCCGTAGTGACTAGGGAAGATATTTTTTAACAACCTGAACATCCGAATTTAAAGCATCCTTCTAGGGTGTTTTTTTATATTAGGAATATTCATTTCCAAAAAATTTAAATCCTTCCTCAGCGCTTGTCCAGTCCTCTTTATTCTTTTTGCATAGATTATAAGTGAGAGACAGGAATCTCCCCGCCGCCGTTAAGCACAGACATGATACACCTCTGGAAGAAGCGAATGTATTCATACATACGCTTCTTCTTGTTTTTCACCAGTTTAGAAAAAATAGGGTACAACTGCGGATTTCTTCGAACAACGGGAACATGTCCAATCACCTTCTTTTGTAAAAAATATACTAATGTTGAGGATAGAAAAAACCTCCTCAAATACTATTTAGGTGGTGAAAAGATATGGGTTGTGGATACGATGGTGGTTACGGCGGTGGTTACGGCGGTGGCTACGGCGGTGGCAGCACTTTTGTATTAATCGTAGTATTGTTCATTCTATTAATTATCGTCCTTGCTGTAACTTAGTTTTGTAACCTTTGAGTTTTAAAGAATAAATTTCAAAATGGGGTGAGAAACATGAGTGATGGACATAGAAGCTCAATGGCTTTAGTCATTGTACTTTTCGTATTGCTTATCATTATAGGCACTTCTTTCATGAGTGGCTACTAAATTAGAAAAGTGACATGTCACTTTTTTGAAGGAGAGAGGGACAGGTTCGAATTACCTGTCCTTTTTCCAAACGTAAATAATTAGAATACCTCGTATTCTGAGCACATACTGCTTAAAGAAAGGAGGAAAAAAATTGAATTCCCTTATGAGATTCAGGGGTCAGCCTATTGAAGTTAGAGATCGTTTTGGTAGAGTTCACCGCGGAATCATGGATGGGTTTGACCCTCCAAGAAGAGGCGTGTTTATTCGGGATGGCTTTAGAAGAAGAAGATTTATCCCCTTCTTTATCATATTTGCTATCTTCTCCAGAAGACGTCGCATTTTCTAAAAAAAAGACTGATATATGAATAAACATCATGAAAGGAAGAGCCTATTTTGGGCTCTTTCTTTCATAATGTTTATTCTGCGAAAAGCACATGTTCCAAAGAATTTTAATCCTTTCTCCACGCTTGTCCAGTCCTCTTTATTCTTTTTGAATAGATTATAAGTGAGAGACAGGAATCTCTCTGTAGCCGCCAAGCACAGACATACACCTCCAGAAGAAGCGAATGTATGAGTACATTCGCTTCTTCTTGTTTTCATCCGTTTAGAAAAAATAGGGTACAATGGTGGATTTCTTCGAACAACGGGAACATGTCCAATCACCTCCTCTTGTAAAAAATATAATAATCTTGTGGATGGTAAATAACATCCTCAAATACTAAATAGGTGGTGAAAAGATATGAGTTGTGGATACGATGGTGGTTACGGCGGTGGCTACGGCGGTGGTTTTAGCGGCGGCAGCACTTTTGTATTAATCGTAGTATTGTTCATTCTATTAATTATCGTCCTTGCTGTAACTTAGTTTTGTTTCCTTTAAGTTTTAAAGAGTAACTTTCAATATGGGGTGAGATACATGAGTGATGGACACCATAGAAGTTCAACAGCGTTAACCGTTGTACTTTTCATATTGCTTATCATTGTAGGAACTTCCTTTATGAGCGGCTACTAAATCAGAATAGTGACATGTCACTTTTTTGAAGGAGAGTAGGACAGGTTGTATAAATCTGTCCTTTTTCCATGCATTAACTCATATTCTGAGCACACCTTCCAAAAAAAAATTTAATCCTTTCTAAACGCTTGTCCAGTCCTCTTTATTCCTTTAGCCATATCTTATAAGTGAGAGACAGGAATCTCTCTGTAGCCGCCAAGCATAGACAGACATACACCTCCGGAAGATGCGAATGTATTATGCATTCGCTTCTTCTTATTTTTCATCAGTTTAGGAAAATATGGGACGATTGCGGATTTCTTCAAATAACGGGAACATGTCCAATCACGTTCTTTTCTAGAAAATATACTAATGTTGAGGGTAGTAAATAACATCCTTAAATACACAATAGGTGGTGAAAAGATATGGGCTATGGTTGTGGTGGTTACGGCGGTGGCTACGGCGGTGGTTACGGCGGTGGTTACGGCGGTGGCAGCACTTTTGTATTAATCGTAGTATTGTTCATTCTATTAATTATCGTTCTTGCTGTAACTTAATTTTGTCCCCTTTGAGTTTTAAAGAGTAATTTTTAATATGGGAGCTTCCATTATAGGAAGCTGCTAGTCAAAAAGGTGAAATGTCACTTTTTTGAAGGAAGGAAGAGCCTATAAAGGGTTCTTCTTTTTATTATGGGTCATCTAAGGCAGAGTTCAATGGCCAGTGCGCATTTGCCGTAAGCTTAGGTAAGAAAGACGTAATGTGTAACGGAAAACACTCTGTTGTTCAACAAGGAAAAAGGTATCAATTTTCAAACTCCGTTGCTAAGCTTTTATGGCAGGTTCTTCCTGATCGTAGGCAAAAAGCGGAAGCAAATTGGTCTACTAGATAAAGTTTTAATTACAAACTACCCGTAAAAGGAGATTTCATTACGGGTTTTGTTTTTAATAAAATATCAAATGTGGGCATTTTCAAGAAGGGTTACTATTTTTACATTTCCTGCTTAATTTACTTATAATCAGCACTTGTCCCATTCATCTTTATTCTGAGTGCATATATTATTACTACCACCGCCAGCAACATCCAGCATATATAAATACCTCCGAAGAGGCGTTTGCATGTATTGCAGTCGCTTCTTTTCATTTTTAGAAATTGTTTAGGCAAACCGCTAATTTTGTCCTAACACGATGTTGTTTGTCCAATCAATCCTTGTCTTAAGAAAATATATATACATAGTAGGAGTGTTTTTCCTATAAATAATCCAATAGGTGGTGAAAAATATGTGGGGATTATGTGGATACGGCGGTGGCTACGACAGCGGTTATGGATCCGGCGGTGGCTATGGCGGCAGTAGCTTTGTATTAATCGTTGTATTGTTCATTCTGTTGATTATCGTACTTTCAGTAGTATGCTAATCAACCATTCAGTTGATTTTGTTCTTTGAGTAAAGTCTTTTTTAATAAGCCTTGTTGAAGGTGTTATACGTGGATGGTTCAAGACACGTTCTGCGTTAGTCGTGGTATTGCTCGTTTTACTGATCATTGTCGGAGCATCTTTTATTGGCGGCTTCTAAATTGTATGAACAAAGGGCAGGTTGAGTGCAATCTGCCCCTTTGTCATATCGACTTTACCTTGTACGGTGATCGAAATATAAAGCTACAGCAGATTAAATTCCTTGATAAGCATACGATTCTTTGATTAACAGTTCCAACTGTTCATAGAGGCTTTGAGCTGTCTGATAATCATCGAGGTCCGCTTTTACATCTGCCTGTAATTTCTCTTTTAAATAGCGGTATGACCCCTCCCATTCCTCTAAACTTTTTAGATCAAAGAGTTTTGAAAACGTTGGTTTCATACTTTCCCAATTAGAATAAATGCTATTACACCATTTCAACAGCTCATCACGGTATTGGGGTTGTTCCACTCTTTCCACTTCAAGCTCTTCGTGATAAGCATCCCCTTCCAATAATTCTTCATGGAATTGGGTTTGCTCTACCCCTTCCAAACGATGATCAGATTCGACCTCAAGTTCTTCTTGATAAGCATACCTTTCCAATAATCCTTCACGGAATTGTGTTTGCTTTTCCCATTCCATACGATGATCAGAATCGACTTCAAGCTCTTCTTGATAAGCATCCCTTTCCAATAATTCTTCATTGAATAGTGTTTGTTCTCCCAACTCCAAACGATGATCAGAATCGGCTTCAAGCTCTTCTTGATAAGCATTCGGTTCTACGAATAGCCGTTCCCACTGTTCATAGAGGCTTTTAGCTGTTAGATAGTCATCGTAGTCCACATTTAAATCTGTCTGTAATTTCTCTTTTAATTGACGGCAAGATCCTTCCCATTCGTTTAAAATTTCCAATAACTCTTCATGGCATTGTGTTTGCTTTTCCCATACCAATCGTTTATCATTATCGACTCCAAGCTCTTCCTGATAAGTATTCGTTTCTACGAATAGCTGTTCGCACTGTTCATAGAGGCTTTTAGCTGTCAGATAGTCATCGTAGTCCACATTTAAATCTGTCTGTAATTTCTCTTTTAATTGACGGCAAGACCCTTCCCATTCCTTTACACATTCCACATCAAGAAGTTCGGAAACCTTTGATTTCTTACTGTTCCAATAAGAATACAGGTTATTACACCATTCCAACAAATCATCACGGTATTGTTTTTGTTCTTCCATATCGACACATTCCCCTCACATCGGTAATTTGCTTTTTTATTCTCCTGATTTTAATGACCACAAATTTATCCTATGTTCCGCGATTGTCCAAGGATTAGGCATTCACCCATATGTACATAACAACTTGACGTCAGTAAGAAAGACACCATTTAGATAAATGAAAAATTTTTTGAATAAAATCAACCATGAAACATAAGATTATTCCCCTTCAATTAAGGAAGTTGTTAGACCTACTGTGGTTATAGCCAGGCATGAATAAAGAAATGAGTCTACTGCTAGTACAGTAAAACCTGCCAATACAATGAGTCCATCAATGACGATAATGACAATGCCTATATTTACGGAAAAAATTCCAGAAATGATTTTAGCGAGTAAGTCCGTCCCTCCTGTGCTCGTCTGATATCGAAGCATTAAACCCACACCCGATCCAATGATTACTCCTCCTAATAATGCACTTGAAAGGTGGGAAACGGAAATTTGAGTACGAAGGGGAGCAAGAAGATCAATGAACAAAGAGGAGACCAACAGCCCTTGTAAACTACTAAAAAAGTACCCTCTTTTATTCATTGATGCGTATATACAAATGGGGAGGCTCAAAACCACCATTGAAATCCCCGTCTGAAAATCAAAGAAGTAATGAAGGATTAATGCAATTCCAAGGATTCCACCGTCAATTAAATGATTAGGCACCAGAAACCCATTTACCCCAATACCTAATAGCAAGCTGCCTATAAATGTAGCCATTAATTTCTGAAAAATAACGATCACCTTGTCCTGTCTTTTTAATCTATAAGTATGTTGCCATCTAAAAATTAAGAATGATGTACAAATTTTTTAATGGGCGTGGAAGAAATGAATTGGATCTTTAATCAAAAACTAACCCGTAAACGGATATTCCATTTACGGGTTTTGTATTTCATACTATTTCAATAAAAATGTATGACTTGAACAGTTCAAATACAACATCTGAACACTCGAAAACCTAGTATACCCTTATAAACTGTTGTGAAGTGCAAGTGTTTTTCAAGAATTTCAAAGAATTCATCATCAATATTCTCCGAAAGTGAAAAATCAGTAACATTTCGCACATCATTTTCATCAAACTCAAGTTTACACTTCTCTACACTAACTTGTTTAAAACTGGCTCTTTTGAAAAAGTTAACCCATTCATTTTCAGTTAGTAATTGAGAAACTCCATAAAAATTAACGATAGGTTTCAGTTCTTCTTCAGAAAGTGATTTTTCAAGTACCATTTCAATTGCAAGCAAGACCCCATTTGGCTTTAATACTCTTTTAAATTCAGGAATTGTTAAGGAGACATCTGTAAAGGCTATGACTGATTCTGAGAGAATAATATCAAATAAACCCTCATCGAAAGGAAGATTTTCAGTGCTCCCTTGCTTAACATCAATAGGCAAATGTAAGGATGAAAATCTTTGTCTAGCCTTTTCCAACATGATTTTATTACAATCTAAGGAAGTAACATTACATTGGTACTGTTCTGCAATATATGCAGAGGTTTGCCCTGTTCCACACCCCGCATCAAGAATCGACTTTGTTTCATCTATTTTTTCCCTTGATAAGAGCTCTTTTGTTAGTTGAAGACCTCCAGGATGGGCACCTCCAACTCCAAATATGGCTAAACAATCAAGATAAGTGTAATTCAAATTCCATCCCATCCTTGTTAGAAATTGTACATTATTTTATGATAATGGGATAAATTTGTTCACGATACTCTTATTAACACTAATGACCTTTTAAAGATGTCAGGAAGGTAAGGAAAAAGGTTTCGGAACGATTAGATGATACGTGCATAATGTATTTTAAACGAAATGTGTAGTTAGGAGTGCTGATATGGGCGTGATTAGAACAGATAAGTGGTTACACGATTCATATCATAAACCAATTGAAATCTGTGAAAAGTTAACAGGTCACTTTGAGGGTGCTTTCGCTTCCGAAATCTATGATTACTTAACTCTACATGGAATGTATCATCCTTTTGGGAACGGAACCGAGGTAGTGGAAAAATTACAAAAAAATAAAGTATGGGAAATTGTACAAGAGGAAAGTCTACGACTTCAAAATGTGTGGGAAGGACCAAATATCCCTATCTTTATTTTTCCATCAGATAAGAACAACCGAAAATTACAACAGGACTTTAACGGAAAATCAGGTTTGGCCTTCAAGGATAAACTACTTTTATTTATTTCAGAGGATAACATGGAAAAGGAAATAAGGGCATTGTTTACACATGAGTATAACCATGTTTGTCGGTTATCCAAGTTTCAAAAAAACGAAGAGGATTACGTATTGCTGGACACAATCATTTTAGAAGGATTAGCTGAAAATGCAGTGCGTGAAAGATTGAGTGAAGAATTCTTAGCCACTTGGACATCATATTATTCCAATGAAGAGCTAAAGAAAATGTGGAAAAACTTAGTGCTCCCAAATAAAGATGTTCCCAAAAATGACCTTAAACATCAAAACATATTGTATGGTTCACGTTTCTATCCGAAAATGTTGGGCTACTGTGTTGGGCATTACCTGGTTATGAATTATATTGAAGCAACTAACAAAACAAGTAAGGATCTACTAACTATCAAAACAGATCATATTGCTCAAATAAAGTGAAAGAATGATAAAACGGAAAAAAACAGACGAAAAAAAAATTCTCGTCCATTTTTTATTACGGAAGTAACAATCAAATGATTCTTTGTTGATCACATTGAATGTAGTTAATCGGAATCTAGCTCCAACGCCTAGCCGATCGAGTTTCTTGCGCTTTTATGCTTTAACTCTTTTTAAATCTTACAACATATTTTTATGAACTACCAAAAGAATAGAGATAGTACAGCTAATGAAGCAATAGCACCAAACGCAATTCCAGCGCCAAAGCCCCAACCCCAGCCCCAGCCCCAGCCTCCATAACCAAAACCGCCTAGGTTCCTGCGACGCCCCAGTGGTTGAAGGAAAACTCTGTCGTTGGAAACTCGATGAATGATTCCCCTATGAATTCTCCCGTCATGGGTTCTGATTTCAACAGCTCTACCCATATGTCTGTGACACATTCCATGAAAATGTTCAATTGACATTTTTTCACCCCCATTTCCTTATGAACCATACGACATTATATGTATTGACATAAATTTCGTAATGGACAAGTGTAATAGGGTATTAGCGGAAACTTCATCATCCTGAAATGAGTCCCGATGGTGTCGATTATGATAATAAGATCGAATACATCGAGGTAGTAAGCCCCGAACGAATCGTTTATTTCCATGGCGGGGGCGAAGAGGAAGAACGTAAGAGATTTGTGGAAGAGTATGAATCCATGAAGCAAGGTTTTGGCGGAACCTTTGATCAGCTAGACGATTACTTGGCTATAGCGGTATGAACTGGACATTAGCTGCCTTGTGCCTTAAAGAATTAGCACCGATTATCGGTGTTTTTTCTTTTGGCTGAGAGTTCTCCTCACTTTTATAACGCTGCAGTCTTAGATGTTAAACATGTAGTTGAACGGCCATTTTCTTCTCTTGAAAATGAAATCTTAACACTTGAACGCCCGATAAAAAAATAAAGAGTGGAATAAGTACTTTTCCACTCTTTATTTTTGGGCCGTGAATAAGCTTCACATACTGACGGTGCAACATACACATACCTTAGATGCTTATTTTAGTAAATAAGGAGGGGTCTTTTTAATGAATAATCAGCCACCGTACTTTCCATATATCAATTACAATCTGCAACCTTATAATCATTTACAAAATTCTGGTTATAAATCAATTGATGAAACAAGAGATGTTGATGAAGAAGTGTATCGACCTGACGATGCTGAGGATGCTCCAGCCACACCACCACCTGTACAAATGCCAACAGTACCAGCAACGTTTTCTGGAACTGCACAAACTGGTCAAATGAGATCCTGGATGTGTCAATGTTTAGGTAAATGGGGATTAATCGGGCTAAGAATGCCAGGTCCTTTTGGAAGAGATTTTTGGTTTTATCCAACGGAGATTAGAAAAAATGGAGTATCCGGATATACCTGGAGATTAGGACGACGCCATAAAGTGAGTTACAGATATTCGCAAATAAGAAACTTTATGTGTTTCGCTTAAGGTAACCGCAGTATTTTTTATGAAAGAAGAAGGAACCCTTCTTCTTTTTATATTGTTCAGGAAGTTCCTTAAGTGCCTTTTTTAATAAGTTGTTCTTCCTACACACACTATTGACCAAATGCGGCGTAAAGAGATTTCCCCTCCCCTTCTTCCACAAACCTGTACCGTTAGTGCAATAACCCCCAAAAGGAATATAAAGTTAGCCCTGTTCAATTCCTGTTGCCTAGGAATACTTAGAAAAATAATGTTGAAAAAAATAATCAATTTGATCGCCAATGGAAATTTTGTTCCAATCTATGGGCACGTTTTTTTTGCAAGCCATCAGGGACGGAAAAAAGATGGCAGCATGGATTTGCATCATCATCATGACAAGAACATCCTGATCTTTCTCTCCCGTAATTTCTTGTAAAGTTGCAATAATTTTGGTGATTCCCATTGTTTGCATATAATCTTTGTATTCAAATTGCGACTCAAATGAAATATTGCCCTTCCCGAGAATTTCCCGGACGAGTTCAGGATACTTTATAATTGAATTTGCATATTGAACCATGAAGATTTTTAATCTTTCCTTTGGAGGAATTAAATGATCATCTAAAATGAGAAAAGCTTCTCGAAAGGAAGCCAGTAACACTTTCAAAGCTTCATTGATCAATTTATCCTTTGACCCAAAATAATAATTTATTAGCGCAAGATTAACTTCCGCTGCTGCTGCGATTTTGCGCAGGGTTACATTTTCAAGGCCTTCTGTCGTAATGAGTTCAAGTGTTGAATTCAGTATCTTTTCCTTTGTAGTCCTATCTTTTTCGGAGCTTTTGTTCATCTTATAACTCCCCTAATACACTTGTTTTGAAAAATTATTTGTTAAAAACGTAAATTTAAACTTTGTTTAATTTTACACTAATACTCATGGTCTTTCTGTGTCAAGGTTCCATTTTTTTATTTTACCATTTGGACCTCCCATGAATAAATTTTTTCTTGACAGATCGGTGGAAAAGAGATAAATTTTTGTTTAAACATTGTTTAAAACGCTGTTTAATTAATAGCTTAGATGGAAGATTACGTTTTTAGAAAAGGAGATGATTTTCGTATGTCAACAAAAATAGAAAATAATAATGAGGCCTTTTCTATTAAAACCATCATAGGACCAATGCTAGCTGTCATTGTGGGTATGATAATGGTTATTCTTGATAGTACGGCAATGAATGTTGCGCTGCCTGGAATAGTAAAAGATTTTAAATCGGATGTTTCGACCATGCAATGGTCCATAACAGGTTATACCCTTGCATTATCAGCTGTCATTCCTTTAGCTGGCTGGATGACAGACCGATTTGGGGCAAAAAAGATATTTTTAATTACGATTGCCTTGTTTACGCTTGGTTCCGTTCTATGTTCTATTGCCCAAACCCCTGAACAGCTAATCCTCTATCGGGTGATTCAAGGACTGGGCGGAGGAATGGTTGCTCCAATAGGAATGGCCATGATTTTCCGACTAGCTCCTCCAGACAAAATGGGGTCCGTCATGGGAACACTTGGGATTCCGATGCTTTTAGCACCTGCACTAGGACCTGTTTTAGCAGGATATCTTGTAGAATACGTTACTTGGCACTGGATTTTCCTTATCAATTTGCCAATCGGTATTATTGCCATTTTGGTTGGAATAAAATTTTTACCGAATGTTGAGCGTAAGACAGTTCCCACACTTGATTTTTTAGGAATCCTTTTAGCACCTATTGCCTTCTCCATGCTTGCCTATGGAGTAAGTGAAGGGGGTAAGAGTTGGACTTCATCGGAAACTCTGACTGGATTAATTGTAGGAGGAGCGGCTCTCCTCATTTTCATTTTCGTCGAACTTCGTCAAAAACAGCCTTTATTAGAGCTGAGAGTTTTTGGATCATCTGACTTTAGAAAAGGTATTGTGATCACATGGATTTCCCAAATCGCATTATTTGGGGTTATGATTATTGTCCCGTTATTTTTGCAAACCGTTAGAGGTTACGGTGCTTTAGATACTGGATTAATTCTACTTCCACAAGCTCTAGCATCAGGTGTTATGATGCCAATCGGAGGGCGTTTATATGATAAAATCGGTGCTCGTCCTTTAGCCATAACAGGCTTGTCTATTATTACTGCAGCGCTATTTATGCTTTCACGAATTTCTATGGATACAACTACTGGATTTATCATTACATGTTTAGTGATGATGGGAGCAGGTATGGGACTATCCATGATGGCGATTAATACCCATGTTCTTCAATCCGCTCCAAGACATCTTGTTAGTCGTGTCACACCATTAACGACAGCGGCTCAACAAGTCATGGTTTCATTTGCAGTAGCAGGTATGACTGGGTTCCTAACATCAAGAATCACTGATCATATGACAGGTACAACTAATCCCATTGAAGCAGCCGTTGCTGCCTATGGTGACACCTTCCTTCTAGCTGCAGGGATTGCGTTAGCTGGTGCACTTTTAGGAACCATCCTTAGCAGACCAAAACAACAGCCGGACCCTGCATCAGATGATGATTCAAATGACGCGAAAGTCGCCATGATGGCAGGGCATTAATAAGAAAAATGGATGACCTTTTCTCGATAACGGGAAAAAGTCATCCATTTTTTCTTTTAGGGGTATTAATAGCAGAACGCGGGATGGACGTCTTCTTATTAAAGAATGGCGCCGGATTATTGAAGATCAAATATAATAAAGAGTTTATAAAGCTAATCTGCACATATTAACTAGAGCCCCTCATTTAGGAAAAATCAGACTGCACACTCTCACAGAGGTGCCACGGAACACAAATTAGGGAAAAATATTTAGAATATTCCTTGACAGGAATATTCCATTTCAGGTATATTAAATTCATGAAAACAACTTTGAATGCTCTTGCTGAACCCAACCGTCTTCACATAGTCGAACTCTTGCGTGATGGTCCACTCACTGTAGGGGAAATTGCCGATCGTCTTGGGCTCAACCAGCCGCAAGCTTCTAAACATCTTCGTGTACTTAATAATGCCGGGCTCGTCGAGGTTCAAGCGCTGGCCAATCGGCGAATCTACAAACTGAGAGCCGAGCCGTTCAAAGAGCTTGATGACTGGTTGGAGTCTTACCGCCACATCTGGAACGAGAGATTAGATCGCTTAGACGATTACCTGCAGGTCCTGCAAAGTAAGGAAGTGAAGAATGACGACAAGCAGTAGTCCTCTCGGAAAGTATCATCAATATGATAAAGGAGGAACAAGATTATGCTAGAAAGTAATGCAACAAATAACACCGTTACGTCCATAGAGGGACGGGAACTCGTGGTCTCCCGTATCTTTGATGCGCCACGTGAGCTTGTATATAAGACTTGGACGGATCCCGAACATCTGCCCCACTGGTGGGGACCAAAAGGTTTTACGATTACGGTACAAGAAATTGACGTAAAGCCAGGTGGTGTATGGCGTTACGTCATGCACGGTCCCGATGGTGTAGATTATGACAATTACATCGAATACATCGAGGTTGTGAGCCCCGAAAGGCTCGTTTATTCACATGGCGGTGGAGACGACGAACCATTTCATGTGACTGTGATGTTCGAAGATGAAGGAAATAAAACCGCACTTAACATGCGGACACGCTTCAAGTCCGCAGAAGAATTGGATAAGGTGGTCAAGCAGTACGGGGCCATTGAAGGGGCAAAATCCACACTTGATCGTCTTGAGGAACAATTGGCAAAGATTTAATAAACAAAACCATTCCGAAGGAGGAACTAAAATGCTAAATGAAAATCTAACTGACTCTGCTACCATGAATCCTGAAAAAAGTGAATTGGTGATCACGCGAACCTTCAATGCACCACGAGAGCTAGTGTTCAAGGTTTGGACCGAGCCTGAGCATCTTAAGCACTGGTGGGGACCAAAAGGCTTCGCATTAGATATAAATAAATTCGATCTCCGCCCAGATGGGATCTTCCACTTCAGAATGCGATCCGAAGACGGCCACGAAATGTGGGGCAAGTTTATTTATCGCGAAATCATTTCTCCAGAAAAGCTCGTCTTTATCAATTCGTTTGCTGATGAAGAGGGCAATACCGTTCGTGCACCTTTTAGCCCAATCTGGCCGCTGGAAATATTAAATACACTAACTCTTTCAGAAAATGAAGGCAAAACCACCATCACCCTTCGAGGTGGTCCAATAAATGCATCTGAAGAAGAACGCAAGAGATTTGTAGAAGAGTTTGAATCCATGAAGCAAGGTTTTGGCGGAACCTTTGATCAGCTCGACGATTACTTGCCTATGGCGTGAGGAATTGGATATTTGCTGCCTTGTGTATTAAAGAATAAGCACCGATAATCGGTGTTTTTTCTTTTGGGTGAGAGTTGGGAGCAATTTATGAAATTTTCAACAGCCCCAATACATTCAACTGCCCGCCCCAAGTGTTTCCTGCTCAATATGATCCACCGTTAGTTTCACCAGGACAACAATATGTTAAGACAAATATATTTAATAAAGTAGTAACGCATCTACATCCTTCTCACACTACTACAGTTCATCAACACTTTTTCCCACATACCGAATCCGTTGTAAATGAATGCTGTGAAACACATACGATGTGCGGTATGCCACATAATCCTTGTTGTCCTCAAGGGCCATTTGGATTCTAGTTGCATTTAACCTCCCCCTTTAGGGGGGATTCTTTTTGCAAATACAAAACAGTTCCATAATATAAAAGTTCTGAGATACAAATTCCCTTTAGGCGCCTTATGGGTGCCTTTTTCAATAAGTTGTTCTTCCTACACACTATTGATCAAATGCGGCGTAAAGAGATTTTCCCTCCCCTTCTTCCACAAACCTGCATCGTTAGTGCAATAACCCCCAAAAGGAATAGATTCCAAATAAAAAAATGATAAGACCCGATAATCGGTTAATCCATATTAAGGTTTGTTTTTTGAGAACTTCCTTGAAAAGCCCCACTACAAAACAGAGGAGCAGCCACCAAATTCCTGAACCCATAAATACACCTAAAACCAATGTCACCACAGATCCTTCATTAGCCTGGGTGAGTCCTAATCCTGAGAAAATGCCAACAAAAGATAGTATCGTCATAGGGTTTGTCAGAGTAAGGAGAAAAACGGAGGAATATGCCCCCAGATGCTGACCTTGCACTCGCGCCGGATTTTCCGATGCTTCTGATATGGCTATTTTCACTCCTAAATAACAGAGGAATGCTCCCCCTGCTAAATGAAACCAAAACTGTTGTCCAATAAAAAAACTCGTAATAACGGTTAAACCAAGCCCTGCAATAAGACCATATAGAGCATCCGCACTTGCTGCCCCAACTCCAGACACAATTCCATATATTCTCCCCTGACCTAATGTTCTTTTAATCACCAATACACCAATAGGTCCTACAGGAGCAGCAATAGAAAAACCAATCACTAAACCTTTCAAAAAAACAAGAATCTCCATAGGTGGGTATCCTTCCAAATAAAGTATCTATTATTATTGTATAGTAATAATACGTTACACTCTTCAGCCTTGTAGCACAACAAGAAGAGGGATTGCCGCAGCATCCCCCATCATTACCTATTATTAGTTAAAAAGACATTTGAAAATGATGGCAAGTAATATCTAATCTACCTTTCAGGTAAAATCGATGAGCATCGTGTCTATGTACACCAGAATCCAAATGGAATTGTTCACAACCATTTATCTTAGCTTGATCAATTAGCCACTCCCATAAGATATTTGCATAACCCTTACGACGATTTTTCTCATTTGTAATGAAATCATCTATATAAAAATAATTTCCCCAGGCTAGAGATTCCGTGATCCTATATCCAGCTGCTGCTTTTACTTCATTATCCTCAATCACGGCAACTAAATTATAACCATATTTATCTTGCATTCGTTTGATTTTTTCTAAATAATTATCTTCTGTTAAATGCGGACGTAGTTGTTTGATCGTGCTGAAAGTAAACATAATTTCCGAATCTGATTTCATGATTTTTACATTAGGTTTCACTTCATATATCCCCTTATCATTTGTGTAAAGTTCCACTTAATTAATTCGTGCAACTTGGTAAACTATCCTGCTTCGTTCGAATGATAAGGTCAGCAGATACAACTTCTTATATAGCTAAATGTTGGCCTTCCTGACTTTTATGAAGTAGGGATTCCGCCGATTTGGACGTGTATTCCGCCAAACTGTGGAGGGATTCCGCCAATTAAGATGCGGATTCCACCAATCTGGGATGTAATTCCGCCAACTTTACCTACTTTTCCGCCAAACCCCTTTTAAGATCCACTATTTCTTCTAAAACCAGAACGATCCAATAAAAAAAGCCTCACACTGGAGGCTAATTTTATTGGTACGATTTTATTGAAGAGAGAGTAAAGTCATTTGTTGACCCCTTTTTCCTTCAAGTGTGAGGGTTACGTTTTTCCCACGATGGGTCATTACTTCTTTTAGCAAGCCGCCTGATGCTTTGGCAACATAGCTGCTTCCGGTAGAGGTTGTAAAACGAAACGTTCCTTTTGAGTCAACTTCTCCAATTTGAGCTACTACTATTAATTGATTAGCAGTTGTCGGTACAGTTGTGGCAGGGATATTAATTTTTTGTCCAATTGTTAACTTGGATGAGTCCACCGTTGGATTCAGTTTCTGAATGGATGCCACAGAGATATTTAAGGCTTTACCGATTTTTGCAAACGTGTCACCGGGCTTAATCACGTACACGGTTGAACTTGGTTTTGTTGTTGCTGGTTTATTGGTAGTTAAATAGGTTTTATTAACAAACGCTACTTTGCCGTTAAAATTAATCTGTGCCCAACCATTCATTGATGATTTTACAGACACCATATCGTTTAATTTTACCGAACCTAGGACTGTACTACTCGTGGAGGCACCCTCTCGAACTCGGAGCGAATCGGCCGTTACATACATAGTTTTGGGTTGAGTTACAGCTGGTTTAGTCGTTTCACCAGGTGTGGTAAGATAATCGGCACTCACAAAACATACTCTTCCTTTTATGAGAATGCCGGCCCATCCGTTTTCTACGAATGAAACCTTCACAACATCCCCTTTCTGATAGGTGCCAATGATACTGCTTTTCGTGTTGGGTTGGGACCGAACATTTAGTGTGGTGGCGGTAACGTTTCTGTTATGTACTTTTGGTAAAAGAATTTTTTTACCGTTAATGGACGTGATCCCGTTCGCTTCTAAAATTTCTTGTGCGGTTATTCCATGTTCTGCAGCGATGTTTTCAATTTTTTCGCCATTTTTCACCTGATATGTATATTCCTTAATAAAAGCTGCATTGGAAGTGCTTGCAAAAAAGCTAAGGACAATGGTAAAGATGCCTGTTACGACAAGTCTTTTTACCGGGCTTTTTTGAATCCATTGGTTGATTTGTGCCACATATGTATTCCAATCGGCACGTATATCGTTTAGGAATCCTTTGACATCTAATACATTTCGAATATCAAAAAAATGAGTGTTCTTTTCATATTCGCGTTTTTCCATTCTTGAAGTAAATTCTGGGTGCTTGTGTTTTCCGTGCGTTTCTTTCCTGCTTTGTGTTAATTCGCCATTTACAAATAATTTTTTCGTCATGTTCACTAGTTCTCCTATTCACTCATTAGGGGTAAATTTCAGTCGTTGGATTAACAGGGATAGGATTATGGTTGTCATGAAATGCGGCCCATGACATTTTACCCCCCTCTGTATTGTTCGACAATTCCCAACATTTTCTGTCGCAAACATGATTGTTTTTTTGAAAAAGTATTGATTCGACGGATCCTCCCCGCTTTTTCATTGATATATTTTCGAAATTTGCGTCATACATTACTGTGATGAGAACTTATCTTTGGAAAAACCAAACAGGAATCAAGCCCTTATAAAGGAGCGGAACGATAATGCTCTCTAAATTTGTAGATGAACTGCCGATTCCCCCGATTTTAAAACCTCAATGGAAGGATTCGGTCTATACGTATTATGAAGTGAAGATGACAGAATTTAAGCAATCCCTCCATCGTGAGTTGAATGATACAACCGTGTGGGGGTACGAAGGCAGCTACCCGGGGCCAACGATAGAGGTGGAAAGCGGCGAAAAAGTGTTTATCAAGTGGATAAACGATCTGCCCGACAAGCATCTCTTGCCTGTCGACTATACGGTACACGGTGCCCATAAGGATGTCCCGGAAGTTCGAACGGTCGTCCATGTCCATGGTGCTTGTGTTGAATGGGAAAGCGATGGCTACCCGGAGGCTTGGTTTACAAAGGGATTCGAAAAGGTGGGTCCTTTTTTTAAAAAGCAAGTCTATCAATATGATAATTGCGATCGAGCATCCACCCTTTGGTATCATGACCATACCCTTGGGATCACACGACTTAATGTGTATGCTGGCTTGGCCGGGTTCTATCTGATCAGAGATCCACTGGAGCGGTCATTTAATTTACCAAGTGGGAAATATGACGTCCCGCTTGTCATTCAAGACAAGACTTTCAATCAAGATGGCTCGCTTTATTACCCGAAGCAGCCCCAAAAACCTGTCCCAGAATTGGAAACGTCCGTCGTTCCTGAATTTTTTGGCGACACCATCTTGGTGAATGGTAAAGTGCACCCCTATGTAAATGTCGAACCACGTAAATATCGCTTTCGGCTCCTCAACGCAGCGAATAGTCGTTTTTTTCGGATCAAGCTTGATTCGGGACAACGGATGTATCTAATTGCGACGGAACGAGGATTGATGCAGCAGCCTATTGGTGTCAACGAACTCCTGTTATCACCGGCAGAACGAGCCGATGTGATCATTGATTTTACCAATCTTGAGGGGAAAAATATTATCATGACAAACGATGCTCCTGCTCCATTTCCAAGTGGTGATCCAGTCAATGAACATACGGGCACCGTAATGCAGCTTAGAGTGACACAGCCCCTGGCGAATGTCGATACGAGTGTGATTCCAGCGTATATGATGCCTTACCCGTTGATGAATGAACAATCCGCTTCCAAGTCACGAAACCTTACTTTAACTGACAATATGGATCGATATGGTCGGGCCTTGATGTTATTGGATAACAAGCAGTGGGATGACCCGATCACTGAGAATCCGAAATTGGGCTCCACTGAAATATGGTATCTGATCAATTTATCTCCGGATTCCCACCCTATCCATATTCATTTAATTGATTTCCAAGTCATAGACCGGCGGAATTTCGATGTTGACAGGTATAACAAGGAAAAAACGATCCATTACACAGGTCCGCCACTTCCTCCCGAACCACAAGAACGCGGCTGGAAGGATACGGTCCGCGCTGACCCCAACCAGGTCACTCGAATTATTATGAAGTTTGGCCCTTTTACAGGTTTGTATGTCTGGCACTGTCATATGCTCGAGCACGAGGATTATGAGATGATGAGACCGTTTATGGTTATTCGATAAGGAATTGACCAATGTGGATTTAATTGAGGCTGCCAAATCATTAACGGGTTTGGTTTTGAAGCACAAAATTGCCATTAGTAATAGAAACTCAAAATAAAATTACAAGCAAATGAACACAATAATTGTCATAACAAACGCTCAGTGCATAAGCCCTGAGCGTTTTTTTTCATCGACTTATTCCATATCGCTGCCATAACTGTAATGGGACCATATGAATTTTTGGGGAGGGGAAAATATTTTCAACTAATTGTAATGAGACGTGGATTACCGTTATCATATTCATGCCAAATGATTGCCTAATCCTCTCACATCTCTTCGCGATAGAGTGATTATGTAATTACTATCTGAATGTAAAAAAAAAAGCGTAAGAAATGATCTTACGCCCATTGATGTCACTTATTTATAAACTGACTTTGGAATTTTTATAAATGGATTCCCATCAGGATATGATGGAATTTCATTTTCTTGAAATACAAGATAAATTCCGTCTTTCGCAAACGAGAATTGCGTGTTTTTGTTAACTGTAACGTCGCTTAATTGAGATATAGAACGGGAATACGGTTCGTGTGTACTAAGATATTTAAACGCATACTTTTGTACTTTTTTATACTTACTAGATGTTTTAAGCAGATTATTAATTTTATATTGTTTACCGGTGGAAAGGTCAAAATTGTACATTGTTACATGACTTTTTCCATGTGCCCCACCCTTATACGTGTATTCTAAATAATAGATACTAAGTTTACCATTTGAATTATACTTTACTTCGTATAGAGAGTTAAATGAATATTTGCACCTAGCAGTTTTTTTACATAACTCTTCTCTTGGAACCTTTTTTTCTTCCTTCTTTACATTAAGGTAAGATTTGTATGATTTTGCAGCAGCTTTTTTTAATGTGGAATTAATCTGACTGGCAGCCTTTTTGTTGATTCCATAAACTTGAGGATATCTTAATAAATTAATCCCTTTATACGAATGTTTTGTAAACTTAGCTTTTTGAGAACTTGCATTAGCGTCTATACTTGGTGCGAAAGAAGAAAAAGAAAAAACCATTACTAATAGAAATGCCGAGATCATTCCCCAAAAAGATGATCGTTTTTTCATCTAACCCCTCCTATTTCCAATTTATGATATAAGTAAAGATATTCTTTGCTTGAACCTTGTTAGACCATTAACCCTTTTGTTATTTAGACGAAATGTATATTAGGAAGTTACAACAATTTTGCTAGAGGCATGCAGTTGAAATAAGGGGATATTGCACTGTACGTCCATTATCTACAACTTGGTTTTTTTAACAAATAATTGTAAAAAAAAGTTAAATTTATTATACAATGTTAGTAATTCATTTTTAGATTATGGAGGTGTTAGCATGATTTGGATATATATATTTACCCCTGTCATTATATTGGCTGGAATTGCTGTTTATTTTGATAAAAAATATGGGTCGACTCCCCCTACTGAAGGTCAACTCACAGAGAAGTTAAGGGAATATCCACCAGAAAATAACAATAGTAATGGTGGTATTTCGTAAGAATTGTATTAAAAGTAAGATTGAGCTGCCATATTGGGCGGCTTTTTTGTTCTTCAAGGAAAGGTCCGATCAAATCTTTATTGACTAAAATGGCAAATTTATAAAGGCATTCCCCTAGATATTTGCATAAGGATATAAAGAATGGAGTGAATTACAGTGAGTGCTCAAACGGAAGATAAAAAGGCAACCAAGGAAAATAGTAATTCTGACAATAAGGAATTGGTGTTACAACTTGAAAAACAAGTCTCCGTTGCAGTCTGGATTCAATTTATTGGTCAAGTACTGGAGGCATATTACTTATCTAAGATTATGTTGATTGATGAGGAAGTCAGATCGGATGCCAATGAAAGGCAGATATTTTTGGGAGTATTGATTCAAACCATGGGGCAGTTTTTTGAAGGAATTGGTGTTACAGGACAGGTGCTAACCGATGACGAAGCGCTCACGTTGGAAGCACAAGAAATCACCAATTTTGGAGATTGGTTACAATCATTAGGGCTTGTATTAGAAGCAAACGCAGGTAGGCAAATCATTATGGAGGAAAAAAAGAAATCGGTACCGACAGAGTACATCCCATAAAAGTTATTTATAGGATGTTGGAATTACGAATTAATTGTTAGATGTTTTAACTACATTGAAAAAAGGAATGGGTTATACATGCAAACACCAATGGACTTATTTAATAAAAATGATGTAAGACGGATATTTCTACGACCTCATCTTTTTTACCACCACCCTTTTCACTATGGGGGGCCATTTTTCGGTGCACCTTTCTTAGGCGGGGCTATGGGTGGAATGTTTGGCAGCCCATTTTTATCTCCATATGGTTATGGTTACCATCATTATGGATATGGTTATCCTTACTATTAGCTTGTTATTTTTCTTATTGTCGGAGTTTGCGAATGAGGAATGTTTAATACTTTTATAAAAATATTGTTGATTTTCGATAAAAAAGAGGAGACTTACTCGGAGTCGCCTCTTTTTCTGCTATTCGAATGATTTTGCTGTCTCCATTAAATCCTCTTTGGACCATGATAAATATTTTTTATCGGTGCGCCTTTTTGAGTTGTCCACTCCAATGTAATTGAATCAGCTATTTCCTCGCCCAGGAGGTCTGCTATTAAATAGGTTCCTATCGGAAACGTGCAGCTCCATTATCATCAAACCGCCAAGCCGTTTTTCTATGAATCTCATATCCTTCCTCCTACTCTACGGTCTATTTTCTATAATACATTTTTACTTGTTTTTTCGGTTCTTTCAGAATTGATTGAGGTAAGCTTAGTTGCAAAATTTACGGAGAAACAGTGTATACGAGAGTGATAGTTTGGCGATACTGATGATAGAACGATTTTCGAGGGGGTTTTGAGGGTGAAGGAGAATAAGCTGTTATTATCGGAGTTTGTGAATGAGGAAGGTTTTGAGCTTAATAGCTATCTTACGAGTTTATTTGAATATATTTCTAGTCTATCAAATACAGAAGTCACGAAGATGGAGCCAACCCCTTAGATCTGAGGGGGCGGCTCTTTTTTTGTATATAGTGTTGGGGCCAGATGATCGGTCATTCCGATTAAAAGGAAGGTAGTTCTCTAAATCTACGGTTGGACTGCTCCTTTCTGAAATGCGGGATGGTTTTTATATTCGCTGACTGAATAGGGAATTTCGCTGATACGGAGCCTAAATTCGCAGATTGAATGCTTAAATTCGCTGATAGACGATGGATTGAGGTGATTTTGGGGTTGCTGCTCTCTTATGGAGTGTGGATTCCGCCGACTTGGACGTGGATTCCGCGAAACTGTGGAGTAATTCCGCCAATTTGGATGCGGATCCCGCCGAACTGTGGCATGATTCCGCCAACTTTGACTACTTTTCCGCCAAAACACTTTTAAAATTACCATTTTTTATGTTTAAGAGAATGATAGTTTGGTAATAATGATGGTAAGTACATATTCAAGGGGGTAATGAGGATGAAGGAAGATCCATTGTTATTGTCGGAGTATGCTAATGAGGAAGGTTTTGAGCTTAACAGCTATCTTACGCACTTGTTTGAATATTGTTCTACTCTATCAAAAAATGATGTCACAAGGTTCGAGCCAACCCCGTAATGTGAGGGCTGGCTCTTTTTTTTGGGAGGAACCAAGTCAAAATTACGCTGAATTTTCTATTACTTGCACCTATTTTATTTTACTGTCCGCTATTGAAATTTACTGTCTGCTTCTCTTAATTTACTATCCACTTCCCCCTATTTACTGTCCAAACCCTCGTTTCCACCACAAACTTCTAAAAAATTCAGGACTTATGCAAAAACCCCTTCTATCTCAGAAGGGGTTTAACTATTACTCGCTTTTAAAGTAAACTTTCACTTTGGTGCTGGTGGTCATGCCCGAGCCTTTTGCTGCTAGATAGACATAGCTCTTTGTCTTGCCTAGTTGCTTGATATAAATCGTTGCCGTCGATGAAGTTGCTTGTTTGGTGGCGATGACTTTGCCTGTTGTGTTATAGACATAGATCATGTCGTATTTTTGCAAGTTGCTGACTGTGATCGTGTCGTATCTATTTTTATAGTTTTTAATGGTTACTTTTTTCAGCTTGGATGTTGATGTTTTTTCACCGCCAAAGCTCACGGCTGTTTTAGAGCTGTCCAAGTACGTTCCTCGCTTGGCTGCGATATAAAGCTTGCCGCTTTTCGGACCGATTTGCGGAAGGTATACCGTTACGGTTGAGCCAGTCGCTTTTGGAGCTGCTAATAGTTTACCAACGCTGTTGTAGATTTTGATGATGTCGCCCTTTACTACCTTTGTAATGGTGACAACGTCTTTTTTACCCGTGTTGTTGGTTGCTTTTAATTGGGTTGTTTTTAAGCTAGGTGTGTATGAATAGTATTTAAATTGAGCATCGCCTAGAACGACTCCATGATAACCCAAGGCACCTCTTGTTTGCCTAATCATTACTTTCAGGTTCGTGGTCCCACTTGGAAGGCGCAAGAATAAAGGCTTGATTCCCGTCGCTTTTGTCACACCCTGGGAGTAAATCAAGCGGTTATTAGTGTAGAAATAAACACTCGTTTTTCCATAGTCGCCCACCAACCATTTTGAATCCAATGATAATTTTGCTGTGAAGGTGTTATAATTCATGCCGGTTATATCAAATGTAGCATAGCCTTCTTCATAATCGAGACCGAAGCCTGATGTGACTAAACTTCCATCGACATATTGGAATGGTGAACTGTACCACTGTCCAATAGCATAGCTCCTAGATTCAATTGCGCCCACTGATGTCACATCCGCGTTTCTTACGACTACTGGCTGAGCTTCTGTTGTTTTCTTTACTACAGGATTGATAAAAATAACACCCTGCGTGCCTCGAGCACCTTCTATTTGCTTGGTTACTAAAAATAAATTTTTTGTACCCTTAGGTATTTTTACTCGAACCGATTGAACTGGTGTACTCGTTGACATTTGTTTTTCATAGAGCTTGTAATCATCCGCATAAATAGCAACGGCACTTTTTCCAAAGTCGCCAAGAGTCCATTTTGAATCCAATGATAGCTTGGTTTCAAAAATATTGTAGCCCATTTGGTCGATATTGTATTGCACTCTTCCTGTGCCATTTCCGCGATATAAACCTACACCCTCCGTGATAATATTTCCTTTTATATCTTGAAAGGGTTCATTATACCATTGACCCGCATAATAATTTCCTGATATTACATTTGCTCCAATCGTATTTAGGCTGGTTACTTCACCTACTGATAAAACCTTGCCACCTGTTGAAAGTCTAGCATTATCCAAGATTACGTTATGTACTCCCTTTGCTCCAGACAATTGTCTAATCATAATCTTTAGATTTTTGGTGTTCGTTGGTAGATCTAGATGGACATTTAGGCTGCCACTATTTACTGACAACTGGCTTTCATATAATTGGTGGTCATCTGCATAGATACCAACAGCTGTTTTACCAAAATCACCACCAGTATTATTTTTATCGATGGTAATTCGGGTATCAAAAGTGGTATAACCCATATTTTCTATGTTATATGCTGCAAAAGCCTTGTAGTAATAATCGCGTGAAAACCCAATCCCTCGATCAATGATACGGCCATTTATATCCACAAACGGTTGACTGTACCACTTATTTTTATAAATCGACCCTGCGGATTGATTTGGTTCCATTTGATCTAAATATGTAACGGTTGCCGCACTAGATTCTTTTGGTGCAATGATGAAAGTTATCATGATCGCGAAGGAAAATAGTACGATTAATCTAGTAAAACTTTGTAAACGAAACACATTTTTCCCACCTTTTGTATTATTTTCCTACCATTATAATAGGAAAATAGTCGGCTAACAATCTATTTTTCTATTATGCAGAACTTTCGTACTTCGAAAGAGTTTTGGTTTCATTTGAGGTGTCAATGGGGGTTCAGGAAATGTGTGAATAATTCACAATGGTGTCAGGCACCATGTGATTTTTTCACACAGTGTCAGGCACCATTATGAGTTCATTTTTCAAAAAGGTGCTTTTTTGGGTATAATAGAGGAATATGGATTTTTCTAAAAAATTTGTTTGGGGTTGTAAAGGGGGTTGTGGCTTTGGAGTCGACACCTTTGAGTGAGAAGATTGAGCTTTTTGGGGATCAGGTGCGGGAATTGCTGCACCCTACGGTGACGGAGGATGCTCGGCTGGTTCAGAAGGGGTTAATGTTGTACCGGCAAGGGCTGGTGAAGCAGCTACAGGTATGGAATGAGAAAATTACAGCGACGGTTCAGGACGTGACGCCATGTTATGTGACGCTGGAATTTGAGTATTTGTCGTTGAGTAAGTGTTCGTGTCCAGCTGAGGGGTTTTGCCGACATCAGGTGGCGGTTTTTTTTAGTGCGTATTCTCGAGTTGGCAGTGTGGCTGATTGGGTGACCGAGTGGCGTGAGCCGATGAAGGAGAAGACGGCTTTCTCGAACTGGGGGATGAAGACGGCGAAGGATTTGATTAAGTCGAATGGGGTCTCGAAGCCGGATTATGGGCGCTGGGTTCATTCGTTTGAGGTGAGTTTTGATACGCTGCTGGCGACGAAGAAGTACACGAGTGCGTATGTGATTCCGGAGTTGTTTGGGATTTATGAGCGCCGGATTCATGCGAGTGCGCCGGTGGAGCAGGAATGGCGCTTGCTGTATGAGTTGGTCGGAATTGTCGTGTCGTTTCAGAAGTTGGCGCGCTTGAGTGATCAGTTAGGTCATGATGAGGATACGGTGAAGCGGGCTTATTTGCATTTGTTCCATAATTTGATGGATGATGCCGAGGAGCTCTCGATAAAGATTGGCGTGCAGTCGCTGCCGTTTGATTTTGATGAGTTTGTTGATAAGTTGCGCGCGGACACGTTTGAGATCCTGAACTGTACGCAGGGCTTGCAGTATGAGCGGTTTTTCTTGTACCGGCTGTTGTGGATTCATTTTTTCAAAAAGAAGGCATGGCGTGAGGAAGAGTTGGTGAAGATCCAGTCGCGGCTGAAGGAGCTCCAGGATTGGGAGAGCCCTGCGCCACTCTTGCTTGCTGGGATTCATTTGAATTTCTTGCTTGGGAATGATGAGGCGGCGTTGAAGTTGGTCGGGCCGTTTAGTGATGAGGAGATTGCGCCGTATTTGGTGTTTTGGATTGATTATTTGTCGGGACTGAAGGCGTGGAAGCGAGTCGGCCCGGTAATTGAGTTATTTTTGCAAAAAGTGAAGGAGTATTTGGAGCGGCTCGGTGGTTATCATTCTTGTGCGACGTTTGTCCGGAATGCGCTGCGGTCAGTAGCACCCTATTGTGCGGAGAGTGAACGGGTCGATTTGTATGAGCGGGCGCTGCTTGCGATGCTGCCGTACAGCTTCGGGGATTATGAGTATGTGTTGTTTGAGCGGAAGCAGTATGACCGCTGGGGTGAGCTCCAGGCGTTTGTAGGCTTGGATTATTATGAGTTGCCGAAGGACCGGTTGAAGCTGATTGAGAAGGAGCGGCCTGAGGTGCTGCTCGGGATGCTGCATCAAACGGCTCAAAAGGAGATTGATCAGAAGAACCGGGCCAGTTACCGGATGGCGGTGCGGCATTTAAAGAAGCTTCGGACGCTGTATAAGAAGTTGAAACGGGTTGATGATTGGGAGTATTACTTAGACACGTTGCTAGAGCGGACGAAGCGGCTCCGGGCATTTCATGAAGAGTGTAAGCGGAGTAAGTTGATTGAGGGGTAGCAATAGTACGAGTTCTGCGCTGTTTTTGGTTTTTGGTGCGGGGCTCGTGCTTTTTTTTGATGGTTTCCCTTTTTGTGTAACCAAACATTATTTGAGTTATGATCCTTTGCCTAGAAACACTTCTAGTTACCTTTTTTAATCAAACCACGTACAAATAATGCATTAATTCGAATAACTTCAAGCCCCGCCCTCCTCTAACCACACATTTTTGGGTATAATAAAGAAATATGGATTTTTATGGACTTATTGGTGTTAAGTTTGGTGTCAAGTTTGGTGTCAGGCACCGTCCGTGGACACTTTTAATGTTTTGCCCACTCGGAGTGGACACTATTGTGATTTTGTGCCATTTTATTATGCTTTTGTGCGATTTTTGAGGGCTTTTGTGGATTGAGTCCATATAATTGTGTAAAAAGAAAATGAGTCAAATTAATTCCTCATGGTTACAATGTTAACGGCGAAGAAAACAATGTGGAGGAATTAATTATGACTCAAATACAGTTTAACCTAAAT
>NZ_JAHUWN010000033.1 GCF_019219025.1 Bacillus sp. sid0103 | reverse complement strand
CCCTTCAGGGTGTTACTCCGTCATTTGATTCTTCGATATAATCCTTCAGTTCCGTAAGGAACTGTCTAGCCTTTACCTGAGTAATGTGACCATCCTCAATTTTAGCTAGAAACATTTCGCACAACAAACCTGCTCCATTAGTGCAGTAAGCTTCGCTATTACGAATATGAATAAATATTAGTATTTATACAGGTTAGCCTCTAAGTAATGATTCATAAAGATTTATAAACATACTGCCAAAACATGCATCAGTTAATTGCCAGAAACATTCTTCAACCCGTTTTTGACGTGACCAATATGTGACCATTAATGCTACTTTCTCTTCTTACATATAATAAAAAAAAATTTTGATTGTTTAAAAACCCTTTGATATCAAAGGTGTTTTAACTCGTTGCATTCTAAACCATTAGACTTACCTACATTCTCTCTCAGTTTTGAACTTAGTGGGATGGTTTTTGCGACATTAATATATTATACCCTGGTAAAACTCTAAATGTTTCTTATGGAAAACGTGTATTTGAAAGGAATATCATGGGATAAATAAAAAACCGCATAAGAGCTTATGCGTTTTTTGTTTTAATTCTCGATTGATAATTCATTTTCCACATATAAACCACCAACTTGTACATACAGTGGTTCAAGTTTTTTTACCAAGTCATTTATTTCAATATCATTTTGTTTTAAACCTGCAATAGCTTCATAAAGCACATAAATTAGAAATACAGCTAAGGTTCCTACGTTCTTTTTTAATACCTTTGGTGTGAATGAAGGTTGTTTTAGTATAAACTCGCCTTCTTTTGTCATCTGAACCAGATGTCTCAATGAATTATATTCGAATTTAAAGTGGGAAGCGTTGTTATTTAAGTACGCACGTACTTCTTTAAACTTCCCGTTAATCTTTTTAGCAATGTCCCCCGCTTGAGGTAAGGTTCCCTCATAAAATTGCTCAACTCTAATCGGGTCCTCTCTTAGATATACAAGTTTTTCATAGGCCTCTATTGCCGGTCGAAATAAAGCTCCGGACTCCTGTGCGAGACCGTCCATTGCTAAACTTAACATACCATGACATAACGTGTAGATTTTCATATTTATCAATCCTGTTACCCTTAAAATTCCAGTATCATCTGTGTAACTGCCAATTACTTCATCGAAGAGTTCAAATAGTTTTACTACACAATTATAATCATCACTAAGCTCATTATTAAATATTTGCATAGCATTCTCTCTGTTTAGCCACAAATTCACTTCTTATCACACCCGATCAATAAGCTTCTTTGGAATTGTCAATATCATTACTAACTACATACCTTATTAAAGATTTTATTTCCTTAATTGACTTCTAATATGTTCATGGTCTATTGCATGAATTAATAAATGCAAGCACGGACCCGATAAGTTGAAACAGTATTCAGGTAACAAGCCTTTTTCTATTAATGTCTCTAAAGAAAGTACGCCTGTTTTGCTACCAGTCTGCCACCAAGATACCACCAGCTACCCTCCATGTACAATAATGGTTTAATAAACTTTTTCTAAACATTCCAATTCTTATAATTTAACCCAATCTCTTATTTCCTGTGCAGTTTTGTAATACTTACTCCAAGAGCTATTTTCCTCCAGAAATTTGTAGTCCTTGATTGTGACCTCTGCATTATCTAGCCATACAATGTCTTTAGCAGCTACAGAACCTCATATTAATCCTTCCTTTTCCAAAACATGACAACATCCCTAAACTCTGACATTTCGATACCAAAGTCTGTTGCTTTTGGTTCTATATCACCTTTTTCAAGTGCTTTCAAAATAACATAGCCTAATTTTAATTTATTCAAAAAGGATACTCTTTTTGTAGATCACTATTAAACAGTGGATACTATTACTCAACCTATGATGAGTAAAATGGATAATCATGATTAAACATCCAATAGGACAATGGAAAATAATAGATGAAGAGCAAGGCCTTTTCAGCCCTGCTCTTCATTTAGGTTCTTATTTACCAGCTATTTTGCGTTCTGTACTAGAATTAAAGCCTCCTGGTGACCAACTAGTTTCAACATCTTCAGGAAACTTTGAAAAATAGTATTTCCCTTTTGTCATAACTGAAATGATTACATGTAATACTGGACCTAATAGCATTGCAAAGAAAGAAGCGTAATAAATTGGATAAACATTAAAAACTCCCAGTGCTCCAATAATTACTGCTGCTAACAGAGAAATAATACCTGCTGGATTCCAAGAGTGTAAATACTCTTGGCGATATTCAACAAAATCAGATGGAGCTAATTTAAATACCTTTCTACAAATGTAGTAATCAGTTAGAATTATGAAAACCCATGTGTTTGTCAAAATTCCGGTTATAGCCAAAAAAGTATTCATATATTGCAAAACATTAACTGCATAAAATACTACACCGAATATCCAAACCAACAACATCCACCATTGTCGACCAGGACGATAATTAAACATACTATCCATCGTATTAGATAATGCTAACGATCCAGAATACAGGTTCATAACATTGATCCGTATTTGAGTTACAACTGCAAAGATAACACCCATTATCCCCATAATAAAAGGAAATACAAATCCAGGATCAGAAGCCAAGGTAAATCCATTAACTTTAAGTTCAGGGAGAAGTGAATAAGCAAGCATCGCACCTAGAAAAATTACAGCAAGCATTGGAATTAGCATTCCAGCCATAATTGTGGCTGTTCCTTTATAAGTAATGTTTGGTTTAGCAAAGCGACCATAGTCAGTTGCTAATAATCCTTGGAAAACAAGTTGCCCGTTAGCCATATTTAGTGCAGTCCACATTGTAGTGGCTGTCACTTCATTCCTCGGCATCCAAGAGGCTACCCCAACAACATCAAAATTAGCCGTAAGCTGATACATTCCCACTAGGAATAAAATAAGAAAAATTGGAACTCCCCAAGTTTGGAGAAATTGCATGGAGGACATCCCTTTCCACACAAACCAGATCGTTATTCCACCTAATGAGGCAAAGATTAAAATGCCACCTACAGAATTGATTTCTATTCCTACATAATTTGCAATAGCATGAGTAACAATCGTTCCTTCAAATATGAAATAAAAGATATAGTTAACCGCATAAATTAAAGAAGTTACAGCTGAACCTAAATATCCAAACCCTAACCCTCTAGTTAATAAACTCATCGATAGACCTTCTTTACTGGCGATTTTCATGGTACATGAACCAATAATTAGAGCGCCAATAAAAAAATATAAAATAGGGATAAGCATGGTCGGCCAACCAAGCGTATAACCAAATTCCGCACCATATGTAAAAAAGAACATTGCAGTGGAGTTGCCTAAAAGAACTAGAATAATAGCTGGAATTGGCCAACGATATCGAGCTGGTACTCGACCAACTGAATAGTCTTCTATTGCTTCAGCCTTTGTAATATCTTGTGGCCCCTGGAACCACTCTTTCCACTTACTCATATTTTCCCCCACCTTTACTTTAATTTCAACTTAATAGAAATGTAGAATTCTTATGTTAATTTTCGGTGTATGTCTGCGAGTTGGTCGTACATTCGTGTTGTTATGTCACGTAATACTGGAAAATATGGACGAATCTCGTGTGAATTTTGATTATTGATTTCTGCTAGCGTAATACATTCACCTTCGTATGGTGCCTTACAAAGAATTGGGTGTCCAGGTATCTTGGACTCTTTCACACCTGCTCCTACGACACATCCACCTCCCCAATACTCAGTATCTCCTTCCTTACCAACTAAGTTTGTATAAACAAAATTAATTGTATTTTCCATTGCTCTTACTTTTACAATAGGTTCAAAAATGTCTTTTTCAAAGGATGGGGAACCTGAAATTCCAACTATAATATCCGCTCCTTTAAGTGTCAGCATCCGTGATAGTTCTGGGAAAAAGATATCATAACAGATTAATACCCCTATTTTTCCTATTGCGGTATCATATACAGGTAAGTCTTCACCTGCTTTAAAATACCTACGATCTGGGAATGCTCCTGGTCCGGTTTGGTCTGTAGCATGACCTGGTAGAGTATTCTTTCTCCATTTTCCAATAAATCCATTCGGTCCGACTAATGCAGCTGAATTGTAAAGAACGCCTCCAATACTTTTTTCGGGCATACCCCAAATAATATGAATGTTATTGGAAACTGCCAAGTCCTTAAAAAACTGTGTTGCATCCCCGGGAATTGGTTCGGCCACTTCAAAAAAGTCATCTCCACAGTTATACCCTGTTAAAGCGAGCTCAGGGAAAACAACTAACTGTGCTCCATTTTCAATCGCTTCAAGTGTTAAATCTTTCATTTTCTCCAAGTTTTTCTTTTTGTCTCCAGTAATTGGTGTAATTTGTCCAATTGCAACTATTGTCATATTTATCTCTCCCTTATCGAGATGCTCTGTATCGATTTTAATAACTATACTATTTGCAATCTATCAATTTAATTAGTCTTGCTAAATCACGTGATGAATCAAACAATAATTCTTTGGCATTCTTCATAGAATCTTCTACACTAATTGGACCCTTTGTAATAGATTGGCAACTATCAAAATAATTATATAATTGTTCATATCCACTACCCAACGAACCAGAAATCAACATTGTTTTAACTTTGTATTGTTTTGCAATTTTAGCAACATATATTGGTACTTTTCCATATAATGTTTGATAATCCGACTGTCCCTCACCTGTAATTACCCAATCAGCAGATTTAATTTGCTGTTCCAATCTTATAGATTGTGCTACAATTTTTGCTCCAGATTGAATTTTTGCACCAAGTATTAAAAAAGCAAAACCTAACCCTCCCGCAGCACCTGCACCTGGTATACTTTGTAGAGATTTACCTAATTCTTTTTCACAAACGGTGGCAAAGTGTTTCATACCTTCGTCCAACGTTACAATATCCTGCTTATTTGCACCTTTTTGAGGCCCAAACACATAAGTAGCTCCTTCAGGACCACACAGTACATTTTCCACATCACTTGCAACCACTATTTCACATTCGGCAAGTAAATGGTTCATATTTGACAAATTAACGGATATAACGCTTCCTAAAGCACCCCCATTAGGAGAAACATGTTCATTCTTTTCATTAAGAAATAATCCTCCTAAAGCCTGTAACATACCAATTCCGCCATCATTTGTAGCGCTACCTCCAAGGCAGATAATAAATTTGCGAAATCCCTTATTTAACGCATGATTAATCAGTTCTCCTAATCCATAGCTAGTTGTAATCATTGGATTCCTTTTAAAAGTCATTTGTAATCCAGCAATTTGTGCAACTTCAATTACTACAGTCTGACCATCTCCTAAAATACCATAACCAGAAGTGGTTTCTTCACCTAAGGGACCGGTTGCTTGTAAATCCACTTTACTTCCTTTTGTCGAATAAACTAATGCATCAAGTGTTCCTTCCCCACCATCAGCCATCGGGAAAATATCGACTAAAGCTGAAGAAAGTTCAGATTCAAATCCTTTTTTTAAACTAAGGGCTACTTCTCTAGCTGAAAGACATTCTTTAAATGAATCTGGAGCTATTATTATTCGCATCTTCTACCCTCACTTGTTATTAAATTATGAATTGTTATAATATTTAGTATATATTACAGTTTTTCTTAATTCATTAACCGTTTTAACGAAAATTACTGCTAAAATAAAAGATTATTTTGTGCAATTAAACAAGGGTCTACTTAAAAAGATTTTCTAAGAAAGGTTGAATTTGATGATAATAACATCTGAACTAGCACAACCAATTATTGAGCAAATCTCTAAAGTCGTTGGTCATAACATAAATATAATGAATAATAAAGGTGTAATCGTAGCAAGTAGTGATTCAGAAAGAATAAATCAGGTACATCAGGGTGCCGTGGAAGTCATGAAAATGAAATCTGAACGCGTGATATATCCCTCAGAAAATGGGAAATTAAATGGTACTAAACCTGGGGTAAATCTACCCACGTTTTTCCAACAAGAATGTATCGGAACTATAGGTATAACTGGTGATCCCAACGAGGTATATAATATCGCCAGGATTGTAAAAATTACCGTAGAATCTCTTCTACAGCAAAACTATTTAAGCAACCAACTAGGATATAAAAGGAAGGTACTTGAGGAATGGGCTCTTGACCTGATAAACCCGAAATTTACAAATTATTCCGATTTAGAGGAAAGGAGTCGTTTCCTCAAGATTGATACAAAGCAAGAATGTGCAATTTTTTTATTGGATACTGGAGATCTATCACAAAACAACGATACATATTTGAAGATATCGAAAAAACAAGACCGTATTTTGCAGCTAATTAGTGTTCATTTCAACCCTCTTTTTATTACACTTATTAGTAAATCAAAGTTATTTTTAGCATTTCCTACCAACTCTAACAACGATTTAAAAGAAACTCATCTTCTTGCTAATAGAATATATAAAAAATTATCACATGAATTTGTAAATTTAAAGATTGGTATTGGAACCTCTGAGAAGACAGCTATGGGGTATAGAGTAAGTTACTATGGAGCCTTGCATAGTCTTCAAATAATACAAAAATTAAATTATACTAAAAAATTTATGCATATAAATGATTGGGGGATAATAAAAATCTTAGATACCATACCTGAAAAAATTAAAGAAACCTACTTAAATGAGTTTCCATTTCTATCTAATAATCTACTAGAATTAGAATTACAGGGTACACTTGAAATGTTCTTGAATTCAAATTTAAGTGTTGAACTTACCTCAAACCAACTAAATATTCATCGAAATACAGTTACCTATCGACTTGATAAAATAAAGAACCTTTGTGGGTTAAATCCAAGAAATTTTGATGATGCAGTCCAACTTAAAATTCTGCTCTTCTTTATAAAAATGCGTTCAAATCAGGTTAAGACGGAATAGATAATCAGTTACTATGCCTTTGCATTACAATCCCAAAAGTTGACAAAACAAATTCCTTTTTATGAAGGAACCTAGGTTTAAGAGGCGTTGGTTCTTCCTTTTCTTCTTCTCATCTTTTTGCAGGATCTCAGAACCCTAGGAGCCTGCCTAGGAAAGCACTTGACAGACTCCTAAAATTCTGAGCATTGGCTTGTAAGATGAGAGAATCGTCAATCTTCCTGATTTCAAAAAATCAAGCTAAATCTTGAATCACTCCTGAGTAATAAAAAAGCCATCCCCCAGCAATTATTTGCTAAATGTGAATACTAAAACTTATTAAATCATTTGATTTAATATTTTCTTTAATGGCTCCTATTTGTGGACGAAGAACAAAACATAGTAGGAAAAGTGAATCTTAAAATCAGGTACCTCAAAAAGAAAAGGACCAATTTTGTACTGCACCCCAAATGTTAGAGTTAAAATCTAACGTTTGGGGTGTTTTTTATGGGTAAATATAGTGAAAAATTTAAGTTAATGCTAGTAAGAGAGTATCATGAAGGAAAATTGGGGTATAGGCTTTTAGCTGAGAAATATGGTATGAAAGGCAGTACCCCAATTAAAACATGGGTAAAAGTTTACGAGAAATTCGGAGCTGAAGGATTAATGAGGAAGAAACATAAGGAAACTTATTCTACTCATTTCAAGCTGGATGTATTAAGATTTATGGAGAGAACAGGTTCTTCAGAAACGGAAACAGCCCTTCAATTTGGACTAACAAATCCTTCTATGATAGCTTCATGGAAGAAAGCTTATTTGGAAGGTGGTGCTGAGGCCCTGGATAATATAGACCTTTAATATAACCATAGTTGATAAACAACTTAACGGAGGGGGGGCACCAAACGTCAAAGAGCAGAAGAAGAAGTAAAAGTACCTACCCCCCAGAATTTTTTTTAAAAAATTTTTCCCTATGACGGATTTTTTGAGAATCCAAGAGAATCCACGAGGTATTTGTAGTTTTTCGTGGGATTAACCTCCGAATTTATTACTAATATCGCTCTTATTCTAAGATAAAGGTAACAGATCCCTTAATAGCACTTTAGTAGAAAACCACATATAGAAAGTATAATAATAATTAGAAATCAGCTGAAATCACTACAAATTCTTACTAATTACATATATCAGAGATTTGTAGATTTATGAAGGTCTAGACCTCAATAAAATATTGGGGGTACATTAATGGAAATCGAACGTATTTTTAATGAGAATACAAATATTACTTTTCAAGACATTATTAATTCACTAATCAACGAGAAAATTGACAGAATAGTAAATATTTACTATTCTCAAGATAAGGTGAACACTACTACATCTCATGTAGAAAGGAAAGATATACCATGAGATGTGCAATTTATATAAGAGTTTATACTGATAAAGAAGAGCAAAAAGCCTCTCTTACCAACCAAAGAGATCTATTTAACAGATATATTCTAGATAAAGGTTGGGACATTCATGAATTCTACATTGATGTAGAAAGTGGTACTACAGAGAAACGTGAACAGCTACAGCAGCTTATTTCTGATGCTAAAGCTAAGAAATTCGATGTCATTCTAGCAAAAGAATTGTCACGCTTAGCTCGAAATGGTCGCTTATCATATGAAATTCGTGATATTGCTGAACAAAATAAAGTTCATATTATAACCCTGGATAATGCAATTAATACTCTGGAAGGCAATGAGCAAATGTTTGGTATCTATGCTTGGCTTTATGAACAGGAGTCACAAAGAACAAGCGACCGGGTGAAAGCAGCTCTAAAAAGCAGAGCACAACGAGGTTTGTTCAAAGGATCAAATCCTCCTTATGGTTACGCAGTGAAAGATGGCAAACTTCATATCCAATCTGATAGCACTCCAGATATCGTCAGACGAATATATCGTGAATATCTTGCAGGTAAAGGTTTTGATGCCATTGCAAGAGGATTATACAACGAAGGAATCAGGACACCAGCCCAAATTTCTCATAAAAAAAATGCTAGTGATAAATGGCATGGAGGAACGACTAGGGTTATACTTACCAATCCACATTATACAGGTGATTTAGTACAGGGACGATCTACAACGAGAAGTGTCACAAATAAGTCTAGGAACGAAAATAATCCCGAAGATTATATCCTCATACCCAATACTCATGAGGCAATAATTTCAAAAGAAGATTTTAACACCGTTCAACAGCTTATTGAACATCGTAAAAGAATTCGTCCCCAGGCTGAAAAGCATTTATTTACTAATACTTTATATTGCTCGGATTGCGGACATGGAATGCACTTCAAAGCCAATAGTAAAGGATATATCTGTGGTAATTATAATAAGCATGGAGCGAAGGCGTGTAGCAACCATTTAACCAGAGAAAACACATTATGCCTAGCAATCTTAAATGACATTAGGGGCTTGTTATCTTCATTAGATAGTACTTCTTATATGGAGGCAATTGAGGCCAAAGTTCAAAAGCAAAGAATACAGTCTCAAAAACAAATTAACTTTGCCAAGGAAGAAATGACAGACCTAAAGTCAAAAAAGCAAAAGGCAGTTGGCCTATTGGTTGATGAAGTAATCTCAAAGGAAGCATATGATTAATACATTGATAATCTTAATAAACAAATTCATACATTAACAATAAACATGCAGGAACAAGAGACTTATCTTCAAACAAAGGACGATGAAACTTCCCTGTATGAGTTAAAAAAACAGCTTGAAGTATTTGTAGAATTCAAAGAATTAACTCCTGAATTACTTCATCGTTTAATCGAAAAAATTGAAATAAAAGCAGATGGAAAAGCGAAGGTCCACTACAGGACCTCCACTTCATCTGCTTATTTTTCAATTCGTATTATCAACGCACAGCATTCAACGTGTGTAGAGTGTGGAAACAAATACTCAAATCTAACTAACCAATAGAATCGACCAGAAACCTATATTTACTTATGGTACGGTTCACCGTAACGGCTCTAACAGCAAATATGTGAACAGAGGAAGATAGAAGCATATTTGAAAATGAATGCATTTTGGGAACCAAATGCCTCGGAAAAAGTCAAGGAATCTTAAACGGAAGGATTAAGATCAATCATCATTCGAGTGGCGTGCCTAATTTATCATTCAACAATGACTATTATGCCGAATGGTAATCTCCGAAAAATTCTCCTAACCAATATAAATATTGTTATAATCTACAAATTGATTGAGAGGCTTGGCCCAGAAGTCGTTGTTTTATTAGCCGTAAGGCCGCCAGCCAAACATTTCTATTTCTGAGGCATTAACCCAAGAAACTTTCACACCTTCGACATAATATAAATCAAACAAAAAATTTGTACTTCGACCAGTTATTTTAAAAGGCATTAATAAACTGCCTTATATTAAGTCAGTTTAGATAATAGTGTGTGGTTTATTTAGTCCTAATCCCTCTTTTTAGCACAATAAAAGAAGCTAAAATAAAAAGGCGATTTTTTCTTGCTCTCCAAAGAAGATTACTACATGTTGTGGACTTCCAATAACGGGAGTCCAATGTATTTTAGTAAATAAAATGTTTGTGCCTCTTCTCCAAAAATATACCTCCCAAAGCGATTGGCACAAAATCAAGGAATATACAATTTTTATTTAAAAAGCCATTTGCTTCCACGAATGGCCTTTTTCTTTGGGTTCATTGAATAATTTGAACAAAACTGATGGTTCTTATATATATCTAATATCTTTAATGTCTTGTACACAAATATGAAAATGCACTCTTTATGTAACTTTTTATAAAAATCTTCGAGTTATTAGTTTGCTGCCTCCCATAGTACCTAAAGTTACTCTGTCATACTATGGTGAATGACTTATGCTCTATGAATCGGCATGATGAAAAATGATTTGGTAACAAACCAAGGTAAAGAGACCCTTTTCAAAGGACTTCTTTCCCAGTAAAAGTGCATATCGCATATCCTGTTACTAAAAGAAAAGTTTGTTCAAAAAATCATATATTATTATCAATGAAATAAATGACAACTTATATTATTTATCATAAGTTAAAATTGACATATATGTTGAATTATATTTTAATAATTGTTTTAATTTTAGGAATCGGAAAACATGTACAGAGTACTTGGTCAGGAACGATGTTTATAACCACCAATGTTCGTTCATTACAAATGTCCAGAGTGTTATATAATTAAAAAAGAGCAATAATTTTTGTCACTCCTCATTTATCCCCTATCTAACTATTTTTACTTGCTTTTCCGATAACTTGACTTCAAAGAGTAGTATTGAGGGATAAAAAGAAGAGCGACCATCACATCCACTCTTATAACTCGCGATCTCTCTCTAACTTCCCTGCAGCTGAACAGGAAAAACAATCGTTAATACATTTTTTACCCGTAAAATTAGCATTCATTATAGTACTAGGAGTATATTAACTAAATATAATAGGTTGTTTTTTGAGTTAATGACTAAAAGGAGTGTATAATTCAGATGTTAAAAATTGAAGTGCCGAGAATTGAAAAGGTTATGATTAGCAAGGATAACAATTATGGAAAGTTTGTCGTTCAACCTCTCATGCGAGGATTTGGAACGACACTTGGCAACACATTACGTCGTATCCTTTTATCTTCACTCCCCGGTGCCGCTGTCACTTCCATACAAATAGATGGGGTACAGAATGAATATTCAACTATTGAAGGGATAGAAGAAGATGTAGCAACCATCATTTTGAACATAAAAAAATTATCTTTGAATATTTTCTCTGACGATGAGAAAGAATTGATGATTGATGTACATAGAAACGGTACAATAACAGCTGCTGATATTTCTCATGATAGTGATGTAGAGATCTTAAATCCCGACTTACATCTTGCTACACTTGGAGAAAATGTTCATTTTAGAATGCGCCTAACTGCAAAACGTGGACGTGGTTATGTTCCTGCAGAGCAAAACAAACGTGAAGACCTTCAAGTAGGAGTCATACCAATCGATTCAATCTATACACCGGTTTCACGCGCCAGTTATTTGGTTGAAAACACTCGTGTCGGTCAATTGGCTAGTTTTGAAAGGTTATCTTTGGAACTTTGGACAGATGGGAGTTTAGGACCCAGCGAAGCCATTTCTGAAAGTGCAAAAATGTTTAATGACCAGCTTTCTATTTTAGTAGGACTTAATCCTGAATCACAAGATAACCAAATTATGATGGAAAGGGAAGATGTATCAAAAGAAAAAGAATTGCTTAACCTGACTATTGAGGATTTAGACCTTTCTGTTCGCTCTTTCAACAGTCTAAAACGCAATGGGATTAATACAATTCATGACTTAGCTAATAAGTCCGAAGAAGATATAAGAAAATTACGTAATTTAGGACAAAAGTCTCTAAAAGAGATCATAGATAAATTAGAAAGTTTGGATATAATCGTACGCAAAGATGATTAAAATCCATCATTATTTTCCTTGTGATTTCCCCTGAAGCAAAAGTTCACCGGTATCTCGAAGAAAGTACTAATGGGCGGTAGTTATGAATGATTTTAAATGTAGTAAGTAGGTGATAATTAATTATGAATACCTAATTACTGCATGGACAGTGCAATTATGTTTTCCTCCTTTCTCATGAATTGATTCGTAACCAAATATGCAGATAAAGTATGTTTCATTTTGTTGCTCTCTCAAATTACCAATTTCAAATATTTGAATAATCAGAAAATTATTAGTATAATAGAAAAAAGGTCAAGGAGTTGATTTCTTATGGAAAAGAACTTGCTTAATTCACCACAACCTGAAGTAAATGTCATGGATTCTCTATTTGCTGAAATGGTGTTAGACAAAGCCCTGCGTGATTTCCGAAAAGAGAAAATTCAAAAGAAAATCGACCTGTCCTTACGAGACAAAAATAAAGCAGAATTCCTACGATTAACAGAGGAATTAAAGAAAGTTTCTTAAAATTGTTTTATGTAATCGTTCTTAAAAGGATCTTCCAGTCGAAGATCCTTTTATACTGCTTGTTGAACTATTATTGGACTCGGTGTCGCCTTTTCTTTACCTTTTTAATAGAAATCTCCTAGCTACCAGTTTTGTTGTACCACCCATTGCCCCCATCATTCCTCTTCCAGAACCCGTTGAATACCACATGTTCCTTAGTACTGACGGACTCTTAATAAGGAGAATACAACATCCCATGAGTAAAAGAAAATTGAGAAACGTTATATTTTCATTGATTAAAATACTTAGAGCTACAACAAATAAAAAGATTTTTGCTATAATTGTTACAATCTGACTTAATAATTCGCGCCACCAGACACCCAAGTATTCATTATCATCAGCAATCACTGATACACAAGCCAAGGGAGATAGTAAATATAGGAACATGATGTCTGCATGGAATACAGCAACTGAGAACAAGAATGCTATGAATGCAACTGCAAATACCGCTAGTAAGATAAGAAGTGCTGCACCTTGAAAATGGAGTGTGTCAAAGTTATTTGGATCAAACATATCATTGATTTTTTCCTTGCTAACCTTACTTCCTTCTCCTATCATCCAGTTTCCCATATTATAAGCGACTTGTTCTAACAAGATCTTTTGAATAAAAGGCATTGCAGGGATCAGTAAGGCGCTTTTTAAGGTATTTACTATAACAGGTCCGTATGAAACGGCATCTCCGGCAGCATTCCTAGACATAACCTCTATAATCTTATATAAAATAATGGTTACAGCTATTGTGGAGGTTAAGGCAAGCAAGAAATTATTGACTGCAGTAAAGAACTGAATTTCAGGATTTTGTTTTAATAACAAATCATTACACATTAGAAGAGCCCATTCAATGAAGTCTTCCAACATCCCTTGGATAGCCTCAACAATTTTTTCTTTAAAATTAAACAAGTTTACTCACCTCTTATTTAGGGTCTTCAACTTTTACAATTTTCCAAACATCTTCCTGCTTTTCTAGGGTGATTAATTTATGATCTATCTCGTAACGTTCCATATCAAAAATGAACTTTTTTTCAGTTTGATTTAAACTGACACTTTTAATTTTTGCACCTTGACTAAATAGTAAGTTGGATTTAGTTTCCCCGTTCGGTAGGTCTTCTGCTTTGTTGACAGTTAATATATATAATAGTAGTTTTTGATCTTCTTCGCTTAGATCCTTAGAGATTGCCTTAGCATTTTTTTCTTTAATTTTCTCCCATGCAATTTGATTTGCTTCATCACGTGTTTTTGCTTCAGCTAACTTTTCTTCATCATTAAAGGAAGTTAAAACTCTATTCATTACCTTTGTAGCTTTTTCTTGCTCAACCTTAGGATCAAATTGATTTCCTCTGCCATTACAAGCAGTAAGAAGTGTACATACCATTAATACAAATATAAGCATTGCTGTTTTTTTCAATTTAATTGCTCCCCTCTTTTGATGGATTTACACTGTGAGTTGAATGCATTTGAGAAAAAAAGCTCATTGCAAGTTCTTCTTGCAATTCAGCCTCTTTTTTTGCTTTCTTTACCTGGTTTTCATGCAATTCAACCTCAGCCTTTTGTAACTCAACTTTCCGATCATTCGAATATATGTACTTTTCGAATTCTTCTTTTTTATCTTCAAACCAGTCTAACACCTCTTGTGAAGGGTTATTTTGATAGTCTAGTTGACTAGCATAAAATGATTTCGTAACATTTGGAAACAAGCGATATTGATAAGCTTTTTTCGCCTTTATTGGGTGTTTTCCAGTAATGATAATAATACAATCATCTTTATGCATGGTTAGAATCTCATCTTCATTCATTAGGTTCCGTGCTGCATACGAATAACTAGTTGAAGAAGAGGTACTAGATGATTTTCCTTTTGATTCTGAGGATGAACCTGTTTCTACTTTCGCGGTTGTTTTCCCCATTAACTGCGAAAAGTATTTTGCGGTTGTTTCGTTTACATTTCCTAAACAGATTTTCATTCCACAGTTACCTAAAATGGACTCAGCTTGTTCCCTGCCATACTTTTCTTGCAATTGAGTGATGTTTTGAACAATCGTAAGAACCCCAATTCCATACCCCCGGCAGGTTGCTAAGAACCTTTCATAGTCCGGAAACTTCCCTAAGTTCGGGAATTCGTCTAAGATAAAAACCACAGGATGAGGGAGTTTTGCCCTGTTTTTAGCACCTACTTTATACAACTCCTGAAACATTTGATTAAAAAACAAATTAATTAGACCTTCCCATGTAGAATCCATTACAGGAATAATGACATATAAAGCTATTTTCCTTTTTCCCACATCTCCTAAGAAGAAATCTGAGAAACTCGTAAACCGTGAAACCGAACCGGAAGTAAAGTCTCCAATTGTTGTCAGCAAAGAAATGATAATGTTTGCCCGCGTTTTTTCTTGGGACTTTTTAAATCCTAACTCATATGCTCTTCTTGCTGGGTGCGCTTTATCTAGTCTTAAAAATTGTTCATCTAATTCACTGGCACCATCATTGCTTTCCTCTGGATCAAATTCTTGTAAAAAATCCAAGACACCTTTCATGTTCCGTTGATTGGGCGGCAACTCGTGAACGGCATACAGGATTAATGCTTTTAACAAGCTAAATTGAGCATTGTACCAAAAATCTTTTCGTTTTGGATCATTTTTAGAAGCAACAATCGAATTGGCTACCGTGGATGCTTGGATTTCCTCCCTGACATAATCAAAAGGATTATAGCGATCTGAGTACTCCATTTCTGAAAAATTCACCACATGTACTTCATAGCCTTGCCTTCGTTTAACCTCAGAAGTCATTTCATAGACCTCACCTTTGGGATCTGTAACGACTAAAGAACATTCCTTTTCGTGTAACACATTGGTTACGACATATCCTTGTGTTTTGGAGGATCCTGGACCGCCGGTTACAAAGTGATTTCTGTTTGGAAGGTTTGAATTCGTTGGCTGAACAATAACAGAATGATTCAAGATACCCGCTATGATACCGTTATTATTCATGTAATCTACAGCCATATCACTTCACTCCTTTCTTATCTAGCATACTAGCTTCAAGATCCTTCATAAGTTGTTTATCCGGAACCCCAACTGTCTCGCCATGTTTAAATATTTCATGCTTGTGAGCGAATCGGCTTGATCCATGAACACCGTATTTGTCTGCTAACTGATATTTACCTTTGGCACCTTTCATAAAAAAAGCAGCATAGAAAGATAATAGGACCACTGCCACACTCCCTAAGAAGAAAAGCGGATTCTTCTCTTCAATCATAAGAGTAGAACTCTCAATCGGATGCAGCAGGTTTTCTGTTATGAAACCCATATAGGGGGCACCAGATATATTTTCCTTGTGTGCTGCAACAAATGGGAGAATTCCAGCTATATTGATTACGACCAGTTCAAGAAGGGCCAATAAAAAGATCGTTAACAATAGTCGAATACCAAACATTTTCATGGGTTTCTCTCCTTTTGGATTACCGTTTATCTCTTCTTAGTTAGTTCTCTTCAAAGGGTTCGAAAGATCCCATTAATTCTAATTTATCAAGTAACCATTTATCCCCATTTTGAACAAGTGTAACTTCATAGATTTGATTTTTTCTTGGGAACTCGCTGCCACCCACCGAGTATTGTGTTTCCATGTTTACAAGAGCTTTTGCTTGGTCTTTTTCTACAGCACTTAGATATACATTTAAAGCCTTCACTTTATTACTAAATTCAATTTGTGTACTACCCATTTCTCCTGAAGCCTTAAGTTTTGAAATGACTGACTCTGCTAATTTGTTGTGTACCTGATCAAAACGTGCGGCATACGTTTTGTTATCGTAATTAAATAGTTCTTTAAAGGTTTCATCTACAAAACGTTTAACCTCTTCACTATGTTCAATTTCATAGTAAGATTCATTCTGTTGAAAGGCGGTAAGGGCTTTTTCCTTTTTATGTGATTCGTTTTTTAACTGAACCATCTGCTTTTTAGATTCTTGGGTTTTTTCTTCTGCTTGGGAGACCGTTGCTCTTTGACCAACGTACATTAAACCCAAAATTACATTTGCCAGAATAGATATCCCTAAAAAGACACCCAATACTTTATTCAAGGTGCTTCCCTCCTAATCTGCTACTCTACCAAAACCAACCAGATGGGATTTCCAATAAGGAGAAGCGATATCATGAATTCCAATGCCTGAACCATTTGAATCAAACATTTTCCCGTTCCCCATGTAAATGCCAACGTGCGTGATATATTTGTCTGTCTCATATGTACCCGTATAAAAAACAAAGTCACCTGACTTTGCTTCTGCTGGTGGAATCTTAGAAGAAACATCATACTGTTCTTGAGCAGTTCGTGGTAGCTTTATACCAGCCTTCGCAAATGTCCATTGTGTAAAGCCAGAACAGTCAAATCCTGTACCAGGGCTTGCACCGGCCCACATATAAGGCCAGCCTACGTATTTTTGTGCTTCTGAAATAATCGCTTTAAATGCATGCTCCCCCATCGGAGAAACATTCCTCCCCCCCACAGCAATATCTAGAGGCATGAGGTTTTTCATTACTTTTTGTACATACGTATAGTCACCGTAACAGTAAGGTGCCCTCCAGTCGGAACAAACCCAATCTTGTTTAGATGCTTCATTCAAAGAAAATTTTTGAGCTAAATCCACTGAATGTTTTCCACCCTTTGAAGCAACAAAGTTTATGTATCCAGTACCGAAATTGTAAGATTGAACGATCGTAGCAAAATCAACTCCAGCTTTTTGCCCTAGTTCTAACACGGATTCAAAATGTTGAACACCTAAATTGACGGACATCACGGGATCTTGTATAGAGTTGGGTGGCAGCCCTGCAGATTCGGAACTTTGCATAATATCTAACGTTTGAGAATTCCCTAATTCTTGATACATAAGAGCTAGAAGGAAATCTGTGTATTCTGGTATTCCATATTTGGTCGTATATTCACTAACTAATCCTCTCCATTGCGCAATATTTGGTGGGACATCAGCTGCGCCAAATAGTGAATTAATGTTCTCAATCGGCTGTTGTTCAGAGGTATTCATTCCAAGCAGCAAACCGGCCATTAATATGAAAGCGAATACGACCCCTATCGTAATTTCTTTCCAGTTCCTAACAACAAAAACGGTCCCCTTAACAGCGGCTAATGCGGCCAATTATTTCACCACAATTCTTTGTTAATTTTCTCTATCTCAGCTATCGCGTTTTCAAGTTCCTTGTTTTTGAAATCAAGCTCTTTTTGTTTGTCTTCTGGTTTTACGTTTTCGTTAATCTCTTTTATTTGTTGTTCTAACGTAGCAACTTGATTTTCCAATTCTTTTTTTCTAATAGTGATCTCTAACTCTTTGCTTTTCAGCTTTTCATTTAAACTTTTAGCATCTTCAAGATCTCCATGTTCTGTAAAGGCTTTGCCCATACGAAGCTGTTGGTCTTTATCTTTTGCAAATGCTTGCATCGATAACAAAGTGCTATAATCATATCTTAGTATTTTCTTTTCGATCTCCAAATAATCACTTTCAGCTTTTAACCCTAGTATTTCATCCTTTTTATTCGCTTTATATAAGGCCTCCACAGTGGGTTTAATTAAACGTTTATCGGTATCAATTGCCTTTTGATACTCACCCTTTTCAAGGTACACCTTCGCAATCTCCTTATTACTGCCATTATTTTTTTTCAAAAAGGAAATGGCTTCATTGAATTTTTCTTCACTTAGCATTTTATAAAACTTTGATTCTTGTTCCGCCTTTTTAAGTTCCATTGCATGGACCGATTGAATTTTATTTACTGCTGATTGGTTAAGAAAAAGAGCTAAAACAAAGGCAGAAGCACAAATCCCAATCGATATACCCGCCATGATGCTCTTTTGCTTCTTGGTTTTTTGTTGTTCCGTTTCCAATCCGATGAAATGATTGGCTTCTTCCTTCTGCAGTCTCTTGGAAATCAATTCTTTCAAATCCTCAATAGATTCAGCATTGTCAATTCTAAATAGAAATTCATCTTTTTCCTTTTTTAAGAGATTACCTTTTTCTCGTTTATATTTTTCAAAGGTGAAACGTGAAAACATAGAGATAATTAAAATTTTGTACTGTTCCAGCTTTTCTATATGGTCATCATAGGGTAACCATTGATTGCTTCTATATAGGAACTTTAGTGTTTTCATATCTTTAAAGAAAATGTTTCTGGGATGAATCAATACTATCTCTTTTCCTTTATTTAACGGATCCATCTCTAACAACTCGTTTACTAAGGCCAGACGCAGTACATGTGAATATTCTTTTGCTGTAATGAGTGATTGGTAATCTTCCTCCATCACATAGTCGAGAATAAATCGATCGTTTTCTTTTTTTATATCACGTAGAGTAAAGAAATAAGGTGAATCTTCTTGAAGATCTTTTAAATCTTCTGATCTTTCGGCCAACACCTTATTTGCAGGTATTTCCAAACGATAGTGGTTATTTTGATGAATAAATAACGTTCCGAATTCGAATAATTGGATTTTCACCATTATGTCCTTCCTTTACAGAACAAAATTTCGTACTTCCTCTTTTTCAATCGGAGTCATTTCGTTCCTAGCTTCATAGTCTGGGATTTCGTCAGGATCCAACCCATACTTTTCAAAATATCGTTTTTTATTCCAAAGACGAAGTTCTTCTTGTGTAAGCTCCACTCTGATAAAAGCACGTTGAGATCCATATGTAATTAACGCTTCTCCTTGTCGTTTTGCACGTAATAAGGAAATCTCTTCATCAGAAAAGGATAGATTAATCTTTTTCACTACATCGTCTACCCCTTTATTGTCTAGACCAAAAAATACTTTTGTATGGCTGTTTTCAATCATGGCTGCCCCTAGGTTATCAGTGGTATCTAGAACATCAATAATTTGTTGTGTACCTGCAATCGCTCCAGCATTGTATTTCCTAAATCGTTTATACGCTTGATAGAAAAATCTCATAGAATCAGGATTTTTTGATAAGAAGTGAAATTCATCAATAAACAGATAAATTAACTCATCTTTTGTTTTTGTTACTTCGTCCCAGAGAAAGCCGAAAATGTTAAAGTAACAGGCAGCCTGTACATCTACTTCATTTTGAAGTGATTTTAAATTAAAGGAGAATAAGGAATTATTGATATTCACATTCGTGTGACCATTAAATAATGAGTTTGAACCATGAACATAACTTTCTAATATAAAATAAAAATCTTGGATTTTTTCATACCGTTCGATATCATTTTCCCTTAGTTCCCCTAAGTCATTGTAAAAATCTTGAAGAATAGGATAGTCAGTGGCTTTCAGATTTTTAAAATCAATCTCTTCATTGATTGAAAAGCGATTATAAAGATGGGTTAGTGTCTTGTCTAAAATACTAGATTCAACCTGTGTTAAATCGGCTTTTAACACTTTAAAAAACGCTTTAAGACGTTGAACCTTCTGTTTCACAAGGTCTCTGACGAATTCTGCATCCGTATTAAAATCTTCGGTGTCTGTAATTTCTGTTGAAAATATCTCCAAAGGATTGATCTTTGTAGCACTATTACTGCTTAGGTGGACTACTTCTCCACCAAGACTTTTCACGATATGGGAATACTCACTTTCCGGATCAATAATATACACTTTAATCCCCATTGCAAAGCACCGAAGAATCTTCTGAACCATAAATGTCGATTTACCAACGCCGGACGTTCCGATAACGACCATGTTTTGGTTTAATGTACGCTGCGTATCTAAATAATCAATCGCTACTAAGGAATTGGTTGTCTTATTAATCCCCTCCACCTGAGCCATTGGGGAAAGGTAACAAATTTCCGAATCATCAAAAGGAAAAAAAGAAGAGGCTGTTTCACTGTTGCACATCTGATAGGTATAATCTTTTAATTGATTATCTCCTAAGGGTAAAGCTGACCAGAAAGCCATTGGCGCAGCATAATGAGGGTTTAAAGCTTTCATTCTTAATTTTGTACAAATCCTCTGGACATTGTCCTCTAAGGTCTTCAAATCTTCTAGGTTTATCGCTTGAATGAAAATGTACGTGTAAAGATACATAAAGTTGGAACGGTTGGTTAACACCTGATTGAGTTGGTATCTGGCACTATCAAGTTCTGATTGTAACCTGATACGCGTAGCTGGATCTCTTGTTTTTAATAGTTCAGCATCCTTATTTTTAATAGAGTCATTGTAATAACTAATCATCCCCTCAGAGTTAGCAGGCTCTAAATATTGGACAAATGAAATGTTACCCTTCAAGCGTTTCAAGTCTGATAGCCAGTTGCCTTTTTGCTCTTTGGGATAAGAAACAACGGCCAGCACTTTAATGAAGTTCCCTCCACTTTCTATGAAACTCTTATTTTCCTTCCAAACAAAAGGATAGATAGAATTAAGTTCCTCGGTCTCTAAAACCCCGTTCAGAAGGTCTGGAGATTGTTGCATCTGTTCTTCTTGTTTATTTTCACGATTTCGTGATGGAAAAATTGTTGCTAAAGAAAATGGCATGATTTTCTCCTTCCAGGGTGGCTAAACGTAAAGTTTCGACATTTCAAAATCAAAGTAACGGTAAAGCAGAGTTAACGTATCTTTCTCTGATAATTTTCTAATTGCTATATCGTAGGTCTCAAAAGTAGATTGTAAAGAGTTTGATATTTCCTCCGCCTTTTTTGTTAAAATGCTCTCCGTACGTTCTAAATCCTGAAAAGTACGTTTATTCATTTTCTCCCTTATAACAATAAAGTGTTGTTTCGTGGACATTTCGTCTTTAACCCTGATACCTTGGAAGTGATCTATATATGAGGCGATTAATTTTCGCTTATATTCATTTCCGGCATTCTCTTTATTTTCAAGTTCTTGAAGATATCGTTTTTTCCAACCTAAGTTGTACGATCTTAAATCCACAGGTACAGTCGTTGAGACGGTTTGTATTTGATCGTGGACTTGGCTCATTAAAAATGATCCATAGTCTTCAAATAAGCGATTCTGTTCATACTCAGCTAATAAATCCATATTGATTCCACTCACTTGCAGAATGGAAGTTAAGTATCCATTTTTCAAAAGTATATAATCCTTATATATACCTTCTATCACGCTTAGATCTTGAATCGTTCTTTGTCCCTTATTTACAAGGGTTTCCACTTCAAAGTCAAACTCTGTTCTATCTATTTTCATTTTATTTTTAGCCATGGAATTCATCCCTTTTATTTGGTTTCATAAAGTACAACTTCTGTCTACTGTTGTAATTAAAAATGAGTTTCAAGTAAATACTGTAGGTTATATTTGGACGAGAAGTAATTGGACGTAAAACTGCAAAAATAAAAGAGCCTAATAGCAACAATGCTACAAAGAACATTTTGACCATCATAAACCCTAATGAGTATGGTGGGATAAGAAGGATGACTGCTGACAAGAAAACTGCCGGCAAAATAAATTTAAAAAAGTTTCCAATCGATAAACCTTTCACAATGTTATATGCTCGATCAACATTATCAGGGAAAACAAATGTTTTCCCCTTTCGATAATCTTCTTTTCCAAATAATTCTTTTAGTGCTGCTTTCACATCTTCTTTTGTAGTCATAAAAACCCCCTCTATTTAAGCGAATAACCCATATACCCAGGGAACAATCCATACAAGAGCGGATGCTAACCCTACCCCTGCAAGTGCCATTCCTACCCCTCGGAACATTTCATTTTTCGTATGAGGATCGTCTACTCCAGGTAACTTTTTAATGATGATCCAGACACCTACACAGATTCCTACTATGACCACAATTCCTGTTAAGAATGCTTGGATTTGTTTTAGTCCTTCCTTCACTTTTGCCTCAATCTCGCCAGCTGCAAATGCATGCTCCGGTATGACATAGAGTCCTACCAAAAGGACAGCAAACAAAAATATTGGTTGTAACTTTTTGAGTGTTTTCACTATTGCTCTTCCCCCTTCATTATTTTTCACTTATATCCATGAATTCGATGCTTGATCCGTCTTCTTTATCTATGTATCTTTCGTTCTTTTTTTCTAATTGAATATAATTAGTCAAGTCTTCTAATTGTTTCTTTGCCTCCTCTTCTGAAAAGTAAGGTGATAGTTTTTTGACCGTACCATTTCCACTTATTTTCCCGATGTAGGAACCTTCTGTATTTGAGAACACCTCAAAATTATACTGTCTGGTTTGAAGCTCTTTATTTATCTCAATACCATAAAAGGCAAGATAACCTTCTCCAATAGAACAACTATCCATAATAAGTTCATCAAATGCGGCTTTCATTCTTGGATTACTCCCTATTCTTTCTATCCATTTTTCAGAAAGATCGGGTAACCTGATGTCTCTTTCTTTTTCATTCTCTTCAAAGGTGATCTTTACCCCTCTTTTATCTTTGCAAATACTATTTATCGTGACCGTCTTCCCGAAAAGGTCCAAAGGAATATGATATTCATCTAATGTTCGACGTAAAGCTTGTTTCTTTAATTTCGGATCGTTCATTAGTTCGTCCTTTACAACAAAGATTCGGGCTTGTTCAATATTTTCATAGAATGATTGGGGTTTAAAAGGTTTTATTATATTTAGTCGAAATTGCTTATTATTTTTTAGAGAGAAGGCCTTTCCATCTTTTGAAAGGAAGATTGCATGACCTCGGAATTTTTCGAATTCAGATGTTCCGAACGTATTCCTAAGCACTTCCTCTTTAGAGTGAAAAACTGAAGTCACTTTGTGTGGTTCTTTAGATTCCTGTTTATAAGTACCAAAAAATAGACCATCATTTTGATAGACCTGAAAAGAACTTTTATCTTTATTAACTGAGAAGACTTCTACACGATCCCCATTTACTACAAATAGATCTGGCTGACGTTCTTTTATTAACGCATAATAAAGATCGTACTCTGCCTCTTCCCTCTCTTTGTTTGAAAAATAATCCTTTTGCCGAATCTTCATTTCGCTACCAACGAACCTTCTATTATCTAATTCAATTTGCCTTTTTGTGTGTTCGATCAATTGCAAAATGTATTCGGCGATGGTGAGCAAAGAATCATTAACGGATCTTTCGATAGAATCGTTTCTCACAGGATTATCTCCTTTCTACAACTCCAAAATGATCAAAACTACACTAATGTGTGTCGTCCTTATAATCCTGAATCAAGGTACCTAGCTGCTGAACGTCAGTTGAGATAAAATATTTTTGATCCCACAGACTACCACCGTTTTTTATTTTAGCTTTCGGAAATTCCTTATACAAAAACCTAGCTGATCCACCTTTTAAAGCTTTCATGATATTGGGTATGTAATGAGTTGTTTTGCAATTGATCACTAGTTTAACGGTGTACCCCTGGATCTCCATTCCTACTATTTTAAATTCATGACGAGTTGAGACGTTTCTAAAATAGGACTTTATAAAGTCTATTTCCTCTTCTTCTAGTACTATGAAATTGTTTGTAAAAAATGCAATATGATATTGCAAACAACTCACATGATATTTGGTTGAATACATCTCATACATATGTATTTTTACTCTCATCTCCCTTTAAAGATATTGTTATATTTAACGAATATTTGTTCTATTTATACATTACCAAAAATATGTTATTTTTTGTATATTCAAATAGTACTTAATTGAAAATGAGTCTTTTGCATCGAAAATGGTAAAAAAGTCCAAATACCGCTGTTATGCATTAGCAACTTTAGTAACATGGTGTAGGGGTTATTTTTATCAATCTTTTTCTTTCGTCCTGACTTTTTTATTCGCTTTTTCTGGAATCTAACACCCCTAATTAACTTTCGTCACCTTGATGTGACTTTTTTCCAATCCTTAAGGTTGGAAATTCTTCTAGTATTTGGAGTTATAAAAATTCTGCTCAAGACTAAATAGACAAAAACTCTAACCGATTTGGTTAGGTTTTTCAATTAACCTCCCCTTCTTTTTATGATTCATAATCATCTTGTTAAAGAGGAAAAGTTCAAGTGCTTTTTATTTGTTAACACACTATGAGATCTATATTACTAAGAGCCTCCTACGAAAAAGAAACTATAAATGGTTTTAACCAATTATCTGTTTAAGCAAACAATAAAACTAAATATGATTTTAATAATAAAATACACATTAACATATATGTTGTTTTATATTATATTATTAAATATGTTTTCTATTTCTATTATGTGAACTCTGTTCTTTTCATTAAGAAACTCGACTTTTATTCATTGATCATCTATAGAAAAGAAATTTTCACTTGATACCACTATATGTATTGATAGATAAGTGTTGAAATAGGAATTTGATTTATTGATAGCAATATTGTGAAATATTACTTAACATATATAATGACATATATATTAAATGTATTATATATTGTTATTTGCATTTGCCGATAAACATTTTGTTTACTCCAATCATTTCTTAATAAAAGAAATTGAACTCCATATCTAAATATGTATTAATAACCCACAAATACCCCCCGTTATTTATTCCATTAGAAAATGCCCAAATTCCAGGACAAGCGAATGACTATAGAGCAGGTATTACAGGATTAAGTACTTCATATCAAAATTTTTCAAATACAGGAATCTTCCTTTTTAGTGAAATAGAAAAGGTTGTCTCAAAGAGTCATTCTTCAATGACCCTTTGAGACAACCTCACTTCATAACAACCTGTCGCTAGTTCAACCTCTTCCAGCCTTCCAGACCATTAGGTTGGAAATTTTTCAGAAAAGCTAATATTGGGAATCGTTAAAAATCCGTCCCTTGAATAAATAGCCAAAAACTCTAACCGAATAATTTGGATAGAGTTTTTCTATCGAACTCCCCTTCTTTACTAAAAATTATAATCATTTGTTAAAGAGGAAAAGGTCGTTAGTATTCTTTTGTTAACGCAACTATGTGGATTTATATATACTAAGATCCTCTTACGAAAAAGAAAATATAAATGGTTTTAACCAATCATCTGTATAAGGAAACAATAATACTAAAGATATTTTCAATAATTATATATAAAATAAAATATATGTTGATATATATATTAAAATTATTATTAAAATATATATTTTCAATAATATGAACTCCTTTCATTTGACAACTCTACTTTGCTACTTTATTTCTTCGATTCACTCGAAACTAAATTCTAGCTTGTTACCTCCAAATGAATTAAAAAATATGTTGAAATAGAAATTAAAATTATTATTAGCTGTAATGTTGACATCTAATTTAACATATATGTTGACACATATTTCTCTATATATTTATCTATTGTTATTTGCATTTGCTTATTAACATTTTGTTTACATTAATCATTTCTTTAAAAAAATAAGATTTTCATACTTACATTTGTATTTAATTTCAATGATGATATAATCATTGAATTTAAAGATAACCAATATGATGAAATATAATCAGACATATACATTGACATATGTTTTAATTTTTTATCAAAACATTCGGATTTTCTCAAATATAGCTGGTGTACCAATCGAGATAATCTTTCTAAGGAATTAATAATTGATAACTATAAATTTATTCATTAATAGAAATAATAATTGGTTCAACAAGTTAAAGATGTTTTATATGATAAATTGTTATGTAACATATATATCAACATATATTTCAAATTACTCAAAATATGGTAGCCATGCCTCTCAATATTCAAAAAAAAGATTCATTGTTAGGTTTTCTACAGAAATTATCTCTCAAAAGAATTAGAAATTGGTAACTATAAAGTATATTTTAATAGGAATGATGATATAGTCAATGAAATTAAAGTTGATTCATATGATAGAATAATACGCAAAATATACATCATCATATGTATTATATATATTATCAAAATATGTAATTTTCTAAATGTGATGTTAGGAATTTTCTACTCACTAAAGGATATATTGACATTTATTTAAAATGATATTCTCTATAAAAATTAGAACTGTTGCTTATTAATCGCTTAAAAAAAATTTTAAAATAGGCAATGAAATTAAAGATATTATATATAGTGCGATATTCCTTAACATATATATTGACTTATATTTTAAATATATTGATAGAATATTTTATTTTTATCCCTAATGTAGTGAAATACTTCTTAAAAGAATAATAGATATTTTATAGACTAAGATCATTTCTTTTATAAGAAATGATCTCTTTATTTATAATATAAATAGACAACAAAAATAACGATATTGTTTACAATCAAATATAATTTAATATATATTTTGACATATATTTTATAATCATTAGTAAAATACATGTTATATTTATCTAATTATTTTCCAGTGTGTTCATTTCGTTTGCTCTCCTGATTCCAACTGTTTTATTGTTTTATCAATCGAATAAAGAATTAATAGTTGTTGACTAAAAATGTGTTAATTAATAATGTTGAAGTCGTCAATAAAGTTAAAAATATATTATACGATATAATATAAAATAACATATATATTGACATTTATAGATATTTCCTATATATGAAATTTAGTCCTCTATTTAAAACCAGATTAAAGTCATTTTATTAACTGGGATGATTCCTCTAATAGCAAAATTATAACTTGCTAGTTTGACTCTATTTTGGGATGAATGTTAAAGAGGTGGCTAAAAATTAAGGTTTTTATATAAAGGGTAAATTAACATATATATTGACATATGTTTTGAAACTATTTTTAAATTATGTAATAACATAAAATATAATGTTGCTAATAGCATCTTTATATATTGATAGGATAATGCTAAAATAGTTTATAAAGATTTTACATAAAAATATTTACATTGATAGAGGTGAAAGTGTTGACAGCAAAAATTATAACGTTTGGGATCAGTAAAGGCGGCTGCTCTAAATCAACTAGCAGTGGAATCACTTCTTTTCTATTAAGTGAAAACGAAAGAGTATTGGCTATTGACATGGACGGGCAAGGTAATTTAACCAGTTTCTTAACTGGTGAATATGACATTTGTAATGTGTTTGAGGAAAAAACCGTTCTCGAGGCAATTTTGGAGGGGGATGCAAGATCTTATATCATCAAAATCAAAGAAAATCTTGATTTAATTCCCGCAAATGACTTTCTTGCAACTTTACCTAGAAAAATGTTTGAAAAGCAGCTTAAATTAGATGCTTTGCAGAATGCTTTAGAACCAATAATGGAAGATTATGATTGGATCGTAATAGATACACCTCCTGCACTATCAGAGCAAACTGTAATGCCTCTTAGTACATATTCAGAAGCTGGAAGTTTTGCTGTAGTTATGTTTGACGGTTCATTGTTTGCTTATTATGCCATTCCTAAGTTTCTAGAGATTATCGAGGGTGCAAAAGAGCGCTTTAATCCTTCTTTAAAAACTGCCGGAATCCTATTCTCTTTAATAGATGCAAGAGCCAAAGAAAACGAAGTAATGGTAGAAGCAGTTGAGGAGGATTATCCTAAATTAAAATTCAATACCATCATAAAAAGGAAAGCTTCTACTAGGCGTTTAGCGATAGAAGGTTTTGAAGGAAATGCTGAATTAAAAAATGCGATAGAATATTACATTCCCTTTATTAAGGAGTTGAAGGAACGTGTCAACCAAAAACAACCTCAAGGATCGAATTAAAAAACCTAATGCGACTCAAGCATTCTTTAATTCATATGATAATAATGAAAATGATACAAACAATATAGATGTCATTAAAAACGATGATAAAGTTAATGATGTTGATAATAAAAAGGTTGAACATAACAATCATGCTAAAAATGTTGTTGACAATGTAAATAAGAACGAAGATAAAACATATGTTAATAACGACAACAATAACAATAATATTGTTATTGTTGATGATGAAGACGATGACTATTTTCGTGAATTAGCTACAGGAAAAAAACCCACAAAGAAAAAAACCAAGAAAGTTTTTACCTCTTTTTATATGGATCCTGACTTAGCTGTGGAAGTGGACAAAATTGCTTCCAGGGGAGAAAAAGGGGATAAATCCAAACTAATTAACATGGGAATAAGAAAATTGTTAGAAGACTACGGAGTTATTGAAAAAAAATAACTTTTGATTCACCTTTATGTTGTATTTGACCTAACACAGGTTTAAAAAAGTAAGCCGTTTCCCGGAAACTATTTCTCTTATGGTTAAATTTTCACATTGAAAGCAATAAAAAGCTAGAGCTATTCACAAAAATGAATAGCTCTAGCTTTTTTTACTCTAAAAATCGATGACTAGTATTTGTAATCACTCCCTTATTCCTCCTATTAATTAAAAATAACTGGTACCATAAAATGATCCAGTAGTTTCAATTAGTAGAAATGTTGTCTCTTCCTCAATTCTTCAAAAAGGAACATTGTAGTACCAAACATTATGCTTAGAAGCAATCGTGCTTGTTTAAAAAATACAAGCTGCGAAAGTACATACGTTAGATTTAAAAGCATTGTATAATCATATATAATATCAACACAACATTAATAATAACAATAATATATATGTTATCTATAACATAATCATATATATTAAAATTATCAAATAAGACAATAACATTAAATTTGTTGTTTTATTATCAATGAAGATAAGTGAATTAAAAATAACATAACAATTCAAATGGATTATAAGCACCGCTATTAAGTCAAATCAAGCGGTAGTTTTCATCCGTTACTGGAAGAATCCATAATAGGTGAATGATCATTCTGTGAAAGTGCACATTGCAAAAGAAATGAAAAGCCTGGGTTTCACCCATTACAAAATTGAAGGAAGTCGATGTTGCGGGAGTTAAAAGTTTCTTGCTGGCGTGAAGAGAGAAAACCGTCCAAACTACGGAGGTATTTTTATTACAATGTTTTTACTTATAGGGATTTCTCTTTCCAGCTGTCTATAATAGAGAAAAATTACTTGCCACTATATTTTTTATCACTGGAGGCAGTATCCTTAGTATCATGCGGGTGCTTTTCTTTTTGTTGTTCTTCGTTTAGGTCTTCCATAGAAAAAGGATCCTCATTTACCTCACCAAACAAACTTTCATTGTATGTTTTATATTGTTCAGGTTGAACCATTCTATTTGTTTTATTGATTTGCTACTATACATTAACATTGTTAAATAAAACAAAATTAATAATAACAACAACATATATATTGCCATTAACAATAAAATGTTTATCGTTAATGATAATAAAATATATGTTGTTAGTTACAATAATAATAATTTATTAAGTATCTTTATTCTAAGGAATCTCCGTACGGCTATGAAAATATTAAAAACAGTACAATTTTAAAAAAAATTTATTAATTTGTATGTATAAAAGTTTAATAGATTGGGAAACATAAAGATAAGAAAGATATAAAAGGGGGTAAAAATATTGTATTTAGAACATAAACCTGTACTATCTAAATTTATTAAATGAAGATCGATTTGAGCTAATCCAATACCGTACTTATTTATTTAACCAATATAACAATCATCAAGTGAAAGGTTGAAAATCATTCGGATAACAAAACAACTATAAGAGGGAAGCCTATAAAAGTAAATAAGGTAATTGTAAGCAGCTAACTTATTCCATGTGAATAATTCAGTTGCTTTTTTGCTCGATCAAAGAACATCCTGACCGTTATTACCTTGAATGGAAGAAGATATATATATATATTTAATATATATGTTGAATTATATATTAAAGTTATTATCGTAAATTATTCAGTATTTTATTGCTCTTAGATATTTCTAATCATATAACGCCCCATTTTATTTCGATAATCATCTCCAAAGAATGTCATATTTCTCAATGTTTAATAAATATGGGTTTAAATATGGATCCAACTTCCGGAAAGTGTCCTACGAAGAAAAAAGCACGAAGGTTTTTAACTCATTTTTAATTGAGTCCAGACTTATCATGGGAGCTGATAAAATTACGACAAGGGGAAAATTTAAACTATTTACAAGAGAATAAGGATATTATTAGAAGATTACAGAGGTATTTAGGAAAATAACTTCCTACCGTTTACATACAGGTATGATTTATTAACTTAGATTATCTCTTAAAAACATTTAGAAAATAATCAATGATGTTTAAGTTGTGTTATATGTTAAAATATTAAATAACATATATTTTAACATATATTTATTAATCATCTTTAAAATATATTATTTTCTTCCACGAGCGATGCTACGGAAGTAATATTTGTTCAAATGGTACGGTGTTCCCCGCAATTCCTAAATTATTCTTTATTCTCTCATTGAACTCATTTTTATCATTACTGTTAATTCGAATCAGAAAGTAGTTGTTGCTTAAAAAGGTTTTCCTAAGATTTCTACATCTAATTCAACTCGATTTCTTGTGGCAACGCATTTTCTACCTAAAGATCCTGCTTGCTCGCCGATAATCTTTGCAAACTAATGACAATCTGCATCGTCATTTATCGCCATATTTCCTTCCCTCTTACTACCATGGTGTAAATGAAAACAGAATCACTACGGCCATTCACCTATTTTAAACGAAAGACACTAATTTGTGAGAAGATTTAAGGCAGAATTTTATCTAACTCTCGAACGCCGATTGTAATTGTTTGATCAAATGATGATGCTACAAATCCAGGAAAACTGAAACAGCTGTTTCCTAGCTTAATCTCGGACATATCTTTGCATTAACAGTCCCTACTGCCACTGCTTTGTTTACCATGCAGCAATAATACACTGAATAGCTCACCAATTGCACTCTTCCCCATTGCTTACTAGGACTATTAATGTCAGCGACATCATTCTATCCTCTCCGTGCATTTTCACATTAGTACTTGTTTTTTTCTTCTGTTTCCTTTTAGGCATTTGCACCTTCATATCAGAATATGATTTTTGCTTGTACGATTAACCTGATCCCAGTATATCTCCTTATCTCACATATGAACACCGTTAGTTAGATTTGTTTCGGAACAATATGTTCCTTATATCCCTAGTGGCTAAACATGGTGAAATATTAACGTTTTTAGCACTTATGGATTGATTATTGTGTATAATAATAATGTAATTTAAAACAATATTAATATTAACAATAAAATATATGTTATTATTATCATCAATGGACAATACATATAAAATCATTATATTATTTATCAACAAATGAATTCCTTTGAGTATTAACTTCGATCAAGAGAAATCACAATGAAGAAAAGAAAGAACAAAGTTGGTAGAAAGAATATAAAAATCTCTAATAGATTGTCTTTAGTGTTTGTGTTTGCACTAGTTTTAAGAGCGGCAATTTCGATAATCTGATTTTTAATTACAAATGTATCCTTGGAACTGCAAAAGTCGAAATATAAAGTTATAATACGAATAATTGCAGAAATGCACTTCGAATAAAGCACCGCTAAAAAACCATGGTTCCCTAGGAGAATTTTAATAATAAATTGATGAAAAAAATATTTTATTAATGTGATGTATAAAAGATTAATAGCTTGGTAAACATATAGATAAGGAAGATATAAAAATTGGTAAAAATATTGATCTTAGAATATAAACCTGTGTTATTCATGAAGATCGATTAGAGCTAAACCAATACCTTCCTTATTTAACCAATGTAAGAATTCTCCAAGTGTTGATGAAAATTTAAAATCAATCGGACTACAAAACAATTAAAAGAAGGAAGCCGATAAAGAATAGATGAGGAAAATGTAAGCAGCAAACTTATTCGATGTGAATAATTCAGTTGCTTTTTTTCGATTAAAGAACATCCTTACCGTTATTAAGTTGACTGGATAAAACATATGTGTATTTTAAGATATATTTTGAATTATATATGTATGTTTAAATATAAATCCAAAAATTTAGCTTCCGAAAAGTAACCAACGAAGAAAAAAGCAGGAAGGTTTTATCCCTTCATTTTAAATGAATCCTACTTATCATAGAAAGTTGATAAACATACTACAAGGGGAGGAAAAGGGGAGAATTTAAATCAATTAACGTTAAGGAAGAATAACTTCATACCATTTCAATAAAAGTATGAGGTATTAACTTAGATTATCTCTCAATTTTATTTAGAAAATAATTAAATGGTGAATAAGGTTAGAGTTTTATAAAATGTTAAAATACTAATAACATATATTTTAACATATATTTTTAAATCATCTTTAAAATATGTTATTTTTTCCACGAGTGATGCTATGTACGTAACATTTGTTTAAATGAAATGATGTTCTACGCAAACTAATTCATTCCAGGTGTAGATATCACTTTAATATCAATTAAATGCCAGACCAACCACTGTATTCTCCATTTCTCCTACTAAACCATATTCATTACGAACTTTTGTACAACACCTGTTGTCCAACTATAGAACTCCATTAGCTTCTTTACTCTTTTCTACTTTCCTTTCGAAAACTAGTAGGTAATCAACCTCCTCGATATTTACATAAATCAAAATCGAATCATCAAACAACCATTCATGGTGTACAGATGAAACTACTATTCCTGCACTACTAATGGTAGCAAAGAATCGATTACTATGCTTAGTGCTTTCTAAACATATAACGCTACTGTCTTTGAAATCAAGAGTAACATATATGTTAATTAATAAGTTGTTTTATATGTTAACATTATTTAAAATTTCTCTTCTAAATTTTCATTCACACGATATTGACAATTTACCATAGGATCTTTATGTAAAAAAATTGTTCGGAAAACATTAGAAAACATCAATAATAAATGTTAACTATAGCCAATAAGCATAAGGTTAAATTACAAATTCCCAGCCAATACTAACTTATTCTGTTCTCCCTCCTTAATAATTATATTGAATTTATTTATTATGGCCCTCTATAAAAAGCTTGGTACTAATTACTCCATTATTAAGAATAACAAAAGCAGTCAAATAAAAATAAAGATGTCACGATTAACACAAAACACATTAATATATATATACATATATTTTTTTATTAACATATGTATTTTCATGTCTGTTGAAATAATATAACATATTCAATATAACATATGTTATTAATGACAATAAAAATAATTTTATTGTTGTTGATAAATATGAAGATGAAGATTATTTTAGCTTCTGGAAAGAAACATACCAAGAAAAACAAGAAGGTTTTACCTCATTTTCTATAGATAGAGAATTATCTGTGGAAATGGAGAAAATTGCTACATGAGGAGAAAAAGGTGTTAAACCTAAAACAATTAACATCCGAAAAAGAAAATTGTAGAATTAAAAATTAAAAAATCTTATTTTTAAAAATTGTGCAAATTTTTTTAAAAAGGTCTACCCATTTTTCTCTTTTTTGTTTAAACTGTATTATAACAAGAGAAAAAAATATAAACTGTATTAATAAAGGAGGAAATTTAAATGTTAATTAGTCCAGTTGAATTTTTCCGCAATTTGCCAAAAAAGATATGTCCTGAATGCAAGCAGCATATGCAAGAGCAAGCAGAAAGTTATTTGATGGAATGTGATCGTTGTTTATCCAAAAAAGAAGAGTAAGTTTGTTAACTCTCCAGCATTGCTGGGGAGTTTTTAATTTCCTATCAATAGATTACCGTTTTGGAGAGAATTAGCAGACATAAACCCTTTGCGTGAGGCAAAACCTTAAATTTTATGGCAAACAAAAAGGATTTAAAATAACTTTTTTCAATCACTTAAAGATTTTGAAGACATAATATTTGTACAAAAGGGAACAGTGTATCCCGCAAATGGATTCTCTATCAGGGGGAGCTATCACTTTAATAGAAATTAATAGCCAGTCCCCAGACCTATTCGCAAAAATGAATAGCTCTTTTTTTCTCTATAGATTCAGATGATCTAATATAACAATTCCTTTGGCATCTTAACTACTTATGCCTAGAAGTTAGACTAGTTTCAAACAGTCATACCTTTAATCTGAAATACATGTAGCTGATCAATATTGAAAGATTGTTTCAATGATATTGAACTACGGGAGTTGTTTTAAAGTAAAAATAGAGGTCCGGCAGCCTTTTTTTGTTTCAACAAACTAAGTAAGTTAGTGGATTAAGATTTCCTGTATAAGTACTATAAAACCACATAATTAACACCGCGTTAAATTAAATTAAATTATTTAGAGGTTGGAATTATTGAAATTTGATGCCAAACTAATCTAAAGGGAAGTTATATAAATAAGAACAATATAAAAAACCATGTTGATAACGACAATAAAATATATGTTAATTATAACAATAATAATAAATATAAAATTGTTATATTATTATCAATAATGACAATATCAATCTCTATCTACAGGCTTATTTTTAATGTTTACAAATTGTATACTTCGAACAATATTGATCTTAAAAGTCCAAATATAAAATTTCATATAAAAAATTTCATATAAAAAATTACAGAAATGTATTACGAATAACGGTTTTCCTTAAAAAACCTTAGTATCCTGGGCAAACGATGAAAATCATTGTGATAAAAACAATAAACAAAAGAATCCGGAAAAATGTAAGCAGCTAATTTATTCCATGTGAATCATTCTGTTGTTTTTTAAAATTAAAAGATCCGATTACCTTGAATTGGAAATGTAAACAGGATGTCCTAATCCGATAAACTGATGTCTTTCCATGAAAAGCTATAAAAATTTTTAAAACATTATGGATTCACTTTCACTGGCACTAACAGCTTTTGAAAAATTGGATATCTCGAAGATAAACTCAAAAGTCAGGGGAGAACAAGAACCAGAAAAAAGTCTTTTTAGGTCTTAATATTAACCTTGATAAAAAGATTTTATATTTTCAATAAAGGCCTATTCACTCTTTATTTTGTAAACCTCTGCTCTTTAAATTGTTAAGAATGGATGGAAAATTCTATGACGTCATTTTAACCATACACCGATATAATAGACGTTTGAAACATCCACTTGTAACTTGAACCAAAGGTTTAACTCCTTCTAATATATATAATAAAGCCGGAAAGGTGGAAAATGAGACATAAGATAGATCAGGAAAACAGGGGAGGAAAAGCAAAGTTTCTAAACTAATCTATTTAATTATTAAACAACCTCTTCAAATCTAATCTTATATTCAACTCTATAATCAACCAAGAATAGGGTAATAATCCTTTTAGATGATGTTTTCCCTGTGTTTATCTCAAATCTTTGAATTCCTTATCGCACTTCCACTTTAACCAGTTTCACGCCCGCCTTTTTTGCATCTTTGACTGCTTTTTTTAACTGCTTTGATACACTTTTATCCTTCTTTTTATTGGACATGTTCATCCTTCCTTTCTAGAAATTAGTAGTAGCCAGTATTCCCTTATTCTAAAAAAATATACAAAAGAGTTCTATAATTCCCCTTCCCTCACTATATATCTAATAAAACATGGAAAAGTGGAAAAGTGACCATGAGCTAGATTGAGAAAGTAAGAGGGGGAGAAGGAAAGTGGAGAGCTTAAACCCAATGTTTCAAAACGCTCATTCAAAAAAAATTATTTCAAAAAAAGAGGAACTAACAAGTTTCCCTAAGAAAAGACGACAACCTCGGTCGGATAAATGCCACAATATCAAGTTCCCTGTTACACCTATCATGCAGATGAAATTGCGCACCCTCTGTAAGCAAATGGAGAGATTTTTTCAAACTAAAGAGGGACAACCTTTAACCCAGACAGCATTTAATACTACTCTCTTACAGTTCGGGTTAGATCATATCGATATAGTGGACTGGGTTCAGGATTATAAAGATACCAAAACCTATATGCATACCATGCTGAAAGAAAATAGTTACAAAGAGATTGGTGGTCCGTATGGACTGGCCATTCAAAAACAATTATCAGAACGGAAGGTCGTTTTCATTATAATGGCCAGCGTCTTGAATTGGATTGAAAAGGGTGGTTCTCTTGAAGAAATCCTACAGTAAGTTGAATCTCCTTCAAAAAAAATTACAAGGCCTCTCTTCTCCAAAAGGCTTTTTGGACTATATGCTAGGAAACCGAAAGTACCTAACCATTGTCACCGGTTACTACGATTATATAAGAGGGGAAGTGTTTATCGACGACATGTTCGATGTATTTGATGATGTGCCTCGAGGATTTGATTTAGCCGTCCTGATTCATCTGCTTTATAAGGATTTCCTTACCCAGATCAAAAAAGGTAATATAAATAAGCAGGTTGCAGGGTTCCTGGTGTCAGGAAAAGCACGATATTTAGGAGAAAAGAAAGTAGAAAAACGAGTTATGAAGGCTTTGACAAAAAATGTTTTTTCATTTGAGTCAATTGAAGAGGAGATCAACGAGGAGGAATCAGAAAAAGAGAAGAAAGCTTATATCACAATTCAAATGAAGGAATCTGAAATATTAAGGGGGGAGATCTTTTTACATGACCTCACCCCTTATCTGAACGACCAGCATGTAACAATTGAGGATTTGTTGACGATCCTTTATTTAGACTTCATCAACCAGATAAAAGAACAGGGGAATTCAGATAAAATACAGAAAAGTATTCTTTCTCACCTGAAATCGGCCCTTTAGAAACGATATCAGGTGGGAAACCATCAAACGAGAACCTTAATTGTAGAAAAAACTCAAAACCCTTACAAAACATATTCATTACTAAGAATAAAGCCAGAGCTTACAATATAAAAAATTGTACATCATCAAACAATAACCAGGCTTCCTTTTAAAAAGGATTTCTAAGTTATCAAGTACCCGTAATAAGCAAAATCCCTTTAAGGCCCATCGTTAATCCACCGATTCTCTTTGAATTAAGTAACTTATACTCTCCTTTTATTCTAATCCAGTGTAAAAACCAATCCGCCTGTAATCTTAATTGGTTCGGAAGGAATCTTAGCCTGTTCGAATCGGATATTCCGTTTTTTTTCACTTTCGGGAACTAGTTTCATAGTGTTTTCATTATCCTTGATTATTTCTCCTGCTTTTGTCTGCTCTTCATTGACGTCCTTCCCTCCAGTATTTACTTTTGGGGACTGCTGTTGCCATAAACTGTTCTGTTCTAGCGACCATAAAGGAGTAGGTAGAGGGACGTCACGCCTTTGATAGGGCTTTAATAACTTATGAAACTCTTTTGAATGGACTGCCGTAAAAAGAGCTGCCCTTATAATCTGATTCCGATCTAAATGAGTAGCATGAAAGAGGGTATCCACATAGGTTTTGAATACATCATCATAACGAATGGTAGGTCTATATACCATAAAATGACGCCTCCTTTACATCTTTAAGGTAGCGATGCTTGTAATTAACTGAACATCGGTTCCAATTCATAATTGATAAGATCTCCATATCCCTAAATATTTTCCGTTCATAAGTGACCATTTATATTCCCCCTTTTAGACGTCTCTTGACGTCCTTAGTACAAGGTATGTGCCATGGCTTGTCCATTATTCCCAACTTTTTTGGAATCAATCGTATATTTTTGGGATTAAGAGTCAAGACTGGGGAATAAGAAGAATTAGAAGGGAGTAATAAAAAATGTGGGGTATAGGCAAAACACGGAGTCAACTGGGGAAGTGGATAGATCAAAAAGGATTAGAACAACAAGATCTCGCTAAGGATGCTAACGTTAGTAAAAATACAGTTACTAAAGCATGTAGCGATAAAGACTACATTCCACGCCAGGACGTCATGAAAAAACTATTAAAAGCGATACGTAAAGTGGATCCACAAGCCAAAATGAGCGACTTTTGGGATATGTGAATGTAAAAGCCCCCCCCTTTAACCCCAGTGATTCACTAGGGTTTTTCGTTTTTTGAATTATATAGAGGAATAGAAAAATGCTACGATTTTAGAATAAATATAAAGATTAAAGTCATTCTACCCAATTTTCCTTATATTCTAGTAACAATAAAAAATAACAACAAATACAATAATGATGTTGTACAAAAAATTATTAAATTACACAATGATAACAAAAGTAACAACAATATATATATTAATCTTAACACTAATAATGATATATATTTTTTAACACACCTAACATTACAAGGGATAAAGAAAATAGGTCAATCAAGTTACTTCTTAATCTACATATTGGTTAGCATTTATTTATCATCATTGGTTACAAAATAATATTTAAGCATTCTCCTTATACCTGTTTTCTGTATTTTCAAATGGCAATTATTAATAACAACAAATTAGATCTTTTATAAAACAACAAATAAATTAACGATGTTATATAAAACATTATTAAAATCCCTTAATATCAATATTAACAATTTAACATATGTCTATTTTAACACTAATAATGAATTATATTTTTTACCATTTACCATTTCAAGGGATAAAGAAATTAGGTCAATCAAGTTCCTTCCTTATTCACATATTTGTTAGCATTTATTTATCATCATTGGTTACAAATAATATTTAACCATCGTCCCTATACCCGTTTTCTATATTTTCAAAATGTTAATTAATAATTGCTACAAATTAGATTTTTTATAAAACGACTAATCAATTAATGATGTTATACAAAACATTAATAAAGTATACAACAATATCAATAACAACAACATAACATATGTTAATGTTAATGATAGTAATGAAATATTTCACCCATTTAATATTTCAGGGATAAAGAAAATAGGTCAATCAAATTTCGTCCTTATCCACATGTTATTTAGCATTTATTTATCATCCATTTGGTTTTGATAATATAAAAGCTTCTTCCTTATTTTGGTATTTTCAAAGAATAACAGTTAAAAATAAAAATAATTTAGATCAACAGAAAACAATAAATTAATGATATTTTGAAAAACAATAATAAAAAAATCTTATCAATGTTAATAATGAAATATATGTCATCCATAACAATAATAATAAATATAAAATCAATAATATTAATAACAATATAATTATTAATTTAAGCAATTAAAAACAAAGAAGAAAAACAAGAGGGATATGTAATGGAAATTACCTTTTAATCCGTAGCACCCAAAGAAAAGTTATCCCTAGGAATAAAAGGAATACAACAATGTAAATTAACATTATAGATAATAATTCTTTAAGCATACATTTCTCCTAATTAATAATTGCTATTGTTTCAATAATAGGTATTTTTATCGAAAAGGTAGTTTTTCCATGAATTTATCCAAGCTACCAAGCTACAACTTTATGAAAATAAAAAAAATTTAAATTATAGATTAATTGAACGGTACACAGCTGCAAGATAATTGCAAAGAAGAAAGGTTAAGAAGATTATGCATTCTGGAAATGATCCATCAACTACAGGATTTGTAGCCTTAGATCGGCAAGGCATAGTCGTCCGAGCTTACTGAAGTTAGCTCAGAGACACCACAGTGGATGATTATATTTATATTTATTGGTGAAATTACATACACCAAATTAAGCCTAGTGACTTAATTTCCATAGAAGGTATCCTTATTAATATACTCAACATCTATTTTTTGCAGGGGGTATGGCTATGGCATTAGAAATGAACTTTTCTACAAGGATACTTCTCTATTATGAAGATACCCATGTATGCAATAAAAAATTTATCAACTTCAGTGGAGGGGGAGGGGGATAGGAAGCATAGAAGCAGACCTCCGAAGAAAAAAGTTGTCAGACAGTAGTATTTTAACGCTATTGTTCCGCCTTAAGGCGGTTCATATAACTTAAGTTAGGGCAAAACTCCGTCTTATTCCAACCTACCAATTGCTAGCTTATGGATGGCGTTGATGGATTTAAGCCTTCTACCAACAAAGTATTCTAACTAAATACATATTGTTTCTTTCCATAAATTTCACCATTCTTAATTCAAGGAGAAGGGAATTGTTATAAGTGTTAAAGCGAATGGAAAAATTCGAATGCATCACTTTAGATAAACACTTGGAACAATTTTAAATAAAAAAATAAGCACCGAATTTCAATGCTTATTTTGCATTTAGCCATTCCTTCATTTTTTCTAAATTCTCGGTATACGGGCGTTTAATTAAGTTCCTTTCATACCGGGATAAGGTACTGTGGGAAATACCTATTTGATTTGCTGCCAATAATATGCTTAATCCTCGGTTATTTCTTTCCCTACTGATGTTTTCAGGAGTCACCACCTTTTCTTCAACTGTTTCAATGGAAGCAGCAACCTCTAATTTCGTCAAACCCTTTAACATGGTCGAAAAATTCACCGTTTCATAATCATAGTCTTCAATCATCAATAAATCCCTGTCATCACCAATTCCAGTGATTTCAGTAGGAGGAATAATTTGAACACGGGCCTTCAACCAGGTGTTTGCAAACCAGTTTCGCTCCTGCTCAATTTGTTGTTCTAAGTCTTTTTCTTTATAGCTCCACTCTTTAATGATTCCATCCTGCTGCAGAGTATCTAATATTTCTTCAAATTGCTCCTTAATCCTTGAACCATATCGAGGGTTTACATCCAAATCCATGACTTTTAACAGCCCTTTATCTCCACCAATATGATAGGCTCTTAGATAGTCTGCACTCTTTTGGCGAATCCTCCACTGCCAGGACAGATACCGTGATAACCGTTTATGGTACTTTTGCTTTGTTGGATGGTATTCGAGCGTCTTTAATGCTAAAAAACCACTGCTTTTTTGGGATCCGTACAAGAAGTTAGCAAGTATTTCCCCTGGACGAATACTGCATTCATAAATACCAATCGGATTTTCTCCCCGATAGGCAACGGTTACGCTATCAATCAAAAACAGGGGATTGAATTGAACTTGCCCTATTTCATCAAAGTTACCCTGATCCTCATTGATGAACCTCAAATTTTCTCGTTCAATTCTGATCCAAATGGTCGTCAGTGCTGCCAACCTTTTCATAATATCATCCCGTTCTTTTTTCCGATACGAGGTTTGATAGCCGTCAGACTCTTCGCTCCGTCCTTGCAATCTCCTTAGATTCAAGGCGTCATCCGTGTGGAAATGAATCATTTGATCTTTATGAGTGGCCTGCTGCATCCACAGAATCGATACGATATCGAAAATGTCTGCCGTTAAGTCATCCATCGAGGTGATGGCTTGAGAGGTAAGATTTTTCCATTGTTCAATCGCTGCATTGGATTTCATTTTTAGATAAGCATTTTCGGATCTTACTTGGGCAGTCGCTTCTAATGCCTTCTCTGCAATCTTTGCAGTGGGTATTTCTGTTGCAATGTCAAATTCATTTTTACTGATGGTTTCCCTTAATTTATGAAATAATAAAGCTGAACCGGACTCTGCAAAATTCTGATTTAACAAAGAATTTATTACTTGTCTATTGCTAGACTTTAAGGAATAGGGGGCACTATCTTCCCCAACGATCCGAATGTATGGAAGGACAAAATTTCTTATCTCATCTTTATAATCTTGGACCCAATATTCCATACTCTCAAATTTCAATTCATGATCTTTTGCTAAACGATCTATGATCACGAAAAACGCCTTTAAGGATTGGCAAGGCTGATAATCCACTTGACTTGCCATAAGATGACCGATATCATCGGTCCACTCGTCAAAGAGTTGAGGATGATCTGGAAAAATCGTTTTCGTAATTTTCAAAAAATTATTTTGTAAGGTATTTAACATAATTCTTAATCCCGTCCTTCCCTAGTCGTCCCTATGTATTCATATGAGTACTTGTGGATGTAATCATGGAAAACATCCGACTCCAAAATACCCAAATCATGTAGATAGCTGATGGATTCAAAAGAAAGGAACTGAGCAATCGGTTTTTTTTCCAGTATGGCACTTCTCAGTTGTTGGATGTCCTTTTCCTGATAAACAATATAATTCCCCATACATTCCTTAATTTCTTCAGGTGAATAGTTTGTTTCTTTCATAGGATAATTATGTTTGCATTCATATACTTTTTCTTCATCAATATAATATGTAGTTCCACCCAACTCTTTACTAGTCTTATAATATTCAATCTGTTTCCGAAGCCAAATGGGACCACTTGATAAGTTGATTACTGGTTTAGGCAGCACACCACGCAGATGATAGGTGGAGACCTTTCTCCGGTCCCAACCAAGGAGTTCCCCCGCCTCTTTAACACCTACTAAAAAACCCATCTCTTATTCCCCTTATTTACTAGTCTAAGGTTATTATGATTGAGGATTGTTGCATTTGTCAACATTTCTTTATCCCTATCTTTCTATTCAAAAAAACTTTTCTTCATCATGTATACCCATTGTAATGTGCAACTCTTTCTTGCTTTGACCTTTCCTCTCACAATGTGCACAGCCTTTTAAAGAACTTTCATTTTAGAATAAAGGAGATATCTACTAACCTTTTATTGGTAGTGCACTTATTTTGACTACTTTGACGTTTCCTCTCACAATGTGCACATCCCATTTTAAAGATCATTCTTTCAGCATAGAAGAGATATGGCACATCTTTTACTGGTAATGCACTAATTTTGTCTACTTTGACGTTTCCTCTCACAATGTGCACAGCCTTTTAAAGATCCTTCTTTTCTAAATAAAAGAGATATGCACACCTTTTACTGGTAGTGCACTTATTTTGTCTACTTTGACGTTTCCTCTCACAATGTGCACAGCCTTTTAAAGATCATTCTTTCTGAATAAAAGAGATAGGCTCTTATCTTTTACTGGCAGTGCACTTATTTTGTCTACTTTGACGTTTCCTCTCACAATGTGCACATTCTTTTATAGAATTTTCTTTTAAAAAAAGGAGCTATCTGCTCACCTTCTACTAGTTGTGCACTTATTTTGTCTACTTTGACGTTTCCTCTCACAATGTGCAATCCATCATCTTAAAGATCCTTCATTCTGAATAAAAAAAGATATACCCATCATAAACTAGTTGTGCACTTTTTTTTACTTTGACGGTTCCTCTCACAATGTGCACATCCTTTTAAAGATCCTTCATTCTGCATAAAAGAGATATACTCATCCTTTACTAGTTGTGCACTTATTTTCTACTTTGACGGTTCCTCTCACAATGTGCACACCCTTTTAAAGATCCTACATTCTGCTTAAAAGAGTATCCTCATCCTTTACTAGTTGTGCACTTATTTTTTTACTTTGACGGTTCCTCTCACAATGTGCACACCCTTTTAAAGATCCTTCATTCAGCATAAAAGAGTATCCTCATCCTCTACTAGTTGTGCACTTATTTTCTACTTTGACGGTTCCTCTCACAATGTGCACAGAGTAGGCCTAAATCATGTGAAACCTTTCTTTACTCCAAGCGACCTGGTCATTATTAAATGATTGACGCTCCCTTTCACAGCAGTACATTAATAATCCTGTGTGCAACTTTTTTTGCCTGACGTTTGCTCTCACAATGTGCACAAAACCTTCAAAAGACTACATTTTTTGACTGAATGAACATCCTTGGTTGAATAGAGAAAATTCATTAATTTCTTATAAAAACACAAATTATTGCAAAGTTTGCTCTTTCTTGTGTTTGAAAATGAAGGATAATGACGTTTCCTCTCACACAAACTAGCAAAGATTTCTGTGCAAGTTTTTTAGTTCTGCTTTTGTTTTAATAGACTCTTTTAAAAAAACGTTGATATTTCAACGTTTCTCTCAATCCATTAATCAATCAGGTATGACGTTTCCTGTCACAATATGCACAAATTATAAAAAATAATGACGTTTCCTTTCACATAAAAAATTTTAAAGATTTTTTCAATCCCTTGGGGGACAGGGGATTGACGCCTATTGTGCAACTTTGAAAATCCCTTAATAAAGGGTATCATTTCCTCTATTTCCATTCTGCTATAATTCAAGCTAGGAAAATAGACGAGAGGAGGGCCCCTAGAATGAACAGTAAAATGAGAATCGACGGTTTTCGAATGCACCATGCCATATTGGAAGAATTCCGTTTTCTACGCGATGAGTCATTTGAGCGCCCTCCAGCATCTGCCTATGTCGTATATATGACCATGTTAAAGCAATTGGAAGTAGAACAGAATCAACGCGGCATGCTAAAAGAATATAATCTTTCTTCATGGGCTAAGAAACTTGGAATCTCTTATTCTACTCTTTGGGGAGGAAAGCGATTTCTAGAAGCTCATCATTTTGTGAAAGAGGAAATTCACGAAGGATTACCTGTTTTAGTGCTTAAAGATGTCGAAAAGTATAATACACCTGAACATAATGGTGGGGTTCTCAACTACCTGATCATACCACATGGCCTTTTTGACACAAATATATTAGCTGAATTCGTACGCACTTCAAATCCTGAAGGGATCGAATTACTCTTATCCTTGCTTAACCAATTTCGTACTGGTATGTCTTTTAGCAAAACGGGTGAAGTGGAGAAAGTAAAGCAAGAACGAACGATGAAAACACTCAAGTTTCAATTGAACAAAAATGCAAAAGGAGTCCGAAAAACATTAAGTGTTTTAGAGGCTCTATTTTCCATTGAATTTACTGGGATTGAAATTCGTGGTAAACAAATATGGATTAAGAAAGTTGGCTTTTCCTTGAAGCCGGAATGCGTGGAAGAGAATACAGATGAATTCAACGTGAACCCGCTTATGGCAAAATTATCAAAGGAGCTAACCTACTTCTTGGATGGACATCAAATTAAATATAAACCAAGAGACCAAATTGATGTCATGCTTTCTTTTAAACAGGAAGTAATGAATAAAATGAACTATTTACTGGATGAAGATAGTGAGAAATTCACTGTCAGGGATCGCTTTATAAAAAATTTCTTTTTAGAAACAATGGATCAAATTGGAGTCTTAATACATACAGAAAAACAACGAACCGGAACGTTTCATTTTTACTCAATCGGTGCTTTTTTCAGGATGGCTTTCAGAAAGTATCTCCCTGGTGCTTTAAAGAAGCTGCCTTATGAACTAATCTTTGAAGCCAAAATAAGGGAATATACTAAAACGGGTCAAGAACCAGCACTTTACAATCTAATTTAATAGAAATAATTAGCCTTTTGAAAAAAATGAACTTTCAAAGGGCTATTGGCGTTTATCAAAAATTTAAATACAAACCTACATGCTTTAAAAAATTCCTTCCTGGAAAATCTGTCCCAATCACTGACAGATTTTCCAGGAAGGAATTATTTTTTTTGAGTAAGAGGTTCCGAATATATACTTGTGTATTTGTTGATTTCTAAAATAAACTCTTGTGAATATGTAAATAGTTAAAAAAAATACTTGTGGAGATGTGTATTCTTTTATATGATTTTTGTGCAATAGTGGAAACTATGTTATTACTCCTCTCCAAAAAGTCTAAAACCCTACTCCCACAACGGTTATACCCCGAAATTTTGAAATGCCTATTAATAATGTTTCTCTTATTAAATATGTATTTTTTAATAACTATATATATTCTTACTAAATATGTTATTTACGATGGAAATTCATGACTATAAAAAACTACTTAATTAATTCCGACTATAAAATTTTATTCTTGCATTAATAAAAATATGAGACATTTTAAAAAGAACATTTTAAAATCGCAACATTTAAAGTGCTGAACAGTACGACGAAATTCGGAATCGACCTATCTTGTTAACAACTTCCGAAAAATGTAAATAGAAGCGTTGCATGGACGTTTCTATTAATTAAAGGTAGATGGACTTATTTTATTGCAGCATTCAACTAGTAATACCCTCTCATGAAGGATGCACCAACAATAATTAAAAGGATGAAAAGCACCACGATTAAAGCAAAACGAGAACCATGACCATAACCGTCTGACATAATGTATCACCTCACTAATTTAGTAGTAGTACATCGTATGTCAAAACGAAGAATCCCGAAATGGACAAGAATGGAAAATTGCAAATTCTTAATTTTGAAACAAAAAAGAATTTTATCCTACTGCACACTTCATAGATAGAAACCCTCAGGCATGGGGGATGCCTAAGGTAAAGAAAGTATAGGGCAAGGAATTGCGTGGAGGACGATTCTAAAGGTGTTTATTTCCTTGCTCTTAATTTAAGTTTTCGCTGTAAGCATCATATTTATTCCAATAAATGTAAAATAGATATTTGACTCAAATAGTGCAATAAAAAAGGATAGGAACTAACCAGATGAAAATAAATGATTTTTAAACGCATTATTCATCAATTTGCGATGAAACTTTAAAAGGGATTAAAATAAATTCGATGTTTTCTAAATTATTCCATAAGACTTTAGCGCTTTAAAGTGTTGTGATGCTATTCGGAAAATGATATTATTAAGATGTTTAAATTCTTCTGAGTTTAGACCTCCATAAGGCTTAGCCTAGACCACTAAGCTTTTATAAAACTTTTGATAATAAAATCAAAGGTTATTTTTTCGCATTCTTTGCCGTATATGCTAGGATTACAAACATATAGGCTTCATAATTCAATTGATTGATGGTTCGATACGAAAACTAGATAAAAAGATTGTGAAGGTTTGCACTTAACCTAACGGGTCAGGAGTTCAAGAAGCTAATATTTAATTCTACTAATCAAAGGATTTTATAACAAGGTTATAGATAAATGGTGGGAGTATATAAGGTGAAATATAAAATAAGTATTAATCTTCCTATATCTAAAAGTGAAGTTCCAGAGTTAAGAGAGTTAAATGGATGGGGTAGACGTGATAGTGACTATCCAACTTTATTTGAACGTTGCAATTTTTGGGCAGGAGTTCGAGATGAGAATAACAAGCTGATAGCATTTGGTTATGTTGCAGGTATGGGGTTACAACACGGATATATGGAAGATATATTGGTTCACCCTGAATACCAAAAACAAGGAATAGGCGTTGATATAGTTAAAGAATTATTAAAAGAGTCTGAAAGGTATGGATTAGAAATTGTTACTCTAACCTATGACCCTACACATACAAACTTTTATCAAACTTGTGGTTTTACCCCTTGTTCAGGTGGTGTATGGAGAAAAATTAATTAATCTCTAACGGTGCGATTGCTCAATAAAGCAATTGCTTTTTTATTAACGGGGCAGGATAGTGGAACAAGAAAGATCAAAATCTATTTTTTTTTTGTTCGCATTTGACCCATTGTGCATCAATAGAGAAATTGGCATTTTAATGATTATAAAATTAAATAAGTTCATTTCATTAGCAAATATGTGAATTTGTCTTTTCTCTTTTAATAGCAAGATACAGAAGATAAATTAAAGATCCAAATATTGCTGCACAAATAAACCAAATAAAATAAGTGGTTATTACAATTTCATATATCCAATTAAGCATTAATATTCTCCTTAGTAAAATGGAATAATTGTGAGTATTCCATTTTACTAAGGAGAATTAACACCTCTAAAGTATAAGACATAGTAAAAGGAAAATGATTAATCATTAGTGCGTAGTATGAAGATTTTATGCACTAGAAGAGAAGGTGCAAAAAGACTCAAAAGAAATTAACTTTGAGTAAAGAGGAATGGATAAACGGAATTAATCCAATCATCGGGGGAAAGTCAACTATTATATCACCATCATCAAAGCTATTAAAGCTAATGAAGAACACGGACAGAAGAGTCGTTGTGTGACTAGATGGATTCGTAGAATACTATCAGACATAGATGGTTATATAAGAAAACGACTGCGTGTAGCATTTATCCATAAGCACCCTTCCCAAAAGATAGGACAGAAGATATTGATAGTTAGTGTAAATAAATACGATTTAACTACCAGAACACGATAGTTAAGAATCGTTATATTACAACGGGGTAGCAAAGGTGTACAAAAATACCTATATAGAAATCAAATAAAAAGAGAGCTGTCTTAGACTGGAATACATTATATTTGCTACACTTAAGGTAATGATCCTCTGAAGTTGTAAAATTGATATCTGCGGTTTTTTAAGTGATGACAAACTAAAATCTAAGATGCAGCATTCTCATACCAACTCGAAACTATGTTCTTTATTTTTCAAAATATTTTTTACAACAAAATACCTATCCACCGTAGCGAACAGGTCAGTTTAACATTACTCAGATAAAGTGAATGTGTTTGTTCTTACCAAATGGTTTAAATATTCGATTGGTATAAATATGGTTGAATTTAGATTTGATTTTGCTGAAATACCGTTTTCGAATCTACCGGTGATCTCAATGACTTTGGCACCATTTAAAATAGGCATGTCTTCATCTTTAGCGTACACAAATTTTTGACCTACTTTATACAAATTTTTCACCTCAATTTAATGATTTAGTAAGAAAACAAGCATATAAATATCTTCAACGTTCATTATGAACAAACTAGCAGGAACTTCAATCATAAAAAATAAAGCAGATGTAACCTTCTGATTTAACCAGAGTTTGTCTTATGTTTAATTATGACATAAAAAAAGAACCTTGGATATCCCAGGCTCTTTTGTGTTTTATAATATATATCTTTTTTATTGTTTACCGCAATATACTTTTTCATCTGGAAATTGATCATTAATGCTTGCGTTCGAGATTTAATAGTATCGTCTCTTGCACTAATTGGAGGAACCATATCGCAGGGGTTAATACAAGTTCCTATCTTGGCTTTATGCTTGGTAGTTTTCGCTTTGATTTACCTTTCATTTCTTTTAGATAGGCTTCTAGTGTATATCCATAAGCTTTGTTTAGATAAAACCAGTAACTAGGTACAAGTTTGATTCCCGCAAAGAAACAAATATTCCATTTATAATTCATCTGAAACATCATACTTACTTTAAAAACCACCTGTTGGTCTTATAATCATCTCTTCTAACATCCACGTTGCTTGGCTGCTCAATAGCAATCGCGATTGCACGAGCAATTGCATTAGGTGACATAAAACTTTGATCGCTAGACATATTTTTATCCAAATCAGAATCGGTTATATTGGTTCCCAACTCAGATTGTGAAGAATTGTACTTAAACCATAGGGTGCTAGAGTTGAAGATCAATAAATGGACGGTAGCTCTTTTTTTTTATGGTGCTAACGTTGCAGGTTAGTGAAAGAAAGAACTTTATTTAATCAAAATGGAAAAGTACAAAAGATATAATGTTGCAGAAGGTTTGGCTTTGTATTTATGCGATAAACTGAACGAAATTTTTTTTTGGAAGATACCTATGGAACAATATTGAGACCTTGAAAGAGTTTTTAATGGGGAAAGTAAATCCAATGGATTTAGAATATTTATAAAACAACTTCGTACGGAACTAGAAAATGTAAATACCGATCTACTATTAAATGAATTATCAATGAATGATTTAAAAAATCTCATTATACAGACCCAAGAACTTTATAAAGATTAGTATCAAGCATTTGAATTTGCAGTATGTTTAATTCAATTAATACGAGGGACCAAGAAGCAAAATCAATAATGTGTGTTGTAAATAGTCTCTCCTCTCTTTATCATAACTGTGAATCTAAAATAAATGAAAAATTGTCACTATTAGATGATGATGTATGGAGAGAACTATTAGATGACCCTGCCCTTAGAAATATCTCTTCTGTCCTGATTGAGCGAAGAAAAATTCAAAAATCTCGTGCAAATTATGGTGTTGAGAAAACGATAAATTCTCTTGAAGGGGATGGGATGCATGCTGGGGGTACTTATATCAAATGGTTCTTGGAAATATAGAAATTAAAGTAGGAGACAAAGTGCAACCTGCCTCAAAAGTTGCTGCAATAGTTTATTATAATAGTAATCGAGCAGAAAGGACGGAAGTATTTGAAAAATGGAAAGATGAATGGAAGAGGGAAAGCAATCTTTGAGCGAAAGCGATTAATCATATTGGCTGGTTTAAGGTAAAATAAATATGAACAACGAGTGTGGGGTTTTTTTTTACATGAATCGTTGGAATTAAATCGTATAAATGAAGAAACAGTCCAGGCTATTTGGTATAGAGTAATGAAAAAGAAAGAACCTTTTTTGCAGTTTTTATTAAAAAAACAGTCTTTGTATAATGCAAAAGAACTGTGTTGGACCGACCAATTTGGACCACTTCTACAAAAAGAAACCTCTACTGACATTTCGTATAAAAAAGATTCAAAAATTATAATAGAAAACCCTCGTCTATTTAATGAAGAAATATCCAAATTTAGGGAAATAGTTTTACACATAATTGGATTGATGCAACACAGCAGCCAAACAAAGGGATTGGTGCTTTTTGTGCACCTCTACCTCATATAAGGAATCGAGAGTAATGCTAACCTATCAAAACGATTTACAAAGTGTCGGTGTGTTATCTCATGAACTTGGCCATGCATATCAATATAGACTTTTTCAGGATTTATTTGCCGATGTGTTTACAGGATTGTCCACAAAGTATGGCAAAAATTTCATCAACAATAATCGAAACGATAAAAGCTTATAGAAAAATTAGCGCACTAACAATTTGTAGAATTTTAATTAATGCGCTTCTGGATCTTCCTTCATGTTTTGAATTTGTCTATAAATATATTCTTTATTTTTATTTTTAAACTCAGCTAAAATTTTCAACAAATCTTCTGTGTCCTTTAGGGATACATTTTCATTTTCTAAGTACTTTTCAAAAAGTGCTCCTTTTTGGATCAATCTTCTTGTTCTTTCCCGCCGATCTTCATGAGAAATTTTGTATTCTAAGGCTTTCTTTTTTTGTTCCAGGAATTTTATTTTGTTCTCAAGTCTATGTAACTCTTCATTTGACATATTAATCACCCAATAGGTTTAATTGTTCGTCTCTTCCTCTTTTTTCTCTTCGTTAGATGAAGCAACCTCGGAATATACCTTTACTTGGTCCTTAAACAAATCTATTAATGTTTTTGCTTCATTTACATCTTCAATTCCCCATGTGTCCATTAAGTACTTACCAATCTCTTTTTGGGAATTGGTTAGAATACGTTTTTGTTTTTCTTTCAGTTTTTTAATTTGTTCTTCGATATCGCTTATTTTGTCTTTTGTATTTTGTTTTGGCATTTTAACACTCCTTTTGGATAGTTTACTATATTATAGCATTTGAACCAAAACATGGGAAGTGATATAATAATCCCGAAAACGAAGTTCAGGGCGCACTTATATACCATTACCATAGTATGGTGCGATGTCTCCTTATCTGAAGAAACCATTTTCGTGAGGCGTCTGAAAAATTCGCTTTGCTCATGTCATTAAAATAAGTTGAGGTGACTATAACTATGGCAATCTATCATTTCTCTAATCAGATTATTTCAAGAAAAAAACAACAAAGCACCATTGCGGCTGCAGCCTATCGTTCTGGTGAAAGATTGATAGACGAAAGAACGAATGAAGAAAAGTTTTATAAAAGAAAAGTGAAACCGATTACTCATATCCTTGCGCCTAGTCATGCACCTGAATGGGTTTATGATCGTCAACAATTATGGAATGAAGTGGAGAAAAAAGAAAAACAATGGAACGCTCAACTCGCTCGTGAAATTAATGTAGCCTTACCAAAAGAATTATCCCACGCCGAACAAGAGCAATTAGCCATTGAATTTTGTACGGAAATTTTTGTTACCGATGGAATGGTTGCCGATTTGTCCGTCCATCGAGATGATGAAGAAAACCCTCACTTTCATGTGATGTTAACGATTCGCCCCTTTAATGAAGATGGTTCATGGGGAAATAAACAAATGAAAGTGAAAGAATTGATTGACGGAAAACTACAAGTTAAAGCTTTACATATAACAGATTGGAATACGAAAGAAAAACTGATTTATTGGAGAGAACAGTGGGCTCATTATGCCAATCGTTTTCTAGAGAAAAATGGGTTTTCTGAAAGAATCACTCATTTATCAAATAAAGGTCGAGGGATTGAAACACTGCCAACGATTCATGAAGGTTTTGTTGCAAGGCAGATGCAAAGCGAAGGTAAAGAATCCGATAGGATTAAAATGAATACTAACAGAAAAGAGTACAACAAAACGGTCATTGAACTTGCAGAAGCGAAGAAAGAAAAACAGATAAAAGAAAGAACTGACAAGTATGTTCGTCGCTTTACTCCTTTAGAGAAAAAGCAATTACTTGAATCAGCAAAACTGTTACGGATGTTTGTCAACTATGAAAATATTAATACTCGAAGATTACAATTAGGAAAATGGCAATCCCGACTTGAGTTCCATCAGGATTCCATTGATAAATATAAAAAAATAAGCCGGATAGAAAAAGAAACAGAACTATTAAATCAGACAAAAGAAATCTTAAAAATTGAAGCAAATAGATTCTTAGATAAATATTATCCGGATTTAACTAAAGAAGAACTATCCACAGATCAAAAAATTGAAGTTGTTGAAACCACTGTTTCTCAAAATAAATTGTTGAGCACCAATGATATCAAAAAAGTACTTAGTGAATTTGAGAAAAAGCATATTGAAAAAGATCTGCATGTTTTATTGAATAATAGACCAAAGTTCGTTTTATCTTTCCAGCAAGAAATACAAAATGCAGAGAACCAATTTGAACATTTACGAGTTAAAAATGGAATTAACTTTGCTGATCCATCTACCGTTAAAAATGTAACTGACAAAGAATTAAACCAAATGCAGTTTTTATTAAAACAAAAAGATATTATGAACAAATCGTTAAACTTAATAGATCAACTTTATGATCATCAACTAAAAGAAATGTATCCGAATTGGGATGGACGAAATTATTTAACTGTTGAACAGAAGGAATTCTTTGTAATGGCAAAAGAGTATTATGGAAAAAACATAATCCCAGAAGATTTCTCAAACCCGCCAAGAAAGTATTCAAAAGAAGAACAAAAAGAAATTATTTTCGCTTTGTATTGTATTAATTGCAATAACATGGATTCAAAAAATAAGGATCAATATAATGATCTTTTACGTCATAAATTTCCTGAATTTCAAATTGATAATCAATCATATAAACAAATGTTTTATCACGAGTGCATGCGGTATGCAGATGAAATCGGTCCAGATAAATTGAATCAACTTTACAATGCGTATAATATCCAATCAGTTGGAGACGTGGAAGAATTTCATTTAGGAGCAAATAATTCATTTACACCACATTCTTATCATGATTCAGGTTTTGTTCTTTCTAATGGTTCAGATTTCTTATCAATTCTTGAAAGTGCTATACGTGAAGCAGATCGTAAGTGGAGGGAAGATGAATTCGAACAGCAGTACAAAAACAAAAAGAAGAAAAGACGAAATGGAATGGAACGCTAAGACAGGGATTTAGTGAATGGAAAGAACAAACTAAGCTTAATCAATTCAATAACTCAGAAAAGAATAAAAATAAAAAAATATATGATCTCAACTATTTAAATACAGAAATATGTATACATATTTCATGCAAAACTCAAACGAATAATATGCCAATAGAAAGAAATGGAATAATTTGATGTGTGTTTGAAAAATGGAGTAGTTTGCAGACTGAAATCAACTGTTACAGAAAAATTTAAACAAGTTACAATCGATAATAATATCAGGAGAGATATCAGCTAAGAATGCAATTCAGGAGGTAGTATTAGGGAAGACAACTTTTTTAAAACTGGTTAGGGAATGTGAAGAAAACCTTTCTGATCAGAAAACACTTATATTAAAAAATGTTATAAAAGAGGGATTATATTATAGCTGTGATTTTCAAGTGAATGTTAGTTATATTAAAATCTACATTTGATTACTTTAGAAAACCAATCTAAAGTAATCAGTCTTTGAAAAAAACAGGAGTTTCTCTGTCTATTATCTAATTTTATAAAGTGACAGATATATATAGGATATGATATGCTTTCGTTTCTACATAATATCAAATAATAAAAAGAAGAGGTGCTTGAATAATGAATAAGGCAGAATTAGTAAATGCTGTCGCAACACAATCAGAACTAACAAAGAAAGATGCCACAAAAGCTGTTGATGTGTTGTTTGAAACCATCTCTCATACTCTTGCGAAGGAAGAGAAAATCCAGTTAATCGGTTTTGGAACATTTGAAGTGCGCGAACGTGCAGCTCGAACAGGTCGTAACCCACAAACAGGGGAAGAAATTCAAATTTCTGCTTCTAAAATTCCAGCTTTTAAAGCAGGCAAGGAATTAAAGGAAGCTGTTAAATAAGTTCGTTTCTTTTTTTTGTTAAAGAAAAGGTTCTAGGGATTATTCCTTAGAGCCTTTTTCTGTGTAAAATAGTACAATTTTACGAATGTTTATATTTTATTATGCAGGGTTATAAGCAGAAATATCGTTAAGCTAAAAATATGGTCGGTAGAGCTAGAAATGCGATGGATCAAGCTAGCAGTCAAGGGCGTATTCGGAACCAGCCTTTAGCGCGCCGTCAGATAAGACAGAGTAAAATAGGTGTCCTTGATAAAGACCAGTTAGCAGAAAGATAACAAAACATCAAAGCTACGAAAGATGGTCTTAAGAAGACCGTTACGGGCGCAGTAGTTTTTGATAATTTAAATTTGAGCCACTTTTATATATTTTGATCACATTAAAAATGAGCCACATGATTTCCAATTCTATTAACCTCTCTTATGATAGGAAGTGACCAAACTAACTTCATATGAGAGGACGAAAAGGATGATCGAAATGGCTCAATTTCATAATATCAAATTTTTAAAAGAGGTTGAAGGTTTATCGCAAAGGCAAATTGCGACAAAACTTGGGATTTCAAGAAACACTGTAAGTAAATATCTTAAAGAAGATACAGCTCCAACAACCGTCCATCGAAAAAAAGTATATGGGACTAAAGAGTATTCACCAGAGACGAAACGAGTTATTCCCATTATTGATCAATGGCTAGAAGATGACATGAAAAGCTGGAAAAAACAAAAGCACACAGCTATCAAAATTTTTAATAGGTTACAAGATGAATATGATTTTGAAGCCTCTGCCTACAACATTCGTAAAATCGTAGCCAAACGCAGGCAACAAATTCAGGAAGTATATATACCACTTGATTTTCAACTCGGCCACCAATTCCAATTCGACTGGGGAGAGGCGGATATCATTCTACAGGGTCGAACACAACGCATTAACCTCTTCTGCGTTCAACTTTCCGCAAGTCGTATGCGGTTTGTGCGAGCATATCTTCATGCAAAACAAGAAGCATTCCTGGATGGCTTCGTTCATGTGTTTGAGTTCTTAGGAGGAGTTCCAACAGAAGGTCTACTTGATAATCTAAAAACTGCGGTACTAAAAATCCTACAAGGCAGAGATCGTCTAGAACAAGAGGCCTTTATTGGACTCCAGGCTCATTATGTGTTTAAAGCTGAATATTGTAATCCAGCAAGTGGCAACGAAAAAGGTCGTGTCGAAGGCACAGTTGGATATGTAAGACGGAATGCTTTGGTGCCTCGCCCTGAGGATCAATCTATGAATGAACTAAACGAGTATCTCCAAGAGTGGTGTTTAAAGGAAGCTGGAAGGACTCACGTCCCTAATAAATCAGAGACTGTCCTTGAAATGTGGGAGAAAGAAAAAGAGTATCTTCATCCTCTTCCTACAATCAGGTTTGAAGCTTGTAAGCTTCTATCGTGCAAAGTTAATAAAACTTCCCTTATTACAGTGGAAACAAATCGTTATTCTGTACCCTGCAGCTATGACAATTGTAGAGCGCCTTTCGTATTCATTTAACCATCTCCAAGTTACTTACTTTCTATTACTTTAGCAACATCCTCCAGTTGATCTACCATCCATTGGAGATAATTTTTCCCTTTTGGCTCAGTCTCGGTTACCTTTACAATTGGTATACTGTTGGAATTTGCAAGTTTAACGATATTATCTACCACCGGAGTTGAATTTTGAGTATTATGGACAAGTAATTTAACTTTCCTTCCATTTAAATCATTTTGCAATGCTGCGATATCCGATGGAGCTGGATCAGTACCCTCGTCAATTGCTCTAGCAAACTTAGAATCATTAATCTTTAAATTTAAAGCTTGAGCCATGTAGTCAAAGATTGGTTCAGAAACACTTATATTAGTTGCAGATTCTTGCTTCAGTTTTTGAACTTTCTCTTTTAATGGATCAAGCGATTTTATATAAGTTTGGGCTCTTTTATTAAAAGCTTCCTTTTGGGTTGGATCTAGTTTGGATAAATTATCCGCCATTTTGGTTGCTAATTTAGGCATGGTTGTTGGATCATACCAAACATGTTCATTATCTCCTTCTTTTTTCCCCATAAGGTCCTCAGCTACTTTGATGACTGATTTTGAATTAGAAGAAGATGAAGATTTGATCACCTTATCCATCCACTCATCATATCCAGCTCCATTAAAAATGATAACTTGTGCATCATTAACTAACTTAGAGGTTTCAGCAGTAGGCTCATAATCATGTGGATCAGCGTTAGGGTTATCCAATATAGACATAACTTCTACACGATTTCCGCCTACAGCTTTTGCTACTTCCCCGTAAAAATTCTCAGCAGCCACGATTTTGATTTTATTATCGGAATAAGCTGGTGCCGAAGTTGTTTTTTTTGTAGTATCAGCACAACCTGACAGAAGTAAAAGGGAAGCAGAACATCCTACAGCTAAAATTGAATACCATTTTTTTCGCATGATTTTGTTTTCCATTTTAAGATTTCTCCTCTATTTTAAATATTTATTCCATAATTAAATTGATTAAGATACAAAAGACTTTGTACTGATTTTATCTAAAGACCCTTTTGTCCGTATTCGCTCACGGTAGTTCCTCCAACCTAGTGCAGCAAAATAAAAAATTGCTTGTATAGCGGTAATAAAGAAACTAACTGGTAGATTCGTATAATATCCAATCACTAGTCCCAACCATAACCCGATAACAGCAAGAAGAACAGAAGATAGAATCATTCGAGACACTTTTTGACTCAAATGACGAGCTGTTGCAGCGGGCGTGGTCATCAGGGTGAATACAAGAAGGGCACCTACAATTTGTACAGCACCAACCACTGCAATAGAGAGAATCAGTAAAAATGAAATTGAAATTACACGAACGGGCAAACCTGCAGCCTCAGCACCCAAAGGATCAAAGGAGTCAAAATTTAACATTTTAAACCCTATTAAGAGCAGAACTAATACCACGATGGATAAACCTAAAACCTCCCAAACTTGCTGGGTACTGATACTTAACACACTACCAAAGAGGATAGAAAATGCATTTGACGCATTCTTAGTCGATAAGGATAAGAAAAGCAGTCCAAGTCCAAGAAAAATACTTATGATTACATTGATGGATAGATCTCTTCGAAACACTTTAGTACCCAATTGACCAATCGCCAATGCACTAGTGGTGGTAAAAAGCAATAATCCGTTTATAGGGTTCCAACCCATATACATAGCGAACGACGCTCCAGCGAATCCGATTTCTGAGAACATGTGGGCAATGAAGGATACACCTCTTGCAATGACATAGACACCAATAACACCGCACATAATTGCAACCATCGTTCCCGCTACAAAAGCATGTTGCATAAAATCATATTGAAACATCATTTACCTCCTATGAAACTTCCGGATGTGGATGGACACAGATAGGTGTTACAGGTTCCATTAGATTAGGAGAGGACATCAGAATCTTTGCACCCGACCTCGTCACTTCAACCGGTACACCATATAGCTTCGTTAATACTTCAGGTTGCATTACATCCTCAACTGTTCCTTTTACATATTTTTCTCGTGTTAAGTACAAAATCTGATGCGCATATTTAGAGATTAAATTCACATCATGACTTACAAATACCACACTGATTCCACGTTCCCGGTTGACTCGTTCTACGACAGCTGCAAGGTTTTCTTGAGCACCCGGATCAAGGTTAGAGGTTGGTTCATCGAGTAATAACACCTTGGGGTCTCGAAGTAGTGCTTGTGCTAAAAACAGTCGTTGTCTCTCGCCACCTGAAAGTTTACTAAGTGGTTTATCAGAATATTTTTCTGAATCTGTCAAATGTAAAGCTTCTTCTACCAGTATACGGTCTTGTTTTGTTAGCCAAGGCCTATATTTATGCGGTAATCCAAAGCTTACAAAATCTCTCCCTTGAATGGGAGTTTCAGGATCAATCTGACGCGATTGAGGAACGTACCCAATCAAAGAAGATCCCACAGACTTAATATTTTTCCCACCTACTTTCACCGTTCCATCCTGTGGTTGAAGCATTCCTAATAACACCCGCAGTAATGTTGTCTTACCAGCTCCATTTGGACCGATAATTCCCATAAATTCTCCAAAGGCCACGTTGAATGTCAAATTTCGAAGAATCCATTCTCCTCCAAGGTGGACATTCACGTTACTAAGTGTAATGGCATCTTTCACTTAATCCATTCCTTTCAAACACTAGATTCAAAGATTACAATAAAAGTTATTCGTAACGATTACGATTTATACTTTAATAATAGTAATGATTACGATTTATGTTGTCAACATTTTCTGAAAAAATCCAATTCAGATGATACCTTTTTTGTTGGTTCACAAAAAAACAGGAATGTATTAAAGTAGACAAGCGTAATAATAAATCGTAATCATTTCGTTTTAAAAGGGGCTATATTATGACGATTTCATCTTCTTTAAAGGACATATTCCTATTTGGTTTATTTTTGATTATTGTGTATCTTTTTTTCTTTGGAAATGATGAAATCCCTCAAATCATAGAAGTTATTTTTCAAGGTGAATGGAAGACTGTATTTGTTGTTTTTCTTGGGATTTTACTCGAAGCACTTCCTTTTATCGTCATTGGTGCATTTATGGCATCGGTGATTCAAATATTTGTATCCGAAGATATCATACAGAGGTTGATCCCCAAAAGGCCAATCCCTGCAATGATTACAGCATTACTTGCATCTGCCATTATTCCTGTGTGTGAATGTGCAATTATCCCGGTAGTCAGAAGATTAATTCAAAAGGGGATGCCAGTGCATGGCTGAATATATTTTAGGAAGAGCAGAGGCAGCTAATAGAGGGTTAACGCCTTTATTCTATAACCATGTAAATCCTTATGGCACCTTTCGTCTTAATATGGAACAACGAATACCTATCAAGTTAAAATTGTCATAATAAACGGCTGTTTTCTCAATGATTTTTTTCTCAGGACTAACATGCTGTTTGTTGAAAAATGGAACTAATAGGTTCAAAAAGAATCGTAAGGGCGAAGCCTATTTGAGTATTCGCCTAACTAAGTGTAATATTTGCTCTTTACTTAGTAATAAAGGTGTGTTCCACATATTCAACTACCGTACCATCTGGTTGTTGTACAATCATGTTGAAGCCTGAAAAGTCTTTCGTAATATCTTGACGTATTACGGCACCATTCTCCAACAGCCAAGTTTTATAAGCGTGAATATCATCTACCAAGAAACAGATAGGGGTATCTCGTACATTTGCCAAAGCTTCATCTGTCCCACTAATAAGCAGAAAGTCTCCTAAAGCAGCAATGTCCAATCCTGTACTCCAATAGTTGAATCTTGTTGCTTTGGTTTGAAACAGTCCTTCGTAAAACTGGACAGCTTTTTCTAGGTCGTTCACATAAATCCTATTTACGATTTTTTTGATTTTCATACCTTTCATCGCCATTTCGCACGTTTATATCTTACAAAAATATTATACAAGAGCAACAATCTATACGAAAACAGCTTAACAAAAAGTGCCAAATTGTGGAGTGCATATTGAAATTACTCAGGTATCTAGTCAATATACCCAGCCCCATAAACGTCCGTTTTCGATACATTTTTGGATACAAAATTGGATATATATGTTAAAATAGAGAAGAGATTTTGAAAAAATGTACTCAAAATTACGAAGCAGATTGAATAAGGAATTGTATTTTAATGGAATAAATTTGAAAAGCTAATTCGGTTAAATGGAGGAGTTAAATTTGAACATTGCTATCGTCTGTTTTGATAATTTTACAGATATTGATGTATTTTTACCTTGGGATTTGTTAAATCGTGTACGTTTGGTTGGTGGTATTAGTGATTGGGATGTCCAACTTCTAGGAACTGATAAAACACATATTTCTATGGCTGGATTAAGAATTCCAATGACAGGGGATATATCTGAGATTCCATCAGCTGATGCTGTTATATTAGCAAGTGGTAAAGGGGTTCAGGATTTATTTGAAAATCAACAGTATTTAAATAAAATAAACTTCAACCCAAAAAGTCAATTGATTGGATCCATGTGTTCTGGAGCTTTAATTTTAGGAGCTAAAGGGTTGTTAAAAGGTCTAAAGGCTACTACTTATCCAACGGTAGTTGAACAACTTAAAAAATTTGATGTAGAAGTTATTGAACAAAGTTTTGTTAATAATGGAAATGTTTCAACCGCTGCTGGTTGCTTAGCTGCTCAGGATCTTTCAGCTTGGATTATTAGAACCCTAGTAAGTGAAGATATGGTAAACACCGTACTAGAAACTGTGAAACCTGTTGGAAAAGGATTGTATTTTAATTAATTGTTCATGAAATATAAAAAAGTTCATTTTTAAATTCTATCTATTTTATGTCTAGCAAGAATTCAATAACAATAATGGGAAAATAAAATTGCTTACTAATAAGACTAAAATATTACAATTAGTAGAATACTCGATATGCCCATATACAATGTAAAGGCACTCAATGGTAATAATATCATCATTGAAATTGGGTATTTCAGTTTCTCTAAAAGGCCTTCTTCTTCCATGTCGTTTCTCTCCTTTGATTTTAAAGATATTGTTTACAATTTTGAAAAAGAGTATTCAACTAGATGGTTGTGGTTAAGGGTCTATCCTTATTGAACTCCCTCAGTTTAATACGATTTTCTCACGAATACTCGCTTATTCGCAGGATTTCATAACCCTTGATATGGATTTAACGATTAAATGAAATGAGTTCAGATCATTATGGCTCCGTGAAGGCATAGTGAAATAAAGGAGTATTATCTAACTCCATATTTTACCATATGATGTACATTCTCCCCGCTGCCCCTGGAGGCTTTCCCTCCCATGTCTCAACGGGTCATTTGCCCTATCATTCCTTCGTCATGCCTATCCAAGGGGTGGAGGCCAGTTATGCTAACGGGATGGGTCAGTGCCCTTTTGTTCAATAAATCTGGTACTCCGTACATATTTGAAATCCTGCGAATAAGCCAACATTCGATAAGTGCAAAGCTAACAATCACTCTTTATTCTTATTCTTATTCTTATTTATTGAAGTATACCCTTTCGGGGAAACTCGTAAGTGTTTCTAAGAATCTATTAATTCTTAAGCTGCTAGGGAAGTTAAAGGTTGTAATTTTTCTGGACAATAGGATTCATTTCGTTTGGCTATTCCTACAAATATCCTAGCTAGTTTACCAACCAATTTCATAATTGATTTCATCTTCTTTATTTTTTTTACCTTAACATTTGAGGTGTGTAAGGCTTTAAACTCAGGGTTATTCATGACAAGGCTCATCGTCGCTAAGTAGAGAAAACGCCGAAGTCTAGATCTTCCACGTTTAGAAATGACAATTTGACCTTTCCACTTTCCCGAACTTGCTTCAGCTAGGTGTAATCCTGCATGACGTAGTAAAGAATTGCCGTGGGCAAAGCCGCTTAAATCTCCAGCTTCACCTAATATACCTGCCAATGAAATCTCACTAATTCCTTTAATGGTAAGCAATTGATTAGCATAAGGAATTTGTTTAAGTACTTCTGTGACTTGTTTTTCAACTCTTTCGAGTTGTGTTGTTGCGAGGTCAAATTCCTCTAGTAATTGTTGTAGATGAAATTTATAAGCATCAAGTGCTTGCTTAGTACCAATCGAACGTTTAGCTAAATGAATAAGTAATTGGGCCTTTTTTAATCCAGGCTGTCTCTTCATCAGTGACTTCCACCCGATAACCACGTTTTGAGGTTGCATTGAACGCAATTCCATCGGGGTAGGAAATAAGCGAAGGGTTGCGATTGCCCCTTTACCTTTCACGTCTTTAAAAACTTGTCGGAGCTCTGGAAAGACAACATCTACCCAACGATTTAATTGGTTGATTGAACTAACAAGACGCTTAACAATCACATCACGGTTAGACATAAGAACTCGAAGTTCTTCAAATGATTCAGAAGTTGGACGAACGATGGAATAGTAACCATTCTTCACCATATCAGCGATAACTAGTGCATCTTTTTTATCGCTTTTTGACTGGGTATTATCTCGATTCTCTTTATTCCTTTTTACATGGTAGGGATTTACTGTTACAACATCAATATTCTGTTCGAAAAGCCATTTTGATAGATTAATCCAGTAATGTCCCATAGGCTCCATGCCGACTATAGTTGTAACTAAGTTATTTGTCCTTTTTAATTTGTTAATCCAGTGCAATAAAATAGTATATCCCTCTTCGCTATTTTCAAATGTGAGAGGATCGCCGACTACAATTCAACGGAAATTCACTGCTCGAGCGACATGAAATTGTTGAGCAATGTCCACACCAACAACGAGGTGTTTATCGGAAATTCTTTCTATTAGTTGATTTTGTTTGTCTTGCATTTTAAACTTCATAGTAGGGGTTCCTCCTAAGGTTTTGAGTTAGAGTGGTGTCTATACTCATATCTTACTGAGGAGCTCCTTTTTTATCAAAGTCAATAATTAACTCTCTACAGGAATGCTAAACTGCCATTATCTACAGTATGAATTTCCACCGTATTCAAAGTAAGTAAAGATACGAAAAATGCTAGTTTTCTATCTTTGTAGAAGCATTATCTACAGTAAGTATTTATAGTTTTCAACGTAAACAAATATAGGACTTTACTTGGAGGGGTGGGTATGATAGGCTTGGCTGCCTGATGAAATAACTGCTTCAGCCTTTCAAGACAAATCGTACCCACAGAGGCTCCAAGTCAAGTTCTTAAACGCTTATCTATGGATACATATAAACAAAGATAAAAGGTGCATCACATCAACATTTTGTTGCTGATACTGTAGATAACTGCTACGTTAATTGAACAAGAATGACCTTATTTTCGCGTGAATATCGTATGCAAAGCTAGTTTACATAAAAAATCTTAACGGAAGTTGAAAAAGGGGTACGGAAACGATTCGAAGGATGAGGGGTCACTATGGGAGTAAATACCATTTAAACAATTCTGATAAATCGGTATTTTCTCAATAGGGTAAGCCTAATTGAAAAAAATAGACTGAACGGTAAAAACCGATCAGTCTATAATAATTATCTTGCTCAATTAAAGCGCCCGATTCTTGAATAAGCTACTGCATATTATGTTCGACAGATGCATTAAGCAAAGCCGATTCCTTTTTTATATAGAACCCACAAACCATCTTCTTGACGTTGGTAATGTCTTTCACTTAATGGAGCAACAAGGTGTATTCTCCAATCGTTGTTAGGTTCTTTTTTTGCTAAGTTTTCTGCGTCTTGCGCTGTCCATAAATCTTCATTTTTAAATTCTGCATCCATTTCGTGTATACTTCTTCACCGTTTTTCGTTACCGCCGCATGACCAAAACCTACTGCAATTAAACTTTGTAATGGTAAATGTGAATACTGGTACCCACAACAAGCGCATCCACCGCTACCGCCTTCGATTGTTGGTAATTTTTCAAAACTCATTTTTATTTCCTCCTTTTACTTCGCCTTTTGGGTCAATTATGCATTACTAAATTATTAAGACACGATGATAACTTAAAAAGACACAATTCCTTGTATGAACTGTAACCTTTAATATGGACAGTTTAATAAAAGAGCCTATGCAGTTAACAGATGACCTCGGTATTGTACGAGGGCACTGAAAAACATTCCTTTTTTTATGATTTATGTGTTATCTAAAAAAAATAGGCAACTTCTTGTATGATTTTTGCAAGAAGTTGCCTATTTCTATTTTCCCTAACTATTTTTTTCTTTTA
>NZ_JAHUWN010000032.1 GCF_019219025.1 Bacillus sp. sid0103 | reverse complement strand
GCGCGAAGCGCGCGAAATCTTGATGGTTTGGAAGGGGGTACCCCCTTCCAAACCATCAAAATTCATAAAAGCTGAAAAACATTGTAACCATAGGAAATACAATTTACACAAAATATAGGACTTGACTACCATTGGTTCCCTTGGCTCCTCTTTTTTCTGCCACTCGGTCATCAATAAGGGCGATTGGTTCCCTTGGCTCCTCTTTTTTCTGATTCTCGGTCATCAATAGACGCCATTGGTTACCTTGGCTCCTCTTTTTTCTGATTCTCAGTCATCAATAGACACCATTGGTTCCCTTGGCTCCTCTTTTTTCTGCCACTCGGTCATCAATAAGGGCGATTAGTTACCTTGACTCCTCTTTTTTCTGCCACTCGGTCATCAATAGACACCATTGGTTCCCTTGGCTCCTCTTTTTTCTGCCACTCGGTCATCAATAGACGCCATTGGTTCCCTTGGCTCCTCTTTTTTCTGCCACTCGGTCATCAATAGACGCCATTGGTTCCCTTGGCTCCTCTTTTTTCTGCCACTTAGTTATCAATAAGGGCCATAGTCTACCATGGTTACTTTTCAATGATTTCTATCTCCCCCTGATCCTTCTACCAACCCTTAATCAGCCCACTCTCAGTCTAAAGTTGTAGGAAAACTTCAAGCTTTTTTCTGAGGGATGATTTTCCAGAAACCGTTATGCTTAAGACATCAAGAAACGAAGGGGAGAGAAGATATGAATAATAAAGTTGTGATGATTACTGGGGCTTCGAAGGGTTTGGGTCGAGCGTTGACATTGGCTTTTGCAAATAAAGGAGCAAAGCTTGCGATCTGCTCCAGGACTCAGGATAAACTGCTAGAGGTGAAAGAGGAAGCTCAAAAATTAGGTGCTGAGGTTCTTGCGGTTAAGGCGGATATTTCCAACTCACGGGATGTGGAGCGATTTGTTGCGATGACAGAGGAAGCTTTTGGCCATATTGATGTGCTAATTAATAATGCATCTATTTTGGGACCTAGTCCAATGCCATACCTACTTGATTACCCTGAGGAGGATTTTGCCGAAGTGCTGCGGGTTAATGCTGTTTCACCATTCTTGGTAACGAGAAGAGTGATTCCGGGGATGCTTGAGCGGAATGAAGGCTCTATTATCAATGTGACTTCTGAAGCTGGACATACGGGTTATGCTGGCTGGGGTGCATACGGAATTTCCAAATTTGCCGTGGAAGGCCTCACCCAAACGTGGGCGGATGAATTAAGGGAGACAAATGTTCGGGTAAACATGGTCGACCCAGGCGAAATGGATACAGACATGCATCAATTGGCCGTCCCTGATTGTGATTACACATTAGCAAAGCCAGAGGATATTGTCGACATATTTTTATACCTAGCCTCTAATAAGTCGACTGGCGTAAATGGCCAGCGCTTTGAGGCCCAAGCTGAGGAGGGATTATGATGGCGACTCGAGCATTAGATTTTTACCTGCCTGAGGAATTGAATGCTTCCCTTCCCCCTGAAAAACGAGGTATACGCAGGGATCATGTGCGGATGATGGTTCTCGACCGCGTTACTGGCGATATCAACCATGACCATTTCTTTGACTTGGCTAAATACCTGGAGCCTGGCGACCTGCTCATTGCCAATAACAGCCGGACCATCCCCGCGGTCTTACACGCCAATTGGATACGAAACTCGGAACTCATCGGGCCAAATGTTGAAGTCAGGCTGGCTAGGCGCTGTGGTGAGGATCTATGGAAGGCCCTAATTGTCGCCGCCCCAGTCAAACCGGGTGATATGCTCGAATTTTCAGCAGACTTATCCGCTATGGTGATTGCCGAAAAAGGGAATTCTCCTTTAAAAATCATTGAATTTACGAAAAAAGGAATGGAATTATTTAATAGTATTTACACACTCGGTGAACCGATCCGTTATGAATATATCGATCAGCCCTGGGGCCTGGATTACTATCAAACCATTTTTGCCAGTCATCCTGGTTCCGTGGAAATGCCCTCCGCAGGCAGAGCGTTTAGCTGGGAGTTAATTTTCAAATTAAAGCGGTTAAACATCCAGCTAGACTTTATCCAATTGCATACAGGCTTAAGTTACTTGCTTGATGATTCCTATCATCAGACACCTGAAGAAAATATTGAGGAGTATCAGATCTCCGAAAGGACAATGGAACGGATTCTACAAACAAAAGCGGCGGGCAACCGAGTTATTGCGGTTGGCACCACCGTTGTTCGTGCTCTTGAGAGTGCAGCTAGAAATGGGATCCTTTCGGGAACAACTAATCTCTATATCGATTCCAATTTCCCTATAAAAATAGCTGATGGAATCATTACCGGTCTTCATGAACCGCAAGCCAGCCACCTCGACATGCTGTCAGCCTTCGTCTCAGAGCAGCATTTGCTTCAAGCCTATAATCATGCAATCGAAGCCGGCTATTTATGGCATGAGTTCGGGGATATGAATCTAATTTTATGAATCGGAGGAGACACAACCATGCGGTTCCATCATTATGGTATAGAAGTAACTAATCTCCAAGAGTCTGTAGCTTTTTACAAAAAGCACTTAGGACTTGAGGAAGAAAGCCGAATCTTTTTCATGGGGGAAGAGATTGTGTTTCTGGCTGCAGGGGATTTCAGGTTAGAGCTCATTTCCAGTCCATGCGAAGGAACTCATTTATGCTTTGAAGTAAATGATCTCAATGTAGCCATCAACCAGTTCGATCCCTCTCGAAAAATCGAAGGGCCTTACAAGTTAGACAACGGCTGGGAGACCATTTTTTATGAAGGACCTAATAAGGAGGTGATAGAGTTTTTGCAGGTAAAATCTGGTTTATAAAACCTAAAAAGAAGCTAAAACCTTCACCCAATAAGCTATAATAACAGTAAATGCAGGATCCTGGAGGAGAAAGGTATGTCGGAAGCGAATAAAGATATCGGCATTTTAAAAGAAATCGCTGAGCTGTTAAATGAAGGAACCGATACAAAGGACGTCCTGTCTGGAGTGTTGAAAAGACTACTTCAGGTGACGGGACTGCAAACAGGCTGGATTTTTTTAATGAATGAAACGGGTGCACATCAACTAGCAGCCGCCGAAGCCCTGCCCCCTGCTCTGGCAAATAACGAGAATCAAAGAATGTGTCAGGGCGGGTGCTGGTGTGTCAACAAATATAATAATAAAAAATTAACGAAAGCAACGAATATTATGGAGTGTAAACGGATTGAAGACGCACTAGAAGAACATGCAGGAGAAACGTGTGGATTGACCCATCATGCTACCGTCCCGCTCGGGGCAGGAAATGAACGATTTGGGATCTTAAACGTTGGTTCGCCCTATAAGACACATTTTAAGAAAGATGAACTCGCCTTGCTTGAAGCCGTTGCCTATCAAATTGGTACCGCATTAAAACGGATTAAATTAACGCAGCGCGAACAACAAAATGCACTGGTCACCGAGCGAAATCGACTGGCAAGAGATCTTCACGATTCTGTTAATCAGCTTTTATTTTCCTTAAGCCTGACGGCAAGGGCTGGCGTGGAAATGACGGAACAGGAAGAGGTACAACAAACATTTGGCTATATTCAAGATTTAGCACAGGAAGCGCTTGGGGAAATGAGGGCATTAATTTGGCAGCTGCGGCCGCTTGGACTTGAAAATGGTGTCGTTAGCGCCTTGAGAAGTTATGCTGAAATGCTTGGTCTATCCATAGAAACTGACATCACAGGAGCTGCCAGTATTCCAGGAACGGTAGAGGAATCATTGTGGCGGATCGGCCAAGAGGCGCTGGCCAATTGTAAAAAGCACTCCCAGACCACGATAGTCCTTCTCACCTTTCATACTGCCAAGGACGAGATTATCATGTCCATAAAAGACGACGGCTGCGGCTTTCACTATGGGGAAAATATTGAGATTCCCTCATTAGGATTAAAAAGCATGAAAACCAGAACAGAGGCATTAAACGGCCAATTTCATTTAAAAAGCAAACCAGGAAGCGGGACAGAAATAGAAATCCGTATTCCTTTTTAGAAAGGAGAATTGCTGTGAGTATACGCATCCTAATTGCCGATGATCATCACGTCGTTAGAAGAGGTCTGGTCTTTTTTCTTCGGACCCAAACAGACCTTGAAGTGATCGGTGAAGCGGCCAATGGCAAGGAAGCCGTTGAACAGGCCCATTTATTAAAACCCGATATTATTTTAATGGATCTCGTTATGCCGGAATTGGACGGAATCCAAGCAACAAAAATCATAAAAGAACAGCAGCCCGAAATTAAAATTATGATGTTAACCAGCTTTTCAGATCAAGATCATGTCATCCCAGCACTCGAAGCAGGTGCATCAGGATTTCAACTAAAAGACATCCAGCCTGATGAACTGGTCACATCGATTAAAAAAATCATCGGCGGAGAAAACCAACTCCACCCGAAGGCTACCACTCATTTACTAGCCAATTTGTCTAATAAAGCCAAACAAGAAAAGGATTTACTAGCGGAATTAACGAAACGAGAGGTAGATGTGTTAAAAGAAATTGCGAAAGGAAAAAGCAATAAAGAAATCGCCGCTTCCTTATTTATTACTGAAAAAACAGTTAAGACACATGTTTCCAATCTATTATCAAAACTCGAATTGGCCGACCGGACACAAGCCGCCCTCTTTGCTGTCAAAAATCAATTAGCAAACTAAACGGATGTATGTGAAAAGCTTACATCCGTTTCTGTTTACAATCGAATACAAAAACAGCCCCCCAAATTATTATTTCAAAATTGGAATCCAAATTTCGCTTTTAACAGTTGGTGAAGTTAAATCTTTACTTTTGATCGACAAAATTTCTGGTCCTTCTGTTTGTAGATAGTTTGTGGATGGAAACCATTCTGAATATATGCGTCCCCACGTTTCCTGCAACGCATCAGGAAAGGGCCCTTCTGATTCAAATACCGCCCATGTTAAGGCAGAAACTTCAAGTTTAGAAAGATTGTCTGGGCACTCAAGTGTTGTCGCCACACCGATATAATGATCAAGATCACCTTTTTCCTCCATACGACCTTCCGAAAAGTTTGTGGATGCTTGGATTATCCCAGTAGGTTCGACATTCGAGAGTTCTTTCAGTTTATTGATCTTATCCATATTCAATGTTTTCCACATAGCAGTTATTTCTGGGTTTTCACCTTGGAATACAATCGGCACTCTTTTCATGATACCAATGATATGAAAAGCCTCTTTCTCTTCAATCCGGTAATTCATTTCACTCGCTCCCTTAATAATTAATTGGAAGGTCATTCGGGGATAAGCTTTTAATGGTTGACCGTTATCTCTTGCCTCAGACGGTGTAATACCATGCAAACTTTGAAAAGCTCTAGTAAATGAGTCCGGTGAACTATATCCATATTTAATGGCTGCATCAATTATCTTCAGGTTACTATTTTTAAGATCGAATGCTGCAAGAGTGAGTCGTCTCCGACGGATATATTCTGATAGGCTAATACCGGCAAGGAAAGAGAACATCCTTTTAAAATGATATTCGGTGCAATGGGATAACCTTGCCACCACTTTATAATCAATTTCGTCCATTAGGGTATCCTCAATATACTTGATTGCATCATTCATGTTCTTAAGCGAATCCATTGTATGACCTCCTTTATCAATAGAATAACAGGTATTGAGTGTATCCATCCGACATTCTGTGCACCATTTTGCAGGGTCTTTGTAATGGATCCTAATTTCGAATTAAGACCGAAATTCAAAAATAAAAAAGACCCCCAAACCAAAGGTTTGAGAGTCTTTGAAACGTAAAAATTAACGTTTTGAGAACTGAGGCGCACGACGAGCACCTTTAAGACCGTATTTTTTACGTTCTTTCATTTGTTTCATATAATATGAAATAATTTGAAATAAATCAATCCTAAAAAATCAAGCGTCTATCAGTCTTAATAAAGTAAATATGAAATGAAATAATATATCGGTCTATATGTTTTGTGGTCAAAATGTGGTCAAATAGATACCCATCTTGCCTGTTGGGTATCTTCATTTTTTGTATAAGTTAAAGAAGCAATATAAACATTTTGATTAGTGAATAACATAAAAATATATTATTCGTAAATTATCAGTAACTGAAATTATATCGCAAGAAGCATGTTCAACCCAGGACTCATTTAATAAACATTCCTTATTATTAAAAGGCTGATACCATATACAGTTCCTTACTTGGAATCACTCTTCTATCCCAGGCTCCTATTTACATTCTAATATCCCTCATCTACCAGCTGTTTTGCTTCAAAATACAACACCTGAATAAACTTCTTGGCATTAATCCGCGTATGCGTTGATGAAATTAAAGATGCTTGTTTCAATTCCGTCATTCGTTGACGCACTGTTGTAAAATCAAAAAACTTCGACGCGTAATTCTCAAATTTCTGATTCGCAAAATCAGCGAGGCCAAGAGATGCCAAATGGTTCAATGATTGGTAAATTGCTCGGCGAACACGCTGTTCTGACGCTTTTCTCTCCCTGTCAACCTCATCTTGCGAAGCGACCGTTCCTAATTTTTTCAAACTGATATGGGTGAAGATATCCTTTAAAATAGGAAATCCCGTCTCAAATGCTAGTTTTGTCTCATAATGGAATAAATAATCGATGATTTCCAGCAAGTCCTTGCTTCCATTTTCACCGGCTATGCCGAGTTCGGATAAAAGAACTTGCCCCCAATCTGTAATTTTCTTTTCCTCGGAGGAAGACTTTTGTTCCTTGGCGGAATTCAAATCAAATACATTGCTGAGTGATTTTTGAATGTCTTGTATAGACCGCTCCAAACGAATGTGTTCCATGACCTTCTGTACAACCGATAATACTTCATTTCTGTTCAGCGGCTTCGTGATGTAATATTCGATTCCAAGTGAATAAGCCTCCCCGATCAGTTCTTTTGATTCCACTTGGGAAATCATAATAATTTTCCCTTTAAATGACGGCGCAATGCGACGAATGGTTTCAATTCCGTCCCGGATCGGCATCAGTAAATCAATGAATAAAATATCGACATGCTTCATTGCCAGCGTATGTGCATCTAGGAAAGAACCATCATCCTCTTCCCCTACAACGTCACCCAATTCTTCATCCTCTATAATTTGTGACAGCATAGATCGAAAGACTTCATCATCATCCGTAATATAAAAAAACATAAACTCACCCTTTCTCGGCAAGACAGAGGATCGGCAGCCGGATAATGAAAATGCATCCTTCCCCACTCGTTTGGAGCGTTACCTCGCCTCCCAATTCCTCTGACATTTCTTTTATATAAGATAGCCCGATTCCCGTGGACGGTGTTCCATCTTCTCCATATTTAGAGGTAAACCCCGGTTTAAAAATGAGATGTTTATATTTTGAAGGAACGCCCGGACCGTCGTCAATCACTTTACACTCGATCCAATTTTCCTCTTTATCTATTGAAACGGTGATTGTGCCTGTATTCTCAATCGCTTCCACTGCGTTCGCGACTAAATTGTTGATAAAAGACAGTATAAGGTAAATGTGATAATTCGGATGCTCTCCCCTAATCTGCGAAACAAATTCAATTTTCTTCCCTAACAGCGCTGCATATTGCTGATTGATTCGAACTATTATGTACGCTAATTCATGTACATTCATATATTCCGGCAGACTTTCGCTTGAAATGAGCTTTGAAAGGCCCGCAAAGATTCTTTGGTTATCCTTTTTTATTTCATGCACCTCTCCGGCTATCCGTAAAGCTTTTTTTCCCCAATTTTCAATTGGAAGTCCTTGGTCTTTTTTAAAATCAATCATGTTTCGATATAGATTGTAGGATTCTTTTGTGATGGTTTCTGCATTTTGTAGCGTCTTTTTCAAATAAACAGACTCTACATACAAATTGGAAAGGTGCATGAGCATATTCTCATTCTCCCTCCGGGTTTGCGATTCTTTCAGTCGTAGTTCGTACAGCTTCATCATATTGATGAAGGCCAAAACAAAAAAGCTTCGAAACACCGCGATAATAATTATTTTATTCAATGCCCCTATCGTCACAGCCGTTCCCAATACAAAAAGATGAAAAAGCATTAACTCAATAAGACTAGATGTGATTTCAATTGTAATACCGAAACATCCAATCAGCAAAGGATGTTGAAAACGATTCACCCTCATCAAATAAAACAGGAAGGCATATGTAAAATAGTAGAAGAACGTCGGATACCGTTCGGTAAGAGATACTGCCAGGCTAAAGTCTGCCGACACCATCCAATCCAATAAAACACGGAACGCCGAAACTGACGTTCCTACTAACAGCCCCATGACAACTGGTGAAATTTTACGAAAGAACAATAAAGAAAAGAAGAAAATAGGTGTTCCGAAACTTACACGAAATACATTATCGAATGGATGAAAGTTCAATTCACCCGCGATTGGTACTATAACCATAAGAGCAATAACGATCCAGAAATCTTTGCTTTGCAGTTGATCCGCTCTCAAATCCGCCACTTCCTGATTTTTGCTACTAACAAACCGCCGCCTTGTAGTTATAAACACAATTGCCCCCCATACACTACTAGTTATATATGAAAATACAGCTTGTTTATCAAAACAAGCTGTATTTTCGCCCATTATACCATAACAGTTTCCTTTGCCGCTTTTATAGGCCGATACACCGGTTCCCACATTGCGTTTCGAACTGCTTGCTTAATATCGTCATGTTTTATTCGTGCGACACCATCGGCAACAGCCGCCTTTGCCACTTCTATCGCGACAATTTCTGAAATGGCACGAAGATTCTCAATCTGCGGAAGTAAAGGCGCACCCGGCTTGCTTACATCGATCATGCCCGCCACAGCTTCTGCTGCCGCAGCAAACATGCCGTCAGTGATGATACTTGCACGGGACACGTTCGTTCCAAGTCCAAGCCCCGGAAAAATAAGAGCGTTATTGGATTGTCCGATAACATATACTGTTTTGTTATATGCTACAGGAGAAAACGGACTTCCTGTTGCTACTAGGGCTCTTCCCTCAGTCCAATGGATTAGATCAGCAGGCTTTGCTTCCGCAAGGGGAGTCGGATTGGACATAGGCAAAATTACCGGTCTTTCAACGTGAGCTGCCATGTCTTTCACAATATCCTCGGTGAATGCCCCCGCCACAGTTGAAGTTCCGATCAAAATAGTTGGATGTACTTGACGAACGACTTCAGCTAAGCCCAATCCTGCATTGTTTTCTTCAGCAGGACGCGCATATGGGCGCTGGAAGTCGTACAATTCTTCCATATCATCTTCCAGTAAACCATTCCGGTCAATGCACCAAAATCTGCGGTTCGCCGATTCCCATGAAAGCCCCTCGCGTACCATGGCATCTCGCACCTGATCAGCAATTCCAATACCGGCTGTACCCGCCCCGAATATGACAACACGATGCTCACTGAGCGGAATATCGGAAGCGCGCACTGCCGCCAGCACAGCAGCAAGCGATACGGCTCCTGTGCCTTGTATATCGTCATTAAATGTACACACATTATCTCGATACTTGTCTAAAATGCTTCGCGCATTATGGGAGCTGAAATCCTCCCAATGGAGCAAGGCATTAGGAAACATTCTCGCCGCCGTACTTACAAACTGCTCAATGAATGCATCATACTGTCCATACCGAACACGGGGATGGCAATTTCCGATGTAGAACGGGTTGTCCAGAAGCTCATCACGATCTGTGCCTACATCTAAAATTACAGGCATGACACGTGCGGGATCGATTCCTGCAGCGGCTGTATAAACGGCTAATTTACCAATCGCGATATTAATACCGCCAACACCCCAGTCACCGATTCCTAAAATGCCTTCCCCATCGGTAACAACGATTAAATCGATATCTTCCGCACTCGCCCCGAAGTTTTCAAATGCTTGTTCAATGCCGTTTGCATCAATAATAGATAAATACACCCCGCGCGGTCGGCGGTATTCGATGCTGTAACGCTGGATTGCTAACCCGACTGTCGGTGTATATATGATCGGAAGCATTTCTGGTAGATGGTCCGTCAGCACTCGGTAAAACAATACCTCGTTTCGGTCATGCAGTGCCGATAACGCAACATTTTTATGCAAATCGTTCGGCTGCGAGGAGAATTGTTCATAAGCGCGGCGTGCCTGCTCATCGAGCGTCAGTACTGCCGGCGGCAATAATCCTGTTAAATCCAGCTCCTGTCTCTCCTCCTCAGTGAATGCAACCCCCTTATTCAACAACGGTATAGCCATTAATTCCGCACCTCGTAAGGCAGTTTCCACATCCCCATTCGGACCAACCTTGAATTTATACATATAATCCCTTCCTTTTCCAATCAACTTCTGCTATTGATTCTCAATAAAAATAAGGCAGCCGGCTCGTTCAGGCGCAGAACCAGAGGTTCTTCTCCCTAAAAAGCGCCTTTTGTTTTTTTGTGGTGGAGGGTTCTCTGGTAGCAGCGCCTTGCCGGCGAAGTTTTATCCCTTATGACAAGCAAAAAAGGGCCGCTCCGCCCTCCTTTGCTTGTCATGTACAAGTTTACTGTCTATCTAAAAGAACTGCACCTGCGATACCTGGGTGAGTCATTTCATAAGGATCCAAAATTAGATCGAGCTCTTCTTCTGATAATACGTCATATTTCAAGCATAATTCGCGAATCGGCTGACCGGTTAAAATCGCTTCTCTCGCTATACGTGCAGCAACCTCATAGCCGATATGCGGATTTACCGCCGTAATAATGCCTGCACTCTTTTCTACATATTCCTTCATTCTTTCTTCATTTGCTTCAATTCCCTTTAAACAATAGTCTGTAAATGCACGAAATGCATTATTCATAATACTGATGGATTGAAGTAAATTAAATACGAGAACAGGCTCCATAACATTCAGTTCCAGCTGCCCTGCTTCAGATGCAAGACAAATCGTATGGTCGTTTCCAATAACTTGGAACGCAACTTGATTAATGACCTCAGCCATTACAGGGTTGACTTTCCCCGGCATAATGGAAGAACCAGGCTGACGGGAAGGCAATGTTATCTCGCCTAATCCCGTGCGAGGACCGGAGGCCATCAATCTCAAATCATTGGCAATTTTGGACATGTTCATCATGCATACTTTAAGTGCTGCCGATACTTCCGTGTAAACATCTGTGTTTTGGGTTGCATCCACAAGGTGCTCAGCGCCCACAAGCGATAAGCCGCTAATATCGGCAAGATGCTCTACTACACGCTCAATATAGCGAGGGTCTGCGTTCAAGCCCGTTCCCACTGCCGTAGCGCCCATGTTCACCTCATATAAATGCTGGCGTGATTGTTTGATGCGCTTGATATCGCGGGCAATTACGCGGGAGTATGCTTCAAACTCTTGACCTAATCGAATCGGTACAGCATCCTGCAGATGAGTACGGCCCATTTTGATGACCCGGTCAAATTCCTTTGCTTTTTGCTCGAATACGCCATGCATAGATTCCATTGTGTCTAATAATTTTTCTAACATATTCAATGTTGCGATGTGAATCGCAGTCGGAAAAGCATCATTCGTAGACTGTGCCATATTCACATGGCTGTTCGGACTAATATGAAAGTAGTCTCCTCTTTCTTTTCCGATTAATTCAAGCGCACGATTGGCAATGACCTCATTCGCATTCATGTTCATTGATGTACCTGCGCCGCCTTGAATCGGGTCGACAATGAAATGATCATGCCACTTGCCGTCGATGATTTCTTGAGCAGCCTCTATTATGGCTTTGCCTGCCCCTTCATACAGACGCTTTGTTTCCATATTGGCAAGAGCAGCCGCTTTCTTGACAATGGCCAAAGCTTTAATTAGTTCTTCATGAATTATATATCCTGTAATAGGAAAGTTCTCGACAGCGCGCAATGTTTGGATGCCGTAATAGGCATTTACAGGCACCTCTTTTTCCCCTAAAAAATCCTTTTCAATCCGAACGTTTGCTTTTATTTCAGTTACTGTCATTACATTCTCCTCCTATCCCTTTATGCAGCCTTTGTTTCTTTAACAGAATCCAAATAGTCCTGAGCTTTTTCTTTATCAAATTCGCCCTCCCATTTCGCCATTGAGATGGCAGCCAATGAGTTTCCTAAAACGTTTACAGCCGAGCGAATCATATCTAAAATACGATCGATGCCAGCAATCAAAGCAATTCCCTCTAACGGTAATCCCATAGAGCCGAGTGTCGCCAGCACAACGACAAACGATGCACCTGGGACGCCTGCCATACCTTTTGAAGTCATCATAAGTACAAATAACAATGTAATTTGCTCCATCAACGACATGTGTATGTTATACATTTGCGCAACAAATAGCGAAGCAAGCGCTTGATAAATTGCTGATCCTGTCAGATTGAATGTGTATCCTGTCGGAATGACGAAAGAAACAATCGCCTTCGGACAACCGAATTGCTCCATCTTTTTCATGATGTTCGGGAGAACTGCCTCAGAACTCGCTGTTGTAAAAGAAATGATAAGTTCTTCCTTTAAAATCTTAATAAGTGTAAAAATATTTGTTCCTGTCATTTTCGCGTTTATACCTAAAATCACAATAGCGAAAAACAATACAGTTACATACACAGCCAATACAAGCTTTCCAAGCGGAAGCAATGTGCTCACTCCGAAATGGGCCACCGTCACCGCAATAAGAGCGAATACTCCAAACGGAGCAGCCTTCATTACTTGATTTGTTACCCAAAACATTGCTTCTAATACACCTTCAAAGAATTGAAGCACCGGCTTTCCTTTGTCCCCGATTGCCGCGACCCCTAGGCCGAATAGAACACTGAAGAAAATAATCGGCAATAGATCCCCTTGCGCCATTGATTCAAACACATTTTTTGGAACGATGTGAACGATTGTTTCCGCAAAGCCTTTGTTTTGTGTAGCGCTTGCTGTTTGTTCGTATGCTGAGATATCTCCTTTTGCCAGATGGCTCATATCTACACCAGAACCTGGATGGAACACATTTGCAGCCAGCAATCCAATCCCGAGTGCAATCGTTGTAATGATTTCAAAATAAAGAATCGTCTTGCCGCCAAGCTTACCTAATTTTTTTATATCACCTACACCCGCCACCGCAACAACAAGTGCGGCTATTACAATCGGCATAACGATCATTTTAATTAAATGAATGAAAATATCACCGATTGGCGCAATGTAGGCAATTGCTGTATTGTTCCCATAGGTAGCAGCCCCAACCACTATACCTAAAATAAGTGCAATAAAAATTTGCGCAGCTAATCCAAATTTTTTCATGTCCATCCCCCTTGTTAACGCTTTCAATTTAGAATACTTAAGTAAGTTTATAAGCAAAACAACAAAACCCTACAAAAATCTACAAAACGATTAAAAAAATTTTTAAAAGAAAAAACCGCTACGAGAATCCAAGGTACCTTGAACTATGATTAGTGGTAGGAAATATTTTCGTGGTCAAAAGCTATTTGTAGACAGAACAAAAGGTGCATGCGCCCATTTAGCGCCATATGGGCTGGAGCGCTCCAACTAAGATAAAGGAAACACGGAGCTCAAGTCGATTGATGTTGACTTATGTAGGGCGGAGAGCGAAGTACACTAGCGCTGGACGCTGGAGCTGGATTCAGAGAACTATTTCAATTTATTCACAATTAATTATTTTATAATTTCCTATACAAAAAAAGACCCCAAACCAAAGGTTTGAGAGTCTTTGAAACGTAAAAATTAACGTTTTGAGAACTGAGGCGCACGACGAGCACCTTTAAGACCGTATTTTTTACGTTCTTTCATACGTGCATCACGAGTTAATAATCCAGCGCGCTTTAATGTTGGACGGAATTCAGGGTCAGCTTGTAGTAATGCGCGAGCAATACCGTGGCGGATTGCGCCAGCTTGACCAGTGTATCCACCGCCGCTTACGTTTACAAGAACATCGTAGCTTCCTACAGTTTCAGTAGCTACTAATGGTTGTCTTACAACAACACGTAAAGCTTCAAATGGGATATAATCTTCGATTTCACGACCATTAACAATAATTTTACCTGTGCCTGGTACTAAACGCACACGTGCGACAGAACTCTTACGGCGACCTGTACCGATATATTGAACTTGTGCCAAGTTAATTCCCTCCCTCTTTATTAACCGCGAAGTTCGTAAACTTCAGGTTGTTGTGCTTGGTGCGGATGTTCGCTGCCAGCATATACATGTAATTTTTTAAACATTTGACGGCCAAGAGAATTCTTTGGAAGCATACCTTTAACAGCAAGCTCGATCATTTTCTCAGCATAGTTAGTACGCATTTCTAGAGCTGTTCTTTGCTTTAAACCACCTGGGTGATTTGTGTGACGGTAGTAAATTTTGTCAGTTAATTTCTTACCAGTAAGTTCTACTTTAGAAGCGTTAAGAATGATTACATTATCACCAGTGTCAACATGTGGTGTAAAAGTTGGTTTGTTTTTACCACGTAAAATTGATGCTACTTCAGAAGCAAGACGTCCAAGAGTTTTGCCCTCTGCATCAATTACGTACCATTTACGCTCGATAGTGTTGGCATTTGCCATAAACGTTGTACGCATGAGTTTCCCTCCTAATTTAAATCCATAAAGATTATTGTTTTCGCACTTTTAAAGTAATTAGAGTTCGATTCTGTTCCGGGAATGAACATCTAATACCCTTGTGCGGCTAAGTTTGTATTCATATATTTTCAATCACGATGAAGACTTTCCGGGGCTTTATCGTGGGATTAAAAACACGCACATATAATATAATAAGTTCTACGGGCCGATATGTCAAGAAAATGTTACACCAGGTAAAGTTGTTTAAGTAATTTTATTCATAAAATACTTCCCAAAGGTATAATCCGTGACCAGGAGCTGTTTTTCCGGACAGTGTCCGGTCTTTATGCGCCAATATTATCGGGATGTCCTCTGGGCTTCGTTCACCTGATCCGACCTCTAATAAAGTTCCTACCAAAATGCGAACCATATTATACAAAAAACCATTTCCCACAAAGCGGATCGTTAAACGTTGATTCTCGCGAGTAAAATCAATCGCTTTAATCGTTCGAACCTTATCTTCTACTTCTGTCTTTGCCGCACAAAAACTAGTAAAGTCATGGGTACCTAGGAAAAATTTACTTGCCCGTTCCATCGCGTTCAAATTTAAAACGTATGGATACTGGTATGCAAAATTCCGCTGAAAAGGATCCCGTTTTGAAGATAAATGAAGCACATAGCGGTATTCCTTCCCTTTCGCATCAAAGCGCGCGTGAAACGAATCATCCTCCAAAACAACTGAAAGAACTGAAATATCTTCAGGAAGCAGAGAATTCAACGCTCGTCCCCATTTTTCTTCCGGAATTTGGAGCGGTGAATCAAAATGAATCACCTGTCCTTTAGCGTGGACACCCGCATCCGTGCGTCCAGAAGCGAAGACCTTCACCGCTTCGCCTTTATGCATTTTTGTTAAAACAGACTCTAATACCGACTGTACAGTCCGCTTATTAGGTTGGACCTGATAGCCGGAAAAGCCAGAGCCGTCATAGGAAATGATACATTTATACCTTGGCATGGTTTCGCTCCATTATGAACGTAATAATAATAAAAGAATCGTGATAAGGACTAAGAGAACCATCTGCAGGGAATCTGTCATCTTCCAGGTTAATTCCCGGTACTTTGTTCTTCCTTCCCCGCCTTGATAGCCTCTTGCTTCCATCGCAATAGCCAGTTCCTCAGCCCGTTTAAACGAGCTGACAAACAAGGGGATCAGGAGTGGAATAACGGCTTTGATTCGTTCTTTAAACGGTCCGCTTGCAAACTCTACCCCTCTGGCAATTTGCGCCTTCATAATCTTATCTGTTTCCTGCATTAGTGTAGGAATAAATCGTAATGATATTGACATCATTAACGCCATCTCGTGGACAGGGAAACGTACCTTTTTTAAAGGATGTAACAGTGTTTCCAGACCATCTGTGATTTCAATGGGAGTAGTCGTCAACGTCAACAGCGACGTCATTAGGATTAAGAAAAAGAATCGTAAAGAAATAAAAATCCCCTGTCTGACCCCTTCTTCATAAATCTTTACCGGTCCCAGTTCATATAAAAGAGTACCCTCTTTTGTAAAAAACAATTGAAGAACTAATGTAAAAAGAACAAGCCAGATCACCGGCTTTAGTCCAACATACAAGAAGCGAACTGGGACACGTGACAATCCGAGCATCAAAAAAGTATAAATGCCAATAAGTGCATAGGTAACCACATTATTTGCTAGAAAGATAATACAGACAAATAGAAAAATCATAATTAATTTGGAACGGGGATCCATCTTATGAATAACCGAATCAGCAGGGACATAGCGGCCAAAAATCATTTTATCCATCATAAGCGAACACCTCTACCTAACACTTTAGTGACAGCAGTAGACAATTCGTCGATGGTTAGGTGAATTTTTTCTAATTTAATGCCTAATTTGTCCTCTAGCATCAGTTGAAAACGAACAACTTCCGGAACATCAAGACCCATTTCAACGAGTTCGACGGTCGCAGAGAAGATCTCTTCGGGTGTTCCTTTTTTAACGACCTTCCCCTGCTGCATAATGACAATCTGGTCTGCATATCTTGCAGCATCCTCCATACTATGCGTTACCAGAATAGTAGACAGCTTTCTTTCTTGATGAAGGGAGTAAAACATATCCATAACTTCTTTACGGCCTCTCGGGTCTAACCCTGCGGTAGGCTCGTCAAGGACAATGACATCAGGTTCCATTGCGAGAACACCAGCAATGGCCACGCGACGCATTTGTCCTCCAGAGAGATCAAAGGGAGATTTTTCAAGAATTTCTTCCCCTAATCCCACTTGTTTAAGGGCAATACGTGCTCGTTCCTTTGCTTCACTTTCAGAAACACCAAAATTCATCGGCCCAAAAATAATGTCCTTTTCAACTGTTTCTTCAAACAATTGATGTTCTGGAAATTGAAAAACAATCCCAACCCGTTGGCGAATCTTCTTCAAATTTTTATTTTTTTGTGAGGCTTTAATTTCATGTTCCCCAATCGTAACTGATCCTTTTGTAGGTTGCAGTAGTACATTTAGATGCTGCAAGACGGTTGACTTTCCTGATCCAGTATGGCCAATAATAGCCATGTACACGCCTGTTGGAATGTCGATGGATACGTCCTCGATGGCTAATCGTTCAAAAGGCGTATTTACTTGATAACGATAATCTACATGCTTGAGCGAGATGTCCATAATTCTGTCACCAACTCTTCTTCCGATAAATAGTGTCTCGATAGTTGAATACCCTTATCCCGAAATGCTTTGGTCATTTTTACTGAAAAGGGAATATCTAAGCCTAATTGAACTAATTGTTCATCCATCGAGAATATTTCTTCAGGTATTCCTTCACGGAAGACTTCCCCTTTGTTCATCACAATAATCCGATCAGCTTTAGCTGCCTCTTCTAAGTCATGCGTAATTGAAATCACCGTTAACGATTTCTCTGCTTTTAATAATCGAACCGTCTCCAATACCTCTTCCCGACCCCTAGGATCAAGCATAGATGTAGCCTCATCAAGAATGATTATGGACGGTCGTAAGGCAAGGATACCTGCGATTGCAACACGTTGTTTCTGGCCTCCAGAGAGATGATGGGGCTCTTGATGCAGAAACTTATCCATCTTAACCCTCTTTAACGAATCCTCGACTCTTATCACCATTACGTCTCTAGGAATACCGTTATTTTCTAAACCAAAAGCCACATCATCCTGTACAGTCGTACCTACAAACTGGTTATCAGGATTTTGAAAAACCATCCCAATTTTTTTGCGGATATCCCAAATTGATTCCTCGTCAAGCTTGATGCCACAAACAGTAATTTGACCACTTTGAGGAAAATGAAGGCCATTTAATAGTTTTGCCATCGTTGATTTACCCGAACCATTATGTCCAACAATAGCCAGCCATTCCCCATCATAAATATCAAAAGAAACATTATGGAGAGCATAGCGTTCTTGATCGTCGTATTGAAAAGATATTCCTTCAAGAGATACAATTGCCTTTTTCATCAGGGTCACCCTCCTCTCAGCTAAACTATTCTCTGCTCTATTTTTTTACATATAAAAAAAAGCCTGCACCTCGTCCCCGGGCAGCAACGTCACAACTGCAAGTAAGGGATTTCATTAAAGAAATGGGAGGAGGTGCATGAGCTAGACGAGTCATAAATTATTCACGCATCCTATCAATGCGGCAGAATAAAAGATTGATGATATCCGTCAACAGAAAGGAGACTGATCATTCCACCAACTTTATCCATTCTCCAACAAGTTGGAGTTACGCTCATCATAACACTCTTTTGGGCTTGGGTCTAACATGATATAAAATTATATTACAGAAAAAGGGCAAAGAACAAGTTTGTTACAAAACTGTCCAGCGCCCTTGTTGTCTGTTAATAGCTATTAAACTAACTCGATAATAACCATTGGTGCACCGTCACCGCGGCGTGGTCCAAGTTTCATAATACGAGTATATCCACCTTGACGCTCTTGGTAACGTGGAGCGATATCAGCGAAAAGTTTTTGTAATGCGCTTGTATTGTTTTCAGCATCAGCAACTTCGTTACGTACATATGAAGCAGCTTGACGACGAGCATGTAAATCACCGCGTTTACCTAAAGTGATCATTTTTTCAACAGTCACACGAATTTCTTTCGCACGAGTTTCTGTTGTTTCAATGCGCTCGTTGATAATTAAATCTGTAGTTAAATCACGTAGCATAGCTTTACGCTGTGCACTTGTGCGTCCTAACTTTCTGTATGCCATGAAGGGTTCCCTCCTTTGTTGAAGTCATAAGTCGGATTAATAACCTAACGATTGACTAGTCGTCTTTACGTAAGCCTAATCCAAGCTCTTCTAGTTTTGCCTTCACTTCTTCAAGTGATTTGCGGCCTAAGTTACGAACTTTCATCATATCTTCTTCAGTCTTATTAGCTAATTCCTGAACAGTGTTGATTCCAGCACGCTTTAAGCAGTTATAAGAACGAACAGAAAGATCGAGTTCTTCAATTGTCATTTCTAGAACTTTTTCTTTTTGGTCTTCTTCTTTTTCAATCATAATTTCAGCATTTTGAGCTTCATCAGTTAACCCAACGAAAATATTCAAATGCTCGGTCAAAATTTTCGAACCAAGAGCTATTGCTTCTTTTGGTCCTGTGCTTCCATCTGTCCAAACATCAATTGTCAACTTATCATAATTAGACATTTGACCTACTCGTGTATTTTCTACATGAAACATCACACGTGAAACAGGTGTAAAGATGGAATCGATTGGAATAACACCGATTGGTTGATCTTCTCTTTTGTTTTGAACAGCCGGTGTATAACCACGTCCACGTTTAGCTGTTAAACGCATGCGAAGATGTCCGTTTGAAGCTAATGTTGCAATATGAAGATCTGGATTTAACACTTCAACATCACTATCGTGAGTGATATTGCCAGCTAATACAGGTCCCTCACCTTGTACATCAAATTCAAGCGTCTTCTCTTCATCAGAGTAGATTTTTAGAGCTAATTTCTTAATGTTTAAAATGATGGATGTTACATCCTCTACGACGCCTTCAATTGTTGAGAACTCATGAAGTACCCCATCGATTTGAATCGATGTAACCGCGGCACCTGGGAGTGAAGATAATAGGATACGACGTAAGGAGTTACCCAAAGTGGTACCATATCCACGCTCAAGTGGCTCTACGATAAATTTGCCGTACTTGGCATCGTCGTTGATCTCAATCGTTTCGATTTTTGGTTTTTCTATTTCGATCATCATATAACCCTCCTTCAAAACGTCGAAACTTCAAATTAGCATGATTACTAACTAAAGTCCCCATGTATACGTTCCCGTTTTGTGCACAACAACTGGAATAACTCTTCTGTATGAGTGCAAAAATTTAATATCATATCCCATTATAGACATATGATACAAAAACTATACAGAAAAATTAAACACGACGACGTTTCGGTGGACGGCATCCATTATGAGGAACAGGTGTAACATCTTTGATTGCAGTTACTTCAAGACCAGCAGCTTGAAGAGCACGGATTGCAGCTTCACGTCCTGCACCAGGTCCTTTAACAGTAACTTCAAGAGTTTTCATACCATGTTCAATAGAAGTCTTAGCTGCAGTTTCAGCCGCCATTTGTGCAGCAAATGGTGTAGATTTACGAGAACCTCTAAATCCAAGTGCACCAGCACTTGACCATGAAATTGCATTACCATGTACATCAGTAATAGTTACAATCGTATTGTTAAAAGTTGAACGAATATGAGCAATACCAGATTCAATATTCTTTTTAACACGACGTTTACGTGTATTTGTTTTACGTGCCATTTAAATTACCTCCTTTGCCGATTACTTCTTCTTGTTCGCTACAGTCTTACGAGGACCTTTGCGAGTACGAGCGTTGTTTTTCGTATTTTGTCCACGAACTGGTAAACCACGACGATGACGTAATCCGCGGTAGCAGCCGATTTCCATTAAACGCTTAATGTTAAGAGAAATTTCACGGCGAAGGTCACCTTCAACTTTTAATTTGTCGATGATGTCACGGATTTTGTTTAATTCGTCTTCTGTTAAATCACGTACACGTGTATCTTCAGAAACACCAGCTTCTGCTAATACTTTTTGTGCAGTATTTTTACCAATTCCATAAATGTAAGTTAAAGAGATAACTACACGTTTTTCACGTGGAATATCTACACCAGCAATACGTGCCATATTAAAGCGCACCTCCTTCAAAATTAACCTTGTTTTTGTTTATGTTTAGGGTTTTCACAGATAACCATAACTTTTCCGCGTCTACGGATAACTTTACATTTTTCGCAGATCGGTTTAACAGATGGTCTTACTTTCATTATTATCCTAACCTCCTTAGTAGTACGGAGTGCAAGCATTATTTAAAGCGGTAAGTAATTCTTCCGCGTGTTAAGTCATATGGAGAAAGCTCAACAGTCACTTTGTCACCCGGAAGGATCCGAATGAAATGCATTCGTATTTTACCAGAAACATGCGCTAGCACGGTATGACCGTTTTCTAATTCTACCTTAAACATTGCATTTGGCAATGTTTCAATGACTTTACCTTCAATTTCAATTACATCATCTTTGGCCATCGATCTCGTCTCCCTTCTCAATTCAAAAAGTTTGAATGAAATAAAATACAACTCTTCTTATTCGTACACAAATAGCAACCTTATAATAGTAACATATTGTTGTTCTTCTGTCCGCAAGTAAATTCTACATATTTAGGAATAATTAATTCCACATGTAAGTCTTGCCCAACTCTCGGTTCTACATACTCCGTACAATAGAAAAGCGATTTGCTTTCACATACTTTTGAATCTTAGTGAAGAGATGGTCGAGAGTCGCTCGTACAGTTTTACTTATGGTCATTAATGTAAGTCCCCAAGTAATTGCTCAATATCAGTGAATACCTTGTTAATATCCTGCTGACCATCAAGCGTACGAAGATAACCTTTGTTTTCATAAAAATTTAATAATGGTTCTTGTTGTTTGATATTTACGTCCAAACGATTTTGAACGGTTTCTGCATTATCATCAGCTCTTTGGTATAACTCACCGCCGCAGCGATCGCATACACCCTCTTGTTTTGGAGGATTAAATACTAAATGATAGGTAGAACCACATTCTTTACAGATTCGACGTCCAGTCAAACGTTCCATTAATAATTCTTTATCAACAGTAATGTTAATGACATAGTCGATTTTTTTATCTAAATCAACTAATAGATTTTCCAACGCTTCTGCTTGAGGTACAGTTCTAGGGAAGCCATCTAAAAGAAACCCTTTTTGACAATCATCCTTGCTTAATCGTTCACGAACAATGCCGATTGTCACTTCATCAGGGACAAGTTCGCCTTGATCCATGAATGATTTCGCTTGTAAACCCAGTTCTGTTCCTTCTTTCATCGCTGTACGGAACATATCTCCAGTAGAGATATGAGGGATGCCGTATTGCTCGACGATTCTTTCAGCCTGCGTACCTTTACCAGCACCTGGAAGCCCCATTAATACTAAATTCACACGTGTTCCCCCCTCGTGCTTTAAATGGGTTTTAGGGAGCAGTGGCCCCTAAAACCTTTACTTTATAAAACCTTTATAATGACGTTTAACTAATTGCGCTTCAAGTTGTTTCATCGTATCTAGTGCAACACCGACAACGATTAACAAGCTTGTTCCACCAATTTGAGCTGATTGCGGAAGATTAGCTATTTTAATAAATAGCATTGGCAATACCGCAATCACAGTAAGGAAGATTGCACCAACGAAAGTTAAACGGTATAAGACACGCGTTAAGTATTCTTGCGTACTCTTTCCTGGACGAATACCAGGAATATAGCCGCTTTGCTTTTGCAAGTTCTCCGCTGCTTGTTCAGGGTTAACTTGAATAAATGCATAGAAATAAGTAAACGCGATAATTAGTGCAGCATATAACGTCATCCCGATCGGATGAGTATAGTCAAATACTTTCGTAATCCAAAGTGTTACATCATTCGTTGGAAAGAATGAAGCAACGGTTCTTGGAGTTACAATAAAAGACACAGCAAAGATTACAGGAATTACACCCGCAGCATTAACTTTTAATGGCATGTGAGTGGATTGTCCTCCAACTGGATTACGTCCTGCAACTACGCGTTTTGCATATTGAATAGGTATCTTACGATTTGCTTGTTGGATAAAGATAACCCCAACCACGATTGCAATAATAGCAAGTACGATTAGAATTACAGTAACAATACGTAAGAATAATGCTTCCCCTGCATTCTCAAACTGCTGTACATAAATTTGATTAATAGTGGATGGCATTCCTGCTACGATACCGGCGAAGATGATAATAGAAATTCCATTACCCACACCTTTTTCAGTAATCTGCTCACCTAACCACATTAAAAAAGAAGTACCAGCTGTTAAGACAACCGCAATCAAAAGATAAGTGCCAATTCCAGGATTTTCAATCAACTGGCCGTTTGCTAAGTTATTAAAACCATAGGACATACCCAAAGCCTGGATAAATCCAAGGATGATTGTAAAATAACGAGTAAATTGAGCGATCTTACGACGTCCTGATTCACCTTGCTTTGACCATTCTGTAAATTTAGGCACAACATCCATTTGTAAAAGTTGGATAATAATCGATGCAGTAATGTACGGCATGATACCCATTGCAAAGATGGAGAATTGTTTTAATGCTCCACCGCCAAAAGTATTTAAAATACCGAATACACTTAGTTTATCTTGATTAGCAAGAACATCAGCATTTACATTGGGTACTGGGATAAATGTACCTAAACGAAATACGACTAACATTAAAAGGGTGAATATGATCTTACGTCTTATCTCACCCACGCGCATAAAATTGGAGATTGTCTGGAACATTAGATCACCTCAGTGTTTCCACCAGCAGCTTCGATCGCTTCCTTAGCAGCAGAGGAGAATTTGTGAGCTTTTACAGTCAACTTTTTCTCTAGTGTCCCTTTTGCAAGAACCTTAATTCCTGCTTTTTCGTTACTTACAACGCCTGATTCGATAAGAAGTTCTGGAGTAACTTCTGTACCTTCAACAAAGCGGTTTAAAGCATCAAGATTTACAATTGCATATTCCTTACGGCTGATGTTTGTAAATCCACGTTTTGGTAAACGACGGTATAAAGGTGTTTGACCACCTTCAAAACCTAGACGTACACCGCCACCAGAACGAGCATTTTGACCTTTGTGACCTTTACCAGCAGTTTTACCTTGACCAGATCCGATACCACGACCTAAACGCTTGCGTTCTTTACGAGAACCTTCAGCAGGCTTTAATTCATGAAGTTTCATATTGGCACCTCCTTATGAAAGAAAACAATCAATTATTGTTCTTTTACTGTAACAAGGTGAGCAACTTTGGTAATCATACCGCGAATAGCAGCGTTATCTGCGTGCTCAACTGTTTGATTTAATTTACGTAATCCGAGAGCTTTAACTGTTTCGCGTTGATCGCCAGGGCGGCCGATCAAGCTGCGAGTGAGGGTAACTGATAGTTTATTCGCCATTTTATTTCCCCCCGTATCCTAACAGTTCTTCTACTGATTTACCACGTAGTTTTGCTACGTCTTCAGCACGTTTTAATTGTTTTAAACCGTCAATCGTAGCACGTACCATGTTAATTGGAGTGTTAGTTCCTAATGATTTAGAAAGGATATCAGCAACTCCGCCTAATTCTAGTACCGCACGAACTGGTCCACCAGCGATTACTCCTGTACCTTCAGAAGCAGGTTTTAGAAGGATCTCACCAGCACCAAAGCGTCCAATTACTTGGTGAGGAATGGTTGTTCCGACCATTGGTACTTCGACTAAGTTTTTCTTTGCATCTTCGATGGCTTTACGAATAGCATCAGGTACTTCTTGAGCTTTACCAGTACCGAAACCAACGTGACCGTTTTTATCGCCTACAACAACAAGGGCTGTGAAGCGGAAACGACGTCCACCTTTAACAACTTTCGCAACACGGTTAACCGTGACTACGCGTTCTTCTAGTTCAAGTTTGTTTGGATCAATACGACGCATCTTTTTGTGTCCCTCCTTTGTCTTTTAGAATTGTAAGCCGTTTTCACGGGCAGCATCAGCTAATGCTTGAATACGTCCATGGTATAGGTATCCGCCACGGTCAAAGACAATAGAAGTGATACCTTTTTCTACCGCACGTTTAGCGACTAATTCTCCGACCTTTTGTGCAGCTTCAACGTTGTTTGTAGACTCTAAACCAAAGTCTTTATCTAAAGTAGAAGCACTTGCTAAAGTTACTCCGTTAATGTCATCAATTACTTGAGCATAAATATGTTTGTTAGAACGAAACACATTTAGACGTGGACGAGCAGAAGTACCGCTAAGTTTCGCACGAACGCGAGCATGTCTTTTCTTGCGAGTAGCGTTTTTATCTTGCTTCGTAATCATTTACGTCACTCCTTTCGTTTACCTATGCGGCATTACTTACCAGTTTTACCTTCTTTACGACGAACAAATTCACCTTCATAACGAATTCCTTTGCCTTTATACGGCTCTGGAGGACGAACTCCGCGAATATTCGCTGCTAATGCACCAACACGTTCTTTGTCAGTACCTTTGATAAGGATTTTTGTATTTGCAGGAACTTCGATTTCAAGTCCCTCTTCAGCTTCGATCTCAACTGGATGAGAGTATCCTACGTTTAATACAAGTTTGTTACCTTGCTTTTGAGCACGGTATCCAACCCCGATTAATTCTAGGCCTCTAGTGAAGCCTGTAGATACACCTTCAACCATGTTCGCAAGCACGGCACGAGTTGTTCCATGTAATGCGCGGTGTTCTTTCACATCAGAAGGACGAGTGATTGAAACTTGGTTTTCTTCCACGTTGATAGTGATATCAGAGTGGAATGTACGAGTAAGTTCACCTTTAGGTCCTTTTACTGTAACAGTGTTGTTATTTAAAGTAACTGTTACTCCTGCTGGAATAACAATAGGTTTTTTTCCTACGCGAGACATTTAGTGCACCTCCATTCATTCAAAAGCTCAATTACCAAACGTAAGCTAATACTTCTCCGCCGATTTGTTTTGCACGAGCTTCTTTATCTGTAATAACACCTTGTGATGTTGATACTAATGCGATACCAAGACCGTTAAGAACGCGTGGTACCTCAGTTGATTTTGCGTAAACTCTAAGTCCAGGCTTGCTTATGCGCTTAAGACCAGTAATAACACGTTCGTTACTAGCACCGTATTTTAAGAAGATACGGATGATACCTTGTTTGTTGTCTTCGATAAATTCGACGTCACGTACGAAACCTTCGCGCTTTAAAATTTCAGCGATTTCTTTTTTCATATTAGAAGCAGGCACTTCTAACTTTTCGTGACGCACCATGTTCGCATTACGAATGCGAGTAAGCATATCAGCAATTGGATCTGTCATGACCATTATTTTTACCTCCTTCCCAGACTTGGGTTTTACCAGCTAGCTTTTTTGACACCAGGAATTTGTCCTTTGTATGCTAATTCACGGAAACAAATACGGCAAAGCTTAAATTTACGATATACAGAGTGTGGACGACCACAACGTTCGCAGCGTGTATACTCTTGTACTTTGAATTTAGGCGTGCGTTGTTGTTTCGCAATCATTGACTTTTTAGCCACGTTTTCGCCTCCCTTATTTAAGGATTACTTTTGGAATGGCATTCCAAATTGAGTTAAAAGTTCACGAGATTCTTCATCAGTTTTTGCAGTCGTTACGATAACGATATCCATACCACGAACTTTGCTTACTTTATCGTAATCAATTTCAGGGAAGATTAATTGTTCTTTGATACCTAAAGTGTAGTTACCGCGACCGTCGAAAGCCTTTTTAGAGATACCACGGAAGTCACGTACACGAGGTAATGAAACCGAAACTAATTTATCCAAGAATTCGTACATGCGTTCACCGCGAAGAGTAACCTTAGCACCGATCGGCATACCTTCACGAAGACGGAAGCCAGCGATAGATTTTTTCGCACGTGTAACGACAGGCTTTTGACCTGTGATTGTTGCAAGTTCTTCAACTGCGTTATCGAGTGCTTTTGCGTTTGCAACTGCGTCACCAACGCCCATATTCACGACGATTTTCTCAAGTTTAGGAACTTCCATAATTGATTTATAGTTGAACTTGCTCATAAGAGCAGGTGTAACTTCTTTTACAAATTTTTCTTTTAGGCGGTTCACTTATTGTACCTCCCTTCTTAATTTTAAACTATTTATCTAAAACTTCACCGGATTTTGCTACGCGTACTTTCTTGCCATCAACCGTTGTGGAACCTACACGAGTTGGGTTACCAGTTTTAGGATCGATAGGCATAACGTTTGATACATGAATAGGAGCCTCAAAGCTGATAATTCCGCCTTGTGGATTCACTTGAGAAGGTTTAGAGTGTTTTTTCACAATGTTAACACCTTCAACTAGTACACGGCTATCTTTAGGATAAGCAGCTAGGATCACACCTGTTTTGCCTTTATCCTTGCCAGAGATGACTTTTACTTTATCACCTTTTTTTACATGCATCTGTGCGCACCTCCTTAAAGGCAATTGATTTTAAAATTATAATACTTCTGGAGCAAGAGAAACGATTTTCATAAAGTTGTTGTCGCGAAGTTCGCGGGCAACTGGTCCGAAGATACGAGTTCCGCGTGGGCTCTTATCATCTTTGATAATTACACATGCGTTTTCATCAAAACGAATGTAAGAACCGTCTGGACGACGAGCACCGCTCTTTGTACGAACAATAACTGCTTTAACTACGTCACCTTTTTTGACAACGCCACCTGGTGTTGCTTGTTTTACTGTGCAGACGATAACATCACCAATACCAGCAAATTTGCGACCTGAACCACCAAGAACTTTAATCGTAAGTACCTCACGAGCACCAGAGTTGTCAGCAACTTTTAAACGTGATTCTTGTTGAATCATGTGTGTAACCTCCCTTCGGAATGAAGCTTAATCCGAACAATTAAATAATAACTGCTTTTTCTACAACTTCAACTAAACGGAAACGCTTAGTAGCTGAAAGCGGACGAGTTTCCATGATACGTACTACATCGCCAATTTTTGCTTCGTTTTGCTCATCATGAGCTTTATACTTTTTAGAATACTTAACGCGTTTACCATATAAAGAATGCTTTTTGTGTGTTTCAACAAGTACTGTAACTGTTTTGTCCATCTTGTCAGAAACAACGCGTCCTGTGTAAACTTTACGTTGGTTACGTTCACTCATTGTGTGAACCTCCCTTCAATAATCACTTGTTAACGCTGATTTCTCTTTCACGAACAACTGTTTTCATACGAGCGATCGCTTTACGTACTTCACGAATGCGAGCTGTGTTTTCAAGTTGTCCTGTCGCCAATTGAAAGCGAAGGTTGAAAAGTTCTTCTTTTAATGATTTTACTTTTTGTTCAATTTCAGCAGTGGTAAGGTCACGAAGTTCATTAGCTTTCATTTGATTCACCACCAATTTCTTCTCGTTTTACAAACTTACACTTTACAGGAAGTTTGTGCATTGCAAGTCGAAGTGCTTCACGAGCGATCTCTTCAGAAACACCAGCGATTTCGAACATGATTTTTCCAGGCTTAACAACAGCTACCCAACCTTCAGGTGCCCCTTTACCGGAACCCATCCGTACTTCTAGTGGTTTAGCAGTGTAAGGCTTGTGAGGGAAAATTTTAATCCAAACTTTACCGCCACGTTTCATGTAACGTGTCATCGCAATACGTGCTGCTTCGATTTGGCGATTCGTAATCCATGAAGCTTCTAGAGCTTGTAGGCCGAATTCACCGAATGTCACTTCTGTACCGCCTTTTGCGTTACCACGCATGTTACCACGGTGTTGACGGCGATATTTTACGCGTTTTGGCAATAACATATTATTTGCCTCCTTCCACGGTTTTCTTCTTAGTAGGAAGGACTTCTCCCTTATAGATCCATACTTTTACGCCTAGCTTACCATAAGTAGTATCGGCTTCAGCAGTAGCATAGTCGATATCAGCGCGAAGTGTATGAAGTGGAACAGTTCCTTCGCTGTAATGTTCAGCACGAGCGATATCTGCACCGCCAAGACGACCAGATACTTGTGTTTTGATACCTTTTGAACCAGCGCGCATAGCACGTTGAATAGCTTGCTTTTGTGCACGACGGAAAGATACACGGTTTTCTAATTGACGAGCGATATTTTCAGCAACTAATTTAGCATCAACGTCAGCTCTCTTGATTTCAAGGATGTTGATGTGAACTCGTTTGCCAGTTAATTGATTTAATGCTTTACGAAGTGCTTCGACTTCAGTACCGCCTTTACCAATAACCATACCAGGCTTAGCTGTATGCACTGTTACGTTTACACGGTTTGCAGCACGTTCGATTTCTACTTTAGAAACAGAAGCATCTTTTAAACGCTTCGTGATGTATTCACGAATTTTAAGGTCTTCGTGTAAAAGAGTAGCGAAGTCTTTGCCTGCGTACCATTTAGATTCCCAATCACGGATGATTCCAATACGCAAACCGACAGGATTTACTTTTTGACCCACAGCTTATCCCTCCTTCTTTTCTGATAATACGATTGTGATGTGGCTAGTGCGTTTGTTGATTTGGCTTGCACGGCCCATTGCGCGAGGACGGAAACGTTTTAAAGTTGGTCCTTCGTCAACAAATGCTTGTGCAACAACTAGATTGTTAACGTCCATTTCATAGTTGTGCTCAGCGTTTGCCATAGCTGATTTTAATACTTTTTCTACGATTGGAGAAGCAGCCTTAGGAGTGAGATTTAAAATCGCCACAGCTTCACCAACTTGCTTACCTCGGATTAAATCAACGACTAAACGTGCTTTACGAGGAGCAATACGAACTGTTCTTGCAACAGCTTTAGCTTGCATTTGGATGCCCTCCTCTCTTAACGTCTTGTTTTCTTGTCATCATTACCATGGCCCTTGTAAGCACGAGTTGGAGCAAACTCTCCAAGCTTGTGTCCTACCATGTCTTCAGTAACATATACAGGCACATGTTTGCGACCATCATAAACTGCGATAGTGTGGCCAATAAATTGTGGGAAGATCGTAGAACGACGTGACCAAGTTTTAATAACTTGTTTGCTTTCAGTTTCGTTCAACTTTTCTACCTTAACCATTAAATGATCATCAACAAATGGTCCTTTTTTTAAGCTGCGACCCATGAAGGAACCTCCCTTCGTGACTGTTCTACGGTTCTTTCTTTGAACCGTAGGAGAATCACGTTATTTTTTACGACGACGTACGATGAATTTATCTGATTTGTTCTTCTTCTTACGAGTTTTGAATCCAAGAGTTGGTTTACCCCAAGGAGACATAGGTGATTTACGTCCGATTGGCGAACGTCCTTCACCACCACCGTGTGGGTGATCGTTAGGGTTCATTACAGATCCACGAACTGTTGGGCGTTTGCCTAACCAGCGAGAACGACCTGCTTTACCAATGTTGATTAATTCGTGTTGTTCATTACCTACTTGCCCGATTGTTGCACGGCATTCAGCAAGAATCATACGAACCTCACCAGAATTTAAACGTACTAATACGTATTTACCTTCTTTACCAAGTACTTGTGCGCTTGTTCCAGCAGAACGAACTAACTGGCCGCCTTTTCCTGGTTTTAATTCGATGTTGTGTACCACAGTACCAACAGGAATGTTTGCTAGTGGAAGTGCGTTACCCACTTTAATATCTGCCTCAGGGCCAGACATAACTTCCATGCCAACTACTAGGTTTTTAGGAGCTAAGATATAACGCTTTTCTCCATCCACGTAATTGATTAATGCGATATTAGCAGAACGGTTTGGATCGTACTCGATTGTAGCAACGCGTCCTGGAATGCCATCTTTGTTACGTTTAAAATCAATTAAACGATATTGACGCTTATGGCCGCCACCTTGATGACGAACAGTTAACTTACCTTGGTTATTACGGCCGCCTTTGCTCTTTAACGGAGCTAAAAGAGATTTTTCTGGAGTACTAGTTGTGATTTCTGCGAAATCAGAAGTAGTCATTCCACGACGACCATTGGAGGTAGGTTTGTACTTTTTAATCGCCATTTTATTTCCCTCCTCTTCTTGATAGGTTCTTATGCTTCAAAGAATTCGATTTCTTTGCTATCAGCAGTTAATTTTACAATTGCTTTACGACGTTTGTTTGTGTAACCACCGAATTTCCCCATGCGCTTGAATTTACCTTTGTAGTTCATGATGTTTACTTTTTCAACATCAACGCTAAAGATTTCTTCAATAGCATCTTTAACTTGAGTTTTGTTAGCTTTAACATCTACTTCAAAAGTATATTTTTTCTCAGCCATTAGGTCAGTTGAACGTTCAGTGATAACGGGGCGCTTAATGATATCGCGTGCATCCATTATGCAAGCACCTCCTCTACTTTTTCAACCGCTGCTTTAGTCATGATTAATTTATCATGATTAACAACATCTAATACGTTAATTCCGTCAGCAGTTACTACTGTAACTCCAGGAATGTTGCGAGCAGATAATGCTACATTTTCTTCAAGATCTGCAGTAACGATTAACGCTTTTTTATCAACAGATAGACCATTTAAAACAGTCTTGAATTCTTTTGTTTTCGGAGCATCGAAAGTTAAAAGATCTAACACTAAGATGTTCTCTTCTAATACTTTAGAAGAAAGTGCAGATTTGATTGCTAAACGACGAACCTTTTTTGGTAATTTATAAGCGTAGCTGCGTGGTGTTGGACCGAATACAGTACCACCTCCGCGCCATTGTGGAGAACGGATAGACCCTTGACGAGCACGTCCAGTTCCTTTTTGACGCCATGGCTTACGACCACCGCCGCGTACTTCAGAACGAATTTTAGTTTTATGAGTACCTTGACGTAATGAAGCTCTTTGCATAATGATTGCTTCAAATAATACGTGTTGGTTAGGCTCAATACCAAATACAGAATCATTAAGTTCGATATCGCCAACTTGTGATCCAGCTTGGTTTAATAATGCTACTTTAGGCATTCTTTTGTTCCTCCTTTCTTAAAGGGTGACTATGCTTTAATTGCACCTTTAATTTTTAATAAAGCTTTTTTAGGGCCTGGTACATTACCTTTGATTAAAAGTAAGTTACGTTCTGTATCAACCTTAACGATTTCAAGGTTTTGTACAGTGATTTGTTCTCCACCCATACGTCCTGGTAATAATTTACCTTTGAAAACGCGGTTTGGAGCAACAGGTCCCATTGAACCTGGACGACGGTGATAACGAGAACCGTGAGCCATTGGGCCGCGTGATTGTCCGTGGCGTTTGATAACACCTTGGAAACCTTTACCCTTTGAGATTCCTGTTACATCTACGATATCTCCAGCAGCGAAAATATCAACTTTGACTTCTTGACCAACTTCATAGCTTGCTAAGTCATCTCCGCGGAATTCGCGAACGAAGCGCTTAGGAGCAGTATTAGCTTTAGCAACATGGCCTTTTTCTGGTTTGTTAGCTAACTTTTCACGTTTGTCTTCAAAACCAACTTGAACAGCAACATAACCGTCACTTTCAACAGATTTCTTTTGAAGAACTACGTTTGGAGCTACCTCAACTACAGTTACAGGAATTAAGTTGCCGTTACTAGCAAATACTTGAGTCATACCAATCTTTCTTCCTAAGATTCCTTTGGTCATTAGTCACACCTCCTAAATTATTTATCATTTATTTTGATTAAAGTTTAATTTCAATATCAACACCAGATGGTAAATCTAAACGCATTAACGCATCAACTGTTTGTGGAGTTGGGTTAACGATGTCGATTAGACGCTTATGTGTCCGTTGTTCGAATTGCTCACGAGAATCTTTGTACTTATGGACCGCACGAAGAATTGTGTAAACAGTTTTTTCAGTTGGTAACGGAATTGGACCAGAAACTGCCGCACCAGAACGTTTTGCTGTTTCAACGATTTTTTCTGCAGATTGATCAAGAATTCTGTGATCATACGCTTTTAAACGGATACGAATTTTTTGTTTTGCCATTATTTTCCCTCCTTTATTCGCCTATTTTCTAAATAGACATTCTCAGTGAAAATTTCCCTCACACACTCGCCATGGCAAAGCGGCCGGGTGTGTCAGCAACCTTTCACATCATCGCAGTCAAAGACCAACATTGTCTATTATACATAAAACATAAAGCAAACGCAACACCTATCACGATTTTTTTTTATGTTTCTGTTTCGAACACTTTTCCTATTATAGCGGCTGATATATTCTTTTTCAACACTTATTATGAAACTCCAGAAATATCCTAATTTAAAAAGGGGCAGCAATCATTTTGGATTGCGCCATCTGCAACGGACTGATTTTATTTAATTATTACAACTCCTTATATATAGAAGAAACTCGGATTTAATTTATTTTAAACAACAAAAAAGCAGATGGATCGTCATCCATCTGCTTTCTTAATTATGATCATTGTCCAGCTCAGCAATGTTAATTGCTGTTGCGTTCAATTACTCAGTAATAGTTGTGATTGAACCTGAACCTACTGTACGTCCACCTTCACGAATTGAGAACTTAGTTCCTTCTTCGATCGCGATTGGAGCGATAAGTTCAACAGTCATTTCGATGTGGTCCCCAGGCATAACCATTTCAGTACCTTCTGGAAGCATACAAATACCAGTGATGTCAGAAGTACGGAAATAGAATTGTGGACGGTAGTTAGAGAAGAATGGAGTGTGACGTCCACCCTCTTCTTTTGATAATACGTAAACTTGTGCTTTGAACTTTGTGTGTGGAGTGATTGACTTTGGTTTAGCCAATACTTGACCACGTTCGATATCTTCACGTGCTACACCACGAAGAAGCGCACCGATGTTGTCTCCTGCTTCAGCGAAGTCAAGAAGCTTACGGAACATTTCTACACCTGTTACAGTAGTAGATTTTGGCTCTTCAGTGAAACCTACGATTTCAACTACGTCACCAACTTTAACTACACCACGCTCAACACGTCCTGTAGCAACAGTTCCACGGCCAGTGATTGAGAATACATCCTCAACAGGCATCATGAATGGCTTATCAGTGTCACGAGTTGGAGTTGGGATGAACTCATCAACAGCAGTCATAAGTTCAAAGATTTTTTCTTCCCAAGCAGCTTCGCCTTCTAATGCTTTAAGAGCAGAACCTTTGATAACTGGAGTGTCATCGCCAGGGAAATCGTATTCTGATAATAGATCACGAATTTCCATTTCTACTAATTCAAGAAGTTCTTCATCGTCAACCATATCACATTTGTTCATGAATACAACAAGGTAAGGTACGCCTACCTGACGAGAAAGAAGGATGTGCTCACGAGTTTGTGGCATTGGACCATCAGTTGCAGATACAACTAGAATACCGCCGTCCATTTGCGCAGCACCAGTGATCATGTTTTTAACATAGTCAGCGTGTCCTGGGCAGTCAACGTGTGCATAGTGACGAAGATCTGTTTCATACTCAACGTGTGCTGTAGAGATTGTGATACCACGTTCTTTTTCTTCTGGTGCACCATCGATTTGATCGTATGCACGAGCTTCTGCTTTACCAGATTTAGCAAGTACAGAAGTGATTGCAGCTGTTAAAGTTGTTTTACCATGGTCAACGTGTCCGATTGTACCAATGTTAACGTGTGGCTTTGAACGGTCGAATTTAGCTTTACCCATTAGGAAATCCTCCTCTAAATTATAAAAATTTAATTATAGTTTTTTATGTAAGCCGTGAATGAGGTTGTCCCAATCTCACGGCTTCCACTGCTTACAATAGTAGTTATACTTTATCAAAAGATGAAAATCAATTATTCACCTTTATTTTTTTTGATGATTTCTTCAGAAACTGATTTTGGTACTTCTTCATAGTGATCGAAGTGCATGGAGAATACTCCACGTCCTTGTGTACTAGAACGAAGTGCAGTTGCATAACCAAACATTTCTGAAAGTGGAACCATTGAACGAACAACCTGTGCATTACCACGCGCTTCCATACCTTCTACACGACCACGGCGAGCAGTGATTTGTCCCATGATATCTCCAAGATATTCTTCTGGGATTACTACTTCTACTCTCATCATCGGTTCAAGGATAACAGGACTACACTTAGAAGCAGCATTTTTAAGTGCCATAGATGCGGCAATTTTAAACGCCATTTCAGAGGAGTCAACATCATGGTATGATCCGTCAAATAGTCTTGCTTTAATATCAACTAGCGGATATCCAGCAAGAACACCACGTTGTAGAGCATCTTCAAGTCCAGCTTGAACTGGAGCGATGTATTCACGAGGAACAACACCACCGACAATACCGTTTTCAAATTCGAATCCTTTTCCTTCTTCGTTAGGTGAGAATTCAATCCAAACGTGACCGTATTGTCCACGACCACCAGATTGACGAGCGAATTTACCTTCAACTTGTGCAGAAGCACGGAAAGTTTCGCGGTAGGCAACCTGTGGAGCACCTACATTAGCTTCAACTTTAAATTCACGACGCATACGGTCAACAATGATATCTAGGTGAAGTTCACCCATACCAGCGATGATTACTTGTCCAGTTTCCTGGTCAGTATGTGCACGGAACGTCGGATCTTCTTCTTGAAGCTTTTGCAATGCAGTTGTCATTTTGTCTTGGTCTGCTTTTGATTTTGGTTCAACTGAAAGTTGGATTACTGGTTCAGGGAATTGCATAGACTCTAAGATAACAAGGTTTTTCTCATCACATAGAGTATCACCAGTAGTTGTATCTTTCAAACCTACAGCAGCAGCAATGTCACCAGCATAAACCTTAGAGATTTCTTGACGGCTATTTGCATGCATTTGAAGGATACGTCCGATACGTTCACGCTTGCCTTTTGTAGAGTTTTGAACATATGATCCAGACTCTAAAGTACCAGAATAAACGCGGAAGAACGTTAATTTACCAACATAAGGGTCAGTCATAACTTTAAATGCAAGAGCAGAGAATGGCTCTTCATCGCTAGAATGACGTTCAATGATTTCCTCTTCATCATCAATTGCATGACCTTTAATTGCAGGTACATCCAATGGTGATGGAAGGTAATCGATAACAGCATCCAACATTAGCTGAACACCTTTGTTTTTGAATGCTGATCCACAGATTACTGGGTAGAATTCTACATTAACAGTACCTTTACGAATCGCTGCTTTTAGCTCTTCTTTAGTGATTTCTTCTCCACCAAGGTATTTTTCCATTAATTCTTCATCTAACTCAGCTACTGCTTCTACTAACTTTTCACGATATTCTTCAGCTTGAGCACGGTATTCTTCAGGAATCTCACGTACTTCGATATCAGTACCTAAGTCATTCCCGTAAAATACTGCATTCATTTCCACAAGGTCAATGATTGCTTCAAACTCGTCTTCAGCACCGATAGGTAACTGAATTGGATGTGCATTCGCTTGAAGACGGTCATGGATTGTTCCTACAGAATATAAGAAGTCAGCTCCAATTTTGTCCATCTTGTTTACGAATACGACACGAGGTACACCGTAAGTAGTTGCTTGGCGCCAAACTGTTTCAGTTTGAGGCTCAACACCAGATTGTGCATCAAGTACTGCTACTGCACCATCAAGTACACGAAGGGAACGTTCAACTTCAACTGTGAAGTCTACGTGTCCTGGTGTATCGATGATGTTTACACGATGGCCATGCCATTGTGCTGTTGTTGCTGCGGAAGTGATTGTGATTCCGCGCTCTTGTTCTTGTTCCATCCAGTCCATCTGAGATGCACCTTCATGTGTTTCACCAATCTTGTGAATACGACCAGTGTAATAAAGGACACGCTCAGTGGTAGTCGTTTTACCGGCATCAATGTGAGCCATGATACCGATATTACGAGTGTTTGCTAAGGAGAACTCTCTTGCCATTGGGTCTTTCTCCTTCCTAGTTTGAAAGTTTTTATATTGAAGGTTAGATTACCAACGATAGTGAGCAAACGCTTTGTTTGCTTCAGCCATTTTGTGTGTATCTTCACGCTTTTTAACAGATGCACCAGTGTTGTTAGCTGCATCCATGATTTCATTAGCTAAACGCTCTTCCATTGTTTTCTCTCCACGGTTACGTGAATAGTTCACTAACCAACGAAGACCAAGAGTTGAACGGCGGTCAGGACGCACCTCAACTGGTACTTGGTAGTTCGCACCACCTACACGGCGAGCTCTTACTTCAAGTACAGGCATGATGTTCTTTAATGCTGCTTCGAAAACTTCCATTGGCTCTTTGCCAGTGCGTTCACGAATTAAATCAAATGCAGAATAAAGAATTGCTTGTGATTTTCCTCTTTTACCGTCAACCATCATTTTGTTGATTAAACGAGTAACTAATTTTGAATTGTAAAGTGGATCTGGTAACACGTCTCTCTTTGCTACAGGACCTTTACGTGGCATATTTTTTCCTCCTTTCAAAGAAGCTTCTATTTAAGTTGTTTTTATTTCTTAGCTGCTTTTGGTCTCTTAGTACCGTATTTAGAACGACCTTGCATACGGTTGTTAACACCAGCTGTATCAAGCGCTCCACGTACGATGTGATAACGTACCCCTGGTAAATCTTTTACACGTCCTCCACGAATAAGAACAACACTGTGCTCTTGAAGGTTGTGTCCGATACCAGGAATGTATGCAGTCACCTCGATACCATTTGTCAAACGTACACGAGCATATTTACGTAACGCTGAGTTTGGTTTCTTTGGAGTCATTGTACCAACACGAGTACATACACCGCGTTTTTGTGGTGAAGATACATTGGTTTGTGATTTTTTGAAGCTGTTATAACCTTTGTTAAGTGCTGGTGATTTTGACTTTTCCTCTTTAGATTGACGAGGTTTACGCACTAATTGGTTAATAGTAGGCATTTATGTTTCCTCCCTTCATTATTTGTAAGCCCACACATCCAGGTGGTTCATTTTTTTGCAAAAACAAAGTTTTTGCAGACATTCAATCTACAAAAACAGCTTTTAGCGGATAATTGCAACAGTTGAAGCACCAACTTCAATCCCACATGCTTTCCCGAGTTTTTTCATCGAGTCCACATAAAGGATAGGAATATTTATTTCAAGAGCTACATTAACTACTTTCGCTGTCAACTTTGGATCAGCGTCGCTAGCTATGACTAACTCTCTCACATTACCTTCTTTTAGTGCCTTTACTGCTTGTTTTGTTCCTATAACGAACTTTTGTGCCTGTAATACTTTTTCATAAGACATAGTTCATATCCTCCAAAGTATCAGGTGAATAGGAGCACCTTTGATATAGTAACATCTTAATTAATGAATGTCAACAACACATTTAATATTTTCTTAAAATAAGGAATCTGCTAGTTAGCAGATCCCTTATTTTAATTAATCAATTGTAACTGTTTCTTCGGAAGTTGTATCACGAAGTACAGGTTCTGCTTTGCGGTAGCGCTGCATGCCTGTTCCAGCTGGTACAAGCTTACCAATGATAACATTTTCTTTTAAGCCGAGTAATTCATCGCGCTTGCCTTTGATTGCAGCATCTGTAAGAACTCTTGTTGTTTCTTGGAATGATGCAGCAGATAGGAATGAATCAGTTTCAAGCGACGCTTTGGTAATACCAAGTAAGACTGGACGTCCTGTTGCAGGCATTTTTCCTGCTAACAATGCCCTTTCGTTTGCATCAGTAAACTGGTGAATATCCAGAAGTGTACCTGGAAGTACATCTGTTTCACCTGCATCACCAACACGTACTTTACGTAACATTTGACGAACCATTACCTCTACGTGCTTATCGCCAATTTCTACCCCTTGCATACGATAAACTTTTTGAACTTCACGTAATAAATACTCTTGGACAGATGTAACGTCTTTGACTCTAATTAATTCTTTCGGATCAATTGAACCTTCCGTTAACTCTTCTCCTCGTGCTACCTGGTCATTTATAGCCACTTTCAAGCGTGCAGTATATGGTGCATTGTATGTTCTCGATTCAACTTCACCTTGAACAACAATTTCATGCTGGCGGTCACGGCCCTCATTAATACCAACAACAACACCATCAATTTCAGAAATAACCGCTTGACCTTTAGGGTTACGGGCTTCAAAAATTTCCTGGATACGTGGTAAACCTTGTGTAATATCGTCTCCTGCAACCCCACCGGTGTGGAATGTACGCATGGTTAACTGTGTACCTGGCTCACCGATAGATTGGGCAGCGATAATACCAACTGCTTCGCCAACTTCAACTTCTTGACCTGTTGCCAGATTTCGACCATAGCATTTTTTACAAACACCATGACGAGTATTACATGTAAACGCAGAACGAATTTTAACAATCTCAATACCTGCATTCACAATCGTTTCTGCTAAATCTTCTGTAATCAAGCCGTTTTCTGGTACTAAAACTACACCTGTTTCAGGATGTTTGATCGACTTACGTGCATAGCGGCCAATTAGACGTTCGTCTAATCCCTCGATGATCTCAGTGCCGTCTTTTAAGGCACTAATTGTAAAGCCACGATCGGTTCCACAGTCGTCTTCACGAACAATGACATCCTGGGCAACGTCAACAAGTCGACGTGTTAAGTAACCTGAGTCAGCCGTCTTAAGGGCTGTATCGGCAAGACCTTTACGGGCACCGTGTGTCGAGATAAAGTACTCTAATACTGTTAACCCTTCACGGAAACTTGATTTAATTGGTAACTCAATGATACGTCCAGCCGGGTTGGCCATCAGACCACGCATACCAGCAAGCTGCGTAAAGTTTGAGGCGTTACCACGGGCTCCGGAATCACTCATCATAAAGATTGGATTCGATTTATTCAACGATTTCATTAGTTTTCCTTGAATGGTATCTTTTGCAGCACTCCAGATGGCAATTACGCGATCGTACCGCTCATCTTCAGTAATTAGACCACGTCTGAATTGCTTCATTACGCTATCTACTTTACCTTGTGCTTCGTGAAGAATTTCCTGCTTTTCAGGAAGTACGACAATGTCAGCTACACCAACAGTAAGACCTGCTTTTGTTGAGTGTTTAAAGCCTAAGTCCTTCATGCGGTCAAGCATTTTTGACGTTTCCGTAATCTTGAAACGTTTGAATACTTCAGCAATGACATTTCCAAGGATTTTCTTTTTAAACGGATCAATTAATGGCATCGATTGAATCTTCGCCTTAACGTCTTCGCCTTTTTCTACGAAATATTTTACTGGTGTTTCAACTTCTAAATTCTGTCTAGTTGGTTCATTAATGAAAGGGAATGATTTCGGCAGAATTTCATTAAATATAAGCTTACCAACCGTCGTGATTAATAACTTATTATTTTGTTCTTCTGTGAATGTTTCATTTCCTAATGAACCTGCATGGACAGCAACACGTGTATGCAAATGAACATAGCCATTTTGATAAGCAAGAATCGCTTCGCTCGTGTCTTTAAAAATCATACCCTCGCCGACTGCGCCTTCTCTTTCCAACGTTAAGTAATAGTTACCTAAAACCATGTCCTGGGAAGGAGTAACAACAGGCTTACCATCTTTAGGGTTTAAGATATTTTGTGCTGCAAGCATTAATAGTCTTGCTTCTGCTTGAGCCTCTGAAGAAAGCGGTACGTGAACCGCCATTTGGTCACCATCAAAATCGGCATTGTATGCTGTACATACAAGTGGATGCAAACGGATTGCCCTGCCTTCAACTAGCGTTGGCTCAAATGCCTGAATCCCTAGTCTATGAAGTGTAGGGGCACGGTTTAGTAACACTGGATGCTCTTTAATTACATCTTCGAGTACATCCCATACATCTGGAGATACTCTTTCAATTTTACGTTTAGCAGATTTAATGTTATGTGCTAACCCTTTTTCAACCAATTCCTTCATAACGAAAGGCTTAAATAGTTCTAATGCCATTTCTTTTGGAAGTCCGCATTGATACATCTTCAAGTTCGGTCCTACAACGATAACAGAACGGCCTGAATAGTCAACACGTTTTCCAAGTAAGTTTTGACGGAAACGACCTTGTTTCCCTTTTAACATATGAGATAGTGATTTTAACGGACGGTTACCCGGCCCTGTCACTGGACGTCCACGGCGGCCGTTGTCAATTAAGGCGTCGACAGCTTCTTGAAGCATCCGTTTTTCATTCTGAACAATAATGCTTGGTGCACCTAAATCTAATAAACGTTTTAAGCGGTTGTTACGGTTAATAACACGACGATAAAGATCGTTTAAGTCAGATGTAGCAAATCTTCCTCCATCCAATTGAACCATTGGACGAAGTTCTGGAGGGATAACTGGAAGAACATCAAGAATCATCCAAGATGGCTCATTTCCAGATCCACGGAATGCTTCTAACACTTCAAGGCGTTTGATCGCACGAGTACGACGCTGACCTTGTGCGCTTTTTAATTCTTCTTTTAATCCGTCTACTTCTTTGTCTAAATCAATATCGTAAAGAAGTTTTTTAATCGCTTCTGCACCCATGGCAGCTTGGAATTTGTTTCCGTACTTTTCACGATATGCGCGATATTCTTTTTCAGATAGCAACTGTTTCTTATCAAGAGCTGTGTCTCCTGATTCCGTTACTACGTAAGAAGCAAAGTAGATGATTTCTTCCAAAGCTCTTGGAGACATGTCTAATACAAGTCCCATCCGGCTTGGGATTCCTTTAAAGTACCAGATGTGTGAAACTGGCGCAGCAAGCTCAATATGCCCCATTCGTTCACGACGAACTTTTGCTCGTGTGACTTCTACACCACAGCGGTCACAAACGACACCTTTATAACGGACACGCTTATACTTTCCACAATGACATTCCCAATCCTTCGTTGGACCAAAAATTCGTTCACAGAATAAGCCGTCCTTTTCTGGCTTTAATGTACGATAGTTAATCGTTTCTGGTTTTTTGACTTCTCCGAAAGACCATGAACGGATTTTATCCGGTGAAGCAAGACCAATCTTCATAAACTCAAAATTATTAACATCTAGCAAGGGGCCTACCTCCCTTTTGATATCTCCAGGTTTTACCCTTATTGCCCAATAAAGCGGAAGCGCGCGGTTTCTGCACGCTGCAGCTAGGAAAACAAGTAAAGCGGGAGCGCAAAGTGCGCCCCAACTAATTTATATCATTACTCTTTTGAACCGACTTTTTCTGATTCAAATGCTTGTTCAGGAACAATGTTTAACGTGTCGACTTGTTGTAAGTCATCGTCATCTTCCGTATCGCGCATTTCAATCTCTTTTTCATCACCGGAAAGAATTTTTACATCCATACCTAGACTCTGAAGTTCTTTGATTAATACTTTAAATGATTCTGGAACACCTGGTTCCGGTACGTTTTCACCTTTAACAATCGCTTCATACGTTTTCACACGACCAACGACGTCATCTGATTTAACGGTAAGGATTTCTTGAAGTGTGTATGCAGCACCGTATGCTTCAAGTGCCCAAACCTCCATCTCACCAAAGCGCTGTCCGCCGAATTGAGCTTTACCGCCCAGCGGCTGCTGCGTTACTAATGAGTATGGTCCAGTTGAACGGGCATGGAGTTTATCATCAACCATGTGTGCAAGTTTAATCATATACATGACACCTACAGAGACACGGTTATCAAACGGTTCCCCAGAACGGCCATCATAAAGGACGGTTTTCGCATCACGAGACATACCTGCCTCTTCGATTGTTCCCCAAACATCTTCTTCACGCGCTCCATCAAATACAGGAGATGCAACATGAATGCCTAGGTAACGTGCTGCCATCCCAAGATGAAGTTCCAGCACCTGTCCAATATTCATCCGTGATGGTACCCCTAGTGGATTTAACATAATATCAACTGGTGTTCCATCTGGTAAATACGGCATATCTTCCTCAGGTAAAATCCTTGAGATAACCCCTTTGTTACCATGTCGTCCCGCCATTTTATCCCCTTCAGAAATCTTACGTTTCTGAACGATGTAGACGCGAACAAGTTGATTCACACCTGGTGGAAGTTCATCGCCATCTTCACGATTAAAGACTTTAACATCAAGGACAATCCCGCCGCCGCCATGTGGTACTCGAAGGGATGTATCACGAACTTCACGAGCTTTTTCACCAAAGATTGCATGTAAAAGACGTTCTTCTGCCGTTAATTCTGTAACCCCTTTTGGTGTTACTTTACCAACTAACAGGTCACCATCTTTAACTTCAGCACCAGTTCGAATGATACCGCGCTCATCCAAGTTACGAAGAGCATCTTCCCCGACGTTTGGAATATCACGTGTAATTTCTTCAGGCCCGAGTTTTGTATCACGGGATTCTGACTCATATTCTTCAATATGAATCGAAGTATATACATCGTCTTTTACAAGACGTTGATTCATAATAATCGCATCTTCATAGTTATAACCATCCCAAGTCATAAAGGCAACGAGGACGTTACGACCAAGAGCTAATTCTCCTAATTCCATTGATGGACCATCAGCAAGAATTTCTCCTTTGGTTACACGGTTACCCACTGCAACAATTGGACGTTGGTTATAACATGTTCCTTGGTTGGAACGGATGAATTTTAACATGCGGTATTTATCAAGATTTCCTTTAACCTCTTGACCATCCACCACATTTATACGACGTACCCATACCTCACGTGCTTCCACGTGTTCAACAATACCTTCGTGCTTACAGATAACCGCTGCACCTGAGTCTTTACCAGATACATATTCCATACCTGTTCCAACTCGTGGAGCTTCTGGCTGCATAAGTGGAACGGCTTGACGCTGCATGTTCGCACCCATTAGAGCACGGTTGGAGTCATCATTCTCAAGGAACGGAATACATGCTGTGGCTGCAGACACAACCTGCTTTGGCGATACATCCATATAGTCAATGCGTTCACGTTTAACAACGGTGTTTTCACCACGGAAACGAGCAACAACTTCCTCATCCAAGAAGGAACCGTCGTCATCTAAGCGAGAGTTCGCTTGGGCTACTACATAATTATCTTCTTCGTCAGCAGTTAAGTAATCGATACGAGCTGTTACCTTACCAGTTTCAGGGTCAACCCGACGATATGGTGTTTCGATAAATCCGAAGCGGTTAACTTTCGCGTATGATGATAGCGAGTTAATCAAACCGATGTTTGGACCCTCTGGTGTTTCAATTGGACACATACGGCCATAGTGGGAATAGTGAACGTCACGAACTTCCATCCCGGCACGTTCACGCGTTAAACCACCTGGTCCTAATGCAGAAAGACGACGCTTGTGCGTTAATTCAGCAAGCGGGTTGGTTTGGTCCATGAACTGTGATAATTGCGAGCTGCCAAAGAACTCTTTAATAGACGCAATCACTGGACGTATGTTAATTAATTGTTGCGGTGTAATCGTTGCTGTGTCCTGGATAGACATTCTTTCACGAACAACACGCTCCATACGGGATAACCCAATACGGAATTGATTCTGAAGCAATTCACCAACAGAACGAAGACGTCTGTTACCTAAGTGGTCGATATCATCTGTATCGCCAACTCCATGCAATAAATTGAAGAAGTAGCTAATCGATGCAATAATATCAGCCGGTGTAATATTTTTAATTGGTTCTGCCACATAGGCATTACCTAAGACATTAATTACTTTTTCACTTTCATCACCAGGAGCATAAATTTTAATGTCCTGAAGAATGATTTCCTCATCTACTACCCCGCCATAAGGATTAAAGGATTTGAAATTAGTATTCTTTTCAAGAGCAGGGATAATTCTATCAAGGTTTCTTCTATCAAGAATGGTGCCCTTTTCAGCAATAATTTCACCTGTTTCAGGATCCGCAAGGGATTCTGCTAAGCGTTGGTTAAATAAACGATTTTTAATATGAAGCTTTTTATTAATTTTATAACGGCCTACATTTGCAAGATCATAGCGCTTAGGGTCAAAGAATCGTGACACTAATAAGCTTTTTGCGTTTTCAACGGTAGGTGGTTCACCTGGACGCAGGCGCTCATAAATTTCTAAAAGGGCCTTTTCGACACCTTCCGTATTGTCTTTCTCAAGTGTATTACGGATGTATTCGTTATCTCCAATCAATTCAATGATTTCTTGATCAGAGCCGAAACCAAGTGCACGCAAAAGAACCGTAACGGGCAGTTTCCGAGTACGATCTATTCTCACATAAACGACATCTTTGGCGTCTGTTTCATATTCGAGCCAAGCGCCGCGGTTCGGAATGACGGTAGCTGAAAAGCCCCGCTTACCATTTTTATCGAACTTTCCACTATAGTAAACACTCGGAGAGCGCACTAATTGTGAAACAATAACACGTTCTGCCCCGTTAATGACAAACGTACCCGTTTCAGTCATTAGCGGGAAATCACCCATAAATACATCTTGATCTTTTACTTCGCCTGTTTCTTTGTTTACAAGACGTACTTTTACACGCAATGGAGCAGAATATGTAACGTCCCGTTCTTTTGATTCCTCTACTGAATACTTTGGATCGCCAAGACTGTAATCAATAAATTCTAGTGATAGGTTACCAGTAAAGTCCTCAATTGGTGAAATATCCTGGAACATTTCACGCAAACCCTCATCAAGAAACCATTGATAGGAAGAGGTTTGGATTTCAATAAGATTTGGTAATTCTAAAACTTCACTGATTCGTGCGTAACTTCTTCGTTGGCGGTGTCGTCCATACTGAACTAGTTGACCTGTCAACTGATTCACCCCTCAAATCAAGCGTTATTATTAAAATCTATAAACGTTTATGGAGCAGAATTTACTTCTATTCCAGTAAACAAAAAGAAAAAGGGTTTTTGACTAAAAACCACATTTTCACATTTTGACTATTATTTTGTCATCATTTCCTTAATATCCCTTTTTTATACCAGATATTCAATATTTATAGGAATAATTCGGAAATTATTATGATGGCATTTTATAATGCTATCATAGTGACATTTTCAAGTCAACTTTTTTTAGCCCTTATGACAAAATAACCTTTGGATTTGTCAATAGTTTCGACGCAGTTAAATAAATTATTTAATTTTTCAATAGCGGATGGTGCACCTTGTTTCTTTTGAATGACAACCCAGAGCTCTCCATGTGATGCAAGATGTTCAAAACTTTGTTCAAAAATATCATGAACTGTTTTCTTCCCTGCTCTAATCGGCGGGTTCGTTAAAATAGCTGCGAATGTGTTTTCTTTCACATTTAACAACCGATCACTTTCATATATTTTAACATTTTGAATCCGATTCAGTTCTGCATTTTCTTTTGCCAATTCAATAGCCCGTTCATTAACATCAACCATATGTATCACACGATCGTGATAATATTTTGCAAGTGATAGACCGATTGGACCGTAGCCGCAGCCTACATCCAGGATTAATCCTTCTGTATCTGGCAATTCAAAAGACTCAATCAATAAACGTGAGCCGAAATCTACTTCTCTTTTTGAAAATACACCGTTATCCGTTTTAAAACGAAACGTGTTATCTTTTAAGGTGAAATCCCAGAATTTCGGGTCACTTTCGACCTTTTGTGTTCGAGAATAGTAGTGTTCAGACAACTGACTCACCTCCGAGGAAAAATAATAATTGAAGATAAACGAGGACTTACTAACGAAAACTACTTAAAACTTAATCATTGCCCTACGATAGATACTTATCATAGAATATGACTTTCGTTTTTTGAGTTAAGGCAAAAAAAGCCCGCTTATACAGCGAGCTTTTTTATATGGTTATTACTTAACTTCAACGTTAGCTCCAACTTCATCAAGTTTAGCTTTGATTGCTTCAGCATCTTCTTTAGAAACGCCTTCTTTGATTGCCTTTGGAGTGTTGTCAACAAGGTCTTTTGCTTCTTTAAGACCAAGACCAGTGATTTCACGTACAACTTTGATAACTTTGATTTTTTGATCGCCAGCGCCAGCTAGGATTACATCAAATTCAGTTTTTTCTTCAACAGCAGCAGCACCTGCACCGCCAACCATTGCTACAGGAGCAGCAGCAGTTACGCCGAATTCTTCTTCGATTGCTTTTACAAGATCGTTAAGTTCTAAAACAGTCATAGATTTAACTGCTTCAATGATTTGTTCTTTAGTCATGATTAAATTTCCTCCTTAGTTTTCGTTCAAGTTTATTTGTACGCGGTTAGATTGTCCAGCTTCAGCTCCCAGCAGCTAGTGTCCTTCGCTCTTCGCCCTACGATAAGTCAACATCGGCTCGCTAACGCTCTCCGTGTTTCCTTTATCTCGGTTGAAGCGCTCCAGGCCATACGCTGCTAAACGGTCGCTTCAGCTTTTCTATTAACTTACGCGCCTTGTTCTTCTTTTTGTTCTGCAACTGCTTTTGTAGCAAGAGCAAGGTTGCGGATTGGAGCTTGTAGTACGCTGAGTAACATAGAAAGCAAGCCTTCGCGTGATGGTAGATCAGCAAGAGCTTTAATTTCATCAGCTGAAGCTACATTTCCTTCGATTACACCTGCTTTTAGTTCTAGAGCTTCATGCTTTTTAGCAAAGTCGTTCAAGATTTTAGCTGGTGCTACTACATCTTCAGTACTGAACGCGATAGCGTTAGGACCTGTTAATGCAGCGTTTAATTCAGCAAGACCAGTTGCTTCTGCAGCACGGCGTGTCATTGAGTTTTTGTAAACTTTGAATTCCACACCAGCTTCACGAAGCTGTTTACGAAGTTCAGTTACTTCTGCAACTGAAAGACCACGGTAATCAACAACAACTGTTGATACGCTGTTCTTTAATTTATCAGAAATTTCGCTAACGATTTGTTGCTTTAATTCGATTGCACTGCTCATCTTTACACCTCCTGTAGAATTTCTACATTTATACCAGGTAAAGCAAACTTGCCGACTGACTAGCCGTTAGGCAAAGGCAGAGGCTTAGTTGCCCTTATGCGTTCAGAATTTATGGAATAAATTCTGATTAGCCAAATAAAAGCCTCCACATCGAGCGTTGACATGGAGGCAGCATAACAACTGATCACTCAGCTGTTTATATCGCATTACCTCGGCAGGGAATTAAGCGACTTCTCGCACCTGCTGTCTTCAGTACAAATGTTATTATTTTAAACAACAAAATAGATTATATAAAATCTATTCAAGATTGTCAATTGGTAAAATTTATTTAACTGCTACAGATGAAGGATCAACTTTAACGCCAGGTCCCATTGTTGAAGCAACAGTTACGTTCTTCATGTAAGTACCTTTTGCTGCAGAAGGCTTCACTTTAAGCATAGTTTCAAATACAGTGTTGAAGTTTTCAACAAGCTTTTCGTTTTCGAAAGAAGCTTTCCCGATTGGCACATGGATGTTACCAGACTTATCAACGCGGTATTCAACTTTACCTGCTTTGATTTCGTTAATCGCACGAGTTACATCAAATGTAACTGTACCTGTTTTAGGGTTTGGCATTAAACCTTTAGGTCCTAATACACGACCAAGTTTACCAACTTCACCCATCATGTCAGGAGTTGCTACGATTACATCAAATTCAAACCAACCTTGTTGGATTTTGTTGATGTACTCTGCATCGCCTACATAATCAGCACCAGCTGCTTCTGCTTCTTTTACTTTTTCCCCTTTAGCGAAAACTAAAACGCGTTGCGTTTTACCAGTTCCGTTTGGAAGCACAACTGCTCCACGGATTTGTTGGTCAGCTTTCTTAGGGTCAACACCTAAACGAAATGCCACTTCAACAGTTGCATCGAATTTAGTGAAGTTAGTTTTTTTAGCAAGATCAATTGCTTCTGCAATTGGATATGCCTTTAGGCGATCTACAAGCTTTGAAGCTTCTAAATACTTCTTACCTTTTTTAGCCATTTTAATTTCCTCCTAGATTGTGGTTTTAACGTTGAATAACTCCCACGAAAAAGGTTGCGAGTGTTTATAACGTCGCAACCCCTTCATTTTACAAAAAACAATCAGTTACATGGATTAGTCTTCGATGACGATACCCATGCTGCGAGCAGTACCTTCAACCATGCGCATTGCTGCTTCAACGCTAGCTGCGTTAAGGTCAGGCATTTTCTGTTCCGCAATCTCGCGTACTGTATTACGCTTAACTGTTGCTACTTTATTACGGTTAGGTTCACCAGAACCTGACTGAATTCCAGCTGCTACTTTTAAAAGAACGGCAGCAGGAGGAGTTTTCGTAATAAATGTAAATGAACGGTCTTCAAATACCGTGATTTCAACAGGGATGATCAAACCAGCTTGATCTGCTGTACGAGCGTTAAATTCTTTACAGAATCCCATGATGTTAACACCGGCTTGACCTAGTGCAGGACCAACTGGTGGCGCAGGGTTTGCTTTCCCAGCAGGAATTTGTAATTTAACGACTTTAATTACTTTTTTAGCCACGAGACACACCTCCTTAAAGTCCGTGATGTGGTAATAGGGTCTTTTAGGAACCCTCCCACTCAGGCATCTGTCTTTATCTATTAATCATAAAGAACTTAACATAAGTCTAGTCTCACGATGGAGACATACTGACCTATGAAATATTACCACTTTTTCAAAATGATTTCAAGTTTTTTTACATTAAAGTTTTTCAATCTGTGTAAAATCAAGTTCTACAGGGGTATCACGACCGAACATATTCACAAGAACTTTCAGTTTCGCTTTGTCCTTATCCATCTCTTCCACAGAACCTGTAAAGTTTGCAAATGGACCTTCTTTGACGCGAACGGTTTCACCAATTTCATAATCGGCATCGACGCGAGTCTCAGTAACACCCATCCGTTTTAAAATAACGACAACTTCTTCCGGAAGTAACGGCGTCGGTTTAGACCCTGATCCTGATGAACCAACAAAGCCTGTTACGCCTGGAGTATTCCGTACTACATACCAAGAATCATCTGTCATCACAATTTCCACCAGTACATAACCAGGGAACACCTTGCGCTTGACTACTTTTTTCTTGCCGTTTTTAAGCTCTGTCTCTTCTTCTTCAGGGACAACCACTCGGAAAATCTTATCTTGCATCCCCATTGATTCGACCCGTTTTTCTAAATTCGCTTTAACTTTATTTTCATAACCCGAGTAAGTATGTAAAACATACCAATTTTTTTCCATTTAAGAGGACTACTACGTCCGTCCCTCCCTATTTATTAGTCACTGACTATTTTTTAAACAAATAAAAAACCCGTTATACGGGCTTTTAGATAAAAATTCCTTTATTAATCACCATTATACCATGAAAGTTGATTTATTATTCAAGAATTAAACGAATCAATTTCGAAATCCCTAAATCAAGGACAGCAAAGAACGCTGCGAAAAAAATAACGGTGGATAGTACAGTAAGCGTCGAGCGTGTTAGTTCCCCGCGTTTAGGCCAGCTAACTTTTCTCATCTCACGGAATAGATCACTGAAGAACTTCTTTATGCGCTGCATTATAGTAACCCCCAAAATTAAATAACTATAAGAATATATGATGACTATTTTGTTTCTCGATGAATGGTATGGGTGGTGCAAGTTTTGCAGAACTTTTTCAATTCTAATCTCTCAGTTTGTGTCTGCTTGCTGATCGTCGAATAATTACGAGAACCGCATACAGCACAGGAAAGGATCACTTTTTTACTCATATTCGACACCTTTACCCAAGTTTCTATTATATCCTTAAAAATGTAACATGTGCCCTAATTATTGTCAATAACCTCCTGAAAACGGTTCAACTAGTTGCCATAAAAATAGACCTATCACAGTGAAAATTCGCGAAGTTCTAAATATCGTTCCAGTTTTCTCTTAACTCGCTGCAGGGCATTATCAATTGATTTCACATGGCGGTTAAGCTCCTCTGAAATTTCTTGATAGGATTGGCCATCGAGGTACAGAGCCAAAACTTTTCTTTCTAAGTCGCTTAATAATTCAGTCATTTTAAATTCGATATGGTCAAATTCTTCTTGGTTAATAATGAGTTCTTCTGGATCAAGGACCTTGGCCCCTGACAAGACATCCATCAAGGTTCGGTCCGATTCCTCATCATAAATCGGCTTGTCCAACGAAACGTAAGAATTTAATGGGATATGCTTTTGCCGTGTTGCGGTTTTAATGGCAGTAATAATCTGACGAGTAATGCAAAGTTCAGCAAATGCCTTAAAGGACGTGAGCTTGTCCTCCCGAAAGTCACGGATCGCCTTGTACAATCCAATCATGCCTTCTTGGACAATGTCTTCTTTATCGGCACCAATTAAAAAATAGGACCTTGCTTTTGCACGTACAAAATTACGATACTTGTGGATTAAATAATCCAATGCTTCACTATTACCGTGGTGCACTAAATCAACAATTCCCTCGTCTTCCATTATGAGGAACTGCTGGTTGACCTTTGTTCCGAAGTCCGTACTCAAAGTAGATCCCCTCCACCGAACAAGCATAGTTAGTAATAGTATACATGACAATTTTTTTAGTGTCCACGTTCACTTTTGTCCTCTGCGCCACTTTTCAAAAATTTCTGCCATTTCATCAGTCATTTTAATTTTCGAGACAGGCTTTCTATCTTGAATCTTCTTCACTTTCCGTTCGATGCCTCTTTCTATGGAGGACATTTCAATCAGCAGCTCCCGAGCGGACTTCCTTAACGCCCCTTGTCCAAAAATCGCCCATTGCTCTGTATAATCGGAAGTGGCCACATGAATTTGCGTTTTCCGATTACTTAGACTGATCGCTAGTTTTTCGATCCGCTCATCTGCTGTTTCATTTTCTTTTGTAAAGATGACTTCAACTTGATGGTTTTTATATTTCTTTTCTGTTCCTTGCACATAATAGGCATCAAAGACAACAATCACACGATAGCCGGAATAGGCTTGATATTCTGCCATTCTTTCGACAAGACGATCTCTTGCTGCAGGTAGATCTCGATCCTTTAATGTCCTTAACTCCGGCCAGGCTCCAATAATGTTATATCCGTCGACAAGCAGGATATCCATATGTTACCTCTCAAGCGGGTGTCGTTTTCGATATACCTCATACATGAGTAACGATGCAGCAACAGAAGCATTTAACGAAGTCACTTTGCCAATCATCGGCAAGTGGATGAGGAAATCACATTTATCGCGAATTAATCGGCCCATTCCTTTACCTTCACTGCCAATGACTAGGCCAAGCGGCAAGGTCCCATCCAACCTGCGGTAGTCATCTTTTCCTTTTGCATCTGTTCCAGCAATCCACATGCCACGTTCCTTTAATTCATCGATTGTTCTCGCCATATTTGTTACGCGTACGACAGGGATATATTCAATTGCACCTGTTGAAGCTTTAGCCACAGTAGCAGTTAAGCCGACAGCCCGTCTTTTTGGAATAATAATCCCATGGGCCCCAACAGAATCCGCCGTTCTCATGATTGACCCGAGGTTGTGAGGGTCTTCAATTTCATCGAGCAATAAAAAGAATGGTGGTTCGTTTTTCTTTTCCGCCGCAGCAAATAAATCATCGATTTCCGCATATTGATAGGCGGCAACATAAGCAAGCACTCCTTGATGGTTTTCGCCGGAGATCTGGTCAATTTTTTTCTTAGGTACAAACTGAACAATCACATTTGCTTCTTTTGCTAACTGTGTAATTTGCTGCATTTGACCACGCTGCGAACCTTCAGCTATTAAAATTTTGTTAATATCCCTTTCTGATTTCAGTGCTTCAATGACTGGATTTTTGCCAACAATATATTCTTGGTCCATCCTAGCGTTCCTCCTTTCTTTCATCCACATATTTAAATGCTGTTTGAATCAGTTCTTCAAGCCGCTCGATTTTACCCGTTAAATATAAATAACCCATCAACGCTTCGAACGCTGTACTGTAGTTATAGGTTTGGACATCGGTATTTTTAGGTACAGAGCCTGACTTTGCATTTCGACCGCGCATGACCACCGCTAATTCCTCTTCATCGAGAAGCTGGTGATCCATCATTTGAAAAAGAATTTTGCACTGTGCTTTTGCCGATACATAAGATGTACCGGTACGATGTAACTGATTGGGTCTGACCTTCCCGCTGTAAAGGAGGTGGCGCCTTACATACGTTTCATAAATGGCGTCACCCATATAAGCTAGTGCGAGACTATTCAATTGTTTAGAATCGACTGTATTTTCGTATTCCAGCATGCATTAGCCTCTTTTCCACCTTGTACCTTGCGGGGTATCTTCTAAAATAATATTCATTTCCTTGAGCTGATCTCTGATTTGGTCAGACAATTGGAAATTACGGTCTTTCCGGGCCTGGATTCGCTTTTCAATCAATGCATCAATTTCTTCGTCCAGCATTTCTTCCTTTTCAATCGTCAGCCCTAAGACATGGAATAACTCCTCAAACTGTTTGGTAAAGGCATCAATGACACCAACAGCAGTATTTTTTTCTAACAGATAGTAATTAGCCAGTTTCGAGAGGTCAAATAAAACAGAAATGGCTTTCGCTGTGTTAAAATCATCATCCATTGCTTCTATAAATTGTTCATGTAATACTGAAATTTTATCAAGCCATTCTTGATTATTATCTGTTAAGTCGGTACTCGCTTCTTTCCGATGTTTTAAGTTTTGATAGGAAGTAGTTAAGCGTTCAAACGCCGCTCTCGTGCTCTCCAGTAAATCCTCGCTAAAATTAATAGGATTACGATAATGAACCGATAACATGAAAAATCGTAACACTTGTGGATTATGCTTCTTGATAATGTCATGAACTAACACAAAATTCCCAAGCGACTTCGACATTTTCTCATTATCGATATTGATATAGCCGTTATGCATCCAGTAACGTGAAAATAATTTCCCTGACAGTGCTTCGGACTGGGCAATTTCATTTTCATGATGCGGGAAGGTTAAATCCTGTCCACCTGCATGAATATCAATTGTTTCACCAAGATACTTTTTCGCCATCGCCGAGCACTCAATATGCCAACCCGGACGGCCTAGTCCCCATGGGCTTTCCCAGAAGATTTCCCCTTCCTTTGCCGCTTTCCAGAGGGCAAAGTCTAAGTCATCTTGTTTTCGATCACCGACTTCAATCCTTGCACCAACCTGCAAATCATCAATCGATTGATGCGATAGCTTACCATAATCATCGAATTTTCTTGTCCGGAAATAAACATCCCCGGCTGATTCATAAGCGAAGCCTTTTTCAATCAATTGGCTAATGAAATCAATAATAATGTCCATATTTTCCATTACCCGTGGATGAACATCCGCTTTTTGGCAGCCTAATGCCGTAACATCTTCAAAATAGGCATTGATAAATCTGTCAGCAATCATTGGTACTTCTTCTCCTAATTGATTGGCCGCACGGATTAATTTATCGTCTACATCGGTAAAATTGGATACATATTTCACATCATAGCCGCGGTATTCTAAATAGCGACGGACGGTATCAAATACGATGGCCGGACGAGCATTACCGATATGAATATAATTATAAACAGTCGGACCGCAAACATACATTTTCACTTTTCCCTCTTCGAGCGGTACGAAGGTTTCTTTCTTGCGCGTAAGTGTATTATAAAGTTGAATGGCCATTTATTTTTATCCTTTCTCCTTTTAATTCTTCAAGTTCATACATTAACCGATCCAGGTCGTTTTGCATTTCTCTTAAGCGGTCGGCAACAGGATCCGGCAAGTCACAATGGTTTAAGTCTCTATTGATCCTTCTTCCATCTTGGATGACGACACGGCCAGGAATTCCCACTACTGTTGAGTTAGGAGGAACTTCTTTCAAGACAACCGAGCCACCGCCAATTTTGGAATTTTCCCCTACTGTGATTGAACCAAGCACCTTAGCCCCTGTTGCAATCAGAACATTATCCTTAATCGTCGGATGCCTTTTCCCTTTTTCTTTCCCCGTTCCACCAAGTGTAACCCCTTGATATATAGTTACATTATCCCCAATTTCACACGTTTCCCCAATAACTACGCCCATACCATGGTCAATAAAAAATCTTCTGCCTATTTTTGCCCCAGGATGAATTTCAATACCGGTAAAAAATCGGCTTACTTGCGAAATCAACCTGGCTAGAAAAAACAGCTTTCGATTAAAGAGTGCATGCGCGAGTCGATGTGACCAAATGGCATGCAAGCCTGAATAGGTTAAGATGACTTCTAAATAACTCCTAGCCGCTGGATCTTGCTCAAAAACAACCTCTACATCCTCCCTCAACTTCTTGAACATTACCATTCTCCCCCTTTTTATAAAGCATAAGCCCCCTAAGCGCTGAAACTAGGAATTCCTCAAAGTTTAAACAATAGGCTATGTTAACCTTGCCTGTTGATTTCCGCTCCAGGCGCGTGCGGTTCGCGGGCAGTCCGGGGAGTCTCCTCGTCGCTCCGCTCCAATCAACAGGGTGCCAAAATCAACAATAAACTTTAACATAGCCAAACAATAAGAAATTTTTCTTTCTGAAACTAAAAAACGCCTCTGTCATAACGACAGAGGCGCTTAACACGCGGTTCCACTCTGATTAGACCGAAAAAGCTTATAAGGTAACATCAGCTCAAACATTGGTCTCACTCTACCTGTTAACGGATCGGTTCCGCCCATTTCTACTCGGAGTTGACTCATTTCGAAACAGGACTCAGAGGTGCATTTCAAAAAACGAGAGGCTTAAACCACTTTCAGCCGATGATGGTTTTCTCTTTAAAGCATCCTTTTTTTACTTCTCCTCTTCAACACTTTACTAACTATATAATTGTTTATTCTACTATATTACATTTCCACTTTAATGTTAACTAATAATTTTATTAATTCTTGTTTGAACTTTATTTTTACCTAAAAGTTCAATCGCCTGTGGCAGGTCAGGTCCATGTGTTTGGCCAGTTACTGCCGCACGGATTGGCATAAATAGGTTTTTCCCTTTTTGGCCGGTCGACTTTTGGACGGCCTTCATAGCAGCCTTTATGCCGTCAGCCCGGAAATTTTCTAATTGGTCCAGTTCATGTGAAAATGCCTTTAATACTTCCGGAACCGTTTCTCCTGCCAGAATTTCCTTCGCATCTTCTTCATAATCAACTTCATCTTTAAAGAACATTTCCGATAGTTCCACGATTTCGGCACCAAAGCTCATTTTTTCCTGTAAAAGTTCGACTAGGCCTTGAACCCATTGATACTGTTCATCCGTTAGACTTTCACTTAAGCGGCCGGCTTTCACTAAATGTGGTAAAGCCAATTCCACCACACGATCAATCTCAATCTTTTTCATGTATTGGTTGTTCATCCATAACAATTTCTGCTTATCAAATAATGCTGGGGATTTGGATAAGCGATTCGCATCAAATATTTCAATAAACTCGCTCTTAGAGTAAATTTCTTCCTCACCTGCTGGTGACCAGCCGAGGAGAGTAATGAAGTTAAATAATGCTTCTGGCAAATATCCTAATTCTTCATATTGTTCGATGAACTGGATGATGGATTCATCCCGCTTACTTAACTTTTTACGGCTTTCATTCACAATCAATGTCATATGGCCAAAAATAGGCGGCTCCCAACCTAAGGCATCATAGACCATAAGTTGTTTTGGTGTGTTCGAGATATGATCATCGCCACGGAGCACATGTGAGATTTTCATTAAATAATCATCAATCGTTACCGCAAAGTTATAGGTTGGGGTACCATCCTTTTTAATGATGACCCAATCGCCCATCCCTTCCGATTCAAACGAAACAGTGCCCTTTACCATATCATCAAAGGTATAGGTTTTCCCTTCAGGTACGATGATACGAATGCTTGGCTGACGGCCTTCGCTTTCTAATTGATGGCGCTGTTCTTCTGTTAAATGGCGGCATTTACCTGAATAATGCGGCGTTTCTCCCCGTTCAGTCTGTGCTTCCCGCTCTGCTTCAATTTCAGCTTCGGTACAATAACACTTATAGGCATGGCCCTCTGCTAATAATTGGTTATAGTAGGTTTGATAAATATCATTTCGTTCGGATTGACGGTATGGACCGTATTCACCGCCGGTGTCGACACTTTCATCCCAATCCATGCCTAGCCATTTTAAATATTTTAACTGGCTTTCTTCTCCGCCTGCAATATTCCGCTTTTTATCGGTATCTTCAATGCGAATGATAAATTTCCCGCCCTGATTACGTGCAAATAAGTAATTAAATAATGCCGTACGGGCGTTTCCAATATGTAAATGTCCCGTTGGACTTGGAGCATATCTTACACGAACTTCGTTTGACATTCTAATGCCTCCAGTGAGAAAAGCGTAAGCGCCTTGCCCAGGGGCGACAAGCATAAGTCGAGCCAGCGTGAAGGTTGTTCTTTGACCTTCACGTTGGATTGGCTTAGACCAGAGATCCCCTAGGCGTTGAAGCTAGACAGCTTTCCAATAATTTATATGGTTTCAACTGAATATTTTATCACTGTATAGGATTTCAGGTAAAGGCTATTCCTGAACCTTTCTTAACAAAACAACAGCTTGGGAGGCAATTCCTTCCCCTCTGCCCGTGAAGCCCAGCTTCTCCGTCGTTGTCGCCTTTACATTGATTTGTTCTGGTGCGGCGTCTAATAATTCGGCAATTCTTACTCGCATTTGTTCAATATAGGGGGCCATTTTCGGCTTTTGAGCAATAATCGTGCAATCGGCGTTAACCAGCTCATAGCCCTTATTTTTCACCAAATGCCACACATGTTCCATTAACTTCGCAGAATCCGCATCTTTAAAATTAGGATCGGTATCGGGAAAATGTTTACCAATATCTCCTTCTCCAATCGCACCAAGACACGCATCAGAAACCGTATGTAATAAAACATCTGCATCTGAATGACCCAGCAAACCCTTCTCATAAGGAATGTGGATACCGCCTATAATCAACGGACGCCCTTCAGTAAGTTGATGGACATCAAAGCCTTGACCAATTCGAAACATCATGAAAAACTCCTTTTTGTCAATATTGCTTTCGCAAAATATAAATCTTCTGGTGTGGTCAATTTGATATTATCGTAGTCCCCTTCGACCACGGTAACAGGATGACCGAGGCGCTCCACCAAACTAGCATCATCGGTTCCTAGGAAGTAATCCTTTTCCGCCCTTTCATAGGCTTCTGTCAGAAGCGAAATTCGAAAAGCTTGTGGGGTTTGAACAGCCCACAAGCTTGAACGTTCGACGGTTTCAACAACCACACCATCTATCACCTTTTTAATGGTGTCCTTAACGGGTACTCCTAAAATAGCTGCCCCTGTTTCCTCAGCCATTTTTGTTAATGAGTTGATATGTTCTTGACTGATGAAAGGACGTGCCGCATCATGTACAAGAATGACCCCATCTGTTTCCACTGTTCTAAGAGCATTATAAATGCTATCCTGGCGTTCCTTTCCACCAGGCACTAAGCGAATTGCTTTGGCAACATTATACTTCGTGAATAAGGCCTTAAATTCCGCTTCATCTTGTGGATGGATCGCGACAATAATGTTGCTGCAGGCTTCATCCTGTTCAAACACCCTTAATGTATGGATCAGTACAGGTATACCATTGAGCTCTAATAAAAGCTTATTTTTCCCTGCTCCCATTCTTTTTCCCTGGCCAGCTGCCGGGAGAATGACTTGGTAAGTCATAAAAAAACCCCACTCTACTCATCCGCATTTTAATCTATAATGCTTTTTCTAATAGTTTTGGTTTGGCAAAGATCATTCTTCCTGCTGATGTTTGGAGAACACTTGTGACGAGAACTTCAATTCGTTTCCCGATATATTCTCTTCCTTCCTCGACAACGATCATTGTTCCGTCATCTAAGTAAGCAACGCCCTGATGATATTCTTTGCCATCCTTAATCACCTGCACCGTTAATTCTTCCCCAGGGAGAACTACAGGTTTGACGGCGTTCGCTAAATCATTGATATTTAACACCGTAACATTCTGCAATTCGCAGACTTTATTCAGGTTGAAATCATTGGTGACTAAGATGCCATTTGTGATTTTTGCTAGTTTGACAAGTTTTGAATCCACTTCACTAATTTCCTCAAAATCACCTTCATAGATTTCGACCTTAATCGCAAGTTCCTTTTGAATGCGATTTAAGATATCCAACCCTCTGCGACCACGATTTCGTTTTAAAACATCGGATGAATCAGCTATATGCTGTAATTCCTCGAGGACAAACTGTGGAATAACAATCGTACCTTCTAAAAATCCAGTTTGACATATATCAGCAACACGACCATCAATAATGACGCTCGTATCTAATATTTTCAACCGCTGATGCGCTTCTTTATCACTCTCGTCATCACTTGTTTTTTTCTTATTACTGCGGTTCCCAAAAAGACCGAGCAGCTCGTCCCTTTTCTTAAAACCTACCTGAAATCCAAGATAGCCAAATAGAATGGTCAGCAAGATTGGCACAACAGCATTTAAAATCGGCACCTGGACCGCATTAAGAGCAAAGCCGATTAAAAAAGCCACCAACAACCCGAATATGAGCCCCACACTACCAAAAAGGACATCGGTAACAGGAATTTTTACTAAAGAATCTTCCGCCCATTTAATAAAATTAAAGACATAATCTACTGCCCAAAAGGTAATAAGATAAAAAATAATAGCACCTAAAACAGCAGACATATACGAGTTGTTAATTAAGGGAATGTCATTGATATGAAGTAAATTGAACAATTCCGGTAATAACAAAATTCCAAGCGTACCACCCATAATGAGGAAGCAAGCCTGCACAATACGTTTTAACATTCCTTCACCTCCTCTACTCATTATAAACATATTAATAAAAATGAAACCTTAATTTACTGATTATTTTTCCCTTTGAGGTTCGTTCAAATGATAGTTGCTGTAAATTTTATAGATAGATGATTTCTCCCCATAGGGTAGCACTGGAAAATTTCCATGTCAAATAATTGGATTTTTTTTACTTTTCCTTTTCATTACTTTTAAAGATGACGGTCGGTGTATAAGCGTTCTTTAATTAATTTAAAGCCTTCCTTAATCTTTTTAGCACGAACTTCCCCGATTCCTTCGACATCATCGAGCTCTTCCACAGATGCCGAAATGATTTTTGAAAGCTCACCAAAACAGCTAATTAGATTTTCAATGATGATCGTTGGGAGTCTTGGAATTTTATTAAGAATGCGGTAGCCGCGTGGACTTTTATTTTCATCGAGATGAACATAGCCAAGATACCCCATTAATTTTAATAAAACCACATCCTCAATTGTTCCATTAGTCGTCATCGACTGCATTCGCGCGAGTACATCTTTTGCCTTGACGTCTCGATCAAAGGCATAATCTTTAATAATGAGCATGGTCTCCTCTTCTAAATCGGTTAAGATTTCATTCAGCTGTAAACGAATGAGACGGCCTTCGGTTCCTAATTCATGTAAATAGGTTAGCAGCTCATTTTTGATCTTTAACACCATTTCAAACCGGTGGAGAACCAGTAAAAAGTCGTTATAGGTGACAGATTCTTCAAACTCTAGAATACTCAAATTAGTAATACTTTGTTCGAGGACGGTCTTATACTTTTCAAGCGTCTGAATTGCTTGATTGGCCTTGGTTAAAATAACCGCAATATCTTTTAAGGCATAGCGGAAATTCCCTTGATACAAGGTGATGACATTTCTCCTTTGGGAGATCGCAATCACTAGGGCTTTTGTTTGTTTTGCCGTTCTTTCTGCTGTGCGGTGCCGCATTCCTGTTTCGGTAGAGGGGATATCGGAGTGAGGGGCCAGCTGGGCATTTGCAAACAGAATTTTATTCCCTAATTCATTTAGGATGATTGCCCCGTCCATTTTGGCCAATTCATATAAAAAGCTTGGCGAAAAAGGACAATTAATTTCAAAGCCGCCATCCACAATACTTTTTACTTTTTCGTTAAAACCAATGACAATTAGTCCCCCTGTGTTGGCACGAAGAACATTATCGATTCCCTCCCGAATGGGTGTACCAGGTGCAAGGAACTGTAATACTTCACTTACGGTATTTTCACCAAGCTTTTTACTCTCCATCTGCTACCCTCCCAACGTTGCTTTTAATGCTTCGCTCACATTCGAAACACCAATGAGTTCAACACCTGTTGGTCCCTTCCAGCCGCCAAGGTTATTAGCAGGTAGAATCACTCGCTCAAAGCCAAGCTTTGCGGCTTCTTGGACACGCTGCTCTATCCTTGACACCCTTCTTACTTCACCGGTTAATCCGACTTCACCGATTATACAATCGGTCGGCCTTGTCGGTTTATCTCTAAAACTAGAGGCAATACTCACCGCTACGGCTAAATCAATCGCCGGCTCATCCAGCTTTACGCCCCCAGCAACTTTTAAGTATGCATCCTGGTTTTGGAGGAGCATCCCAACCCTCTTTTCCAAAACTGCCATTAACAGCGGAACGCGGTTATGATCAATTCCTGTCGCCATTCTTCTAGGGTTACCAAAACTAGTAGGGGAAATTAACGCTTGAATTTCCACGAGGACCGGTCTTGTCCCTTCCATTGACGCCACCACTGTTGAGCCGGCTGCCCCCCGTGAACGCTCTTCTAAGAATATTTCAGAGGGATTGGCTACTTCTTCGAGGCCAAATTCTTTCATTTCAAAAATGCCCATTTCATTAGTGGAACCAAAACGGTTTTTTACTGCCCGAAGGATCCGATAGGTATGGTGTCTTTCTCCTTCGAAATAAAGAACGGTATCGACCATATGCTCTAGTAGCCTTGGACCAGCAATTGACCCTTCTTTTGTTACGTGACCAACAATAAAAATCGCAATCCCTTTGGTCTTCCCAATTCTCATTAATTCTGAGGTACACTCGCGAACCTGTGAAACACTCCCTGGTGCACTGGTTACATCTGGGTGAAAGACCGTCTGAATAGAGTCAATGATAACAAAACTTGGATTCGTTTGATCGATGTTACGGTTAATTTCTTCAAGATTCGTTTCAGAGTATACGAGTAGATTTTCAGAAGATATACCTAATCGTTCCGCGCGAAGCTTGGTTTGCCGTAACGACTCCTCACCAGATATGTATAAAACCTTATTTCCTTTGTTTGCGAGTTGGGACGAAACCTGTAAAAGAAGCGTGGACTTACCGATTCCAGGGTCACCGCCAATTAGTACTAACGAACCCTTTACGACACCGCCGCCAAGAACCCGATTTAATTCGTTCAAATCGGTTAGAATTCGTGGTTCATTTTCCATTTCGATCGAATTAATGGGCATAGGTTTCGCTAAAATTCCTGTTCCCGTTTGAGAATGTGCAAATGCACCTCTCCTAGTTGCACCCGTTACTTCAACTTCCTCAACCATTTTATTCCACTCACCACAGCCAGGGCATTTTCCCATCCACTTTGGCGATTCATATCCGCAATCTTGACACATAAACTTCGTCTTACGCTTTGCCATAATCCTTCGATCCTCTCTTGCAACAATAAAAAGAACAAAAGGCGCAAGCACCGTATAGCGAAATACGCTGGGCGCTGGAGCCAGATTTTGCTAACTATATAAAGGGTACCACACCTATTTTATTTTTTCATTTGGAAAAAAGATAGAAAAAGAGGTACACGATTTAACTTTATTTACGTGTACCTCTCCATTGGTATTACGACCTAGTTCTATTTTACTAAACTTGTTTTCTCAGCCATTCGAACAATAAATTCTCCATTATCAACATCGATGATAGCATGCTGCCCAGTTAATAATGTTCCTTTTAATAATTCTTCAGAAAGTCTGTCTTCAATATGCTTCTGAATAGCACGGCGTAAAGGTCGTGCTCCATACTCAGGGTCATAACCTTCCTGAGAAATTTTCTCCTTTGCAGCAGCTGTTAATTCTAAAGAGATGTTTTGCTCTTTTAAGCGTTTTACTAACTGCTCTGATAACAAAGTAACAATTTCTTCAAGATGTTTTCGCTCTAACGCGTGGAAAACAATGATCTCATCGATACGGTTCAGGAATTCTGGACGGAATGCCTTCTTTAATTCTCCCATCACTTTACCCTTCATATCTTTATAATCTTGTTCGCCATCTTGAATATTAAAGCCTACATATTTGTTCCGTTTTAGTGCTTCAGCACCCACATTGGATGTCATAATGAGGACTGTGTTACGGAAATCAACCGTTCTACCTTTAGAATCCGTTAATCGTCCATCCTCAAGGACTTGGAGCAGGATATTGAATACATCAGGATGCGCCTTTTCAATTTCGTCTAGTAACACAACAGAATAAGGCTTTCTGCGAACCTTCTCTGTTAATTGGCCGCCTTCCTCATAGCCGACATATCCTGGCGGTGAACCAACCAGACGAGAGGTCGAGTGTTTCTCCATATACTCGGACATATCAATCCGAATCATGGCATCTTCATCACCAAACATAGCTTCAGCAAGGGCACGTGCTAATTCCGTTTTACCCACACCAGTTGGTCCAAGGAAGACGAAGGAACCAATAGGACGTTTTGGATCTTTTAATCCTGCTCGTGCACGACGGACGGCCTTCGCTACTGCTTTAACCGCTTCTTCCTGGCCAATAACACGAGAATGAAGAACTTCCTCTAAATTTAGCAACTTCGCCATCTCTGTTTCGGCAAGCTTGGAAACAGGAACTCCGGTCCAGCTGGACACAACACTTGCAATATCTTCGACGGTCACTTCATTATTTTCTTTCCCTTGTTTTTCCTTCCAATTCTTCTTCGTTTCCTCAAGTTGTTCACGTAAACGCTGTTCTGTATCCCTTAAGGATGCGGCCTTTTCAAATTCTTGACTCTGAACAGCTGAATCTTTTTCCTTGCGAACTTCTTCAAGTTTCACTTCTAATTCCTTTAAATTAGGCGGAGTGGTAAAGGAACGTAGACGTACCTTAGAACCGGCTTCATCGATTAAATCAATCGCTTTATCAGGCAGGAAGCGATCGGAGATATAGCGGTCAGACAGTTTTACAGCTGCTTGAATGGCTTCATCTGTAATCGATACACGGTGATGTGCCTCGTAACGGTCGCGCAATCCTTCTAAAATCTGAATCGATTCATCAAGAGTTGGCTCATCGACACGAATTGGCTGGAATCGACGTTCAAGCGCTGCATCTTTTTCAATGTATTTACGATATTCATCAAGAGTCGTTGCACCAATACATTGGAGTTCGCCGCGCGCAAGAGATGGCTTTAAGATGTTAGACGCATCAATGGCCCCTTCAGCACCACCAGCGCCAATTAATGTATGCAGCTCATCAATGAATAGAATAATATTGCCTGCTTGGCGAATTTCATCCATTACTTTTTTCAAACGATCCTCAAATTCGCCTCGATATTTCGTTCCAGCTACGACTGTCCCCATATCGAGAGTCATCACGCGTTTATCACGAAGAATTTCAGGTACTTCGTTATTGACAATTTGTTGGGCAAGACCTTCGGCGATTGCTGTTTTTCCAACACCCGGCTCACCGATTAATACTGGGTTATTTTTTGTCCGACGGCTTAGTACTTCAATGACACGTTGAATTTCCTTGCCGCGTCCAATCACAGGATCAAGGCTTCCTTCACGGGCAATTGCGGTTAAATCCCTGGCAAGGCTATCTAGTGTTGGTGTGTTGGCACTGGCAGATGCCCCGCCTTGATGCCCGCCAGACTCATTGCTTCCTAAAAGTTGAAGGACTTGCTGCCTCGCCTTATTTAAACTTACACCTAGATTATTAAGGACCCGTGCAGCAACCCCTTCCCCTTCACGGATTAAGCCAAGGAGAATATGTTCGGTGCCTACATAGGAATGTCCTAATTTACGTGCCTCATCCATCGATAATTCAATGACTTTTTTAGCTCTTGGAGTATAGTGAATGGTTTGAGACGCTTCCTGTCCTTTGCCAATTAAGTTTTCTACTTCTTTTTGGATTTTTTCAGAACCTAAGCCAAGCCCATAAAGAGCCTTTGCTGCAATCCCTTCTCCTTCACGGGTTAATCCTAATAAAATGTGCTCTGTTCCAATATTGTTATGTCCAAGACGAATCGCTTCCTCTTGTGCTAATGCTAGAACTTTTTGCGCTCTTTCAGTAAAACGGCCGAACATCATATTCTCTTCCTCCTCACCTATTTTTCTTGCTCCATTTTTATTCGTTCCCTAATGAATGCTGCCCGTCGGATATCTCTTTCATGCGGTCTTAATGAACCCCCAGCGTATTGCTGCAAGAAACCCGGCTGGGTCAAGATCATTAATTCATTTAATATCGTCTTAGGCATATTTTCAATATAACCCATATCTATTCCAAGCCGAACATCGGATAAACACCTTGCTGCTTCCTTCGTTTCAATAATTCGGCTATTAGATAACACACCTAGTGATCGGAACACCCTGTCTTCTAATTGTATGTTCGAAGTTTTCCGTAATGCTTCACGTGCCGACCTTTCTTGCGAAATTAACTGGCTAACAACTCCCTTCAGATCCCGGCAAATGTCTTCTTCCGATTTACCAAGGGTAATTTGGTTAGAAATTTGAAATATATTACCTAATGCTTCGCTGCCTTCACCATAAATTCCTCTAACAACTAGACCTAATTGATTAATTGCTGGAATAATGCGATTGATTTGCTGCGTTAACATTAACCCTGGCAAATGCATCATGACAGAAGCACGAAGTCCTGTTCCCACGTTAGTCGGACAACTGGTTAAATAACCGTGTTTTTCATCAAATGCGTATTGAATATTACTCTCAAGCCAATCATCAATTTCATTTGCAGCATCTAAGGCTTCCGATAATTGCAAGCCTGGAAACAAACATTGAATGCGGATATGATCCTCTTCATTTATCATAATACTAACTTCTTCATTTTCGGTTAATAGAACCGCCCCATATGGTGAATCTTCTGCCAGATTTGGGCTAATTAGATGTTTTTCTACTAATACCCTTTTTTGCAGAGGCTGAAGCTCATCAATTTTCAACAATTCCATTTGGCCAAACTTTTCAACGGAAGACTGCCCTATGATTTCCTCCATTTTTTCAATAATCATTTTTGCTTCTTCATGTGAAAAAAGCGTAGGAAATTTATAAGCATCAAAGTTACGAGCCAAACGAATTCGAGAGCTGAGGACAATATCTGAATCAGGTCCTTCCGCGCTCATCCAAGAGCTGACAGCTTGATTTAAAAACCGTTCAAGCGACACCTTATTCCCCTCCCTCTTGGCTAGCAGCTAAATTCTTCTCCAACTGACGTATTTCATCACGAATCTCAGCTGCCTTTTCAAATTCTTCATTAGCAATCGATTCTTTTAGCATATTTTTTAATTCTTCTATTTGCTTGCGCAGATGGATGCTGCCGCCAATTCTCTTTGGTATTTTCCCATTATGTGTCCAGTTTCCACTATGAAGCCGCCTTAAGACGGGATTCAGTTGTTCTTTAAATGCTTCATAACAATGAGAACATCCAAAGCGTCCGACTTTTAAAAACTGAGGAAAAGTCATCGAGCAAGCGTCGCAATGAAGGATCTCCTCCTGATGAAACGGACTTTGGCTTTGCTTTTGAAAGGTAGGGTCAATATTAAGTAATCCTGCTAATAAATTATTAAAAGCGAATCCTGATTCCCCATTAAAAATAAACATTTCGCCCTTTTCCTGAGCACACTTTTCACAAAGATGAACTTCCGTCTTTTCACCGTTTATGATTTTCGTAAAATGAAGGGCTGCAGGTCTTTGGTTGCATTCCTGACAGATCATACTTTTCACCTCTCAGTGAACAAATTTATTTATATTTTAAAGATGTTAACATAGCTTTTAGCATTCTTGCTCTTAATTCATCTCGGTATGGAAGATCAATATAAAGAACGGAACGATCAATTACACTTAACATAATTTTCGCTTCCCGCTGTGAGACAATTTCTTCTTGAACGAGTCTGAATATGACATCCTCAGCACTTGTTTGACTAATCCAATTTTGAATAAGTGCGAGCGATTGATCAATTAAATGAGCTAAGTCATGGGATTGGACCTTCATAATCCTTATATACCCACCGCCACCCCGTTTACTCTCTACAATATATCCTCTTTCAATCGTAAAACGGGTGTTAATGACATAATTTATTTGTGAGGGTACGCATTGAAATTTGTCTGCGATTTCACTTCGTTTAATTTCAACAAGGTCTTTTTCACTTAATTCCAATACTTGTTTGAGATAATGTTCAATAATATCAGAGATATTTCGCATCTTCCCACCCCCCATTCTCTGACTTTGACTATATTTGACTAAATTATACTGAATTTTTTATGTAGATGCAACGATTCACTACTAATGATTTTCTCCAAATCTCGCCAATGTGAAACCTCGGATTAGTTAAAAAGTATCGTTGGAGGAAGTGCTGAAGGACCAATCGTAATAGACAGTTTTGTTTTAATGAAGCCTAAAAACGACTTGAAGAGCAGAATAAGACCAAAGAGGCTACTAATTTTACAAAATAGAGGGCGATTAAACCGATATACAAACTATATATACAAAACTTAGGTGTAATTATACAAAGAGTAGATTCAAAATAACAAAATATAGGATAATATCCCATTTCACAATCTCATCTATACCCCAAAACAATTCTTTCCCATAAAAAAAAACAACCTTTTCAGGTTGTCTTTGTTGTGCCTGGCAACGTCCTACTCTCACAGGGACGCGTGTCCCAACTACCATTGGCGCTGAGAAGCTTAACTTCCGTGTTCGGTATGGGAACGGGTGTGACCTTCTCGCCATAATTGCCAGACTATTTGATTGAGGTATCATTCCCTCAAAACTAGATAATGCAGAAGAAGTTTGTAAACTCGAGAAAGCCTTAAAAATGGTTAAGTCCTCGAACGATTAGTATCAGTCAGCTCCACATGTTACCACGCTTCCACCTCTGACCTATCAACCTGATCATCTTTCAGGGTTCTTACTAGCT
>NZ_JAHUWN010000031.1 GCF_019219025.1 Bacillus sp. sid0103 | reverse complement strand
TTTCCCATAGCGCAAGCTAGTAAGAACCCTGAAAGATGATCAGGTTGATAGGTCAGAGGTGGAAGCGTGGTAACATGTGGAGCTGACTGATACTAATCGTTCGAGGACTTAACCATTTTTAAGGCAAATTTGAGTTTACAAACTTCTTCTGCATTATCTAGTTTTGAGGGAATGAAAAAAATTAAATTTTCCTCTTGAAAAATATAAAAAAGACATTATAATTAAATAGTGTCGAATATATGGTCTGGCAATTATGGCGAGAAGGTCACACCCGTTCCCATACCGAACACGGAAGTTAAGCTTCTCAGCGCCGATGGTAGTTGGGACACGCGTCCCTGTGAGAGTAGGACATTGCCAGGCTGTAATATTATTGTTCCGCAGTAGCTCAGTGGTAGAGCTATCGGCTGTTAACCGATCGGTCGTAGGTTCGAGTCCTACCTGCGGAGCCATTTTTATGTAAACTAATGTTTAGCTATGCTTCCATAGCTCAGTAGGTAGAGCACTTCCATGGTAAGGAAGAGGTCAGCGGTTCGAGCCCGCTTGGAAGCTTACCTATTTTAATAATAGTATGGCCCCTTGGTCAAGTGGTTAAGACACCTCCCTTTCACGGAGGTAACACGGGTTCGAATCCCGTAGGGGTCACCAAAGTTTTTTCTTTGTGTAAAAAACTTTCGATATTTTGGAGGATTAGCTCAGCTGGGAGAGCATCTGCCTTACAAGCAGAGGGTCGGCGGTTCGATCCCGTCATCCTCCACCATAACCATTTGCCGGTGTAGCTCAATTGGTAGAGCAACTGACTTGTAATCAGTAGGTTGGGGGTTCAAGTCCTCTCGCCGGCACCTTCTTTTTTAAAATTAATATGGAGGGGTAGCGAAGTGGCTAAACGCGGCGGACTGTAAATCCGCTCCCTCCGGGTTCGGCGGTTCGAATCCGTCCCCCTCCACCATTATATTTTTAAAAAAGTTGGACATACTAGATTTATCACATCATTATTGGGCTATAGCCAAGCGGTAAGGCATCGCACTTTGACTGCGACATGCGTTGGTTCAAATCCAGCTAGCCCAGCCAGAGAGCCATTAGCTCAGTTGGTAGAGCATCTGACTTTTAATCAGAGGGTCGAAGGTTCGAGTCCTTCATGGCTCATAATATAACAATAAAGGACTTTGGAGTCATCTCCAAGGTTCTTTATTGTGTTCGCAATATATCCTTAAGCCAATCATTGGTTTAAGGTTTTTTTATTAAATAGGAATTGAAGACGCTTCTACTTTTTACGTATATATATACATAATTTTGTCGAGTTGAGTCATGAGCATGAAAGCGGTTAAAATAGGATACATAAAGGGGTAGGAGGAATGGATATGAACAAGCTTTCGATTATTGGAATGCCGATGGATTTAGGACAAATGAGACGTGGGGTTGATATGGGGCCAAGTGCGATTCGTTACGCTGGAATGGTGGAACGTCTAAAGCCGTTATTTGATGAGGTACATGATTTGGGAGATATTCCAATAGGAAGACCTGAAGTAGTCGTCGATAAAGAATCTAATTTACGTAATTTAGATTTAGTGGCAGAAAAGAGTGCGTTGCTTGCTGAAAAAGTAGATGCAGCTGTGGAATCTGGTGCATTCCCGCTTGTACTTGGCGGTGATCATAGTATTGCCATTGGAACGTTAGCAGGTGTATCGAAACATTATAAAAATCTTGGAGTAATATGGTATGATGCACATGGTGATCTAAATACAGCCGAGACAAGCCCGTCAGGTAATATTCACGGTATGCCTCTAGCGGTTAGTATCGGGTTAGGACACAGCATGTTAACCGAAATTGGCGGGTATGGCCCAAAAGTGAAACCAGAAAATGTTGTCATTATTGGTGCAAGAGCGCTGGATGATGGAGAAAAGGATTTAATAAAAGAAATTGGTATCAAAGTTTATACCATGCATGAAATTGACCGAATGGGGATGGCCAAAGTAATGGAGGAAACCATTGCTTACCTTAAAGATAAGACAGATGGTGTCCACTTATCTCTTGATTTAGATGGCTTAGATCCAAATGATGCTCCAGGCGTAGGGACACCAGTTATTGGCGGAATCAGCTACCGTGAAAGCCATCTTGCCATGGAGATGTTAGAAGAAGCAAAAATTATTACCTCAGCAGAATTTGTTGAAGTTAATCCGATTTTAGATGAGAAAAATAAAACAGCAAGAGTAGCTGTTGAGTTGATGGGATCATTATTCGGAGAAAAATTACTATAAAAATGAAACAGCTGCACAAAATCTGTGCAGTTGTTTTTTTATTTTCTGCTTATTATTAAACCCTTTTAGTAAATTTTTGTTAATATTATAGATGTTGAGAAATTTTTTTCGTTATAAACGAAACTTTTCTGCTATCGATACGTATTATCGGTTAGCAGCAATGGAGCTGAGGTAACTTAATGGACGCAATTGTTAAAAAGAGAATAAAACAAGTCATCAAGGGTGATCAGGATGCCTTTGGTGAAATTGTTGAAATATATAAAAACAGTATTTACCAACTTTGTTTTCGCATGCTTGGAAATCGTCATGAAGCAGAGGATGTCGCACAGGAAGCTTTTATCCGTGCCTATGTTAATATCAAATCATTTAACCAAGATTTGAAATTTTCAACTTGGCTGTTTCGGATTGCAACCAATCTGTGTATTGACCGGATGCGAAAAAAGAAACCTGACTATTATTTAGATGCAGAAGTGGCAGGGACAGAGGGGTTAACGATGTATTCACAGATCCCTTCAAATACTCCGATGCCTGAGACAGAATTAGAAAGCTTAGAACTGCAGGAGACCGTTCAAAAGGAGATCTTAAAACTGCCTGACAAATATCGATCAGCGATCGTACTGAAATATATGGAAGAGTTGTCTTTAAATGAAATTAGTGAAATTCTTGATTTACCCCTTGGGACGGTTAAAACGAGAATTCATCGTGGCCGGGAAGCCTTAAGACAACAATTACGATATGTGTGATGAGAGGTGAAACTGTCAATGTGTCCAGAGCAAATCATCGAACTAATGCATGAGTATTTAGATGAAGAAATTACACCCGAAAAAGAACGAACCCTGAGAGAGCACCTCCAAAGTTGTAAAGAGTGTGAAGCGATATTTAATGAGTTAAAAAAGACGATTGCATTTGTAAAAAGCGTCTCTTATATGCAGGCTCCGGATGATTTTACCGCTAATGTATTGGCCCGCTTACCTAAAGAGAAGAGGAAGATATCGATGCAGCGCTGGTTGAAAAACCATCCGATGCTTGCTGCAGCTTCCCTATTTTTGATATTAATGATGGGCAGTCTTCTTTCTACCTGGAATGAAGAGCGCGAGTTTTCAGTAACAAAGCAAAAAAACTTAGTGGTTCAAAATAATACAGTTATTGTTCCTAAAGGTGAAACTGTCAAAGGTGATGTAATCGTCCGAAATGGCAAATTAAAGATTGAAGGCGAAATCCAAGGTGATGTAACAGTCATCAATGGTGAAAAGTATTTAGCTTCTGCCGGTCATGTAACAGGGCAAATTGAAGAAGTAAATGAAGTATTCGATTGGATTTGGTATCATATTAAAAAGACCACAAAAGATGTTGTTCAGATTTTTGACGCAACCAGAAACTAAATAATAAACAAATCACTCTGACGGAGTGATTTGTTTTTTTAAGTAGTTACATATAATAGGTACAAGTGGTATTTATGTTATAATAAATAGATTGTATTTTATATGTGCTAAAGAAAATTACGGAGGAAAAACAATGCCGTTTGCTGATTTCGAATTATGGAAGTATTTAGCTAGTATTGTTGATATTGTCCTCGTATGGTATGTCATTTACAAGTTGATCAATGTGATTAGAGGAACGAAGGCCGTCCAATTATTAAAAGGTATTCTCGTTATTCTTTTAGTCAGAGTGGTCAGCGAGTTTCTAGGCTTCCAAACGTTAAGCTGGATGATGGAACAGGTGATAACATACGGATTTCTTGCGATTATAATCATTTTTCAGCCAGAACTTAGGAGAGCCCTTGAGCAATTGGGGAGAGGAAAGTTCTTTTCGAGAAGCAGTACTCTGGATGATGAAGATCCGGAAAAAACCGTTGAAGCGATTGTTAAGGCAACCGATTATATGGCAAAGCGCCGTATTGGGGCGTTAATCTCAATTGAACGAGAAACGGGAATGGGCGATTACATAGAAACAGGTATCCAGTTAAATTCAAATATATCTTCTGAATTGCTTATTAATATCTTTATCCCGAATACACCGCTTCATGATGGGGCTGTCATAATCCAAAAAAATAATGTTGCTGCTGCCGCATGCTATCTTCCTTTATCCGAAAGCCCGTTTATTTCGAAGGAGTTAGGAACGAGGCACCGGGCGGCATTAGGTATCAGCGAAGTTACCGATAGTATAACAGTCATTGTGTCTGAAGAGACAGGTAATATCTCACTTACAAAGAATGGTGAACTTCACCGCGGAATCAATCTTGACGAATTAAAAGAATTACTTACGGGTGAATTGTTAATTAACATCAAACCGAAACAAACTTCTTCAGCTCGGTGGAACTGGAGGGGAAAAAACAATGGATAAATTGATGGATAATCCCTGGTTTATTAAAATTCTTGCCTTGCTTTTAGCTGTTCTTCTCTATTCTTCTGTACCGCATACAGGGAAGAAAATTACTGATGTGAATGTACCGGGAGAACAATCTACGGCCACGATTACAAACATTCCTGTAAATGTCTATTATGATACAGAGAACTTAGTTGTTTCAGGAATTCCAAACAAGGTTGAAATAACTTTAAAGGGACCACTAACGCACATCCAGTCTGCGAAGGCATTAAAAAACTTTGAAGTGTATGTAGATTTAACAAAAGCCACAGTTGGAAAGCAGAAAGTAAAGTTAAAAGTAAGAAATCTATCAGATAAATTAAAGGCAACAGTGAAGCCAAGCAGTGTAACGGTTTCTGTCCAAGAAAAAATCACCAAAGAATTTAAGGTAGAGGCTGAATTCAACAAGAATCAAATCGACGAGGGGTATTCTGCTGGAGAACCAACTGTCGAGCCAAATAAGGTGAAGATTACCGGTGCAAAAAGTGTGATCGACCGGATTACCTATGTGAAAGCAACCCTTGGGGAAAAAAATAATCTGAAAGAAAGCATTACAGAAAAAGCTGACATTCAGGTGCTTGATAAGGACTTAAATAAGTTAAATGTAAAAGTGGATCCTGAAACCGTAGAAATTACCATTCCGGTGCGAAGCAACAGTAAGACTGTACCGATCAATATTGTACGCAATGGAACTGCCCCAGAGGGAGTGACCATCGAATCGATTGAAATCGATGAAAAAGAAGCAACCATCTACGGAAGTGAGAGTGTTCTTAATAAAACTGAAAAAGTCCGTGTTGAGGTTGATCTTAGTAAAATTACCGATAACACCACACTGACATTACCTGTTATTATTTCGAATGGAATTACAAAAGTTACTCCGCAATTGGTGAAGGCAAAGGTATTGGTCAAAAAGCAAGAGGAAAAAAACGTTTCGGATGTCCCTGTACACATTAAAGGATTATCTGATGAGTATGAAGCAACCATTACTGATCCTGAGAATCAAATGATTGATTTACTGGTTAATGGTCCCGCTTCTGCCGTTACGCGCGTTAAGCCTGAAGACTTTAATGTCTTTATCGATTTGACTGACCTTGAAGAGGGGGATCATGAAGTAGACATTCATGTGGAAGGTCCTTCTGCTCTTAAATGGAAACCAACGAAATCATCAGCGAAAATTACAATCAATAAAAATAATGCATAAAATCCAGCAATACACATGTTGAAGGAGAGATTTTTAAAATGGGAAAATATTTCGGTACCGATGGGGTACGTGGAGTAGCAAATAGCGAATTAACACCAGAGCTGGCTTTTAAATTAGGCCGCTTTGGCGGTTATGTTTTAACAAAGGATAAGGATCGTCCCAAAGTCCTCATCGGACGTGATACCCGTGTATCCGGACATATGTTAGAAGGAGCCCTTGTAGCAGGGCTGCTATCTATTGGAGCGGAAGTTATGCGATTGGGGGTTATCTCTACCCCAGGTGTTTCATTTTTAACAAAAGCCTTGGGAGCCCAAGCAGGAGTCATGATCTCTGCTTCGCATAATCCAGTGGCCGATAATGGAATTAAATTTTTTGGGCCCGATGGCTTTAAGCTTTCTGATGAGCAGGAATTAGAAATTGAGGAACTTATCGATTTACCAGATGACCAACTGCCGCGTCCCGTTGGCTCTGACCTAGGTCAGGTAATGGATTATTTCGAAGGCGGTCAAAAGTACCTGCAATACTTGAAAAACTCGGTCGATGAAGAGTTTTCAGGAATCCATATTGCATTAGATTGTGCGCACGGAGCAACATCGTCATTAGCTGCCCATTTATTCGCTGATTTGGATGCCGACCTCTCTACAATGGGAGCATCTCCTAATGGTTTAAATATTAATGCTGGTGTTGGTTCGACACACCCTGAAGCATTAGCAGCCTTAGTAAAAGAAAAAGGTGCGGATGTGGGTCTTTCATTTGACGGTGATGGAGACCGTTTAATCGCGATCGATGAACATGGTACCATCGTGGATGGTGACCAAATCATGTACATCTGTGGTAAATATATGAAAGAACAGGGCCGCTTAAAGCATGGAACGGTTGTATCAACAGTTATGAGTAATCTCGGCTTCTATAAAGCACTTGAGGCTCATGGAATCCATAGTGTGGCAACAGCTGTAGGTGACCGCTATGTGGTGGAAGAAATGAAGAAAAATGGTTTCAATCTTGGCGGAGAACAATCAGGTCATATTATTTTCTTAGATTATAACACCACTGGTGATGGGTTATTATCAGGGCTGCAATTAGTCAATATTATGAAGGTAACAGGGAAGCCGTTATCTGAACTAGCTGGTGAAATGAAGAAATTTCCGCAAAAACTTGTCAATGTAAGAGTCACTGATAAGCATCATGTAACTGATAATGCCAAAGTGAAAGAGGTTATTGAGCAAGTGGAAGCAGAAATGTCTGGAAACGGCAGAATCCTTGTCCGTCCCTCAGGAACAGAACCGCTTGTCCGAGTGATGGCAGAGGCACCGACAGAGGAATTATGTGAATCCTACGTTAATCGAATTGTCGCAGTGGTCAAAGAAGAAATGGAATTAAAGGAATAACACCCATTTATATATGCATAAGGGAACGGTATGCTTCCTTTATGCATATTTTATTATGTATGAATTATGGGAATTCCTAATTTTGGTTGACGGAATCCTGTAATCATAGTAGTATTAATTTGCTTTGTTCTCTTCAAAGCAATTGACTGCATAATTTTAAAGAAAGGTGGGTAGTAAGTAAATATTATTAAAAAAAAAGCGCCTGGACTAATCTAATGCGGTGGGTTAGTTGACGAGGAGGAGGAGTATCGAATGTTCGGCGGATACCTCCCGGTTGAGACGCACAACCGAAAATTTCTTCTTTAAAACACAGAGGCAACTTTGTGCACAAAGAGAAGAAAATGCGAATACTAACAGTAATGTTTCAACAGGTATAGACAGATACCTAATAAAACAGAGATAAGGGGGCAAGTAACAGCCTCCAAAGCATTCTTGTCCCCTATATCAGGGAGGAACAGAAAATGTGTGGAATCGTAGGATATATCGGAAATAATGATACGAAAGAAATTTTATTAAAAGGTTTAGAAAAACTTGAGTATAGAGGTTATGATTCAGCAGGAATAGCTGTAATGAATGATCACGGAGTTCATGTTTTTAAAGAAAAAGGACGTATTGCTGATTTACGCCAAATTGTGGATGAAAATGTACATGCCAATATTGGAATTGGTCATACTCGTTGGGCAACACATGGTGTGCCTAGCAAGGTAAATTCACATCCTCATCAAAGTGCATCTGGCCGGTTTACACTAGTTCATAACGGAGTCATTGAGAACTATGACCTTTTAAAGCGTGAATATTTAGCAGATGTTACGTTCACCAGCGAAACAGATACAGAAGTTATTGTTCAGTTAGTTGAGTTATTTGTCAAAGAGGGATTAGACGTTTTAGAAGCATTCCGTAAAACGCTAACGCTTTTACATGGGTCATATGCACTTGCCTTATTAGATGCAGAAGACAATGAAACTATTTATGTTGCGAAAAACAAAAGCCCACTTCTAGTTGGACTCGGAAATGACTTTAATGTTGTTGCCAGCGATGCGATGGCAATGCTTCAAGTAACGAATCAGTATCTTGAATTAGTGGACAAAGAGATTGTTCTTGTTTCCAAAAAGGACGTGACCATTCAAAATCTTAACGGTGAAATCATCAGCCGTGAGCCATACACTGCGGAACTTGATGCTAGTGACATTGAAAAGGGTACGTACCCTCATTACATGTTAAAAGAGATCGATGAGCAGCCGCTTGTGATGCGTAAGATTATTCAAACGTATCAAAATGCGCAGGGTGAATTAACCATTGCTGAGGAGATTATTAAAGCCGTGAATGAATCAGACCGGATCTACATTGTAGCGGCTGGAACTTCTTATCATGCCGGACTTGTTGGGAAGCAGTTCATTGAAAACATGGCTAAAATTCCTGTTGAAGTTCATATTGCAAGTGAATTTGTTTACAATATGCCGCTGTTAACGAAAAAGCCATTGTTTATTTTCATTTCTCAAAGTGGTGAAACAGCCGACAGCCGTGCAGTGCTTGTTAAAGTAAAAGAAATGGGTTACCCATCGTTAACCATTACGAATGTTCCTGGTTCAACACTATCTCGTGAAGCGGATTATACACTCTTACTTCATGCAGGTCCTGAAATTGCCGTTGCTTCTTCTAAGGCATATACTGCGCAACTAGCGGTGTTGGCTATTTTAGCTGAAGTAACAGCTAAGAGCCAAAACATCCAAGTTGATTTGGATCTTATTCATGAACTAGGAATTATCGCAAATGCCATGGAAGTACTGTGCGACTCAAAAGAGTTAATTGAGCATATTTCTAGAGAATTTTTATCAGTAACACGGAATGCTTTCTTCATTGGCCGCGGTGTTGACTATTATGTTGGCTTAGAAGGTGCCTTGAAGCTGAAGGAAATTTCCTATATTCAAGCAGAGGGCTTTGCAGGTGGAGAATTAAAGCATGGAACGATTGCCTTAATCGAAGAGGGAACACCTGTTATCGCTCTTGCTACCCAAGAAAGTGTCAACTTAAGCATCCGTGGAAATGTGAAAGAGGTTGCTGCCCGTGGAGCACACACTTGTATCATTTCAATGAATGGTTTAAATATGGATGAAGATAGCTTCGTCATCCCAGAAGTACATGAATTATTAACACCACTTATCTCTGTCATACCAATGCAATTAATTGCTTATTACGCTGCCTTGCACCGTGATTGCGACGTGGATAAACCACGTAACCTTGCGAAATCGGTAACCGTTGAGTAAGCGTAATGGGTTGAAAAATAAAGTGTCTCCCTTCAATTAACCTTGACGACACACAAAAAAGTCTGACGATGGACAAAAAAGTGTGACGTTAGCGGGAAATAGACGGGAAGAACAATATGTATCTCGGCTTATAAAGAATCGAGTGTTAGGCCCTAACGGTCCTTCACTTGGTTCTTTTTTTATTAATCAATCGATTGATTAGTTTAGGACAAATACTAATCAAACGTTTGATTGAAAACGGAGAAAGACCGTTATATCAAGGAATAGTAAGGAGTGGGAGAGGAATGGGGAGAAAATAGGGTAAGTTGCCATCCCTTAAGACACATTTTGTTGTTGGTATTTTTGCAAGAAACTATCTCATCAATGGTCAGTCAAATCGATAAGTCATCGTATAAATCCTTTGGGGACGTACCTTGGATTTGCCTAAATAAGGCTGCAAAACATTTCCAAAAATGTTCTAACTTCATGTGTCATTACTAGGGATTATAAAACAGGTCTGCCTGTTGGAACATTCACTTGTTCATGTGGATTTGTCTTTTCTAGAAAAGGGCCAGATAAAACAAATGAGGATAGATATAAAATTGGACGGATTAAAGAACTTGGTGACCAATTACCGTTTCTGTATCAGAGACATGTAGTTTCTAGCTGTATATGAAATGAATAGGTAACATCGAATTTAATAGAATTGTATATCTTTTTGCTCTTTTGCTATTACTTTAGTGGAAAGTACCGAATGAATAGGTGAGATTATTGAGCCTGCTGAAAAAGCCAAAGAAATTGCTTCATTAATTTCCATAAGACCCCCGTTTTCTAATTTTGATAGACTTTTAGAGACACTAGTAATCAACTGTTCCTTTCCTAAAGTTTTGAATTTCCCATACTAATCATGCCTCTTTTTTTAGAGTAATAGTATCAGTATGTCCAAGATTTAGAGATTCATTGCAAGTGTTTATAAAACTGCTTCAGTTCGAGTTCTTGACTGCACCTTGAGCAACCACCCTATGTAGTTATATTTCCCCAAGATGTACAAACTGTATCACGGGGGGAGAACCCTTGTAAAGTATTGTTTTTTAATATTCAGATAATAAATATTATCTTTAAACTATTTCAAAATCTCTCCATAGCTCAACTTCATTAACTTCATATTTTTCCTTTTTCACCCGTTTAACCATCAATTCATTTGCATTTATTATCTTTTGCCAGAAGCAGATTTTTTGGATTTTGCAGATTAGTATAGTGCCGAATATCTATAAAATATTGTTATGGTTACCATAATATTTCTTGATTTTACAATAAACTAGTAAAACCTTAAAGTTTTTAATATAAGATGCAGCAGTCAAGAACTCGAACTGAAGCAGCTTAGGTATATTCACTAAAAAGGAGGAACAATTAGGTATTTTATATAACAAAACGGGGGGAAGCAAGTGAAAAAGTTTAAGAGTTTTAAGAAAAAAGTAGCGCTGGGTCTATTGTCTATTGTAACCGTTTCCAACATGGCGTCTGGAACAGGGTTTGCAAAGGCAGAATCAAGTGCAACCGATCCATTGGTCAAGCTTAACCAGCTTGGCCAGTTCGACAAATTAAGAGTGGAACCATCAGAACAATTTAAAGACACGGATAAAGTCCGTGTCATTGTAGAATTGGAAGGAGATCCGGCCATCACATTCCCTACGGAAAAAGGGATAAGATATAAGGATTTACCTGAAAGAACGAAGGCTAGTTTACAAGCTGAAGTAAAAGGTGAGCAATCTGATTTCCTATCAGATGTAGAAAGCGACAAAATAGATTTTAATGTTGAGAATAGCTTTACTACAGTTGTAAACGGTGTCAGTGGTGAAGTGGAATATGGAAAAATTGATGAACTTGAAAACCTACCAAACGTAGAATCTGTAAGTCTCGTAAATGAGTATGAACGTCCACAAGAACAACCTCAGATGATTTCAAGTAAAAACTTGGTCGAAGCGATTCAAACCTGGAATGCAGGATATAACGGAAAAGGTATGGTCGTTGGGATTATTGATACAGGTATTGACTTCAATCACCCTGATATGAAGTTAAGTGCCGATACACAACCAAAATTAACTTCCGCAAAGGTCGATAGTTTAATCAAGTCTGGTAATCTACCTGGAAAATATTATACAGCAAAGGTTCCTTACGGTTATAACTACATGGACAACAATCAAGAAATTCGTGACCTTGGCCCAAATGCATCGATGCATGGAATGCACGTAGCTGGAACTGTTGGTGCAAATGGTGATGAGTCTAAGAATGGTATTAAGGGAGTTGCTCCCGAAGCGCAATTACTCGCTTTAAAGGTGTTTGGAAATGACCCTGGCATGAAAACAACCTTTAGTGATATTTATATTAAAGCAATTGACGACGGAATTACTCTAGGTGCCGACGTGCTGAACATGAGTCTTGGTTCTATCGCAGGATTTGTAGAATCTACTAATCTAGAGCAACAAGCAATTGACCGTGCCGTTAACAACGGGGTTTTAATGTCAATATCCGCTGGTAACAGTGCTCATGTTGGAAATGGTTCACCGAATCCATCTTTATCGCATCCATTTGCTTCAAATCCTGATATAGGTCTGGTTGGAGATCCTGGTGTTGCTACCAATTCCATTTCAGTGGCGTCCATTGAAAATGACAAAATTATTTTGGATCAAATGGCCATAAAAGTTGGTTCCGAAACATTGCCAATTGCCTATAAGACACAAGAATCTCCGAAGCCGAAAGATGTGTTTGGAACAACAAAGGAAATGGATGTCGTATATGTAGGTGACGGTAATCCAGGACAATATACAGGCAAAGATGTAAACGGAAAAGTTGTGTTTGTCGTAAGAACAGCAGCTAATCCAAACTATGTGGAAATCAAATTGGCCGCTGAAATGAAGGGAGCAGCTGGGGTAATCGTTAGGGGGCTTCCAAGTCATGGTGATTATGTAGGCATGGCATTAGACGCATATGGCAGCCCGAAAATCCCATTCGTTTCACTTAGCCAAAGCGATGGAAATACGCTTGAAGCTAAAATTAAAGCCGCAGGCGGAACTGCCAAAGTAACATTTGGTGCCGATAAAGTGACAGTGGTCAATAGTGCAGCTGGAAAAATGTCTACCTTTAGTTCATGGGGAGTGACTCCTGAGTTAAATCTGAAACCAGAAATTACAGCTCCTGGGGGCCAAATTTACTCTACATTGAATGATGGACAGTATGGAGTAATGAGTGGTACATCCATGGCAGCTCCTCACGTATCTGGTGGATCAGCATTAGTTCTACAAAGAGTACATGAGTTATTCCCAGATTTAAAGGGAATGGATATGGTGAAAAGAGCTAAAACCATGCTGATGAATACGGCAAAAATTATTCCAAATGCCTCTAATGGCAATATTCCATATTCACCTAGACAACAAGGTTCAGGATTGATGCAATTACATTCAGCAGTTACAACTCCTGTATATGTTGTGAATAAAGGAACAAATGAAGGAAAAGTTGAGCTGAAAGAAATCAGTCAAGATAAATTCACAATGACAGTTACAGCAACGAATTTTAGTGATAAAGATGTTAACTACAAAGTTAATGCTTCTGTACTTACAGATGCTGTATCGGGATCACAATTAACATTGAATGATCAAGAGATTTCTAAAGCAAAAGTAGAAGTTGACGCTCCAGATGGAGTGACTATTTCTGCTGGAGGTTCAAAAGATATTACGTTCCAAGTCGATTTATCTGATGCCAAAGCAGATTTAGAATCGTTGATGCCAAATGGGTATTTCGTAGAAGGCTTCATCACTCTTACAAGTGATGATCAAAACAACCCGGCACCAAATATTTCTGTTCCATATGTTGGCTTCAAAGGGGATTGGAATAAACCACCAATTCTTGATAACATGTTATATGATGCAGGATCTTATTTTGCTGATTCATATATGGTTAATGAAAATGGCTATGCTTTAGGACAGAACCCATGGACATTTGGCTGGGAGAAGAGATTAATTGCCATTAACCCAAATGGTAATGAAATGTCTCTTGGGCGTAAAGCAATCGCACCAGTCCTATCCTTCCTGAGAAATAGCAAAACGGTGGAGTATAGTATTACCGATGCGAACGGAAAAACAATACGTAAGCTAAATAAAGACAAAAATCAACGGAAAAACTATTATGCTCAAAAGGATCCACATACGGTTAACCCTTACTACACACTGTGGGATGGAAAGGTGAATAACGAGGTTGTAGCAGATGGCTTGTACTATTACCAAATCAAAACTCAGGTTGACCTGCCAGGTAAGGATCAACAAGTAGTAAATGTACCTTTTCAGGTTGATACAGTTGCGCCTACTGTTACGAGCGCATCATACGACAAGAAAACAGGTATTGCTACGTACGATGTACAAGATAAAGAAACTGGCAGTGGATTGCTAGCGGTTGAATTCACTGTTAGAAATGGTGACAGTTATAGAACTTATGCAAGAATAAATTTAATTGGCAAAAAATCCGCAAGTGGTGAAGTAAACATTGGAACCTTACCCGATGGTAGTACTATTGATGTAACAGCATATGATGCAGCTTGGAATACAAGCGGTATTAAATTATCTTCAGATAACACGATTCCGTCTATTATCGTTGCTTCACCAAGAGCGCTTGGAGTATATGATACACGTGAAATTCCTTTAACTGGATATGTAACAGATAATAATAAAAATGTGGATTATTTAAAAGTAACAGGCGATAAAATTACTGGTTCTCCAATTGATGTGAACTTAAAGTATAACAGTACTACAAAGCGTTGGGAATTTGCGACACAATTGCAATTCACTGAAGATGGTGTCCATGACATTTACATTGAAGGCGCAGATGAAGTAGGAAACAAGATCCAATTCAGACGTCAGGTTATGATCGATACGACTGCACCAACACTTGATGTGAAAGGTCTTCCAGATAATAACTATGTTGCCGAGGATGGTAAAGCTCCAGAGCTTACCGTTTCATTAGGCGATAATTTTGATGAAATTGATCTAAAAGTTAATGGAAGTCTAGAATATAATCAGAAATTTGAAGAACCATATGCGATGAGAAACTTTACCTACGACTACAAATTCACACCAGAATTATCAAAAGGCAAAAATGACCTAGTATTTGAAGTGGTAGATCTAGTAGGTCATACCACGGAGAAAACGATCACGATCTATAAAGGTGAGAAGCCAGACGCGCCAACACCAGACCCAGTGAAGCCTGAAGTGACCCCAGTAACTTCCGAAAGCACAGTAATTACAGGAAAATCGGAAAAGGGAACAGAAGTCATTTTTACGGACAAAAAAGATTTAACTTTAACAGCAAAAGCCGAAACAGGTACATTTTCGATTCCACTAAAAAATAAAATTGCAGCAGGAACCATACTATATGCGAAAGCAAAAGATGCGAATGGAAAAGAAAGCCCTGAATTAAGGATTATCGTTATAGATAAAACGCCACCAAATGCTCCGACCGTCAAAGAAGTAGGAGATAATGATAAAAAAATCACTGGTAAAGCAGAAGCAGACTCCAAGGTTATCGTTAAAGCTGGAAAAACTACATTAGGAAGCGGAACAGCCGATAAAAATGGCAACTTCTCAATCCCGATAAAAGCTCAAAAAGCAGGAACCATTTTAACGGTTACTGCGACGGATAAAGCTGGTAACGCCAGCAAAGCTGTAAATGTAACGGTAAAGGACAAAACTCCACCAACTGTCCTAACCGTTAATGTAGTAGGAGATAATGATAAAAAAATCACTGGTAAAGCAGAAGCAGGCTCCAAGGTTATCGTTAAAGCTGGAAAAACCATATTAGGAAGCGGAACAGCCGATAAAAATGGCAACTTCTCAATCCCGATAAAAGCTCAAAAAGCAGGAACCATTTTAGCGGTTACCGCGACAGATAAAGCTGGTAACGCCAGTAAAGCTGTAAATGTAACAGTAAAGGACAAAACTCCACCAACTGTCCCAACCGTTAATAATGTAAAATCGTCATCGACAAAAATAACGGGTAAAACAGAAGCTGGAGCTAAGGTCTATGTAAAAGATGGAAAGAAAGTGATTGGTTCTACAACGGCCAATAACAAAGGAGAATACTCCATCACTATCAAAAAACAAAAACGTGGCACAACATTATATGTGTACGCAAAAGATAAACCAGGAAATACTTCAAAATCAAGAAAAGTTATCGTTAATTAATGAGAAAGCTTGATTGAACGGAAGACGGGAAGACTCCTGCGGAAGTACGGGGCAGGAGAGACCCCGCAGGAGCGATGCCCTTTCGTTCCAATCAACAGACAAGTTTGACAGAATAATACACATACAAAAAGGGGTGCCCCTAAAGTTATACTTTTGGGGCACCCTCTGCTTTTTTTTAATGGGCTTTGGCAATTCCCTTTGGTCCTAATTTAGGACTCATTTCCGTGCTGATGAACATCTTTGTAGAATTTTAAAGGAATAGTTAAATTTACCGCCTTACATTATTTTACTAACATTAATATCAGTGTTATAAAATGTAAAAAATCCGGTTACCAATTTTAATGTAATTTAAATATTAGTGTCAAATTGAGAAAAACCTTGATATAAAAGGATTCTTCAGTTACCAACATTAATGTCCATGGACAATAATGAAATACGCAAAACAAGTACTGTCTCACTTAAATAAAACAAAGGAGCTTCCTAAACGCCATTTGGCTAATGGGAAGCTCCTTTATCTATATTATTTTTTAAACCCCGACAGGCTGTGTATAACAATAAAGCTATTTATTGGATTTACAATAAAGTCGTTTAAAACATCATAGAGTTTTTTGTAAAATCCCATTTTTTTGGTCTTATACGAACGGGACGTTAGTAGACTACACCCCTGAATTATACTTCTAATAAATAACAGACTACTGTACGATTTAATTGTTCCACGATATAATGATGAGAGTTTGTGCCTGAGTAACTATTTATAATAGCAGTGAGGTAGAGTATGAAAAAAACAACCATAGACATCATTTTTATCATTATTGGTGCCTTTCTTTTTGCGTTAGGTGTTAATTTATTTGTTATTCCGAACGAGCTTGGGGAAGGCGGGGTAACGGGTATCACAATTATTACCTACTATTTATTTGAGTGGTCACCAGGTTTAGTCAACTTAATTCTGAATGCATTTTTGTTAATTTTTGGTTATAAATTTTTGAGTAAGGTAACAACGATTTATACGATTATTGCAGTGGTTTTTAATTCGCTTTTTCTTCATCTGACAGAAGGCTGGAATATTGCTTCTGATGAATTGATGGTGAATGCTATTTTTGGAGGAATCACTATAGGGGCTGGGATTGGCTTAATTATTCGGGTTGGAGGAACAACAGCAGGTACTACCATCTTAGCAAGGATTACACATAAGTTTTTAGGATGGAGTATTAGCTATGGTCTATTGTTTTTTGATTTAATCGTTGCTTTTTCATCTTATTTTATCATTGGTGCAGAAAAGCTGATGCTGACAATTATTATGCTATATGTAGGCACGAAAGTGATGGAATTTGTAATCGAAGGCTTGAATCCGAAGAAGGCTATAACGATTATTTCTGATAAACCGAATGACATTGCCAAACAGGTGACTACATCAATGGACAGAGGGGTAACTGTATACTCGGGTCATGGTTATTACACAAAAACCCCAAAGGAAATTCTTTATATTGTTATTAGTAAGCAAGAAGTAATAAAATTGAAACGAATTGTTCAATCTACTGATCCGAATGCTTTCATCGCTATACACGATGTTCGTGATGTGTTCGGAGAAGGATTTATTGATATTTCTAAAGCATAATAAGAGGCTGTTTTAAAAGAGTTAGAATTTGAAGCGTTGGCATTTGGCCAACGCTTTTTTATTCATTTTCTCTAAAAGTAACATACCAAAACACAAGTTGTCCGAATGACAATCTATTTGGCTGTATATCGCCCTCACTATTTATATGATGGACTTTACATCGTAACAGGCAAATCCGCTTATCACCGAAAAATCCTTGTGGAGAGTGTATTCTTGGTAATCCAAGGGATGAATAATCCTTATTATTTCAGTAAACCCTTTACTGGTAAGCACAGGCACGTTCCCCAAATCACTCTCAGCAAAAACTAGGTTTGAATTAGCGCATCAATAAAAATAATTTTTTTACAATTTCTATATTGTGCTGATATGCTTGAACAGATTCTTTCTTCCAAGGATTTAGATAAATGTATTCCTATTGACATTATACCCTTAGGGGTATAATATAAAACCTGTCGATGTTGTTCCTTTATCCGTCAAAATGGAAACTCGTTGTTTAAGGAGGTAGAAATAATGGATTACAATGATCAATTAAAAAATAGAGTAAAACGTATTGAAGGTCAATTAAGAGGAATTTTAAGAATGATGGAAGAAGATAAGGATTGTAAGGAAGTAATCACCCAATTATCCGCGGCTAGAACGGCAATCGATCGAACCATTGGTGTAGTTGTTAGTTCAAATTTAGTGGAATGTGTTCGACTCGCTAATGAAAATGGTGATAAGAATACAGAAGAATTAGTAAAAGCGGCAGTAGAACTATTGGTGAAAAGTCGATAAAAAAGGGTTGACGCCCTCTTTTATTTTCAATAGTATAATACCCATAGGGGTAATGGTAAAAACAAAAAGGGAGGACTTCATAATGAAAATTGATAAAGTATTAGATACTAAAGGATTAGCATGTCCAATGCCAATTGTTAAAACAAAGAAAGAAATAAGTGGACTTGAATCCGGTCAAGTATTAGAAATTCACACAACGGATAAGGCTGCTAAGAATGATCTTCTAGCTTGGGCTAAATCATGTGGCCATGAACTACTGAAGTTTGAAGACGAAAATGATGTATTAAAGTTTTGGATTTAAAAAGGATAATTTTTTTAAATACAATAATACCTATACGGGTATAAGTAAATTAAAAATATTCAGGAGGTTAGGGAAATGACAGAGAAGAAAAAAACAACAATTGTCCTATTAAGCGGAGATTATGATAAAGCAATGGCAGCTTACATTATTGCAAATGGTGCAGCAGCCTATGATCATGAAGTAACGATTTTTCATACTTTTTGGGGATTGAATGCACTCAGAAAAGAGGAAAATATAATGCTTGAAAAAGGATTCATGGAAAAAATGTTTGCGAAAATGATGCCAAGAGGCGCTGACAAATTGGGGCTATCTAAAATGAACTTTGCCGGATTTGGTCCTAAGATGATCAAAAAAGTAATGAAAAAACACAATGCAATTCCGCTGCCTCAATTAATAGAGATGGCACAAGAGCAGGATATAAAGCTAATAGCTTGTACAATGACCATGGATTTATTAGGTTTGCAAAAAGAAGAACTGTTAGACAACATTGAATATGCAGGAGTTGCAGCTTATTTAGCAGATGCTCAGGAAGGTAATGTTAATCTGTTTATTTAATGATAGTAGGGGGACCTTCTCCTATATGCAAGGAGGGAATTGACTTGGAGTTTGTTAATTATATCTTGATTGGGCTTTTCTTATTCTTTATCGCCAAGCGAATGATGCCAATAAAAAGTGTTAGGCAGATCTCTACAACGGAATTAAAAAATGAGTTAAAAGACAATCATAAGCAATTTGTTGATGTTCGGACACCTGGTGAATTTAAAGGAAATCACATCAAAGGATTTAAAAATGTGCCTCTTCATCAACTTGCTCAAAAATCGAATGAGCTTTCAAAAGACAAAGAAGTAATTGTGATTTGCCAAAGTGGCATGAGAAGCCAAAAGGCTAGTAAGATACTAAAAAAATTGGGATTTAATAAAGTAACAAATGTAAGAGGCGGTGTAAGCGCCTGGTTTTAATAATATTAAGGAGGAATCATAATGAAAAATATTACACCAAAAAAAGTTGAAACATTGCTAAATGAAGGAACAAAATTAAACATCATTGATGTTCGTGAAGTGGATGAAGTATCAACTGGAAAAATACCTGGTGCTGTTAATATTCCATTAGGTTTAATTGAGTTTCGCATGCATGAGTTACAAAAATCAAAAGAATATATCATAGTTTGCCGTTCTGGTGGAAGAAGCGGACGTACTACACAATTTCTTGAAAGCTATGGATTTAATGTGATTAATATGACAGGAGGAATGCTTTCCTGGGAAGGAATAGTAGAATAAATTTTTTTAACAACAATAATACCCTACAGGGTATAAAATAGGGGGATAAAAATGGAGAACATGAAAGCAAACGTCATTTTAGACGCAAAAGGATTAGCATGTCCAATGCCAATTGTGAAAACAAAGAAGGCAATGAATGGATTAGAAGCTGGTCAAGTATTAGAAGTACAAGCAACAGATAAGGGGTCCAAAGCTGATATTAAGGCATGGGCTGAAAGTACAGGTCACCTGTATTTAGGTACATTAGAGGAAGAAGAAGTATTAAAGCATTATTTAAGAAAATCCTCTTGTGATGAAAAAATCGAAAGAAAACATCCGAATGTCATCAATATTGACCAACTTGAAACGAAACTTGAAGCAAATGAAAATATTGTGGTTCTTGATGTTAGAGAGTCAGCAGAATATGCATTTAATCATATACCTAATGCTATTTCTATTCCTTTGGGTGAACTAGAACATCGTTTAGGTGTATTAAATAAAGAAGAAGAAATTTATATTGTCTGCCGAACAGATAACCGCAGTGATCTTGCAGCACAAAAGCTAGTAGAAAAGGGATTTACTAAAGTTATTAACATAGTACCAGGAATGAGTCAGTGGACTGGAAGAACTACTAGTTTTGATAATTAAGGGAATAAAAATTGATTTGAATGACTGTCTATAAGCATATTTTTTTTAAACTTACTAATACCATTGGGGGTACTCAGAAATGACTGTAAATGTAATGACTTCAAAAGAGGTAACGAAAAAAGTAATGAATAAGGAAGAATTATTTATTTTAGATGTTCGAAATCAAAGTGATTTTCAAGATTGGAAAATTGAAGGTGAAAACTTTAAATATATAAATGTACCATATTTTGAATTGCTTGACGGTGTGGAAGGAATCATCGAAAAAATTCCTACTGACAAAGAAGTTTTAGTGGTTTGTGCAAAGGATGGATCATCTATCATGGTGGCGGAAATGCTTTCCGATGAAGGGCTCACAGTTTCTTACCTAAAAGGTGGTATGAAAGCTTGGAGCGAACATTTAGAACCTGTTAAAGTCGGGGAGTTAAAAGATGGCGGTGAAATTTATCAGTTTGTTCGAATCGGTAAAGGATGTTTATCATACATGGTTGTATCAAACGGTGAAGCTGCCATTATTGACTCTACTCGTATGACTGATATTTATCTTGAATTTGCTGAAAGTATTGGCGCTAAAATTACCCATGTATTCGATACCCACCTTCACGCAGACCACATTTCAGGAGGAACCGTTATTGCTGATAAAACGGGTGCAACTTACTGGTTACCACCAAAGGATGCAACAGAAGTAACATTTCAGTATCAACCATTAGAAGATGGTAATGATGTGGAAATTGGAAACGTGAAAATCAATATTCATGCTTTATATTCACCGGGTCACACAATTGGATCTACTTCATTCATTGTTGACGAGAAATTCTTACTATCCGGTGATATCTTGTTCATTGACTCGATCGGTAGACCAGATTTAGTTGGTTTAGCCCAGGATTGGGTGGGAGATTTAAGAGAAAGTTTATATAAGCGTTACAGAGAATTATCTGAGGATTTAATCGTTCTTCCCGCTCATTTTATGATTATTGAAGAATTAAATGAAGATGGAAGTGTAGCTGAAAAACTTGGAACACTTTATTCCAAAAACCATGGTTTATATATTGATGATGAAGCTGAATTTAGAAGAATTGTAACAGAAAATCTACCACCTCAACCAAATTCTTATCAAGAAATCCGTGAAACAAATATGGGGAAAATCAATCCTGATGAAGAAAAACAACGTGAAATGGAAATCGGACCAAATCGCTGTGCAGTTAGATAAGTTCAAAAAATAGGAGGGAAAAACGATGGAAGCAAATAAAGTATTAGATGCCAAAGGGTTAGCGTGCCCTATGCCGATAGTAAAAACAAAAAAAGCAATTAATGATCTTGAAAGTGGTCAAGTTTTAGAGATTCATGCAACGGATAAAGGAGCAAAAAATGACCTTACTGCATGGGCAAAATCTGGTGGTCATGAGTTAATTAAGCATGAAGAAGAGAACTTTGTGTTAAAGTTTTGGATTAAAAAAGGTTAAAAAATAGGGGAACCAGATTGGTTCCCTTTTTTAAAGGAGTGAAACATTGTGGAATTGGGCTTTATCATCACGATTTTCTTAATTGGTTTTGTTGGTTCCTATATTTCAGGAATGCTTGGAATTGGCGGTTCCATTATTAAATATCCGATGCTTTTATACATCCCACCGTTATTCGGTCTAGCTGCGTTTAGTGCCCATGAAGTATCTGGAATAAGTGCAGTTCAAGTATTTTTTGCAACAATTGGCGGGGTATGGGCTTACCGAAAGGGAGGTTATTTAAATAAAACGCTAATTGGATATATGGGAGTAAGTATATTAATGGGTAGCTTTGTCGGTGGTTATGGTTCCAAGTTAATGACAGAGGGTGGAATTAATTTTGTTTATGGTATTTTAGCATTGATTGCCGCTGTCATGATGTTTGTTCCGAAAAAAGGAATCGATGATATTCCGCTTGATCAAGTGAAGTTTAATAAATGGCTGGCAGCATCCCTCGCATTAATTGTTGGTATCGGAGCGGGTATTGTAGGTGCAGCAGGTGCGTTCTTATTAGTGCCCATCATGCTTGTCGTATTAAAGATCCCAACTCGTATGACGATTGCTTCATCATTAGCGATTACATTTATTTCATCAATCGGTGCAACAGTCGGAAAGATTACAACGGGACAAGTAGAATTTTTACCTTCACTTATTATGGTCTTTGCCAGTTTAATCGCCTCACCACTAGGTGCAATGGCGGGGAAAAAAATAAACACCAAAGTTCTACAAGTAATTCTAGCTTTATTGATTTTAGCAACAGCAATTAAGATTTGGATAGATATTTTATAAGCGTGAGGAATTATTTGAAAAGAGCGTTGGCATTTGCCAACGCCTTTTTTATATGTATGGGTTTCAAATCTAAAAGTTAAAAAAGGTATTGACACACAAGTTAATACGTATTATTATTATCTCAAGTTCAAGATATTTAAATCCGAGATATATCTCGAAGGATTACAAATAAAAATGATAAACATCATTTTTTTTAAATGAATATCTCGAATTCAAGATAAAATACAAATAGGAGGAATTTTAGATGATAAATATTGGCTTATTAATCATTCGGTTGGTAATTGGTTTATTATTCGTGGGTCATGGCGCTCAAAAATTGTTTGGTTGGTTCGGCGGTTATGGATTAAAAGGTACAGGTGGATGGTTCGAATCAATTGGCATGAAGCCAGGCGTAACCATGGCTCTTTTAGCAGGACTGGCAGAGCTTATCGGTGGAATCTTGTTTACATTAGGACTGCTAACCCCACTTGCGGGAATTTTGATTGCAGGAACAATGGTAATGGCTATTGTTAAGGTCCACGCTGCAAACGGATTATGGTCAACAGCAAATGGATACGAATATAATCTAACGTTACTAGCTGTTGCGATTGGGATCGCTTTAATCGGTCCAGGTAAATATGCTCTCGATGCACTTTTATTCTAAAATATCTCAATTAGAGATTCTTAAATTAAAATAAAAAGTAAGAGACTTTAATTTTTTCAGTAGGACAAAATAAGGTATCAAGATTCTTTAATTTATGAAAAAGGAGTGTAGAAAAATGGGTAAAAAAACGATGGGTATTCACCATATTACAGCAATCGTTGGTCATCCTCAGGAGAATGTAGATTTCTACGCAGGCGTTTTGGGCTTGCGTTTGGTCAAGCAAACCGTTAATTTTGATGATCCAGGTACGTATCACCTTTATTTCGGGAATGAAGGCGGTAAGCCAGGTACCATCATTACATTTTTTCCATGGGCAGGAGCTCGGCAAGGAATCATCGGTGATGGTCAAGTAGGAGTCACATCCTATGTTGTTCCGAAAGGTGCCATGGAATTTTGGGAACAAAGGCTGGAAAAATTCAATGTCCCTTTTACGAAAATTGAACGCTTCGGTGAGCAATATTTAGAATTTGATGACCCACACGGACTTCATTTGGAAATTGTAGAAAGAGAAGAAGGGGAAGTCAATTTAAGGACCTTCGGAGGGGTATCACCGGAAGTTGCAATTAAAGGGTTTGGCGGAGCGACTCTATTGTCGTCCCAGCCTCACAAAACAGCGGAATTGTTAGAAAAAGTAATGGGTCTTGAATTTATTGGTAAAGAAGGAGATTTCGCTCGTTACCGTTCCACTGCGGATATCGGGAACATGATCGATATTAAATTAACGCCGATTGGACGCGGACAAATGGGTGTAGGTACTGTACATCACATCGCATGGCGGGCCGTTGATGATGAGGATCAATTGGATTGGAGGCAGTATATTTCAGCAAATGGATATGGTGTCACTCCTGTTCGAGATCGAAACTACTTTAATGCCATTTATTTTAGAGAGCATGGGGAAATACTATTTGAAATTGCAACCGATCCTCCAGGATTCGCTCATGATGAATCAGAGGAGACAATGGGTGAAAAGTTGATGCTCCCTGAACAATATGAACCACATAGAGCACAAATTGAACAAGGTTTGCTTCCAATTAAAGTAAGAGAACTAGACTGATTTTACGAAAAGGAATGATGACGTTGCTTTCGATTGATCCATCCTCCATGTCTGAAAGAGAAAATTATAAATTTCTGATAGGAAGCATTATCCCGAGACCAATTGCTTTCGTCACCACGCTTTCAAAAGACGGCGTTATAAATGGTGCACCATTTAGTTATTTTAATATCGTATCTTCTAATCCCCCGATGATTTCATTATCCATTCAACGCTCAGCTGGGAGACAAAAGGATACGGCGAGAAACATCATCGAGTCAAAAGAATTTGTCGTCCATATTGTCGATGACCAAAATGTTGACAAAATAAATAAATCAGCCGCTAACCTACCTCCTGATCAGAGCGAAATTAAGTTAGCGAACTTAACTCCGGTAGAGAGTGTAAAAATTTCTGTGCCAGGGGTAAAGGAAGCGAAAATTCGAATGGAATGTTCATTGGAATGTTCCATAGAATTGGGTGGTTTGGATACACCTGGGTGTGATTTTATTATAGGGAAAGTGGTTCAATTTCATATTGAAAATGATATTTACGAAAATGGCAGAATTGACCCAATGGGCTTAGCTGCTGTAAGTCGGCTGGCTGGAAATAGTTATGCTAAAATTGGTGAGATTTTTGAAATCGAGAGACCTAAATAGTCCCTAATAAAATGCCATTGATGAAATGGAGAGGATAAAATGCAAAAGACGGCAGGTATTCACCATATCTCAGCGATGGTAAACGATGCACAAAGGAATATTGACTTTTATGCAGGCATGCTAGGGCTAAGGCTTGTTAAAAAAACCATTAATTTTGATCGTCCTGAAGTGTATCATCTTTATTTTGGGAATGAAACGGGTCAACCAGGTACTGTGATTACTTTTTTTCCATGGGCTAAACAGCTGAAAGGTCGAATTGGAACAGGTCAGGTTGGCGTGACCAGCTATATAATACCAAAGAGCTCTGTTCATTTTTGGGAGAATCGATTACGAAAATTTGGCATTGAATTTACTTCCTCGATTCGCTTTGGTCAAACATATTTAAAATTTACTGATCCAGACGGACTCCAACTGGAACTAACAGAACGAGATGAAGGACCAATGAATACTTGGAACTTTGGGGGAGTTTAAGCAGAAAATGCAATTAGAGGCTTTGGCGGTGCTGTTCTGTTTTCTGCACAACCCCATAAAACTGCTGACGTTTTAGAAAATATTTTGGGCTTAGAATGCATTGGACAAGAAAAGGAATTTCTTAGATTTAAATCTGAAGGAACTCTTGGAAATACGATTGATATTCAGTTACATCCCTCTGTCCGAGGGCTGATGGGAGCCGGAACGGTTCACCATATAGCTTGGAGAGCAAAAGATGAAGAAGATCATCAAAGGTGGAGATCCCTGCTCCTCGAAAAAGGATATTATCCCACCGAGATTCTTGACCGGAACTACTTCAAAGCTCTTTATTTTCATGAAGAAGGGGGTATCCTCTTCGAAATAGCAACGGACCCACCAGGCTTTTCGGTAGATGAACCAGTCGCTGAACTTGGAAAAAAACTCATGCTGCCATCTTGGCTAGAGTCAAAAAGAGAAGAACTAGAAGAAACCTTACCTTCTGTGGAGGTTCGTGTTCTGGAAGGTGAAAGCTAATCGGAATTCGCCGATTGGCTTTTTTTATGTAAATAATTTTAGACTTTTTTTGGATAATATTATTTGAATAGGTAAATTTAATAGTGTTAATGATAAATCCTTTTGGAAGGATGTTTTTTTTATGGAGAAGAAATTGTTAAATCTACTCACAGCTTTGTGCATAGTTTCCTTGCCATTTCTATTCAAAGGTTCAAAAATGAGAGAAAACCTCGTTATTTTCTTCTCAAAAGGAGTTATTGCAACACTGCTTGATGCGTATGTTGTTGGAACCAAAAAAGTAGAATATCCAGTCCGTCCATTTCCAAAAATTTTTAAGACGAACATCATTTATGATATATTGTTTTTTCCGATCTTAAGTGTTATTTGGGTTAAACTATCTTATCATGATAATTTAAGTAAAATCCTTTTGAAAAGTTTGATATTTAGTGTTCCGATGAGTATCGCCCAATGGTACTTTGAAAAGAATACTAGATTATTTAAATGGAAAAAGTGGACGCCATTCCATACTTTTGGAACTGTAAATTTTACATTATTTTTAATTAGAGGTTTCGTTGGATTATTAAAAAAATTAGATAAGGTAAAGAATGCGGGTTATAAGGCTACATAATACCAGACTTTTTATCTTTAAACAGATCGAGGAATGAGCAGGCATCCAAGCCTGTTCATTCCTCGATTTTTTGTTTTGACAGAAATCATAAATGTTGTCAACAATCACAATGACAAAATGCATTTTTGTAAAAATAGAAATATACATGTAAACGCTTTAATATAAAGATACAAAGTTCAACAAATTAGATAAAGAGGGGGACATAAGATAATGACTGAAAAAGTTAATGATAAATCAGATGTTAAAGTGAAAATACAAAAATTTGGCAGTTATCTAAGCGGTATGGTCATGCCGAATATCGGCGCTTTTATAGCATGGGGATTTATTACCGCACTATTTATTCCAACAGGATGGTTACCAAATGAAGATTTGGCTAAATTAGTAGGACCGATGATCACGTTCTTACTGCCGCTGTTAATTGGTTTTACCGGTGGTAGAATAGTTCATGATATTCGCGGTGGAGTCGTTGGTGCGACAGCTACTATGGGTGTTATCGTTGGAACGGATATCCCGATGTTTTTAGGAGCCATGATTATGGGGCCAATCGGTGGATACCTAATTAAGAAATTTGACCAAGCGATTCACGGGAAAATTAAATCTGGATTTGAAATGCTTGTTAATAACTTTTCTGCCGGGATTATCGGCGGTGCGTTAACATTATTAGCGTATAAAGGGGTAGGACCAGTTGTTGAAGCATTAAGTAAGGTTTTAGCTTCAGGTGTTCAATTCATTATTGACCACAACATGTTACCTTTAGCAAACGTGTTTATTGAACCAGCAAAAGTACTATTTTTAAATAATGCCATTAACCATGGTATTTTAAGTCCATTAGGGATTGAGCAAGCAGCAAAAGCTGGAAAATCAATTTTATTCCTATTAGAAACAAACCCTGGTCCAGGATTAGGGATCTTACTTGCTTACTGGCTATTCGGCAAAGGTGCCGCAAAACAAACGGCTCCAGGTGCGGTCATTATCCACTTCTTAGGTGGTATTCATGAAATTTACTTCCCATACATTCTAATGAAGCCTATGCTTCTTCTAGCTGCTATGGCTGGGGGTGTAAGTGGAGTATTTACCTTTAACCTTTTCAATGCAGGTCTTGTAGCTGCTCCATCACCAGGTAGTATCTTCGCTCTTATGGCGATGACACCAAAAGGAAATTACCTTGGAGTATTAGCAGGTGTATTAGTGGCAGCAGCGGTATCCTTTGCGGTTGCAGCATTAATCTTGAAAACTAGTAAGGCAACTGATGAGGATTTAACTTCTGCAACAGCCAAGATGGAAGAAATGAAAGGGAAGAAAAGCACGGTTTCTTCTATGCTAGTTGATGAAAAACCTATTAATGCAGAAGCAGTAAATAAAGTTGTGTTTGCTTGTGATGCCGGCATGGGATCTAGTGCGATGGGTGCATCCATTTTACGAAATAAAATGAAAAAAGCTGGTATCGATGTCACTGTTATCAACACAGCGATCAACAATTTACCAAGCGATGCAGATGTAGTCGTAACCCATAAGGATTTAACGGATCGAGCAAAAGCCAAGCTGCCGAATGCAAACCATATTTCCGTAGAGAATTTCTTAAATAGTCCTCGTTATGACGAGTTAGTTGAATCATTAAAGAAATAAACAATCAGTGCCTAGCCTTAGTGCTAGGTTTTTGTTTGTTTGTATCAAAGTGCGCCAATCCATAAGCCGCTTAAGGAGCGCTTCCGCTTTTAAATTTTGTCAACAATAGATATGACTAACTTTAATTATCCTTATGTTGTATAAGGGTTTTTCCGGGATTAAAATGAAAATGTAAGCATTTAATTTTAATTTTGGCAACATCCTATGATTGGAGGACGAGGCTTACATTACTTTACACGGAGTGAGATCATGTATATTTCCGCAAGAGAAAGACAAATACTTGAAATCTTGTTAACTGAATCAGACGAGTTGACCGTGAAAGACCTCGCAGATCAAATTGGAGTGAGCGGCAGGACCGTTCATCGAGATTTAAAGAATATAGAAGATATATTAAAAGAATATGACCTTTCCTTGCTAAAGAAGTCAGGTGTGGGCGTACAAATTACGGGAAGTAAGGATAAAATTGGCGAGCTTGAACTATTTTTATTTAATCTTTTTCATACAGAATATACACCAGATGAAAGACAAACGATCATTTTGTGCGGATTATTGGAATCGGATGGACCGGTCAAGCTTTTAGGTCTAGCCAATGATTTAAATGTGACCATTGCCACGGTAAGTGCTGATTTAACGAAATTAGAAGAAAGGTTACAAACGTTCGGTTTAGCACTAATACGCCGAAGAGGATATGGGGTTGAAATCGAAGGCGATGAAAGTGCGAAAAGAAGAGCGATGAGTAATCTGATTACGGAGTATATCGATGAGTCAGAAATCCTATCATTGGCAAGAGAAACGATTCAAAAGCGGTCCAATCAGCAAATCAATACAATTTCTGAAAGGCTTCTGGGACTAGTAGAAAAGAAAAAGCTGCTGACGGTTGAAAAAATTGTTGAAACCACGATTCAGGATTTACCTTTTAATATGGCTGATAGTGCCTACATCGGGTTGGTCGTTCATTTGGCCTTGGCGGTTGAACGGATCCAAAAAGGTGAAGGGATTAAGATTAACCAGTCTTACCTTAAGGACCATCAATCATCCAAGGAATATAAATTTGCAGAAAAAATTGTCTCCCAACTGGAGCAAGTGTTTCAAATTAAGATTCCAGAGGCAGAAGTGGCGTATATTACTATGCACCTAAAGGGTGCGAAGCTGCGACATGATAATGAATATTTAATCGAGGATTCTAGCCTTCAAGTAGCAATTAAATCAAGGAATTTAATTGAAATGGTCGGGAAACGTGCAGGAATAGACCTTACAGGAAATAGGTCATTATTTGAAGGTTTGGTTGTGCATTTGAAACCAGCCCTCTATCGAATTAAACAAAGGATGGGGATCAGTAATCCATTATTAGATAAAATAAAACGGGATTATGCGGAGTTATTTTCTACGGTCAAACAAGCGGTTGAGCAAGTGTTTCATGAGTTTTATGTCCCTGATGAGGAGATTGGTTATCTCGTTATGCATTTTGGTGCGGCCATCTTAGCGAACAAGGAGATTGTTCAATTAAAAACATTGGTTATTTGCTCAAGTGGCATTGGCACCTCGAAGATGCTGGCTACGAGGTTGCAGCAAGAGTTTCCGGAGCTTAAGGACATTCAAAATGTGTCTGTTATGGAGTTCAAGAGAATGAAAACAGATACCTATCAATTAATTATATCTACAATCCCGATTCCTGATTATCATTCAGATTACATCTTAGTCAGCCCGATCTTAAATAAAGATGAAATTGAGAAAATCCGCTCTTTTATTAATGAACAGATTATTTTTAATGGATCAGAACATAAATTTTCGGTTTCGTTCATGGATAGAGTCCATAAGAAAAAGGCAAGTGTCCTAATCGAAGAAATGAACAGCATTCAGGGCTATGCCCAGACCATCGCGGTGCTCTTAGAAGGATTTGAATTAAGGAATATAAACGACAGCAAAACGGCTGCTGCAATTATTAAGCTTGCTAGTGAAGAATTATTTGCAAACCAAAAGATTGATAATATTGAAGCGGTAGTGGATGCGATTAGTGAAAGGGAAAAACTTGGGGGATTAGGTATTCCAGATACATCCATGGCTCTCTTCCATGCCCGGTCACCATATGTAATCACACCAACATTCACAATATATAGGACTCAACAACCGATTGAAGTGGTTGGAATGGATCAAAAGCAAATGGAAATAAGGTCCATATTATTAATGTTATCACCTCAGGAAACAGCCGAAAGTTCATTAGAAGTCCTAAGTTATCTTAGCTCGTTATTAATTGAAAGTGAAGAAAGTATTGCCCTGTTTCAATCGGATCAGCAGGAAGAAATACTAGCCTATCTAACAGCAAGATTTGATCAATTTTTTACAGAGAAATTAAACAATATAAGGAGTGTTTAACTATGTCAAAAGCAATTTTAGCAAAAGAAAATATTCTATTAAATGCATCAGTGGGGTCAAAGGAAGAAGCAATCAGACTAACAGGAAGCATTCTTGTGGATAAAGGGTATGTAGATGCAGACTATATTGAAAAAATGCTTGAAAGAGAAGAACTAACTTCTACGTATATGGGGAATTTTGTTGCAATCCCACATGGTACCGAGGATTCAAAGGCATTTGTGAAGGATTCAGGTATTTCTTTCATTCAAGTTCCGCAAGGTGTAGACTTTGGGAATGGAAATATCGTCAAGCTGTTAATTGGCATTGCGGGTAAAGACAATGAACATCTTGATATTCTCTCTAGCATTGCGATTGTTTGCTCGGAAGAAGAAAATATTGACAAATTGGTTGCCGCAAAATCCGCCGAAGAAATTTTATCGATTTTTGCAGAGGTGAACTAATATGCTCGCAATTCACTTTGGCGCTGGAAATATAGGCCGTGGCTTTATTGGGAATTTATTATATCACTCCGGATATGAAACGTGTTTTGTTGATGTAAATCGTGAAATTGTCGACTTACTGAATGAAAAGAACGAATACCATGTTGTTCTTGCGGAACCGTCGCAAGAGGAAGTGGTGATCAAGAATGTAAGGGCGATAAATAGTGCGCTTAATCCTGAACAAGTTATTGATGCCATTGCGGAAGCGGATCTTGTCACGACGGCAATCGGTCCTAGTATTTTACCGTTTATTGCGAATTTGGTTGCAGATGGGTTACGGAAGCGGCTCGAACGAACAGATAAGCCGTTAAATATTATTGCGTGTGAAAACATGATTGGCGGTACGTCCTTTTTAAAAGAGAAGATTTACGAAACACTATCGGCGGAAGAAAAATCCCAATTTGATGAGCGCTTCGGATTCCCAGATTCCGCTGTGGACCGGATTGTGCCAAATCAAGTCAATGAAGATAAACTAATGGTTAAGGTTGAGCCCTTTTATGAATGGGTAGTGGAAGAGCCGAAGATAGTTGGAGAGAAGCCGCCCGTTAAGGGAATCATCTATGTTCAAAAATTAGTTCCGTTTATTGAACGTAAATTATTCACGGTTAATACAGGTCATGCCTTAGCGGCGTACTTTGGTTATCATTTTGGCGTAGAGACGATTAATCGTGCAATGGAAAATAGAGAAATCAAAGAGCTAGTGGAAGGTGCCCTAAAAGAAAGCGGAGCGTTTTTAGTTAAAAAATATAGCTTTAATCAAGAAGACCACAATAAATATATTGATAAGATTATAGGGCGTTTCTCTAATGCCTATATTGTGGATGAGGTGACAAGAGTGGGGCGTTCACCAATTCGTAAGCTAGGGCCAAATGATCGTCTCGTTAGCCCTGCAAGACAGTATGCAGAAGTGTTTGGAACTGAACCGACATTTCTTTTGAAGGGGATCGCAGCGGCACTCCTTTATGATGTTCAAAGTGATGAGGAAGCCATTCAAGTTCAATCGACCATCCGCGAACAGGGCTTAGAAACTGCGATTGAAAAGTATACCCAGCTTGATATCACATCCATTTTGTTTAAAGGGATTGTCGAGCAATACCAACAATTAACGGCAGGAAAATAATTTTGGTTAAAACGAACGGTGCCTGACACCATTCGTTTTGATATTTTTATTAATTGGATGATATTTTTATTGACTTTTTATGAAAAGTGTGCTATAATATTTATTTATTGACAATAACTATAATTCTATCATAAAATAAAACTCCTAGCAGACACTGCCAGGAATTTTTTCTGTTTAAAAAATGGGTGTTGAAGGGGGAACTTATTTGGAAACTAGGAAGGAAAGTTTAACGGCATTAGTTAGTTGCTTTGCCAGGGGCTATCATGCTTCCGAAAGCAAAGAGCCGATTTTTAATGACTACATCGCACATTCGCTTTTAAAAGAAGAAGAAAAGCAGTTAATCGCCACCAATTGGGCCAATGCAATTGCCTTCTTTGATCAGGAGAAAAGTGAAACATTGGAGTCGATTGATGAAAAATTGCAGTGGGTGATGAATAACCAGACCATTCCCCAATTAGTCAGTCGGGCAAGATATGCAGAAGATGGCCTTAGGTCTGCGATAGAACGCGGATTTAAACAGTATGTCATCCTCGGTGCCGGATTCGATACCTTTGGGTTACGGCAGGAAAATCTGCCAGAGGATTTTATGATCTATGAAGTTGATCGCCCTGCGACACTAGCTTTTAAGATAAACCGCCTTCAGGAAGCTGGTATCGCTCTTCCTGAGAACGTGAAATTTGTTCCAGTTGATTTTAAAAGTGATTCCCTTCGTGAAGAATTGATGAATAGCGGTTATGATCAACAAAAGTATACTTATTTTAGTTTGCTGGGTGTGGTTATGTACCTGGCTAAAAAGGATTTCTACCAACTTCTAGCTTCTGTAGCGGACATGTCCATAAACGGAAGTTCTTTCACCTTTGATTACCTCGATGATACTGCTTTTCATGAGAAAATGGCCTCAACAAAACTAACCAAAATGAGACAAATTACGGCCCGGACGGGTGAGCCTATCATTACAGGCTTTGACCCGTTTGAACTAGACTTGGAGCTCCAAGACTGCCAGATGTTACTCTATGAAAATCTCTCGCCGGCTAATATTGAGGATATGTATTTTAAGGGACGAGAAGATGGGCTGCATGCCTTTGATCATTTTCATTTTGCTTATCTTGTTGTCAATAAATAAGGGATTGCAAAGCATTGTTCTGTTTTCTGAACGGTGCTTTTTTTGATTTCCAATTGTTCCCGGCCATTTGGTACAATCAAGGAGGAGTATTGGGAAGGGAGTATGGTAATGTTTAAAATTTTTATAATCGAAGATGACCAACAGTTGGTGAGTTTGCTGAAAGAGCATTTACATAAATTCGGTTACGATACAAAGTCTGTTGACAATTTTGAAGCAGTCCGAGCGCAATTTGAGCAATATGAACCGCATCTCGTCCTATTGGATGTGAACTTGCCGAAATTTGATGGCTATTATTGGTGCAGGCAAATCCGCAGCATTTCTACCTGTCCGATTCTCTTTATCTCGGCACGGGACGGGAAAATGGACCAAGTAATGGCTCTTGAAAATGGGGCGGATGATTATATCACGAAACCATTTGACTATGAAATTGTCACGGCGAAAATCAATAGTCAACTGAGAAGGGCATATGGCTCGTATGCTAGTTCGCAAAATGAGCGGACGACTACGGTGGATGGGTTGACCTTGGATGTGGAGCGCTTGAAGCTTATATTACACGAACAGGAAATTGATCTCAGCCATACCGAAGCAAAAATATTAGATGAACTCATGAAAAAAGCAGAGAAGGTCGTCAGTCGTGATCGGCTATTAGAGAAAATCTGGGACGATCAAGCCTTTGTCGATGATAATACTTTAAATGTTTATGTAACTCGTGTTCGGAAAAAATTAGCTGCCATAGATATCGAGGATGCCCTTCAAACGATTCGCGGGCAAGGGTATCGTCTTATTCCAAACTGGGGGCATAAGCCATGAAGCTTTTTTTACGCGAGCAGTTGGCGCTGATTATCTTTTATATCCTTCAGTTGGTGGTAATGACAGCCATTTATTGGCTTGATGGGTTTCATCATTTAGCGATAAGTCTATATGCGGCATTCCTGAGTGGGTGCCTTCTGATAGGGTACCTCTTTTTTCGGTACATAACGAATCGATCATTCTATCAGCGCTTGGAAGAGCCTTTAACCTCAATAGAGGATTTTACGAGCAATGTTCAACAGAGCCCGTTGGCTGAGAGTTTGCAACAGCTTTTGAAAAGTCAATTCCAACATTATAAAAAAGACCTGCATAATTATAAGTACAAGCTGGAGGGGCATATTCAGTTCATCAATCAATGGGTGCATCAAATGAAGACGCCGTTGTCAGTGATTCATTTAATTGTTCAAGATGAGGATGATCCGCGATTCAATGCCATTGGGGATGAACTGGATCGTTTGAAAAAGGGATTGGACATGGTACTGTACACGGCGCGTTTAGATACCTTTGAACGCGATTTTTATGTCGAGACCCTTGATTTGCAAACCGTTGTCCGTTCGGTCACCTCAAGTCAAAAACGGTTATTTATCCGTAAGAAAGTGTTCCCACTGATAAACATGGACGGGGATTTAAGCATCGCATCAGATGAAAAATGGTTATCCTTTGTGATTACGCAGCTCATGACAAATGCGATTCGTTATACAATCGAGGAGAATCGGAAAATTTATTTTAATGGTTACAAGCGTGGCATCAAAATCGTCTTAGAAATTCGCGATGAAGGCGTGGGTATTCCCCAAAGCGATCTCCCTCGCGTATTTAATCCATACTTCACCGGTGAAAACGGCCGTAACTTCCAAGAATCCACCGGAATGGGACTCCACCTCGCCAAACAAATCTGCCAAAAACTCGGCCATCACATCGAAATCGAATCCAACCTAAACCAAGGCACCACCGTACGCATCGTGTTTTAGAAGCGCACTTTTTGGTTGTTCTTTTTTGGTGTCAGGCACCGTTCGTGGACACTTTCCTGTTTTGTCCGCCTGTGGTGGACGCTTTGGCTAACAAACTAACAAAAACCACCGCCAACCAACCAACCCGCCAACCAACCAAAAAACAACCCAACCTTACAATTGTGTAAGTTAGTTGTAAGTTAGTGACATGGCTGGAGGGGCTGGATTCTAGTTACAATGGGGGTACAAATGGAACAGGGAGTGAAAATGGATGTCGATTTTAGAAGTGAGACATTTAGAGAAGATTTATGAAGGAAAAGTTGCTCATAAAGCAATTGAAAATATAAATTTTACGATTGATAAAGGCGAATTCGTCGGGATTATGGGGCCGTCTGGGAGTGGGAAGACAACGCTCTTAAACTTAATTGCTACCATCGATAGACCGACAGCCGGTGAAATTACGATCAACGGGAAAAACCCCCATGTACTAAACAAGAAAGAAACGGCGCTATTTAGACGCCATCAGCTTGGGTTTGTTTTTCAACATTTTAATTTACTCGATACGTTAACAGTGGAGGAAAATATCGTTCTGCCGCTCACCCTAGATGGTGAAAAGGTCAAGGAAATGGATCTGAAGCTCAATCAGGTCGCTAAAAAGTTAGGGATAGACCAGATCTTGAAAAAACGAACCTATGAAATCTCAGGGGGGCAAATGCAGCGAACAGCTATCGCCCGTGCCATCATACACCAACCAGCCCTAATTTTGGCCGATGAGCCCACAGGTAACTTGGATTCAAAATCGGCAAAGGATGTTATGGAAACACTAACAACCATTAACAAGGAAGACGGGGCTACGGCCTTAATGGTCACACATGATGCCGTCGCAGCCAGCTATTGTCACCGTGTTATTTTTATTAAGGATGGACAACTTTATAACGAAATCTACCGCGGCGATAACCGCCAGGCGTTTTTCCAAAAAATTATTGATATGCTAGCATTGTTAGGAGGGGACAGCCGTGACCTTTCCACAGTTCGTCTATAGAAATGTGGTCCGCAATAAACGGACCTACTCCGCTTATTTTTTAAGCAGCGCTTTTTCGGTCTTAATCTTTTTCATATACGCATTGTTTATCTTCCATCCCGATATAAAAAAGGGAGTTACTTCGGCAGTCGCTGTTCAATTAATGACCGCTGCAGAGGTGATTATGTATGTGTTTTCTTTCCTTTTTGTGCTCTATTCCGTCAGCACCTTTTTAAAATCACGGAAACGGGAATTTGGAATCTTAATGATGCATGGTATGACGAGAAACCAATTAAATAGCATGGTGTTTTTGGAAAATATGATTATCGGAATCGGAGCGATTATCGTTGGTATTGTGGCAGGGATGATCACAGGGAAATTATTTTTAATGGTCGGTTCGAAAATGATTGGAATAGAAGCTTTGCCCTTCTATTTATCGGGGAAAGCCCTCCTCCTCACGATTGGTGCCTTTTTAATCCTTTTCTTAAGTATTTCATTATTTACGACCATCCTGGTCAGAGTAAATAAGTTAATTGATTTATTTCAAGCAGGCGAAAAACCGAAAAAAGAACCAAAAGTATCAATCTTGCTATCACTCTTATCTGCGGTATTGCTTAGCGTGAGTTATTATTTAGCTGCAACAGCAACCTTGCTGACATTATTGGTTCGAATCTTGCCGGTAATCGGTATGACTATAATCGGAACTTATTTTTTCTACACGCAACTTTCGGTATGGGTGACGAAAATACTTCAAAAAAATCGCATCCTCTTTTGGAAAAAAACGAATTTGGTTACGATCTCCAGCCTAGCCTACCGTTTAAAGGACAATGCTCGGATGTTTTTCATGGTAACAATTGTTTCGACAGTCGCATTTTGTGCAGTCGGGACTCTTGCTTCAATGAATGTGATGAATAAGCAATTGGACAAAGAATATCCAGCAGAAATCAGTTATTTAGCAAAAGATGATCAGCCCGTTCATCAGCAAAATTTAAGCCAAATCAAAGCGGAATTAAAGGAAAAGAATATCAACTATACCACCAATGAGGTTCCAATTAAATACGTAGCTATTGCCTCTTCAACCGATGCCTATGCGCCTGAGAAAATTCCAGTCGTTTCTTTTTCTGACTATCAAAGAATCGCAAAAGCAGCAGGCTTCGAAATGAGCGAAAAACCGCTTGTTGGTAATGACATCTTAGAATTGCGCACATCTACTTTTAGTAACTTGGAAAAGATTACTTATACCTTAAAACAAGATCAGATAAAACTTCATCAGGACCAAGCGACTAAATACATCGTCATACCGATTCAATTAATCCTTAGTCAAGGCGTCGTGGTCAGTGATGATCTATTTAACAAGCTTACACCAGTAAATACGGAAAAATTCACCGGGTTTTACACGGAGAACCTCGAAGAAACGAAAGGAATGGCAAAGAATCTAGTAAAAGACGGCATGACTATGTTTGCTGAACAAAAACCATACTCGATGACGGTTAGTGGTACTTTATTTGAAAAACAAATGAGCATGTATAAAATGATGCTGTTCGTAGCCTTACTCATAGGGGCAGTCTTCTTCATTGCGGCAGGAAGCTTTTTATACTTCCGGCTTTATGCCGATTTGGATTATGACCGACGCCAATATTTAACGATCACCAAGGTTGGTTTAACTGATCAGGAATTGAACAAGATTGTTACCCAGCAGCTTGCCTTGCTTTTCTTTGTTCCCATTGTTGTGGCCTTTGTGCATAGTGGGTTTGCCTTCATGGCCTTGCAAAGCTTGTACGAATTATCAATTGTAAAAGAAATGGTCATCGTTCTTTCCAGTTTCCTCCTTGCACAAGTTATTTATTTCTTTTTCATTCGGTACCGCTATTTGCGAAACTTGAAAAAGTCGTTAATTTAGTAAAAATGGCAAAGAAAAATGCTCAGAGCAAATAAAGCTCTGAGCATTTTATTTAAATATCGAGGATGGGGCGCTTGCTGTGTTATTTATTTGTAATGGGAAAACAATTTTTACTGTTGTACCTTTATTGATTTCACTTTCATATTCAATCGATCCATTCAATTCACGGATGATTTTGTTCGTAACCATACTGCCTAGCCCTGTTCCCTTCGTTTTTGTTGTATAAAAGGGCAAGCCGATCTGCTTTAACTGTTCGGGCGACATCCCTTTTCCGTTATCCTTGATTCTAATTTCAACCGTATTGTTAAAATGGTCAGCATTTAAATCAATTTTAATGGTTCCCTGAGTGGATATCGATTCGATCCCGTTTTTAATCACATTCATGATGGCTTGCTTTAAATGTGGTTCATCCCCGTATACATAAAGCGGTTCTTTTTTTTCAAAGTCGATGATGACATTAGAATAAGTGGCAAGAGGACGCATTAATTGAACGCAGTCATGAATCACATCATTGATTGAAACCGTTGCAATTTGGAACGGTTCGGGCTTCGCCACTTTTAAATAGTTCGTAATAATACTGTTGGTACGATCTAGTTCTTCCATAATTAAGGCTGAGTATTTTCTGAATTTCAAATCCGTGGTATCTGTACTTAAAAATTGGATAAATCCTCTGATCGTCGCAAGCGGGTTTCTAATTTCGTGTGCGATGGAAGCTGCAAGCTGGCCAATCATCGTCAATTTATCAAGATAAACCATTTCCTCAAATTGCTTATTAATCTTTATCAAGTTTTCAATGACGAAAATCAGGGCGATATTTGTAAAAAACATGGCAATAAAGTAGATGAAATAAAAGGGTGATTTTAAAAAATTGACGCTGAAATAAAGGATTGTAATATAGACAATAAAATAACAAATGATGACCACGGTCCCTGCCGCAAGCTTTGAAGGAGATTTGTGAAAAAATCTCCTGAAAAATAGGGCACTTACGAAGGCCAAAATGGAAACCGTGATGCCGATTATAAGGAATTTTCCGCCAATCAGATAGCGGACAACGCAGACACTTCCTAAAACAATCAGTCCAGGAAGCCAACCGCCATAGAGGGTAAGAACGAGAATGGCACACATCCTTAAATCAAAATGTGTAGCTCCTAACGTTTCAATGGGATAAAACATACAGAAAAGTGCACCAAACGAACCGATTAAACCATAAATCACCTTTTGTTTTAATGAAAAAGGAACTTTCGTTTGAAAGGGGAAAAATAAGTTTGCATTAAATGTAAACGATAATAAGATCGTGATGTTAACTAACAAGGGTTTGATGAGAGTAATCAAGAAACATCCTCCAAAATTAATAAATGATATGCTTCCACATTTATCCTTCCCTGAGAATCGATAAACTTTCCACAGAAAATACAACTTCTATGAATATTACACGATATCAGAAAGGCATGTAACCCACTCATTCTATTAAAGGATTGTTACGGAAAAAATGGAACTGAGTACAAAAAAACTCTTCTCTCTGTAAAAAATAGATAGAAGAGCTTTTTATTATAGCCATCATTTAGTTTCAGCTAGTCGGCTGCGGACATATAATTTACGAAATTTAAGATAGCTTCCAATCCGCCAAACACAGATATATAGAAATGCTAAGACCATCGTCAGAACAGTAAATTCAATGTAATCCATACTCTTAAAATACTGACTTAAAGCGATGCGAATGATAATGATCGTGATGATTACATATTTAAATGTTTTATTTGGTTTTGAATAGATCAACCCATCTGCACGAATCTCATAGGATGTCTGGGTAAGCATAATTACTCCAAACAATGTGCCTAACAGAGCGGCAATCAATATTTCCCAATAGGCTGGCAGATGAAAAGGTTCACCAGGAATATGGAGCAGCTGACTGATACTTAACGAAAACATGACCAACAGAAATAAAACAGGAGTAATGATGCCAAGGCCACCCCTTTTGATGGGATTATTTCTTCCTTTCACTTTGAAAAATAGTACAAAGCCAATTATGACAAGGACAATAACGAGTGTTACGAATATGTTCATCATGATCAATCCCTTTCGGAAAACTTATTACCATGCTTTATTGTATTGTAATCATAAGGGAAAATGACTCCGGACGGTAGTGGGAAAGTTCATGCTTTTAATATGAGAATGTTCATGATTGTATCATTTAACTTCCTGCATGGATTTCTACGGCACGGATTGAAGAGACGGAAGGGAAATGAATCAAAAAGGGGAGAGAGGTTGGATGAAGGACAGTATCTTTGAAGAGAGTAAGAAAAATGTCTTTCATAGACTCGATGAAGGACAGTATCATCGGAGAGAGTAAGAAAAATGTCTTTCATAGGCTCGATGAAGGACAGTATCATCGGAGAGAGTAAGAAGAATGTCTTTCATAGGCTCGATGAAGGACAGTATCTTCCAAGAGAGTAAGAAGAATGTCTTTCATAGGCTCGATGAAGGACAGTATCTTCCAAGAGAGCAAGAAGAATGTCTTTCATAAGCTCGATGAAGGACAGTATCATCGAATAGAATAATCAGAATGTCTTTCATAAGCTCGATGAAGGACAGTATCATCGGAGAGAGTAAGAAAAATGTCTTTCATATGCGCGATGAAGGACAGTATCTTCCAAGAGAGCAAGAAGAATGTCTTTCATAAGCTCGATGAAGGACAGTATCATCGGAGAGAGTAAGAAAAATGTCTTTCATATGCGCGATGAAGGACAGTATCATCGAATAGAGTAAGAAAAATGTCTTTCATAGGCTCGATGAAGGACAGTATCTTTGAAGAGAGTAAGAAGAATGTCTTTCATAGGCTCGATGAAGGACAGTATCTTTGAAGAGAGTAAGAAGAATGTCTTTCATAGGCTCGATGAAGGACAGTATCTTCCAAGAAAGTAATAAGAATGTCTTTCATAGACTCGGTGAAGGACAGTATCATCGGAGAGAGTAAGAAGAATGTCTCTCACAAGGTAGGTGAAGGACACATTCCTCAAGTGAACAGGCAAAATGTCCTTCATAGGGTATTTAAGGATTAAAAGTCCCTACTATAAGTTATTTAGGAGAAGATCTGACAAAGCTACCAATAAAACTAAAATAAATTCTTCTTTCATTCGTAAAAGGCCCACTGATGAACCCCGACAATTTTAAAGTTCTTCTCCAGAATCCTACTGATTCTCTTTTTAGAACCAACCACACAACACCATTCATGTACCAAATTAGTCGTAATTTTCATATCTGGAAAAAGCATCTTTATTTCCTCTACAATCCTCAAAACAGCTGATTCAACCAATTCAACTTGTCCGCATTCCAAGCACCTACAGTTTCTTCCTTCGACTGTAATCGAAAAAGAATCGCAGGCTGAACAAGTAATACCTTTTTTACACTGACTATAATGATAAGTGGGTATCTGAGTATAAGAAGACTTGGTAATATGCAGTGAAACTAATAGTTCTGCTAGCTTTCTGTGCTTGTTATTTAATTTCAATGAGGTGTTGTCAAAATTTTTCATGAAACTATTAATTTGTGTCGGATAAATAATAGGTTTGTTTTTAGGTGATTGATAAGGGGTGAATTCGGGGTTAATAAAAACCACCTTTGGGTCAATGGGGAAATGAAAACCATGTTTAAGGAGTAATTGGTGGAGTAAGGATTCACCTCGTTTTAGTTGGTCGAGAGGATTGAGAATTTCCTTGCTAGACTTCGAGTAAAATTTGTCACCTTCAAAATAATAATCGCCTTTATAATTTTTTACTTCGAAAAAGTGAAGTGTATCCTTTATGATCAGGTATCGATTTGGAACATCGTATTGTTAACCTTCAGTAACAAATCGTTCAGTATATAACAATTGCACTGAAGTTTTTCGGTTAACAAGTCAAACATCACCTCCCCTTCAAACCCCTTTTTAAGGTTTAAAAAGTACTGGTTGTCATTTTCAGGTAAATTCATTCGTGTGTGTAAATAAGACAGAATTTTTAATTCATCTGATTTAATACGTGATTTAAACAGCATATGCCACTTCCTTTCTCCGTGTCTTGCACAAGTTCATTTTATAAAAATTAAGGTGATGTTTAGAGGATAAAAATGTATATTTTGTTAACGTTTAAAAAAGTTCATTATTTAGAAAATTCTTGACACAAATTTATTCCAGATGTTATTATTTTCCTCTGTGACTCAAGATAGATTAGGAGGGGAAAGCGGTTGATTCATGTACAAAATATAAGTAAATCCTTCAAGGTGGCCAAGCGCCAGACAGGCTTTCGCCAGGCGGCAAAGGCTCTTTTTTATCGAGAACATACAATTGTTGATGCGCTTAAGGATCTCTCTTTTTCTATTAATCCAGGAGAAATTGTCGGCTACATCGGCCCGAATGGGGCGGGGAAATCAACCACGATAAAAATCATGAGCGGGATCCTGGTGCCTGAAACCGGGAATTGCTCCATCATGGGCTTCACACCATGGAAGGATCGGGTTCAGTATGTACAAAATATTGGAGTTGTCTTCGGCCAGCGCTCGCAGTTATGGTGGGATGTCCCGGTATTAGATTCGTTCGAACTGTTAAAAGACATTTACAAGGTCCCGCAGCAAGAATATCAAACTACGCTAAATCTACTCATTGAAACACTCGAACTGCAAAACATGATCCATACACCCGTCCGCCAATTAAGTTTAGGGCAGCGGATGCGCTGCGAAATAGCGGCCTCACTCCTACATAATCCCAAAATATTATTTTTAGACGAACCAACCATCGGTCTTGATGCAGCCTCGAAAATAGCGGTCCGCCAGTTCATCAAAACGATTAACAAAGAAAAGGGAGTCACGGTGATCCTCACCACCCACGATATGAATGATATCGAAGCATTGGCCGACAGGGTCATCTTAATCGGAAAAGGGAGCTTATTGTATGACGGCCAGTTAGAGGAATTAAGAAAACAATTTGGTGCCCAGAAAACAATCACAGCTGATTTCCGCAAAAATGCAAGTCCAATCCGGATTCCGCATGCAACCGTGCTTTCGCAGTCACCTGAACGGGTAGTTCTCTGCATTGATACCGAACAGGTGAACACATCCGAGATTATTACCCAATTGTCCAATCAGCTGGAGTTGATAGATGTCTCGATTGAATCGCAGCCAATCGAAGAAATCATCCTCAAACTCTATAAGGAGTACCAAATATGAGGGTGTATCTATCTGTTTTGAAGATGAGGCTGAACATGGGAATGCAATACCGGACTGCGGCTTTGGCGGGGGTAGCCACTCAATTCTTCTGGGGTTTTATCGCGCTAATGGTATTTAAGGCTTTTTACGAACATGCCACCAATAGCCCGGCCATTTCTTTAAAAGAAATAACCACCTACATCTGGCTGCAACAGGCCTTTCTTGTTTTTATAACAATGTGGTTTCGTGATCAGGAGCTTTTTGATCTGATTACAAGTGGAAATATTGCATACGAACTATGCCGGCCATGTGAGCTTTATAGTTTCTGGTATGCTAAGCTACTAGCGCAGCGGCTATCAAGTGCCTTTTTGCGCTGTTTCCCCATTTTAATCATTTCATTCTTTTTACCAAAACCATATAACATGACCATGCCGCCTAGTTTCTCAGCCTTTCTATTATTCTTAAGCTCTTTAATACTAGGATTGCTGCTACTCGTGGCCATTTCGATGTTTTTGTATATTTCTGTGTTTGTGACCTTGTCTCCAATGGGATCATTGTTGGTGTTTAGCGTCCTCGGAGAATTTTTTGCCGGGTTAATCATTCCTGTACCACTCATGCCAGAGTGGCTTCAAAAAATCGCGAATGTCCTGCCCTTTCGATGGACGGCAGATTTTCCGTTCAGGGTGTACTCAGGACATATCCCGCTGCAGGATGCCATGATCGGGATCATCATCCAGTTTTTTTATTTGTTCGGTCTGATTTGGCTGGGGAGAACGGCACTAAACAACGTGTTAAAGAAAGTTGTCGTCCAAGGGGGTTAATCGACGATGGGAATCTACGTTAAATATTTATGGATTCACTTTAAATCACAAATGCAATACCGGGCATCATTTTGGTTATTATCGCTGGGGCAATTTTTTATTCCATTTACGGTCTTTGCGGGTCTTTACTTTTTGTTCGAACAGTTTGGGCAAATTAGAGGATGGAAATTCTTTGAAGTGGCGTTTTGCTTTGGGATTATTCACATGGCCTTCGCGCTGAGTGAATGCTTTGCCCGTGGTTTTGATGCCTTTTCCAGTTTAGTTCGGACTGGCGAATTTGACCGATTACTGGTCCGTCCCCGCAGTACGTTTATCCAAGTTCTCGGATCGAAGTTCGAGTTTACAAGATTTGGCCGTCTCCTTCAAAGTGCGGTTGTTTTGTCCTGGGCCCTGGCCAATCTCAACATCGAATGGTCGGTGATAAAAGCTGTCACTTTGGTGCTGATGATTGTTAGCGGGGTGTTTATTTTTACAGGCATCTACATCCTCGCCGCCACCTTGTGTTTTTGGACGATTGAAGGTCTTGAGGTGGTCAACATATTTACTGATGGCGGAAGGGAAATGGCGCAATACCCATTAAATATTTATCAAAAATGGGTGACCCGTTTTTTTACCTTCGTGATTCCTTTTGGAACAGTAAATTACCTGCCACTATTGTTTATTATAGGGAAGAACAGTGGGACCGAGTTCTATTACATGCTCATCCCCATTGCGGGCAGTTTGTTTATTCTTCCTTGTCTTCTAGTTTGGCAATATGGGGTAAAGCATTATCGCTCTACGGGTTCCTAATCAGGAGCCCGGATTTGCAACTGCATTTCGTTATTGGTGAAATTGAACAGGAATGTAACATATGGTATATTATAAAAAGAGTGACTAAAAAACTAAAATGGTCAGTGGAGGTCGTCATGGCAACCGATCGGAGAAAAATGATAGTAGAGGCAGCAACCAAGTCTTTTTCATTATTTGGCTATAAAGCAACAACGATGGACCAAGTCGCAAAACTGGCCAATGTTGGCAAAGGGACGATTTACACCTTTTTCAAAAATAAGGAAGAGTTATTCGAAGAGATTATTTCAACCATGGTGAAGGAAATGATTGCGGAAGCAGACTCAGTCATCCAACCAGAGTTACCTTTTACCGAAAACGTGCATCGGGCTCTTTATCGGTTATTAGAGTTTCGTTCCCAGCACCATCTGATGATTAAACTGGTCCAAGAGGAAACGGAAATGGGGACCTTAGCGGTTTCGGAAATGCTGCAGCACGTCGAGGATGAAATTATTGCTTATTTAAGACAGAAAATGGATGCCGCCATCGCCAAAGGGGCAATCCCAGCGGCCGATACTGAAATTACCAGCTTTCTGCTTTTAAAAATGTATATTGCCTTAGTATCAGACTGGGAGAAGAATCATCAGCCGATGAGCTCCGAACAAATCGCGGAAATCATGAAAGTGTTTTTAGTAAAGGGTTTGTCCACATAAAAAAGACTTGTACGCATCTGTACAAGTCTTTTAGTATTTATATCTGCCTGCGGACGTACCCGAAAAGTGGTCCATCCGCTTTTTTTATTTTAGAAGATAATAATTTTTTGAAGCAGTGGCAATAGCTGCACCCTTTTTACGATTGCCAGTGAATTCTTCCATTAAACTTAAGAATGTTCCAAAAAGGTAATTGACCACGGAACCGGCGAGTATTCCAAATCCTAGTGCAGTTAAGAAATAAGTCGTATTGTAACCGCTTGCAAATTGACCTAACAAAATAAGAATGATACCTAGACTACCTCCGAAGATAGCCGTTCTCTTAAATGTAAAAATACTCTTTAAGTGTTTTTCCTGCATCATCATCAACTCCCCTGTAAGAATATTCTATCAATTGTCACAAAATTGTCAAACTTTTTTTAAAAAATATACTTTGTTAATCAAAAAGGTTGATTTTTTTTAAAATTTACTCCTTTGAGTGTGCTCGCCCATGACAGGCTTATCCCGCAGGAGTCTCGCTGTATCCGCGTCCAATCAATATTGCTAAAATATCAACAATAACCTTTAACCAGCCAAAAATAATAAGGAGACCTAAAAAAATTAGGCCCCAGTCTTTACTTTTTCTTCGCTAGGTTTTCTTGTGCCATTTTCACTAGTTCCCGGACCATGCTGCCTCCGAGTCGGCCGCCTACTTTCCCTGCCTGCTCTGAGGTGAGTTGGCCATTATACCCTTTTTTCAATGGAACCCCGACTTCTTCGGCTGCTTCAAATTTCGCATCTTCTGGGTTCCCGGTATTTGCTACTTTTGCCTTCAACGCATCCAAGCCATTTCGCGCCTCTGGGACAAGGATTTTATTTCTTCTTCTCGCCATTAAAATCCCTCCTTTAGTAGTAGGATTACCTGATTGTAAAAAATAATCAGCAGTCACTGGAAAAAACCATTTTAATCCAGTATAATAACAAGTAATAAATTCGGAAAAAATCAATGATAAAGAGAGTAGCTATCTAAGATGGTGCAGCGATTCAGGGGTGGTGAGAGCCTGAAACAGACTAGATAATGAAGCGCACTTTTGAGATGCGTGCCTGAAACAAACAGTAGGGTATGCCGGAGGGGTTCTCCGTTACAAAGGAAAGCTGGTTCATTATTTGAACAATTAGAGTGGTACCGCGGGATTATAAACTCTCGTCTCTTTTAGTAGAGACGGGAGTTTTTTGCGTTTTAAAAAAATAGGAGGTCGAAGAAGATGAATTTTAAACAAGAGCTGGCGTCTCTTTTACATGAACTGCTTGACGAAGAGATATCACTGACAGACCTGGAACTGATGATCGAAAAACCTAAGCACCTGGAACATGGCGATTTAGCTTTCCCTTGCTTTACGTTAGCAAAGCTGAAAAGAAAATCACCCAATGTGATCGCGGAAGAATTAAGTAAACAGATTGCTTCTCCACTATTTGAAAAAGTAACTGTGGTGGGTGCGTATCTAAATTTCTTTTTAAACAAAAAGACAGCTTCAGAACATGTCGTGGGAGAGATCATCGCACAAAAAGGTAATTACGGTGCGCTCTCGTTTGGAAACGGTGGTGCAGTTACGATTGACATGTCATCCCCAAATATTGCGAAACCTTTCTCGATGGGGCATTTGCGTTCGACGGTCATCGGCAACTCCCTTGCACTAATTGTGGAGAAATGTGGCTATAAGCCGATTAAAATCAACCACCTTGGTGACTGGGGGACGCAGTTTGGGAAGTTGATCACGGCCTATCAACTTTGGGGAGATGCTGAAAAGGTTAAACAAAACCCGATTAAGGAGTTATTATCCCTTTATATAAAATTTCATGAAGAAGCGGAGAAGGATCCGGCCCTTGAAGATCAAGGACGCAGTTGGTTTAAGAAGTTGGAAGATGGGGACGAGCAAGCATTAGAACTTTGGAAATGGTTTCGTGATGAGTCATTAAAAGAGTTTTCAAGAATATATGAATTAATGAACGTTCAATTTGATTCCTATGCAGGCGAGGCCTTTTATAATGACAAAATGGATCAAGTTGTTCAACTTCTTGAAGAACAGCACTTACTTGTGGAATCGGATCAGGCGCAGGTGGTTGAACTAACGGAAGAACAACTGCCGCCGTGCCTCATTAAGAAGTCTGACGGAGCCACCCTTTATGCGACCCGTGATTTAGCTGCCGCTCTTTATCGCCAGAAGGAATACCAATTTGTTCAATCCTTGTATGTGGTTGGCCATGAACAAAGTCTGCATTTTAAACAGTTGATTGCAGTGTTAGCAAAGATGGGCTGCGATTGGTCGAACCAAATGCACCATATTCCCTTTGGGATGATGCTAAAAGACGGCAAGAAAATGTCAACGAGAAAAGGAAAGGTTGTTTTATTAGAGGAAGTTTTAAATGAATCTATTGCGATGGCCCGTCATAATATTGAAGAGAAGAATCCTACTCTTTCAAACAAAGATGAAGTAGCCAAACAAGTTGGCGTTGGGGCGGTTATTTTCCATGACTTAAAGAACAATCGAATGAATGATATTGAATTTTCATTAGAAGAGATGCTTCGCTTCGAAGGGGAAACCGGTCCCTATGTTCAATACACGTATGCGCGGGCATGTTCGATTTTACGAAAAGCTGCTGGTAAGATTGAGTCAGCTGCTGCAACCTACACCAACTCATGGGAGAAAGAATGGAAGATAACTAGTCTCCTAATGGAATTCTCGCCTGCGATTAAGAGAGCCTGTCTCAACTTCGACCCGTCCCAAGTGGCAAAATATATTATTGACCTGGCACAGGCGTTCAACAAATATTACACTGAGGTGAAAATCCTCGAGGACTGTGCAGAACAGCAGGCACGATTAGCTCTCGTCTATGCGGTAACAGAAGTTTTAAAAGAAGGGTTACGTTTAGTAGGATTGGAAGCCCCTATCGAAATGTAGGTTTCCATGAACGGTGCCAATCCATTAAACTATAGATATGCAATCGAAAGGGAGGCAAAGAGAGATGAGTGAATTATTATTCAAGCATTTTGAGCTTACAAGGGGAAGATTTGTTAACTTTGTGGCTGATCTAGAAGAGGGGATTGCCGGCGTTCAGCCTGAAGGATTTAATAATAACATCCATTGGCATGCGGGCCATGTTCTAACTGTTGCCGAGCAAATGATGTTTGGCTTTCCGAAAAAATCAACCCAGCTGCCAGCCCGCTACATGGAGTTGTTTGCCTCAGGTACGAGTCCTGCTGCCTGGGAAGGAGATATTCCTCCTATGCAGGAATTAATCGTGCAGTTGCAAGAACAATTGACACGGATAAAAGAAATACCAGCGGAGAGTTTTACCGAGAGGCTGAAAACGCCATTCCTTGGTCAGGAGACCTTTGGTGAGTTAGCAAATTTTGCGATTTTCCATGAGAGTATTCATTTGGGACAGATGCTGGCAATGAAGCGTGTCATTAAAGCGACCGTAAAATAGTTATAGCGTCATATATACATGAAAGCATGGAGTCTAAATAAGACCTCCGTGCTTTTTTTTTTGGAACACCGTCCATCATTTTTAATAGTTATTAGAAAAGTAGGGGAAAACTGAATAGTATTACTTTGTCTATATGAATTGACACAAAATGACAGCGCTTTTATAATCAACAACGTGTTTGAAAAATGTCGATTTTTGTCGTATTACTATTTTCAACTTCTTACACTCCAAAATGGACACCTAGATAAGGGAGAGAATTAATTTGAAATACATATTATTTCTAGTAGCATTGGTCGTTATTTTTTTACTAGCGTTTATTGCCAGCTCTAATAAAAAGGGAATTAAAATCAAGCCCATTATCACCATGCTTGTTTTGCAGCTGGTCTTAGCATTTTTACTATTAAATACAGAAGTAGGCCTTATATTGATTAAAGGCATATCAAGCTTGTTTGAGTATATTTTGAAGTATAGTGCTGACGGGATTAACTTTGTGTTTGGTGGAATCGCTAACAAAGGGGAAGGACCGTTTTTCCTAAACGTTTTGATGCCAATTGTGTTCATTTCTGTGCTCATTGGGATTGCGCAGCATATTAAAGTTCTTCCAATCATCATCCGCTTCCTCGGTTTGCTGTTAAGTAAAATCAATGGTCTCGGTAAATTAGAGTCCTATAATGCCGTAGCATCAGCTGTCTTTGGTCAATCGGAAGTATTTATTTCGGTGAAAAAACAGCTTGCCTATTTACCTGAACATCGTCTCTATACATTGTGTACCTCTGCGATGTCTACAGTCTCAGCCTCAATCTTAGGGGCCTACATGACAATGATTGAGCCAAAATATGTGGTTACTGCCCTTGTATTAAACCTATTTGGCGGTTTTATCATTGCGAATATCATTAATCCTTATGAGGTTACGGAGAAAGAAGATATTATTGATATTCAAGAAGAAAAACAAACCTTTTTTGAAATGCTTGGAGAGTATATTTTAGATGGATTCAAAGTAGCGATCATCGTTGGGGCGATGCTGATTGGGTTTGTGGCCCTGATTAGTCTAATCAATCATGTGTTTGCAGCGATATTCGGTATTAGCTTCCAAGTGGCTCTAGGGTATGTGTTTGCGCCGTTTGCCTTTATTGTCGGTGTGCCGGCGTCGGATGTGGTGAAGGCCGGCACCATTATGGCGACAAAATTATTATCCAATGAATTTGTAGCGATGATGGATTTAGCAAAAATCACAGATTCGCTTTCAACAAGAACGATTGGGATCGTTTCGGTATTCCTTGTTTCCTTTGCCAACTTTTCCTCGATCGGAATTATTACCGGAGCGGTCAAAGGACTGAACGAAAAGAAAGGGAACCAGGTGGCCAAGTTTGGGCTTAAACTGCTGTTTGGCGCTTCACTTGTGAGTTTATTAACAGCGGCCATTACTGGATTGATGCTTTAAAAACAAATAGACTGCTTGGCTAGAAACATGCCAGGCAGTTTTTTTCGGCCTTTTGCGGATAATTTTCTTCATTAATCGTGCCATTTAGGATAAGACTAAGTAGTACAGCTGCTATTAATTGCCTGTTGCATGAAAAATTTGGTAGTTTCAAAAAGAAAACACTTCATATAACCAAGGGTATTGTGTTAAAATCAATCGGTAATTCTACTTCAAATTTGGTGGGTGAAACAAGTGCTCTCTTCTTTTAAGAGATTCTTAATCGGCCGGCCGTTAAAATCAACGGCACTAGGCGAACAAAAATTAAATATCCTAAAGGCTTTAGCGATTCTATCTTCCGATGCCTTATCATCTGTGGCATATGGGACGGAACAGATTCTAATTGTGTTAGCCACAGTTAGTGTCATTGCCTACTGGTACTCTGTTCCGATTGCAGTGGGAGTATTATTTCTATTAGCCGCTCTCATCTTATCCTACCGACAAATTATCTATTCCTACCCACATGGCGGTGGGGCCTATATTGTTTCAAAAGAAAACATCGGCGAGAAAGCGGGATTAATTGCCGGAGGCTCTCTATTAGTGGATTACATATTGACTGTGGCGGTAAGTGTTACCGCTGGTACTGATGCAATTACATCAGCTTTTCCAACACTGCACGCGCATACCGTTGGGATTGCCTGTGTCCTAGTTATCTTTATCACCATTCTTAATCTGCGCGGGTTAACGGAATCAGCGTCTATCCTAGCCTATCCGGTTTATTTGTTTGTAATAGCTCTGTTCATCCTCATTGGTGTCGGCCTCTTTAAAATTATGACCGGTAATGTTTCCCCAATCGTCCAGCATGCAGCAATTGGGACGCCGGTTCAAGGGATTACGCTTTTCTTACTGCTTCGCGCTTTTGCGTCGGGATGCTCGGCGTTAACCGGGGTTGAAGCGATTTCGAATGCGATTCCAAGCTTTAAAGATCCAGCACCTAAAAATGCTGCCAAGACATTAATTTTAATGGGAACGCTGCTAGCCTTATTATTTACGGGAATTACTTTCCTAGCCTATTATTACGGGATTTCGCCTAAGCATGACGAAACGGTTGTCTCTCAAATTGCCAAAGAAACCTTTGGACGCAATTATCTTTACTTTTTTGTCCAAGGAACGACAGCCCTCATCTTAGTGTTGGCTGCTAATACTGGATATTCCGCATTTCCTTTATTGGCCTACGCGCTTGCCAAGGATAAGTATATGCCAAGGATGTTTACGATTAGGGGAGACAGACTGGGTTATTCCAATGGGATTGTTTCCTTAGGAGTTGCTTCGATTATATTAATCATTGTTTCCCGAGGGAAAACGGAGTACTTAATTCCGCTTTATGCGGTTGGTGTTTTTATTCCGTTCACCTTGTCACAATCAGGGATGATTATCAAGTGGTTACGGGAAAAACCGGCTGGTTGGGTCGCAAAACTAAGTGCCAATTTAGTCGGTGCACTTATCACCTTAGCCGTATTAATCATTTTCTTCTTAACAAAATTTAGCCAAGTATGGTTTGTGTTCATCTTTTTACCGTTAATCGTGTTTGCCTTCAAACGAATTAATTATCATTATGAAGCAGTAGGTGAGCAATTAAGGATTCATCCAGACAATCCTGCCCTTCCAATTGAGGGGAATGTGATTATTGTACCGGTTGCAGGGATTACGAAGGTTGTTGAGAATTCGATTAATTATGCAAAATCATTAACGGATCAAATCTTTGCCGTTTATGTGTCGTTTGATCGTGAGGATGAAAAACGGTTCGAGGAAAAATGGCAGCAATGGCAGCCGGATGTGAGACTCGTTACCTTACAATCACATTATCGAAGTGTTCTAATTCCTTTATCGAAATTTATTGATACGGTTGAGCACAAAGCAAGCGAAAACAATTATCGGGTTACAGTATTGATTCCTCAATTTATTACCAAGAAAAGCTGGCATAATATCTTGCACAACCAATCGAGTTTATTAATTCGTACCTATCTTATTTTTAAAAAGAAGGTTATTGTGTCAACACTGCCATTTCATTTTAAAAAGTAAAAGGTGGGACGGACATTGGATTTTTTGGTTGAAAATAAGTGGGCCATCTTAGTGAGTTTAGAAGTATTAGCCTGGTCGTCCACATTCTTTTTGCTGTATGCCAGATATGGAATGAAATCGAGCTTCTGGTTTAAAATAGCCACGGTTCTCTTATTGTTAACAGGGGTTATTCCTCAGGTATTGATGGGCATTGTTAACTTTATCGCGACAAAGAAAGTCGACTCGTTTACATTAATTATTGTTTTACTGATTTTATATGGTTTAACGATTGGGAAAAAACATGTGAAAAAGCTCGACACATGGGCGCAAAGAAAATTTTCAACACAAGAAAACCACCGAAATTAATCGGTGGTTTTCTTTGTCTTTTTGATTAAAAAATAGATTGCCCCTAGAACAATAGCACCGATTATGGCAGGCATTACGTAGGGTTGTGCATACTCTTTAATATGTGCCCAGTTACTGCCTAAGACTTTTCCTAAGTAAAGGAACAGAATTGTCCATGGGATAACAGCCGCCACGGTGTAAAGCGTAAATTTGGCTGCTGACATTTTGGCAATACCAGCTGGAATGGAAATCGCATGCCTAACAACGGGAATGAACCGAGCGGAAAAAATAACCCCAGCACCATATTTTTCAAACCATTGTTCAGCTATATCAATATGATTCTTTTTAATCAAGACATATTTTCCGTATTTCTCCAAAAAAGGTCTGCCCCCAAAATAACCGGCCCAATATAAGAACAATTGAGCGATTGTCCCGCCAACAGTCCCTGCAATTACAGCCCCAAAAAAATTGAGATGACCTTGCGATATCATATAGCCGCCATAACCTAAGACAATTTCACTTGGGATAATCTCGATCATTAATCCTAACGCAATCCCGAAATACCCCAATTGTGATAAGAACTCTAAAATCGATTGGATAAAGTCTGACATAATTCACCTTCGCTTAAGTAAATGATTATTTCTCTCCTTACTTTAGTTTAAACCAGTTTGTCTATTTAAGAAATAATTATGGTCCTTTTCTTTGAGACATTCCGGAAAAATTAAAAATGCAACAGAATGGAGCTGCTTTTTTTCTACATGAGATATTTTAAAAACATGGTGGCAATCCCAAAGTAGGTAAGCAGTGAAAAAATATCATTCAAGGTTGTGATCAAGGGTCCTGAGGCAACCGCAGGATCAATTTTTAAGCGAAATAAAATAAGAGGAATAACCGTCCCTGCAAGGGTCCCGATGATAAGGGTGAAAAATAGGGAACTGCCGACAACAGCACCTAAAATGAGACTTCCCTGCCAGATATATGCAATCACTGCAATAAGAATAGAGCAGGTAATGCCGATAGTAATCCCAACGCCAAGTTCCCTTGCGATTAAACGCGCAATCACACCTTTATCAATATCGTACGAAATCAGCCCTCTTACTACGACTGCCAGCGATTGGGTTCCTGTATTCCCGGTCATTCCGGCAATCATCGGCATAAAAAAGGCAAGCGCTACGACCTGTTGCAGGGTATCTTCAAAACTGCTGATTATTCTTCCTGAAACCACACCGATAAATAATAGTAAGATCAGCCAGGGGAGCCTTCTTGCTGCTGCAACTAAAGTTTTTGTTTCAAAATCGATCGATTTCCCTGTCGCCGATAATTTTTCAATATCTTCATTGGCTTCCTTAATTACGATGTCAATGATGTCATCGACGGTGACAATTCCGACAAGAATATTGTCCTCATCAACTACCGGTATGGCTATAAAATCATAACGCCCGACGATTTGCGCGACAACCTCTTGGTCTGTTGATACCGTAACGTAAATGATCCGTTCATACATAATTGTACTTATTTTTTCATCTGGCTCTGCTAATAGTAAATCACGATAAGAAACCACCCCGACTAGCTTCCGGTCTTCATCAATAACATATAGATAGTTAATAGATTCGGCAAATTCAGCGAACACCTTAAACTTATCTACGGCTTCTCTAACCGTAAAATAGCTGCGAATCCAAACAAAGCGATTCGTCATGATTCTTCCGGCTGTTTCCGGCGGATATTTCATAATATCTTGGACGGCAATCGATTCCTCTGCCTTCATTCCAGAAAGAAGGGAATCTTTTTTCTCTGGCGATACTTCATGCAGCAATAACGCCAGATCATCATTATCCATTAAATTAAGAACTATACTAGACTTTTCAATTCCTAAAATATTTAATAAGCCAAGTTGATCCTCCTTATCGAGTTCTTCCATCAAGTCTGCAAGAACGTCAAATTTTAAAAACAGTAGAAACCGTCCTTTATGCTTTTCCGGGAGATCCTCATAGATCTTGGCAATATCATAGGGCTGGAGTTCATCGAGAATACTATCAAATTCCGTTTTTCTATTTTCCTTTAATGTTTTAATGATATATAAACTTAATTCATCTTGACTCATATCTTTAATCATGGCTGATGGACCAGCTCCTTATCTCGCTTATGCATAGATTCTGATTGGCTAAAGAAATATAGATGAAAAAAGAAAATTAACAAATAATAATCAATAGGCATAAATCTAGTATGCGTCAATCAAACTTATTATTTGTAAAAGAATTGAAATAAGCTATTTGGACTATTATTTGATAAAATAAGGAAGTATTGACTAAACCATTTTATGTGTTGATCGGAGGAGTTTTGCTTTGAAAAAGCATCATCAAGACATACAGGATCTCATCTATGTCCATTTGAACCAAACAGACCAGTATGTACTGTCTTCCGGTATCGAATTTGCTGAATTCGCTGCTGCTTTTTCAGGTTCATTAAATCACTTGCTTTTACTAAAGCACCGCTTTGATGATGCTGATTTTAATATGCATACCCAACTTGAATACTGCCCGGATGAAAGAATAAATAAATTAGCTCAAGAAGATGTCTATAGTTACGGTAATTTCTGTTGGATTGATTTTATTGAGGAAGATGTGTTGAATGAACTGACTGGGCAGGAAATCGCAGAACTATTGTACTTAGGTCATCAAAAACACCATCTAAAATTGCCTTTTTATAATAAACTGGGGAACCGTTTTGTTTATTTGGCTCAAGATGATGGCTGGTTTAACAAAACGTATTACCGAAGCTTCAAGGATTTCTTCCATATCCTTAGCGAAGTAGTTGCAGGAAAGCTTGGGGATCTTAAAATTGAAAAATCCATTCTTGGCTTTCGAAAGAAAAAGACCTATCCGCAAGTAAATAAAGAAATCCTTCTGTCTTTAACACCGTTCATTAAGGAAGGGATTTGTATTTCCTTACGAGATGCGGATCATCAGCGGAGCCGAATCGAAATTCCCGTCTGGGTAATTGGTGATTTCGCCAATATGGACGATATGGTCGAGGAATATGATCAAATCTCATCGAAACCATGTCATGCCAAAATCATTTTTGACAAAAAAACAAAGGAATGGAAGTTAAACGTCGTCTGATTTTTTTTTGGATAAAACAAAAGTCCCACTCTCTTTGGGTGGGACTGTTTATTTGGAATAGGAAAAAAGGGCACTTGGTCATACTTACGAAAACCATAGATTAAATAATCCTTCGTTCACGCCTAAGTTATACATATAATAAATTCCGAATAATATGCTGATTATGCCAGCAAGGTTATTCAAATATCGATTCACTTGCTTACCGGATGTTAACACAAAGGGGATCCCAATCACGGTTGAAAAGCTGAGCATCCCAACGATAGTGCCACAACCGAAAATAAGTATGTATAAGGCACCTTGCCATGCAGACGAAACTGTACTCATGGTTAATAAAACCATGGCCGCACTGCCGGCTAGCCCGTGAATGAGCCCGATGAAGAAGGATTTAAGATGAGTCCGAGCTTTTTTTTCATGGTCCGAAGTGGTATGGGAATGAGGATGACGCTGTTTCATAAATGTTAAAATACTATTTAGGCCGAGACTAACGAGCATGATTCCGACGATAAATTCAAGACTCAGTGCAACTGTATCTGTGATCGTATTTTTGGCGACAATCAAAAACATTCCGAAAATAAAAAGGGTGGCCGTGTGCCCAATGCCCCAGTAGACACCAGCAAAGATGGAGCGTTTTAAATTCTTAGATTCGCTCGCGATGGTGGATACTGCAATAACATGATCAGGCTCGATTGCATGCTTAATTCCTAGCAAAAAGCCTAATAATAATATCGATAAAAGTGATCCCGTCATGAACTCGCCTCCAATCAAACGTTTCAAAATCATTATACAGGATAATAAAAAAAGGAATATTAAATTGACAAAATATTGAGCGCTAGTATTTAAGCAAGCCGTAGACATCATAAAATAGCCAATAGGAAAAAACTTAAAAAAACTTGGGTGACTACATTTCCTTTCTTTTTAAAATAGGTTTAAAATATAACCGTGAATGAGAAAATGGAGGTTTCGTATGAAAACAAAATTAGGTTTATTATATGGAGGAAAATCAGCTGAACATCAAGTATCCCTGCAAACAGCACTAGCTGTCATTCGGGCGTTAGACCTTGAAAAATTTGATATTCATCCAATTTACATAAATACTGAAGGAAACTGGATTAAAGGGCAGCAATTAACTGGACCAGTAGAAAATGTGAAGGCACTTGAATTTTCAGAGGGGAATCAATTATCTCCTTTATCATTAGCTCCAGCACTTTTCCAAGCTGAAAAGCATGAAACGCTGGATGTGATTTTCCCTCTGTTACACGGACCGAACGGGGAAGACGGAACTGTCCAGGGCTTATTAGAACTGTTAAATCTTCCATACGTCGGCAATGGAGTACTTGCTTCTGCGGCAGGTATGGATAAAGTCATGATGAAAAATGTGTTTGCACAAGCAGGTCTTGCCCAAGTGAACTATGTAGCTTTTATTAAAAGTGAGTGGCAGAAAGCGAAAACGGAGGCTTACAGCAAAGTTGAAACAGAGCTTGGTTACCCATGCTTTGTAAAGCCAGCCAACCTTGGTTCCAGTGTTGGCATCAGCAAATGTACAAATCGTGCTGAATTAGAAGCAGCTTTTGCAGAAGCCTTTCAGTTTGATCGCAAAGTCATTATTGAAGAAGGCGTTGTTGCCCGTGAAATCGAGGTGGCGGTTCTTGGTAATGATGAACCGGAATGTTCAGTGGCCGGTGAAATAGTTCCAAAGAAAGATTTCTATGATTATAAAGCAAAATACGAAAGCGGAGATACCGCACTCATTATCCCTGCTGACATTAACGACGCAGAATATAAGCAACTGAAAGAAATGGCGGTAAAAGCCTTTAAAGCTTTGGATTGTTCTGGTCTAGTCCGAGCAGATTTTTTCTTGACCAAAGATGGGAAGGCGTTGATTAATGAAGTCAATACGATGCCAGGCTTCACGCCGTTTAGTATGTTCCCGCTTCTATGGAAACACACAGGAGTCGAGTATCCGCAATTGATTGAGCGACTTGTCAATCTGGCCAAAGAAAGACATGCAGAGAAACAACAGATAAAGTTTACTTTCTAAAAAACAGAGACACGGCTGAAGCTGCCGTGTCCATTTGTATTTAGAAGTGCACCGCAGTAACCGAGGTTTAAAAAAATGCTATGTCAAAGCCTATTGTTGATATTGGAAAGTTTACACCAAAGAAATAAAAAGGAGGATATCCATGATAAAACGATCGTTAAAACAGATTGCTGAGATGCTTTCTGCTCAGGATGTTATGAATACATTTGCTGATACCCTCATCACGGGTGTATCGATTGATTCACGTAAGATTGAAAATGGAAATTTGTTTATACCTTTTAAAGGGGAACATTCTGACGGCCATAAATATGTAGAGGAGTCTATCCGAAAGGGTGCAGCAGCTGCCCTTTGGCAAAAGGATGTACCAAACCCGCCCTTACATTTACCGATCTTGATCGTGGAAGATTGTCTAGTTGCCCTACAGGAATTAGCAAGAAGCTACCGGAAACAATTAGCGGTTAAAGTAGTCGGCATCACAGGAAGCAATGGGAAAACGACGACCAAGGATATGACAGCTGGTATCCTCTCTACACAATATAAGGTTCAAAAGACTGAAGGTAATTATAACAACCATATTGGCCTGCCGTTAACCGTTTTAGGATTAAACGAGGACACTGAAATTGCCGTTCTCGAAATGGGCATGAGCGGCAGAGGCGAAATTGAGTTCCTGACGAAGCTTGCCTGCCCAGATGCTGTGGTCATAACTAATATTGGTGAGTCCCATCTTCTTGACCTTGGTTCAAGGGAAGGAATCGCCGAAGCAAAGCTTGAGATCCTGCAAGGGCTCAAAGATGGGGGACTAGCTGTCCTGCATGGTGATGAGCCGCTGCTTATGGATAGAATTCAATGCCACATCGGAAATGTCCAGGTTGAGACCTTTGGAAGAAATGAAACAAATGATTTATATCCCACTGAAATTACTCAGTTAGACAATGGAAATCGTTTTAGAATTAATGCATCAGATTCTGCTTTTGAACTTCCCGTCCTCGGGACGCATAATATTTTAAATGCCTTAGCATCTATGCTCATTGCGAACTATTTTTCCATTCCCTTTGAAAAAATGAATGAGGGGTTAGCTAGTATTAAGTTGACTAATATGCGGATGGAGTTAGTAGAAGGGAACCAAGGCGAAAAAATCATTAACGACGCCTATAATGCCAGCCCGACGTCAATGCTGGCAGCGATCGAGTTAGTATCCAATCTTCAAGGTTATGAAAGAAAAATCCTCGTCCTAGGCGACATGTTAGAGCTTGGTCCACAGGAAGAGCAATACCATCAGCAAATTGGTGAATCCTTAAACGGTGAAAAAGTTGATCTCCTGTTCACCTATGGAAAATTAGGAGGGCATATTGCACAGAAGGCTAGAACGGTTTTAGGATCTGAAAGAGTGTTTGCCTTTACAGAAAAAGAAGCGCTCATTCAAGAATTAAAGCAACATGTAAATCATAAAACGTTAATCCTCGTCAAAGCCTCAAGAGGAATGAAATTAGAAGAAATCGTAACTGCCCTGCAAGTAAATTAAGGAAATTAAAACTAACAAGAACATGAATGATTTCTGGGTGAAAAAAGAAAAATAACAGAGACCCTCCTTGAGAGGAGAAGGTGCCCTTTTATTTCAAACATTAGGCTTTTTGATGAGGTAATAAGATTGGTTTGGATATTCTGCAAACTTATCTTGATTGCAAAATACTAGTAACAGTGGTATGATGTTCATCAACGTGTCTAAAGAACGATGATTAAAGGGCATACTCCTTGAGGGAGCATGTTTTTTTTTGGTAAAATAAAGATGTTACCTATTTACGGCATTTTTGATGCGTGTCAGCTCAAGCGCCAAGGGGACCGAGACGTTCGGTCCTGCCTAAGATGAAGTATAAAAATCCACTTCCATCCTTGTGGATGAAATAAAAACTTATTTCATCCTAGATGAAATTTAAACTTATATCGTCAAGGATTCCATTCTTGATGAATCCAAAACGGACTTCACCTTAAGGCCTCCAGCGCTTTTCGCCTCAATAGAGCAGGCGCTACCGCTTTTCTGAGTATCGGCGAAAATATTCAGCTCTCAAAAATATTTTCACATAGATGAAGGAGAATGAAAACATTGACAAAGTTTGAAGAATTAGGCCTATGCCAGGCCACTTTACAAGCTGTCCTTAAAATGGGTTTTGAGGAAGCTACACCAATTCAGTCGGAAACTATTCCGTTGGGGCTAAAAGGAATTGATTTGATCGGGCAAGCTCAAACAGGAACAGGGAAAACAGCTGCATTTGGAATTCCATTGGTTGAAAAAATTGATACTAGTGCGGATGCGATTCAAGGGATTATTATTGCGCCAACTCGTGAACTTGCCATTCAAGTTTCAGAAGAACTGTATAAAATCGGTTCCGGTAAACGAGTGCGTGTATTGCCGATTTATGGCGGGCAAGATATCAGCCGTCAAATTCGTTCATTAAAAAAGGCTCCACATATCATTGTTGGTACTCCAGGTCGTGTATTGGATCATATCAACAGAAAAACGATGCGTCTTGATACAGTTAACACTGTCATCCTTGATGAAGCGGATGAAATGTTAAATATGGGATTCATTGAAGATATTGAATCCATCCTTGCTTCAACACCGGAAGAACGCCAAACATTACTTTTCTCAGCGACAATGCCTGGGCCAATTCAAAGAATGGCTGAAAAGTTCATGAAAGACCCGCAAATCGTTCGCGTGAAAACGAAAGAAATGACGGTTCCTTTAATTGAGCAATATTACCTTGAAGTTCAGGAACGAAATAAATTTGATGTGTTAACAAGACTTTTAGATATTCAATCACCAGAACTTGCAATTGTGTTTGGCCGTACGAAGCGCCGTGTTGATGAATTATCTGAGGCACTAACTTTAAGAGGGTATACAGCAGAAGGTATTCATGGTGATTTGAGCCAGGCAAAACGGATTTCTGTCCTGCGCAAATTTAAAGAAGGAACGATTGATGTCCTAGTTGCAACAGACGTAGCTGCAAGGGGTCTCGATATTTCAGGCGTTACCCATGTATACAACTTCGATATCCCACAAGATCCAGAGAGCTATGTTCACCGTATTGGCCGTACTGGCCGTGCTGGTAAAACTGGAATGGCGATGACGTTCATTACACCGCGTGAAAAATCTTATCTAGCGGTTGTGGAAAAAACCACAAAACGCAAAATGGATAAAATGAAGGCTCCGACGCTTGATGAAGCATTAGAAGGCCAACAAAAAGCGGTTGTAGAAAAAATCGTTCAAACGATTGAATCAAACAATTTACATTATTATAAAGCAGCAGCGCAAGAATTGTTGGAAGAAAATGATGCATCAACTGTAATTGCCGCTGTATTGAAAATGTTAACGAAAGAACCGGATACAACACCAATTAAGTTAACAGAAGAACAGCTTCCACAAAGAAGAGAAAGAAAGCCGTATGACCGTGACCGTAGAAGAAGAGATGATTCTAGAGGTTCTTACAATGGAGACCGAAACAGGAAAAAGGCTCCAGCCAAGCCTCGCAGCGGTGAAAAAAGAACGGGCGGCGGTAAATCAACTTCAAAGCCTAGAACATTTAATCATTAAACGAAAAGCGGAAGCGCCTAGGCGCTGCAGCTCGAGGAATAAATAAACAAGAGCATGGACGATTTTGTTCATGCTTTTTTCTATGCCTAAAAGGGAATAGTAAACATAAACACAATCCGCTGGAGTGATGATGATGACAATGGTACGACTTGGATATGTCGCAATGAGTGTCGAACTTCAGAATGCTTCCCCCTCGCAAACAATGACATTTGCCCAATTTGAAAAAATAAAAGACAGGGACGCGGCGATTCGGAAATTAGAGAGAATTGCGATTTCGAACTTAGAAAATTGCCTCCGTCTTTTAAAACATAATGCAGGTAATCAAATTCATTTTTTTAGGCTAAGTTCTCGCCTGATTCCGCTCGCCAATCATGAGGAATTACTCGATTGGGACTACATCACCCCGTTAAATGATACCCTCAAGAAACTGGCAAATTATCTAAAGGAACATCCGTCACGGATTGACTTTCATCCTGATCATTTCGTGGTGCTGAATACTCCAGATAAAGAGATTTTAAAAAATTCCTTGAGAACCCTCAACATGCATAAAGCTTTGCTAAAAGGACTAGAAATAGATCCCGAACACCGATGTGTACTTCATGTCGGCGGTGGGTATAACGATAAGGAGAAAGCGCTCGAGTTGTTTATTCATAATTGGGCTTATATTTCCCCATCGATCCAACAAATGATTATGCTTGAAAATGATGATACGACGTTTACAGTGAAGGACACACTTTATCTCTGTGAAAAGTTAGGGGTACCGATGGTATTTGATTATCACCACCACCTCGCTAACCATGAAGATGAAGAATGGGTGACGGATTGGGAGCGGATTGTTGCGTCATGGGCACAGTCGTCGCTGCCGATAAAGATGCATATATCGAGTCCGCGCTCCGAAAAAGATTTTCGAGCACATGCGGACACGATAGATCCCCACATGTTTCTCACGTTTTTACAGCAAATCAAAGGGACAGTTCCTGAGATTCACTGTATGATTGAAGCGAAGCGAAAAGATGCGGCACTTTTCCAACTAGTAAAGGATTTGCAAGATAGTGAAGGCATAACGTGGATCGACCAGTCAAGTTTTACTATCGAATAAGGGGGAGAAGCTGGGCAAAGGAAAAAAGGGATAGCAGTGAAGGATGATTCGACTGCAAATCCCTGTTATTTTTGTGCGAGTAATCCGATAATTGCAATGATGATAATCGCGGCCCAAATGAGAACTTTCCAAGGAGATTGATAAGAGATCCTTTTTTTCTTACTGCTTGCCCAGTTTGCGGTACCTCGAATTGAATCTGTTAATTCCTTTTTATTAAAATAAGGAATCGCCCCTAGTAAAAAGCCGCCAAGTAATCCAAAAAGATGAGCGGTAATATTAATATTCGGCTGTAAAAATGTCATAATTAAACTAACCACAGAGAGTGTCAGGATAATTTGCGCATTTTGCTTAGAAAGCATATGTTTCCGAAAGACAATAATCGCTAAATAATAGCCAAACAGTCCAAATATTGCCCCGCTTGAACCAACATGGGTATATGTAAGTGGTTCGAGCAGCAGTGTGGCAACATTCGCGATGATTCCTGTGAGCAGATATATGAATAAAAATCGCCCACTGCCAAGCATGCGCTCGAGGGCTGGTCCGAATAAAACCAGTGAAAAGCTATTAAACAGAGCATGTGAGAACCCGCTATGCATAAAGGTCGGTGTAATTAAGCGCCAATACTCTCCTTCCGTTATGTAAAGATTTACTCCGGAAAGGTTTTCAAAGAACCAGGCGTTTGGGAAGACTGGTAAACTAGTTAATAAATATAATCCTAAATGAATGGTAATGATAATAGAAACGATCGGATAAAGGCGGATAAAATCGCGAAAGCTTTCCGTTCGTGTAAACATTACTTGCACCTCCTGTGTCACATAATATATAAGTTTAGACATGAACTTAGACTACTGTCTAGCTCCATCGCCCAGCGGCTAGTGTACTTCGCCCTTTTCCCTACGATAAGTCAACATCGGATTGCTAACGCTCTCCGTGTTTCCTTTATCTCGGTCAAAGTGCTCCAGTCCATACGCCGCTAACCGGGCGATTCCGCTTTTCTTATCTTGTACACTATTATGCTAATCATATAACAAATAGAAGGAAGATGAAGAATGATTAAAGGGATTGGAATCGATATTATTGAACTTTCAAGGATCCAGGACATCCTACTTCGCCAAAAGAAGTTTGTTGACCGCGTGTTAACCCCAACGGAACGGAAGAAATTTGAGGAGTTACCGGCAGCAAGAAAGGTAGAATTTTTTGCAGGGCGTTTTGCGGCAAAAGAAGCGTATTCAAAAGCGAATGGCACGGGAATTGGTGCTGAGCTATCATTTTTAGACATAGAAATCGACAATGATAGCACTGGAAAACCATTTATTGCAAAGCCTGAGACGCGGGCCCATTTATCCATATCACATAGCAGGGACTACGCCGTCGCGCAAGTCATGATTGAAGAAGATTAATTTTATTTAAATAAATAGCTTGGCAACTTCTTTATCATATTCCTAAAGGTTGTCTCATATATTCATAGGGAAACAGGAGAGACAAGGTCAGCCATGGTCATTTTGGATAGCAAACTCCATTGCCTGACCCCTGCCTTTCTCTTCTCTAGAATCATATGAAATGAGACAAGAAGGGGTTGAAGGAATGAGGAAAAAGTTGTTGCTGCTAATCACAGGGCTAATGGTCATTTTTGTACTAGCTGCCTGTGGCTCTAAATCACAAGGTGATGTGGTTAAAGAGTTAACAGGAAAACTAGATGACCTAAGCGGCTATAAGGTGAATGCAAAAATGACGTTGAAAATGGGTTCGGATTCACAAGTGTATAACGTGGAAATCTGGCACAAAGATCCTACCTTTTATCGTGTGAATTTGAAAAATGCTCAAAAAGACCAAAGTCAGATGATTTTAAGGAATAACCAAGGGGTATTTGTTCTGACGCCTGCTCTAAATAAGAGCTTCCGTTTCCAAAGCGATTGGCCGCAAAACAGCAGCCAGGCCTACTTGTATGAGTCGCTGATTAAGGACATTGTTGCTGATAAAAGTGCGAAATTCTCCACTACAAAGGATTATTATGTATTTGAAACCAAAACCCGTTACCAAAACAATTCAATGCTGCCATTCCAAGAAATCAAATTGAATAAAGGTGATTTATCACCAGCTGTGGTAAAAGTAATGGATCCAGATCGAAATGCCCTCGTAACAGTCGAGTTCTCAAAGGTTAAATTTAATGCCAGCTTTGACAAGGACGATTTCGATATGAAGAAAAACATGACACGGGCTCAACTCAACCTGCCGGCAATGGCAGATGGCGGCGATGATGCCTTTACGGTTATGTATCCAACTGCAGAACTGAAAGGAACCAAACTAATCGAGGAAAAAGAAGTGGCATTGGAGGATGGGAAAAGGGTTGTTCTCACTTACGATGGTAAAAAATCCTTTACACTTGTCCAAGAAAAAGTAACTGCGAAAACGGCATCTACCAATCCAACCTATGTTGAAGGGGATATTGTCGACTTAGGGGCAACGATTGGGGCAGTTTCCGATCACTCGATTTCTTGGTCGCATAATGGTGTCGATTATATGATTGCATCCAAGAACTTAACGAAAAAAGAACTAATTGAGGTGGCAGCATCTGTCCAAGGGGAAGCAGTAAAATAAATCAGTCAAGGAGCAGGCTTATATAGGGCTTGCTCTTTTTTTGATATAAAAAGGTAACAGTCGTATGATATTTTTTGTGATAAAATGGAATAATATATAATTAAAGCTATTAGGAAGTGGAAACATGGAAGAGCAAGGTTTTTTCTATCGTGATACATGGGCCGAAGTGGATTTAGATTGTATTCATGCTAATCTAACCTCAATAAAGAAGCATTTGCCTCAAGCAGTGACAATGATTGCAGTTGTCAAAGCAAATGCGTATGGCCATGGAGATCTTCGAGTGGCAGAAACCGCACTTGAAGCAGGGGCAGACTATCTTGCTGTTGCGTTTATGGACGAGGCTATTGCCTTAAGGAATAAAGGGATTTCTGCTCCGATCCTGGTTTTGGGTGCGACACGGCCTGAAGATATCCAAGTAGCTGCAAAATTTGCTATCACTGTGACCGTTTTCCAACCAGAATGGCTGGAAGAGGCATTAAAACATGTAACACCCGATGATAGGATTTCAGTTCATATCAAAGTAGATACTGGAATGGGAAGAATCGGCGTTCGAAGTGTATCTGAATTAACGGTGGTCGAGCAAATGATCTCTGAAAATGATCAATTTATTCTAGAAGGGATCTTTACGCACTTTGCAACGGCGGATGCACTAGACGAAACCTATATGTATCAGCAACTAGCTTCATTTGAAAACATGGTTTCGGCGTTAAAACAAAAACCAAAGTATATACATTCCAGCAATAGTGCGGCAGCTTTGCGCTATCCAAAGACTTATTTTAATACAGTCCGGATTGGGATTGCGATGTATGGACTAACACCTTCACTTGAGATGGAAAATGAAATTCCCTTTCAGCTAAAGGAGGCATTTTCACTCCAATCACGACTGGTCCACGTCAAAAAGATGCCCAAGGGTGAAAAAGTGAGTTACGGGGCAACCTATGAAACTGGTGAAGAAGAGTGGATTGGGACGATTCCAATTGGTTATGCGGACGGTTGGATTCGCAAGTTGCAAGGACAAGAAGTGCTTGTGGAAGGTGTTAGGTCGCCAATTGTCGGTAGAATTTGTATGGACCAATGTATGATCCGGCTGCCGCATTATGTTCCGATTGGGACAACCGTCACCTTAATTGGCACGCAGGAGAATCAGTTTATTTCAATAAATGAGATTGCCAAAAATCTCGACACGATTAATTATGAGGTCCCTTGTATCATCGCCTATCGGGTCCCACGTCTTTATAAAAAGGATGGAAAAATTGTCGATTTAAAAAATTATCTTCTTCAAGATTAATGGGCTAAATCATGTTTTTTCATCATATTTATGATATTGCGTTGATTTGTGCATAAAAGGGTGTTTTATTGGCTTATAATACAGTAGTATTATAATTAGTCTATGCAATAGGTTCGATTAGTGTTATTATTAAATATGGTACAGATAATAAATGAAACTCACTGTATGAAACAGGCCAAAAGGCGATTCATGAAGTGGAGTGGCGTTTATTCATCAGAAGGAATTCTGGTTAGATAAAAATGGTGTGTAGTGATGGTGGAGGTGTATGTTTGTGTCTGAATCCGGCGCAACTACGGAAATCTTAGTGAAGTTACCGCAACATCTTTTAACTGAATTAGATGGTTTTGTAAAACAAGAAAATGTAAACCGCAGCGAGTTTATCTACCAGGCAACAAAAATGTATTTACGCGAGCGTAAAAAGAGACAAATTCGCGAGTCGATGAGACGTGGATACATGGAAATGGCAAAGATAAATCTAGGGATTGCATCAGAAGCATTTTTAGCAGAATATGAGGCAGAACACACAGTTGAACGTCTTGTAAGCGGAGGATAATCCTTTGATAGTCAAACGTGGTGACGTTTATTTCGCGGACCTATCCCCAGTTGTTGGTTCTGAACAAGGCGGCGTCCGACCTGTACTTGTCATCCAAAACGACATCGGGAATCGGTTTAGTCCCACAGTGATTGTTGCAGCGATTACAGCTCAAATTCAAAAAGCCAAGCTTCCTACTCATGTAGAAATTGATGCGAAGCGCTACGGATTTGAACGAGATTCGGTCATTCTGTTAGAGCAAATTCGTACAATTGATAAGCAGCGGTTAACCGATAAAATCACCCATCTCGATGACGAAATGATGGAGAAAGTGGATGAAGCCTTGCAGATAAGCCTGGGTCTCATCGAATTTTAACGCAAAGCACGCTCTTTTTAGGAAGAGCGTTTTTTCATACATATCCTGACCTCATTCTCAAAATTGCTTAGGCAAGCCAATGTGCTTGCCTATTTTTTTTGGAATGGCCATGTTAAAGTTGTTGATTTTGTACACATGTTGATTGAAGCAAAGGCATAAGACTCCTGCGAGAGAAACAGGTGGTTGGGAGACCCTGCAGGCGTAGTGCGCCGAGGAGAATCCCGGACCGCCTGTGGAATGCGGGTACCTGGAGCGGAAATCAAACAGTGCCTTTTTGAAAGTAATAAGGGGACCCCCGTTTAATGAAACTCACTACTTATTCTGCTACAATAGAATGAAATGGAATGGAGGCTTGCTTTGTGAATGATACAATCGTAAAAGATGATCAGTTGTTAAAGAAAATTGCTGCTGAATTAGCAATCTCTTTCAAACAAGTAAAAAGTGTTATTTCATTACTAGATGAAGGCAATACAGTTCCTTTTATTGCTCGTTATCGTAAAGAAATGACAGGCGCACTTGATGAAGTCCAAATCAGAAATATATTAGAACGCTGGCAGTATATCCAAAACCTCGAGCAAAGAAAAGAAGAGGTTATCCGCATAATAGGTGAACAAGGGAAATTAACGGATGAACTAAACGCCGCAATTACCAAGGCAGAGAAACTTCAAGAGGTTGAAGATTTATATAGACCTTATAAACAAAAAAGACGGACTAAAGCAACCGTCGCGAAGGAAAAAGGGCTGGAACCATTGGCTGAATGGCTGCTGACTTTTTCGAAAGAAAGTATCGAGGAAAAAGCAAAGCAATTTTTATCGGAGGAAAAAGGAGTCCTCACGGTGGAGGACGCACTTTCAGGTGCAAGAGATATCATTGCCGAGCGGGTTTCCGATGATGCTGAAAGCCGTAAATGGATTCGGAGAGAAACCTTTAAATCCGGAGCAGTAGTATCTGTCGTCAAAGAAGCGGAAAAAGACGAGAAAAATATTTATGAAATGTACTATGAATATGATGAACCTGTAAATAAAATTGTTCCACATCGTATTCTTGCATTAAACCGCGGGGAAAAAGAAGATATCCTACGAGTGTCAATTAAAATGAATATGGATTTAATTATGGCGTATCTAACGAAAAAATGGGTTCGTGTTCCACATTCACCGGCAGCCCCAATCGTGTTAGAGGCGTTGGAAGATAGCTATAAACGATTGATTCAACCTTCGATTGAGCGGGAACTCCGCAGTGAATTAACGGAAAAAGGTGAAGAGCAAGCCATACATATATTCTCTGAAAATCTTCGGAACTTACTATTGCAGCCGCCGTTAAAAGGGAAGATTGTTATCGGAGTCGACCCTGCTTACCGGACAGGATGTAAACTGGCGGTAGTCGATGAAACAGGCAAGGTACTGAAAATTGATGTCATTTATCCGCATCCTCCTGTTTCAAAGACGAAGGAAGCCCGCGAAAAGTTTATTAACATTCTTCGCGAATATAAAGTGGAGATGGCAGCCATTGGAAACGGGACTGCTTCAAGGGAAACAGAACAGTTTGTTGCCGATATTTTAAAGGAAATGGATGAGGAAATTTTCTATTTAATCGTTAATGAAGCAGGGGCCAGTGTTTATTCGGCATCTGAACTGGCGAGAGAAGAGTTTCCGAATTTGCAGGTAGAAGAGAGAAGTGCGGCCTCCATTGCCCGTCGATTGCAGGACCCATTAGCAGAATTGGTGAAGATTGACCCAAAATCGGTTGGTGTCGGTCAATACCAGCATGATGTTTCCCAGAAACGACTGTCAGAATCATTGCATTTTGTCGTCGAAACGGCAGTTAACAAAGTTGGTGTAAATGTCAATACCGCCTCTCCATCGCTTTTACAGTATGTAGCAGGGCTTAACAAAACCGCAGCAAACAATATTGTGAAAAAGCGTGAAGAGGAAGGGAAATTTACAAGCAGAGTACAACTAAAGAAGGTTCCTCGTTTAGGGGCAAAAACGTATGAGCAGGCGATAGGCTTCTTGCGCGTACTGGATGGAAAGCAGCCGCTTGACAGGACAGGGATCCATCCTGAAAACTACAATGAAGTGAAGAAATTATTAGCAAGTCTCGGCTTTACGACCGATGACCTTGGTACAGAAGAGCTTAAAACAGCCCTTCATGGTCTCGATTTAAATTCAGTTTCCGAAGAACTAGCTATAGGGGAACTAACCCTAAAGGACATTATTGATGCATTAGTTAGACCAGAACGTGACCCACGCGATGATTTACCTCGCCCTCTTTTGAAAAAAGATGTTCTAAAGCTAGAGGACCTAAAAGCAGGGATGGAGCTGCAAGGTACAGTTCGAAACGTAGTTGACTTCGGTGCATTTGTTGATATAGGCGTCAAGCAGGACGGGCTTGTGCATATTTCAAAACTCAGCAATCGATTTGTAAAGCATCCATTAGACATTGTATCTGTAGGAGATGTCGTTACCGTATGGGTAGACTCGGTAGATATGAAAAAAGGCAGGGTAGCATTAACGATGCTTCCGCCATCGAGGTAAACGGAGGATCGGACGCCGGTGCTTGGGAAAAAATCATAGATTACAATTATAGACCATTTCGCCTAGCGGGATGGTCTTTGATTTTGGTTGGGTGTATTTAATGACCGAAGAGGGCAAAAAAGGGGAAGAAGGTAATCAATAGGGGTTATAGGTGACCGAAGATGCTGAAAAAAGTGGAAGAAGGTAATCAATGGGGGTTATAGGTGACCGAAGTTGGTGAAAAAAGGGGAAGACGGTAATCAATAGGGGTTATAGGTGACCGAAGCCGCTGAAAAAAGGGGAAGAAGGTAATCAATGGGGATTGAGTCCATATAATTGTGTAAAAAGAAAATGAGTCAAATTAATTCCTCATGGTTACAATGTTAACGGCGAAGAAAACAATGTGGAGGAATTAATTATGACTCAAATACAGTTTAACCTAAAT
>NZ_JAHUWN010000030.1 GCF_019219025.1 Bacillus sp. sid0103 | reverse complement strand
ATTGTATGGATTACAATTATCTTTATATAAAATAAAATACCCCCGTTTTATTACAAATGGGAGTATTAGTAGACATTTTTATTCTTAAATAGAACGAACACTTCTACGTTCACCTTTTTAATTCATACAATTTATTAAGAATTCCATACAAAAAATGATATGATTGTATGGAATAAGATAGTAGAGGTGTAATATGCCAGTTAATTCATTTGAAAATTATCCAATGTCTTGGAAACCAGATAAGAAAGCATTGAACCGTCCTTTTTATCGATCTCTTGCATCATTGCTTGAACAGGATATTATCAATGGTTGTTTAGTACCTGGGACAAAGTTACCTCCCCAAAGGGAATTGGCGGATTTTCTGGACTTAAACTTCACTACCATTACCCGTGCCTACAAAATATGCGAGGTAAAGGGATTGATTAATGCAGTCACCGGAAGCGGAACCTTTGTTACTCCGAATGCTACTCGTTCTATAACCATTTCCAGGGATAAAAACACAAACCTCATTGAACTTGGATTCGTAGCATCTTTTGAGCAAACGAATGCTATTGTAAAAGAAGTAATTCAAAAGGTTGTGGACAAAAGTTACTTGGAGCAGCTTCTAAATTATAATGATCCGACTGGTATTCCACATCAAAAGACGGCAGCTCTAAACTGGATGGAATCGTTCGGTATTCATACTGACCAAGAGCATATAGCGATTGTTTCTGGGGCCCAAAATGCGTTGGCTATTACCTTGGCTGCTTTGTTTGAGCCAGGTAATAGAATTGCTACGGATTTATATACATATTCAAATTTCATCGAGTTGGCAAAAATGTTCCATATTCAGTTAGTCCCCATTCTTAGCGACCAGTTTGGGATGTCGCCTGACGAACTTGAAAAGCAATGTAGCCAAATAAATATTCACGGCATTTTCCTAATGCCCTCTTGTTGTAATCCGACTGCCGTAATGATTCCAGAGTTTCGAAAGCAAGAATTAGCTGAGGTCATCCGTAAGCATCGTTTAATTTTGATAGAGGATGATATTCATGCTTTTCTGACGGCAGGTGTGATCTCCGATTACGAGCAGCCAATGTCCAATTTACTTCCGGAACAGAGCGTATATATATGTGGCACCTCTAAGTCAATATGTTCTGGATTAAGAGTTGCCTATATGGTATATGGGGATGCATTACGCGAGAAAATTTTGAAGGCTATTTTTAATATCAATGTAAAAACCTCTTCTTTTGATGCAGAGGTTATCACAGAGCTTATCCTATCAGGCAAGGCTCATGAAATTGTTTCTGAAAAGAAACAGCTTGCACAGGTTGCAAATGATATTTATACGCAGCATTTTCCATTAAGAAAGAATATTGGACATCCTCTTAGTTTTTATCGTTGGCTCCCCATTGAAGGACATAACGATGCGTTACAGTTAGAAACGGATTTGAACAGGCACGGTATTCGAGTTTTTCATTCTGATCGTTTTTTAAGCGGGCAGACTACTCGTGATAAGTATTTGCGTATAGCACTAGCTTCTACAAAATCGCTAGAGGAGTTAGAAATCGGATTAAAAATATTAAAACAGTATCTTGACTAAATAAACCCCAAAAATAAAAAGCTTGAGGATTCAAGCTTTTTGTTTTGGAAAAGTGTCATTAATTGATCGTTCTTTAACTAACTCCGCCCGTTACTTTAGTACATTACTTCACAATTTCTTCATCCCCTCCTCGGTTCATTAAATGTAAATTCCTCCCTAAAACCAAGTATTAAGTATAAAAAGAATAAGGTATTCAATAATAAATAATAAAATCTACCTTTGTAAGAGTAGGAGGTGAAAAGCCGATTCAGAAGAAGTAGTTTACAATGGAAAGTATTACATTGTAGTCAATAAATATAATTTAAGGTTATGGGAAATGATAAAAAAAGATAAAAATTCAAAGGGCTCATATCCACCAATCCAAAGAAAAAAACATAATTGAACAACTACAGACCCTTGTTTTAAACAAATGGAAACCTATTGTTGTCTAATATAACTAACGGAGGGAATAGATTATGAAAAAGAGTTTAATCTTAATGGCAATCCTTATTTTTAGTCTTGACTTAACTGGATGTGCCAGAAATAATGTAAATAAAAATGATGTTGTATATCGTGATCAAAATGTGACAAAGAACAACATCACCAACGACAGGATCAATAATACTTATGATAATCGTTCTAAGATGAACGTTGCCGATGATGCAGCTAAAAAAGTAGCAGACTTGCCAGAGGTGGACACTGCGAATGTAATTGTGACAGAAAATAATGCGTATGTAGCTGTAAAGCTTTCACCTACATCCCGGAGTAAGGGTACTTATAATATTGAGCATAAGATTTCACAAAGAGTTAAATCTACTGATCGTGACATTAATAACGTTTATGTATCAGAAAACCCTGATTTTTATGATCGAATGAACACATATGCGTCTGATATTCGTAACGGTAGACCAGTCTCAGGTTTTTTTAATGAATTTACTGAAACCATTCGTAGAGTATTCCCCAAATCTAAATAATATGAAAAAATGCTTGGCATATGCTAAGCATTTTTTTATAGACGCACTTTCTGATTATTTTTGACTATTTAATCCTTTAATTTTCTTCATTAAGTAATAGGGTTGATTCTGCCTTTTCAATTGAAAATCTTCTTTTCAAGTTCTCCATCATCCCTCTACCTGCTATTTACATATAACATATTTTATGGTAAAAGGTGGATTCCTTCTTCAACGATCCTGCTTCGATAGACGAATAAGAAAGGGATTGCCGCAGCAACCCCCTTTCTTAATTTCAAGGCACCCGATAATGCAATAACACATTGTGTTAAAGCTAAATCATTTCTTTGGAAATTCTTTCAAAAAGTTCCACTGGCATTGTGAATTTAATCGTTTCTCCCTCATACTAAGCGGCTTGGTTTTTCTTGACTAGAAACTGCTTAAATTCTACTTCCATAAGAATAATCGAAAGCATAATGATCATTCCACCAACTATTAACTTTACGGTAAATGGTTCAAATCCAAAAGCTATAGAAAAAATGCTTCCAAAAACGGATTCAAGCATCATTATGAGTCCAGCTGATGTGGCAGATGTATGTTTTTGAGCTACAACCTGTACCGTTTGACCCACAAACGAACATATTATTCCCATGTATAACAATGGAAAAATGGCAACAGACCAACTAACGGCCGATAGCTGCCCTTTCTCTACTAAGAGGAAAAAAACGAATCCCCCTATTGCTTGTACAGTAGCAAGCATAAATGCTACAACACTAAAATCGGTTGTGCTTGTACTATACCCGAGGTAAACAATAGAACCTGCGTAAAAAAATGCACAGATAAGCGTGTATACGTCTCCAATATTCATGTTTATCTCTTTGTTCGATATTCCTGTGATAATAACCATTCCGATTAAACAAACAGCTATGGAAACCAAACCTTTTACTTGAAACTTTTTCCCATAAATGATCCAAGCTATAAAGGGCACAATTACCACATACGCTGAGGAAATAAAAGCATTATTCGATGGAGTGGTATACATTACACCAATTGTTTGTGTAATAAATCCTCCAAAATTAAGCATTCCGGCAATTAGCCCTACTCTAAAGTCCTTGAAGGTCATTTTAAATATTTTTTTATAAAAAAACAGTAGTACGCAAACAACAAAGAGAAAACCTCGAACAAAATTTATAAGACCAGCTGACACGTTTGCGTCTAATGCTATTTTGGTTACTACAAACCCTGAACCCCAAAATACTGAAGTTATCAAAAGCAGTATATTTGCCATTGATTTTGTCATTTTCATATATGATTTCTCCTCTTTTTGATATAAATAATACAAAAAAATCCAACTCTTTCCTTAAAAGAGTTGGATTTTGGATTTTATCTACTCTTATACAGTTTTTCGACACCCAACTAATTTGAATTATAGAAGGATTTCACTTATTTATACGTTTTTTGACTTTTTTAATTATACTACATTTTCTTAATAAATTAAAACAGAAATCTTAGCATTCTTTGTTTGTAACTTTGACTATCTTAGGTAAAAAAGAGATAATCATTTTTATTTAGGAAATTAGAATTAATTATAAAAGATGACAAACAAAGTCACGAAATGACAAAAAAACCCCTATAAAGATTCTTAAAACTAGAGGTATAATTTGGTAATAAGAATAAAAAGGGGTGGACGAGTTGAAAATAGTAAAAAACAAAAAGGTTTTAACGTTAATTGCTTTTTTATTTATGATGTCGTTTGTTTATTTATCACCTTTGGGGAACCCTTTGGTTCCAAAACCAAAAGTAATTGAAGCCCAAAATACCTCTAATGCTTTACAAGGGGAATTCCATTTAGATAATGTAGTGAAAATTTACATACCGTCTACAAATGGAAGTGAGCCAATTTCCAAAGATGAGCACGATAAATGGGTAGATAATGCTATGACTACATTTTCAAAGATGTTTGGTGGAGCTACGGCTGAAGATGGAAAAGGTGCTTGGGTGGATGAGGAGGACAATCTCATTAAAGAGGATGTTACTATCGTTTATAGCTTTGCACAAAAATTAAACAATTCTACTATCGATGATGTTGTGAATTATGCAAAAAAAATAAAAGAAACTCTACATCAATCTTCTGTATCTATCGAAGTAAATGGAAAAATGTATTTCGTAGAATAATCAAAAAGTAACTCTTCTAATAGGAGAGTTACTTTTTTTGAGAAGTGGATTATACACTTCTTTAATTGGGCAAACAATGCGACATAAAATCAGCAAAAATAAACGGTCACCTTTTACTAGTATGCCTCGTTAATTCAATAAGAAAAGGAGATGTCGCAACAACTCCCTTTGTTAACTCTTGCAACCCGGTTGTTTAAGAGGAAAAAAGAAGGACCAATTTTTTATGATTATACAATTAGACTGGAGATGTTTGCTTCTTCAAGTAACCTGCTTCGTTAGCTCAATAAGAAGATACCCATAAGATGTTCGTTGAGAATAATTATTTTTCAGTTGCTGTATTCCCCATTGCAATAGAAATTCTATTCCAACTGTTGATTTGATTGATTATTAGAACAAGGTCAACATATTGTCTCTCGTCATAATGTTCAAGTACTCGTTGATAAAGCTCATCTGGCACACCTTTTGTCGGGATTAAAGTCACATACTCTGTCAACTCAAGTGCTACTTTTTCTGCATCTGTGTAAAATGTGCACTCTCTCCAAACACTAATACAATATAAACGTTGTTCCGTTTCTCCCATTTTCCCAGCATCAGCTGTATGCATGTTAATACAATATGCACAACCATTTATTTGAGAAGCCCGAATTTTTATAAGTTCACGAAGTTTACGGTCTATACCTGTAGTTTTCGTATACTTCTCCATTTCCATCATTATTTTAAGTGCTTCTGGTGCTACATTGTAATAATCAATTCGTTGTTCCAATTTAATTACCTCCTTAACAAAGTTTATTCAATAAATAATGGAATTAATAATCACCTGGAGTCATCGCAAAAAACAATAATTTCATGCCTTTTCCATTCCTTTAGGATAATATTAATTTAGCTGCTAATCTTGAAACAGTTTCTTCAGCTTCTTTATATGCTTTTTGAATTAATTAAGTTTAAAAATATATGTCAACACAAAACCGAATATTCCTTCCTCAACGACCGTTAGCTCAAAAACAAAAAGCCGCCCTTTTGGCAGCTCTGATCTACAACTCTTGCCACCTATACTTTCAGTACACTTTTTCACAATCTACTCTTAGTCTAGTAATTCTTGGAAGCCTGATAACACAGGCTATATATTCTTTGTTATAATAAAATACATATAATGTAGTTAAAAAAAGAAATGGACTAGGGGTGAACATAATGTATTGGACTCCATTATTTGAAAACGATGTACCAGTAGTACCCTCCTGCTCTTAATGGAGTGTAGTTGACTATATCTCTCCGTTAAGGGCAATCTCGACTCTAAACAAAAGACGGAGGGGACAAAAAATGAAAAACACCTTATTAGGTTCTTTATATTTAATTTTAGCATCCAGTATTTGGGGCGGTATGTACGTAGTTGTTAAAGTTGTAGTATCGGTCATACCTCCACTGGAACTTGTGTGGTTGCGATATTTAGTGGCTATTTGTGCACTTCTCATTATCGGCTTCATAACAAGACAAAATTGGCGTATCGAAAAACGTTATTTTTTACTAATCATAGCCATTGGGATCATCGGTAATGCCATATCAATAGTTGCTCAGGAAACTGGTACTATGCTATCCACAGCACAAACGGGAGCCATTATAACTTCTTCAACACCAGCATTTATGGTTATTTTTGCTCGCTTAATCCTCAATGAACGGTTTACGTTAAAAAAGGGGATCTCCGTTTGTTTAGCAACAATAGGAGTACTCCTTATTGTTGGAATTGGTGATGTGAATTTGTCCAGTACACTTGGAGGTATTGCACTTTTTATTGCTGCTTTAACCTGGGCACTTATGTCTGTACTTGTTAAGCGTTTGCCAAGTGATTATTCACAAATTGTGGTAACCACCTATTCTATCTTGGTAGCCCTAATCGTGTTGACTCCTTTTGTTTTGCCACGGTTACAAGAAATGAATATCTCTCAACTGACTCACTCAACCATTTGGGGAGGACTCTTGTATTTGGGTATTGTTTCAACCGCATGTGGATTTCTACTTTGGAATCGTGGATTACAAATGCTTAACGCCTCAAGTGGGGGAATATTTTTCTTCTTTCAGCCCGTAGTTGGAACATTACTTGGATGGCTTATTTTAGGAGAGAACATTGGTGGAACGTTTTGGATAGGATCTATCCTAATTTTTATAGGTGTTTTATTCGTGATCATCGAGAAAAAATAATAATGGAAAACCCCTTCAATTGTAGCTGAAGGGGTTTCATAATAGGTGTTGTAAAATGTTATTCCTTCAGATTGTTAAACTAACATGAACCGTTAATACAAATAGATCGACAAAAACGTTAATCCGTCTTGGTTCGCCGCACCCGATAAAAAAACCTCTAACCCAACATACAGAAACATGTCATTGGACCTTAGAGGTTTAATTTATGATTTGCACAAAAACCAAAAATTTAATTTTTACCTAACTAAATTCTAATTTGTTTATACTTTGGAACAACTAAACTTAGTTTAATCAAAAGAACCCACTGCTTGAAATAATTCTTCACTTGATTGTGGAGTTACGTAAATTGTTCTGCTTGGAAAAGCGACTTCTACTCCCTCATCCTCTAATATACCCATGATTTCTATGTTGATTTCATGTTTGATTTTAACGTGTTCTGCCCAAATAGTAGAATTGGTGAAGAAATAGATAAGAATATCGAGACTACTCTCATTATAATGATCGAATGCGACCATGATCGTATCAGGATGGATTTCTTCATGAGTTATCAATAATTGTTCAATCTGTTTAACGACTCTTTGAATTTGTTCTTTGGTGGTTCGATAGTTTAGGCCTAAGTGGAAAGTGATTCGTCTTTTCCCCATACGGCTCCAATTGGTAATCGCTTCGTTTGCAAGTGTTGCATTAGGAACGGTAACTAAAGCTTGACTAAACGTACGAATTTTAGTACTTCTGAAATTAATATCTTCTACAATCCCCTCTACACTAGGTGTTAAGATCCAATCTCCAATGGAAAAAGGTTTTTCTGTTACAATGACGATTCCGCCAATTAGATTTCCTACCGCTTCTTTTGCAGCTAAAGCAAAGGCTAGACCCCCTAATCCTAGACCAGCGACCAATCCGTTTACATCGTAATCAAATTCCTGACCAATAATACTAATACTGATGGCAATAATGATGACGCGGATCGTTCTTGAAATAAACGGTAATAGAATTAAATCAATCTTATTGTTTATCTTTTGATTAACACTTATTAATATCCCCTCAGTTGGAGATGACAAATTAAACAATCCCCATGTAATTAATACAATTACCATGGAACGTAAAAATTTTAAAAATAACGCATTATGTTGTTCGATAAAAGGGAAATAATCCATCGCTAAATACAAACCTACAATGATAAAGAACCATCCTAAAGGACGTTCAAACCCTAAACAAATTTTTGTGAAAAAATCTGTTGGTGCTTTTCCCGACAATTTTAAAATCAACTGAAACACATACTTGGTAAATATGTTTCTAAAAAGAATAAATAAAACCAAAATTCCTATGGAAATTCCTAAATTTTTTAACATTTCATAGTCTAACCCCGCCATTGAAAAAGCCATGACAAATGAACCAAAAGACATTCTAAAATACCCTCTCTCTATTTACTATGCTGTTTTTGCTATGATAATTGATAGAATTGATGTTATATGAAAAATACACAATCACCTGTTTTTCAAACCATTAATATAATAACTTTATAAACAAGATATTTGAATACAACAAAAGTCTTAGATTATCGAAATTAATCTGGTATAATGCATCCAAATTAATGAAAGACAGTAAAACGAACGTGCTGCACCAGCTATGTATTCTTTCATTCTCAAAAAAAGTGACTCCTCCATTCAATCTCATAGAATTCATCACATACCCCAATCAAAATCCATTGCCTCTCTTTGAACCCCCTCTTTCACTGCATCGTTAGTTAAACAGCAAAAAAGGGATGCCGAAGCATTCCCAGTTTTAGCTAAACTCTTATAATTTGTTAACCCAACCTATATCATTAATTCTTTTTGCTTTTGGAGTTTTAATAAATTCTCAAATCTTTTCTTTCGTTCATCTTTTTTCATTTTACATTTCCATTTTTATTACACCATCTTCATTTTAACAACCTTTGTTTCAATAAAAATTTGTTAAAAGAACCATTTTTTCCGTGGTACCGGGTAATATTCGCCCGCGACAAGTTCTGAAGGTACGGCTTCTTCAATTCGTAAAAGGTCGTCTGAACTTAAGTTCAGGTCAACTGAGCCGAGTGAAACATGAAGTTGTGACTGCTTTCTTGCACCTATCAATGGGATAACATCCTCACCTTTGGATAAAACCCATGCGATGGCAATCTGCGCAATGGTTGCTTGTTTTTCTTCAGCAATTTCACGTAATGCCTCAACAAGTGCTAAATTCTTTTCAATATTTTCGTTGGCAAACCGCGGACCATTACTGCGTTTATCATCCAAACCTAGAACCCGTTCTTTTGACCATGTACCGCTCAATAAACCTCTGGAGAGAACACCATAAGCCGAAAGCGAAATACCTAATTTCCGTAGAGTTGGCAAGATATTTGATTCGATGCTCCGATTAAATAGTGAGTATTCCATTTGCAGCCAACTAATAGGATGTACAGTGTGTGCGCGACGAATTATATCCACTCCAACTTCAGAAAGACCAATGTAACGCACATATCCCTTCTCTACCATATCAGCAATTGCACCTACCGTTTCTTCAATTGGTACGTTTGGATCGATGCAGGCTGTGCCCGGTTGATAAAGATCGATGTATTCAACACCTAGGCGCAGTAGGGTATCCTCAAGGAAATTCTTTACTGTATGAGGGTGGTTATTACTCTCCTGATTACTCTTACCATGAGAGTGTAGCTTGCCATCGAATTTTACTGAAATGAACGCATTTTCCCGTTGGATTCCTTGGAATGCTTCACGTAGAAGTAATTCATTGTGTCCATCGCCATAGAAATCCCCTGTATCAAAGAGTGTAATGCCTCCCTCAAGTGCCGCGTGGATTGTTGCAATGCTTTCGCTTCGATCAGAATTACCATATAGCCAGGACATTCCCATACAACCTAGACCAATCTCAGAAACCAGAGGACCGTTTTGACCTAGTGCTCGCTTTTTCATTGATATTTACCCCCTATTATCGTAATTCAAAAATAGTTGTGAATTTCCCCTTCCACAGTCTCAGTGAACCGATCTGTACCCAGACCGTTCTGAAACTTCGCCCCTTTGCATTTATCTTAATTTATTCTTTCTATACTAAAATCAATATTCCTTTTTACAAAGATACTTTTATTCAGCTAACCTGCTCAGCAAGTACGACAAGAAAAGGGCTCGCCGTGCATTCCTTCACAATCTTATCAAACACCAAAGACTTTGCTAAAATTTAACTCTTGATATTATATGAGATGTATGTAGAATATAAGTAACTGTATAATTTAAATGTTTTCTAGGGTTCCGTAACTTATTGTTGGTCTGGTCCGAGAGAAAACTCACAGCTTTGCTGTGTCACGGAGGGATAAAAGCCTGGGAGATAACTGTTAAACAGTTACTCCCAGGCTTTTTTGTTTTTTGGCTGTTTTTTGGCAAAAATAAAATTGGAGGTGTCGTTTAGATGAACACAAATTGGATTAAAGTATTTGTTGCTGCTTTTTTTGAAGTATTTTGGGTTATTGGATTGAAACACGCGGATGACTTTTGGACTTGGACTGGAACAGTTATATCCATCATCATCAGCTTCTATGTAATGATTATGGCGGGAAGAAAACTCCCCGTAGGAACGGTTTATGCAGTTTTTGTGGGATTGGGCACGGCAGGCACTGTTATTTCTGAAATACTTTTCTTCGGAGAACCATTCAAAATGAGTAAAATACTATTAATTTTACTGTTGCTAGCAGGTGTAATTGGTTTGAAATTAGTTACAAAGGATAACGTTCTGGAAGGGGCTGATTCCTAATGGCGTGGATTTCTTTAGTTTTAGCAGGGTTATTTGAAATGTTTGGTGTTGTTATGATAAATAAACTTCATAAGGACCGTAATTGGAAATCACTTGTTCTATTAGTTCTTGGATTTGGTGCAAGCTTTATGTTTCTATCATATGCAATGGAAACACTGCCTATGGGTACAGCTTATGCAATTTGGACAGGAATTGGTGCTTCTGGTGGAGTAATTTTAGGTATGGTATTATATGGAGAATCTAAAGATTGGAGAAGACTTATTTTTATAGGAATGGTTTTGGGTGCTGCAATAGGTCTTAAACTCTTTTCATAAAGGAATTTTTCAATTTTAGATGAAGAAGATAATCTGTTTATATTAAGCTAATTATCTTCTTTATTTCTATTCTTGTTCCACTAAACTCCCCTTTAGTAAAACAAGCAAAAAAGCTGCCGAAGCAGCTGCCGTTCTTAAACTCATTTTTTGATTTTTTATGTAATTGTAATTATAGTTCTTTTTGACATTTTACCATTATAAATTTAAACGGAGGTTTATTTTCCATATTCTTATGTGGCTCAACAATTTCCGAAAATTCTATCAGTCCATATTTTCCAAATTCTTGTTTTATCGAGGCAGAATCATAAAAAAACATTTTTACCCCTTCCATTATCTCGAAATAATCTTTACCCAGTTGTTTGCCCTTTCCAAACATTGGGGCTTCTTTTGAAATAGTAGCAAAAATCATATATCCGTTTGGCTTTAACTGATTATAACAATCTTTAATAAACTTATATCTCTCAAGATTATTCAATAAGTGAATAAGTGCATAACAAAATATACCGTCATAAAGCTTGTTATCAAAAGGCATATCAGTTACTGAACCATGAAGAATACTAATATCAAGCCCATTTTGCCTTGCCAATTCAATCGCTGTTTTTGAAATCTCAATACCTGTTACATTTATTCCGTTGTCAATAAAAACCTTTGCGTTTCTACCATATCCAATACCAGGTATTAATATATCCTTAACTTTCTTTTCAAGGAAAAAGTCCTTTGTCAAGATTGCTGAGTCTGAAGGTTCAAATCCCCACATCATTTGATTTTCTATAAAACTTGATTCCCAGAATTCTGTCATACCTCTTTCTCCTTTATATTTTATTTTATGTATACGTTATTAACTTCGTATTTAATTTCAATTGTGTAATAGATAAGAGCAAATCAATATACTATTAACTTAAAACATAGCCTAATACTTATTAATTCAGGAACTATATTATAAAAATTAGTAATAAAAAAATTATTTTCTAAACTTAAATATCACAATATTTTATTCTCATTTTAATTAGCTTTCTATACTCTATATTATCATTTCTTACCAACTTACAATTGAACAAGCACTTTTTGATTTTTATAAGCTAAGAAAATTGCAACTTTTCAAACCCCCTATTATTTCTACCATAGATGATTCACTTATAGTTTCAAGAATTGATCACTTATCCAAGAAAGCATCCAATGTTTTATTATAACTATATAAAAAGTAAGTCGTCTTTTACTGCCAGATGGCAGTTTTTTTTAGAAGGGGATAAGAGGTGCTATGATAATGGAGGCAAATAATGATAAGTTTGTGAAGGAATGTACTTAAGATAAAGGGTTTAAAGGGATTGCCACAGCAGTCCCAAACTTAAACTCTTGCATCCGTTACTTGAACAAAAGTACTATTTTATAAAGGGTTTCGAATGAATTTTACTTAACATTTTCCTTTTCAAAGATTTCTTCCTGCCATAACTGATAAAGATATAGAATGACGGCTAAAATTGTCATTGCTAAAAGATTCTTTAGAGGAGAGAAACTACCAGTTTCTCTTATCTCCAGCTTGTTTAACATTTTAGTAAGACCCATCCCGTACAAGAGGTCAATAATTAAATTCACAATTATGTAAATCCAAAATTTACGAAATGAAAAATAAAATATCCATATAGTACCCACCAAAAAAACACCATAAACAGTAAATAATGGTGCTAATTTGTCCCATGTAAAAAGAGTCTCTTTAAATTCCCACCAGTTATATGACCAAGCCATTTGAGCCAATATTGTGTTTAGCACTGTGGCAAATAGAGCAACAGGCATATATCTTCGAATTGACGAACCATTTAAAAAGAACAATGAAATCCATGGAATAATAAATAAAGACCAAATAACTACCTTAACCATTTTTTTATGTCCCTTCTAATTGAGCTTTAATGTAGTATGCCATTTCTGGTTAGGTAATATGATTTTTTTATTCAACTATCCCCATTAGTTTAAGTCCAAACCTTCACAATGTCTCCTACACTTCCCTCACGATCACTTTCTTTTTACCTTTCAATTCTTTCACTTTGAGCTGCAACAAATCGCAATTTTCATGAACGTAGTTTTTTTTCAGAAAAAATTTCCATGACTGCAACTTTTTGCTATTGTTAAACGTGGTTAGGTTGAAAGGGGGAGAAGCAGTGGAGCTTGATCAAGCTTATCGAGAAAATGTAAATGATTTATATCGCTATCTTTTCTCCCTTTCAAAAGATCATTTTATCGCTGAGGATTTAGTGCATGAAGCCTTTTACAGGGCATATTTGCAGCTCGAGGATTATGAAATTTCTAATATCAGAGCGTGGCTGTTTAAGGTGGCCTACCATGCCTTTATTGATTTTCAACGAAAAAATAAGCGCCTTGCCTTCAAGGAGCAGTTTGAAGAAAGTGGGCCAATCTCAAAGGAAACACCAGAAAAAAGACTGCTGGAAAAAGAAAGTTTTCAATTATTATTAAATGATATTCATTCGTTAAAAGAACAGGAAAGTCATGTTTTGCTGCTTTGCGATTTGCATCAGCTTACCTACAATGAAGCCGCGGAAATTTTGGATATGAAAATAAATACACTGAAAAGCCATTTACATCGGGGCCGTAGGAAGGTCATGGACAGAGTGAAGGAAAGGATGACGGCAGATGAGTGATGAAAAAAAACAAATGGAAGAAGACTATCAAAATTATCTAAAAGAATCTCTGAAAGATGTGAGAGGGCTTCACCCATACTCAAAAGAAGGCCAAACAGAGATTGTGAATCAAGGAAAAAATATGGCACGAAGAACGAATATCATGATCAGTCTCGCTATTCTGTTATTGATTGTTCCTGTCATGACTTTAGCCACCTATATGTATTACGCAATTGGCGGTCGGGCGGACCACCTAATTGATGTTGTGACAAAGACGATTTATGTTACCGAGCCAAATATAAGCTTAGAAGAGCTGGATTTAGAAGATGAAATTAGTTTTTTTTCAATGAATATAAACTTTGATGTTTTTAAAAGAATTGGTAAAGAAGATTATAAGGTTGGAAACTATGATATTGACTTCTTGTTGAATCATCCAAATTTCCCCAAGAAGAATTTGTTGTTAGATCGGCCGTTGTCTGAAAATCCTAGCAAGGAAACGGAGGTCATTGTACACCCTAAAGTAAGAATTCCTTATTTTGAAACGAATGAATGGGATAAATTAAAAAAACTTCCAGATGGAACAGTCGCCGAGGTAGATGTCTCGCTAAACAAGTTAATGAAACCAGAAGATTTGAAAAAAAGTCTTCCTAAAAATATGGAACTCCGCTGGTTTGCCGTTGATACAGGAATGGAAATCAAACAAGAAGACGCCGGCGGTGTACCAATTACACCGCTAGGCTACCCTGCACAGTATGATCCAACTACATGGTCCCCATTTAAGACCAATGGTGAATCAAATGAGGAGGTTTTTCTTGATATTTTAAAATTGCTTAAAAAAAATGAAACGGTTGCTGAAAAAGTTGCTCGCGCCAAATCTTTGTCTATAGGGAGTCGCCTAGCCTATATCGAGCAACACGGTATAAAGGTTTATGGTGCCGTCATAACTGGTCCCACGGAAGAACTGAGAAAACTGCAGGATATGAAAGAAATTCGCGCGATGAAGGTGGGGGAAGTGAAACTATGGAACTGGGAATAAAGAAAAAAGGAGGTGGAAGACGCCTTCCTACAATATCAGGATTTTTATCTTTTCTGATTGCTCTTATTTCATTAGCTGGTTTAAATGTTGCCCTTTTAATAAAAAATTCAGGGTTTCCGGGAGTCTTTATCATTCAGCTTCCGATTTTAGGTTTTTTTCTCGGTGTTACTGGGTTATTTACTTGGAGAAGATCGAGACTTTTTGCCATATGGGGGCTCTCCCTTTGTATCTTTCTGCTGATTTTTACTTTTTTAATGGTGATATCTTCATTGAGTATTAATTATAAACCATGATACGAAGGAAAGAAATTAGGATCCTTGAGTAATTAATAATCAGTGAAAAATACAAAAAGTACCTCTCACTGTTCGTATTTATATAATAAGAACTGTTGAGTGATAATAGATTTATTCAATTAAATGACCCATTTTTATTAAGAGCAATCGAAGAGTTCCTCAGTACCAAGTATGTCAAATTAATAAAACGCAAATTCAGCGTTTTTTATTTGCTACTTAATGTTTTACCCTTTTATGTCCGGCGCCATCGGATATGGCGCCGGACAGCTTATTCTTGTTCCAGGATCGCGTCCGATTGCTGAAAATGGAAAATGTGAAAAAGCTACAAAAATGGCACCTCGGCTATTTTACTAGGCACCTAGGTAAAGAAAGTATAAAGAAATTAAAGTATTACACCTGAAAAATCCCCTTTTAATACTTCTTTTTCATTCTGATTTTTACATAAAAAGGATGCAATAATAGATGTTCTATTATTTTCTTGACTTTGGTATTTTTCAATTTTAACTTCACAAATGATTGTATCCCCCGTAAACACTGGTCTTAAAAACTCAAAATTCATAGTACGAGCCAACACGTTTGCATCTCCACCTACTTTTGTTGGTAGAGTTGCCGTTAATAACCCTTGAACTACAAGTCTTCCCTGTTCATCTGGGGTTATATGATGAATCCCTTCATCACCTGAAATCTCTGTAAATAATTCAACATCCCTTACTGTAAAGTCCGTTCAAATGTAATGATATCTCCTACTTTTAATGACATATAAATCTCTCCCTTAAGGTTTTATACTGTATGGTTATACCGGCGGACAAAACGCGAATTTTATATCTTAATAACGAATAACATCGTTGAAGTATTGTTTTGGTAATTTGTTTTCGGTTAAGCTCTTGGATATAAGCTATTTATCTGAGGAACGGAAGATCAAAACGCTACATAGAAACCCTAAAACGTTCGTTTTTCGATATCCCTATGTGAGAAAATCTTGAGGTTTCCAATCTTTTGGGTTTGTAAATTACCATAAATATCCTTTTCTTATCGAACTTACCTTCACCGTTAGTTGTACAAGCTATAAAAAATACTTAGTTTTTACAAATAATACTCAATCATTTTTGCCAACTTTTCTTTCATTTTTTCTTTAATAGATAATTGATTGACGTCAGAGGATGTTACTCGCTTTGAATTTTGGAAGTCTTCATTGATGACTGGCTTTATTTTAGAAATATAGACAGGATCATGGATATAACAGTTCATTTCTTCATTTAAATGAAACGAGCGCGAATCAAAATTTACGGTTCCTACCATCAATACGTTTTTATCAATCAAGAATACTTTACCGTGTATCACTCCCTTTTTATAACCGTATACTTCTATTCCCTGTTCTAATGCTTTTCGAATATATGGATACGCTGCTTCTTTAACTAACAGTGCATCCGAATGAGGTGAGAAGAGAATTTTGACACGAACTCCTCTTTTTCTTGCTTCCACTAATGCGTTCCAAATAGTTCTGTCTTTTGGTATAAAATAAGGTGTTACTATAATGATGGATTCTTTTGCTTGTTTAAACAGCATTGCATAATCTTGCCCAAGTTTTTCTCCGCTATAATATGCAGTAAATCGATGCGAGGTTGCTCCCCTTTCCTTTGTCGCGCTGTGTATAGGAATCTGTTGCTCTGTGTTTTTCTTCCAGTCTAACACAAATTGATGTTCTAGATCTTGAACTCCTTCTCCTCGTATTTGAAGGTGATAATCTCTCCAGTGACCGAGTTTTACTTTTTCTCCTAAATACTTCTTGCCGATGTTAAATCCGCCAATGTACCCAACCCTTCCATCAATAATTGAAATACGGCGATGATTCCGACGATCCAAAGAAGCAAAAAGATAAGGAAAAGCAGGGTTATTGTAATACGTAAAATGCACTCCTGCTTTAACCAATAATTCTCTTTCCTTAGGCTTTAGTAAAATTCCACCAAGTCTGTCCACTGCATAATATACTTCTACACCCTCCTGGCTTTTTTGCCTCAATAAATCTAGAAACTGATGACTTACTTTATCATCGGCAATAGAGAAAAAGTTGATATGCACGTAATATTTTGCTTTCTTTATATCTGAGAATATTTGATTGTTTAACTGTTTCCCGTCCGTATACATAGTAATATTACTTTGACGAATCGGGTATTGGATGGGCTGCTGGTCAAATACCATCCTTTTTTCGGCTGCTGTTCTGTCAATTTTACCCCAAACAAGCAAAACATAACATGCGCCGATAAATACAATTAGGAGTACTTGAAGGATTTTCAGTATCTTTTTCAGCATATGTAATCTCCTTTATATATTATCGTTTTCATTCTGTTAGTTTTTGTTATCGGGACAAAACTATCCCGTAGCTCAATAAGAAAAGCTGCATCAATGGCAAGCTGGATTTTAAAGTAAAGCACCCTATAGTTTAAGTACAACATTCTGCTTTTGAATAAGAAAAAGGCGACGGCATTTAGTAAATTTAAGGAGTCACAATCCGTACCTGATAAACTAAATTAATAGTGGTACACTTAAGGTAAGGTTCTATTAAAAAAGGAGCTTAAAAATTACTACCTGAGTCTAAATAAGTTATAATAATTAAAAAATATTTTTGAGGTGAATAGGCATTGGATTTTTATTCAAATTCAGACCAACAAGTAGAAAAAGTTGATGATGAAGAATATAAAGAAAGAGAAAACGCTACTAGACAAAAAGCAGAAAGGGAACCGGAAGAAAGAGGATATAAACAATGGATTATGGGAAGGAAAAAGAAAAAAGTAGATGAAGAGAGCGAAGCGGAAGTATTTTCGCCTTCCAGATCCAGAACGTCAACTAAGAAAAAGAAAGGAAAAATGTTCTCGTTAAAATTAGTCTTTAAAATATTTGTAGTAGCAGCTGTTTGTTACAACTTCAATTTCATTTGGAATTTTATGAAAGATCCTATTGGTAATTTTACGTTTTATCATACATTATTTGTACTAGGAATATGTGCAGGTATTAATTTTGTTGCCGTTTGGATTCTGTTTTATAAAAGTTCGTTTATGAGATTTTATCTTTCGTTATTAGCAATTTTAGGATCGTTTGGGTATTACTTTTACGTAAATTACACTAATCACTCCCTTATGGGGAATAATATCAAAACTTCGTTGCTTGTTATGATATCAGTTTTGATGGTCATTTATCCTAAAGTAAATTATTACTTGAAAAGCATCGTCCTTCTGTTGATACCTATTTTAGGAATATATTTAAGTGGTAATAAATTTGCACTTGTATGGGCTTTAATGTTGAGTGGTGGATTGGTACTATTATTTAGAGTGACTAAATCAAGAGCAAAATCAAAATCAAAATCAAATAAAAAGGAACATCGAGCAAGAAGAAACCAAAAGCAAACAGCTTAATATTTATTATGTAGCAATTAAAAATGCTGGTTATGACAGTATATTTATTGAATGAAAATAAGCCGAAAATGTACAAGTGGTGAATAAAAACTTGTATATTTTCGGCTTATACAATTTTAAAAATGGAAGAAAAGCACCCAAAAACGGAACCCTATATTGTCCGAATGCAAGGCCTTTTTGGACACTCCCCTTCTACAAAACCCTTCCACAAATACCTTACAACTCTTCTCCCCTCGTCTCAATAATATGCTTGTACCAATGAAACGACAGCTTTTTCTTTCGGTTTAAGTGATCCTGATGATCCACATAAATAAAGCCGTATTGCTTTTTATACCCATTCAGCCAGCTTAATAAATCAATCACAGACCATGCATAATATCCTTTTAAATGGATCCCTTCTTGAATGGCGCGCTTTACTACTTTTAAATGTTCCTCAATATATTTAATGCGTGGAACATCGACGATTTCACCTTCAATAATCGGATCTTCATCACCGAGGCCGTTTTCTGTTACATACATTTTTATATCACCATAACGCTCCTTTAACATATGCAGCCCGTCTAAGAATCCTTGCGGCGAGATTTCCCAGCCCCATTTTGTATAGGTTTTATCTTCCATTTTGACCGTCCGATAAAAGCCATCAAACGATGGGTTGCCTGGAGCTAACGTAGAGGTTTCCCGTGAATGTTCCTTAGTAGAACCAGTTTCATGATTTTTCTCTACTCGAATGGGCTGGTAATAATTAAGTCCGATAAAATCGTTTTTGGACGCATTTCTTCTCAACGTATCAAGCTCTTCTTCTGTCCAATTAGGGGTCCACCCTTTCTCCTTTAACTGCTCAACCACATAGGATGGATATTCTCCTTTTAAAATGGGGTCATAATACCAAAAAGTTTCATACTCATTCGCATGCCGAGCAGATGATACATTCTCAGGCTGATCATCTACACTGTATGCGGGTAAGAACACATGAGTAATCCCTATTTCGCCGTACTGTTTCAATTCCTTGTAGACTTCAACGGCTTTCGCATGAGCATAAAAAACGTAATGTGTTGCTTGAAAGTATTTATTCTCATCGTTTTGGATGCCTGGCGGATGTGCTCCTTTTAAATAGCCTAATCCGCAAAACATCACGGTTTCATTGAAGGTGATCCAATGTTTCACTCTGTCCCCGAATGCCCGAAAACAAATTTCTGCATACTTGACGAAGGCGTCAGCTGTTCGCTTATTCGTCCAGCCTCCGTCTTCCTCAAGCGTAAGAGGCAAATCCCAATGATACAAAGTAACAAATGGAACAATACCATACTTTAAACATTCATTAATAATATGATTATAAAATTCTAGGCCTTTTTCATTGACTTCCCCGTCTCCCGTCGGCAAAATCCGAGCCCATGAAATCGAAAACCGGTACGATTCAAGCCCCATCTCTGCCATAAGTTTAATATCTTCTTTGTAACGATGATAATGGTCAATCGCTACATCACCGTTCGTCCCTTCATACGTTTTTCCCGGAATCTTTGAAAAAACATCCCAATTCGTTAGCCCTTTCCCATCTTCATTCCAAGCCCCTTCTATTTGATAGGAAGCAGATGCCGCTCCAAATAAAAAATCATGTGGAAACTTCATTTTAAACCCTCCATTTTTATGCCAATTTATTAAATTTATAACCATCTATAAAATTTATAGGTACAAATACTAAAATGATTATATACCTATAATCCACATTTGACTAGATAATTCTCGGAAAACAATTAAAGATAGTATCTGCCTTGATGAAATAATTAAATCTAAAAAAATGAAAAAAGAGCTGGAGTTCAGCTCTTAAATTACTATTCTATAACGTAATCCACAAAAACATATTTTGTTGTATCTATGTCCGAACTAAAACTCGACCGACGAATCAATTAGTGGATGCTGATCAATTTTTCTCTGCAATCGATGATTTAAATAAAAACCATTTATTGGATGGATCATCAATTTGAATACATGATAGTGGTATCATCTGGTTGGAGTGAAGAATATTGTAGCCATTCATTATTCGTTACCATTGACTCTCTTTTTTAACCCGGATGGGCACGATTAGACTCTATTCGTTACCGTTTACTCTTTTTTTAACCCGGATGGGCACGATTAGACTTTATTCGTTACCGTTGACTCTCTTTTTTAATCCGGATGGGCACGATTAGACTCTATTCGTTACCGTTGACTCTCTTTTTTTACCGGGTGGGCACGATTAGACTCTATTCGTTACCATTGACTCTCTTTTTTAACCCGGGTGGGCACGATTAGACTCTATTCGTTACCGTTGACTCTCTTTTTTAACCCGGATGGGCACGATTAGACTCTATTCGTTACCGTTGACTCTCTTTTTTAACCCGGATGGGCACGATTAGACTCTATTCGTTACCATTGACTCTCTTTTTTAACCCGGATGGGCACGATGAGACTCTATTCGTTACCGTTGACTCTCTTTTTTAACCCGGGTGGGCACGATGAGACTCTATTCGTTACCGTTGACTCTCTTTTTTAACCCCCGACTGGCATGCGATGGGAAGCCTTTCTAATTCAGGGATTTTTATCAACAATACGCCGGGAGTGCGCATCAGTGAATCCGCTCCAAATAGTTTTATTCAAAAGATCCCTACTTTTGCCAAAGTTTATTTTTTCCTCCCGATATATAACAAGTGCGAGGAAATTCCAAGAATATATGGGTCTGCCGCCCTTTCTTTGATTAATGCAATAATTTTTTCTACTTCATGTTCCCCTTTGTCTCTCCAATACTTCCAACTATCATGGGTCAAATACGCCCCTACATTTGAACCTATTAATTCCAATGTTTCAAATCCGTGTGCTTCCATAAAAGGATTGATGTCTTCAATAGTAAAATAATACGCACCTGTGAAACGTCCCTCATCTGCGTGATTAAAGCAGCCTGTGTGAGAAAATTCTATAATGGTATCCATGTTATCGTGGGGTCTCCAATTCTCTGGATATAAGAGTGAAGTAAGAATATGTCTTATTCTCGGCATAAAAGCAACAAAAACGAGGCCATTCCTTTTTGTCACTCGATTTAATTCTTTAACCGCTTGAATTCGCTCATGTTCCTCCTGTAAATGATACATCGGCCCAAGCATTAAAGATGAATCAAACTGCTCATCCTTAAACATATTAAGATTTCTTGCATCAGCTGTATAAAAACCTTCAAATTTTCCTTCTAAATGAAGTTCTATAGCTATATTTTCAGCAATCTTTACTAATCTTGGTGTAAAATCTGTCAAGGTAACCTTATAGCCTTCTTTTGCAAGTTCCATTGCATATTTTCCAGGTCCTGCACCATTATCAAGCACATATCCTGTTTTAGGCAGATATTTTTTTATATAATGCCAATTAACTTGGAATTCAATTGGTTCTCGATCCAGTCTACCCCACTCATCAAACTCGCTATAATAGTTTATTATCTTATTCACAAAATCCCATCCATTTCCAACATTTTCATAAGTAAAATTCTATGAAAAACGTTAATCTCCTGCATGAAACAAATTCTTCATTTAATCATTTCAACTTAGGTAGTGAAATAAAAGAAAAGTATTTTCATTTTTTAAAGAGTTTCATATAATAGAAATTGCTTTTATTTTTAATAGGGAGAGATAAAATAGATATGGTATTTTATGGTTCAATAACCACAATGAAGAAAGAGACCCTTAATGGTACTCTCGAACAACTGTCCTTTTTCATATCTGAAAATTCAAAACCTTATTTATCATTGTCATGTGATGCATTATGATTGAGTTACCACACGTCTTTGATCAGGTTTTAATCGTCCTTTTCCCCATCCTGGTTTACCAATTGTTCTTTAATGAGAGCGATTACACGCGAAGAAAACCGTATGCCAAATTGTCTATGTTGCTGCTAATTATGTTATTGCTGACGATGTCGTTTCCTATTGAATTAGAAAAGGGATATTACTATGACTTTAGAGTCATACCTGTTATCATTTCGTTTGTTTATGCAGGTGTCATTCCTAGTTTCATCTTGGTAACCGTTCTGTTTCTATACAGGTTTTATCTTGGCGGCGATGGGATTTACCTCAATTTAGTGAATATTATACTTATTACTTCTCTTTTGTTATTTTTCAAGCTGAAGTGTCAATCCTTCTTGATGAAAAATAAGACGGTAGTAGTCAGCATTATCTATCTTGCATCCGTTGTAATCAAACTAATTTATCTGTTTAAGTACGATCAGACAGAACAAATAGCTTTCACGATTTCATTTTATATTATTTCCTGGATTAGTTTGCTGATGGTGGTATTTATCATCGATTATGTGGATCAGCATGTTAAGATCCAAAAGGAACTGCAAAGGGCTGAAAAATTGAATGTTATTAGTCAACTAGCAGCTTCCGTTGCGCATGAGGTACGAAACCCTATGACGACCGTTAATGGCTTTTTGCAGCTAATGCGTAGTGACACTCATTTAGATAATAATCATAAGGACTATATTGACATTTCACTTAGAGAATTAAACCATGCCCAATCCATTATTAATGATTACTTATCTTTAGCTAAACCTAATACAGAGGGGGTCAGCGCAATTAACCTCTCGAATGAAGTAAAGAATGTTATCGGACTCATCACTTCATACTCTACTATTAAGAATATCCGAATTGAATCCTCCATCCAAGATTCGTTATATATGAATGGAAATCGGGATGAATTGAAACAGATTTTGGTAAATATCATCAAAAATGGTATTGAAGCAATTGAAGACAATGGCCTTTTGACCGTAAATGCCTATTTACATAATCATGATGAAATTATCATTGAAGTGATTGATACAGGGATTGGAATGACAAAGGAACAGGTCAGCAAGGTCGGTACACCATTTTACTCGACAAAGGACAAAGGGACAGGTGTAGGCTTGACCATCTCGTATCAGTTAGTTCATTCGATGAAAGGAAAAGTGAAAATTGAAAGCGAACCTGGGAAAGGAACTACATTCATCCTAACCTTTCCAGCGGTCACAGTTGATTAATAAAAACAATAAATACTTCCTATCCTGCGGAATAATCCCTAGGATATTTTTTTGTCATCCGTTACCCGATTTAATGGCGAACGAGTGTATATAAAGGTTTCCCTTCTTATTCACTCCTATTTCGTAAATGCCCTATTTTAAACCATTCATGAATCGAATAATCCGAAATGGAAATAGTAAGTTTGTAAGAATACTACGCGGAAATTTAATTTCTTTTGAAAAAGTGGAGGGAAAACCATGGCTACAAGAAAAAAAGACAAGTTTGCCGTTTATTTAGGGAATATTGCTACGAATTTAAAAGAAAGTGCAAATTATTTTGCTGACTATAAACTAAAAAATGTTAGCGATTTGAAAATTTTTTCTGAAAAAATGAAGGAATATGAAAACAAAGGCGATGATTTGGTTCACGAAGTAACTAAAGATTTACATAATGCTTTCATCACCTATATAGAACGTGAGGATATTTTAACACTGACAATGAGTATGGATGATGTTTTAGATGGCTTAGAGCATACTGCTGCACTCTTTGAAATGTACTCCATTATCAATGCTGATGATTTTATGCTTAAGTTTGTTGAAGCCATCCGCAGTTGTGCAGCCGAAATTGAAATAGCGGTTGAAATGCTAGCCACAAAGAAATTACTTAACATGCGGGAGCATGCCATCAAAATTAAAGATTTGGAATCAAAATGTGATGGAATTTTACGTGAATCGATTACTAATCTGTTTGCAAATGAAAAAGACCCAATTCGTATTATTCAATATAAAGAAATCTATGAAGAGCTTGAAAACATTGCGGACTTCTGTCAGGTTGTGGCCAATACATTAGAAACGATTATTATGAAGAATGCGTAATCATATTTATGTTTATGATTATTTCAAGTCAATACATTTTTGGAAGTACCCATGACGATTATCGTTATCATCCTTATTCTTGCATTGATCTTCGAATTCATAAATGGTTTTCATGATACCGCCAACGCAATTGCCATGTCCGTGTCAACAAAAGCTTTATCACCACGATTTGCGGTTATCTATGCAGGAGGATTAAACTTTGTCGGGGCATTAACTTCACAAGCGGTTGCGAAATCGATTGGCGGAAAAATTGCCGATCCTTTTCAAATTGAAAATGGATTGCTAATCGTCATCGCAGCTCTTATTGCCGCAATTTTTTGGAACCTATTTACTTGGTATTATGGGATTCCCTCTTCTTCATCCCACACCTTAATCGGTTCAGTGGCTGGTGCAGTTATTTTTGGATCTGGTCTACATTCTATAAACTGGGAAGGATTCACCGATATTATTAAAGCTCTCATCATTTCTCCTTTTTTAGCGTTTGCAGTAGGATTTATCCTCATGAAACTACTAGCGATTATCTTTAAAAACGTAAATCCTTACCGTGCGACTCGAGGTTTTCGAGGGTTCCAAATCGTAGCCTCTGGTTTAGCCGCCTTTTCACATGGTGGAAATGATGGTCAAAAAACAATGGGAATCATTGTTTTTGCCTTGGTTGCCGGCGGTTTTCAATCCACGTTAGATGTTCCATTTTGGGTACAAGTACTTTGTGCCGGTACCATTGGTTTAGGAACCATGATTGGTGGAATGCGGATTATTAAAACAGTTGCTAAAAAAATATTTAAGGTAAAACCGATCAATGGATTTGCAGCAGATCTATCCTCATTTATCGTATTACAAGGTGCCACCATGCTAGGATTACCAGTATCGACAACCCATGTATCCTCATCTTCCATATTAGGTGTTGGTTCTTCAAAACGGTTTCGGGGGGTAAATTGGGGAGTGGCCATAAGAATTGTTACAACATGGGTCATTACACTCCCGATATCGGCAATAATAGCTGGTTTAATCATGATGATATTGAAAATTTTTGTATAAGTATGATATCTGCTGATAACAATGGTTCAGTATTTTTACCAGAGTCAGATAGTGTGAAACATAAAAAAGAGTGGTAATAAACAATTGAACATCATTTGTTTATTACCACTCTTTTTTTAATTCAACAGTTTATGAATGGGCATAATTTAAATGTTACATGTCAGCGGATTGGAAGGATGAACAAAATGATACACCAACTTACGATGTATTTTCCTTTAATGCTTACCATGATACTTTTGATTTTCGCTTGGATATATGCTTGGAGTAGTTTATTTACGGTGATAGAGACCATTTTTTTATTTTTGAACCTCTTGTCTTATCACCATGGATGGAACTTTTGGTGGTCATATGTGGTTTGGATTTTCATCTTTATTGCTCTCATCATTCATCAAAAAACACCATTATTTGCTTGGCTTCTCTGTTTTTCATGTACAATTTTTCTTATTCTCTATTTTCATATACCTGTTTTAAAAATGAAATAAGTACTATCAAAAAAAGCTGGTCTCTACCCTTGGTAGAAAACCAACTAAAATTTATTCATATATCTTGTAGTGAATTATAAAGCCTGTCCCTAAAAAACATTAGAGTGTTTCCGATTCTAGTCGGAATCCTTCGATAACCACATCTTCATCAATCTCTAATAATAGGCACCGTTTTCCTTGATACATAATATATTTTACATTTTTCAGGTCTTTTGGGCTGATCGAGACATCTGCCACCTTTGTATTAATTTTTATGGATTTAGGAAGTAAACTACTAGCTTTGAATTCATGGTTTTCATCATCTAAGACACTCTTAAAGGCATGTTCCACTTTGGCCGTCTCTACATTTTCAACGCCGCTTACCGTTAAGATCCGTTCAATGTCTCGAGAATCCAACATAGGGGCTTCACTTTCCTCATTTTCTTCATTCTCTTGCACCATTTTATCGATTTCCTCATACATATTGGAAATAACCTTGGAATCCACTTCGTTTCCTATCACTTCTTTTAAAATGAGTTCGAAACTGTCCTTATTTTCCTGTGCTGTCATGATCACTTCACAATTAAGAACCTCTTCAATAAATCTTCCATCTGGTTGATTCGGTTTTCCCGCACAATATAGAATATGGTTCACATCTGCACCATTGTCATTAAAAGCAGGGAACAGAAAACCTGACAATGGAGATGCTAAATTGATAATGGGATCAAAAACGGTATTTGGTTTGAATTCTTTCTCGATATAATCAAACAGCAAGGCTTTTTTCGGCTGATCCGTTTTATTAAGACTGCAAAGGATAAACTGGTTGGAAAAGACTTCATCATCCCCGCCCTCTTCGCTTTCCTCATCCCGTTTCTTGGTTGGTTTTCGATATTCTCCCCGGATAAACGTCACCATCGTATCAAATTCATAGGCAATATCAGCAAACATTTTCTCCACGATTTGGAGCATGTTTTCTTTCCAATCTTCGGAATTCACTTGTAATCCTTCGTAGAGGATGGTTTGTGTGCTGTCTTCTACATCCCGACTGAATTTCAGCTCAAATAGCTTGGCATCAAGAGAACCTGTCAAAACTTTCTTAAAGTTAGTCAAAAATAATTCTTGTGTTTCTTGTTCTAGCATTTGAAATGGTTGACTGACTTCATGATAAATCTCACCGGATTCTTTTTTTACATACACATTGAAGATTTCTTGAATTTGCAGGTAGTAATTGTCTAATTTAAATTGCTTACGGATATTAGCGATATCTTGTTTATTCATTTATCTCAACTCCCATTCCTGATTATACTGTTCAAATTTAAAAATAGGAATACTTATAAACTCCTAGGTTCGATTCAGAGTTACAACTTTTTACAAATACAGTCTTGAATATCTTTAAACTGGAATATCCTTTACTTTGAAGGCAATAAGTTATATGGAACACATTAAAGGAATTGAGGAGGTTCTAATGAAAGCAATCGTTTCTAACAAATATGGTCCCCCTGATGTGCTTGAATTAATAGAGGTAGAAAAACCAATCCCTGGGGACAATCAGGTACTGGTAAAAATACAGGCCGCTTCCGTAAATTTTGGTAACTTGGTCCTTTTAAAAGGAGAACCGTTCTTAGCCCGTTTTGCCTTCGGACTCTTTAAACCAAAATACAGCGTACCTGGAGGTGACATAGCAGGTCAAGTTGAGGCGGTTGGCAAAGGTGTACAGCTGTTCCAACCAGGTGACGAGGTGTTTGGTGATCTATCAGGTTTTGGCTGGGGAGGCTTTGCTGAATATGTATCGGTTCCGGAACGTGCACTAGCATTAAAACCAGCTAATCTGTCCTATGAAGAAGCCGCTTCGGTCCCTATGGCGGGTGTGACAGCCTTACAGGGTCTACGGGATAAAGGTAAGATTCAGTCAGGCCAAAAGGTATTAATTAATGGTGCGTCGGGTGGTGTCGGTACTTTCGCAGTCCAGATCGCAAAATCATTCGGAGCTGAGGTAACGGGTGTGTGCAGTACAAGAAATGTAGACATTTTGCAATCGCTTGGAGCAGACCATACGATTGACTATACCAAGGAAGATTTTACCCAAAAACCACAGCGTTATGACCTCATTCTAGGAGTTAACGGACATAAACCACTCTCAGCTTATAAGCGGATATTAAGTCCTGATGGAATTTTTGTGCATGTTGGGGGTTCAGGTTCACAAATGTTCCAAGCCATGGTCCTCGGGCCTTGGATTTCAATGACTGGAAAAAGGAAAATGGGTACCTTTTTACAAAGACCGAATCGCGATGATTTGATTTATATGAAAGAACTACTTGAAGCTGGCAAAGTCAAACCTGTCATTGATCGGAGTTATAAGTTAAGCGAAGTACCCGAAGCATTCCGATATTTTCAAGAAGGACACGCACAGGGAAAAGTGGTGATCGCGATGTAAAGTATTGTTGAATAACGGTGTTATTTTCCGAAAAACATCCCATATTTGCAATAACTCTAGTCCGATTAAAAAAAGAGCTGTGTAAACAGCTCTTTGGTAACTTTACCGAAATACCGGCACTTCTTTACTACTTATTTGCTTTGAATGTTCGCAATATATTTTTTAACGACTTCATATACATACTCTTGATTTGCTGATGCTGTATTTGGGTCGTACTTTCCGCCATTTGTTTTGTTATTAGATAGGATACGAATTCCCAAGAATGCAACGTCATATGCTTGGGCAATTTGTGCTGCGGCGGCACCTTCCATTTCCTCTACCGATGTACCATAATTCGTATGGAACCATTTAATGCGATCCACTTCATTATTCCAAACGTCGGCTGAACCGATTGTACCTTCAACTACCTTACCCTTGGTGTATTGATCTTTTACGGCATTCGCAGCTGCAAGCAGATCTTCATCACCTTCGTAGTAACGGACTTTTTCAGCGTTCGGATCTGATCCACTTCCTTCAGAAGCCATTAAGTCCATTGGTTTCCAATTAGTTGGGTCCATCCCATGGTTTTCTTCCATATTTCCTGTTTTTAATGAACCAATGTTTGTCGTTCTCTTTCCTAAAACAATATCAAACACGTTCAAATTTGGGTCATGTCCGCCTGATGTTCCTTGGTTAATAATGGCGATCGGGTTATATTTTTCAATCGCTACTGCTGTAGCAGCAGCTGTATTTTCCATTCCCTTACCTGTTTTAACGACAATAACAGGATAATTATTTAACTTACCTTTGTAAAACACAAAAGTTCCTGACTTTTCCACTTTAACTTTTTCTAATTTTTGTGCAAAATTTTCTGCTTCAATCGGCATTGGACCTTGAATGAGAATCGGTCTCGCAGCCCCTTCTACTTTTGATTCTACTAGTAAAGTAGAATTACGAAATGCAAGCAACGATAAGAATAGTACAACAATAGCTGCTAATGGAGCGTATTTCCTTAAGATTTTGTTTTTCATAAAAACCTCTCCCATTTCTTTTGATGTGGTTGATACACTCGATCGTTCTTGTCCAATGAAAAAGGTCTAGAAATGTAGATTGATATCTACCTTCTAGACCTACGAAAGTCAAAGTATCGATAATTAGCAAAAAATTGAAATTTCTGCTACCTCAAATAATGGCTAAGGCAAAAAAATTGCCGAAATAGAGGCCAAATACTTTAACTCGTAGTCTAGTTCTTTCATTGGGAACTAGGTAGAGACACTCAGACCATATTACCGAGTATATACGAGTAACGATATATAAGTTTATTACTTTCTTAATATAACAAACTTATAATTGAATTACAACGAAAAAGTGAATATTATTGAAAATATAAGTCTTAATGTTCGTGTTTACAAGGAAATTCATTAAAAAACGGGACTAATTACTTATAAATTTGGTTATTCTACAAATATTTATTAAAATTTACCTACATATTTTAATTGAAAATCTACCTGTTTTAATGGCTATTTCAATATGCATTATTTTTCATCATGCAACGTTCATGCGAACAGAAACTCAAAATAAAATACAAAATTTGTCCTCATGGGGCGTTCATGAGGACAGATATCCATAAATTAGCAGAAAAAAGCCCTTCTCAGTTGAGAAGAGCTTTAATTTATTAATTGATTAATTTAGCAATTACCATGGACAGCCTCTTTATCCAAGGCGATTTTCGCATAGTTTGCTGTATTTCGTATCATTTCATCAACCCGTATAACAAAGTGCTTCGTGGCATCTTTACGTAAGAACATTTGCGAAAATCGCCTAGAAACCTAGTAAATGATCCTTATTAATTAAGCTCCACAAGCAACAAAATTTACGAAAAAGGCCTTATCCAATATCCTCGCGTCGTCTTTGCCTATTTCTTTGTAATTCTCCTTGTTTCCATATGTATTTTTGCATATATAATGTTAAAACATCCTTCATAGTCTTTCCATTTCTTTCAACTGCCTCCCGAAAATCGTCTTTAATGCACTCTGGAACTTCGATCGATAATCGAGAGATTTTTACCTTTAATTTATTTCCCCTTCTACCCCTTGTTATTTTCCTTGTCTGTATCTGCTTCATTATTAATACCCCCTTGCCATTCTGAACTAAACAGGAACATTTTTCATTAAAAATATAAATATTTCAAATATTCATTTAGATAGAATGATTTTAACAATTGAAAGCGAATACATAAAAATGATATTTTTCGTGAAATTTCGACAAATTTTTCACTAACCTAATCAATTCCATTATTCGTGCATATCATCAAAAAAAAGTGCCTCCGTTGGCAGCTCATTGCATTAGGAAAAAAAAACGCCCTGCCCCAAAAGGACAAGACGTTAAAATGGTGTCAGGCACCGCAAAAAGACATTTGTCTTTTTATAGTGCCTGACACCATAAATTACTTTATTAGTTTTCTTTTATAGACGAAATAATACATACTTAGCGGCCACCAGAGTATACAAAAGATCGGGTATACGGCCCATACGGTATGCGGTGTAGAAATCACATTTAGGATGATAAAAAAGACCGCGATTATTAGAGTAGCATGAATAGAGAATTCAAAAAAGGTCTTTTTCTTAGCATGATAGATGGCAAGCGGCCACCAAACAATTGCAAATGTCGGAAAGATCACCCATGGATAACCTGGTGATAGCAGCAGATTAAGAATGGCATAATATAAAATGATACTGGTACTCCCTGCCAATGCAACCGTTAATGTTAGCGCATGCTTTTTTAAATAGATAAGAATGGGCCACCAGAAAATAGGATAAATTGCATATAGAGACCAATGAGAGTATGGCGAATACAGATAATTCTCAACGGTCAAAAAAGCGATAATAAGTGCGGAATAGGAAAGTGAAAGGTGTTTGTGTTTCCCATTCTTCAAACAATACAAACCAATTGGCCACAGTAAAAGAACAATGGAAGGATAAATAAACCACGGATAATGGGGGCTAGTTAAATAATTAACTAGTATAAAAAAGATAATACTCATTACACTTCCCGCTGCGGCAAAACCTGCATCAAATTTCTTCATGGCTCCCCCTCCTTACTTCGAACGCTGCCAATGAAAATACATAGACAAAGGCCACCATAATACCCCAAATGTTGGATAGACAAACCAAATGGTCCCAGGTGAATAAGCAAAATTAATAAACACAAATAGGGCTATGATTAAGATACTCCCCCAAATGGAAAAGCCCAAATTTATTTTTGACATATTCTTTTTCACTGGCTGCTTTATTCCCAGCTCATTCTTTAAATCTTCAATATCGCCAAAATCAACGATCGCTTTATTAATGGCATCTTCCTCTTCCTTACCTTGTTCCATTAAGTCCAACACTTTTTCTTCCAGGTTTTCCAAAACCTCCTGCTTAATCGCCTGCTTTTGCTCACTCTCCGGAACATCCTTAAACAACTCATCGACATGATTTCTTAACTTTTTCACTCTAATCCCTCCATAAACAAATCGATCACTTCTTTTGTTTCAATCCATTCCTTACTCATTTCTTTTAAATAGGCTTTTCCGAGGGTTGTGATTCGGTAGTACTTCCTTTTCCCGCCTTGGCTAACACTTCCCACGTAAGATTCGATAAGTTCCTTCTTCTCCAGCCGCTGAAACACCGCATAAAGAGTCGCCTCTTTAATTTGAAATCGATTGTTTGTCCGCAGGCTAATTTCCTTCGAAATTTCATAACCATACCGGAAATTACTCTATCTGTCAAAGTAATTTTTATTAACGTGATATACTCAATCTAAAAAAGTTTTTTAAGGTTTGTAATCGACTCTTATTTAAAAAAAAGAACCCATCTTTTTGTCAAAGATGGATTCTCTTAAGACTATTTAGTGATTTTACTTAAATAGAGACAGATTATCAGATGTATCATTTTGATGTCTCTGCAAGTTAGGTTCTACTTCGGATCTACTTCTTTACCAGTCTTAATATCTAACACTTTTGTATGATCCTGCGGGGATGTAATGACTTTACTTTTAGGTGCTTTTTTATGATGTTCCACCCAGTCCACGAGTAAGTCAAAAGCTTGATGGGCGTACGGAAGTAAAGGTTGCAGCTCTTTATTCGGATCCGTTGGATTGTTCCAGACCAAGCTGTCGACATGGTTTCCTTTTTCAATAGTATAAAGTCGGTGTAATTTGCCTTTTCCAGCTTGGTTTACTAGCTTGTCGTAAGCATCCGCATGGATGGACGGAAAAATTAAAGAGTCCCAAGAACCAGTTATACTAATCAACGGCACATCAATATCGCCGGTATTTTCAATCGCTTTTACATTTTGTTTGACTTCGCTCGGGCGTAACATATAATTGTAATCTTTAAAGATGGAATCGTAGGTACGATCACGAATACCATCTTTATAGTTTAAATAGTTTCTCCAATCAATTTGATTTGGAGCGGTTGAATCAAGTTCATCCCGATAAATATTTAATGTGAGGAACCAGTAGACCTGGTCATGATAACCCCACAGTTTTTCAGAACCTTTCGGTAAACCAGCTTTATACATTTTTTCCATTGCTGTTTGCTTTTCTTCGCCAGTACCGTAAAGGGCTTTCTCAGCATTATTGACGACTTGTGTTAACGAACTAATTAAATTCGGTTCATTCGCTCTCCATAACACACCTTCCCAATCCACTCCGCCATCATATAAAGCGGGTTCCCCTGTCTTATCTGGGCCGTCATGTTCAAGTGCATAACGGACGACATAACCGCCATTTGAAATTCCCATCGCATAGGTAGGAACTTTGTGTTTTTTTGTAATCAACTTACTGGCTGGAGTTTTCCTATCACTCTCTTTAATCAGCTTATCACGATAATTTTCAGTTAAGTATTTTTGTGCTGCAATGGTTAATTGTCTATAGCGTTGATTCCATTCAGAGATACTGTCATCCTCTGCAACTAAGGCGTTCTTTACTTTTGCGAGTGAATCGGTAGGATCAATTTCCCCTTGTGTTCCTTTATCCGTAGCAGCAAATGCATAACCCTTTGCTAAAACATAATCACTAAACAGTAAATCGGTCGCCGTTTCATTTCGAGTCGCGGGGATGCCGGCTACAACTAATTTTCCATTCCAGTTGTCTGGTACACGAATGACAAATTTCGCATCGTCAAACATACCGTTTACTTGAACACCGCTTACTGCTGCAGGGTTGTACATGTTATACCAACCGGTTCCTTCTTCCTTTTTCCCCCAATTATAAGGAGTCAGTCCTATATTCCCAAAGGCAGTTGCGGCTGCATATTGTGACGGGTTTTTCGTTGTTAACCAGTTTCCGTTTGTCCCATCAAACATGCTAACCGTAACGTCTTGTGCCCCCGATACTTCTGGAGAATAGGCAGCAGAGACACTCTTTTGCAAGAAATTCTGAGGAACAAGCGGAAACATTAATGCAGAGGCAGCAGCTATCGCTAAGACTTTACGTTTAACCAAAAAATCCCCTCCAATTCTTAATACTGAAAATAATGGTTTTCTTAATTTATAGTTTGAAAGAATCACATTTCATACATTCATTGCTGTTTTGCATCTTCGTTTTTAGTCTTGTTTTTACTGAGATACAGCAGTAACCAGCAATTCCGTACAAATTGTAAAAGAGGCTTCAGTTTTTCCCTTAACTTCCTCTAGTGTAACCCCTTCTTGTGTTTCCACTAAGACCATTCCTTCAGGCGTAAAATCAAATACAGCTAAATCAGTAATGAGGCGATGAACGACTTCTTTCCCTGTTAGTGGAAGTGTGCATTCTTTTTTAATTTTAGACTCGCCATATTTATTGACATGTTCCATGATCACAACTATGCGCTTAGCACCATTTACAAGATCCATCGCTCCGCCCATGCCTTTTACCATTTTCCCTGGTATCATCCAATTGGCAAGATCTCCTTTTTCTGAAACCTCCATACCGCCAAGAATGGCTAAATCAATATGGCCGCCGCGGATCATGGCAAAGGACTCGGCACTATCAAAATAAGAAGCGCCATTAACCGTTGTGACCGTTTCTTTCCCAGCGTTGATTAGATCAGGATCCACATGTTCCTCTTCCGGATAGGGCCCGATTCCCAAAAGACCATTTTCTGATTGAAGCAAAACACTGTATTCTGCAGGTATTTCATTTGCTAATAGCGTCGGTATTCCAATACCCAAATTGACATTCATCCCATCTTGTATTTCTTGCACTGCCCGCTTGATAATTTTTTGACGTACATCCATTGAAATTTCTCCTCCCTATGCTTGAATAACCGTCCGTCTCTCAATTCTCTTTTCATAACCTTTCCCTGCTAATAGTCGCTGCACATAGACGCTTGGTGTGTGAATGTGGTCAGGATTTAGTTCACCAGCGCCGACAATTTCTTCTACTTCTGCGATCGTTATTTTTCCAGCCATTGCTGCCAACGGGTTAAAATTTCTGGCCGTCTTGTGGTAAACTAAATTCCCTAACGAATCCGCTCTCCAAGCCTTTACTAAGGCAAAATCGCCAACAATGGCTTTTTCAAGGATATAGGTTTTTCCGTCAAAAATTTTATGTTCTTTTCCTTCGGCGATCGGTGTTCCAACTCCGGTTGCTGTATAAAATCCGGGAATGCCGGCACCGCCTGCACGGATTCGTTCAGCCAGGGTACCTTGTGGCACGAGCTCAACCTCTAATTCCCCGCTTAAAAATTGTCGTTCAAAAATCTTGTTCTCTCCAACATAGGAGGAAATCATTTTTTTAATTTGTTTATTCGCAAGTAAAAGTCCGAGTCCCCAATCATCGACACCACAATTATTGCTCACAACGGTTAAGTCTTTAACTCCTTTATCTCTTAAAGCCAGAATAGCCTTTTCTGGTATCCCGCAAAGGCCGAATCCTCCGACAATGATCGTGGCTCCGTCATGGATATCATCGATGGCTTTTTCAAACGAATCAATTATTTTTCCATTCTTCATTCTGTTTTCCCCTTTTTTATAGAATCATGCCTCGGAAACATGCTGATGCTTATTCCGAAAGCGTATTCATTTATCGACATGTATGAGCGGTACAACCTATCTACAGAAAACGGTTACAAAATTCTAACCTCCTATTCTATAAAATGCCTCCTTTCTTAATAATCATTAAGTAGCAAGTTTTATGCCAAATCTTTTTTATTATTCAGAATTAATTAAAAAGGGCAGGAATCCTTAGGTAACAATCATTTATATCTTTTTCTTGTGTAAATAAAATAAATATTTTCCGCTTTTTCGGAATATAATCCATATACCTTTTTCCGGAAAACAGGAATATTCCGCTTTTTCGGAAAACGCTTGTAAATAGTTTTAAAGTGCTCATTATTTATTTCCCGAAAACACCATTATCTAAAAAAGTGACTGATTTCATCACATACATACTTATTTACCAACTAAGAAAAACTAAGTTATCTATTTGAACTAAAATGCGGTGGTAAAAATGAAAGTGAACAGCGAGGTATCAAATGCTCTGCAAAACAATATACAAATTTTAAATACTATTTTAGGTAAGAGTTCTGATTTTCAAATAAGAGAAATTTATTTGACAAGTATAGATAAAAAAGCGGCAGTTCTATTCATCGATGAGATCGCCGATTCGAACGTTGTTCAACGACACGTAATAGAACCCCTAGTATCGTTCTACATACCCCATTCTAAAACGGATGAGGAACTGCTAGCTTTTATGGAATCAGCTGTCATTCAATCGATAAATATTACACGCGTGGAAGATGTGACACATGCTTCTAATGAGTTGCTGGAAGGCAAAACCCTTGTTATGGTGGAAGGAATAAATACGTTTCTCTCGGCCAATACAGCCAAATGGAACGGACGAAGCATAGAAAGCCCGAAAGGACAACGAGTTGCTAAAGGACCTGATGTCGGTTTCTCCGAAAATAGAAGTACAAACATCTCTCTCGTTCGTCAGATTATTAAAAATCCGAATGTAAGAGTAACCACCAAACAGTATGGAACAAACACCCGAACTGGTGTATCGGTTATGTACATTGAAAACATAGTGGATAAACAAGTGCTAGACAAAATTTATGCACGCCTAGAAAACCTCCAGTTGGATGCAGTGCTGGAAGCAAATTACATTGAAATGGTTCTGACGAAGGAGACCAAGTCTTTTTTTCCACTCATGCTCAATACGGATAGACCTGATGTAGTTGCTGGCGAAATGCTGGAAGGAAAAATCGCAATCTTTGTAGATGGTTCGCCTTTTGTTCTTATTGCTCCTGCGGTTCTTATTCAATTCTTCCAAACACCGGAGGACTATTATCAAGGTAAAACAGGTTTAGTCAATCCGCGATTGGTTCGTTTTTTTCTATTTATTTTTTCTATGTACATTCCTGGGATGTATGTAGCGTTTGTGACCTACCATGCAAATTTGTTACCTGTTAAACTGCTAGTGGGTTTTGTATCACAACGAGAATTGGTACCATTTCCAACATCGTTAGAAATAACCGTTTTGACGATTGTGCTAATTGCAATAAACGAAAGTTCCACTCGGTTACCTCAAAACATTGCTATTACAGTGTCCATTTTTGGAGGAATCATTTTGGGGCAGTCTGCAATAGAATCGCAATTAGTAGCAGCTGCTAGCTTAGTTGTAGTCAGTGTTACGTATATTTTCTTAAGTGTTGTCCCTATTAATACACTGAGAATAGCTGCAACAAATATCTCTCTTTGTTTTACTGCCATGGGTGCAGCACTTGGCTTCTACGGAATCGCCTTGTTGTCACTTCTATTATTGCTTCATCTTTGTTCTTTGCGTAGCTTTGGCGTACCTTATTTATCGCCTTTCGCTCCACTCGTTGCTCATGATTTAAAAGACAGCGCTATTCAGCTATCACAAGAGGAAATGACAAACGATGAATCTCATTACATGAACGAAGAAATGATGGAAGAGACAGATAAAGGGTAAAAAGGAGAAACGTATGCTAAGGAAATCAACTATAACCCTCTATCTAGCGATAGGATTAACCATCGCCTTAATGATAAGCAAACAAGTACAGGACAACATGTTGGATAAAATTAGCGTTATTTCTGCGATCGGGATTGATAAAAGTAAAAAAGGATACATCGTTACCCTCCAAAAATATAATCCAGCTGCCACCAGCAAAGAAGGAGCAGCTGAACTAGGCTCGTATACGTACAGTGCACACGGACGAACCATTCCTGAAGCAATCGACCGTATTCAAAATAAATTCTCGCGGACAATCTTCTTGGAAAGCGTGGAAGTGGCTGTATTAGGGGAATCATTGGTAAAATCCGAAGGAATAAATGCTCTTGCGGATTACTTTTTGCGGGAATCCAATCTTCCTTCCAATATAAGGTGGGTCATATCAAAGGGAGTGAAACCAGATAAACTGCTTCAAATCATCATGCCTATTCAAAAGGTTTCGGGAACAAGATTCGAAGAAATGTTGAATCGAAAACGTGAGTCCTGGGGGAATCTCTCGGATATGACTGCCGACAAAATAAAGGGAATGGTATTACAAAATAGGACAGAACTAACCATCCCTTATATTACCAAAATAGGTCGTACTTCAAAGGGAATTTCAAAAAGCAATATAGAAAAGGCGAGTCCAGATATGACAGTAGAGATAGAAGGATTAGCTGTGTTTCAACATCAACGATTTTCATACTGGCTTTCTTCACAGGAAAGCAACCTATATGCGTTAACCCGAACCAAAATACAAGATACTACAATGGTAACGAAGTGCCGTAAACAGTCTGGATACGTGACGTGGAAAGACATGCGAAGCAAATCTGTTATACATTTACTAGATAAAAAGGGAGTTCCATCCTTTCTTCTTCAGGTTCAAATAAAAGCTGAAGTGTCGGATGTGTCTTGCAAGATGGACACTTCTACTGTCCAAGCCATTGCCCAATTGGAACATGATGCAGAACATGACCTTCAAAACCAGATTAATCATCTGATAAAGAAAACGCAAAATAAAAAAACCGATATAGATGGATTTGGAGAAACTTTGTATCGAAAACAACCTGATCGGTGGGACAGGGTTAAAAATGATTGGGATTCCGTCTATTCAACCGTACCCATTCGGATAAGAGTGAGGGTTGATCTTATAGAGCCAGGAGAATTTTCATCGCAATAAAATTGACTCTATTTATGGAAAGGACTCGATAGGATGATGGTCAGATTAGCGCCAATTGAAATATTTTCCTTAATGATCAACTTTTTGCTAGGAAGTGCTATTGTCGTAGGATGGAACTTCGAAACAAAACAAGATGCTTGGATCACGATCTTGTTGTCGGTAGGTTTGGGAGTGGGGATTTTTTATTTCTATGTCCTTCTTCACTCATTAGGCAAATGGGGAAACTTAATTCAACTCTTAGAACTAGGATTTGGAAAGTGGATATCCAAACTACTTGGATTTATTTATTGTCTATACTTTTTATACATTGCCGGAAGAGTGTTGAAAGATTTTTCTTTTTTCATCGGTCAAGTGCTATTTAACAATATCCCTTCTGGGTTTATATCCTTCACGTTTCTTTTGGTGGTGTCATATAGTTGTTTCCTTGGGATCGAAGCTACGGCAAGAAGCTCATTGATCTTATGTGCAGTTACATGCGTTATTATTTTGGTACTCCTGGTATTTGGATACCTATCTCCTTATTTTGAACTTAGCCATTTAACTCCAGTTTTTCGGACGAGCTGGAAGCAGATCATTTCTTCCGTATTCCCTACCGGATTAACCTTTCCGTATGGAGAGCTCATCGTATTTACCATGGTATTTCCCTATGTAAACGATAGAAAAGCCTTACGAAAATACGGTTGGATTTCTGTGTGTACAACTGGAGTGTTACTACTTGTAGCCGGAGAAATGATATTAGGCTTGTTAAGCCCTGAAACAGTCAACTTGTATGTATTTCCTTTTATAAAGGCTGTCGAGCTAACCGCCGTCTTAGATTTCCTGCCACACTTAGACGCTTTTGTGGTGATACTCAATCTTATAGGTGGATTTGTTAAAATTTCTATATATATGTACGGCGGGTTAATGATTCTTGCTCAATTGTTTCCAAAGGCAAAGCAAAATCGACAAATTATAGCTGCAACAATCCTAACCTTTTTATTTGCATTTACATTATCTAAAAACATCATTCAACACTTGTTCATTGGATTGAAAGTCGTTCCACTTTATTTGCATATACCATTACAACTTATCATTCCATTAATCTTACTGATCAGTTTGAGTATAAAGAAATATATAGTAAAATCATTATAAAAAACGTCACACCCAACATTCCGCACTTAAGTGAAAAAAGGCGTAGATTTTTACTCATATCTTACCTGAGGAGCACCATTTTTTTCATAGTCGAAAAATAACGTTCTAAAGGAATGCTAAATTGCTGGTTAACTCATTAAAAAAGGAGCGCCGCAAGAAAAGGCAGATCTCCAAATCGATCCGCCTTCTATTGGCCCAAATAAATGAAAACGATTGGGCTAATTCTTTTGCACGATTGATTGTATGTTCTTTGATTTCCTGTGTTTTTTCGAGCTTTGCAGCGTGTCCTTCAACAAATAGTCTTTCCAATGGAGCAGCAAAGCCACCTTATTGATCCTTTTAAGTGCATCATTCAGCATTTATTAACTTATTTTGTAGCTGAGAAGCAGCGAAAAGTGCAGCTTTGTCTTGTAGAACGTCCTCAGGTTGGTTCCCTTCTCCAAGGACATATCCACCAAAATCCATTCCCATAAAATCAAAGATATACTTAAACTGTTGAATCATGGGCAGACCTTTCAGGTATGGATGATCGCCTCCAACAGCAATCACAAATGCTTTTTTGGACGCCATTTTATTTTTGAAGTCAGGAAATTTTGGATCCCTTAATGTTTGAGACCACCTGTCTATAAAGTTTTTCATAGTTCCCGACATACTGTACCAGTAGATGGGAGTAGAAAATATTAAAATGTCATGCGGCAGGATACGTTCAATGATGGAGTTATACTCATCATTTCTATCCTGAAATCCATCGGGCGAATGGCGCATGTCTACAATGGGTTGGATATGATGTTCTTTTAAGTAAATTTTTTCTGGAGCGATTCCTTGAATAACGTGTTCTGTGAGTGTTTCTGTATTGCCATTTGGACGGGTTCCCCCATATATAACTGCTATTGACATATCTTCTTGCTCCTTTTCTTAAAAATTAAAACTTTTTCAGCATAAGTACTAATAGTTCTTTTTTTATTATAATCAACTATTATGTATTAATCTCGTTGATCACTTAATCAGATCGTTCAATATGAAATAACAAATCCTTACATGAAAAAACCCTTCTCAAACGAGATGGGCTTACTCCTTCTCCGTTATAAACCAACCCTCAGGTTTTTTTTCTATATGAAAAACATCTTCATCGAATTTTTTGCGAAGTGCTTTATATTCCTCATTTTCAATTTTAATCTCTGAAACTCTGATTTGTTTTAGTGTAATTTCGGGCTTTTTGAGTTCAAATATCAAATCTTTAATAAGAAAAAAGGTTCTTTGTCGTTTCATCCTCTCCACTTCCTTCCTTTAATATTTCTTACATATAGAATTAGGCAAAAATGAATGAAACCCTATAAAATTCTTTGTAAATTTATTGTAACAAAAGAATCCCTACTCATTCAAGAATGGCATATTAAGCTGGATAGGAAGATATTAAAAATCATGGAGAAAGTAAAACCAATTATTAATCATTCCTTAATTTTTTAAGCAACTGGAAAATCTGACCTCTATGATGGGATTCATGTTCAATCAAATGATACACAACCCACTCAGGTGTGACGTCATATTGTTCCAGTACTCTTGGTTTACGCCAATCTGTTAGGTCCATTGAACGAAAGTGGGAAAGAAATACTTCACGAACCTTATTTAGGCGGTGAAAATGTTCTTCTAAACTTTGTCCCTCCATGTGGGCTAAAGAGCCGTCTTGGGACCTGTGTTCTAACGGAAACATCGAGCGTATTTCGGGATCCCATTCGGTAACAAGTACCTCTTCATATAACCAATCTGCCTCGATCAAGGCAATGTGATACAACAGCGAGCCAATCGTTTGTCTTTCATCCATTTTGGTATCGAGTATCGATTGGCTGATACCAGTTAATTCTGTTAAAAGAGTACGGCGAACATCTTCTAAACACCATAGCCATCGGCCAATTTCTTCGTTATATCCTGGTAAGGAAGATACCAGTAAACTTCTTCTCTCCATTGAGATCATCCTCCTCTTAATTAAAGTACTTACATTCTATCAAAAAGGGTGTTTTCCTTCTTTTAAATAGCTTTTTTCGTAAATAATGTTGTAAAAACTTAAGGAGAATCAAATTTTGTGGAAAAGTACTTTCTAATTTTTTGATATTTATGATTTATTTATCGACTTTTCCCTACAATAGGCGAATTTGTGAGTTTTATGAGCGAATTCTTTGCTTCAATGGGCGAATTTAGTGTATTCATGAGAGAATTTTGTTTTTTAATGGTGGAAAAATGAATGAACTCCATAAAAAAAAGATGCTTTCCCACGGCATCTTTTTTTGAATTCCAACAATTAGTTGAAATTACTTTTCATATAGATAGTAATCCTGAGAATGGTAACTTCTAAATCCACATGATTCATAAAGTCTTAAGGCATGGGCATTTTTGGCCTCGACCTCGAGAAAAATAGGCAGCCCTTTTTGATGCTCCATTACTACCACGTTTGTTAACGCTTTTCTCCCAATCCCTCTTCCCTGAAGTTCAGGTAAAACGGTAAAACCATAAATCCACGCTTCGCGATTTGATTCGGAAACGCGCATTTTCCCTGCAGCTCTTCCTCCTGCCTCGATAATGAGGCGGTGATCACTACTGTTATCTCTAATCAGCTGATTAAACTCCCGCGCTTCCTTTTCATTCAATCCAAAGCCCAAGACTTCCAGTTGTATTTCGGTTTCCTTATCTTCATCTGAAATAGACGGTCTTAGGGTAACCGTGGAATCCTCGATTAATTCTGTTTCCTGCCATTTCATTTGATATTCAGCAACCTCAAAGGTACATGGAATATTCTTCAAAAACTGCTTGGCTGATTGGGATTCCGTTGGAGCGTTTAACAAAATCCTAGAAAATCGTTTTTGCACCTCGCTAAGGCCCATCTCCATTAAGCTTGAGAATATCCCTTTTCTTCGATAATCCGGGTGCACCATCCCGCAAATCTCTACTTTATCGCCAAACGCATAGCAACCAAGAAAACCGACTAGTTTGCCATCTTCATAATGGAAGAAGTCTTCTTTTTTATTTCCTAAGCGATTTTCAAGCATATCAAAATTCAACTTCAGATGAAAGCCTCCCTCATCTTCGCAAACCTTCTGAAGTGCTTTTATTTCTAACAATTGTTCCTTTGTTAACATCCAGTTCACCTCTATTCATCGTCACCTATTCCTATTCTTGACAGTGGGTTGTCATTCCTTCTTTTCCAAAAACAAATTTTTGCAAATAAAAAAAGCCACCATGATGGCAGCTTATATGTTTACTTTGGTATTGGGATTTCTAATGTATTTATTTTTGAACCATCCTTTGCTGAGTAAACAAATAATTGCAATGTAAGAGGATTGCTTGAAACTAACGCTTTATCAAACGTAATTTCAAAATCTCCCCAAGCAGGTGCACCTGCTGTTTGGTAATTACTTTCTTTCACCACTTTGTCTCCATCATAAAGAGCATATTGAAACACCCCTTCAAAGACTTGGGCTTTCCCGGTTATAATGATGGTATCAGTGGTTTCCTTGACGACGACATCCTTAAATACTTCATTTTGATATACGTTTTTTTCTGGTTCATGGGTAACAGGATCTTCTGGTTCATGGGTAACGGGCTCCTCTGGTTTATTGGGCTCCGATGGATTTTCTCCGTTGGGTTCTGTGACAGGTGGTTTTTCTTTGACCACTTCTTGATGTTGGTTATACCAGGCAAAACCCATTGCAGCAATGACGATAACGACCAAAATAAAAAGTTTTTTCATTATTTTATCCCGCCTATTTTCTTTTCATTTATTATATTTTATTTGTTTCTCTAAAATCCGTGTTTTGAAAAAGCAAATCCAAAAAAATTTGAATTCGTCTATATTTTTGAGTTAATTATGAGAAAAGTAATAAGTCTGGTTTTTTTAATTATGACTGTCGTATCAGGCTGCCGAGTGAAGTGCATGTGGTGAGCAAGTGGTAATGGCTGGTGTGGATTTAATTAGGTGGATGATAATGTCTATGATGGAAGGTAATACAGGTGTTATAGCGGTGAAGAATATCGTCACGAGCTTTATCAGCAAATCAAAAATAGCATCAATTTTTATTGTACCATCTTTCTAAGATGATTCTTTTGTAAAAGACGCTACTTTACAGCTTATCTCGCTTGAAAAAGCATTCATGGATGGCTCCATGAATGCTTTTTGTTCGGACTCTATTTTACCGAGAAATCAGATTAACTAAGTTCTACTTCATTTAGGTTTGAAGGTTTTACAACAGGTTTCGGCTGAGGTACCAGCCGTATCGACATGATTCTTTTCACCCAATTCGGAAGAAAATTCAGTATCATAGCGTGCATGGTTATCTATTTCAACCATAATTTTTTCCGCAGTACAAACATTTCCTTCTCCATAAAACGTACAATTGGCGATCGAACAAGATACTTCAACTTTAGGCATTGCCATACCTCCTAGTTAATGACCTGTTGCTTTATTATTTTTTGTAAAAACAATTTTTTCATTCACTGGATCATTACTTATTTGGGTTCTGGAAATAATATGATAAGGGTTTGAAGAACTAGTTACCAAAAAACGTCATAATCTTATCAAAGTATGAGGAATCATTTTGCCAACGATTTGAAACATATTTTCTTCTCAAAAAAATGAATGCAGAGTAGATTGAAACCAAAAGAAAAAGGATTCGTCTATATTTTTGAGGTGGTAATATGAGGAAATCAATCACTCTGTTTATTGTAATTTTGACCATCCTGTCAGGCTGCCAAACAATAGGTCAACGTTCTGTCATTGATTGGGTCGATTTTATTAAGTGGGACGATAAAATGTATGAAGGAATTTATACAGGTATTATTGCTGATCAAAAGTTCATCGAAAAAAAACTCGGAGAGGTGAAATTTAAGGTAGCTGATAATGTTTCCGATCTTGAGTATAAAATTAAAAATGGCGATGCTGCCTTCCACGAAAAAGGAACAAACATTTATACGATTAAGGGAGAGCCCAATCTCCTTGCCATTAAAACCGCTGGGGCCATAAATGGCTATAACCTTTACTACGCAAGAGATGAGGAAAAGTTTCACTGGCAATTTCAAGATATGCCCTTAGAAAAAGTCAATCGAATCGAAATTTATCAACATAATCCTGAAGATGGTACCAAACGAATGACAGAATTAAAAAATCCGGATCAAGTTAGCAAATTTCTTCAGATATTAAAAAATAGTAAAGAATCTCCTAACTTTCATCCGAATACGGAAAAAGTTGATCCTGATATGTTTGAAATGGTATTGTACACAGGTGACCCCGTGGCCTATAAGTTTTCCTTTCAGTTCGATGGACACAGCTATTTCTGGTATCCATCAGACATGGCCATTTTATCCAATGAAATTCAGGCATTTATTCCAAGTAACTAAATGGTACTTACATGATAAATTAATTAATATATGCCGTACCTGGGGAAGCATTGAGAAACTGGTGTACCAACTTATTTTTTTGTATGATATCCATTCTCTCCATATGGTTGGATCTCGTCAAACCACTTCTCTTCAAGTTTTCGCAGCTCTTCTTTTTCGTTAAAGTATTCTACTTCCTTCTTTTTGAGGACTTCCAATACTTCGATTTTAAAAGCATCTTTGCCATATTCTAACCACTCTTTTTGTAATTCTTTATTTTTATGACCATTCATATCAAGCATGAATTTAACTCCGTTTAACGTTTTTAAATTCTTCGTGCTTGCAATAAAGCTCTTCTGATTTTTGGTGTTTTTAATCTGATAGATTCCCGCTTCTACAGGTGTTTCTTTATATAATTGCTTCAATTCTTTTTTACGATCCATTTGATTTACCCACTTTCTATATTACTTTTTCAACCAATATTGACTGCCGTCTGCTTTACGATCTAAAAATCCATATTCGATTAAATACCTTCTGAGGAGTGCATAATCATCATAGAAGGTCAGCAACAATTGGTTTAATTCCTTTTCATCATACGTTCTTTCGCATTTTACATGTTCGACAATCTTGCGTAAGATCACTAGTTTTTCCTTTTCTCTAAGTGGAAATTTTTTCAATCGACCTTCCAACTCACCAGGAAAATACTTCTTCACAATTTCCGTTTGCTCATCTTCGGTAATATTGTAACGTTCATCAAGCATCTTCGCCGTTTTATGTACTGGTACAAAAGCTGGCGCATGTTTATCTTTTTCTTTTAATAATTCCATCATCGTCAAGAATATCTTAGCTTGGCGCTCTTTCTCTTTTAAAGCAAACCGATGATGCCTTATGGTAGAGGTACTTCCAATGCCCATTTCCTTTTGCACTTCAGTATCGTTTTTCCCTTGAAAAAATAAATGAAGAAGCTGATTCTGATGTTCAGTGAGACCGGTAAATTTTTTATCTAATTCCATTAGAGATTCAAAAACGGAATGGTGGGTAACTTCAATATGAACACGTATAAACCTTTCTGCTTCATAAAGAATATCCTCAAGAGGATAAATAATCCCCTTCTCTAATTTCTTACCACATAAGAGGCATATAAAGGAATCTGCATCCTCCGTATATCCCCTCTTCAGTTCTTCAATCGAGGCATTCCAAAATATTTCAGAAAGCTCCATAGATTAGGCACCTCCTTTTAACTTATACATATTTTATAAACATTAATTAAATTCGTTTGTTTATTTACAAACATATTAAAATAAAGTTTAATTATTGTCAATGAATCTCATAATATTAAACCTACTTGTTTATAAATGTGACAGATACTCGTCCGAAAGTTTTCACCTTTTTTATCCCAGTTAAGACAAAAGGCAACGAACCAATTTGGTTCGCTGCCTCTTTTTTTAGTGGTCTATTAACTTGCTCGTGTCTCTGGTGAAAGGTTGTGAATCTCGCCATGATTCCTTTTTTTCTTCGTTTTCGGTTTTTCAATGCCTGGTGCCTTAATCGTCATGGCGATGAGTAATGAGACAATGCTCAATACTGCAATAAGCTTAAAGGTAGGTAGGAAACCACCTAAGGCAGAAGCAATAAATGATCCAGAAATGGCGCCAATTCCGAAGCCCTGATAAATGATTCCGTAGTTTTTGCTCTGATTTTTCAAGCCAAAGAAATCAGCTACAATCGCTGGGAATATCGTAATGTTACCGCCAAAACAGAAGGCAATCCCGGCTACACAGGCAAAGAACAAGACATAATTAAGTTGGATAAAGCTTAATACTGTCACCGATGCTGCTGTGACAAGAAGTGGATAAAGCTTAATACTGTCACCGATGCTGCTGTGACAAGAAGTGCACCTGATACCACTCTTAACCGGCCCACTTTATCTGATAATGCCCCGAGAATGATGCGTCCGCTTGTATTAAAGATGGCAACTAATGCTACAGCATTACTTGCAGCTTCAAGATCAAGTCCTACTAATCTAACACCAATATCCTTAACAATCCCAATCAGGAATAAGCCACTCATGCACGCTGTGAAGAAAATGAAAAATAATAGATAAGCCTGCTTTGTTTTAAGCATTTCTTTAACAGTGAAATCTGTTTGGATGCTGCCACCATGGGTTTGCGGCTCCTGACTCATTTTTGCTTCCCGTATAAGGAATGAACCACCCACAACCAAAATCAGGACGATTAATCCCCAGTAAAAGAAGGCTTGGGACACTCCAACTGATTGGATGAGTGAACCGTTAATAAACTTGAATAACAAACTTCCCGTACCGTACGCCCCTACTGAAATTCCAGAAATAAGTCCTTTTCTCTCCGGAAACCACTTAATTAGATTAGATAAGGAGGTGATGTACGCCGTGCCGTCTGCTGCCCCAACTACAACCCCTACTAAAATATAAAGCATCCACAATGACGATACCTGGGAACTAAGAATTAATCCTGCCCCGAGCACAAGACCTGCACAACCAATTAAACGACGAAGGCCCCATTTATCCTGCAGCTTCCCGGCAAACAACGTAGAGAATGCCAAGGCGAAGCTTGTAATAGAAAACGTAATAGCAACTGAATTTAACTTCCAATGAAAGAGTTCTACTAACGGCTGGTTAAAAAGACTCCACGTATAGATGGTACCTAATCCCATCTGTACAATAATCGTTCCTAACACAATCAGCCATCGACGATCTGTATTTGATTTCATTGCGATCTCCTCTTTTCTTCCCTATAAAAATGATAATGTTTAACATAAGAATCAATATTTGATCTTGTTTACATCATCATAGCATCGAAAAAAAGAAAGAAACCGTTTTCGGAATGAGATGCCTATTATTCGGAATGAACGGAGGTTATAGGTGCATAATTTGTCGAAACGCTTTCACTCTGCTTCTGCTGACTGGAATTTCCTCTGTGAGATCTTTCAGACGGAGCATAAAGGTTTGATTAAACCATGGAACAATTTCACGGATTTTGGTCACGTTAACCGTATAAGACCGGTGACAGCGAAAGAAATGGTTTTCTGGCAGCAGGGAATCAAACTCCGTTATGCTCATCGGCATGGTATACTCCTCCTTCTGGGTATACACCAATGTAACTTTTTCACTTGCCATCGCGAAATAGATATCATTCACATCTGTGACGATTATTTTATCATTCTTTTTCAAATTGATCCGACCAGCAGCCTTCGAAGGGATTTCACTTAGCTGTTCTTGAGCATTCAGATGAGATTCGAGTTTTCTATCTGGGAGCGTTGTTTCAGCGTAATCTCGTTTAAAGGCAGATTCCAGCCTGCTTAACATCGCGGCAATCCGCTTCTCGTCATAAGGCTTTAAGATATAATCAAAGGCTTCAAGCTCAAAGGCTTGTGCTGCATGCTCTTTGTAGGCTGTGGTAAAAACAATATAAGGCCTTTTTGTAAATTTACTAATGGTGCTCGCCAACAGCATCCCATCAAGGGAAGGAATATTTATATCCAAAAAGATCACATCTGTATCCTTCTCCTGCAAAAATTTTAGAACATCTAATCCATCATCAAAGAAATGAGTTACTTCAATTTCACTATAGGCTTCCACTAAATACTCCAGTTCTTCTCGAGCTGGTATTTCATCTTCTACAATAATCGCTCTCATGGGTTCTCCTTTACCATATCAAAAAAAACTTCTGTTCCAGGTGATAGCCGGTGAATGACCAGTCCATGTCCAAAGATGAGTTTCACTCGCTGGTGAACATTATACAAGCCGATTTTGTTGGCGGGTACATCATCTTGGAGCAACCGATGAATGACATCCTCACTAATTCCTGCCCCTGTATCCTTGACACTAATTCTTATTTTTTTCCCCAAATCCTTAACCGAAATGGTCACCACTCCTGGGCCTTTTATCGTTAAGATCCCATGGATAATGGCATTTTCGACTAAAGGCTGGATGAGCAGGCTCGGTATGTTGACATTTATATCGTCAATATCGTATTCCACCGTTAATCGGCTGCCGAAACGCGCCTTCTCGATCTCCACATAATCACGGACTTGTTCTAATTCTTTATGAATATCAATCAATTCATCACTTATTTCTAAATTGTAACGCATATAGCCAGAAAGATTGATGATCAACTCCCGTGCCTTGTCCGGATTTCTGCGTGTAGTGGAGGCAATTGCATTTAGTGCATTAAATAAAAAGTGCGGATTAATCTTAGTTTGAAGTGCCTTCAACTCCGCCTTGTTTGCCGCTTCCCTAATCTGTTCAATACGGGAAACCTCCATAAGTGTGGAGATAATTTGCGATAGTCCGATCGCCATAGTCTGCAGTGAATAGGTCATTTTATAGGCTTTGCGGTAGTAGATTTTAAGAGTTCCTGTCACCTCTCCATGCTCCTCAAAGGGAACAATCAGAAGAGAGTGAATTTGCGGTGTATGGTGATCCGCCACTTGATTCCGAATAACGAATTTCCCACTATGAATCGCTTCTTTTGTCAAATCACTAATGATTTCATGCCTGATGACATATCGTTCTTCTCCAAATCCTACATAAGCGAGGACATTATGGGTATCTGTAATGGCAACTGCGTCGGCCTTTATATCATTTTTGATAATACCGCAAATCTTCCTCAGGGAATCCGAGTTAACAGACCGAAAGTATGGCAGTGTCTTATTGGCGATATCCAATGCTAACTTTGCCTGTCTCGCTGCAATCAATTCTTTTTCACCTTCAACACTCATCACAAGCAAAACAATTAAGCCAATGTTCACCTCTCCTGCAATCATAGGAAAGGCAATTTTAGAGACAATGTCCAAACCTAGTTCAAATGGATTGGCCATCAGAAGAATTAGCACCATAGTCAACATTTCAGTCAACATTCCAGCTGCGATCCCATAAATCCAACGCATGGACCTCTTTACTCTTCGGTTAATATACCCTGAAACAATCCCTGCTAAAATGCTCGTAATGAGACATGGGATCGAAGTGGGTCCACCAATATCAATTACATATCGATGGACTCCAGAAACAATCCCAGTAATGATGCCTACCCAGGGTCCAAATAAGATTCCACCCGAAACGACAGCGATAATCCTGACATTGACAAGTGACCCTTCCACATTTATTCCCGAATACGTACCAAATATGGCAAATAAGCAAAACACAAGTGTAATGACCACACGCTCTGTAGGAGAATGCTGGTCTTTTTGAAGTGACTCCTTAAATCTTGGGATCCGAATCATAAAGAACAGGCAAATCAAAAGCAAGGCAGCCCGTTCAAATAAATGGATCAGCATTTCTAATGTTGTATTCATCTAAAGTTCCCTTCTATATTTCTAATACCTCAAATTCAAAGGCATCCTGGGCGTAATTTTTCCATTCAAATTGCAGTTTTTATTTGTATGATTCCCCATAACAAGCATAAATTTTATTCCTTCTTTCAAACTAAAGCAATTCTATTTTGGAGAAATCAAATGATTTTTTCCACCTATCTGCTTGAATTTTATGCACCCAATATCTAATTAAATAAGCAGGTTTAATAAGAAAAAGTCACTCTTTTCATTTTTACAAATTCTATAATGTAATTGTCTTAAGAATGATGACGATTGTCCATACCACTCTTGTCCTATGACAATATAATAAAATGTACTTATCAGTTCATTCAAAATAAAACTGGTAAAGCTACATCCTTCATTAAAAAACCTTCAAAGATAGGATGAAGAAGCTTATGCGAACCATTGTATTTATTGAAACGAACAAATCCGGATCCAGTAGAGAAGCAATAAAAGCTGCGGAAAGACTCGGCTATTTTACGGTGTTATTCACCAATAGACAAAAATTCATTCAGCAAAGAACAGAATTTCCCGAAGTCCATCAAATGATGTTAGTGGAATTATCCAATTATGATGAAATAAAAAATAACCTTAACCAACTGCAAAAACAAGGGAAACAAATAAAAGGCATTTTGAGTTTTGTACATTCTTACGTTCATCTAGCAGCAGTCTTATCAGAAGAATTTTGTACAAGTGTAGTCTCTACTGATGCAATTTTAAAAATGGAAAATAAAGTTTTAACTCGTGAGCTTCTCAAAGGACACCCAAATTCTCCCCATTTTGCCCTTTATAATCCGGATGATTTTACCTTGGAGAATTTTATTGATCAAGCCAAGAACTATTTACCTCTTATTGTAAAGTCTCCCACATCTGCCGGCTCAAAAGATGTTATGTTGGCAAATAATGAAAACCAGTTGAAGCTGGTAATACAAGAATTACTAAAAAAAAATGAACAGATTTTACTAGAGGAGTATCTAGAAGGACCCCAATATTTAATTGAAGTTTTAGTGCACAATGGAAAAGTTCATATTGTCGCGATCATCGAACAACAGATTACTCTTTTTCAACGATTTATCGTAACCGGATATTGTTTACTACCATATGTAAATCAAAGAATGTACGATCGTATCCTTGAAGCAGTAAGTTCCATCTTAAAGGCTTTTCAAATGAAAAATGGTGCCTGTCACCTGGAAATGCGTTTAATAAATGGGGTATGGAAATTAATTGAAATTAACCCAAGAATCTCAGGTGGAGCGATGAATCGAATCATTGAAGTCGGATATGGAATTAATTTAGTAGAGGAAACCATTCAATTAATGTTAGGAAATAAGCCTCGCCTTACTAAAAAACACAGAAAGTATGTTTATGCACATTATTTAACAGTTGATTCTAGAGGAAAATTAAATAAGGTAACGGGGAAAGAACTCAGCTCTCAATATCCCGGTGTAGAAGAGGTGTTTATAAAACCCCGACATGGACAGGTAGTACGTCCGCCTATATCAATGGGAGATCGTTGCGGATACATTTTGGCATCCTCATATTTTAAAGTAGAAGCGAAAAGATTTGCCATGCAAGCAGCCAGCAATATACATTTCTACATTGACCCAATTTAAAAATTCCGAGTGACAAGTTAATGATTGAACAAAAATTCTATTCTTTTTATTAGGAAAAGAATTTGGAGAGGTGGAAAAGAAGTAAAATGACGCTAATTGGCATGCTTCATCATCGTAGAGATCCAATTAATGTAAAGAAAGCATATGCTTATGCCGCTGTAGCAAAAGCAGAAGGTGTAACCTTTTTTTACTTTACCCTAGGGAAGGTGAATATAAAACAGCAAAAAATTTTAGGTAAAGCCTATGAAAATGGAAAATGGATTGAAAAGGAATTTCCTTTCCCTGATGTCATTTATAATGCAAGTTATCTTGCAGGTGAGAAAACGAAACAAATCTTTGATTATTTGTTTGATAGGATTCCGTTTACAAGTCATTCTATTGGGGACAAATTAACAGTATATAACAGAATTAGTAAAGCAACTAAATATAAACATTACCTTATTCCTTTTTATGAATTAACGGACGTTCAGATTTTTTTTGACATGATTAAACGGTTTAAAAAAGTTATTATTAAACCATTATCTGGGCATCAAGGTGGAGGCGTTGTTTTTATTGAAAATGATGGATCAAATCATTACAAAATGAATGATGCAGGATTAGAATCATCTATTAATGAAAAAGAAATGCTAAACTGGTTATCTCATAAAATAAAAGAACAAGATTACGTAGTTCAACAGTTTATTACAAGTCAAACAAAATCGGGTCATGTTTTTGATTTCAGGTTGCATGTACAAAAAAATGGAGAAGGAAAATGGGTTATTACTTCTATATATCCAAGGATAGGGCGTTTAGGGACCATTACATCTAATATGGGGAGTGGTGGTTATAGTACTTACCAGGATATTTTTTTAAAAACAGAATTTGGTGATTCCTGGTATGATATTAAAAGATATCTTGAACAGTTTGCGATAAGTTTTTCCAATCATTTTGATTCTTTATATGACAATGAATTGGATGAATTAGGAATTGATGTCGGAATTGATGCAAACCAAAAACTATGGCTTTTTGAAGTGAATTGGAGACCAGGTCCGCCTAATATCTATCATCTTGAATTAGATGTAGCCAAAAATACAATTTTGTATGCTAAATATCTAGCTGATACACATAAATATTAGATGGGAAATCATATAACACACTAAATACCCTCAACAATTCATTTCCGGCATTTTGTAATAATCATAGTGTCTATATAGTGCCCCCCAAACATTAAGGTCGCTGTCATGGCGTCCTATTTTTTTCTTTCCACATTTAAATCCCTAAAAAAAGGCAGCTTGCCGCTCATGAACTACACCTCCAATTGTGAACAATTGGGTTGCAATTCATTAATGGCAAGCTGCCTTTTAATGAGAAAAGTTTCTACCATCTTAACTTCTTAAATAGTCGATGACATCATCGAAGTCTGAGTCTTCCCCGCCCGTTTTGAAATAAACAATGTCATTTGGGATTAAAAATGAATCAAAAAACCTCTTCATTTCATCTGCATCTGAAAAATGATAAACATTTTGCGGATTCACTCCTGCCTCTATAGCTGGCTTTTGAAAATCTTTTGCAATAAACCCTTTGGTGATGAGAATATCGACCCCTGTATAACCGAGTAGCTGTCCTGCCTTTTCGTATTCTTCATCTGCATATTTTCCCAGTGCTGCCATTCTTCCCAGAACAGCAATCTTTCTTTGGGATGGCAATGCTATCCTGCTTAATGTTTCTAAACCTTTTCTTAAGGAAGCAGGATTTGACTTCCAAGTATCATCGACCAACGTAATATGATTTCGTCCTTCCATTAATTGAAAATGCGATCTCATGTGATGAAAGGAAGATAATCTCTTTAAAGCATAGTGAATATCCACTCCTAAGATTACAGCGGCTGCTAATGAAGCGGCTGCATTATATACATTATGACCACCAAGACCCGATATATATCCTTTATATTCCCTTTGCTTATATTCCATCCAAAAAGTCATGCCGGATGTATGATATTGATACTTCTTAATCCTAAAAATAGCATCCTTGTTTTTTCCGAATGTTATAATCTCTCCTTTAAATTTTGAAGTATCGATGGAGGAGAGATATCGGTCGTCCGAATTTAGGATGAGAATTCCCTCATTGTTCATACCTTGCATTATTTTTGCCTTCTCTGCTAGATAATCATCAAATGATCGAATTTTATCCGTATGATCCACATCAATCATTGTCATAATCCCAATCGTCGGGTAAAAATACTTACAGGACTCCGTCATATCCCTTTTTTTAGATACGGCTGTTTCAAACACTGCCACATCCGTATCTTCATTAATTCCCATTAAATAAGGAAGGTTGTAATAATCGGCATTTTTGCTGGATATGGTTGCCTGCACATTGTGTGTTTCTTCCAAAATGTGTTTTATCATTTCTTTCGTTGTAGACTTCCCACATGTACCAGTAATGGCGACTACAGGAATGTTAAACAGATGCCTGTAGTACGAAGTAAATTTAAAGAAACTGTCTTTGAGATCCTTTACCATAATGATTTGCTTGGGATTTAATCTTTCCATATTAGAAAATGGTGTATCTGTAACGATGAATACATTCTTGTAATTCTTTATAGATTCAATAGGCACTTCTTTATTGTTCAAACGAAAAAATAACGTATGACTCCTAATTTCAAATCTGTCATTAGTGACTTTCTTAATCCGTATCCCTTTTTGCTTTTCATTAGGCTGAATGTTCATGGCAGTTAAAATGTTCTCCAATAATAATGTCTTCAAAATGTCCCTCCTGAAGTTCCTTTTTTGAAAAAAAGCATTCCCCCAATAATACTGTTCTATATGGTAGTAGTGATTGAATCACTTTGAATTCAAACGCTAATGTATCATATGACGTGTCCCCTAATGCAGGTGTGTGATAAATACTCAGGTAATTAGCGGAAAATAACAGGCTTTATTCATTTTCTTAAGGAAATAAAACCGTAAATTTTAACATAAAGTTCCATAACCCTTTGAAAAGAACAAAAATAAGTCGGGATTTTCACCCCGACTTTATTGCAATCTAATCCTGTCTTTTGTTGTTCACTTTCGCTATATTCCGTATTAAGCATAGGACTTCACAATAGTCCTCACTCATTCAGATATAAGCAATATACGTTCTTTGCCTTGTTGTTTTTCGGCTTTATAAAGTTCAATTTTTGAAAATAGGCGGTTCATTTTAAACACCGCTTTCATAAAATTCAATCGTATCCACGTTTTTTATCCATAGTTTTGCGTCCGTCCCATTAGTATTTGCCTTCCAAAGGTTTTTGTTGTTATCTGTAATCGAGGTTTTTCTAATCCAAACAATCTTATCAATCGACTTAACGTAAAAAGGGTCATAATCACCATATCCTTTAGGTGGTTCTGTTATTTTTTGTTGTTTATTTTCCTTAATATCGATGAAATAAAGGGAAGGTAACGGATGTTTGCTAAAATCATTTGACCATTCTGCTTCCTTGCTTCTTGACGTAACAATTGTGTTGTCAGATATCCAATCAAAATCAAGATCGATGTAGTTCTCTGGTGTATATTTTGTGGATGCAGGCATTACCTCTATTTTTAAATCCTTATTCTTAAACCCAAAAACAATTCTTCCACCGCCTGAAATATATGCAATGGTATCGTTGGATGGCGCCCATTTTGGTTTGCCAACATGTAGAATAATTTCATCTAAAACTTTAAAGTTCTTACTATCACTTGATATGACACATAGCATGTTACTATCCATTGACCAGGAAGCGGTGGGTGAGACGATGAATGAAATCCATTTTTTACTCGGTGAATAGTTAAAATCGTCCGCATAAACTGCAAGGATTTTGTTATCCTTATTTGTACCAATTTCATTTGGAAGGGTGAAAAAATGATCAACACCGCCGAATAATACAACTTCTTTATAATTGTCTCCAACTTTTTTGGTAAAAAGAATGGCACTTGTCCAACCGTCCGGTCGAAGAGTGCCAGCGGATGCAAGCAAAAAACCGCTGCCATCTGGTAGCCATGTATAACTATTAACGCCGTTTGAAATATTATAGAACCGTGTGAAATCAGATATGTCTAATGTACCTTCTTGATTAAAGGCTATAACATTTTTCTTTGGCGACCATGATGGGCCTTGGGCATCATAAAATATTTTCTTTTTTTCTCCTGTTAGAATATGATAGGCCCAGGTTTCATGCTGAAATTCTTTATCCTTACGTTCTGCCGGAGCTTCATTTTGATACAAAAGCCATTGTCCGTCCTTGGACCATTTCGGTTGACCGAATACTTTCCCGGTTTTTGTAATTTGCTTTTCTTCGTTGTTGATAAACGTCCAAAAATTCCCGTCTCTAATAAATGCAGCTTTTACATCCTTTTCATTTGCCGCAAAAGTAGGTATTGGATGAAGCATCGACATAAAAAGTATCATTAGTAAAATCCTTATCATAGTTGGGACCTCCCTCAGGATTTAGCTAAAATGGGTTAGAAAGAACGTATTGAAACAAACGTGGTAGCTGGAGTTACCCAGGCGTTATTGAATCGTTAAAGTTCTTCAGCACTTGTTTTAGCTTTAACTGGCGAACAGGATAAGAGAAATAAACATGCGTTCAATATCGAAAGATACTTTTTCATAATGAACCTCCCTTATTCGATTTCTCTTAGTTTGCCTCATTGAAACAAAAAAGCCTTCCCGGTAGTGGGAAGGTGATGTTTATATTTTGAAATTAATTTTTAATTATTTGGTAATTCTTTGCGATCATTTGCCTCTGGTAGTTTTTCAATCCAACCATTGTTTATGGCTTGTGGGTATAGGACTATCGTAATAATAACCGTTAAGAGAATAATTGCGATACATACCATTGTTTTTGAAGCAAATTTTAAATGGCGAGCCAATTTAAATCCTAAAATGATTAACACAGAATTTATGATTAATATTGTTGGAATAGCTACTTTCGATATGTTTTTTCCAAGCGGGGTTTTCGTTCAATGACGGATTGTGGTGAAAGTTCTTGTACCTTGAAGAGTTTCACTTCAACACCTGCTTGTTTCCCTGCATCAGTACCCCACTGAGCTAATTGATAGTTTGTTCCGATAGTACTGTAGTAAATAATCGTTATTTTTCATAGTCTGGGTCTAAATAAATGAAAAGTCGATGTATCTTGTAATCCCGTATTTCAAACACATTACAAAAGCGTCCTGCATGGGTGACACCGGCACGCCACTCTTTTCCATTGGAAGTAACACCAGAACTTGTACCCTCAACGACAACCGTGTCGCCTTGAATTATATAGTTAAAATAAGCGTAGTCGTGGGTGATGGATTTAAAGCTTGGACCATCAAAAACTAGTTTTTTGATGTCTTCAATTCCATTTGCAATTCCCATCTTTGGGAAATAAAGTTGGGCATCCTCGGCAAATAATTCAAGAAAAGCAGGATTGCCCTGGTCAGCTAGTTTAAAGTATTCAAGCGCAACAGACTTACGTTGCTCATCTGTCATGGATTTTTGTGTTATTTCCATAATTAATCCTCCTATTTATATTTTTCTAATCATAGCAATACTCAAAGGCAAATACATTTTCAATTAACTACAACAATTTTTCCATTAGCCGCATTGCTTTCCATCAAGAGATGTGCCTTATCGATTTCAGCAAGTGGGAAAACATTTGCAATTGGAACATTAATTTTATGTTGTTCAATATGGTTGAATAGTTCAACTAGCAATTTCTCTTTAAAATTTACACCGCTATCAAACTGGGTAAAATACGTACCAGAAGGAATATCCATCATAGGTTCAAAGTTTTCCAACACCCATTCCCCGCCTAATATTCCGGTCATGCACAAGATTCCGTGCTCAGAAAGTAACTTCAGCGAATGTTTCAACGTGACCGTACCTACTAGTTCTAAGACTTTGTTCACGCCATTTGGAAAAAGGGAGAAAAGTTGTTCTGATAAACTTCCATCATCAAGTAACACAAAATCCGCACCATATTCTTTTAAAAATTCCAACTTGTTTGTGTTTCGAGTAGTCGAAATGACAGTAGCACCGACACTTTTAGCAAGTTGCAATGCAGCTAGTCCAACAGAGCTGCTGCCTCCACGGATCAGCAGAGTTTCTCCCTTTTTAAGCTGAAGCGGATCAAAAAGAGAGGCATATGCTGTGTAATACATTTCAGGGATAGCTGCTAATTCCACCCAGTCCATATCATTGTCAATCGGATAAACCTGTGAGGATGGAATTAGCGCATATTCCGCATAACTCCCATCAAACTCACGCCCAAGACCACCCATCAGTGATACAACCCTTTGACCTTTTTGAAATGAACTATCTGATGGATCTTCAATTTCTCCTGCACATTCGATTCCAATGATTCGAGGAAGTTTTACAGATGGTGAATCACCTTGTCTAGTAAAAATCTCCGATCGATTGATACCAAAAGCTTTGATTTTTACCAGTACCCACCCCGGCCTCACTTTAGGTGTTGATACTTCCTGTACAGCCAATTCACTTGCTGTACAGGGCTTTTCTAATACAACAGCTTTCATTTTCAAATCCCCCTTATACGCTATTTTTTCAAGAGACCTTCCTTTATTAAGAAGTCTCTTGCCACATCTTCGGCGCTCTTTCCTTCGACCCCAACTTCATAGTTCATTTTTTGCATTTGACTATCGGTAATCTTTCCGGCAAGTTTGTTCAATGCTGGTACAATCTCTGGGTATTTATCTATGGTTTCTTGCCGCAATAAAGGTGAGCCTTGATATGGCGGGAAGAAATGCTTATCATCTTCAAGAACAACTAGGTGGTATTTTTGCAGTTCACCATCTGTTGAATAGGCGTTCATCAGATTTACTTTGCCTGTTTGAATGGCATGATACCTTACAGACGGGTCCATTGTAACAATCTTAAAATTCAAGCCATATTTCTGCGCCAAGCCGGGATATCCATCTTTTATGTCAGCAAACTCTGGATCAAAACCGGCTGTAACATACTGCCCGACTTTTACAAGGTCGGAAATCTTTTTCAGATCATACTTTTTTGCAAAATCTTCTGGGACCGCTATTGCATAGGTGTCATTAAATTGCATTGGGGATAACAATGCCATGTTATATTTTTTAGCCATACCTTCTTTTGCTTGTGTGTACACTTCCTTACTGTTTGTGCTTACAGGGTTCTCTTTTAGTAAGTTGGCAATGGCGGTTCCCGAAAATTCCGGATAAACATCAACATCCTTCGATTTTAATGCATTAAATACAAAGGTCGTATCGCCTAAGCCTGTTCTTAACTTTACTTTCAATTCTGTATTTTCTTCGATTAATAATTTATACATATTATCTAGAATTTCCGGCTCTGGACCAAATTTGCCAGAGATCACAATCGGCTTTTGCTCTTTTTGAAAAAGTGTCGGACCAATCATCGAGCCAACGATTAGAACGATAACAAGTGCGAAAGCACCAGAGGCGATCATTATCTTTTTAAAGGAAATTCTTTCGAGTCTTCGAAGTAGAAGGTCAAAAATAATCGCTAAAAGTGCGGAGGGCACAGCTCCCAGGATAATAAGTGAATAATCGTTTCGGGATATTCCAAGTAGAATAATATCCCCTAAACCACCTGCTCCGATGAGTGAAGCAATTGTGGCAGTTCCTATAATAAAAATGGTAGCTGTTCGGATACCTGCCATGATGACAGGCATGGCTAAAGGAAGCTCGACTTTTAATAGTCTTTTTCTTCTGTTCATTCCCATGGCGCTTGCGGCTTCAAGTAAGGAGGGCTCTACCTCTTTTATTCCTGTATAGGTATTACGTAACAGAGGAAGCAGAGCATAAGCGATTAGTGCAATCACAGCAGGGACCGTTCCTATTCCAAAAAGTGGGATCAGAAGACCCAACAAGGCTAAAGAAGGAATGGTTTGCAGCACTCCAGTAATACCAATGATATATTCAGCCATACTTTGTTTTCGTGTTAAATAGATTCCTAGTGGAATCGCAATAATTAATGAGAAAAAAAGAGCGATTAACGATATTTCTATATGTTGCAAAAGAGCGTTCAGAAGCTGAGATTTTCTATCTGATAAGACACTTACCAAATTACTCATGAATTTGCCCTCCTTCTCTCAAATATCGTGACATTACCTTCACTGCATTTTGTCTGCTGATGATCCCGATTACTTTTCCATTTTCCTCTACAGAAATTGGTTCGAATGATGCTAGTAGTTCTAATACTTCATCTACTGGAGTAGATAAGGAAATGGTTTTCATATCGGACAATAATGCTTGTTCTCCTGTAATGGGAGTGATAAGTTTCTCCAAATCAATCGATAATTTACCGCTCCCAACAAAATCACGCACAAAATCATTGGCAGGATTGGTTAAGAATTCGTGTGGAGTACCAACCTGAACGATTTCACCATCTTTCATCAGACAAATACGGTCCCCTAGCTTTAAAGCTTCTTGCATATCATGTGTGACAAAGACAATCGTTTTTTTCAGTTTTCGTTGAATTTCAAGCAGATCATCCTGTATTTTTTCCCGGCTAAATGGATCAAGCGCACTAAACGGTTCGTCCATCAAAATGATTTCGGGGTCGGCAGCTAAAGCTCTTATTACACCAATTCGTTGCTGCTGTCCGCCCGATAGTTCACTAGGTTTACGATTTCGATATTCTTTTGGGTCAAGACCTACCATTTTTAACAATTTATCGACACGAGCAGCAATCTTTTTTTTGTCCCAATTCTTTAGTTCCGGTACAACTGCAATATTTTCAGCAATTGTCATATGTGGAAAAAGAGCAATTTGCTGAAGCACATACCCAATATTCCAACGAAGTTCATTGATATCATAATCGCTTATTTTCTTCCCATTAATCCAAACCCAACCTTTTGATAATTCGATGAGGCGATTAATCATTTTTAATGTGGTTGTCTTACCAGAACCACTGGGTCCGATTAAAACAAAAAATTCGCCTTTCTTTATTTCAAAATCTAAAGACTTTACGGCAAAGGGTCCATTAGGGAATTGTTTCGATACTTGTTCAAATCGTATCATTTTTATCTCTCCTTTCATTATTCTTTTTCACTATTCAAAATTTGAATTATAAATACATAGACATCTATATAATTATCAAAAAAAATTAAAATCTTTCTAGGATTTTTGCTAACAAACGTTCCAACTGTTCTTTTTCGGTGTGCGTTAAACCCCCATAAATGACAGTGTTTAATTTTTCTGAGATCTCACGAAAAATCGGTTCCAGCTGGGTTCCCTTTTCCGTAAGATTGATTAAAGTTACTCTGCTGTCCTCCTGACTCTTTTTTCTCTCTACAAACCCTAGTTTCTGTAATTTATCAATTAAAACTGTTACTGTCGGTTGAGTGCGATGAATTTTTTCAGCCAGCTCCTTCACGGATAAGCCATTTTTTCCGTAAAGGCACACTAAAATATCCCCATGAGATGGGGAGATACCATCCACTCCGTGTTTGTTAAGCTCCGACAAAATCAAATTGTTTACTGCGTCTCTAATCTTTCCAACTTTTGATGCTGTGTCATATTTTATCATGTTTTTCATTATACATAGATATCTATGTATTTTCAAGTAAATAATATTTCATTTTACTTTTTGTTCCTATAGCACAATAAAAAATGAGTTAACTGCAACAACCCAGATAAATAACTCAAGTTTCCTTTAGCTAAGTTCAATTCTTCGCCATCTTCCTTTCGGAACATCTCAATTAAAAGATGGTATAAATGAGTCAATAGAAAATGTCCTATTGACTCATTTATTTATTATTGATTCGCTTTTTTTACCCATTCCGCAACTGTAGCTGTTCCCGTTGACTGTTCACCACTGAACAGAAAACTCGTGTTTTCCTTTTGAGAAAGAATTGTATCAAGAACTTCGTAAATAACTGTTTCGTTGAATATTTTTCTTTTTATTCTTTGATGAATTCCTGTGTACTTCTCACTGTATCAATTGGGCGAACTAATTTTTCTATTTCTACACGTTTAGGCTCTAAGAATGGAGGTAAAGATAACTTTTCCCCAAGCGTTTCATAAGGTTCGTCACCCATAAAACCAGGACCATCGGTAGCGAACTCAAATAAAATTTGCGGTGCCACTCTTGCGTATAAGGACTCAAAAAAGTGACGATTTACATAACCTGATGTATGGAATTCAAAACTATTCATCCGTTCAATCCATTCTTCTAAAACAGAGCGATTCTCTACACGTAATGCCGCATGGTGAACCGTGCCAAAACCTTGCCGGGCTTCAGGAAGAATGGCATTATGTTCAACAATGACCGAGGCACCATTCCCGCCTTCCCCCACTTCAAATAAATGGAATGCCCCTTCTTTATCTGTCTCTTTAAATAATAGGACTTTTTCCATCATTTCTTTAAAGTAATCAAAGTTCGCAATACGAACAAAAATGGGTCCTAATCCAGTAATGGCATATTCCAGTGGAATTGGACCTTTTTGCCATGGTGTTCCAGATTCCACCCCTTTATTGAATTCATCTGAAATCAATTGATATTGCTGATCATCAAAATCAATGAAAGAGAGGGTTTTCTTACCAAATTGCTCTTTGATTCCAGTATGTTTGACTTCTAAACGATCAAAGCGTTTTACCCAATAGTTTAATGATTCATCACTCGGTACACGAAACGATGTCTTTGAAATCTCGTTTGTACCATGTAAGCCTTTCGGAATACCGGGGAAATCAAAGAAAGTCATGTCTGTGCCTGCGCTGCCTTTATCATCTGCAAAGAAAAGATGATAGGTTTGAATATCATCTTGATTGACCGTTTTCTTAACTAAACGCATTCCTAAAACATAAGTGAAAAATTCATAGTTCTTTTCTGCACTACTTGTAATAGCAGTTACATGGTGTATTCCTTTTAGATGGTTCATTCTATATTCCTCCAAGAGTTAATTTAAGATCAATGGTCGTAATTTTTCTTCGATCACTTTTCGATTAGGTTCCAAAAATGGTGGAAGTGCTAGTTTTTCCCCCATTGTTTCCATTGGTTCATCTGTCGCAAATCCTGGGGTATCCGTTGATAATTCAAATAAGATACCATTGGGTTCCCTGAAATATAATGCCTTGAAGTAATACCGTTCCACTTTTCCTGAATTCGGTAACCTGTATTCTTTCAATCGTACAGCCCATTGTTCATATTCTTCCTCGTTCGGAACACGGAAGGCAACATGGTGAACACCTCCACGACCTAAGCGGACTCTTGGCAAATCGGGTCTTGTTTCAATATGAACTTCCGCACCGCTGCCCCCTTCTCCAGTTACATAAATCAATATATCTGGATAATCCCCTTCAAGTGATGGATAAGAACCAGCATAGCGAAAACCCATAACTTCTGTTAAAACACCGATAGTTGGTTCAGCAATTGCGACTGTGAGAGTTACAGGTCCTAAACCAATAATGGCATGTTCCAGTGGAATGTCATCCTTTTTCCAAGGAATCCCAGCTCTCACACCTTTTTCACCGTTATCGGCTACCAGTATTAAGCGAGTCCCCTCGAAATCTCTGAAAGCCAATGTATCACGATTTACTCTTTTTTGAATATCATCATGTTCAACCCCAAATTGTATAAAACGCTCTTTCCAAAATAATAATGAATCTGAATTTCTAACCCTTAGTGATACAGTAGAAATATCTGAAGTTCCCCTGTATGTTTGCCCAAGATGAGGAATGTCAAAGAACGTAACTTCAGTTCCTGGGGTTCCTTCCGCGTCAGCATAAAAAAGATGATAGGATTCTGTATTATCTTGGTTAACCGTTTTCTTTACCAATCTCATTCCTAAAATTTTTGTATAAAATTCATAATTTTTTTCCGCTTTTCCTGTTAATATTGATACATGATGTAGTCCTAATAGTTCCATCTCATTTCACTCCTGTCACAATATTGATTTAATTCTTTTGTTAGAAATTAAAGTGCCCCTGTAATAGGTAAAGGTCTCATAAAAGACCGATATTTTAGAACAAAAAAGAATCTAAAGCATACTGACCCGGACCGACCAAAGCTATACCAATAGCAACTGCAAGTAAAGTTAAGTTGTATTCATATCCATTAGCTGTTGCCCATAATCCATTAGGAGCATGGACTTTAACAATCGCCATTGCCATAGTCCCTGCAATCAAAATTCCTGCAAGTGGCGTTAAAAGTCCTAATGCAAACAAAATTCCGCCAATCAATTCTGCTAACCCTGCGAAAAGAGCCATGGTCACTCCTGGTTTCATGCCAATGGATTCAAACCATCCACCGGTTCCTTTCAATCCATAGCCACCGAACCAGCCAAATAATTTTTGAGCACCGTGACCCACAAATAGTAAACCAATTACCAAACGAATGATTAATAAACCAATGTTTATCATCTTAAAGTCCTCCTGTTTTTTATCTCGAATTCAAGATATTATTTTAAAAAAAATGCACGTTTAAACTTTATTCCTTACTTTTTTCAAAAGATTCACCAATGTCTCTGCCTCATCAGAATTTAATGAATCAAACATATCATCAACTAACTCATGATATTTCAACATGATTTCATTCATCAATTCACCTCCATTATCAGTTAATGTCACATGTATCACTCGGCGATCATCTGGACAGGCATGACGGCCTAATAAACCTCTTTGTTCTAGCTTATCTATAACATAGGTCATCGAACCACTTGAGACCAATATGCAATTTCCAATTTGTTGAATCGTTTGTTTCCCTTTTTGATAAAGTACCTCTAAAACAGAAAATTCTGTAATACCAAGCTTGTTTTTTGTCATTTCTTCCTTTATTCGATCATGAATTGCTTTAGATGTTTGCATTAATATCAGAAAGGGCAAATTATTGCATTTCCTCTCCATTAATTTAACCCCCTTAAATAATCTCGAATTAAGTTATCTTGAATCTGAGATAATAATAATACTTATTAATTTTTTTGTCAATAGCATTTTATTTTTAGAACTAAGCTGTCCGTTAGTTCAACAAGAAAAAGCGGCCTCAATGAGAGCTCTGATCATAAACTCAAGCACCCGTTACTTTAAGTACATTTCTTCACAAACTTAACTTCTTCCCTTTAGCCTACCTTAATCCCAAAGGCCAATTCGTATCAATTATGGTAGGTGCAGTAATTTGTTTCTAAGAAGAACCTAAAAAAGCCCTTTCTTATAGGGCTTTTTTTTGATTGAGACTATCTCTGTTTTAAGGTCTATGTCTATGCTTGAATATGGTCTATAGCGGCTACTTTCTAGATTATGCATCTGTTTATATGAAGAACCAAGGTGGTTAAGCCCCTTTTATTTTTTATTTTCTATTTTTAATTTATCTAAGCACTTTTTAGCGTTAAGGAGTCTTTTTTTCGCTACATAATACAGCAGTTTCGATTAATGATTTTTTCTCATAGTAAAGATTGGGCTTTTATATTTCGCAAGAGCCCTGACACCTTTTGGATTTAATCATAATTTGTATGGAATAGATGTAAAGGAGGTTATTAAATGGATGGTGTAGGAGCTGGTGGAGGTTTTGCATTAGTAGTTGTATTGTTTATCCTGCTTATTATTATTGGAGCGTCCTTTATGGGTGGAGGATACGGCGGTGGATTTTATTAATTAAATACTCCTATTGAAAGGGGGGGATATTTATGTTCGGTTACGGAGGATTCGGCGGCTGTGGTGGCTACGGTTATGGTGGCGGCTTTGGTTATGGCGGAGGTTTTGCCTTAATCGTTGTCTTGTTTATTTTATTAATCATCATTGGAGCAACTGTCTTTTATTAATTAAAAGCATCCAACCTAATTTTTTCAAATAAAAAAGCCCTTGTTTTAGGGCTTTTTTATTTGGCTGTAATGCACCGAACGCATAATAAAGCACTGAGGAAGTATAATGTGTCGGTATGGCTGATAGTCACTTCTAGCTTATGCATCAGTTTATATAAAGTATCATCAGATTAAGCCCTTATTTTATATTATAACTTCTATACCTAATACCCCAAGGGCATTCGACTGTTAGCAAGCCTTTCATCCCCTAATTTCCTTTTTGTCTCAAAATTTCTTTAATGAAGTGAAAAATCCTTGTTCAACTAAACTCCCGTTAGGGAAAAAAATAAAGGGATAAACACCCCAACCCCATCTTCAACAAGCTTCGAATGCCACCCGTTCATATTCGCCAGGCTTTACCTCTACGCGCAACTCATGCGTAAAAGGAACTTTCCGGTAAGCCGTAATCTCCGTGGTGAATCCGTCATCCCATACCTTAAGCTTTACCGGTAGCTTATATTCCATCGCATATGCTATCCGCTGGTCAAACTCCTCGGTATCGAATTCGCTTAGTAGCGGACGTGGCTGTCGCTCATCAACATTAAACATTTCCCGCTGCTGTTCGAATGCTTGCGGGATGAATGACGCTGCATTCCATTTCATTTTTCCGCGATCTCTTATAGTCATAACGAACATCTCCTTCATTCCTAGTGTATGCGAACAAATGTTTTGTATAAATAAAAGAATAAAGGCTCTGTTAAAAATGAATGTTTAATAATTACTCAAAATAAAAAAGGAACATTAATGTCCTTAGAGTAGCTTTCTGAACAAAAGTTAGTTGAAGAACTGAAAAATTAAATGCTAATTGCAGACGTTTCTTTTCATTTTTGAAATTGTATTAGTAAATCGCATATTTTGTTCTAACCATAGGATGATTGTCCAATCCATCCTTGTCTTAAGAAATATATATAGATAGTGAAAAGTTTTACTTCAGATATTTCAATAGGTGGTGAAAAGATATGGGTTGGGGCCTATGTGGCGGTTACGGATACGACAGTTACAGTTATGGCGGCGGTTATGGCGGCAGTACTTTTGTATTAATCGTTGTATTGTTCATTCTGTTGATCATCGTACTTGCTAGTGTCTGCTAATGTTAAATAATCAAAACAGTTGGATTTTTCGAGCAAAGTCAATTGACATAAGAATAGTTGGAGGTGCTATATATGGGTGACGGAATGGGAACTGCGTTAATCGTTGTATTGTTCATTCTTCTAATCATTATCGGATCTTCTTTCATGAGCTACTAAAATGCACAGAGCAAAGGGCAGGTTAAGTTAATCTGCCCTTTGTTATAGAGACTTCTGAAATGAAAGGAGGATGATTACAGATGGTTTTTTTTGAATTTGGTCGAAGAGACTTTCGCGACGACTTTAGAAGAAGACGGTTTTTCCCCTTTGAAATCATTTTTTTCCCCTTTGAATTCGAAAGAAAAAGACGCTTTGAATTCGATAGAGAAAGAAGAAGACGCAGATTCTAATAAAGCAAATGATTTAAACAGTGTTTCTAGGAGACTTATAAAATTTCAAGGAATCTCCTGATTCCTACCGATGGCGGACCCCCAAGGCGAGTAACTGACGGCGTCGCCTTGGGCGTTAAAGAATTACATCTGATTTTGGGGTGTTATTTTTTTAGTCGGCATAAAAGCGTTTTTCTATGTTTTTGTGAAACAAATCCAGGCATAGCAATCATATTAAAGAGTTTCAAAATGTCCATCCCATACTTAATTTACTTTTAATCAGCACTTGTCCCATTCAACTTTATTCTGGGTGCATATGTTATTATTATCCAAGTCCACCAAGCATATATCAATACCTCAGAAGAGGCGTTTGCATTTATTGCAGACGTTTTTTTGCATTTTTAGAAATAGTTTTTTTCCGATGATGATTGTCCAATTAACGCTTATCCAAATTGAGAGTATTATTCCATTTTCTGATAAAAAGGTGGTGAAAGGATATGTGGAGATTATGTGGATACGGCGGTGGGTATGGCGGCAGCGGCTTTGTATTAATCGTTGTATTGTTCATTTTGATAATTATCGTACTGAGCGTGGTTTAATAAACCAAACGGTACGAATTTGGCTGAGTATAATCCCACCACAATATTTAATTATACCATAATCACCCATTTGTGTTATTCCACTAAACTGATTCGTTAGCGGAACAAGAAAAGGGATTGCCGCAGCAGTCCCCCATATTTAACCCTAGCACCTTAGATATGACCTACTAATTTATTCAACCTGTCATATTGCCTATTAATGAACATTTTTACTGATTCATCTCTATTTAACAAAGTTCCATCTAAATCGAATATAACAGCTTTAATCATTTCTGAACCCACTCTCCCCCAATTTAAGGATCTTATATTCTTCTCTTTCGTTAGCCCAAAGTCCTTTTTCAACTATCTTGATTCGTTAGTGAAAGAAGGTATTAGAACAAGTAAAGGACAACGTTAAACGTCGCCCCTTTCATTGTTACCTTTTTATTATTTTTAACATCGAGTTAGCATTTGTCTGAAATTCATATGGTACTTTAACTTCTTCAACTGTACAACCATTATCAGCGAGATATTTTATTAATTTATCTAAATGTTCATAGCGCTTTCCTTCTAAATCAACTAAAGGGAAAATACGAATTTCCTCATTAGTAACTCTCAATAACTCATTTAGTGTTTTGATATGAAATTGGTAATCTAATCGGTCAGCATACATAAATAGAAAATGTGCAGAAAGAAGTATATCAAATTCTGAATCCTTAAACGGCAAAGAAGGTAAAGTAACGGGAATGTATCTTTCACTCGATTCCATCATATCATTAGCACATTCTTTTAAGGCACTTAAACGATGTTTCCTAAGACCGTCTACATCTTTGAAATAATCCCATATATAATTGCTCTTGGCTTTTTGCATATGCTCCATAGCATGTTCAATGTCCTGAAGACCTTTATTTTTCAAGTCTTCGCCAGAATGATAATACGCAATATCACAAGCTTTTACATCAAAACCAGATTTGTTACCAACAGCAGTAAACGAACAAGCTCCTGCTGGACAATCGAGTATTTTCTTTCCCTCTAGTTCTTCTTTTGAAAGAGAAAACATATCAAAATACTCTTCAAAAGTTCTCCCGATAAAAACAATTCTTTCTAAATCTAACTTTGTACTCTGCTCAACTATACTCAACTAAACTCACCTCTTCTAATAGAATTAAATTAATATTATTACAATTTATTGGAAAAGTTAACCTTTTTCCACCCGTTAGTCAGAACAAATATAGATTTTTATTTACGATTCAATCCATTTATTTATTCGATTTATCCCCTGCGTTCAATACTTAACAATTGTTGTAATACCACGATGTGTAATATAATTTCGGTGGTTAAGATCCTCTAACCACTTTATAGAATTTAATTGATACAAACCATAAATGTTCCTGTAAGTATAACTCCCTACATTTACTTCAATCGGCTCAGGATGTTCTTCCAACCTTTGTTTGTATTCTTCGAAAACGTGTTGATTTGGTACTTGGTAAATTTCCAAAACATCTCCTAATTCCAGATACTTTTCAATGTATGTTAGAAATAAGCGATTTCCAACACCATTTACTTCATAAACGTAGGGCAAAGAAAACAACCCCTCAATCTTTTTCTTCCAATAATCATCAACCTCTTGAACAGAGAAAAAGATAACATCTTCCTCACGTTCAAATATTGTTCGATTATTGTATTCTTCAATTTCATCTGGTATTTCAAATGGTTTGGATGAAGCTAAGAATGTAATTTGGGTCATTTTTTAAATTTCCTTCCCTAAAAAACTAAAATGGTACTGTCCCATTGAGTTAACCAACTATTTAATTAATAGATATTATTTAACTCCTGCTCCAACAAGAAAAAAGGATCGCATCAGCGGTCCCCATCTTTAACTCTTGCACCTGTTACTTTAAGTACAATTCTTCACAATCTATTTAGTAATTGAACTAGCAATAAGATAGGGTTTCAAGCTAAATCAAAGCAGGACACACTATCGATTTTTCAATGTTTCTATTTAAAAAGGATCATGACTGAATCCATTATCGCTTCATATCCAATTTGAATATAAATTTTATTGGAAGTAGGATTACTAATATCAGTGTATAAACTTGTTGTTTTATAACCTCGATCTAACAAGTTTTGAGTGAAAGCAGAAACACAATCTGAAGCATATCCCTTTTTTCTTTCGCTAATCGGTGTGTAAACACAGCTGATTGTAATATTATTTTGGGTTGGACGAGTAGCATAAGCCATAGAAACCAATTCTTCGTTCACTACCCACGCAACGAAATTCCCTTTATTAATCATTAATTTAGCTTTTTTATCTGCTTCCTCTAAACTTATAGGTTGGTTAGTTTCATAACAAAACTGATACACCCATTCTTTAATTGTGTGATGATCCTTTTCTATAATTCTCCGAAGCATTCCATGTGTATTTGTTTTTTTTACAACTTTTTCTAGTTTATAAATTTTTTGGTCCATAAAGACATTGGCTTGAATCCCTTTTAAGTTCGAAACATAAATAGCTAAATCAGTAGTTAATTTCTTTTCACCAATAAAGCCCGGTATTTCTTGAATTGTGTTACTCAACTTTTCTCCTATTACGTGTATTTCTTTGGACGTAAAAGAAACTGATTTTGATAAGATTATTTGTCCAGGATGTGTTTGTAGTAAGACCAACCCAATGTCGTTGTCTTTTATTACCGTTGCCATCAAAAGAGGATTTTCTTCATTTTCATTTATAGATAGCAAGACGCCTAAAACTAGATTGTTTTCAGCTTCAAATTTTTCTAAGAATGAGATCACATCTTTCTTAAATAATGTAAGATTCTCATACTGCACTAGTTTTATCAAACAAACCATCCCCCCTTTGGGTAATCCCTGAATGATTAATAGCATTTCTAAAAAAATACTCTTGAAAAACTAAATTATGTATCCTTTATTAAACTAAATTGTCCGTTCAACAAGAAAAAGCTGCCCAGAAATGGCAGCTGAATCTCCATAGTTTTGAATGTAAGACCATTTTTCTCATGCTGGTTTAACTGGACTTTAATACTCGAAAGAGATTTGGAAGTTAAATCAAGAACCGACTCAAACTGGGCTTTAAGGGATATCTTACATGTTCAATAATAATTTATCGAAGAAAATTCTCGATGATGGAGATTTGTTCTTCCGTATTTAAAGCTGGTGCATGTCCTAGTTTTGGAATCGATACCATTTGACAGTTTGGTTTTTGCTGCATTTTTACCGCCACATCTAGGGGCAATACGTCTGATATCTCCCCTCGTATGAGTAATATTTTAGATTGAATGGCTTCCCACTGGTTCCATAAGTTTAAATCCTCGGTGTGCTGAAATTGTAAAGCAATGTTCGGGTCATAATTAGGACTAATTCCACCATCATCTCTTCGTCTGCAAGAATATTGGGTAAAATCATTCCATTCCTGTTCGTTAGAAAGACCAAATGTGGCATAAATAGTCTTATAATAATTCTTTAGTTCGATAAAGGTTTTGAATTGTGGAGGAGTTCCAACATAACTGATAATTCGTTTTATGCCTTCAATATCTTGAACAGCATTATCAGAAGCACCTGCACCAATGTCATTTAAAATTAAGTGGGTAATACGATTTTGGTGAAGAGGCGTTCCAGCAATACGAATCCCAATAGCTCCTCCCATCGAGGTTCCTACCCAACGGGCTTGCTCTATTCCTAAATGGTCTAATAATCCAATAGCTAAATTACTGTAATTTTCAAAACAATAATCCTTTTCAGGGAAAGAACTCCATTGGCTCCATCCTCTCCCAATCGTATCAGGACAAAGGATATGATAATCTTGAGCTAAATGGCGAGCCAAAATATCAAAGTCCCGCCCGTTCCGAGTTAAGCCGTGCCAACAAACCACAGTTGGTTTCTGCGGATCACCCCATTGCGTAAAATGAACTTCCATTCCATTAATGGTTTCAAATCTAGATTTAGGTAATACCAAACTTCATTCTCCTTCATTTATAATATTCTGTTAATTAATTATTCGCTATACGTGAAGATATCCCTTCATAAAATAGTGGCACTGCCTCTTTTAAAAATACAATCCTTCAGCATCGGATGAACAGTTTCTCAGAAAGAAAATCCACTGACATACCGAGTAAATTTTCAAGCTCTTGTTTAATTTAGTTTTCTTAAATTCAACTAATTGAACGAGTTCATTGTTTTTATCTACTTCAAACAATTAAGCTTTCATCTATGGACGTAACACTGCGTTATGAATATTTTACGGCATTTATTGACAAAACAATATAAGAAGTCTAATTCCCGTGAAGGAGTGGATAGTATATGCCACATTGGCACCCGCGCCGAACGCAAATCGAGCAAAGGATGTTGCCTGACGAATTTTCTTTAAATCCCCTATTCGCCCGCAAAGGAGAAGAGGCCGTTCCGCGTTTTCGTATGCGTGATCAAGGCATGTTACCTGAAACCGCGTATCAAATTGTACACGATGAAATCACACTAGATGGGAATGCCCGTCTCAATCTTGCAACATTCGTTACCACCTGGATGGAGCCTTCCGCAGAACGTTTATATGCCGAATCAGTCGACAAGAACATGATTGATAAGGACGAATACCCGCAGACGGCGGCGATAGAGGAACGCTGTGTTCGAATTTTAGCCGATCTCTGGAATTCGCCCGACCCTCATAATACGATGGGTGTTTCGACAACGGGATCGTCGGAAGCGTGTATGCTCGGGGGACTTGCGTTAAAGCGACGCTGGCAAAACGCGCGCAAAAAACAAGGAAAACCAATTGACCGGCCAAATATCGTATTTAGTTCCGCAGTTCAGGTCGTTTGGGAAAAATTCGCGAACTATTGGGACGTCGAACCGCGTTATGTGAACATTTCCCCAGATCATCCTTATTTGGATCCCGGGGGAGTACTCACTGCCGTAGACGAAAATACAATCGCTGTGGTGCCGATTCTTGGGGAGACCTATACCGGTCTTTACGAACCGGTCGCCGCAATTGCGAAAGCCTTGGACGAGCTTCAGGCCAGAACGGGTCTCGATATTCCGATACATGTAGACGCTGCTTCAGGAGGATTTATAGCACCGTTCCTTCAACCTGACTTAGTCTGGGATTTTCGGTTGGCTAGGGTGAAGTCCATCAATGTTTCCGGACATAAATATGGATTAGTTTACCCAGGTCTTGGATGGATAATTTGGCGTGAGGCTGAAGATCTCCCTGAGGATCTCATCTTTCGAGTGTCTTATTTAGGCGGGAACATGCCGACGGTTGCCCTGAATTTCTCTAGACCTGGCGCACAAGTACTCCTGCAATACTATAACTTTCTGCGTTTAGGCAAAGACGGATACTATGAGGTGCAAAAGGCTTCTCAAGCAGTGGCGCACTTACTAAGCAAGGCGATTCTTGACATGGGACCTTTTGAACTACTTACAGACGGCTCGGATATTCCGGTATTTGCATGGCGATTGAAAGAAGGATACACCTCAAACTGGAATCTTTATGACTTGTCTCGACAATTGCGCATATTCGGCTGGCAAGTGCCTGCTTATCCTTTACCCCCAGACATGGAAGAAGTAACGATCATGCGTATTGTGGTTCGAAATGGATTTTCTATGGACTTGGCTCACCTGTTCTTGATGAACTTCAAACAAGCCGTCTCATATCTGGATTCCTTGGATGGGCCAATCCCACATGACACAAAGCACGACAATGGTTTTCACCATTGATCTCGAAACATTCAAGATAGCAGCAGTATTATCCAAGGAATATGAAATCGAGCTGGAAGCAACAAAGACCTGCTATTTGTATAAAAAATTGTGCTTTCAAACCTTTTAAGCAAGAGCTTGAAAGCACAATTCTATTGATTTTATCTGGTAGAATGTGAGTAATTTCAAGTGCTAATTCTCCGCCAAACGAATATCCAAGTAAGTCTACTTTTTCAAAACCCGTCCACTCTTGGATTGCCTAAATAATCTCCGATTAACTCTTTAAAAGTAAATGCCTCATTAGCAGTCGGACTATCACTTCTCCCACATCCACGTTGTTCATAATAAACAATAGTTCTTTCCATCGAGAGTAAAGGACCTATAGTTCGTTCAAAGGCATATAAATTGCCACCTGGTCCTCCGTGAATAATAAATAAAGGGATTGCCCGTTATTTCAATAAGAAAAGCCGCCTACATGGCAGCTCGATTTTCAACACTTGCATCCGTTAGCTGAAGAACGTCCCTCATTTTTGTTCTCTAAACTACTAATTTTTTCAATGAGAATATTACTCCTTCGTATTAAAGTAATGCACACCAAAATGGGATATGATATTCTTGTAATGGTTACAATGTTTTATTTATTGGTTATCAATTCTCAGATGAATTTAGAGGAATAAAATGACAAAAGCAAATTGGAACGTTAACCCTGCCAATAGTAATGTTAATTTTTCAGTAAACAAAATGATCGTTTCTACGGTTTACGGAGCATTTCGTAAATTTAATGCTTCAATTGAGGCAGACCTAGTTGATTTAACAACAGCAAATATTCATTTCAATATAGATGTATCTAGTATTAAAACTCATAATACTATTCTAGATGCTCACCTTAGGACGAATTTATTTGATTATGAGCAATTTCCTACAATCACATTTAAATCAAAAAATATTGTGAAAAAGGATACAGATAAGTATGATATTTACGGGTTATTAACTGTTCGAGGACTTTCACGTTTTGAAACATTCAATATTTCTATTAATAGATCTGGAAAGAATTCTTGTGAAAATGAAAAAGTTATATTCAGTAGTAAGGGACAAATTTATAGAAACGATTACGGTTTATCTTTACCTTCAACTATAAATCCATTTGGTTTTCTAATAGGAGATATAATTACCATTTCAATCCAAATTGAAGCATTAAAAGAATAATTCGAAAACAGTTGTTCATTATAATGGAATGATAAATGGTGGTTCCGACTCATTGTGGTCCGTTTCTTTTTTATGAAATAATTGTGCTTACTGTGAATAATAAAAGCCTAGCAATTATTGCTAGGCTCCAATTAAAATAATCACAATCGTGATACTTTCTCTTATCTTGAAGATTTATTGTAAACTCACTATTCTTATTCTGTTGATAACGATTTAAGACTCCCATTTTGATCAAGCTCGCTTTTGTGCCACGTAACCTTGGTTGACTATCTTTTTATTATTTAAGTAACGTGATAATCCAAATGTTGTAATACTTGCAAACACAACACTTAACGCACTAAACCATGTAATGGAAGATAATGATATTTGCCCCACAATTACTCCACCTAAACCTGCACCAACCGCGAAACCTAATTGCATCATCGATTGGTTCAGACCTAGCAGCACATCTGAGGATTCAGGTGATATCGTTGCTAAATTATATTGCTGAGTTGCACCTGATGACCATCCTGCAAATGACCAGACTGTCAATATAATAAATACTGCAATAATGGAATGTGATAGGAATGAAAGCACGACTAAAGATGTTACGTTTACAAGTAACCCTCTTTTTAATGTAAAAATTACGCCTCTTTTATCTGCACTTAGGCCACCTAGTTTAGAACCAAATAAGCTTGCAACTCCAAGAACAAGTAAAGTAATGCTTAAAAGATGTTCACTCATACCTACAGTATTTACAAGGAATGGAGATAAATAAGTAAAAATAATCCCGTACCCTGTCATTAATAAGAAGGTGATTGATAATGCTAAAGCAATTTTTGGTTTTTTGAACATAGCAATTTGACTCGTTAAAGGGATTGAAGTATCACCATTCATTTTTGGTATGGTATTTAAAACAATAAAAATGACAAGTAAAACTAATAATGCGATACCGATAAATACAAATTTCCAGCCATACGTAGATGTAATAAAACGTCCAATAGGAACACCAATGATTAATGATGCGGTAAATCCCATGACAACTGTTGCAATTGAACTTGCCTTTTTATTAGCAGGTGCAATCTTTGCTGCGATACTTAAAACTGTAACGACCGCTACACCTGTACTTAAAGCCATAATAATAATATAAGCTTCCTTCTATTCTAGTGATTTAAATTAATGTATGAAGATGCTTCTTAACATCGTATTCTTCCAATTTTTCACCATTTTTTAAACGATGAATAAAATCAGGATTAGAAATGAATGGACGTCCGAAAGCAGCGACATCAATTATTCCTTCTTCAATCGCCTGATTCGCCATTTCTGGATTTAATGTACCTACCCCAATAATGACACCATCCCAGTATTTTCGGACTAATTGATGCATCGTTTTTCCATCTGCAAGCACTCGATCAAATTGCATAATCGATGGGTGAATCATTGTTGCACCCGCTTCCTTAAATGCCTCAATAAATATACGAATAGCCATTTCTGGATCTTCCCACATGTAATTTGGTATATCTGCTTTATGAGCAGAGAATCGGACCATTGTTCGTTCTGTACCGATTGTGTCGACAACTGCTTTAATTACTTCTTTCATGAAGGTTAATCTTTGAGCAAGGTCACCACCATATTCGTCTGTCCGATGATTGGTTATATCTGAATTAAATTGG
>NZ_JAHUWN010000002.1 GCF_019219025.1 Bacillus sp. sid0103 | reverse complement strand
AATCCGTATTTTTCCTAATACACAATCTGCGTACCGATTAATTGGAGCGGTCTTAATCGACCTAGCCGAAGAACAAGCTATGAAAAAAGTAGTGCAAGAAAAAGGCTAGGCGCGAAGCGCGCGAAATTTTGATGGTTTGGAAGGGGGTACCCCCTTCCAAACCATCAAAATTCATAAAAGCTGAAAAACATTGTAACCATAGGAAATACAATTTACACAAAATATAGGACTTGACTGTCAACGGTAACGAATAGACCCTAATCATGCCCATGACCGTAGAAAAAAGAGGCCAACGGTAACGAATAGACCCGAATCGTGCCCATGACCGTAGAAAAAAGAAGTCAACGGTAACGAATAGACCCTAATCATGCCCGCGCACCCAGAAAAAAGAAGCCAACGGTAACGAATAGACCCGAATCGTGCCCGCGCTCCCAGAAAAAAGAAGTCAACGGTAACGAATAGACCCTAATCATGCCCGCGCACCCAGAAAAAAGAAGCCAACGGTAACGAATAGACCCTAATCATGCCCATGACCGTAGAAAAAGGAGGCCAACGGTAACGAATAGACCCTAATCGTGCTCATGACCACGAAAAAAGAAAGTCAACGGTGAAGATTAATAGAATCCACTCACCAACGAACCAGTTAGTTTTTCAAAAAGGACCAATCTACCAGAAATGAACCTCAAAAAGTGCATGTCCAATTTTTCCTCCTTTGTCAGTATCAATCGTTTGACGTAAATCTAGATTTAATATATTATCAATTCGAGATACTTACATCAAAGATATCAAAAAGGAGAGTTTAAATAAATGAACATATTAGTAGTAAAAGCAAATAACCGTCCAGCTTCTGAGGCTGTTTCTAGTAAAATGTATGAGACTTTCATGGAGAACCTCGAAGGCGTTAACGTAACAACTTACGATGTATTTGCAGAAGATATGCCTTACTTTGGCCAAGATCTATTCAATGCTTTCGGTAAATTACAATCTGGTGAAGAGTTAACTGATGTTGAGCAACGTATTGTAGCTGCGAAACAAAAAGCAATGGATGCTCTTTCTGCAGCAGATGTTGTTGTATTTGCATTCCCGCTATGGAACTTAACCATCCCAGCAAAATTGCATACATTCTTTGATTATGTAGCTGGGGCAGGTTTCACTTTCAAATACACTGAAGCTGGCGTAGTCGGCTTGATGTCTGACAAAAAGGCTGTTATCCTAACTGCACGTGGCGGTATTTACTCTACACCTGAGGCAGCTCCAATGGAGATGGCAGCTACTTATATTAAAAATATGGTAGGCGGCTTATTCGGAATGGAAATCGTTGATGAAGTTATCATCGAAGGTCACAATGCTGCTCCAGATCAAGCACAAACGATTATTGCGGAAGGTCTAGCAAAAGTGGCCGAAGTAGCAAAGAATTTTTCAGCAGTAACAGCGTAAGTCGAATTTAAAGATTATGATTTGTTAAAAGGGCCCTGGTGAGAACCTCTCCAAGGGCTTCTTTATTGCATTTCTCCTGTCATAAAACATTTACTTCAAGAAGAAAATAAAGTAGGATAGAATAGCTAATTTCGATCAAGACAATTGATTTACATCAACTCCGCTGACAAAAAGGCTTCGCACCCCACGAAGCCTTTTTGTCATGCTTAAAATTCCTTTAAAGATTACCTAATTGCAGCATTTTTTAATCGATGAAAAGGGACAATAATTTTCATATATTCCTAGGAAGGGTCAGGTAATATTTATTCGAATCATATCGTAAAAATCAAGATTGATAACGGAATTCTGTTCATCATGAATTTGGCCTTTTGAGGTTTACTGTAAAAGTTGTAACAATTTTATCTACCATGTAAGAATCTTAATATAATTAGCAAAAATGTTACCCATTCTTTAAATGCAATCCCAAACCTCTATGTTAAGATGATGCAAAGCCACTTTTTCAGGAAGTATTTTTTTTAATATTAAATATAAGTGGCGAAACATTACCCATTCTTATATGAATGGTTGAATGTATAAAAGGAGGTCTTTTTTTGAAACGAAAATTTCAGGCAATGTTTCTTGCCATAACGATGCTTTTCTCTGTTCCATCTGTCAGCTTTGCAGACGTAGCAGAAGGAGATGTCATTGTTACATTAGGAGAAGACCTAACCAAACAGCAAAAAAATGAAATGTTAGCAGAGTTAGCGGTACCGGAAAACGCACAAATTATTACTGTATCCAATAAAGAAGAGCATGATTATTTAGGGGAGTCTATACCTAAGGCACAAATTGGTTCCATTGCTATTTCATCAGCGAGCATCACAACCGGTGCCAAAGATTCCGGGTTAGAGGTTCAAACGAACAATATTACATGGGTTACGGATGAAATGTATACAAATGCCTTGACTACAGCGGGTGTAAAGGATGCAACCATTCAGATTGCCGCTCCATTTTCTGTTACAGGTACGGCTGCTTTGACGGGAATTATGAAAGCTTATGAAACGACAACTAATGAAGAAATTCCTGAAGAAATCAAAAAAGTGGCTAATGAAGAAATGGTGAAAACCGCACAGCTCGGGGACTCCATTGGAGCGGACAATGCTGCTGCTCTTATGGGAAAAGTTAAGGATGAAATCGCCAAGAATGAACCGAAAACAGAAGCTGACTTGCGTACATTAATTGAACAAGTTGCCACGGAGCTTGGGATTACTTTAACAAATGCAGAGTTAGATATGTTAGTAGACTTCTTCAACAAACTAAAGGCTATGGATATTGACTGGAACCAAGTAAAAGAACAAATAAGTGTTACGACAGAAAAAATCTCGACACTTTTGCAATCTGAAGAAGGTCAGTCATTTTTACAAAAGCTGCAAGATTTCTTAAATCACTTACTTGATGAGATTCGCGTCCTCTTTGCTTAATGAAAAAAGGTTGATATTGCAAACTATCAAAATAAAACTTTTTGATTTTAGGAAAAACGAAAGGAGAAGGATCATGAAGAAAATAATATTTCCTCTTATTGCAGGAATCATGGCTATTACCTTAACAGCTTGTGGTTCAAATGATAAAGGTGCACAATCCAATAATAGTAAAGAGCAAACTAAAACTGCTCAAACCGAGCAACAAGATCAAGAGAAACAGATGAAAGAAATGCAGAAGAAGCTAGATAAGCAAAAAATAGACGAGAAGAAAACCGTTGCTATCATCAATGATGAAAAGGTTTCAGGTAGTGACTATAATATGGTGTTATCATCTCTACAAATGCAAATGCAACAAATGGGACAAGATCCTACTTCTGAAGAGGCAGCCAAAAAAGTGAAAGAACAAACTATCGATAGCTTAGTGGGACAAACGTTGATTCTTCAAGAAGCAGATAAAAAAGGATACGAAGCATCAGATGACGAAGTTGAAAAACAACTAGCCAAAATGAAAGAATCGTATAAAGGTGATACCAAATTTGCAGATGCTATGAAACTAGCTGGTTTGGATATGACGACCCTAAAAGCCAAAACTGCTGAGAATATTCAATACATGAAGTACATGGAGAAAGAAATACCAGTAGAAGAAGTAACGGATAAAGAAATTCAAGCCTATTATGATCAATCAGCCCAGCAAGCAAGTGCCGGTGGTCAAAAACTTCCAAAGCTTGAAGAAGTAAAACCGCAAATAAAGCAACAACTTGAACAACAACACCAACAAGAACAGCTCACTAAACTGGTAGGAGAGCTTAAGAAAACTGCTAAAGTTGACATTAAAATCTAATGACTTCAATAAATTCGGTGCCTGTCACCGCCCGATACTGAAGTCATTTACTAGCTGCATAAAAGGTCTTTATTAAACTGTCCACTTTATGGGTCACAGTTCAGAAATTGCAAGACACACTACACAATTGAAAACTTTATGGATACAGAAACTACTTGGCTTTAGAAGCATTCGCTTTAAAACCATGCAGTAAAAACGAACTAGAATATATGGTAAGTTTATTTAAAAACGACTCTCAAAGATAAAATAGAGAATCGTTTTTTTTTTGCTATAAATAAATATTGTCACTCCACAATATTTGTTGAAGGATAAGTAAACAGTGTCTGGCGCGGTTGTTCTAATTTTGTTCCATAATTATCGACATTGTTCTTCCTGTTTTGGAAGCGGAATCCCTTCATTACAAAAGGCTAGTCGTATATCTAATCAATCGTTTAGTTAACAATCTTTTCGGTAGAAACCCGTCAAAGTTTGTAAAAGGATACTTTTTTTATCAAGTTTGGAAGATTGGTAGCGAAAATGGAATCTTAGTATTCGACAAAAAATTTTCTTATTTACGGATCAAATTTCGTTTTTCAAAAGGGTTCGTCCCACATTTAATCAAACGATTGATTAGGGAGAACATTTGTCAAAGTTTGTTACATTACAGCTAACTGTGCTTTAAGAGAGAGCGGACAGGAACATTAGTTCGAAAAAATGCAACTAAAGTAACTGTTTTAATAGATTCTGAATTGTTAAACTATTGGTAACTCCCAAGAATATACAGAAAATAATTCTGTCAGGAGGGATACGAATGGAGAGAAAATTACAATTAATTCCGTATCAAGTGAATGAAAAGGTCGAAGTGGTGTCTGAGGTGCCAAAAGGGATTGAACTTATTGCGGCTCCAAAAATCTGGGAGAAATCGAAAGGTAAGGGAATCACGGTTGCGATCTTGGACACAGGCTGCGATGTCACTCATCCCGATTTAAGTGAGCGGATTATGGGTGGACGGAATTTCACGGATGATGATAATGGAAATCCTGATGTATACACTGACTATAATGGCCATGGAACCCATGTAGCTGGCACCATTGCTGCCGTCCAAAACGGTACAGGAGTCATTGGTGTTGCACCTGAAGCAAGTTTAATGATTTTAAAGGTGCTTGATAAAAATGGATCAGGGCAATATGACTGGATCATAAATGGAATTAACTATGCCGTTGAACAAAAGGCGGATATCATCTCCATGAGCCTCGGCGGTTCTGAGGATGTACCTGAGTTGCATCAAGCGATTCAAAACGCAATCGCTAAGCAAATTCTAGTCGTTTGTGCTGCTGGAAATGAGGGAGATGGACAGGAATCTTCAGATGAATTCGCCTATCCTGGCAGCTACAATGAAGTTATCAGCGTCGGAGCCATTAATCTGCAACGCCGTTCTTCTGAATTTTCAAATTCGAATAATGAAGTCGACTTAGTAGGTCCTGGTGAAGAAATCCTTTCCACGTATATAAAAGGAACTTATGCAATCTTGAGCGGAACTTCGATGGCAACACCGCATATATCCGGTGCACTTGCGCTCATAAAAGATATTGCCAACAAACACTTTGAGCGAAATCTGACCGAGTCTGAGCTGTATGCCCAATTAATCAAGAGAACGGTTCCTCTAGGAAACTCTCCAAAACTCGAAGGCAACGGATTGCTGTACTTAACAGCGGAGGACTACCTATCGGATGTGTTCAACCAAAAATTATCTGCTCAAGCGTTGAAAATATAATGGAAAAGCTAGATTTGCTTTACAGTGAATGGGAAACAGCCATGTCAGACTTTTTAAATTATAAAGAAAATCGACCCTATTATGATGAAAAGAAAGATAAGGAAGTTAGGAATCAATACTATCAGAGCATTTCATTCACGGATGCTAATCTGTCAGAAAGCCTTCATGCATTGCTTGAAAAAACACATACAGATCAGTTAAACTACAGCCCGTACCGTTATGTGTACCCTTGGGTTGATTTGCAGGAAAACGGTTCATTAAAAAGCCTTTATTCTGGAAAAGGGATGAATCCACTTTCTGTCATAGAGGAGGACGTTCGGCTCTATGAAATGCAAGCAAAAGGGTTAATCGGCATCTTTTCGGAAGATCTATTAAACTGTGAACATGTAGTTCCTCAATCATGGTTCGATAAAAAAGAACCAATGAGAGGAGACTTGCATCATCTATTTGCCTGCGAACCCACCTGCAATAGCAGTCGCAGCAACCATCCTTACTATGATTTCCACGATTATGTCCCTGAAGGATGGCTTCTAGGAATCAAAGATGGCTGCGGCAAGGCGGAAGAAAGTAAATTTGAACCAGAATACGGCAAAGGAATCGTTGCCAGAGCAACACTCTATTTCCTAGTTCGCTATCCAAACACAATAAAAAAAGAACTAGAGAATGTCTCTTTATTGCTAGAATGGCATCAAACCTTTCCGGTCTCCATCTATGAAAAGCATCGCAACCTAGCGATCCATGAACTTCAAGGCAATCGGAACCCATTTATTGATTTTCCAGAGATGGCAGAGAGTATTGTAACCATATAAAAATGAAGTGATTGATTGGAAACTCATTTGCAATATTGAATTGCAAATGAGTTTTTATTCTATTGAGCTATTCTCCTCTTACTCTCTATATATACTGAAACATCCGTTGCGGGTTATGGACCCAGCCTCTCATTTTAAAAATATTGTGTAAATTTCTGCAGATGACTAACAACTATTGTAAAAACCCCACCAGCTCTTTGTATTCTCTCCTATACAGCTCAAATCTCTCCTTTACATGCACACAGGCCTTCTTGTTATAATCGTTCCAAGTATTTATGTCCATAAATTCTTCTTCCGGAAAATCATAATCAAACTCTTCTAACCAAATGCATAAATGGTAAAAATAATTTCTAATACGTTAAGAAATCAGCTTTTTTATGTACTAAATTATAATTCTAAAATACTTTTCTCTATAACGTACAGCAGGTCGTAATCTCCATTAGAATAAACTGATTAACTAAAACATTTCTGTTACATAGGTTCGAAATAACTCCGCTGACGGTGATAAAGTAATCCCATTTAACCAGGCGATTCCTATTTCTCGGTGGCAATATGGTTTGGAAATTGGAATTTGTTTGATTTTTTCCGGGTTGATTCCATGAAATGCTGGAATAATGGTAACTCCAAGCCCGGCTGAAACAAGACCTGCTATAGTGGGTACGTCTTCTCCTTCAAATTTTATTACTGGTGTGAATCCTGAATTTTTACAAAATTTATTAATTAACTCTCTCATCCCTAATCCTTCCTTAAAGCTTATAAAATTGTCATTGGATAACTCGCTAAGAGCTATTGAGGATCTTGATGCGAAACGATGATTGGCAGGTACATATAAGAACAGCTCCTCATTCATTAATGGATGCCATGTAATATTCGGATTATGCTCAAATGAACCAATCAGGCATAAATCAACTTCCCTGGTGAGAAGCTGCTGAATGCTAGTTACTATTTTGTTCTGATAGATTTGGATCTCCACATGGGGATATTGTTTATTAAAATTGCTGATTATTTTAGGCAAAATGGTTATGCCCAATGTTTGTAGAAATGCAAGGGAAACAGTCCCTGTGTATGGATTTTTTAACTGATTAATTTCCTGGATGCCAAACGAAATCTCATTTAATCCATTTTCAACTCGTTTCAAGAAAAGTCGTCCAAACTTATTTAGATGAACGGAACGTCCAGTCCTATCAAAAAGTGTGACGCCAAGTTCCTCTTCTAGTTTATTGATAGAACGACTGAGGGCAGGCTGAGAAATTGCCAACTGCTCCGCGGATTTTCTAAAGTGTTCTGTTTTTGCAACTACACGAAAATATTCAAGTTGCTGCCATTCCATTTCATATAACCCCTTTCTATCTTATTGATAACAAAAAGGTATCGTTTTTATAATTATAATGCAATAGACGTTAACCTTTTTCAAGGGGTACACTAAAAATAGGAAAAAAAAGAGGATAGGCTGGTCTGGTAGGATATTTTTAAGCCATTTTGGATGGAGTGAAGTTATTTTTATGAGTTGCGGGCTATTAATCTCCACCAGTTTTTGTAATTGTATTAAGCCAATCACTTCGTTTAGCACGGGTTGAACACTTAATTGAATCAAGGGAAAAGAGTGCATATTACATTTAGAGGGAGAGGTATTATTATGGCTTTACAGTTAGATCCACACTATTCACCTTATACATCACAACGAAATGTAGTATTTGCCAAGAATGGAATGGTCGCTACGTCTCAGCCTTTAGCTGCACAAGCAGGGTTGGATATTTTGAAAAAAGGCGGAAATGCGATTGATGCAGCCATTGCAACAGCTGCTTGTTTGACAGTAGTAGAGCCTACCTCAAACGGAATTGGTGGGGACGCCTTTGCGCTTGTATGGACAAAAGGACAATTACACGGACTAAATGCAAGCGGTCCAGCACCTATGAATATCTCCATCGAGAAGGTAAAAGAAGATGGACACGAAAAAATGCCAAAGCACGGCTGGCTGCCGGTAACTGTACCAGGTGCTCCTGCAGCTTGGGTAGAATTATCAAAACGTTTTGGCCGGCTCCCGCTTCTAGAAGTTATGAAGCCAGCAATTGAATATGCAACAAACGGCTTTCCTATTTCACCAACGCTAGGACGCTTTTGGAAAAAAGCATTTGAACAATACAAACAGGAATGTACAGGAGCAGAATTCGAAGCTTGGTTTGAGACCTTTGCACCTAAGGAACGAGCACCTGAAGTCGGAGAAATATGGTCGTCTCTTGACCACGCTGAAACACTAGAAGAAATCGCAAGAACAAACGGGGAAAGCTTTTACCAAGGTGCACTTGCTGAAAAAATTGCAGCAGCTTCTCAGGATTTTGGAGGCTATTTAACTAAAGATGATTTAGCAACCTTTAAACCAGAGTGGGTTGATCCTATTAAGGTAAACTATCGCGGCTATGATGTTTGGGAAATCCCGCCAAACGGGCAAGGTATCGTTGCTCTTATGGCTTTAAACATACTAAAAGGATTTGATTTCACAGCAAAAGAAGCAACAGACACATACCACAAACAAATCGAAGCAATGAAGCTTGCTTATACTTGCGGCAAGCAATACATTACAGACCCTAAGCATATGGCTGTAACTACAGAAGAGCTATTAAGTCAATCGTATGGCCAGCAGCGTAAAGCACTGATTGGAAGTGATGCATGCACCCCAGCTCCAGGTGTACCGCCACGCGGAGGCACCGTGTACCTTGCAACAGCAGACGGAGAGGGTAACATGGTATCGTTTATCCAAAGTAATTACATGGGCTTTGGTTCTGGGATTGTAGTACCAGGAACAGGAATTGCCTTACAAAATCGAAGTCATGATTTCAGTCTTGACCCTACTCATTATAACTGCCTTAAGGGCGGTAAGAAGACGTACCATACGATTATTCCGGGATTTTTAACGAAGGATAATCAACCTGTTGGACCATTCGGTGTAATGGGAGGATATATGCAGCCGCAAGGGCATGTTCAAGTCATTATGAATACAATCGATTTTCACTTACATCCTCAAGCAGCATTAGATGCACCAAGATGGCAGTGGAAGAACGAAAAGACAGTAGAAGTAGAAAAAACATTTCCATCCCACATTGCAGAAGAATTAGTACGAAAAGGACATGACATTAAAGTTATGGTAGACTCAGGTTCGTTTGGCCGCGGTCAAATTATATGGCGAAACCCTGAAACGGGTGTACTGATGGGTGGCACAGAATCAAGGACAGATGGGGCCATTGCCAGTTGGTAATCCAAAATAAAGGATTGATTCTATGAAACAACTAGACATTTTTATCGCATTTTTTCGCAGCAGCATGCTTGGATATGGCGGGGGACCAACAACGATTCCACTCGTTCAAAAAGAGGTAGTAGAACGGTTTAATTGGATGAACAATGAGGAATTTGGTGATGTGTTAGCGATTGGCAATACGTTGCCCGGTCCTATTGCAACAAAGATGGCGGGATATATCGGATTTCGCATTGGTGGCGTACTAGGAATGATAAATGCCATCTTTGCTACCATTTTACCTACTATCATTTTAATGATTATTATGCTCAGTACATTAATTGTGTTCAAAGATTTGAAATGGGTTCAAGGCATGACAAAGGCAGTTGTACCAGTAGTAGCAGTGATGCTTGGAGTCTTAACTTGGGAATTCGTACAGAGTTCAATTAAAGGACTCAAGTGGTTTTTTACCACATTGCACATCATTGTCGCACTAGTACTGATCGAATACTTCGGTATTCATCCTGGATTTTTAATAGGAGCTCTTTTAGTAATTGCTGTAGTGAAACCTACCAATACGTCTGAGAAAAAGAAAAAGCATAAGGGACTGTCAGCATGATCATTTATTTGCATATCTTTTGGGTCTTTTTCATCACTAATATTTTAGGATATGGCGGAGGACCAGCAACCATCCCTCTCATTCAAAAAGAAGTAGTAGAGCACTATAAATGGATGACAACGCAAGAATTTAATGAAGCTTTAGCTATGGGGAACGCTCTGCCCGGTCCGATTGCAACAAAGATGGCAGGCTACATCGGATTTCAAGAGGGAGGATTCCTTGGCTCATTCCTGGCAGTAATTGCAACCGTTACTCCGTCTCTTATACTCATGCTTACTCTAATGGGTATTCTGTATAAATTTAGAACGTCTCCGCAAGTTAAACGCATGACACTATACGTCAAACCGACAATTGCGGTACTTCTTGGAGTGATGGCATTTCAATCATTCTATGAATCTTACTTTCAAATAGGAATAGGACACATTCTATTTTTAGGAATAGGCAGTTATTTATTAATGCAAAAAATGAAAGTACACCCTGGATTAGTAGTATTTGCTTCACTTCTATACGGTGCATTCAATTTGTAGTGTAAACACTAGGTAGGGTCTCTATTTAGAGGCTCTACAGATTACAAAATAGGGTGCTCAAAAAATTATATATCCGTAACTTATACCATCACTAGAGGTACTTTTGCCGGAATGAAAGGAGGGAGAATTCTTGAGACAGAATTACAAATGGAGATGGAAACAGTTACTTCCTCCATATTACGATTCAAGTTATCCATAGTAGGACCAGGATTAACTTTGGACAAGCAACCTAAATTGCCTCGAACTCTGGAAACCCCCATCTTATCATCATTGTGGCTCGAATCCAAGAAAAGATCGGTTTGCTCTCGGGTATTAAAGAAAATTTATGATTTATAGTTGTGGACAATTGCGTTTTATTATTCTTTAATTCATATAGGAGTATTACGCTGTTTATTTTTTAAATTTTCAAAATTTAAAGCGCTTTCTTTAATGGGTTTAAGATCAAAATTTCAGCCATATTGATTTAATTATAATGTCTATTTGTGCTTCCTTTTCTAAGTAGATTAATGGAGAGTACCTATATCATTTTATTATCAAAAAAGGATGTGTTTTCTGTATGAAATTAAAATGGGTTGTTATAGCTTTTTTGTCCGTTCTTTACTTGATTAACTTTACCGATAAGGCGATTTTAGGGTACGCAGCTATTCCTATTATGGAAGATTTGGATCTTAACTATAGTCAATGGGGTATCGTTGGAAGCAGCTTCTTTTGGTTGTTTTCAATTATGGGGATAGTTGGAGCTGCATTGTCAGATCGAATTGGAACAGGCAGAATGCTCGCTTTCATGGCGATTGGTTTGACAATAGTACAGTTTGGAACATTAGCAATTTACGGATTGCCAATGCTAATTTTGTGTCGTGTCCTTCTAGGTGCTATTGAAGGACCATTTCATGCAACTGCTATTAGCCATATAAGCAAACATTTCGTTACTGAACAGCGAGGCCTTGCGATTTCCATTATGAATACAGGTAGCATGGTCGCTAAATTAATGGTTCCTCTTCTCATTTACATGATTGGAATTTATGGTTGGCGAATGGTTTTAGTTTTTTTAGGAGTATTAAGTCTGGTTTGGGCAGTATTATGGCTATTTACTTTTAAAGGGGAAAAAGGGAGAAATATAGTGAAGGCTGAATCTACCTTTGTTCCCGAGAAAGTGAAATGGTCAGAGATCTATCCACATTTTCTATCTTCTACTTTTATCTTTACTTGTCTTGCTCTATTCATGTCTTACTGGATTCTTACCTGGTCGTTTGTATGGATGCCGACCTATCTTGTTAAAATTGTACATTTAACACAAACACAGATGGGCTATGCAGTTATGTTCATAGGCCTAGGTTCTGCTCTTGGTGGTGTACTTATCTCATTTATCTCAGATCGGTTACTTAAAAAAACAAAAAATATTCGAACATCCCGTGTGCTTGTTGCAGGAACATCTTTAATATTAGCAGCTCTAAGTTTTTATTCTACAACATTTGTCCAAAGTGCACTTGGAGCAATTATTGCCCTGTTTTTGGGAATGGCGTTTGTAAATGGTATGTTTCCACTTGCACCCCAGATTGTGAATCACTTACTTCCTGAACGAAGAGGATTAATGTCAGGTGTTTTGCTAGGGCTTGCAAACTTGTCAGGAATTATTGGTCCAGCTGTAATTGGTTTTGTTGTTCAATCTGCAGGCGATAACATTAGAATCGGATTTAATTACTCTGTCATCATGTCTGCCACTTTATTATTAATTGCCAGTCTTGCTTTCTGCATTTTTACAAAACCTGATAAACAGGTTAAGAATCTACCATTATCACCAAAAGTTGCGAACTTATAGTTTTTTAATAGATATGGAATCAATTTAGAGGAAACAGGGAATCTATGTTTCTAGTGAGTGCATTTTGCACCCGAACCGTATACTTTCGTTGAAAGAACATCTGCTTTCACCCAAGCAGATGTTCCTTTTTTTATTGTTCTATTGAGCTGTGTTTCATGTCAAATAGCACCGGTACGTTCCGGTGCTATTTGATCCTGGAAAGAAAGTTTCAGTTTCCAAACGATTTGATTTATCATTCATTTATATAAGTTTAAAAATTATTTATTTTGATTAAATACTACTAATTTAAGTTCCGTCATTTCCTCAATGGCGTACTTTACACCTTCTCGGCCAATTCCACTTTCCTTTACTCCCCCATATGGCATATGATCCAGACGGAATGTAGGTATATCGTTTACTATAACGCCACCTACGTGCAACTTTTGCGAAGCCATTAAAGCCGTATGGATGTTCTCCGTGTAAATACCTGCTTGTAATCCGTAGCGAGAATCATTGACAAGCTCTATTGCTTGATCAACAGATGAGATTTTATTGATTAAAACGATAGGGGCAAACACTTCTTGGCAAGAGACTTTTTGGGACGGATCCACATCCAATAAAACAGTGGGATGCAAAATATTTCCTTCCGCTTTACCCCCTGTGGCAACTATTGCCCCGTGCTGCTTCGCTTCCTCAATCCATTCGAGGGCTCGTTGGATCTCTCGGGGACTGATTAATGCTGAAACTTCTGTCATCGAATCTAGAGGATCTCCAAGTTTTAGCTTCTGAGCCGCTTTGACGAACTTTTCTACAAATAGTTCATAGTGTTCTTCATGAACATAAACCCTCTGTAAGGAGATACAAACTTGCCCTTGAAAAGCAAATGCTCCGGATACACAACGTGAAATGATTTTGTCAATATCAACGCCTTTGTCGACAATGACCGCAGCGTTAGAACCCAATTCAAGTGTGACCCTCTTTAAACCGGCTTTATTCCGAATACCAATGCCAACGGCAGGGCTTCCGGTAAATGATATCTTTTGAACTCTTTCATCTGTAACAAGCTTTTCACCTATCAATGTTCCGCTTCCCGTTACAACATTGAATGCTCCTGCAGGTAACCCAGCTTCTTGGATTAACTCAGCAAGAAAGAATGAAGACAATGGTGTTTGTCCTGCCGGTTTTAATATAACGGTATTACCTGACGCAAGTGCAGGTCCTACTTTATGTGCTACTAGGTTCATAGGAAAGTTAAAAGGTGTAATCGCCGCAATTACTCCTATTGGTTCCCTTACGGTATAGCCAACTCTTCCTTCTCCTCCTGGGGCAGCATCTAACGGAATAGTTTCTCCATGTATCCGTTTTGCTTCTTCTGCAGCAAATTTATATGTTTGAATCGTGCGAGCAACTTCCCCTTTTGCCGTAGAAAGGGGTTTAGCTGCCTCCCGAGCAATTATTTCTGCCGCTTCATCTGATCTTTGTTCTAATAGATTTGCAAGATTCTCTAAAATCCTTGCGCGCTGGTAACTTGGCATACCAGCCATTGTTTTTCTAGCTTCATATGCAGCAGAGAGCGCCATTTCTACTTCATCAAGAGTTGCTACAGGAACTTCTGCAATCACCTCTCCATTGTAGGGAGATAATAAAGGAGTATAAGTTTTTGCCTCTACCCACTCACCATTAATAAATAAGTTTTTTTTCATAATTAATCTCCTCACCTTACATTATTTATGTTTATGACTCATTTATTTCTTTATGTGGTTACATAGTTTGCTATAACATCTGCTTCGATAACACGGATGGAATTGTTTAGAATCTCAATCATTTTCGTGATCTCGTCTTTATTAATAGTTAACGGCGGCGCAAATACTACTATATCTTGATCATCCAAGACGACTGATCTACAAATAAGCCCTTGATTTGCAGCTTCCGTAACAATTGCAGGAGACAGAGGCGCAGCGTAACGTTCTTTTATTTGTAAATCTTGGACGATTTCAATACCTGCCATCAATCCAAGTCCTTTTACTTTACCGACGATTTTTCGCTCTTGTTGGATTTGGTGAAGCCCTTTTAGCAGTTCCTGACCCATTGCTTCAGCATTTTCTATTAAATGTTCTTTTTCAATAATGTCCAAATTTTTTAATGCAACCGCACAGGCCATTGGATGCCCGCTATACGTGTATCCATGCAACAAAGTGCCCGTTGAAAGCTCCGTTAATTCCTGGTGAATCTTTTCTGATATCATTACCCCACCAAGTTGAGCATATCCACTTGTAACACCTTTGGCAAAGCACATCATATCAGGGGCAACACCGTAATGATCCATTCCAAAGTACTTTCCTGTTCGGCCAAATCCAGTTATCACTTCATCTGTAATAAATAAAACTCCATATTCATTGCAAATTTCCCTTACTTCCTTAAAATAATTTTCCGGAACTACATGAATGCCCCCCGCTCCTTGTACAGGTTCTGCAATAAAAGCCGCAATCGTTTCAGGACCTTCTGCTACAATCAATTCACGTAAAGATTTAGAGGAAAAGTTGTCTACGTATAGAAAATCAGGAGCCAGTGAGTTCGTGAAATCCCGGAAAGCTTTCAACCCCGTTGCACTTGTTGCCCCCATGGAGACTCCGTGATAGGATTTCGTTCTTGAAATAATCTTTTTCCTTCCTGGCTGCCCTTTTAGAATCCAGTAATGGCGGGCAAGTTTATAAGCTGTATCATTAGCCTCCGAACCGCCAGAAGTGAAGAAGGTGGCACTTAAATCTCCAGGAGCGATTTGAGCAAGTTTTGCGGCCAATCGAATGGCAGGCTCGTTGCTATATGTAGCAAAACATGAAGTGAACCCCAGTTTTGACATCTGCTCCATCGCCGCTTTGCCTAATTCTTCACGACCATGCCCTACGTTTACATTCCAGAGAGATGACATACCATCAATGACTTTTTTTCCTGTTACATCTTTAAGATAGACTCCCTTTCCTTCCTTAAAGATAAAAGCAGGTCCCTGTTCTTGTTGCTGTTTAAGTGGGGAAGTTGGATGGATAAAATGTTTTTTATCTAAATCTCTTAATTCCTGGATTGAATTTTCAGTTTGTGTCATCATGAACACCCTTTCGTTTTAAATAAATGTCTGAAAAAAATGAGACTTCTCATCTTCAATATAAATTAAGCAAGATTCGTGCCAACGTATATTTCAGGTAAAGACGACATTTTTTAGCAATCTTTTTGAAATATTGATTTAAAATTAAATCAAATTCTCGATTTTTAATTTAATTATTGATTATTTACTCATTTTTGATTTATATTTTAATCAACATCGATAAACATAAAAGGAGGTAACGTATTGGATGATAGATTGCTAGAGATGGAATTAAATAAAATTATCGAAACATCGAATAATAACATAACCATTACAGACGAAAAAGGAATCATTTTACGATCTAATCCAGAACATTGGGCTATTTATGGAATGAAACCTGATTCATACATTGGTACATCGGTTTATCAATTAGAAGAAGAAGGGCTTCTTGCACCATCTATCAATGCAATCGTTTTAAAGGAAAAAAAATTCACTCGGATTATGCAGCATACAAAAACAGGCCATATTGTCATGTCAACCGGCTATCCGATTTTCAATCAAGAAGGTCGCCTGGTTAGAGTGATTAGCTATAGTCAGGATCAAACCGAAATATGGAAATTGCAAGAAGAATACGAGCTATTACAACGCAAAGTAAAGGGCTATCAGACAGAAGTTGAGGATTTAAGGGAAAAGGAAATTGATCATCATTCGATTATTGCTAAAAGTAATCAAACTCAGCAAATTTTAAAAACTATTCATAATGTGGCTAAAACCGATGCCACGATTCTTTTATTAGGACCATCTGGCGTAGGGAAAAGTACGTTTGCACGAACTCTACATAATAAAAGCACTCGAAATAAAGAGCCATTTATTGAGGTAAATTGCAGCACGATTCCAGAAAGTTTGTTTGAATCAGAGATATTTGGCTATGAACCAGGATCTTTTACAGGGGCAAACAAGCAAGGTAGGCAGGGACTGATTGAGCAAGCTGACAGTGGTACTCTTTTTTTAGATGAAATCGGCGAACTGCCCCTAGCCATGCAAGCCAAATTATTGAAAGTGTTACAAGAAAAAAGTATTAAGCGCATCGGTGGAAAAAAAGAAAGACTCATTAACTTCCGGCTAATCGCCGCAACAAATCAGGATTTAGAGAAGATGGTGGGTGAGGGGAAGTTTAGATTAGACTTGTTTTATCGTTTGAATGTGGTCCCCATCCAAATTCCGTCTTTACATGAACGTAAAGAAGACATACCTATTTTAATTCAACATTATTTACAGAAAACCAATGATAAATACCAGACAATAAAGAAATTCCATTCCTCGACTTTTGAAGTAATGACTCATTATGAATGGCCTGGAAATATACGCGAATTAGAAAATTTAATTGAACGGCTAATTCTGACCATTGAAGAACCCACTATTTATCCCAACCACCTTCCCCTAGCCATCACAGGGGAACAGACAGAAGATTCCACTTCCATGGCAATCGAAAAGGAAGTAAATGGGACACACGATCTAAAGAAGACTTTAGAAAAGGTTGAGATGCAACTGATTGCACAAGCATACAAACAGTGTAAAACCACATACGAAATGGCAGATTATTTGGGGATTAGTCAACCTTCAGTCATCTATAAATTAAAGAAATATAAGGAGCATTTTTGAATACTTACGCTATTTTAGGTTTTATATTGTTAGCCAAAGGGAAAGATGGTAAGGATAACTTGGAAACGGAGGAATGAAAAATGGATGTTCCATTCACATCAAAGGAAGTCATTACTCAAATCCAGAACTTACAGAACCAAGGTGATTCTCTACGTAAAAAAGAGGTAAAGCAACTTTATCCTGATTTAATGAGGAGTGCTTTGTATTACTACCCAAGTTGGCAACATGCCGTAGAAGAAAGTCAAGTAGGATAGCATATCTAACTTCCATCAAGACAATTGATTAACATGAACGCTGCTAACAAAAAGGCTTCGCTCCCTGCGAAGCCTTTTTGTCTTGCTTAGAGTGTGATTAATTTCTCTTATTAATTGTGTGATTTTTCATATAATCTTTAGGTCCATTGTAAATAAACACTTCAATAGGTAATGGGCCATTTGCTGTTCAACAGGGGAGTTAAGAAACGAAATATCCTCTGCAAGAATCCTAAATTTATAGATTAGTGAATTAGTAAAAATCCTTACTGCCTCTGGGTATTAAGCAACAACTTGAACAACAACAACAAAAACAGCTCACTAAACTAGTAGTAGAGCTTAAGAAAAATGCTGAAATTGACATTAATATCTAATGATTTCAAAACCGTTAAAGAAAAAAGCCTATCCTTTTAATTACTATAGAAGGAATAGGCTTTTTTCGTTTAGAATAATACTGTTTTTACTTGGTTTCGTTTTAGCGGAACATGAAATTGATTATTGTCCAATGTTAATGGCGCTATTGCTTTTTCGTTCAAGTTTCCTTCTGTTGCATGGTCAACGGAACGATTCAGTGTAAACGACCCTTGCGTTTCTGCTTCTGTCGGATTGAAGAAGCGGAGAACGAAGCGATCTTCTTTTTCAGCTTTTTTCAGTGTGCTCAAAACAGTAGTCGGGCTGGTTTCTTTTAGGAAGCTAAAGGTTAATGGTGTTTTGACACCAGATGAATTTAGCTTCATTGCATTATACGGAATCTTATTATAGGTTTGGATTGGTGTAGTAAATTCTCTAGCCATTCTTCCGATGTTTGCTTGAGTCGTTGAGCCTTTATGTGTTGTAATCGCAAAATCCAGTTTGAGTTTCCCGATCATTTGGGAATCAGGTGTCGGAAGTTTAATTCCTGATGGACGACCTGGTCTTCTGAGCATTTCCTCTTTTCCTAAAAAGCCAACGCTGCGGAAAAGGGTAATCGCGATCGTATCATCATTCTCTCCGATAATTTCATACTCCCGTGTGCTGTTCGTTAATACGCTGATCCCATGCTCCTCGTCAGTTAGGCCGACGAAGGAAAGCATGGGATAAATCGAATCTGGACGCTCGTCCCAATTTTCTTTTTCCCAGTATTCCATCGCCGAATCATAGACATCGCGTTTAATAAATCCGAATTGATTGTCCGATACCGAGAAGGAAGCGGCGATACCAGTAGGAATCAAGGCACGAAGACGATGGTCGTTTGCTTGATTGTCTATTTCAGCATCCACTTTAATGATTGGCTGGTGATTTGGAATCGTTACCTTCCAATGAACATCGACAAAACGGTCCACTTTATTCATTTTTCGATGTTCTAAATCACCAGGGACCTCAAGTTTTAACTGAATGTCAATTTGGGCTTCGTAATGGTTTTGGGCGATTTTTATTTCGGCTTGTGCGTTATCGCTATAAATAAGTTTTTCATCTGGTAGAGGTGAGAAGTCGTATTCGTCTCCGTCATCTCCGCCGTTTTCGAGCAGCAGCACATGGTTGAACTCTTTTTGAAGCTGCTTATCGTATATGTTTAGTGTGCCGTTTAGATTTACGGAAACCTTGTAAAATTCCGTTTCTACCGTTTCTTTTTCCACCAGTGAATTAGTAATATTAGTCTCGGCGCCAACGACAAAGTATGTTTTATAGCCCATCGCTGGAATCGAATCTTTTAATTGAATCGTATATTGGAAAAATGGATCATAGTTTCCGTAGTGAACGATTTGACGGTCAATTAATCCAGGATCCAGGATTTCTTTTTTCAACACCTCAAAAGGAATGGTGTTTCCGTCAGCATCCTCGAGTGTAAAGGAATTCAGTTTTGAAATGACGGTAGTGGTCACCACATCCTGACGGTCATAAGGCAGTAGGTTAAAGGCTGTTAAGCGATCTTCTTTACGGTCCGTGTCAATCGAATCCGTGATTTTACGCTTGTAAAATTCGATTAGCTGATCCGTCTTTTCCTCCGCTAGGAAGAAGCGGTTCATGATTTCACGATGAACTTTATCGGAGCAGCAGCAACCGATACTGTCATGGGCATGGTTTTTCATGATTTCTTTCCAAATTAACTCGATTAACCCGTGATGGTATTCGAAGCCTAAGGAATAAGCAATCGAAGCTAATGGTTCTAGGATGTTCGTGATTTTATTTTCAATTCGTGTGTTCGCTGCTTTAATATCCATTCGAGTCGAATAGATACTTCTGTGCACACGCATGTATTTACCATCTAAAAATTCACCTTGAAGCGTTGGCAGGGATTGATTCTTTTCGAGTTCTTCAAATACATTTTCATATTTGCTTAAGAAAAATTCACGGTCTGGATATAGGTTTTGCAACTTTTCCATTATGGTAAAGATATTTTTTTGGATTGGCATTTGATCGTGACCGTTCGGGAGAATAATGTTTTCCGTTGTGGCGCCGCGGTCAAGAATCGTAAAATATTTATCGATCCGTTCTTTTAGTTTTTCCTCATCCTCAGGGAGATATTTTCCGATGGCATAACCAAGCGGGAATAGCTGTACTAATACTTTGCTGCCATCATCACTTTCCCAGTAGAATTCGGTTTTATCCGTACCATGGCGCTCAGAAGTACCGCGCCAGAAAATGGAGTACTTAATGTCAAATCCATTTAAGATTTGCGGCATTTGCGACGTTTGACCGAAGGAGTCGGGCAGATAGCCAATCATCATCGGCTGTCCAAATTCTGCTGTATCCTTTAATCCATACAGTAGGTTGCGGACGATGGATTCCCCGCCGACTACCATTTCATCCGTTTGGGTGTACCATGGTCCGATAATGAGCTTTCCTTCTTGAGCAAGCTTTTTCACGCGCTCTCTATTCTCAGGTTTTACCGCAAAATAGTCTTCTAGGATTGAGGTTTGACCATCTAATACATAGTAAGGATAATCTGAGTTGTTCTCGAGCATTTCCATTATTTCTTCCATATTATTAACAAGTAAAATTCGAGATTCTTCTGTTGAAAAGTACCACTCTCTGTCCCAATGCATATGGGGTACGATATGAACCTTTTTCATGATGTCCTCCAAATGTCAATGGTACCTAGGGAGTTTGTCTCTAGGTACCATATGTTTTTTTATTTAACTAATCTGTTTATAAATCAATTCCACGGGTTTTAGCGATTATTCCGCGAGTTTTTGAATTAATTCCGCGGATATTAACGTTTATTCCGATTGGTTTTAAAATAATCCCGAGGAGGTCACATTTAATTCCGCGAAGTTCACAATTGATAACCCTATTAAGCTGCTTTTTTTGTTGCAGCTACTTCTTTATTTTCTTTTTTTAATTTCATTTTTCTTGTAGCGATTAATAGAACCATTGAAATTGCCGCTCCGATTAGGGCTGCTCCCAGCCAAACGCTTGCTGCTAGTAACATTGGTTGTCCTTGTAATAACGCTAACGAGAAAATGCCGGCGCCAGGAACATTTAAGCCGATATTAAAGTAGGCAACAATTGCACCTGTAACGGCTGAACCGGCGATTAGTGATGGAATCACGCGTAATGGGTCGTTAATCATGAACGGGATGGCCCCTTCGGTGATACCCGCTAAGCCAAGCAGCCAAGTTTGCTTTCCAACCTCTTGTTCTTGTTTAGTAAAATACTGTTTTCCAATAATTGTTGCACCTGTAACTGAGAATGCAGAAACCATTTTTACAGAAGCAAAAGTCGCGTAAGGGATAAAGTTTCCGCTCGCCATGGCACCGATACAGAAGGTGTAGGCCGCTTTGTTGACTGGTCCCCCTAAGTCGAATGAAACCATCGCACCAAGAATCGCACCTAAAATAATGGCATTCGTACCAGACAGACTGCCAAGCCATGTGATTAAGCCTTGGTTGATCATGGCAAGTGGTTTACCGATGACGAATAGCATGATCGAACCGACGACAAGTGTTCCGACAACTGGATATACCCAGAAGCTGATAAATCCGGCGAATGTACCTTTTGGCTGGATTTTTTTCTTTAAGAATTTCAAGAAGAAACCAGCTAAGAAACCACCAAGCATACCGCCAAGGAATCCAGAGCCAATCAAGTTAGCCGCAACACCGGCCGCGAAACCAGGTCCAAGCGCTGGTTTATCCGCGATTGAGTAGGCCATATAGGCCGCTAAAATTGGAACCATCAACTGGCCAAGAAGTCCCCCGCCAAGCTGTCTTAATAACCAAAGCCAGGAACCTTCTTTCGCATACACATCCTGAAGGTCAAACGCTTGCGAGATTAAAACTGCCGCCGCTAATGTCATACCGCCAGCTACAATGACCGGGATAATATAAGAAATACCTGTTAAGATCGAGTCTTTGATTTCGGTTTTAAATGATTTTTCGCCGCCCTCTTCATTGGAAGAATCAGCGGTTTGTGACGGATTGTACTGTTTTTTCGGAGTCGTTTCCGCCTTGTCTAGTGCTTGCTGAATTAAGTTTGTCGCATTTCTTAAAGGAGTCGCGACAGATGTTTTTATCTTTGGTAGGTGGGCAAAACGTTCTTCGTTTTTAACGGCCACGTCATTGGCAAAAATAATCGCATCTGCTTTTTTCAAAAGGGCTGTTGTGTGGCGGTCCTCAATGCCGTTTGCCCCTTGCTTTTCAACAAAAACGTCAACACCTAGTTCTTTTCCGGCTTTCATGAGTGCTTCTGCCGCCATATAGGTGTGGGCAATTCCTGCCGGACAAGCGGTAATCGCTAGGATTGTTTTGTTCAATTTTTTTGCTGCTGCTTTTTCTTCTGCGGCTTCTGTTTTATCTAATTGGTTGAATAATTCTGTATTAGTACTTGCTTGTAAAAGTCTGTTTTTGTAGTCTTCGTTAGATAATCTTTTTACAAATTCCGAAAGCAATGCTAGATGAGTTGAACCCGCTTCATTCTCTGGAATCGCAAGCAGGATTACCAGCTGGACTTGATTGTTTGGGTCGATGCTTTCCCAGTCAGTTACCGGATTTTTAAGGGTGGCGATTGCAAATGCCGCTTCCTTGACGGCAGTTGACTTTCCGTGTGGAATTGCAAGTCCGCCTTCAAAGCCTGTTGGAGAAAGCTTTTCTCTATCTAAAACTGATTGAAGAAATTCTTGTTGTGAATGTAATTTACCAGCTTCACCTAGCTGCTTAACTAAGTACTGAATGACTTCTTGCTTAGAGCCAAAGGTCTTTCCAGTACTGATTAGGCTTGGTGAGGTAAGTGCTTGGAGTTGCATAACGTTTACCTCCTTATTTTCGTGAAAGTGTTTTCATTTCATGGGTCTATCGTAGCAAAAAAAAAATAAGAAGATCGATTCTTCTTATTTTTACACAATGGATTCTAATTTAAGCGGTTTCACGTGTATATGTACACATTTTTAAAAATGGTCCCAATAAAATTGAGATAATGTCTGCAATACAACCATAACTGGGGTTCGGTCGGTTACGTTATAGCCGTTCTTTTCTTTTTTAGGTGCATAGCAGTATAAATTAACATTGGCTGCTTCTTGAAGTGAATTCCGAGTAAAGTGGGTTAATGAAATAATCGGTATTTCTCTTTGTTGTGCTTTTTCAGCCATTTCAAGGATTTGAGGGGTTTCACCCGATAGGCTGATTAAAAAGAGAACGTCCTGTTTATTCATTTGTTCAAGCATGTGAATCATTTCATGGCGATGAATATAGTGCTCGGACGATTTTCCAACCACACGTAAATTCCGGACCATGATTTCACAGTAATCAGCTGTGTCACCAACCCCAAACCATAAGACATGCTTAGCATCATAAATCATTTTCGCTGCCGCTTCGATTCGTTCCATATCAATGAGCTCGAAGGTCTTTTGGATATAATAATAGGAACTATCCTGGGCGGGGGCTTTGGCAGATTCGAGTTCTTCCTTAATACTATTTTTCAGGTGCGAGAACCCATCATAGTCCAGCTTTTTAGAGAGTCTTGTAATCGTGTTTGGAACAGTAAATAGGCTTGCGGCTAAGCTTTGGATCGATTGGCTTACGAAGTCCTCTTTGTTTAATAAGATATATTCAATAATTTGGTCGTCCGTATCATTTAACTTATATTCAAACTTATGTATACGCTCTTCAAATTGCATATTTATTCACCTCAGTTGGTTTATTATAGCAAAAAGGAAGGGGTTTCACTACTGGGTGGCGTTCAAAGAGGGGGATTGAAAGTTGGGTTGGGAAGTCCGCAAATTCGGTGCTTTTCGCAAGGTGGAGGCGACTATCCGTAAATAGATGGACTCTATCTGCAAGTTGGAGGCGACTATCCGCAAATAAGGCGGGTATCCAAGAGTAAATGAATAAACTGGGAGGAGTCAAACATGAATATTTTAATAGCGATGGATTCCTTAAAGGGAAGTCTTTCATCGAGAGAAGCCAATATGGCTATTAAAGAAGGTTTTTTACAGGCAAATTCGGATTTCAACATTCAGACCGTGCCGGTTGCTGATGGCGGGGAAGGTACAGTTGAAGCGCTCGTTCATGCGACAAATGGACGCTTCGTGGACACCACGGTGACCGGACCACTGGGCAAACCAGTTAAGGCGAGATACGGTATTTTAGGAAATCAGGTGACAGCTGTCATTGAGATTGCGGAAGCCTGTGGGCTGCCTTTATTGAAGAAGGAAGAGCGCAATCCTCTTTTCACCACAACCTTTGGTGTCGGAGAGATGATTTTAGAAGCACTTAATATTGGCTGCCGTGATTTTATAATTGGTCTTGGCGGAAGTGCTACCAATGATGCAGGAGTTGGAATGCTTCAAGCACTAGGATACCAATTTTTCAATCAGGAAGGTTTAGAAGTTGGCCATGGCGGGTCTGAGCTGAAGAATATTACCAAAATTGTTGCGAGTTCTGTACCTGAAAAGGTGAGGATGGCGAAGTTTCGGGTTGCTTGTGATGTCAATAATCCTCTCTATGGAGAAAATGGTGCTGCCTACATTTACGGACCTCAAAAAGGGGCGACTCCTGAAAGGGTAAGGGAATTGGATGCTGGCCTTCAACATTTTGCTGACGTGGTCTATAAGCAGTTAGGCCATGAGCTCCAGCATATTTCTGGTGCAGGTGCAGCTGGTGGTTTAGGTGCAGCTTTTGCAGGATTTTTGGAGGCAGAGTTAGAATCAGGTGTTCAGCTAATTCTTGAACAGGCTCAATTGGAGAGCAAGCTACAGGAAGTAAGCCTCGTCATCACAGGTGAGGGCAAGCTTGATGGACAAACCTCCATGGGAAAAGCGCCTGCGGGTGTGGCTCTAATGGCGAGAAAGCATGCAGTTCCAGTTATTGCACTTGCTGGTGATATATCAGAAGGCAATTCCTCCTTATATGAGTCAGGGATTACCGCTTATTTTACCATCGTGTCCGGACCGGTTGATTTAGAAGTGGCGATGGACCCAGATGTAACACGGGAAAATCTAAAGACCACCGCGGAGCAGATAGGAAGGGTCTTAAGTCTGCTTCCATAGCATATCTAACTTTATCTCAAAAATTATTTATCTAGGTAAATGCCCTGGTGAGAATAACCTCTCCCAGGGCATTTTTATTGGATTTCTCCTGTCATAAAATGTTTACTTCTGGCTCCCAAAATACGCCAATCTAACAAAGTCCAAGACGATTAGTTATTCATTAAATCCTCGCAATACTCCCGGATTAGTTTCGAGGCTTTCGTCTGGCTGATATCGAGGTCCTTTGCGACTTTTCTGGACGATTTGTGAGTTTGGTAAGCTCTTCTGATTAAGTACCGCTTCGTTTCGTCAATCGCTTTATCGAGTGAAGTGGGGAGGGCGAGCTGGGTGACTTGTTCAACGTTGTCGGTGATCATATCCGGCAAGTCGGCTACCTGGATGATTGAGTCGCTAATGACGACTAACCGTTCAATCAAGTTTTCGAGCTGGCGTACATTTCCCGGCCACGAATAATGGATTAATAGATTCAGGCATTCTTCCGAGATGACTTTGTTGTCCTGGTATTTTTTATTGAATTGGTGTAAAAAGTTGTACGTGAGCGGAATGATATCTTCTTTGCGCTCACGCAGCGGCGGCAGGTGGATGTCGATCACATTCAGCCGGTAAAATAAATCTTCCCGGAATCTTTTGTCATTGACCATTTCAATTAAGTCCCGGTTTGTTGCGGCGATGATACGGATATCGACTTTTTTCATTTCGCTGCTGCCGATGGGAATGAACTGTTTATCCTGGATGACTTGTAAAAGCTTTGCCTGCAGGGCGAGTGGCATTTCCCCAATTTCATCAAGAAAAACTGTACCGCCGTTTGCTGCCTCGATCAATCCCTGTTTTCCGGTTTTGTTTGCGCCAGTAAATGCCCCTTTTGAATAGCCGAATAGTTCCGATTCGAGCAGTTCTTCCGGAATGGCCGCACAGTTAATCGTCAGGAATGCGCCGCTTTTCCGCTTGCTGATCCGGTGGATGTACTGGGCGAGTACGCCTTTTCCTGTTCCTGATTCTCCCTGGATTAAAATCGTGGAATCTGTTGGCGCCACCTTTTCGCAAAAAGCTAGAATTCGGTTGATTTTGCTGCTATTCGTAATGAACTGGCCCGCTTTATCTTCCGTATGAGTTGTTGTTGACTCATCACTCATTCCACTTGCTTTTCCCATTTTATATGTCTGCAATTCGGTCGATGTGATGACGACTAGTTCGATTTCTCCCTCGTCATTTAAGATTGGAATCGCCGACGTCATCAGTTCAGCCCCGATATACGTCTGCTGCCTCATGTAGCAAGGCTTTTTCCTTTTATACACTTCCGGCACAATGGATGGTTTCCAGTAGCCTTTTTCAAATAATTCGACATTGTATTTGCCGATGACATCACTCGGCTTCAGGCCATAATGGCGCTCACAGACCTGGTTCACATAAAGAATCCGCTTTTCGCCGTCAAGGACGAAAATTTCATCTTTGGAATGATCGAGAATTTTTAAAAGAGTTTGCAGCGTCATCTCAATATTGCCTGTTGCATCAGGACTTTTCATAGAATGATCCTCTCTTTTCTAAAGGTGATGAGTTAATTTTGACAAAAATGTGACCATATTGAGTTAATTATAACTCAATATGAAAGCGTTTTTTATAAAAATCAAAATTTTTTGTGTGTTTGCACTGTTTTGAAAAGTTGGCACAATAATTGCATATATAAAATTGTCAGGAAGCAAGGTATGTATGTTGTTAATGTTGTTAATTGCTGTACTATTTTAAATATTTAATAAGAGTCTTTGCCAGCAAGTACTTAAAAATCATTTATTTATGAGGGAGAATGAATTATGGCTTATAACAAAGTAGAAAATGCATCAAATCGGACATTTGAAAGAACATTGACTTATGACAAATACACAGATCCGAAAGTACTTGAAAAAGAAATGGATCTTGTTTTCTCTAAATCATGGCAGCTTGTGGGGCATGTCAGTCAGTTAGAAAAAGTAGGTGCCTTCTTTACTACCGAAGTAGCTAACGAACCGATTATTGTGACTCGTGGCCAGGATGAAGTCATCCGCGCTTTTTATAACGTCTGTCCGCACCGTGCGACAAAGCTTGAAAAAAATGAGTCAGGTAAGAAGAAAATTTTACAATGCGCCTACCATGGCTGGACATTTAAATTAGATGGGCAATTAAACAAGGCACCTAACTTTAAAGGGGAAGATGCCGCTTGTGTACAGGACGCTTGTTTGCGCTCAGTCCGGATGGAAATCTTGGAATCTTTAATCTTTGTCAACTTGGACGATAACGCGAAGCCGCTTAGCGAATCTTACGGCGATTTCTTCGACCGCTTGAGCAAATATCCGTTTTTAAGTGAGTTAAAACGAACAAACCAAACATCAAGGGTGATTAAAGCGAACTGGAAAGCGTTTATTGACAATTATTTAGAGTGTGACCACTGTCATGTCGCCCATCCAAGCTTCGTTGCAGCCCTTGACATGGATGATTATCAAATCATTACATGTGAAAATTATTCACTACAAGGCTCCATTGTTAAACCGGATAAAAATTATGGAACTGTCGATTTAAATCAGGCGGAAATGCAAGGCGGATCTTTCTTCTGGTTGTGGCCTAACCTAATGTTGACCATTTATCCGGGTCCTGGCAATATGGCGACGATTCAATTGGTGCCGATTGATCATGAAACAACTTTGATTCTTTATACTTATTATTTCCGTGATGAGAATTTGACTCAAGAAGAAAAAGACTTAGTTGCTTTTGCTGAACAAGTTCGCCTGGAAGATGTGGAACTTGTCGAGTTAGAACAAATCGGTTTCCGCTCTCGTGCATTTAACAAAGGAAGATATTCGTCTTCAGAAAAAGCAATTGTACAATTTCATGAAATGGTATTGGAGGCCCTCAATGAGTAATTTAGCGAATAAAGTAAAAGCGACAAAGCAGTTTCTGATGATCAATGGAGAAAAAGTGGAAGCAGCGAAATATGCTCCTTTATACTCCCCGTATTCCGGGGAAGAAATCGCTCAAATTGCGATGGCAGATAAACACCTGACGGTACAGGCGATTGCGGCGGCCTACGAAGCACGCGAAAGTATGGCGAAAATGCCGGCGTATCAGCGGGCGGAGATTTTGGAAAAGGTTGTGGCGCTTTTAAAAGAGAAAGCGGACGAAGCGGCTGAAGTGATTTCTCGTGAATCATCTAAACCAATTATGTTCGCGAAAGCGGAAGTGGCTAGAACGATTGAAACGTATAAGTTTGCGGCTGAAGAAGCAAAAAGAATTCACGGAGAAACGATTCCTTTTGACGCAGCCGTTGGCGGCGTCGGAAGAATTGGTTACACGGTTCGAGAGCCGATTGGGGTAATTGGAGCGATCACACCGTTTAACTTCCCGATGAACCTTGTTGCTCATAAAGTCGGGCCGGCGATTGCGGCTGGCAATACGATTGTCTTGAAGCCAGCATCGCAAACACCGCTGTCTGCCCTCTTTATCGCGGAAATATTTGAAGAAGCGGGTCTCCCAGCGGGCGTATTAAATGTAGTAACAGGTCCCGGCGGCACGGTCGGGGACGCGATTGTCGAAGACGACCGTGTAAGCATGGTTACATTCACAGGAAGTCCTGGCGTCGGTATCGGCATCCGGAACAAGGCCGGTTTGAAAAAGACAACACTTGAACTCGGTTCAAACGCCGCCTTAATTATTGATAAGGATATTGACATCGATTCCATTATAGACCGCTGCATCATGGGCGCTTTCTCTAACCAAGGGCAAGTATGTATTTCCCTGCAGCGTGTGTATGCACATGAAGATGTGTATGAAGAATTTGTTGCGAAGTTCACGGAAGCGGCGAAGAAGCTGAAAATCGGCGACCCGCTTGATCCGGACACGTATATTTCCGCTTTAATCTCTAAAGGGGAAGCTGAACGTGTCCTGGGCTGGATCGAGGAAACGAAAGGCAGCGATGCAACAATCGTAGCGGGCGGCAAACTGCAAGATGGCGTGCTTGAGCCAACCATTATTACCGATGCGGACCATGCGTTAAAAATTTCATGTCAGGAAGCGTTTGCTCCGGTTGTCGTTGTCAACAAGGTGAGTTCGATTAAAGAAGCGATTGAGCAGGTGAATGATTCACGTTTCGGATTACAGGCCGGAATTTACACAAACAATGTGAAAACTGCTTTGAAGGCTTCACAGGAATTGCATGTGGGCGGGGTCATGATTAATGACGTACCGAACTATCGTGTCGACCAAATGCCATACGGCGGTGTGAAGGAAAGTGGGACAGGCCGTGAAGGAATCAAATACGCTGTGGAAGAAATGACTGAAATGAAATTGGTCGTTTGGAACCAAGGCTAAAAAACGAGGGAGATCATTGTGAAGCAATTTAAAATAGCAGTTATCGCCGGAGACGGCATTGGCCCTGAAGTCATTAATGAAGGGGTCAAAGTATTAAAAAAAGTGGCTGAACTTGATTCGGGTTTTCAATTTGATTTTACTTACTTTCCATGGGGCTGCGAATTTTACGCGAAAAATGGAAAAATGATGGATGATGATGGAATCGAGCAGCTCAAAGAGTTTGATGCGATTTATTTGGGTGCAGTCGGGTTTCCGGGCGTCCCGGACCATATTTCCCTGTGGGACTTATTGTTAAAAATACGAAAAAGCTTCGATCAGTATGTGAATATTCGGCCTGTAACGCTGTTAAAAGGAGCGCACTTACCGCTTGTCGACGTGAAACGCGAAGACATCGATATGCTGTTCATTCGCGAAAACAGTGAAGGCGAATATTCAGGCGCAGGTGACTGGCTGTTTAAAGGGCAGGATCACGAAGTCGTTTTGCAAAACGGTGTCTTTTCCCGTAAAGGCACGGAGCGAATCATTCGTTACGCGTTTGAAACGGCGAAAAAAGAAGGCAGATCACTGACGAGCATTTCTAAAGCAAACGCCCTTAATTACTCGATGGTTTTCTGGGACCAGGTATTTGAAGAAGTGAGCGCAGACTATCCTGAAGTCGAAACGGCTTCTTATCTCGTCGACGCCGCTGCGATGCTGATGATTAAAGATCCAAAACGCTTTGAAGTCGTTGTGACCTCGAACTTGTTCGGCGATATTTTAACGGATTTGGGCGCGGCCATCGCTGGCGGGATCGGCCTCGCTGCTGGTGCGAATATCAATCCGGAAAGAGACTTTCCGTCTATGTTTGAGCCGATTCACGGATCCGCTCCTGATATTGCCGGACAGCAGATTGCTAATCCGCTTGCCGCTATTTGGTCCGCAAGCCAAATGCTCGACTTTTTCGGCTATGAAGCATACGGAAAAGTAGTGTTGGATGCGATCGAACAACTTTTGGTGGAAAATGAGGTTTTGACACCGGATATGAAAGGAACTTCTTCTACGTCAGAGGTTGGAAACCGTGTCGTAGACCTGATGAAATCAATCGTTTATTCTCAAAAGGTGAAAAGCTGATAGACAGATAGATTATCTGCTTTATTAGGTATTACATAGAAGGTTGCGTATTGGCCTTTTATGTAATACCCCTTTCATATTTGTTTTCAAAAATTTAAAGCGTTTTCAAACATGATGCTAAACTCACTTGTTTTTTGATTATTAATACTCTACTCTAGTAGAATTCGGAGAATTCGAAACAACTAGAGAATATAAAGTCTGAAAATTCATACTAATTTTTCGTGAGGGGGAATTTTTGAGTGAAAGTTTTAATTTGGATCCTTGCAATAATTCCTATCATTGGTGCGTTCACGGTCGTAAACCGGATCGAGCCTTATATATTTGGGTTACCCTTCATTGTTTTTTGGGCGACTGCCTGGCTCGTTTTAACTTCAGTATTTTTATTCATTACTAATATTTTGTTAGATAGACAGGAGGGGACTAAATGATTAGCTCTATCATCATTCTCATCGGTACTTTTCTTCTTGCCTTCTATTTGGGGATCCGTGCTCGTAAAGGACAACAACTCGAAGAATGGGCTGTAGGCGGCCGTAATTTTGGTCCTATCATCATGTTTGTGTTAATGGCCGGTGAAATTTTTACAACGTATGTATTTCTCGGCGGAACCGGCGGAACCTACCGCATGGGAGGTCCGATCATTTATATTTTCAACGCTTTCTGTTATATTGTGCCGTTCTGGATTTTGCCTCCGATTTGGCGTTATGCCAAAAAGCATCGTGTGATTACTCAATCTGACTTTTTTGCAAAGAAGTATGACAGTAAATCACTCGGGTTATTAGTAGCCATCGTCGGTGTTGTTTCGATGATTCCTTATATCGTTTTACAGTTAAAAGGACTTAAAATCATTGTTTCAGAGGCTTCCTATGGCGCGATTTCACCGAACTTAGCGGTGTGCATTGGGGTGGTTGCGGTCACAATATTTGTGACATTGTCCGGTATTCACGGTTCAGCCTCAACAGCCATTTTAAAAGACATTCTCCTTCTCGTTGTCATTCTATTTTTAGGAATTTATCTGCCGTATCACTATCATGGCGGAATCAAGCCGATGTTTGAAACATTGGATAAGGCAAAGCCGGAGTTTTTATTAATTCCGAAAGAAGGATACAGTATATCCTGGTATATTTCGACCTGTTTAACGATCGGATTAGGGCAATATATGTGGCCACAATGCTTCGGGGCAAGCCTATCATCTAAAAATGAAAGGACGTTGCGACAGAATGCTGCTATTTTGCCGCTTTACCAAATCATTTTAGTATTCATTTTATTCATTGGCTTCACAGCCCTTTTACAAATTCCAAATTTACAAGGAGCAGATACAGATTTAGCTCTCTTTAAAATCGCAAAAGCAACTTTTGATCCGTGGGTGGTCGGAGTCATAGGAGCCGCCGGTATATTAACTGCACTCGTTCCGTGTTCGATGTTATTACTAACAGCCTCGACGATTTTATCGAAAAATATATATAAGGCGATCAAACCGAATACCACCGATGAGCAGATTGGGCGATACACGCGTAGGTTTGTCCCTATCGTGGCGCTAATCGCATTATTTTTTACTTTTTTCGGCGGAAACAGTATTATTGCCTTGCTGATTATGGCTTACAGCTTTGTGCTGCAATTATTCCCTCCACTGCTTTGCAGCCTATGGAAGAAAAACCCTGTAAACAAAACAGGCGCATCTGCAGGAATAATATCCGGTGTCATCATGGTTGCTTATGTAACCATAACTAGTTCAACTATGGGGACGTTCTTTCCGAAAGCCCCACAGTTTATAAAGGATCTTGATGTCGGAATAGCAGCCCTTGTCGTTAACATTGTTTTTATGTTCGCGGTCAGTGCATTTACTAAGACAGTAAAAATGGAGACAGAGATGGAGACAAAAGCGGTATAACCATTATCGAATAGCCAGCCTTTATCCTACGGGTTCACTTTTTAGGTGCAAACAAGATACTAAAGGTTGAACAAGAAGCGTTAAAAGTTTAGTTTAAAAAACCTAATCACTTATCTCCAACTAACCTACAAAGGATGTTTCTTTGTAGGTTTTTTCAATACCAAAGCAAAATTTATATTGATTATTATCGCTGAGAGGTCACGCAATTTTACGTGTCTTTTTTGTTAATAAATCTGTTGCTTGAGTTCGCCGGTGCGTATTTATTTTAAAATTTCTTCATTATCATAGTTTTTTAAAGCCCATACTACATTATCGTTTGCATAGAGAGTGACTTCATCGATACCTACTTCGACAAAATCCCCGTTCACAAAAGCTGCCCAATGTATATTTTTCTTCGGAATGGAGTTAATACCGTTGATGGATATAATATTACCCTTGGATTCTTCTACGTCAAATGCCCTTTTCGTCACTTCGTATAATGTTTCTCCTTCTTGAAATGAAACTTCTTTTGAAATAATAGTCTCTTTATTGTCATTCATAATTCTGAAAGTGCCCGTCGTTTCTATTGCAAGTGTTGGGAAATAGACAAAAAAGAGAAATAGTGGTAAAAATATCGCTATCCTTTTAATAAGCATTTTTTAATCTCCTTTTAGCGTATATTATTCATATTGTAAGCAATTTGGCGGAAATTATTGATTTAATTGTTAAATTAAAGGGGGCATTTATAGAGATGCTTTATTAATCCATTATCTACAATAGAAAAACTCGCGAACTGTTGAAAATTACTACATATTTATTGGCACTTACTACATATTTATAGGTATTTACCACATAATTAGGGAAACTTATTACATATTTTACGAAACTTAGAAGTGCGTTCGGTGTTGCCATTTCCGCAACGGTTTATAGTTCAGTTGCAGCAGCTGGAAGTGTTGCGACAGCCGAATCAGTGGGGATTATCGTAAACATTATATTTGGGGTACTTTCTATTCTTTCTATAATAATAATGGTTCCAAAAAATGCTGGCAAAACATCAGGTGCTTCAATATTAAACGCACCTCAATACCAACAGAAAGCCGCTAATTAAGAGAAATAAGTATCAAAAGAAGTTGGATTCGGCCTATTTTCTTCATTCTATACCATCAAAAAGGGAGACGATAATGATGAAAAGTGAATTAATGAGCATGTTAGAATCACGTAAAGAAGAAATTATAGCAATCCGCCGTCATTTACATGAAAATCCTGAGATTTCATTTGAAGAAGAGAAAACGGCTCAGTACATTGCGGATTTTTATAAAGGAAAAGATGTTGACCTTCAAACGAATGTTGGAAATGGTTATGGCATTATCGTAACGATTAAAGGTGGAAAACCTGGAAAAACCATTGGTCTTCGAGCTGATTTTGATGCACTTCCTATTTTAGAAGAAGCGGATGTGCCTTTTAAGTCAAAGAATGAAGGTGTCATGCATGCGTGCGGACATGACGGACATACTGCTTACTTGTTAGTTTTGGCTGATTGCTTAATTCAATTAAAAGACTCCATCCCGGGTACCATCAAAATCATTCACCAACATGCAGAAGAAGTTCCCCCAGGTGGAGCAAAAAGTATTGTCGAGTCTGGCTTGATTGACGATTTAGATTCGATTTATGGCATTCATTTGTTACCAATGGGACCTGTGGGAACAGTAGGATATCATGCAGGGTATTCCTTCAATGGACGAGCATACATGAAATTGAAGGTGCAAGGAAGAGGTGGCCACGGTTCCTCTCCTCATCTGGCGAATGATGCCATTGTTGCTGCTGCCCATTTTGTAACAGCGGCGCAAACCATAGTCAGCCGCAGATTAAGTCCTTTCGATGTGGGTGTTATCACCATTGGATCTTTTGATGGAAAAGGGACATTCAACGTGATCAAGGACAGCGTAGAACTTGAAGGCGATATTCGCTATATGACTGTAGAAACAAAAGAAACGATTGAGAAAGAAGTTAAACGGATTGTAAGAGGAATTGAAGAAGAATTTGGCGTAACCTGTGAGCTTACGTATACTCCAGATTATCCACCTTTATACAACGACCCTGAGCTTACGGCATTTGTTGCAGAAAGTTTGCAAGGCATGAATGACCAGGATATTAAAGAAGTGAAAGAATTTCCGGCGATGTCTCCATCCGAAGACTTTGCTTATTATGCTGAAAAATTCCCTGCCTGCTTCTTTTACATCGCATGTACACCAAAAGGAGTAGAAAATCCTTACTTTAATCATCATCCAAAATTTGATATCGATGAAGATGCACTCCTAGTAGCTGCGAAAACTGTTGGTCAAGTTGTTTGCAGTTATTATGAATTAGACTAAATGAAATTTAAAAAAATCATAACACATACTTCCTTTGATTTAGTATGTGTTATGGTTTTTTGTATGGAATCATTTTGAATGAATCAAAAGTGATATAAAACATTTATTAACCTCATTTTGATTCATTACGGTGAACCGTATCATAAATAGGTGGGCAATCGAATAATTTAATAAAGTTAATGTACAAAAAACTGCAACCCTTAAAGGGATTGCAGTTTTTTGTACATATATTGAGACCTCAGGATAGCCTGGTTTTGACTATGTTAGTTTAGTATTTTTACTTTTAATTGTTTTACCCCAAAATTAATTGCATCTTGTTGAGAAGGAATAAAGACATCAATTCGATTTCCTTTAATGGCTCCACCAGTATCTCCGGCGGTTGCTTCACCATAGCCTTCTACATAAACTTTACTGCCAAGCGGTATAACATTTGGGTCAACTGCGATGACTTTTGCATTTGGATTTGCTTTAAGGTCTATTCCGGTAGCCGTAGTACCTGAACATCCCTCACATGAAGCCGTATAGGCTGTAGCTTTCACAGTAATTTCCTTTGAACTCGTATTACTAGTTGATGCAGCTTCAACCTCAGGTTCACTTGCCTTTGGTGCCTGCGCTGCAGGCTTTGCAGATGCTGCTTGTGCCGCCTGCTTGATTGGTTCTTCTGTTACAACCTTAGTAGTAGTAGTATTTAAACCTTCATAGATTAATAGATTTAATCCAGGATGGATGAGATCGGTAGTTAATTGGTTCCATTCTTTAAGTTGCAATACAGTTACATGATGATCCATAGATATATTCCATAATGTATCACCTTGTTTAACTATATAATGTTTTTCCGGTGCAATGGTTAATACATCCCCGGGGTGAATAAGGTCCGTAGTAAGATGATTCAACTTTTGAATATTTTCTAAAGAAGTATTATTTGCGCGTGATAGATCCCAAAGGGTATCCCCTTTTTGTACAGTAATAGTTGCAGCTTGTACATTAGCACTTACAGTTACTGAGAGTACAGCAACTGCTATAATTGATATAATTCTTTTAAGCATTCTTTTACCCTCCATGTTCTTTGGTTGCTAAGTTTTCTAAATAGTAACATAGAATTTTCTGAAACAAAGAACAGGGAGATGTTAATTCGTTTACGTCCGTGGCATTTATATTGCAATAATATTTCTAAACTAAACGAAAAATCAGAAAATAATATATTTCTAAAAGCCCCATTCAAAGCAGAAAGCCAGGTAAATACACGATTCAATCTCCTTCATTAACTGGCATTCTGTTCCATAAAAGAATTGTTTCTAGATTCATTAAAAAGCCGTAATATACAAAGGTATGAATCATATTTGTATGTTACAGCAAGTTATTAACGTTCTATTTAGGTATAATGGATAAACAAGCCATGGTGTAAGACTAGCAATAAATAAATGGCAAGTTCGCCAAAGAAAGGTATCCTTTTATGTCAAAACGTAAAAAATCCATCTTGAAACCACTTATTTTGTCAATCCTATCTTTCCTTATTATTCTCGTTGTTGTTATTTATGCTATTGATAAGGACTGGGGCGTGAAACAGTCAACAAAGGTAAACTCTAAACCCCCCCAAACCTCAACAAATGTACCAACAGAATCAGTTGAAGACAAAAATCAGGATCTGCATGCCTATAGTAGTGAAATATTTTCCCTGGCAAAGGAAGGAAAAGTGGTTAACATCCCCTTTATTTCCGGTAAGACTAAGGCTAAGGAAGTACATAATAAATGGGGAGAACCGAACCAAACAACGGAAACAGCAAGTGTTAGATACGAGGAATATGAGAATCGTAATGTCGTCATAGGGTATCTGGGTGAAGTTGTCTCGGATATCAGATCATTTGATCCTGAATTACAAAAAATCCGCCAAAATGAAATCAAGATGACAGGTGGAGAACCTGATGAGATTCGGTATTTCAAAGACGATACTCATGACCAAATCATTCTGGTCTATCAGGTTACCCCTTTAACAGAGTTAAAGTGGATCTTACCAAAACCAACCGATCAGGAGCCGAATCCAAAAGTGGACCATATTTCAGTCTATACACAAATAAAAAATCAAGCGGATCATTCCAATCAACCTGACGAACAACAGAGCATATCAGATATGATAGCAGGTATGAGTTTAGATGAGAAAATTGGGCAAATGATCATCGCAGGTATAACTGGCACCAGCATGGATACCAATACAAAAAATTTACTAACGAAAGATAAGGTTGGCGGGATTATTTTTTACAAGTACAATTTAGTCAACCCAACGCAAGCAGTTCAGCTTGTGAATCAACTGAAGTCCGAAAGTGATCCGAATTTGCCGATTCTATTAGGAGTGGATCAAGAAGGCGGGCGTGTTACCAGGCTCCCTGGCGGATTAATTAATTTTCCACCCAATAAAGAAATTGGTGCCATTAATAATTCTCAGTTTTCCTATCATGTGGGGACGATGTTAGGGAAGGAGTTAAAAGGATTTGGTTTCAATCTTGATTTTGCTCCTGTGCTGGATATCAACAGCAATCCAAACAACCCGGTTATAGGGGATCGATCATTTGGGAATACTTCTGAAATTGTTAGTAAGCTTGGGATTCAAACTTTTAAAGGTATACAGTCGCAAAAAATTATCCCAACCATTAAGCATTTTCCGGGTCATGGAGATACGTCTGTTGACTCCCATCTAGAGCTGCCAATTGTGAATAAAGGCCTTAAGCAACTAAACGAACTCGAATTAATCCCGTTTGAGCAGGCAATTAATAGCGGGGCTGATGTTGTTATGGTTGCCCATATCTTACTGCCCAAACTGGATGCTGATTTTCCTTCATCCATGTCCAGAAATATCATAACAGGGGTCTTGAGAAAACAACTAGACTTTAGCGGTGTTGTCATAACGGATGACATGACCATGGGGGCGATTATTGACCATTATTCGATTGGCAAGGCTTCTGTTGAATCAGTCAAGGCCGGCAGCGATATTATTTTAGTTGGACATGGTTATAACCATATCGTGGAAACCATTTCTTCTTTAAAAACCGCTGTCCAAAAAGGGGAAATTACTGAACAAAGAATAAATGAAAGTGTAAGTAGAATTTTGAAGTTAAAAAAGAAATATGAAATAAATAATGCGAAAGTGAAAAATGTGAATATAGAGGAAATAAACCAATCAATAAAAAAACTCCTGGATGATTATTCAAACTAATTGTTATAACTAATTTTAATGTAACTAAAGGATTGATCTTTTTATTGTTTATAAATCAACAATAAATCTATTCTTCTTTTAACATGCAAAAAAACACCGTTTGGAATCCTTCATAGGTCCAAACGGTGTAACTCTATTAAACATATTTAGTTATGCACCTTTTCTAAGCTTAGCTGTGTCTTGTTTTGATGAATGAAACAAATACTCTTTTACAGAATTTGTTCGATTTATCGCTTTTGCTGCGAAAAAAGGATTCAGAATAATCATCGATAATAAGTTTGCTGATAATCCCCAAAACCCTTCATAAATTCCATGTGAGCTGTTTGTTCCGTATACTGTAAATGTTGTTGCCAACCCGACAAGCAATCCAATAATTGTTGCCTCTTTCGTTTGATTTTTCCAGAATAAGCTAATCACAATCGCTGGGAAAATCTGAACCATTCCTGATACACCTAAAAGCTGTAAAGATACTAACGCTGTAGGGAATAACAGTCCAAATAATAAAGCAAGACCAATGACAACGAATACCATCGAACGTGTGACGAGTGTTAATTTGGCACCTTTTACGTTCGGATTGATCAAATCACGATAGATGTTGTTGGCAAATAAGTTGGAAGCACCGATGGCCATAATCGAACATGGAATTAACGATGCTAAGGCGATCGTTGAATACGCTAACCCTTGTCCGATACCGCCGTATGAAACTTGAATCAGATTTAAAAAGGCAAACCGCGGGTTGCTTCCTTCCGGCAACACATGGAATGCGACAAAGCCAAGGAAAATAACCAGGATTAAGACGATATTATATAATGGCAGGAACATGGCATTTTTTCGAACGGCATCCGCACTTTTCGCTGTGAATACACCTGTTGCTCCATGAGCCCACATAAATAACGCCAAGGCAGAAACAAGTGATGCTGTCATGAACCATGGAATGCCTTTCGGGCCTGATGTAGGAATCGTCAGTAATTGTGGTGATTCCTTCACAAGGGTATCAATCATCGGGCTCCAGTCGCCAAAATGGATAATCGGCAGAGAAACCACCAGGAATAACATAATCGCCCATACGAGCACATCTTTAATGATGGCTGTATAGGTAGGGCCTTTGATTCCGCTAAAGAATGTAAAAAGGGCAACAAGTAAGAATGACGTAATAACGACAACCTTCACATTAATGTAACCTGTTCCAGCGACTTGAAGGGTATCTTGAATCCCGGCTAACTGCAAATCAATATATGGGATAAGCATCAATACGCCGACAATTGCAATCATAGAGGAAAGAAGTTTACTGTCAAAACGGTCTCTCGCATAATCCGCTAGTGTGGTTAGTTTAAATTTATTCGCTACTTTCCAGAGTTTTGGAAGGTAAAAGTAAGAAACAAAATAGGCGATAATACAATAAGGAATCGCAAAGAAGGCAAGACTTCCCGCTGCATAGGATGTACTTGTTAGTCCTAAAAATGTATAAGCTGTATATAAGTCAGCTCCTACTAAAAACCAAACTAGCAATCCGCCAAAGCGTCTGCCCCCAACAGACCATTCTTCTACTGAGCTCCGCGAAGATTTATTTCGCCCTGCTATAAATCCAATCAAAACTACGGTCAAGATAATGAATACTGTGATTAACAAAGCTGTCAAATTACCCTTCATTCGTCAAGACTCCCTTCTGATTTCTGAAGTTGATAAATTCCAAATGTGCATAAAGGTGTTAAAATGATCCATAAAAATAGCCAAAATTGAAGGAAGGGTAATCCTAAAACAATTGGGTCAATTCGATTGACAAAAGGTAGGACTGCTAATTGAGAAATAAGAGGGAGTACAATCAATAATAATTTGATGAATTTTCTGCCCATAGTAAGAACCTCCTGCTTGCTCATAGTTGAGTTAATCAATACTAAAATAGTAATATTGTCAGACTAATAGTATTGTCATGTAATTTTTATGTAGGTAATAGTAACAATTTTAATGAGAGATTACAAGGAAATTTTTTAACAATTTATAAAATTCGAATTAACAAACTATTATTCTTTACTGAATTTATATTGAATTTATTATTATTTAATATAAATCATTATTAAAATATGTGATGCATTTTATAAGTGCAAGCAATGCCCAAACCCTTGAATATATGGCCTCCCGCTGAACGGTGGGGAAGGATTTGATATTTGCTGAAAAAAGCACCAGGCGGCGGCCCGGTGCTTCTTAGTGGTTGATAAAACCGAGAGACCAGTCTCCTGGTTTTCGGTTACTATATTTTAATCTTCCAGCTGGAAAGAATGGCTAAAATGAGTCTTTCCGTTCTCATCCTGGATTTCCACTGTAGCTTGCTTACTTGCAGGATCTACCTTGAACACACCGTAGTTAAAGAAATTCCCTTCGGCATATAATCTCTCCGGACCAAAGGTCGGATCCAATGTACCAGGGTTAATTTTTACAGCTCCGATTGGACCGCTGATCAGCTCGTTATAATCGGTTTTGCCGTCCTTATTGGCATCATATTTGATGATCTCGGCAAAATGGACATCCGTCGTAACGAAAAACACGTTTTTGATTCCTTTTTCAATGATAAAATCAGAGATTTTTTTGAACTCGTTCTCATATCCGGTCTGATCATTTGGGTTTATTTGATTTGCATTCGCCCAGCCATCCCTGGAATTTGCTTTTCCGGTCGGCACGGAGATAGGCACGGAAGTCGCTACAAGTTTTACTTTTGCATCCGACTCAAGAAGCTGCTGTTCCAGCCATTTTAACTGTTCATCACCAAGCATGGTTTTATCCGGTCCATCTGCCTGAGTGTTAGGTGAGCGGTATCCGCGGTTGTTAAGGATGATCATATCCATTGTGTTACCCCATGAATACTTGTGATAAAGCTTGTCCGCTTGACTGCGTTCCTCTGAAATTGGCCAATAGTCCTTGAATGCACGCAAGCCTGTCGGAGTCAACTCCTGAGACGGACCTGAAAAGTCATTGGTTACTTCATGGTCATCCCAAATAGAAAATGTTGCTGTTTTTTGCAGGAGACTGCGCAAGCCTGCATCCGTACGGTTTTCTTTATATTTTGCCCAAAAATCCTGCACAGTTTTAGAAGGCGGGTTAGGCACAGCCGGTGTTTTATTATCGGCATAAATGGTGTCCCCGCTGAACAGGAAGAAGTCTGGATTTAATGCTGACATTGCTTTGAACGATTTAAATGGCGGAATCTCTCCCTGGCCGCCAGTATCTCCGCCCCAAACCATTGTCATTGGCTTTAAGCTGTTTTCCTGCGGTGCGGTTTTAAATGAACCGTTCACAGAATACTTGCTGGAAACCGCATGTGCCCGGTAAAAATACTTGGTATCAGCCTTTAATCCGGTGACCTCTACATTTACTGTATAATCATCCTCTACATTGGCACGGCCTGTCTTGACGATCGTATTGTCTTTAAAACTGCTGTCAGTAGATAATTCAAATTTAACATTAGCTTTTCCGTTTGTACGTGCCCATAACATTGCTGAAGAATCGGTTACATCTCCGCTGGCCACTCCATGTGAAATAAACGGCTTGTCCAGTAAATCATCCAACAGGTCAGGATTGTTTGTGAACTCTCCGTCTACACCAAGTGAGAGCAAGGATACCATATCATCCTGAGAATTTACGGTCCAAGGATGGACGAGAAACTGGTTTTGATGAGCGGCTTCCATAAGCTTCGGAACAACAAGCTCCTTACTAGGACCTACACCAGAAGCATAGTCAGAGATTCGCTTGAATTCTTGATATACATCCTTACCTGCAAGCATACCTCCTGAATAAAGCTGAATCAGCTTTACATTAGGTGCAAGAGTCTTCAACTTACGAAGGCTTTCCTCGCTAAATGATTCAAGAAACAGCTTTTCGTCATCCAGGACATTGGTTTTTTTCAAGATTTCAATTACTTTCTCTTCCATTCCTGGATATACGCTTGGTGCTTTTGTTTCCATGTAAAGGCCTACTTTGCCATTCCCATGTTTTTTAACAAATTCGATGGCTTCCTCGAGCGTCGGTACATGCTGTCCAATGTATTCTGTTTTTGCCTTATCCGGATAAGCTTTGTTAAACCATGAACCTGCATCGAGACGGCTGATTTCTTCGAGAGTAAAATCCTTTACCCGCCAAGGTGCACGGTCCGGATAAAGTTCCTTGGCATTCGTTGTTCGTGCGAGCGTTTCATCATGCAAAGCGATCAATTGGCCATCCTTGGTCATTTGTAAATCGAATTCCACATAATCAGCCTTCATCGTCATAGCCTGCTTATAGGCTGTCAGTGTATGTTCCGGGCCGTAGGCAGAGGCACCGCGATGCGCGATTACGGCTACATCAGAGGTAAGAGGACGTAAGGTTGTTTGTCCATTGTCAGTAGCTGATGTTTCAATAGGGTGGGCTAAAACGGCATAAGGTGCTCCTGAAGTTACCGCAAGGGACAGACAAGCTAATCCAGCAATCAAACTCTTTTTCATTCTCAATTCATCTCCTATAAGATTATGTATTTCAATTTAAAAGTATAGGAGAATTGTAAAGTCGTAATTGATAGAATGTTAATATTTAGTAAATTGCACAAAAACAGTACCTTTTTCTTATAGGGTTATATGGGAAATAGAACTATTTTTGTGTGATAAGTGACCTTTGATAACTTAAGTTGCTAGCAAACGGCTATTGTTGTTTATATTACTCTATTATCTTTTCGGAAATTACAAAAACTGATGATTACTAATAAGACGGTTGGAACTCGGTAATTAGTTTCCGGTGCAACAACATAGTATGCAAATAGAGCAGGCGCAAGATGATTCATGCGCCTGCTCTATTTCTTTTGTTTTTGTCCATTTATATAGTTAACAAAAATATTACATTATTTCAAAGGTCCGTTAACACTAGTTTAATACTGCTTTTTTATAATGATGGTAATATTGCAATAATCTGGAGGGAATTCGATGAAACAGGAACCTAAGAAATGGAAAAGTGACCCAATTGATCGCAGAGCTTTCTTGAAAAAGACAGGAGGAATTTTTGGAGTTGCATTGTTGAGCCAGCTTCCATTGGGCTCTTTGGCATTTGCGGAGGATCAGGATTTTTCATTTGCCATTATAGCTGATACCCATATCGACCCTTACATACCGGTGCGCAGTGAGCGACTTCGTACCATTTTTAATGAGATTTCTATTTCTAGCAGTCCAAAAGCAGAATTTATCCTTCATGTAGGTGATGTGGTCGAAGCAGGATTGGCGGAAGAGTACCAGGAATACAATAAAATTGTTCCTGCTGCGCTGAATAATCGTATCTTTGCCGTACCTGGAAACCATGAAGTACGCTGGGATGAATGGGCAGGAGAATTGTATAATGACCTGTTTGGAGAATCACAATATTCCTTTGATCATGGAGGGATTCATTTTATTGCTTTGGATCCAACTCAGCTTCTTCAGGAACCTGGATTCTTTACGCCATCCCAGTTGAAATGGCTGGAAAAGGATCTGCAAAAGGCTGGGTTGCATATGCCAGTTGTCGTTTATTTGCATTATCCAATCGGCAACGATAATTATTATATTTCAAATGAAAATAAATTTTTTGAAGTGATAGAGCGCTATAATGTTAGAGCAGTTTTTACCGGTCATATTCATCGCGAAGAAGTTTGGAAACAGAATGGGATGACTTTGATTGCCCTTCCTGCAGCAAAGGATCGCGCTGTGTACCATTGGGTCGAAAAAAAGACAGCATCAAACGGTTCTCCATTATTAGCTGTTTACCATGCTGAGTTTACCAACTCTGCCAATTCCGAAAAAACGCTTCTTGTTGAAATTCCTCTTGAAGGAGTAAAGACGGCACAATACGAAAAACCGAAATTAGTTCATTTTTCAGAACCTAAAGATGGGTCTGGAACTGGTTTTTTACATGTTGAGCTTAGTCCAAAAACGAGTATCCTATCGGTCCAATATCAATTTTGGCCGGAATATCCATATGCGGGTAAGAATGCAGGTGAATGGAAGGATCTTTTCCCGGCAGCAAGTTCTAGCCTTAACTGGAAGGCCAATGTAGATACAAGCAAAATGGCTTCAGGTATTTACTTGCTCCAGGTTAGGGTGACCAACACAAAGGGGGAGTTCTGGGACGAGTTCCGTGAAGTTTCAAACACCAAATCAGAAGGGGTTCTTTCAAAATCACGAGTTAACTGGGAACAGGAACTAAGCAGCCCTATTCAGGCCGACCTCATTACAGTCAAGAGAAAAAATAGATCCTCTTCACTGGTCGTGGCATCCACAATGGACGGACAAATTGTGGCTTTAGATCCGGAACACGCCGGAAAAATAAAGTGGAACTATAAAACCGGTGGCGCAGTTATTGGTACACCTGCCGTTAATGAAAAACAGAATCTTGTTCTCGCGGGTTCTGCTGACCACACTTTGTATGCTCTCGATACAGAATCAGGCAGTAAAATATGGACATGTAAATTACCTAAACCGATTTTGGGCACTCCTCTCTACATTGAATCTGCTAATGGTGGTTCAGGTACAGTCCTGGTTCCAGCAGGCAGGATGATGGCAGGAGTTAATGCTGAAACCGGTACACTTCTTTGGAGTACCTCAATAGGAGGATTTTCTGCCGCGAAGCCAGCCTCTGATGGGCGTTTGGCCATTATTGGCTCTGGAGATGGCAAAGTCCAGGCGATGGATGTTGCAACTGGAAATGTAATCTGGAGTAAAACAATTGCCAGTAAAGAAGCTCCATACCGTACACTTCTTTACAGTCCATGGGCTTCCAAGGCTGAACTTTTGCTGGTGGGCGCAGATGGCCGCAAGTTAGTACTCATTGGTGATGTAACAAATGCCTATGCTTTGGATTGTACGACAGGTGCGGAGGTTTGGCGCCTGAAGGGCGGCTTCCTTTATTCGAGTCCGCTTATCCTGTCAGGGCCTAATCCAATCCTTATACTGACCGATGAGTGGGGGAAGGTGTTTGCTGTTGATCCTGCAACCGGTGTGGTGCATTGGAAGACGACAATTGAGCAACGTATTTTTAACGCATCACCAGTTTTGGCTGAAAATACAGTATATGTAACTGGTGTAAACGGTCTGGTGACAGGCCTCAATCCAAAGGATGGTTCTATCGTTGACAGATACCGCTTCTCAACAGCCTATACTTACTCAACACCAGTTGAATCAGGGAACTTCCTCGTCGCGGGTGGACAGGACGGAAAGGTTCGCTCCATCAAATTACAAGATTACTAGAATGAAAAATTTAAAAAATTAGTAAAAGGGTGTCAGGCACCACTTAGTGATGCCTGACACCCTTTTGATTTTACTATTTACTTTCTTCCTTCTCTTTTTGTATGCTCATGAAAATAGGGTTGGAGTAAAACCATAGGTCTTGATAGTTTCGCTTGTTGATTTCGGCAAAGCGCGTTTCATTGTCCTCAATATTAGTCATTGGATCGATCAACGGCTCACCATTACTTGTTTCTCCTGAGACATTCACCCCTAAATTCGTGCCTCTTAGACGGAAGTATTGGTCCTTGCTCGCTTTCACTTTATAAGTGATGACATGGTAGCCGTGATCATCCGTTTTCCAGTCTTTGCTTGTGAAACGTTTCATGACTTTAGTCGTATCGTTGGTGTTTTTACTGTAAGCAGGTGTGCCCGGTACGGCTTTCCCTGTTACTTCACCGGAAATGAGATCGACATGATTCACTTGAACCGCGTCGCCATTGTTGTTCTTTTTCGGGCTTTTGAATCGGATTGTAAGTTTAACCATTTGTCCCTCTTTTACTTTTAGATCTCCGCCCATTTCTGCTTTGCTGCCGCCGCCCGCAGCATGGAAATCAAGTTCGTTAATTAAGTCCCCAAATACAGAGAAAGATTTCCCTGACTTCATGCCATCCAGGACATCTTGCATCGTAGAACCGTTCACCCATGTATAATTTTTGGAATACTCGCCAGGCCAGTACCCACTAGAGTAGAGGCGGTTATTGCTGATTTCGAAGTGGGAGTCCGAGTTGGAAAAGTTCCAGAACCGCCGTCCTTCCCCGAGAAGCGCATCCCAAATGCCGCCGACCTTAGCAAGCATGTAATCGGAACCGCCGTATGTCCGATTTTCTGGCGTTGTCAGATTTAAGCCGCCTCTGTCGGGCTCCATCTGGTTACCTGGCATGCCTTCAAAGCCAAACACGACATCCGGAGCGATATTGTTAAAGTCACGGAAATCCGAAATAGTGTACACCCTTTTTCTCGAAGGATGGTTCAAGATAGCATAACTAGTATTCTTATACTTTTTTTCAAGCCATGCTAAGGCTGTCCGCGCATCTTGAGCCGTTGTGTAGGCTCTTTGTTCCTGTGCTTTCCAGACCACTGTATCTGCCGGATCAAACATCTTTTCATCCCGGTTTGTAAACAGATACTCAAACTGATTTCCAGCTTTTAAACTTTTCGCTGCTCCTGGCTGGTCTCCCAGAATGCCGATGCCGACATGCTCATAAGTAGGCATGTCCCATTCGAATCCCGAAAAGATAATTTTATTTTTATATTTCCCTGCTTCCTGCAGTTGTTTCATTTTCGGAGCTTGATATTGAATAATTCCCTGAGACAGCGGAATGGGCCCTCCAGGAATCGGGTTTCCTTCATCATCCCGTGACGACATTCTCAAGTGATCAGAAATGGCCATCCAATCCATCCCATACTTATCAAAGGCGTTGTCTAGTACCCTTTCAAGCGTCTGAGATCCTTCCGCATCGTCGGATTGAGCGGTATGGGCGTGATATTCTCCGCTCAACCATCGGCCGCCAGAATTCGTCTGGTTGTTGTATTCTGTATCTTTTGCAGCCACCGGCAAACCTTGAGACAAAATGGTAAGGCTGAGAGCCAAGGCCGTTATTGGTTTTAACTTATTTAACATTTTCCGATCCCCCAAAAATATTGATAGTCTTTCAAACTAATATTATGAAATTAGTATTAAGATTTTGTTTGAAGAGTGTATTATTTTTGTAAAAAGTTTCTTTATAAAATCTAACATAATATTTTTTAGCACCAAGTAGAACTGAAAGGATCTAATCTAACCTTTGATGGATGAAATTGAAAGTGACCCCTTATCTATTAGCCTCCAATTCCATTTAATCTATCGATTTACAAAACGAGAAAAATACTAATTTACAAAACCTTTACATTTCCTTTAAACCAAATTAATACTTTTGTCCTATATTTATATCTGTTAGGCAAAATAAAAAACATACAATCTTCTTAGGGGGAATTAAGCGAATGAAAAGCTTAAAAAAATTAAGCCTACTTACACTATTTGCAGCATTAATGGTATTCATGGCTGCTTGTGGAGGCGCTACATCTACAGATAAGACAGAAGGAACTACGAAGAAAGCAACGGCAAATACTGAAGAAAAGAAAGAACTTTCAGGTTCATTAACAATTTCAGGATCATCAGCAATGCAGCCATTAGTGGCAGCCGCTGCTGAAGAGTTTATGGCTAAGAATCCAAATGTTGATGTTCAAGTAAATGCTGGGGGATCTGGTACAGGCTTATCACAAGTTGCTGAAGGATCTGTACAGATTGGTAACTCAGACGTATTCGCTGAAGAAAAAGAAGGAATTCCTGCTGATCAACTTGTTGACCATAAAGTAGCTGTTGTAGGTATGACTGCTGCTGTTAACCCTAAAGTGGGCATTAAAGATATTAAAAAAGAAGATTTAATCAAAGTATTCACTGGAAAAATCACTAACTGGAAAGAACTTGGCGGAAAAGACCAAAAGATCGTTCTTGTAAACCGTCCTGATTCTTCTGGTACACGTGCAGTATTCAATAAATTCGCGCTTGATGGTGCTACACCAGCTGAGGGAATCACAGAAGATTCTTCAAACACTGTTAAAAAGATTATTAACGAAACTGATGGTGCGATCGGTTACCTTGCATTCTCATATTTCACTGATGACTCTGTATCACCTCTTGCAATTGACGGTGTTGAACCAACTGCCGAAAATGTACAATCAGGTAAATTCCCAGTTTGGGCTTACCAACACTCATATACTAAGGGTGAGGCTTCAGATCTTGCTAAGGCATTCCTTGATTATATGATGTCAGATGATATCCAAAATACTTTATTACAAGAGCAAGGATACCTTCCTGTAACAAAAATGCAAGTTGAGCGTGATGCTAAAGGAAATCAAACTAATAAATAACTTTTAGAGTTCAAAAAGGTAAGTGCAAAGTAAAAAGTACCCGATAGTGTAGATACCTAAAAAAGGTCTACCTATTGGGTACTTTTTTGTTTATTGTGGAAAAAATCGAGACTTGGGTGCGTTCTACCTTTCTTTTTATTTTTTTGTACGATGCGTGGCCCAGGCAATCAGTGCAATGAGAATCATCAAGCCTCCTGTCAAACAAACGCCTTGCCATTTCCACAAACTCCATGCATAGCCGCTAAGGGTAGAACCGAGTGAACCGCCCAGAAAATAACTGACCATGTAAACGGTATTTAATCTGTTTCTTGCCTCAGGGATTAAGCTGTAAATTCGGGTTTGATTTGAAACTTGGGCACCCTGGACACCTAAATCTAAGAGAACCACACCCAGGGACAATCCCCATAAGAATGTTCCATATAAACCGAAGAATAGATAGGATAGCAGGCTGATCCCAATCAATAGGCCCACCATTGTCTTTGTGTTGAATCGGTCTGCCAAACGGCCGACCACAGGTGCACATGCAACGCCTACGATGCCCACTAAGCCAAATAATCCTGCTACTTCACTACCATAATGATAGGGTTCTCCTTCGAGAAAAAACGAGAGGGACGTCCAAAATACGCTAAAACTGCCAAACAGCATCGCACCGATTAAGGAGGCTTCTCTTAAAATCGGTTGCGTAACAATTAATTGCCAGATGGACTTATAGAGCCCGGGATAGGATAAACCTGATTCAGGATAGCTTTTTGGAAGAAATGTCCGCAAAATGATCGCTAACGCTAACATCATCGCTGCTGCGAGCCAGTACATGGTACGCCAGCCAAGACTTCCACCAATTAGGCCGGAGACGGTTCTTGCTAATAGAATCCCAATGAACAACCCACTCATGACACTACCTATTACTTTGCCGCGTTCGATAGGAGATGCCATTTGTGCTGCGAGAGGAATGATGATTTGTGGTGCTACCGTTGTCACGCCCACAGCCAAACTTGCGATGTTCATCCAGAGGAGATTTTGTGCCGTGGCGACGCCAATGAGGGAAATCGTGACGGCAAATAACAAAATGGCAATCAGCTGCCTGCGTTCCTTCATGTCTCCCAATGGTACAAATAAAAACATCCCCACAGCATAGCCGATTTGTGTATACATGGCAATGTTGCCGACTTGGTGAGCAGTCGCATGAAAGGTTCGCCCCATCTCGGCAAGGAGCGGTTGATTATAGTAAAGATTCGCTACCGCCATCCCACATGCGAGTGACATTAATAAGATAAATTTTTTAGACAGGGTGACCTGCCCTGTTCTTCCTATGCCATCCATATTTGTAGACATTCAAATTTCTCCTTTCAATATCACACCCCGAGTTTTAATAGATTCTATGAAAAAGATAGAAAATCCTTCCAATAAGGAATGCTGAGTTCATTCCCAAAGTCTCTTTTAAAAAAGGGGCACAGTTAAGGATACCTCGCTCCAAGGCCTACTATTTACTTTCACCCACACCAGTACTATCATTAAATGGAAAAATCCATAAGGAGTATTGATAATGTTTGATTTTATAATTGATTTAATTTGTTTTATTATAGAGGCAATAATCCCTACTCCGAAGTCAAAACTAGAAAAGAACATAGAGGAATTAAAGGAAGAAGAATGGTTTTCCGAATTGCATAAAGATGTTCGATATCATTACATCATTTGGAATAACAGCAAGGTAAAACGCTACTTAAAGAAGCCTGAAAATATTAAAATCCTTAAAAGTAGTGAAGAGGGGCGCGATAAATTTATTGAGCTTGTCATTAAGGAACATAAAAAATTCGTGGGGATCCGCTAAGATTATTCGAAAATCGTAACCTATAAAAAGTATTAAGAGGTATCAAATCGTGAATTCGCAATTGACAGCTTATATTACGCTTGTATGTACATCCGGCGTACTTAATTTGTATTTATGCTTAAACGTATTTGTAAAGCGCCATCATTATACGAATATCGCTCGTTTTTTTATTGTTTATACTGCGTCCATTACCATTTATTGTTTTGCTTCTGCTTTCGGGTTAATGGCTACGACACTTGAGCAAATCAAGTTATGGACCATCTTTCAATATGTTGGCATGCCATTTTCTCCGCCTTTAGGGCTATTGTTTATCATGCAATATTTAGGGATTAACATAACGAAAAAAAGGTGTATGGCTCTTCTTTTTATCCCCTTTGTTAGTTTAATAATGGTGGCGACGAATGATTTTCATCATTTCCATTATCGAGTGTTTGAAGTTGACCCAGTCTTGGGCTTTCCTTTTATACATCAAGAAATCGGCATCTGGTATATGATTCATGGTGTTTTCATCTTTTCCTGTATGTTTGTCGCTTTTTTACTCGTCCTTTCTCGTTGGAGAGAAACGGCTAAGGTTTATCGTCCGCAGATCATTTCTTTATTGTTCGGTCAACTAGTTCCGATGCTAACAGCTTTTCTTTATTTAATCGGAGTTACACCTCCAGGGATTGATCCAGTCCCTATGGTCTTATGGCTTTCTTCTCTGTTATATTTATGGTCGATTAATACATCGCGAATGTTTACAATTATGCCCATTGCTAAAGATGCGATTTTTAATAGTATAAATGATGGGGTTATTGTGTTGGATGAATCCTATCGATTAATAGAGTTTAACCAAGCGTGTGAGAGTATGTTTCCGGAATTAACGAAATCAATGTTCGGGATGGACTTTCATAAGGTTTGGTTTGCACTATCAGGAGAGACATTTCCTTCTAACTTAGAGACAGCTCCGTTCACTCTGGAAATACAATTAGCTGCCGATCATTCGAAGCAGATCTATCAGGTTCGAACTTCATCCTTGCACCATGCTAAAGGTCTACTCATAATTTTTACTGATATCACGGAGCTAAAAAGGTTGCAGCTGGAATTAGAGCATCAAGCTTATTATGATGAGCTTACACAAATTTTTAATCGCCGAGCATTTTTTCAAAAATGTGAGCAAGAGTTTGCTGGGGCAATAAAGGATTCAACGCCATTTACCATCATTTTGATCGATATTGATTATTTTAAAAAAGTGAATGATACCTATGGTCATGATGTGGGGGATCAATTGCTTAAGCATGTGGTAAAGGTTTGCCAATCTCAATTGAAGGAAGGCATGCTATTTGCTCGCTATGGCGGGGAAGAATTTGTTCTGGCACTGAAGGGATGTACAGGATTAGAGGGGGAAGCATTGGCAAATCAGCTGCGTAGGGAAGTAGAGACACAGCCGCTACTTTCTAGTGAAGGAGTTATTTCTGTTACATTAAGCAGTGGAGTGGCTGAAGCAACGAAAGAACCAGAGGAAACACTTTATCAGCTTCTGAATAAAGCGGATAAAGGATTATATTCAGCAAAGCGAGAGGGACGGAATCAAGTGCAGGTTTATACAGGTGTGTAAACCTTGCTTAGACACATCGGGGAAAAAAGAGGGAGTTACAATGAATTTTGTAACTCCCTCTTTTTTTATTAGGCATTGTGACGCATATGTGGTTGGCAGCTTTTAATGCAGGTTCTATTCGGACAGGTTGGGGAGATAAAAGCGAGAACCTGTCCGAATGTGTGTCCTATTCGGACAGGATTAGGCGAAAAACACGAGAACCTGTCCGAATGTAGGTCCTGTTCGGACAGGGTTAGGGGAAAACAACCTGATCCTGTCTGAATACAGGTCTTATTCGGACAGGATCAGAAGAAAAACACGAGTTCTTGTCTGAATCCAGGCTTTATTCACATAGGACCTTGTTCACGGGTACAAGTTAGTGTTCCAAGATGAAGGAAAGATTACAATATTGTAATTTTTATATAAATTTCCAAAATTTATGATGTAAAACATTGTGGTGAGAGGTATAATTTTCCTAGTTTGACAAATTTATATATTTGGAGGTTATTTATGACTTGGTTCACTAAATGGGCATTGCGGAATAGAGCGGCTCTCGTTTTTTCTGTGATTGCCTCCTTAATTTTTGGGATTTTCAGTTACACGAATATCCCGATGGAACTCATGCCGTCAGCAGACCAGCCGTATGTGACGATTTCGGTGGTAGGTAACGGCATGGACGCAGTTAGTATGGATGAACAGGTCACACAGCCCATTGAGAAGGTATTAACCGGTATCAAAGGGAAACGAAATGTCGTGGCGGAAACGGGCAACAACTTTTCTCAGATGACGGTGACATTTGAATCCGGCACAAATCTGAAAGAAGCCAAGCAGCAGATTCAAGAAAACATCTCGACGGTTAATCTGCCACCTGGAGTTATGAAACCGTATGTTGTGCTACTCAATACATCCCAGATTCCAGTCGTGTACATAGGACTTTCCTTTGATCAGGAAATCGGGAACAAGGAATTGAATCTCGTCGAAAACGAAATCCTTCCGGTGCTAAAAGGCATCAAGGGCGTTGGTAATGTCATGACCTACGGAGGCAAAGACCAACAGGTCATGATTAAGGTAGACCCGGCCAAACTTGCCGCTGCCAAAATCTCTCTCGAAAAACTGTATACCATCCTCCAAGGAAGAAATGCATCGGTCGCTGTTGGAGAACAAACCTTGGAAAACGAGGCGACGAGCATTATCGTGACAGGAAAAATGGAGAGCCTTGAGGATGTGCAAAACCTTCAGTTGAACGCAGCCACTAAGCTGAAAGATGTAGCTGACGTGACAATGGAAAAGGATACGACCAGCATTACGCATATGAATGGGAAGAATTTCATCGAAGTCATTGCACAGAAGGATTCAACCAGTAATGCGGTAACGGTGGGCAAGGGAGTAGCTGATGCTGCCAAGAAGATTAACGAGGATTATAAAGGAACGCTGACCGCCACAGTGTTTATTAATTTAGCGGATACGGTCCTTGATTCGATTAATTCGATGACACGAGAAGTACTGACAGGGGCTTTATTTGCCACATTGATTATCTGGCTGTTCCTGAAAAGCTTCCGCATGACACTCATCACGATTGTCAGCATCCCGCTTTCTCTCTGCATCACGATGATTTTACTGTCTTTCTTTGGTGTAACTCTGAACATCCTGACCCTAGGCGGAATCGCGGTATCGGTCGGGCGGCTCGTGGATGACAGTATTGTGGTAGTCGAGAACATTTACAGAAGAAAACGGGGCAATGAGCTGACACCAGCCTTTATTGTGGAAGCTGTAAAAGAAGTGGCGGCTGCCATTACGTCATCTACTCTTACCACGGTAGCAGTGTTTCTTCCGATGATGCTTGCTTCTGGTAGTTTAAGAGATTTAATTGCGCCATTTGCGATTACGATTACTTGTTCACTGCTTTCTTCCTTGCTGGTTTCTCTGACCGTTGTTCCAGCGCTCAGCGGACGAATGATGAAAAAAGTGAAGGTCAAAGAACACAAAAACGGTTCGTTCTATCCGTCTGTTCTGCGCTGGTCACTCAACCATAAATGGCTGCCGATCCTCATCTCGGTTGTCGTGGTCATTAGCTCGATTGGACTTTTTGCCACCATGCCAAAAGGCTCGGTCGACCAAAAAGACAGCGCCTATATCGTTGCTGCTACGCTATCAAAATGGAACCCAATTTAAGGATATCGAAGACGGATTAACAAGAATGGAAACGATCCTTTCAAAAGCAGACGGGGTCAAAAATCACATCGTCCAAGTCGGAAATAATGCCGATGCGGCACAGTTCGGCGAACTTCAGGATGCGAACCAAGTCCAGTTTATGGTCTTTTTGAAAGAAGGAGCGGATTCTGCTAAAATCGTTCAGGATCTGCGCAAGGAAAAAGATCAATTCCCAGGAGCAGAGTTAACGGCCAGCACCGCTGGACTCATGGGAGAGAAAACAACCAAGGTATCCGTGGATGTCATCGGAAAAAATGAGGATGACATAAAATCAGCAGCGGATAAAATCAAGAAAAAATTCACGAGCATTGATGGCGTTCAAAAGGTGGAAACCAATGATGAAGATAAAAAGCCAACCGTGACCATTACAGTGAACCCAACCCTTTCAAACGCACAAGAAATTGCCCAGTCGCTTCATAGTATGATCGACCCGGCCGTGATTGGAAGCGTGAAAATTGATGGTCGGACCACGATGGTAAAACTCGGGGCGCTTAAAGAAATTAAAACGGCAGATGATTTGAAACAGCTGCAATTGATGACGACGGATGGACCGGTTCAGTTGTCAGAGATTGCTAAAATTGAAGAATCCAATCAGCCGGGCACCCTTTATTCCAAAGACGGGCATCATTATCTTCAGGTAAGCGCTGCTGTCGATCCGAAGAAAATGGTGGATGTGACAGGCGAAATTAAAAAACAATTAGTAGTTTGGGAAAAAGACAACACATTCGGCGATGAAACCAGCGCGGAAATCACCGGTTCTGCCATGCAGTCCTCTGATGATTTACAGGAACTTGCGAAGCTCGCCTTGTTCTCAATCGGTATTGTGTTTATGATTCTGCTAGTAACCTTAAAATCTTTCCGGGCAAGTATTGCTATATTATTAACCCTGCCACTTGCCGCAATTGGATCTCTTTTAGGATTAGTAGTATCAAAATCCAGCATCGACATTTCGTCCGGAATCGGCATGCTGATGCTCGTGGGAATCGTCGTGACCAATGCCATTGTTCTGGTGGACCGAATCCGCCATAACGAAACTAGCATGACCATCAGGGAAGCCATTATGGAAGCAGGAAGCGTTCGCCTCCGTCCAATCTTGATGACAGCGCTCGCCACCGTTTTTGCGATGGTTCCGTTACTATTCACGCACGAATCTGGCATGAGCATGAATCTTGTTTCTAAAGGCCTTGCCGTCGTAGTTATTTTTGGACTGATTGTGTCTACATTACTGACACTGATTGTCATTCCGACGTTCTACGAACTGTTCCATTTCAGGAAAGTAAAAAAGCAGAAACTCAGTAGCAGTGCAGTTTCATCTGATTTGATGTGAGGCACATTTAAAAAAATCCCCAACATAATCGCTGTTGGGGATTTTTTTGAGAGCTATCAGGAGTTCGATAAAAAACAAGATAAGGTTACTACCCCCATAAGACATTCTGGTTCGTTCGTATTCTATTAAGTATTCTATTAATATAATCACACACAAATACGAGGGGAATAACATGAACAAACTAACCAAGGGAGCCCTTTCCATGGTATTAGCGGGATCTGTTACGTTTTCTATCGCCAACGCTTTGTTAGCTGAACAACCTCTTAAAAGATTAGCAAAAGAGATTGCTTTACCGATATCCGCAGACCGGAAAAAAGCGGATGTAGTTAACCAAGTAGAAAAAAAGGTGAAAGATCAAACGCCAACAACGAATGTGAAAAACCATGATATTGCAGCTATCGAAGTATCTTTAAAAAATAACAATATGGCTCAAGCAGCCATTCAAACCGATACGGAAAAATCCAGCAATATAACGACAACAACTCCTGCTAATACGAATGAGACAACAACTCCAACGCATGCGATATCTGTGACAAGCGCAAAAGCACCAACAACAACGAGTAAACCCACGTCGACGAGACCGAATACAACAAGTCCAACCACAAAGCCTGTTGCAATCACAAAGCCTGCAGCTACCACAAAGCCTGCTGCAAGCACAAAGCCTGTTGCAACTACAAAGCCTGTTGCAACCACGAAACCCGTGACAAGCGCAAAAGCACCAAGTACAACGAAGAAAACTAAAACAACAAGTACAGCAACAACAAAAACTAATTCAAAAAGTGCCGCTACAACTAAAACTAACAGTGGACAACAAGTTTCTCAAGCAGCAAAAGAAAGAGCTGCGAACCGTAAGGCTACAAATGAAAACAATGGAAAGAAAATGTAATGATTTCAAAAGGATTACTGAAAGAGTAACAGGTTTCATTTTGAGGTGCAGACGGACTAATACTCATACAAAAACACCTATGAATTCACTCGTTAATTCACACATAAAAAAATCTATCCAATCAGGTGCAATGTAGTTTTTGTCCCTCATTAATTTTATGAAGGACAATTCATCAGGAATATAATTGAGTTTTGTCCTTCATCAGTGGTATGAAGGACAGTTTTTTATATATCTTAATAGGTTTTGTCCTTCATCAGTGGTATGAAGGACAGTTTTTTATATATCTTAATAGTTTTTGTCCTTCATCGGTGGTATGAAGGACAGTTTTTTATATATCTTAATAGTTTTTGTCCTTCATCGGTGGTATGAAGGACAGTTTTTTATATATCTTAATAGTTTTTGTCCTTCATCAGTGGTATGAAGGACAGTTTCTTAAATATCTTAATAGGTTTTGTCCTTCATCGGTGGTATGAAGGACAGTTTCTTAAATATCTTAATAGTTATTGTCCTTCATCAGTGGAATGAAGGACAGTTTTTTATATATCTTATTAGGTGTTGTCCTTCGTCGGTGGTATGAAGGACAGTTTCTTAAATATTTTAATAGGTTTTGTCCTTCATCGGCGGTATGAAGGACAGTTTTATATATATCTTAATAGTTTTTGTCCTTCATCGGTGGTATGAAGGACAGTTTTTTATATCTCTTAATAGTTTTTGTCCTTCATCGGTGGTATGAAGGACAGTTTTTTAAATATTTTAATAGTTAATGTCCTTCATCGGCGAAATGAAGGACAGTTCTTTAAATATCTTAATAGTTTTTGTCCTTCATCAGTGTTATGAAGGACAGTTCAACAGACATCTTAATAGATTTTGTCCTTCATCGAAAGTGCGTCTCTAAATATACGTACTAGTTACCCATTTCACCCCTTTTTTTCTGTATAAAAAAGGGTCTTTCCCAAATGGGAAAGACCGACATTACATATTTTCGTTCACCTTCACAATAGAGGTTTCCTGTGTTACATTCCCTTTGCGTTTTAGTTTACCCCAACCAACGGTTACTCCCTTAATTGCCGAGAAGATGGATTTTACCACCACATAAGTCATCAGTTGTTTATACAAGATTCGTTGTAAAAACAATGAACCAAGTGGTTTTGGACTTTCTTTCTCCAATCGAAACGCATATAGAGAAGTACAGAAATCCAGCAAGTAAAAAAGAATAAATCCAATCGCTGCTTTTTCAGGGTGCGGGTTAAAAAGGGCGATAATGAACAATAGATCTGCAATAGGCGAAATGGTTTGGTAAATATATTGGAAAAGCCACATATTAGGAAGGGCGATATATCCTAATGAGTTATGTTTTTTATTGAATAAAGCATCCCGATGTTTCCATAAGCATTGTAAAGTACCATAAACCCACCGGTAACGCTGTTTTGCCAGACTTTTAATATCTTCTGGCACTTCTGTATAGGCATAAGCCTTTTCTTCAAATTCAATCGTTTTTCCCTGGCGTAAAAGAGTAAGAGTGATATCGGTATCCTCTGCCAGTGTATCTTCTTGAAAATATCCTGCTTCCTCTACCGCTGTCTTTCTCCAGGCTCCGATTGCACCTGGTACAACTGTAATGCAATTGAGTGCTGCAAATGCCCTTCTTTCTAGGTTAAAGCCTGTCACATATTCGATATGCTGCCAGTTTGTCAGGAGGTTCCCCTTATTGCCGACCTTCACATTACCTGAAACCGCAGCAACATTTTCATTTTTAAAATGGTTAACAAGCAATGAAATCGCATTTTCAGCGATGAGGGTATCAGCATCAAGTGCCACGACGATTTCCCCGTTTGCTTCTTTAAAACCAAGATTCACCGCGGAAGACTTTCCTCCATTGGGTTTTTTGATTAATCTGACGAGTGGATGGTTTGCATAAGTTTCTTGAACGACTACAGCCGTATCATCCTTTGAACCGTCGTCAATAATCAGTATTTCAAAAGCTGGGTAATCGCTCGATAAAATAGAATCGACTGTTTTGCAAATGACTTTTTCCTCATTATAGGCAGCAATCACGACACTGACAAAAGGTGTAAAGGAAGGATCAATCTCGGTTTCTTTATACCTTTTTACCTGCTTTCTCGATAGGAAAACGAAGACAGCCAGGCGCAAAATTCCGATCACGATCGCTGAGTAGAACAGAAAGCTTAATCCTAAGTGCCAGCCTTGGATGACCTTGAATACCGCTTTGTCATAGACCAAATAAGGGTTGTCCTGACTAGCAGAAGGCATAATTTGGCTTTCACTTTTTCCAATCAGATTACCAATGGTGGTAAATGTGTAACCGCGCTGTTTGAGTTCTTTAATGATAATGGGTAGGGCTTTAACCGTGTTAGAGCGGTCACCGCCAGCATCGTGCATCAAAATTACATTTCCTTCTTGCACCTGATTCAATACCCGCTTCACAATTTCATTACTAGAAAGTCCTTGCCAATCATCCGTGTCAATTAATTCACCGACCGTCGTATAGCCCATATCTTGTGCTCTCACTATAGGCTCCAGTTCGCTCCTTGTGCTTGGTTCCGCATCAGCTACATATGGCGGGCGGAACAGGGTCATCGAATGTCCCGTAATCTCTTGGTATAAACGCTGATTCGCATTTAGCTCCATTCTTGTTTGCAAAGGTGTGATGGTTGCTATATTAGGATGGGTAAAGGTATGGTTGCCAATTTCATGGCCTTGTTTATACATCTTTTTAACCAGTCCTGGATGCTGCATCGCGTTCTCTCCAAGGATAAAAAAGGTCCCTTTTACATGATTCTTGTCCAAAATGTCCAATATTTGTGGTGTATAGGTTGGATCCGGACCGTCATCAAAGGAAAGGACGATTTCCTTCGCTTTAGGTTTGCCATACCGTACGATCTCAAAAGGCTTTGGTAATTTCAGATAGGTTTCGGTTTGGATCATACCGAGTGAATCCAATTGAATCGTTCTCTTGCCTTCTTCTAATTGAGAGGCAACTCTTAAAATCTCCCCTGCACCTGTATAGTGAACAGGCTTCGGGCTGACCAAGGTTTTAAGGGCATTGGAAGGATCCAGCATTTCCTTTGATTTATTCAAGTAATTCCAGATAGAAGGATCTTCAGAACCAAGCCGCCAAACCGCTATACCTTTTGATCCGTGATCCATCGCTATCTTCATTTGATTATAAAATGTAGCCGCATCTAAAAACCAAACCGTATGGTTTTTTCCGTTTCTTTTGTACCGTAAATAAGGATTGCCTATTTGCTTACTCCAATGAATTTGGAGGTTGGTTCCCATCCCCATATCCATGATATCCCCAAATGTCATCGCATCTGCGGGCTGATTGGAGTTTTCTTCCCAGTCGTAACCAAAGCTTCCTAAACTCACAATCAATTTTTCAGAAGGAATATTGAGTTGGTTTAGGCTATCCCTTACCCAAGCAGATGGAGCGATTGGTCCAGGTTTACCCATGGAGTGGTGCTGGTCATATAGCATGACAAACATCCGATCAACGTTAGTTGCTAAAGCAGGATAGTTAAAACTATTATTCTTCGGCGGAACATCCAGTGTAACCATGAGACCATGTGGATGAAATGCTTCATAAACTTTATCCATAAAATCAGTGAAATGGTCTTTGTCATTTTGATGGATTTCTTCAAAGTCTATATTGATTCCGTCAAAGTCATTTGTTCTCACGTATTCCAGCATATTTTTAATAAAAAGATCTTCAGCGCCCGGAGTAGTAAATAACCGGTGAAGAGCTTCGCCATCCCATTTATTATTCATAAAATTATTCACTAATGGAAGAATCTTTATATTATGTGCTTTGGCCTTTGCCCTAATAGAGCCGTCCGTGCTGGTTTTAAGGGTAAGGCTAGGAGTAAGCTGCAGCCACTCCGGTACTAATGTTGTAATAGAATCGATATTCTTTTTAAAAGAAGTATGGCTGTTTTTGTCCCAATTGACGTAAAAACCATAAACTTCTTGTTTTTTGTTCAATTGCCCGATATTTTTTTGAATAAGAGGGGAAGGATTCGTTTTTTGCACCTGTGTGGCGAGTTGTTCTTCGCTGAAGGTTTTATTAATCGGCTCGATTCCGCTCTTTGCTTCGCTATTTTTCAATTGTAGCTCAGGAAATTCTGGGTTCGTATTAAGGCTTTCAATAAAAATAGTTGATACTAAAATAATGAATACAGTAAAGCCTACACTCATTCGTTTTATAATGGACCAGCGTCTTTTGGCGGGATCAAGAAAAACATGTTCTTGATTTCCTTCCCTCTTTTTCAGCCCTAAATTGTAAAACCAGTGGAAGAAAAAATAGCAGACAAGACCAATTAATCCTCCTAGGGCCGCTGATGCCGTGGTTTGTGAAAAGTGTATTTTAGATTTTAGGGTCGAAATGAACCAGAAATCTTCGAAACGACTTAAATCTAGGACGGGTAAATGATTCATCTTTGGAATAAAAATCGGAATCAAGGTTCCAAGGAATAAGGCGATGATATTTAGCCGCAACAAAAGTGAAAGAACAAGTAACAATGGAATTCTTACACTATCTAACGGTAAAAATCCCAGGAAAAACCCAAGTGTACTTGCCACTGCGCCTGAACTTCCAGTGACTGGGGAAAACAATGATCTAACAATCCATCTAAAAACTCGATTCACTCAGACTCCTCCTATAGGGTAGTGTCGTTCTATTTTAATAGATTCATATTATCTTTAAAAAATGGACTGAAACGTTGAACGGAAGCGATGCTAAATGTTACTCATATGGCGAATAGATTATTCGACAAAAATTGACTACCACCTAAAAACTTAGATAATCAATTAAAGATTTTGGGGGTAGGGGGGAAAACTCCTTTAAATATTAAATGGAAATGGAGGATATTTTTTGTACTAATGCGAATGAATTGATGGCTATTTTTTCCAAAATAACTAGAATCAGGCCAATGAATCTAGTATTATAGTAACGAGGGGATGATAAAATGAAGAGTGTAAAGATGTCGTTTTTTTTATTAGTACTATTAATCTTGGCAATACCTTTAAATGCACATGGACAGGAAATGAAACAAGTTGAAAAAAGTCTGAGCAGTAAATTAAGTACTAATATTCTTCCAGAGAACTTACCTAAAAAATCGCTATCTATTAAACAAACAAACAGCCCGGCGGATTATCCTTTAAAAACAAACGGTTCTTATGTAGATACTTTGTGGGATAGTTATGATACATCCCATGATATTTACTTTGCATCCGTGTCAAATTATTCGTCCACAGATATGAATGTTCAGATCTTGGATTATACAGATTATGCCTATTTAAAGGACTCTATTTATACGGTTGAGTTTCTAAAAGATAATACAGGCACATTAGAATTTATCGATTACACAGAATTTGATACGATCGGTTCTACTTCATCTAGCTTAAGCTCTTATGTCCCGAAATCAATTTATCAAAACGAGCCCTATATCTATTTAAGATTTGGAATCTCGGAATATAGTGACGATGAATATTACTCGGATGTTACCCAGTTTAAAGTGAAAAATCCTTTCTACATTGCTCCTGATAAAACTCCTCCATCAAAGCCAACAGTCAATACTGTTAGCGATATGAACACTACTGTAAAAGGGAAAGCAGAAGCCTATTCAACTGTAAGTGTGAACAGAGGCAGCACGACCATTGGAAGAAGAACCGCATTGTCAAATGGAACTTACAGTGTAACGATTCCCAAACAAAAAGCAGGGACAAAATTAACTGTTTACGCCAGAGATAAAGCTGGAAATCTGAGCAGTGGCGCAACCGTCACGGTGATTGATAAAACCGCTCCTGGCAAACCCACCGTATATTCTATTGGTAACAATCAGAATATTATCAGAGGAAAAGCAGAGGTTGGATCTAAAGTAGTCATGAAACAAGGGAAAACCGTCTTAGGCCAAACCACTGCATCTAGTACAGGATACTTCACGATTAAATTTACATCCATCAAGAAAGCTGGAACGATCTTAACTACATATGCAACTGATCGTGCTGGTAACCGGAGCCAAAGTACCATTGTCACAGTTGTCGATAAAATACCTCCATCTGCAGCAATCGTTAATAAGATAACAAATACCTCTACTACGGTGACCGGAAAAGCAGAAAAAGGGACTACCGTTTATATATTTAACGGTTCCACTTTGGTGGGCATGGCTGCCACCAATAGTAGCGGCGTGTATAAAGCAACCATTAAACCGCAAAAAAAGGGTTCGACATTAGAAGTTATTCTAATGGATAAGGCTCGTAATCAAAGTAAGTCCACTTTTTCAAAAGTACAGTAATATGATAAAAATAGAGATTACTAAAATTCCCCAATGAGCTGACTAATGATTGGAGACTATGATATGAACCATTTTAAAAGGACAATTTGTTCGCTTGTATCTATTATGCTACTTGGCTTACCTGTGATCGCCTATGGTCAAGAACCAGGTGCCGCACGAAATTCGACTCTTCAAGGGAATTACGTCATCATTGATAACGAATCAACGAGTGGCGAAGGATCTGCGTATACAGGAACATTTAATGTGAAAAATCAAAACTATACAATTAATAATGAATTAAAGCAAGATGCTTACCAAATCGATGTTAACAAACCATTTAATCCTTCAAAAAACAGCAGCAAACTTGTGAAGAAATACTTTTCTGCTCAGTCTGTTCCAGTAGTTGGTGATAGTAAACCGTTCTGGGTGACAGACTTTACCACAAATCTTGATACGCAAATCACGGCAAAATTATTGTACAGCGGGGCAAAGGCCAATGTCTGGGTCTATAATAATCAAATAACGAGCCTTGATGCACAAAAGTTAGGAAAAGAGTTTGATAGTAAAATTCATCCGCTTGTAACGAATAACTTTGGTGAAGCATCTGATGTAGATGTAAATGGGAAGGTTAATATCCTCTGCTATGATATCCAAGATGATTTTGATGTAAGTGGTGTATATGTTGGCGGCTATTTTTGGGCTGGTGATCTGTACTCTGTAAATCACTCTAATCAATCCGAAATTTTCTATATGGATACCTATCCATCAATGGGAACAGAAGCCACAAAGGATGTTACTGAAGTATATAGTACGTTAGCGCATGAATTTCAACACATGGTGAACTTTAACCGAAATGTCTTAATTGAAGGTAATACGGATTCTATGGATACATGGTTGGATGAAGCGATGGCAATGGCAGCTGAGCAAATTTATACAGGGCAGGCATTAACGGATCGAATCGATTATTATAATTATTCGAACTCAATCACCAATGGCCATTCTTTATTATATTGGGATGAAAACGGCGATACCTTATCCAATTATGCCCTTTCCTATTTATTCGCTCAATATTTGAAAATCCAAGCGAACCAAGGGGATAGCATTTTTAAAGAGCTCTTAAATAATACACACAATGATTATCGTGCTGTCGAAGAGGTGGTACATAAATATATAAATCCGTCTCTTTCGTTTGGGAACTTTATGACTTCTTTCCGAACAGCTCTTTTATTAAAACAGGCAACGGGATTGTATGGTTTTAATGGGGAACCAGCTTTTGAAGCTATTAAGCCAAAACTATACAACGGTTTAGGAAGGCAGCTGCGTGGCGGTGGGGCGATAGTGAAGCAATTGGATTCGCCAACAGGCTATACAGTACCAACTGATAAAGGCGCCAATATTACTTATACTTTTTTACCGGAAGATCTAGATGGTGACTATACGCCGCCAGTCATTCAGTCTATTAACCCTGTTAGTGATAATGATACAACCGTAACGGGGATGACAGAGGCTGATGCGACGGTTTATGTCATGAAAGGAACTACGCTGCTAGGCAGTGCCGTTGCAGATAGTACAGGAAATTTTACTGTCAATATTGCTAAACAAAAGGGCGGAAGCATTCTTCAATTATATGCTGAGGATTTAGCTGGAAATAGGAGTAAAACCCTTTCGGTAGCAGTAAAGGATACGATCGCTCCTACAAACCCGATTGTTAACCTGGTGGGAGACAATCAATCAGTCGTTACAGGGAAAGCAGAGGCTGGAACGAAAGCGGTGGTGAAACTTGGTTCAACCATCATTGGTCAAGCAACGGTAAGTACTACTGGTTCTTTTTCTGTAAAAATTGCACCGAAAAAAGCTGGAACCCGCTTAACCGTTTTTGTACAGGATGGCGGCGGGAATAAAAGTGGGGAAGTTTCGGTCATCGTATCTGATAAAACCGCGCCGGTTAAGCCATCTGTTTATTCTGTAGGTGATAATCAAACGATTATTCTTGGGAAGACGGAAGCGGGTGCAAAAGTAATTATTAAGGCAGGGAGTTCGGTTCTAGGTCAGGGTTATGCGAATAGCATGGGCTCCTTCCTAATAAAGATCCGAGCAGCCCAAAAGGCAGGTACACGATTAACATTTTATGCCAGTGACAAAGTTGGCAACCAAATTCAAACCACTGTTACGGTTGTTGATAAAACCGCTCCTGCTGTCCCAGTTGTTAACAAAGTAACACATTCTTCAAAATCAGTGACAGGAAGAGCTGAGGCAGGGTCCACTGTCTATATTTATAATGGTGTTACATTGATTGGTAAAACTGTTACAAACAAGTATGGAAAATTCAAGGCAAAGATTAAGACACAGAAAAAGGGGAAATCCTTAGAGGTTTCTGTAATGGATAAGGCAGGGAATCAGAGTAAGGTAAAAGTGGTGAAGGTGTACTAATAACGGTACAATTTTTAAAGAGAGTTAATGGGAACAGATCGATATGGCAGGGGGAGAAGTGTTCGCGCACTTCTCCTTTTTTTATGACTAGAGGCCTGTCTGAAGAGGGGTCGCGTTCGGACAGGATGATGTGGAAAAAGCGAGAAGCTGTCTGAAGTGGGGTCGCGTTCGGACAGGATGATGTGGAAAAGGGGAGAAGCTGTCTGAAGAGGGGGCGCATTCGGACAGGATGATGTGGAAAAGGGGAGAAGCTGTCTGAAGAGGGGGCGCGTTCGGACAGGATGATGTGGAAAAAGCGAGAAGCTGTCTGAAGAGGGGTCACGTTCGGACAGGATGATGTGGAGAAAGCGAGAAGCTGTCTGAAGTGGGGTCACATTCGGACAGGATGATGTGGAAAAAGCGAGAAGCTGTCTGAAGTGGGGTCGCATTCGGACAGGATGATGTGGAGAAAGCGAGAAGCTGTCTGAAGGGGGCGCATTCGGACAGGATGATGTGGAGAAAGCGAGAAGCTGTCTGAAGTGGGGTCTCATTCGGACAGGATGATGTGGAAAAAGCGAGAAGCTGTCTGAAGAGGGGGCGCTTCGGACAGGATGATGTGGAAAAGGGGAGAAGCTGTCTGAAGAGGGGGCACATTCGTACACATATTTTCCGAAACTTACGACACATGCTGGGTTTTATTTGGAAATTCATTTCCATATTTCAAGTTGTGCAGGTATACTTTTTACAATAAATGTAAAATTTATATTTATTCATACCTGAGGGAGACTACTACATGGTTGGGATTATTGTATCTGTCATCATTATTAACGTTATTTTATTAAAGGTAAGAAAACGACTGTCGAAGAGTGAAATGCTGCAGGTTTGGTTGTTTTCGAGTATGTTTCAATTGTTATTTGATGTGTTTGTCAGTTTGAAATATCAGGGGTACTGGTACTTTAACAAGGGTGTTGATTGGGAGTCGCTGCCGGTGTATTTATGTTTAGTCCCGCCTGTTAATATCATTTTTTTAAATGTGTACCCTTTAAAAAGTTCATTTACGAAACAATTTTTATTTTTTTTAGCTTGGAACGTTATAATCGTGATTTATGAGGTTTTGACGTTGTTACCAGAGCCTTGGGGATATTTCCATTACGGTTGGTGGAGGCTGTATCATTCGGTCATGATTAATCCTTTTCTCCTCTTAATCTTATTGGGATACTACAAGTTGATTTGTAGATTAGAACAGGAGGCGCTTTCGAAGCAAGTATAGCTGCACGAGCCCAATGAGTCTTTATTCCTGTACCCTATAGTTCGTTCGGTTTATTTTTACAGTCGAGGTGTAAATTGATTGACATCATTATCCAGCGAGTGTAGAGTGAAAATTAAATTTATAGGAAGACCACTAGGGGAGCCATTTGAGGCTGAGACAAGATGTATCTTGGACCCTTTGAACCTGATCTAGTTCATACTAGCGTAGGAAAGTGGAGTCTGTGTATGGATAGATACTATTATTCTGCCGCTCCATTTTTGGGGCGGTTTTTTCGTGTTTGAAAATTCAGTCTCTCCTTTTAGTGTCTTCCCATAAAACCAATAAGGGGGAGAAAGATATGAGTTTTTCAGCAGAACTAAGAAAAGAAGCAGATCCGATTTTTGAGGCAATTTTTGAGCATCCGTTTGTTCGAGGTATCGCGAATGGGGAGCTAAAAAAGGAACAATTGATTCATTATGTTAAACAGGACTTTGAATATTTGAATTCCTTTACTCGTATCTATGGCATCGCAGTTTCTAAGTGTGAGAATCGCGAAGAAATGGCGATGTTTAATAAGCAGATTTCTTTTATTTTAAACAGTGAAACCCATCCTCATCATAATTTTTGTGAAGTAGCTGGTGTTCCCTTTGAGGAATTACAGGGATATCCGTTATCACCCTCTGCCCTTCATTACACGCGTCATATGCTTACCGTTGCGCATGAAGGAACATTGGGAGAAATTATCGCGGTGTTATTACCGTGTCCGTGGACGTATTGGGAAATTGGGAAAAGGTTATTAACGGAAGTGAATCCCGATCCGTCTCATCCCTTTTATGAGTGGATTCATTTTTATGGAAATCGGGCCGATTCGATTACCCCGAAATTTTGCGCCTGGATTGATGAATGGGCCAAGACCGCACCAGAGCGGGAAAAGGAAAAGATGAAGGAGCATTTCATCATCAGTTGTCAGCTTGAATATATGTTTTGGGATATGGCTTATAAACTCGAAGAATGGCCTGTGAAAATGGAGGCAGTGCGATGATGACATGGAAGATGAAAGAAGTCGTCCTTGCTGTGATTTTATCGGTGGCATGCGGGGTAATCTATTTAGGCTGGTCAACGCTGTGGATTCCGATTTCGGCTCTAGTCGGGCCAGTAGGTGCAGGTTTTATGTTTGGCATTTGGGTGATTGCTAGTCCGATTGTCGCGTATATTATTCGAAAACCGGGAGCGGCGTTTATTGCAGAGGTTGCCGCGGCCGCAGTGGAGTTATTAACCGGAAGTCATTTTGGTCTGTCGGCTCTTTTAATAGGTGTTTTTCAAGGGATTGGTGCAGAAATCGCCTTCGCCCTATTCGGATATAAACGCTACAACCTATTTACCTTAATGCTATCAGGGGCTTTTGCAGCGATTGGAAGCATGCTGTATAACTTAATCGCCAACGGATTCGGTTATTACACGTTGAAAGTATTTTTTGTAACATTGGGAATTCATGTCATCAGCGGAATAATTCTTGGCGGTTGGTTAGCGAAAGTGGTTGTGGATTCATTGGCGAAAACGGGAGTGTTGGAACAATATGAACTGATGAAAGAAAAAAGGAAAAGGGACAACATCAATGTTTCTGGGATGTAAGGATCTGTCGGTTCGTTTTTATAATCGTTCTCAAAAAAGCCTCGATCATATTACTCTGTCCATCCATAAAGGGGAGAAAGTAATGATACTTGGGCCAAGTGGCAGTGGGAAATCTACGTTGATTTCCGCGCTTGCCGGGATTATCCCTGAGCATGTGGAGGCAGAGGTAAGTGGTGAAGTATACCGGAGGAAGGATGCCGGGGTTGTGTTTCAAGATCCTGATTCTCAATTTTGCATGCTTCATGTCGATGAGGAAATTGCATTTAGTCTTGAAAATCGCTCGATTCCGCGACATGAGATGGACCCTATGATTGCGGACCTGATGGATAAAGTTGGGCTAAATGTTGATAAAAAAACCCCGATTGAAACGCTGTCAGGTGGAATGAAACAACGATTGGCGTTAGCGTGTTTACTGGCATTAGAAACAGAAGTGCTATTCTTTGATGAACCAACAGCCCAACTCGACCCTGCTGGCAGGGAGGAGATCTTTGGTTTATTGAATCATTTAGCCAAAACGACGAATCAGACGATGGTAGTGGTCGAACATGTACTAGACGGCTGCATCGAATGGATGGATCGAGTCATTCTCCTTAATAAGCATGGATGTATTATTGGGGATGGGGGACCGAAAGAGATCCTTCAGAAATTTACGAATGAAATGAAAGCAGCGGGGATTTGGCGTCCTAAGATATTTCCGGAAACGTGGACGGAGGTGGTGCGCAATCCTTCGCACCCGCTTGCTAATAAACTATCTAATAGGATTAAAACAAAACCGCTCAATGAAGGGGAAATAATACTCCGCACTGAACAGGTTGACATTGGCTATGGGAAAAAAACGGTCGCTCGCGAGATTTCTATAAACATCCATCAGGGTCAATGGATTTCCATCGTCGGGGAAAATGGAAGCGGAAAAAGTACCTTTTTAAAAAGTCTAATCCGATTGGTGCCGTATAAAAAAGGGGAAATTTACTTTCATGATGAGGAATTAAAGAAATGGCCAGACCGGAAATTATATGAAAAAGCAGGCTTTGTTTTTCAAAATCCAGAGCATCAATTCATTACCGATACGGTATTTGAGGAAGTTGCCTTTGGCGGCCGGCAGCGTAATTGGCCTGAAGAGCTGATTCATACCAAAACCATGCAATTTTTAGAGGAGTTTGGATTGGAATCGTATCAAGATGCGCACCCGTATACACTAAGTTTAGGACAAAAACGAAGGTTAAGTGTTGCGACGATGTTGTTGTTTGATCAAGCATTACTATTGCTGGATGAACCCACATTTGGTCAAGATGAAAAAACAGCAAATGAACTGATTCAGCGCTTAAAGGAGAGGCAGGCACAGGGAACCACGATTGTCATGGTAACCCACGATATGGATTTAGTCGATCGTTTCTCGGATCACGTCCTTCTCTTCAACAAGGGAAGAGTGACCTATCAGGGGAGCCCGTACGGATTATTTTCTGATCCCAATCTGTGCCGTGAAAGTGCGTTAATTCCGCCGCTCCATTTTCAGTTGCTGCATGAACGTATGGAGGGGGTTTTGGTATGAAGGCTAACGATTCCTTCCTGGCTACCCTCAATCCTGCGTGTAAGCTGCTGTCTCACTTGATCGTGATGATTCTTTTAATGACGATTTCCAATCCAAAGGGGACTTTTTGGATCTGGTTCCTGGCTGTTTTAATTGGAACTTTTATAGGAGGATGGAGGATTTCCTACCTTTTAAAAAGGCTTCTGCCGTATGTAGGTTTTTTTATTCTGATATTTTGGATGATGGCCGCTTTTGGAGAGGGAGAAGAGACGGTTTGGAAATGGGCCTGGTTCCATATTACGGTGGAGAGCATGAATCATGGCTTAACGATCGCATTACGAATGTTGGCGTTTGTCACGTATGGATTGTTATTCACATCCACCACCGACATCACTTTGTTTATCATGAGTTTAATTCATCAATGTAAACTTTCACCAAAATGGGCGTACGGGCTATTAGCGGGGTTCCGCTTTATCCCACTCTTCCAATCGGAACTCACTCAAATGAAGATAGCTCATAAAGTCAGAGGTTACAAGCAAAAAAATGGGTGGAAAGCGTTTATGAGGTACTCTTTACCCCTGTTTACGCAAGGAATCAGAAAATCAGAACGAATTGCGATCGCCATGGAAGCGCGTGGATTTACGGGTACAAGGGAGAGAACTTATTATCAAACACCTCAAATAGCAGCGAGAGACTGGGGCTATTTCTTTTCTTTGTTGATGGTGGTAGTGGGGATTATTATTTTTGTTGAATAAATATGGGGAGAAGTGTTTTAGGCACTTCTCCTCTATCTATTTCAGCTGTTCACAAAAAGGGCAGGGGGACAAGGCCTAGTTCAGCGGCTAACTAGGGTTCCTTTTTAAAAAAGGAGGTTTTTCGCTTTGTTACAGGTTTTTTTGGTCGACGTTTAGTTCGATTAGGTTCCCATCGGGGTCGGCACAGAAGATTTGGGCAAAGCCGCTTGCGCCCTTGGGTTTTTCTAATAGCTCGACATCCTTACTTTTCAACCATTTCAGAGTAGCGTGGTAATCTTTCACGCGGAGGGCAAAATGACCTTCACGGCTGCTCAGTCGTTTGTCTTGGCGGATGGTTTGGGATGTAGGGAGGACAATGAGATGCAGCTGTTGTCCTTCGATTTCATACCAGGCACCAGGAAAATCAAAATTCGGGCGTTCGATTTCTTTTAGACCTAGGATGTTGCTGTAAAAGTGTTTGGCTTGTTCTAAATCAGTAACCGTAAGGCTAACGTGGTGGAGGCATTCATACTGAATCACGGTGTCCACTCCTTTATTTATTTTTTTACATCATAACATAGATTTATGGGGGATCGGTGGATCGTTGCCCGCTGCTCTGCATGCCGGATATTGGACGGCTGGTAAAGATTTTTCTGCAGGAAGATATTCGATTACGACGACAAGCGGCTCTGGGAATTTAATTATCCATAGAGGAAATAGTTTGCGTGTAAATGAAATTCTATCAAGTCTTTCTGATGGTTTTGGGTTCACAAGTGTGACGGCCAGCCTTAAGTCCGTATCTAGATTAGTGGGTTAAATAAAGTGATTTTTACTAAAAAATAATTCGTCTTAAGCCAAGTTTTCTTCGGAGAGTTTGGCTTTTTTGATGTGATTTGATTTCGGAATTTTTCAGGTTTTGGGAGGCAGCCTGTGGTATGTGGATTCCGCCGAAGTAGACGGGAATTCCGCGGATATGAGGAGGAATTCCGCCGCTTTTTCGATTTATTCCGCCAAACTGAAGAAGGATTCCGCCAACATCAACTGTTATTCCGCCAATCCCCTCTTATTTTAGAGTTAATCAAACTTGGAGTTCGGTATTTTCATAAAATAAAAAATATTCAGTTGACAAACATCCATGGGCTAATTTACCATTAAACAAGAATCATAAACCATAAATTTATCAGAAAATTAAGTTTACGAATCAAAACCACTACTCTTCTGATAAAAAACCAAACTGGTGAGTATTCTGTAAGCGTTTACGATTATGAAAACACAATGATCGAAAGGAGGAGTCCCAGCGTTTTTTTTCAGAAATGGCTTGTTCCTTCACCACGAGAATCCCACACCACATGTCCATATTCCTCACTATGTTTTACCCGATTGTTAACAACTAAAATTTATCGTTCTAGCAGAAAAAGGGGTGCTTGTATTGAAAAAGTTCAATAGAAAAGTTTCTGTCCTTTTAACAACGGTTTTACTAGGGGCAACGGTTTTGAGTGCTTGTAGTAGTAAAGAGACCTCGAAGTCGAATAGTAAAGAGTCCAATCTGGTTGAGTATTACATGGATAAATCAAACTGGGCTACAAATTTTGATAAGGTTGGAAAATTAACTGCTGAGAAGTATGGAACTGGCATTAAGGCGGTACCTTTTTCGGATACAACTTCCTTCCAGACGACCATTAAGCAGTCGTTACAAGGCAATGAACCTCCGACTTTGTTCAGTTGGTGGTCAGGTTTCCGGATGAAGGAAATCGTAGAAGCTGGAGCGGCGGCTGATCTTACAGCTGAGTGGAAGGACTATTATGAAAAAGAAGGGTTAAATCCCGAATTAGCCAAAGCGTACACGATTGACGGAAAAGTATACGGGGCACCGTTGCATGTTTCCTATTGGAATGTGTTTTATAACAAAAAGGTATTCGATAAATATGGGTTGAAAGAGCCTAAAACGTGGGATGAATTTATGAATGTCCTTGATACCCTAAAGAAGAATGGTGTGACGCCATTTGCCCAGCCATTTAAATCACGCTGGCAGACGTTTATCTGGTTTGAAGAATTGCTCGCTCACTCCGATCCAGCGCTTTACGATAAGTTGATGGTGGGTGAAGCTTCCTACACCGATCCAGGTGTGGTGAAGGTAATGGAATTATGGAAATCCTTGATTGATAAGGGATATTTCTCAAAACCTGGTGATATCGATGGGAATCTCCTCTCTGATATTGCAAAAGGTGATGTCGGAATGGTTCTTATGGGTCAGTGGTGGCAGTCTTCGTTATTAAAGACAGGACTACAGCCAGGCAGTGATTTTGGCGCATTTATTGTACCTGCCATTAATGATGGTGTAGGGAATGTAGCCATTTACGAAACATCCCCAATCGTTGTAGCTGAAAAGAGTAAAAATAAAGAAAAAGCCAAGGAAGCTGTCCGTAATTTTTTCAAAAAGGAACCGCAACAGCTTTGGACAGAGTCACAAGGTTTTGCTCCGCTTCTGCCTGAGGTTAAATCCAATAATGTGATAACCGATAAAATTTCTGAGGATATTGGCGCGAATCACTATCAATTACTGCAAAGATATTGGGAAGCGACTCCTCCTGAGATTTCGGAATTTGCCGTTGATCAGTTTGCGAAATTCATTTTAGACACAAGCACCTATAAGGAAGTCCTTGAAACAATTGAAGGGCAAGCGCAAAAGGTTTGGGTGGAAAATAAGTAATGTAAAAGTTTTTGAGATTAGTAGGGAGCGCGTTTTGCTCCCTGCCTTTGAGGGGAGATAAAATGAGTAGTTTGGAGCAGACAGAAACGGTTCAGCTGGACAACGGGGTGAAGTTACATAACATCACGACTAATAAAACGAAGGTCCCAATCAAAAAGAAAATCGTCCCGTACTTATATCTTTTACCCGCAGTCCTGTTGGTAGGTGTATTTTTCATTTATTCAGCTGTTTACACATTGGTGATTAGTTTCACCAAGTGGGATGGAATCAATCTCCCGGATTTTGTTGGATTTTCAAACTATATTAGTATTTTCACAGATAAGATCTTTACTACGTCTATTATAAACACCATCATTTGGGTGCTCGCTTCGCTACTCCTGCCGGTTGGAGTAGGTTTGGCGATTGCCGTTGGGATTCAACATTTAAGATGGAGTATTGTTTATAAAAACATCTTTTATTTACCACATGCAATCTCATTAACAACTACCGGTGTTGTGTGGGCGTTCTTATTATCACCGGGTGGATTGTCCTCCTTATTCGACTTGTTTGGGTGGAAAGATCTTGCAGCGATTGATTGGTTGCTGACACCCACGGTTAATACCTTATCGATGATATGGACGTATACGTGGCAGAGTATGGGGACGAATATGGTGTTATTTTTAATCGGATTAAATGCCATTCCGAAAGAGCCATTGGAAGCAGCGATGATTGACGGGGCATCAGGCTGGCGCTTGTTTAAGAACATCACGTTTCCTTTGCTTAGACCAATCACAAGTGTAGTTGTGTTAATGTCGCTGGTTAATAGTTTTAAAGTGTTTGATACGATTTGGGTGATGACGCAGGGCGGGCCGTTCCGATCCTCTGAGACACTTGCGGTTACGATGTACCGTGAAACGTTTGTTTTATCTCATTATGGCTATGGGTCAGCCATTGCCGTCATTTTATCTATATTCGTATTAATACTTTCTTGGGGTTACTTGAAGACAACCTTGAAACAGGAGGGGTGAGAAGATGACTCACGTATCACGCAGGGTAACCAATATGGTGGTGCTCCTTCTTGCCCTCATTTGGGTGCTGCCATTTTGGTTTGTTGTAGTAAATGCTATCAAATCTACGAAAGATTTTTTCACGGGTGAATTTTGGAAGCTGCCAACGGAGATCGGGTTTATCGAGAACTTTGCCTATGTTTGGGAAGAGGCAGGGATTGGTTCGGGTTTTATCAATAGTTTAATATACGGTTCTGTCGGATCGTTTTTCGCTATTTTTATTGCTGCCTTAGCGGCGTTCTCTTTAACCACATTAGAAGTGCGGGGCCGCTTATTTTGGTTTTTAATCATCTATAGTGGCACTGTTTTTCCTTTCCAGATGTATCTCATCCCTCTTTTTAAAATGTACAGTGGTTTTCAAATGTATGATACGAACTGGGGATTAACTATTTTTTATACCGCAGTATCGATTCCATTTTGCTTGTTTGTGCTCAGGAACTTTTTTACGACGATACCGAAAGAAATCGTCGAAGCGGCACGATTGGATGGAAGTACTGATTTTAGAATTTTCCTGCAAATCTTCTTGCCGATGTCGAGGGCTCCAATCGCTGTGTTATTTTTGTTCCAGTTTACGTGGATTTGGAATGATCTCTTATTTGGGTTAACGCTCAGTAAATCCGAGTCTGTTCGACCAATCATGTCGGGGGTTGCGAGTTTACAAGGGATGTATGCAGGTTCTAATATCCCTGCTATTTTAGTAGCTGTGTTAATTGCGTCTGTTCCTACATTATTATTATTCTCTTTTTTACAGAAGAACTTTATGCAAGGTATGTCTCTGGTCGGAAAATAATCACCAAAATAGGAGGAGTTCATTTTGACCACCCAATTAAAAAATTCTAAAATTCAGGAAACCAATCAATCGGCGCGAGTGATCGGATTCTCCGCGGAGAACTCGGTATTCTTTGTCAGACAGGGCAATGAACTAAAACAAGTGATTTTTGTCCATATCGAATTAGGTGAACGAATTTCAACGGCAGAATTAATCCTTACGAGTAAGAATGGGAAAATTGTTAAAAATGTAGGTCGAATTGGCGCGGGAAAGACCACCTTGGAAGTGTACGTCCCGGAAGTAACGGAACCAACTCCATACCGAGTGGTGTTAAGGTGGAGCTCCAATGAAATTGGGGACACCGTGACGGTCATGCCAGAAAAACATTGGACCTTCCATGTGATCCAACATTCCCATTTAGATATTGGATACACGGACCCACAGCATGAAGTATTAGATCATCATCTCGTTTATTTAGATCAAGTGCTGGAGTTATGTGATTTGAACGGGACGAATCCAGAAACAGATTTTAAATGGGTGATTGAAGTTACTTGGCCATTGAAGTTTTGGTTAAAAAGTCGTCCGAAAGCCCAAGTGGAAAAAATGTTACGGAGAATTAAAGAAGGACGAATCGAAGTGGCAGGTGCCTATATGAGTATGCACACGGAAGCTTATCATATAGATGAACTGGCCCGAACGTTTGAAACCGCCCAACAACTTCGTGATGAATATGGAATTGAAATTGATACGGTTTTACAGACGGATGTGCCTGGCCATACGAAAGGATTTTTAAAGTGTTTGACGGATATGGGCATTAAATATTTTTCAGTTGCCCACAATTATGCGGGGCGCTCCATCCCTCACTTACTTCCAGGTGAAAAACTGCAACGTCCATTTTATTGGCAGCATGAAAATGGTCAAAAAGTGCTAGTCTGGTATACAGATACACCACATGGCGTGTATATGGAGGGAAATCGAATTGGGATTGCGGATGGCTATGATGAAACATTTGAAAAGCTGCCGGAGTTAGTACAACAATTAACAAACGAAAAATATCCATTAGACACGGTACATCTGCGCGTTCAAGGCTGTTACTGGGATAATGCCGGGCCTAGTCTCATCCCGTCAGAAGTGGCCAAGAAATGGAATGAAAAATGGGCTTATCCTAAATTGATTACATCGACAAATAAACAGTTCTTTGAAGCGATTGAATCACAACAAGATCTTGATATCCCTGTTTTTAAAGGGGATTGGACGGATTGGTGGGCGGATGGGATCGCATCGGGCGCTTATCCGAACGGTCTAAACCGGAAATCGCACCATTTATTGCGCTCAGCGGAAACCTTCCATTCGATTGCGTCGATGCAAGGCGATTCACATGAATATCCAAAACAAGTGCTGCAAAATGCTTATGAAAACATGGTGTTATTTGATGAACATACGTGGGGGGCTTGGAACCCTTGGGATAAATCAATAACCCATAATACCTCCGGTCAAATTCAATGGAATATCAAACAAGGGTTTGCGCAAACGGCTTACATCCAAAGCCTAACTGAATATAAACGAGCTCAAAACCTGTTAGTCGATCTTTTGGATTGTGATTATGATCAAAAGACCAGTACCATCGTTGTCTATAATCCAGAGTCATTTGAACGAACGGATACCGTGACTGTTTTTATTCCAGATGGACAGTGTGATGTGAAAAAGCAATTCAAGCTGCTTAACGAAGATGGAGAAGCCGTTATTTATTCGTCTAAATTAAGGTTGGAAAGTACACCAAAACCACTTGGGGCATTTGTGACCTTCCTCGCAGAAAACGTGCCGCCAATTGGCCATCGTTCCTACCGAATCGTAGAAACAGACCTAGAAGTGAGCCCATCAGCAGTAGAGTTTAAAAATGAGACCCGACTGTTGGAAAATCAATTTTATAAAATAAGCATTGATCCAGAAACGGGCGGAATTAATAGCATCATCGACAAAGAAATTGGCGAGGAACTTGTCAATGGAAAATCGCCTTTTCAATTTAACCAGTATGTCTATGACCAATTTACAACAGCACCGCGTTTCAACCATTTATCTTCACGGGTAACCGGGAATACGGATACGCTTGGAAAGAGAAGCACTGCCAGTCTTGCAAAAGTGAAACTCGTGGAATCGAACGCGGTCTATCAAAAGATTAGGATTTCCCTGCAGGCACCTGGATGCGAATGGGTGGAACAAGAAATTATTCTGTACCAAAACTTAAAGAGAATTGATCTTGTTAACCGCTTGATGAAGACAGAAACAGAAGTGAAGGAAGCCGTTTATTTACCTTTTCCATTCCATGTCGAAGGCGGTAAACTGAGGTATGAAATTACCGGAGATTATGTCTCTCCGGACGACCAGCATGTGCCTGGCTCTTGTCATTATATGAAGGCAATTCAGCACTGGCTGTCAGTTAGTAATGCTGATTATACCGTTTTGTGGGGGACGTTGGAGGCACCTTTAATTCAATTGGAGAATATCTATATTCCTTATGCACCATTTGAAACGACACTCCCGGAAAATGAACCACAAACGATTTACTCCTACGCCTTACACAATATTTGGGATACCAATTTTCCAAATAAGCAAGGCGGCGAAATTGAATTACGATACAGCATCACAAGCCATGTGGGAGATTTCGATCCGGTAAAAGCGTACCAATTTGGTGCACAGGTGCAAAATCCATTAGCGGGACTATCCGTTCCATATCAAGTCACTAAAAATAGTCAGTCATTTGTCTCTGTTAATTGTGATCATGTTCAAATTTTAGCAATAAGAAAACTTGGGGAAGGCCGTTATCAAGTTCGCCTTCATGAAGTCGGTGGCAAGGATACAGATGTGACATTGCATTTTCCAAATGTAAAAATTAGAAAGGCCTATACAGCCAATATCGCGAACGGCCAATTACGAGGGATTGAAAGTAACGACAGCGAGGTCACCTTGAAGGTCAATAAAAATGATATTCAGACGATTATCGTTGATATACAATGATAATGGATTCAAGTAAATAACCGAGCAGGCCCTTCCTTTACTTAAAGGAAGGCCTCTCTAACACATAAAATTCATTTACAAAGGAGTGAGGAGGGGTTGATGAACTCAGATATTTTTTTAAAGATTCGTTCCGAAGACTTAGCTAATAAAGTATACAATCGCTTAAAAATAGCGATCACCACTCAAATCATCAAACCTGGTGAACGTATTGATATAAACGGGTTGGCGCAGCAGTGGGAAGTCAGTCGTACCCCTATCAAGGATGCGATTGCAAGGTTAAGTAATGAAGGACTAATCATTGTTAAACCCAAAATTGGCACGTATGTGACCCAATTTTCTAATATAGATATGTTGGAATTAATCCAAATTAGACTTCTAATTGAAGGCGGAGTTGCTCGGGATATTATTGAACATGTTACCGACGAAAAATTAGCTGAGCTTGAAATGAACTTGTCCTTGATGGAAGAAGAACTGGCTAAAGACGAACGAGACCATGATTTCTTTACGTTTAACGATTTGGATGCGAATTTCCATGAACTGTTAGTGGAGATCTCAGGTAACAGTCAGTTGCTAAAAATTTATCGTTCCTTAAACTTCCATACGCAAGTGGCGAGGTTTTATTTTAACCGGTATTCTGAACGTTTTGAGATGAATAGAGAAGACCATAAGAACATCGTGGACTCGATTAAAAATAAAGATGTTGAAAGATTGGAAATGGTCATGAAGAAACATATTCTTTCTGGTAAAGACAAACTATTGGAATAAACCTATTGTTTCAATGGAGAGCCGAAAAAACAATTTGCTTGGGGGATGTACGATTGGGGAAAATTAAAACTTTCTATTTTATTAATCATACTCATACAGATATTGGTTTTACGGATTATCAAGATGTAGCCTATCGTCAGCATATGGAATTTATCGATCAAGTTATTGATGTCTGTGAAAGTACATTGTCTTATCCAAAAGAAGCACAAGCGAAATGGGTTTGTGAAGTAACGGGGATTACCGAACGCTATCTAAAATCACGACCTCCATCACAAGTTGAACGTTTTCTCAAACTACATAAAGCGGGTCTGATTGATGTGGCCGGGATGCAATATAATCTGACGCCATTGCTGAATGTAGAGCAGATGCACCGTAGTTTGTATCCGATTAAACGGATGAAAGAGGAATTTGATCTCGATATTCGCGTCGCCATGAACTGTGATGTCAATGGAGCCAGTTGGCTGTTTGCCGACTTACTGCCTGAGGTGGGAATTGAAATGTTTACGATGGCAGTCAACCCTGTCCGCGGCAGCGTACCTAAACCGCGTCCCAACGCTTTTTGGTGGGAAGGCCCTGCAGGAGGGAAATTGCTTGCATGGAACGGATATCACTATTTATTTGGCGGACTCGCCGGGCTCGGACATATGGAGCTGGCAGAAGAACTTGTCCCTGGCATTGTTGAAAAGCTAGAAAAGGACGACAGTTACCCGTTTGACTTCGTCTATGGTCAAACGACCAATCCTATTCGCGTCGATAATGGGCCGCCTGATACACGATTATATGATTTCATTCGCGAGTGGAATGCCGCTGGAAAAACACCACGCATGGAAATGATCACGATTTCTGAGTTGAACCGAATCATTAGAGAAAGATATGTGGATTCACTGCCGACAATCCGCGGCGATTGGCTTGATTGGTGGAGTGACGGTGTGGCGTCCAGTGCGTATGAAACGGGGTTAAACCGATCGACGCATGAAATCCTATATAGTGCCGAAATGATTGGGGCTTGGCTGACTGCGTTTGGTAAAAAGGGCTGGGATGTTCAGAGACTGATTGATACCTATGAATCGGTTACCCTTTATGATGAGCATACATGGGGGGCCTTCTCAAGTATTGAATCGCCTGATGGACTGTTCTCCCGTTCACAATGGAACCGTAAATCAAGCTATGCCTATCATGGCTCTGCTGAAGCGCATGATATATTAGCGCGTGCGGCCCGGAGCCTTGCCACTGAGCATGGAAGTCATCAGGACGAGGTTCGTTTCGATCTTGGCCATCTTCCTCCGGAAATAGCCAAGCCAGAACCACAGTATAAAGAACTAATGGTGATTAATACCCTTCCGTTCGAGCGAAAGGTGATTGTTGAAGAACCTGTCCGCCGCGGAGGACAGGCCCCGAATGGCATGCTTGAAATGTTTATGCCACGCGGGTTAACGTGGGGAATCAAGCCGGATGAAGAAGGAAGAAGAGTTGAAGGAACTGTGCCTGCCTTTGGATATAAGTTTCTGCCATTAACCGATGGACCAAATGGGGAAGATTTGCAAGGCAGTGGACTCTCGATTGAAAACGCTTACTACCGAATCTCTGTTAATCCTAAAACCGGAGGGCTGAGTGAATGGTACGATAAAACCTTGAAATATGACTTTGCGGGAACGTACCGCAATTGGGAGCCTGGACAATTTGTCTATGAATGGGTGGATGATCCCAAAGGACGGGATGCGATTTATGCCTCGGACTGGTCAAATGAATACTTTGGCCAAGGCTTAACCGATACCGCTTTCGTGCAGGAGACAGCTCATGAAATTGAAGTAGGTGAGGTGAAAGTGACCCCTTATGAAGCGCGTATCTCAGTGAAAATTAAAGCAAGGGGTATTCATTCGGCAACATGTACGTTTATTTTACCAAGCAAGCAACGCACCCTTGATGTTCAGTGGATGCTTGATAAAAAAGAGGTGACGGATCCGGAAGCTGTCTTTATTGCTTTTCCGTTTCGTTTGGAAAAACCAGTTTTTAGAGCGGATATTAACGGGATTCCGCTTACGCCTGAAAAGGAGCAAATCAACGAAACGGTTAAAGACTGGTATCCGATTCAACGCTGGGTGGATGTAAGCGATGAGAAGCGCGGGGTAACGATTGTTCCACTCGATGCACCGCTTGTTCATTTGGGCGGCATTACAACAGGAAACTGGGCAGAAAAGCTCGAGCCTGAATCGCCGACCATCATGTCATGGGCGTTGAATAATCATTGGATGGTGAATTTCAAGGCTAGTCAAGGTGGAAAAATCCCTCTCCGTTATCGGCTTTCCACGCATGAAGGACCAGCAAATGATGCCGACTGCGCACGCTTTGGTGTCGAGGCGAGTACACCGCCGATTGTGTTAAGAGATTTTGTCCGTTCCGAGACCGCGGCGATGGAAGGAACATTCATGGAAGTAGACGAAGACGGACAAACGTTAGTAACGTTTAAACCTGCAGATGACAAGGAGGGGATCATTGTTCGTTTACAGAATGTAACGGAGCAATCGTATCCGTGTTCGATCGGGTTCCCACAATTCACGCCAACGTCTGCGCATATCGTCACCCCGTTGGAGGAAAATCGGGAAACACTGCTGCTTCATCAAGGGAAAATAAGCTGTGATTTGCCAGCGAGAAGCATCGTTTCGCTAAGGGTGACCTTCTAAATAACGAGTGTGATGGCTTACTATAATTGAAGTTTATTAGATTCCAAATCAGGAGGCTAGATGAAATAGGTGCTGCCTATCTAAACTAGCCTCTCATTTTTTTATTCAACATCGTAAGAACTCCAAGTGGCAGGATGAACCTTGTCCTCAAATTATAAAAAGTTGACGCTTCCCTTTAAAGACTTATTAGGGAAATAATTTTTATAATATTCTTAATAATTGTAATGCTAGGAGTGAGAGGATGGATTTTCAGGGGAAAGTAGCGGTCATAACGGGCGGATCACTGGGAATTGGCTATGCTGCGGCTAAAAGGCTCGCTCAAGGTGGAGCAAGTGTTGTCATCTGTGGATCCCGCGATACGGTCGTGAAAGAAAGTGGACAACGATTACAGGAGGCGGGACTAAAGGTAAAAGGCTTTAAGGCAGACGTTCGTTCCGCAGAGGAAGTGGAAATGCTCATGCAGTATGCGACTCGGGAATATGGTGGAATCGATATTCTTGTCAATAGTGCCGGGGTACAACGATACGGTGATGTTTTGGAGACAAGTGAAGAAGTATGGGATGAAGTGATCAACATTAATTTAAAGGGAATGTTTCTTTCGTCTAAATATGCGGTCAAAGAAATGAGAAATCGGGGCGGTGGAGCGATTGTCAACGTTTCTTCCGTTCAAGCATTTGCCTCGCAAAAGGGCGTCGTTGCCTATACTGCTAGTAAGGGCGGGATTAATGCGATGACACGGGCGATGGCTCTTGATCATGCCGACGAGAATATTCGAGTCAATGTGGTCTGTCCAGCTTCGGTTGATACGCCAATGCTACGAGGGGCAGCGGACTTATTTAAGGCGAATAAAAGCCAAGAAAAAATCGTGGACGATTGGGGAAAAATGCATCCAGTCGGCCGGGTAGGTACCCCTGATGAGGTAGCAGAAATGATTGCTTTTTTAGCCAGCGATAAGGCTAAATTTGTGACGGGGGCAGAAATAAAAATTGATGGCGGGATGCTCGCCGCCCTTGGCGTTCGGTTACCAGAATAGAGGAGGAGTCTAGATGAAAATAACGAATTTGAAAGCGACTACGGTCACCATGCCGATCGACAGTCCGCTGCGCCACAGCAACGGTGCTCACTGGGGGCGATTCGTCCGAACCATTCTCGAAGTGGAAACAGATGAAGGTATTACGGGATTTGGAGAGATGGGCGGCGGCGGAGAAAGTGCGGAGATCGCTTTTGCGGGTTTAAAATCCTATCTGGTCGGGCACGATCCATTCCAATTAGAAGAATTGCGGTTTAAAATTTGTAATCCAACCGCAAGCCTCTATAATAATCGCACCCAATTGCTTGCAGCTGTTGAATTTGCCTGTTTAGATATTATCGGAAAAAAATTAGGCGTACCCGTTTCTCAACTTCTTGGTGGAAAGGTTCGCGAGGAAGTTCCTTTTGCCAGTTATCTGTTTTTTCGCTTACCTCATGAACAAACAGGTGCCGGGGAGGTCCGGACGATCGATCAACTTATCGCGCATGCCAGGGATTTAAAACAAAGGTATGGTTTTACCTCGCACAAATTAAAAGGCGGTGTGTTCCACCCTGACTACGAACTCGAATGTTACCAGGCCCTTGCCGCTGAATTTCCAGAGGACCGGCTCCGCTATGATCCGAATGCGGCCTTAAGTGTGGAGGATGCGATACGTTTCGGGCAAGCGATTGAAGGGTTAAATAATGATTATTTTGAGGACCCGACATGGGGGTTAAATGGGATGCGCCGTGTTCGTTCCATGGTTCGCATTCCCACTGCAACGAATACGGTTGTGGTTAATTTTGAGCAATTGGCAGCTAATGTCCTTAACCCGGCGATCGATGTCATTTTACTCGATACGACCTTTTGGGGTGGAATCCGCCAATGCATAAAAGCAGCGGGCGTTTGTGAAACCTTCCAGCTAGGTGTGGCTGTCCATTCCTCGGGTGAACTAGGAATTCAATTAGCGACAATGCTTCACCTCGGTGCGGTTATTCCGAATCTGACATTTGCGGGTGATGCGCATTATCACCATTTAGAAGATGATATTTTAGTAGGCGGCAAGCTCCGCTATGAAAATGGGGCGATCAAAGTCCCAGATGGACCTGGCTTAGGGGTTACCGTTGATCGCGATAAACTCCAGGAATATGCCGAATTATACCAACAACTAGGCGGTTATCCTTATGACCGTGACCCGATTCGGCCAGAGTGGTTTTCGCTTGTTCCGAATCAGCGCTGGGGAAACCATTTGGAGGTTGGACGGTAAAAAATGTGATGGAGGTGTCAAATTATGACTAAACCGGAATGGTCCGGATTGAAAGCTAGATATGGGATTGAACAAATGGACGTTTTTTTTGATGGAACCTTTACTTCCCCGCAATTGAATCATCCTGAAGGAATTGCCATCGACCAGAACGGCGATATTTGGACGGGGGGAGAGCAAGGAGAGATTTTTCGAATCAGTGGAAACGGGATTGAAAAAGTGGCCGATACCGGTGGTTTTGTGTTAGGTGTCACCTTTGATCGCGAAGGTTTTTTATATGCATGTGATCTTAAACAGTCGTCTGTCTTTAAAATCGACCCTGCGAGTGGAGAGGTTCGCTTGTTTTCAAATGGTGAGGGGCAAATGAAAATTCCGAATGTACCCGTCGTCGATGACGACAGAAACTATCTTTACGTCACGGATAGTCATGATTCAGGTAAGCCGGGGCCGGGGATTTGGAGGTTTGATTTGCAGAGCGGTGAGGGGAGGATGTGGTACGAGAAGGACCTTGTTTTTGCAAACGGGCTTGTCCTGGATTCGCAAAATTCTTGTCTCTATGTCGCTGAAACCTTTGCCAAACGGATAAGCCGGATTCCAATTGACGCGGATGGGGAGCCTGGGCCAAAGGAAACCGTGGTCGAGGTGGATGCGCTGCCCGATGGCTTGGCGTTGGATGATCGGGGCAGACTTTATATTCCTTGCTATGAACCTTCGCTCATTTATCGCTGGTCAGAAGAGGCAGGGTTGGAGCTTCTTTGTTATGATCCTACAGCCCATACATTGTGCCATCCGACTAATTGCGTGATTCATGGAAAGGACTTGTACACGTCTAATCTAGGAAGATGGCATATTACGCGCATCCCTGGTGTAATGGACTAGCGTGTTAGGGGGGCATTTCCATGCAAAAATATCGTAAACAACGGAACTACGGCTGCCGAATTCATGATCAATATACGTATTATGGGATGAAAGTGCTCGTCCTCGAAAATGATAAACTTCGCTGTTCGATCTTATTAGATAAAGGGGCAGAAGTGTTCGAATTCGTTTATAAACCGTTAGGAATCGATGTCATCTGGTTATCGGAAAATGGCGTGCAAAATCCGACTGACTACCTGTCAACATCGGTTGATCCATCCGCAACGTTTTTGGACTATTACCCTGGCGGCTGGCAGGAGATTCTGCCCAATGGCGGGCCTGCCACCTCCTATTTAGGTGCACAATATGGCCAGCACGGTGAGGTTGCCCATATGCCCTGGGACTATGAAATTATCAAGGACACGGCAGAGGAAATTGCAGTTACCCTTTCGGTGAGGACGAAGAAGATTCCGTTTCTATTAAAAAGAACTTATACCTTGAAGGACGGTTCGGCTGAACTCAAGATTGCTGAGGAGTTGGAAAACCTAAGTGCCACTAATTTGCAATACATGTGGGGGCATCATCTGGTTTTTGGTAAACCTTTTATGATTCCAGGCAGCAGGATTGGACTTCCGGATGGAGTTCAAATCGTCACAGAAGCCTCCGATTCCGATGTCGCTGCACCCGGTCGAATTACTCGGGGAAAAAGGTATCCGTGGCCAGTGGCCGATTCGGAACATGGCTCACTCGATCTGTCGGTTCTCCCCGAAAAGGGAGCTTTATCAGATATTGTGTATTTAACGGAGTTCGGTTCTAATGGGTGGTATTCTCTCGAAAACGCTCAAATCAATCTCGGCTTAAAAGTGGAATGGGATGCCGCGCAGTTCCCTTATTTATGGTATTGGCAGGAATTTGGAGCAACGAAATCCTATCCTTGGTACGGAAGACATTACAATATTGGCTTGGAACCTTTTAGCAGCTACCCGACACATGGTTTAGAAGAAGCGATTCGTAACGGCACCGCAGCTGAGATTGCCCAAAATGAAACGAAGAGCTTTTGGATGAATCTACAAGCCTATCATGTGGAGGGGTGAAGTTTTAAAGGGCGAGTTTCAAACTGTTTTTCCGGTTAAAACGTTGATAGAGGAGGCGATAGCATGAGACTAAGAGATAAGGTGACGCTCATTACAGGGGCGGGTTCGGGGATTGGGCAGAGTACAGCCCTGCTGTTTGCAAGCGAAGGGGCCAAGGTTATTGTGAATGATCTTTCAGGAGAACAGGGGAAAAGGACGGTTGATGAGATTCATGCTGAAGGAGGGGAAGCTGTTTTTTTACAAGCAGATGTAACCAATGCAGCAGAGGTCGAAGCGATGATCATTCAAGCATTAGCATTGTACGGAAGGATCGATGTATTATTCAATAATGCCGGTATTTCGGGGGTAGGCGCTCTCCATGAAGTATCAGAGGAGTTATGGGACCGAGTGGTCGATGTGAATGTGAAAGGCGTGTTTCTACCGAGCAAATATGTGCTTCCACACATGATCGACCGAAAAGAAGGCTGTATTATCAATATGTCGTCATGCGTGGCAGAATTGGGTCTGCTCAAGCGAGCGGTCTATGCGGCTACAAAGGGAGCCGTTCTATCGTTAACGAAAGCGATGCAGGTCGATTATGCTCCGTATAATATTCGCGTCAATGCCTTATTGCCAGGTACGATTCTAACGCCATTTGTTGATGAATATTTGCGTAAATTCTACGAAAATTATGATGAAGCGCTGGAAACGATTAAAAAGCGTCAACTTAGTGGTGAGTTAGGAAAACCAACAGATGTCGCTCAAGCGGCCTTGTTTCTAGCTTCTGATGAGTCCAAGTTTATGATGGGATCCCCATTATATATTGATGGCGGGGCCACGTTTGGGAAGATGGCGTAGTTAATTCAATAAATGGATAGTGGAGCGACGTTTGGAAAAATGGCGTAGTTAACTCTATAAATGGATAGAGGAGAAATGTTCGGAAAAATGGCGTAGTTAACTCTATAAAATGAGGGTGGAACTATGTTTGGAAAATGGCCTAGTAAATACAATGAAAGAGGGATTTTATGAAACTCTTAACCTTTTATCGAGAAAATCGTTTAAACGTTGGCATTAAACTGGATGCAGGTATCTTAGAGATACCTCAAAGCTTTGAAGAAATAGTATCAGGTGGTCAACAAGTATTAGAGGAGCTTTCAAGTGTAGTAAATCAGGTCGAAAATGGAGAAATTAAGCGGCAGCTATTAAATGAGGAAGAATTACAACTCGGTCCGTGTGTACCGAATCCTGGGAAAATCATTTGTATCGGATTGAATTATCGGAAACATGCCGAAGAAACCAACGCTCCAATTCCAGAATATCCAATTATTTTTAATAAATTTAATAATACCTTAACCGCTCATCAAGCGGAGATTGCCATCCCGAATGAAACGAATCAATTAGATTATGAAGCTGAATTGGTGATTGTAGTTGGAAAGAAAATGAAACACGTTGCTCGGGAAGATGCACATAAATGCGTGTTGGGATATTGTGCTACGAATGATTTATCCGCACGTGACCTACAATTTCGAACTAATCAATGGCTGCTTGGGAAAACCTGTGATGGATTTAGTCCGCTAGGTCCTTATCTGGTCACGTCGGAAGAAATCGAAAATCCAAATCAGCTAGCAATTAAATCCTATGTTAATGGGGAACTACGGCAAAGGTCGAATACATCAGACATGATTTTCGATTGCGAGTATCTCTTGAGTTACCTCTCGCAATATATGACGTTATCACCTGGTGATATTGTCCTGACGGGTACTCCTGAAGGCGTGGTGCTAGGGTATCCGCCAGAAAAACAAGCGTATTTAAAAGAGGGGGACCGCGTTGATATTGAGATTGAGGGATTAGGTGTGCTTACGAATACATTTGTTAAACGTTCTTAAACGATGGTTTCGCAAATAAAAGTTGAATTTCCGATAGCTGGATGGTAATTTCAGCGGAAATTCAACTTTTTTCAGTGAATCTAGTAATCTATCAGTTGCGTTTGGAATTATTCCGCCATATGATGATTGAATTCCGCCAATAAGTGGAGGAATTCCGTCGATTTTTAGATTTATTCCGCCAAACTGCAGAGGGATTCCGCCAACATCATCAGTTATTCCGCCAAGCCAGTTTATTAGTTACCTTTTTATAGTTACCCATCTAAGAAAAGTTAAAAAAGCCAGGCGTTTCGCCTGGCTCAGGTCATTGTCTTAGGCAAATAACCTAGAAATACCAATAAATGTATGCTTTAGTGCATGTTCAAGTGAAGTAGTCTTTGTAGATGTTTTGTGCAACTTTTCGTTCAAACTGCTTTGAAATAGGTCAAAACTTTTGGCGATTTGTCCTCCGATGATGATTCGGTCCGGATGAAATTGTTCAATAAATGGGAGGAGCATTTCCCCGAGGTCGCTGCCAAATTGAAGGAAAATGGAACTTGCCTGTTTATTTCCACTCTTCGCTAACTCGGCGATGTCTTTTACATCTATGCCTTCATGCAGCAGTCCTTCTTCCGCCGCCACTTTCAAAATACCTCTGCGCGAGAAATGGTCATCAACCATTTGGTCTTGGAACCATTGATTATATAAATAGCCCCCAGCAGGAACATGTTCCCCACCATAGATAATGTTCCCCTCGTCAATAAATACCGAGCCAAGTCCCGTTCCGATCGTTAGGCAAATTAATCGCTCACCTGGATAGTTCGTGCTCGCCCCAAGTCCGAACAGGCGGCCATCATTCTCAAAGGACAGCTGAATCTCCTTCGTGCCTTCAAACAGGTGCGTTGAGCTTAATTTCATAAGTAGTTGTTCCCGAAGCGAAACCCCGTACAAGGATTCGAACTTATTTAAGCCCTTAATAAAACTAATTCCATTTTCATAATCGAAGGGACCAGGGAAGGCAAAACCGATTCCGATTGATTTTCCATGGAATGAGGGTCCGCCGTCCAGTTCTTTAACCTGTGTGTATTTTCTGGCAAGGGTCTCGAGTATGTTGGCAAAATGATCGATGAGGATGTCCTTGCTTTCTTGAGAGTGTGCCTCAAACTCGCAAACGGTCTCATCCATCAGCACCGTTTGCTCTATGACGCATGCCTTAATAAATGTACCGCCTACATCTAAAGCAAAAACAAGATCAGCTTTCAATGAAACTCACATCCCAGTCAGGAGAGACCCCTGCTTTAATGAGTTTACATGGAGTGGATCCGAGATTGACAATCTTATAGGAACCGAACACTGATGGGAGAATATACGATTCAGCATAAGCCAGTTCAACAAATACGGTCGTATCATCACAGGAGACGATGCGCACTTTTTCTCCTTCGACAAGGTTATACATCACGAATTCATCGTTTGTGTGATCCTGCCAGTCGGTGTGCAGGTGAATCCGTTTGACGTAGAAAAGGAGATCATCGCGTTGACCGAGCAAGTATTCTTCGTTCTCGCCTTGTTGTTGAATCAGCTGTGGTTCAGGGATCAAGTTTCCTTTAACCCAGTCGGTTTTTTTATGAAAATCAATATTCTCAAAGCCATGGTCAATGTTGACAGGGCGCGGTTTTCCATCTAAGTCCTTCCGTAAGTAATCATAGATTTTAAAGGTAAACCACCAAGTGGTCGAGGAAATTTCTAGGACCAGATTATCTTTGCCTGAACAGTGTACCGTTCCAGTTGGAATCAGGAACAAGTCGCCTTTTTCCGAATCGAACTCATTGACATAGTCTGTGAATGGCATCGGTTCCGCTGTTTCTTGTGAATGGACTACCGCATTTAGGAATCCTTCTTTGGTGCTGTTTTCTGTTAATCCGAGGTAGACTTTCGAGTCACCTTTCTTTTCCATAATGTAATAGGATTCTTGTTGCGTCATTAGTTCATTGAACTGTTTGCGAACATAATCTTGTTTCGGATGAACCTGGCAGGACAGGTTATCTCCATCAATGGTATCTAGATAATCGAAGCGGACAGGAAAATAATCGCCGAATAATCCAACCGAACGGTTCCCCATAATCGCTGTGTGCTCGAGTGCCATGATGATGAGAAATGGTACCTCAATGACGGTATCTTCATACCCGATAAGAATCGAATTTTCAGGAGCAATCGGCTCAAATCCCCAAGCGCAGTTGATCCAATCTTCGGGAAGGTCGGCCATGTCTTTGAGGTATTGACCGCCCCAAACTCCTGGTGCAAAGAACGGTTTTACTCGCATCGGGGCTTTTGTTATTTGCGCTATGATGGCTTTTAGTCCGGCACCAGTGGTGGTGACTGGTTTATTTGGGTTGTTCATATCCACGTAAACATCGATCCTGCTTAGGAGTTTCTTACGATAGGTTTCGAGGATCGGCCATTCGACGAAATAAGCAATCTTATACTTTTCGACAAAGTCACGGTTCCACGTCATTCCGAAATTTAAGAGATTCTTTTTATATTCAGTTTGTTGGGCTTCCCTGGAAAGATCGAGAAAATAGACTACATCACAAGTACCTTCTGTAAGCCAATAGGCACCTGGACCAAAAACGATCGCTACTTTTTTTCCGGTGCTGTCTTCTTTTTGGAGGGACGCTGCTAGGCTAGACTGGGCATGGTCCACAAAATATGCAGAAATATCAGCTTCGACCACATAGCCAAAGGCACGATTGTCGGTAATGTTCACAGCGAATTGTTCCCGGAGCGCTTCACCAGATTTTATGTAACCAGCTGTACTGTGGACAATCGGAGTGTATCCTTGTTTTTCTATCGTCGCAATTAAGGGTTGAAGGAACTTTTGGTAATCGACCCCATGAGTCCCGTCAATCACTACCAAAGGAAATCGGTTCGGATCTGTTTCCAAGTTTGCTAGGATGTTTTCAATAATGGATTCATACCCAACCCTGAGTGGGTTGGATTCAAGAAGTTGACGCACAGGGTTAATTGGATATTTATTGAACATGAACGTAATTCCTCCCATTTCAATCTTATTCTACGTTCAGTATATCTGTGGAAGATGCTTATGTATTTACATAAGCGAGTCATGTTTTTTCAAAAAGAGGACATCTGAGGGAAAATCGTAAAGGACCTTCCAAAAATGGAAGGCCCTTGGTTTCTAATTATGAGTCGTAAGCTGCTTGTTAAATTCCCCTGGGGTCACGCCAATGACTTCTTTGAAAACAGTCGTGAAATAATGGACGGTTTCAAATCCGGTTTCGACGGAAATAGATTTGATCGATAAGTCTGTAGTCGATAACAGGATGGTTGCTAGATTAATTCGTTCGTTCCGAACATATTGGGTAAAGGTTACCCCTAATTCCTCCGTAAACAAGCGGGACAGATGCCGGCTAGATATATGGAGATTGTCCGCCACATCTTTTAAGCGAAGTGGCTGGGACAGGTTGTCCCTGATATATAATTTGGCTCGGTGAACAAGTGTGGTTGAGACGGGTTGGTTCTTCAGGTCCTTTGCGGGATCGTTATCTTTCAAAAATTGCTCGGCTAACGATACGATTAAGGAACAGCTCGGCGAAATCAGGGTATCATGGATGTAATTTGTAGAATGCTGGGCCTGCATAAGCAGCACTTTCCACATCAGGGCAATCAATGCTTCGTCTTCGAAGGTAATCAGGAAGGGTTCAACAGTAGACAAACGTTGAAACAATTCCTTTCCTGCCTGGGACGATTCTTCATAAATCGGTTCGAAGGCGACAAATAATATGTACAAATCCTCTTGGCTGATAATTTTGTGTTTTATTTGCGGACGTGATACGAAAAGTGTCCCAGCTGACAAGGGAAATTCTTGTCCGTTTTCTATATAAATTCCTTTGCCGCTAACGATATAGCAGATTTCGAAAAAAGAGTGCTTATGTAGCATATTTGTTTTTAGGGCGGTTTCTCCACCCCAGTAGTGGACATATAAAGATACGTCTGTCCCCTTAATATAAGCGGCTTGCTGGTTTAATAAGGTATTCCCTTTAAGTAATTGACTTTGTGTAAATTCCACGGGCTGTCCCTCATTTCCTCATAGTTTAAGCTGGCTGCCTGAACGTTTTCTCTATATTAATAGTAAAGCGTCGCGGATGTTTGTCAAGGAATGGGTAGAACTTTTGAACAATCTGTGTCTTCATTTTATAAAAATATGACGCATATTCGTAAAGACGATATCTCTAGGTCTGTCTATACTTAGACACAGGAGGATGTGAAATAATTGTACAATCATTATTATCTTGCATTTGATGTAGGCGGATTATTTATTAAAGGAGTGGTCTTAAATGACCGCGGGGAAATATTCCCGAATACCGAGTCTTATTTTCCATCCAAAAGTGGTGCGAATCGGGAGGAAATCCTGACTCATTTTGTTGAGATCATTTGTCGCCAAATTGGAAAAATTATGGACAAGAATGCGGTAATTGAAGGGATTGGTTTTGCTTTCCCTGGTCCATTCGATTATGTAAACGGCGTTTGTTTGATCAGTGGTGTCAATAAATTTGAATCTCTTTACGGAGTGGATTTACGGACAGAGCTGACAGCACGTTTACACCAGCAAAAGGTGTTTGCGGTTCGGGTGTCTCCACAGTTTCGAATTGTCTTTGAAAACAATGTGAATATGTTTGCATTGGGTGAGTGGTTCATTGGTGAAGCGAAGGAATATCAAAGGGTGTTGTACCTCACACTTGGAAATGGCACGGGTTCTGCTTTTATGGAAAATGGAGAGATTATAAAAGACCGTGACGACATTCCTCCGAATGGTTGGGTGTATTGCCTTCCATTCCACGAGTCGATTGTCGATGACTATATGTCAACAAGGGGAATCCTCCGAATTGCCCAGCAATTACATGTTAATCCAAATCTAGGCTTAATAGAAATGGCCAACGCTGCACGAACGGGCAAAGCTGATGAAAAAGAGGTGTTTCGTCGCTTCGGAAGGTTATTAGGAGAAATGCTAGTAATGGTCATGAAACCTTTCCAACCTAATGCATTGGTTATCGGGGGACAAATTGCCAAAAGCCATGAGCTGTTTAAGGATGAACTAGAAAGCGTATTAAAAAATGAAAACGTCATCATTGAATTATCGAACCAAACATCCTACAGCACATTTATTGGGCTTTCAAAGGCAATCCTATTAAAACAAATGGGACAAGATACCATGATCAATATTTAGTTGATTCTTTTAAAAAAAAATAAAATATCACAAGTGACAAGCAGCATTCATCTAGAGTATTTCATAAGTAATCTAGTTATTTACCAATCTAAATACACAGAAATACAAAATGAGAGGATGAAATGAATGAAAAACGCAAAGGTATTTGGAATCTTAGCTTTATTCATGATTTTATCGAGTATGTTATTCGGCTGTTCAAAAGAGAGTGCGTCGAATAATGGGAAAGATCAAGTAGTATTGAAGGTCTGGGGAGATACCGATAATCAGGCTGTACTGGAAGGACCGTTTAAAAAAATTAATGAAGATTTCATGAAGAAACACCCAAACATCAAGCTTGACTACCAATATGCGGGGAACTTTGATTCAATCAACGTTGCGATTCAGTCTGATTCCCTACCTGATTTATTCTGGGTGCAAGGAAACAAGTCAACGAAAATGGCTGAGATGGCGAAAAATGGCTTCTTGCTTCCGTTAGATAAGTTCAAGATGGATATAAGCCGCTTCCCTGAAGAGTCGATCAATTACGCGACAGTGGACGGCAAACTATACAGCTCAATGCCTTCATTCTTGGATTATGCTGTTATTTACTATAATAAAGAGATTTTTGCAAAGTATAAGTTAGATAAACCAAAGAATTGGTCTGATTTCGAAAATATCGTCAAGACATTAGCAGACAATGGTGAAACACCACTTGCTCTTGGAGGTAAAGGTGACTTTGACCGCTACTGGTTCATTCAAGTATTAGGTTCTACCTTATTTGATAATGTGTTAACGCAAATTAAAGAAGGAAAACAAGATATCGATACAAAGGAAATGGTTGATGCGTTCAACGCATACCAAGACTTCGCCAAAAAGGGATACTATGGCAAAAACTTTGAAGCCGTCGATGGTGCAGGTGCCCAGCTTGCATTTACAAATGGTAAAGCTGCGATGACGATTGATGGAACTTGGAACAACAATGTGTATAAGGATATGTCTATGGAAGTTGGCCGCTTTGCGCTTCCGAATAAAGAAGGCATCCGCTACGCTCAAAGTGGACCAAGTAACTTCAATACGTATGCCGTTTCAGCAAAAACGAAACATCCAAAAGAAGCAGCGGAGTATGTTAAATACTTAAATAGTTTAGAATCCCAGCAAGTATTTGAAGACATGAACGGAAATATCCCTGTTTTAGATGATATTAAACCAAAAGATGAAACGGTTGGCGAATTAGCTGCCTTTGATAAGGTTGGGAATAATATTTATCATGTACTATCTAGTGTGGCGAATGAAAAGTCTAAGCCACAGGACTTACTATTATCAGATGTGCTTCCGAAGTTAATGACGTCTAAAATTACGGGCGAAGAAGCTGCACAAATGATAATGGATGAAATCAAAAAAAGTAAATAGTTTAAAGATCGTAAAGGGTCGACTAAGGGGGAACTTCTTAGTCGACAATTTATTTCATCACTATGAATAAAAGAGAGGGGTGGGACAAATGCTTGCCTTTTTTAAGAAAAGACCGTTTATCTTGTTTATAGCACCCGGGTTCCTTTTGTATACAGTATTTGTGATTTATCCGATTTTTGCAGCGGCTAATATCAGTCTGTATCATTGGAACGGAATCGGTCCCAAAACTTTTGTTGGGTTCCAAAACTATGTGGAACTGTTTAGTAATAAAGAATTGTTAGCGCAGTTAATGAATGCGTTAAAGCACAGTCTGATGCTATTCGTCTTAACGGTTATTGTGATTATACCAATTCAAATCTTGATGGCGTATATGATTTATTCAAAAACAAAAGGGTACCAGATTTTCCAAGCGGCCATTTTTTCTCCGCAATTTATATCAACACCTGTCATCATCTTTATCTTTACACTTTTACTAGATTCAAATATTGGGTTGGTGAACAAAGTCCTCGAGGCTGTCGGACTAGGGGAATACGCCAAACCATGGCTGGGGTTACCTAATCTAGGAATCTATATTGTGTGGCTGATGATTTCTTGGGCAGGAATCGGTGTAGGAATGATGTTCTTCGTGGGTGCAATGAAAATGATTGCAACGGACAGTTTAGAAGCGGCATACATTGATGGCGCAGGATTTTGGCGCCGCTTGTTTTACATCATTATTCCGCAAATCAAAGTAACGATTTTGAACCTTGTGCTTATTTCTTATATTTTCGGGATGACAATTTTCGATTTCAGTTATATTCTCGGCGGCATTTCGGGCGGCATAGACGGAAGTGTCGATGTGATGTCACTCTTCTTCTATCGTATGGCGTTTGGAGATTCCAATCCACTTGGCGGCTCGATTAGCGAAAACTCGATGGGAATGGGGACAACCATTGCTTGTGTCTTGTTCTTTATGATTTTCATCTTAGCACTCATTCAAATTCTACTTATGTATCGAAAGGAGGAATCGTAAGTGATAGATCAAAATAAAGGTGCTTCTGTTTCCATTGCCCGCATTATGTTATGGATTTACTCACTGGGTACTGTGTTTATCTTTATCTATATGATCTACAATTCATTACGGTCTCGCTCTGACATCCTTTCCAACACATTAGGTGCTCCCGAATCGTTGTCGCTCGATAATTATGTCCGTTTATTTGTGAATGACGGCTTCCAAAAGTATTTCTTTAACAGTGTGATTGTGTTGGTGTTAACCCTTATTGTGATTACCTTATTATCCTCGATGGTCGCGTATGGGCTCGGACGATACATGTTCAAAGGCAGAAACTTTGTACGAATTTATTTTTTAGTAGGGCTGATGTTTCCTGTCCAACTGGGAATTGTTCCGATTTTCTTGTTAATGAGAGATTTCCATTTGATTGACTCGTTTGCATCCGTTATTCTCATCTTGGGAACAGGCATCTCGATGCCGGTCTTCATGCTGACCGATTTTTTTGCCAAACTGCCAAAGGATATCTATGAGGCAGCTGTGATTGACGGGGCAGGGGAATGGACGATTTTTTATAAGATTATGTTTCCAATGGCCAAGCCTGTTGTCTTTTCGATCTGTATCATCATGTCAGTGCAAATTTGGAACCAGTTCTTCGTACCGCTTATCTTCTTACAAAGCGAAGAAAATAAAACTTTGCCATTAATTGTTGTTAAATATACGAAAAACTTAATCAGTACCATGGATTTGGCACTAGCTGCTTCTGTCATGTCAACGGTACCGATTCTTGTCATCTTCATTCTTTTCTCGAAAAGAATTCTCGATGGCGTAGCCAGCGGCGGCGTGAAAGGCTAATTTTATAAATTGAGAGGAGTCGGCAATATGGCTAAAATAAAAGAAATATTATGTTTGCACCATAGTCATCTGGATATCGGATATACCCATCCACAACCATTACTACTGGAGTTACAAAAGGATTATATCGATCAAGCAATCGAACTCTGTCTCCAAACGGCTGATTATCCTGAAGAGTCCCGCTTTCGCTGGACGTGTGAGGCCACCTATCCTGTGTTGAAGTGGCTGGAAACCGCTTCGGAAGAAAGGGTTGAAACGTTCAAACGGTTGCTTGGGAATGGGCAAATGAGCATCGCAGCGATGATGGTCCATTCCACGCCACTATGCAGTTCTGAACAAATGGCTAGAATGCTCTATCCAATCAAGGAATTACGTGAAAAATTTGGCATTCCTATCAATGTGGCAATTAATCACGACATCAATGGTCAGCCATGGCCAATGAGTCAAATTTTATTGGATGCGGGTGTTGATTTCTATATCACAGGAATCAATGTTCATTTTGGCGGGATTCCGTTTAAACGTCCAGCCGTGTTCCGGTGGGAAACTCCCGATCAACGGGAATTATTAACCTTCCAAGGTGAGCACTATTCGCTGTTCAGTCAATTCTTTCACACCTCGATGTCCAGTACGGATTTAATGGCAGAGGGAATTCAAGCATATGTGAACCGCTTAGAGGAAAATGGCTATGATCAGGACTTTATTTTTCTAACGGCGACGAACCCGCCTTTGTACGATAATAATTGCCCTGACCCAGGTCTGGCCGCGCTTGTTCGGAAGTTTAACGAAGAGGGTCATGAGCAAACGATCCGATTTGTCACTCCTGAAATGCTGCTGGAGCGCGTAAAGGGACTTCGTCTGGAAGATGTACCAGTGTATTCGGGCGATTGGACGGATTATTGGAATTTTGGCTCGGGCAGTTCAGCGCGAGAAACCCGGATCAACCGGAGAACAAAGCAAGGGTTGAAAAAAGCAGAATTACTTGAAACGCTGCAAGGTGATTTTGAAGCACAGTACGAGCAGGTCAAACGTGAGGCGAAACTTCAGGCCGACCTTTATGATGAGCATACCTGGGGTGCCGCAGCTTCAATTACAGACCCAGATCATCCTGAGGTGTATTCTCAGCGAACCCATAAATCCCATATGGCGTACAAAGCGGGGGATTTATCGGCGTATGTGTTAGGAAAGCAGATGGAAGCGGCCGCGGGTAATCCGCTCCAATCCGAAAAGCCGGAAGGTGTTCTGCTCGTGAACACATCAAGTGTGCCGCAGCAGGTGGAAGTAGCGATTCCAGAGGACTATCTGACAGAGGGCCGCCATTTGTCGGCTGCACGAATCAAACAATATCTCCCGTACGGAAAAGATGAAATCAAGGTTCAAACTTTCGGAACGGTGGAACTTGCTCCCTTTTCTTGGAGAAAAATCCCGTTTGAAAAACTGTGGTTGGAAGCATCAGGATTTTCTCAGGAGGCAATGGGCTATTCGGTGACGGAAGAGACAATCGACACGCCATTTTATACGTTAACCTTTAACCCCGTTTCAGGACGGATAAAACAGGTTTTCGATAAAACCCGCAACTGGCCTATGCTGGATGAAACAAGCGAATGGACATTCTTTGAATTTGTGCGAGAAAGCATCGATCCTTTACATCATCCTGAACATCGTTCAACCTTCTTCCCGCGCGACCTTGATAAAGGCAATCAAAGCATCAGTGTCTGGAATCATGACTGGATAAACAAACGTGAAGGTGCAAAGCGGGTGGTTTCATGGAAGATAGAGGAACAACAGGATACCGTTTCGTTTGTGATGCAATTGGAGGCAGCGGGGCTTAGTCGTTTAGAACAAAGAATCACCTTGTCGACGAAACACCCTCGTATTGAGTTGCATGCTTCCCTTGACAAGGAAGACGTGCGCACACCTGAATCGATTTATTTCGCTTTTCCTTTATCAATAAATGCAGGGTGGCGAAGCCATTTTGATTCAGCTGGGATGTTTATTGAGCTGGACCAGGAGCAAATGGGGACGGTTAGCCGCGACTGGGTAACGGTGGATCAAACGGTATCTGTTTATGATGGGGCGAAGGGAGTAACCCTGGCCTGTCCAGATGCACCATTGGTACAAATCGGTGATTTCAACTTCGGAAAAGAAAGCAAGCGTATTGAACGGAAAGAAAATCCGTTATTACTTGCGTGGCCGATGAACAATTATTGGGATACAAACTTCTGGATTAGTCAGCCAGGGCGAGTTCAATTTACATATGAATTGACTCCTTTCAGTGAGTTTAACCCTGTTGACGCCTATGAAGCCGGTGTGACAGCAGCGGGTGCGGTCGAGATGAACGTTGCCGTTGATTGTCCAGCGGAAGAAAGCGGCGAACTCTTTAGTGCTAGTGGTGAAGGCGTTGTCCCACTGTCCATTAAACCGGCAGAAGACGGAAATGGACTTATATTGATGCTGCGAAATCTAAACGAGCATGCGGGCGAATTCCATTTCTCCGTACCTGGAAGATTAGTCGTAGATGCAAAGATTGTTAACATATTAGAAGAAGAAATTGAAGGAATGGCAGTGAGTGTAGCCGACAATCAGATCAACATCCAGCTCCAAAAAGGCGAACTCAAACTCGTGCGGGTCTTATTGGGGTGACATCGTGGTGACATTGTGGTGACATTGTGGTGTCAGGCACCGCTCGTGGACATTTTAGGTGATTTGTCCGTGTAGAAAAGACAGAGGGTGTGCTCTCTGTCTTTTCTTGTAGTTTGATGGGAAATTAGTTGATGTTACCAGGTATCTTAAAACTGATAGATAGCTAGTAAATGGATGGAGATTTATAATTTATGGGTTTAAGGAGGAAAGAGGAATGGAAATGGAAGGAAAAGTGAATCCTGAATTACGGCCAGCTTTTTCAGCTTTGCCAGATTTGAATTTAGATGATCTAGCGGAAATTAGGAGAGTTATGGCGAGAATCGTGGAACAACTACAAACAGCGCCCCATCCTGATGTTGTCGTTTCTGAGCGATATATTTCAGGCCCAGAGGGTGACCCCGACATCAAAGTCCGCATTTACGAACCGAAAGAGAGAGCGGAGCAGAAGTTGCTTCCAGGTTTACTGTTTATTCATGGTGGGGGCTATATTATCGGTGCAGCTGAGAATGAAGATCCTATCTGTTACCGCTTCGTTACGGAAGCAAATTGTGTAATTGTTTCTGTAAATTATCGGCTGGCACCTGAGCACCCGTTTCCTGCAGGACCAGAAGATTGCTATGCAGCGTTAAAGTGGTTTGCCCAAAATGCTGGCAAGTTAGGAGTAGATCCATCTCGTCTTGCTGTTGCTGGCGCTAGTGCTGGAGGAGGACTCACCGCAGCGGTTTCCTTACTGGCTAGAGATCGTCAAGGTCCGCCGATCATCTTTCAAATGCCGCTTTACCCAATGATTGATGATCGTAATGTTACGATGTCCAGCTATCAAATTACGGATAAAAGAGTATGGTGCCGGGATGCAAATATAAAGGCTTGGAAAATGTATTTAGGTGATCAGCAAAAGGAGGATATATCGTCCTACGCAGCACCAACTCGTGCTGTGGACATGTCAGGATTACCGCCTACTTATACTTGCGTTGGCGAACTAGATCCTTTCCGGGATGAAACACTAGACTATGTGACAAGGTTAAGTCAGGCAGGGGTTCCAACTGAGTTTCATTTATACCCTGGCTGTTTCCACGGCTTTGAAAATTTAGTACCGGAGGCAGAAATTAGCCAAAGAGCTACGGACGGATATATCCAAGCCTTAAGACATGCACTTCATAGTACTTGAACGGTAGAAAGGTGTTAGTAAGATCCTAGGAGTACATCTGAGGCGAGCCGAAAGACATTTTTAGTGGGGGTTTGTCTATCGGAAGTGAGCCGAAGGACATTATGCAAGTTTTTCGTTGAGTTTTGTCTATTGGAAGGGTGCCGGTCCATTGGAGATAGCCGAAGGGCCCTCTATTTACGGTTTCCCCCGATGCAGACGCCAAACTATAATACGTTCAACCGTCCTATGATAATTTTGGCCGCTTTTTCCATCATTCCTCTACCTACAAATAGCTAAAAAGCCAGGCGTTTAGCCTGGCTCAGGTCATTTTCTTAAAATACGGTAGTTGCGGCGACCTCATTCTTCCATTCTTCCCCGGTGTTATCATACTCCTTGATCATGGCGATAAACGGTTCGATGAATTGAGGGTCGAATTGTTTTCCAGAGCAGTGGCGTAATTCAGCTATGCCTTCTTGGAAGGTTTTTGTTTTTTGATAAGGCCGCTCTGTTGTCATTGCGTCAAAGGAATCGATCACACAGAGAATTCGAGCCAGTTTTGGGATCGATTTTCCGGCTAACCCATATGGATAGCCGTTTCCATCAAACCGTTCGTGGTGGAGTTCCACGAGAGGAATCAGATCTTCTAATTTTTTATTCGTGGAAATGATGTCCTTACCAAAGGTTACGTGTTTTTTCATCAATTCCCATTCATGAGGTTCGAGCTTGTCTTTTTTATTTAAAATCTCACGCGGAATTTCAATTTTTCCAATGTCATGGACAAGTGCTCCGAGAATCAGCGTTTTTCGTTCATGGACACTTAAGTTCAGCACCCGTGAGAAATCCATCGCATATTGGTAGACACGTTTGCTATGGCGATAGGTATAAACATCCTTAGAGAGGAAGATTTTTAACTGAAACTCTGCTTCCTCCAACTCTTTTTCAAGGGAAAGGGATTGTTGTACGGAGTATTCTGAAAGCCCATTATAAATTTGAACAAGATTTTTCCCTTGGTTTTTGGCAGCATACATGGCTTGGTCTGCTTTGTTGAGAAGTTCAGAAATATTGTAGGTCTCTTTTTCACATTCGGCAATCCCAGATGAAAAGGACAAGCAGCCATAAGGGAGACCTTCGACCCCTTTATAGTAGGTGTCATTTACCTTCTTCCGCAATTCATTCATGAACGAATAAGCGGTCTTGCGGTTAGTATTGGGCATGATGATCGAAAACTCTTCGCCGCCATAGCGGGCAACGATATAGTTTGCCGCATCAGAACTGGTTTTCAACAGGGCACCAAATTCTTGAAGGAGATGGTCCCCTTGAATATGACCGTAGAGATCGTTGTATTTTTTAAAATCATCGATGTCGAGGATGACCACACATAATGACTGATCATTTTCTTTTGCGGCCGTTACTTCTTTTTCCAAGATTTCTTTGAAGTACCCGTGGTTGTTAAGGCCAGTCAGGAAATCTTTGTTAGCCTTTTCAGAAATCTCTTTATACAAGTTAAAATGCTGTTTAAATGCTAAAGACAATAAAAAGGCAATAATGGTGAAAAGAGAAAGACCCAATGTTTCTTCCTTCTTCATTAAAATGACAAGTACTAATGAAAGCATAAGTGTACTAAAATAAGTGGCAATGGTCTCTTTTATAATATCCTTAAAGACATTGACTAAGCTTTCTGCCTCAGCAAGAATAAAATAGATTCCAATAAGAAGTACATTTATTGCAAAATAGATGCTTAACGATAATAAATAGGGTATCAAGTTATTTATGTGGATGCTTCCAATTCCACCACCTGTAAGGGTGAAAACATAATAGGCACCAATATTCATTAAAGAATAGATAGAGAAATTAAAAACATGTTTCCACCAAACAGTTTTCCGTTGAGTAAAGGCAAATAGAATGGAATTTAGTAGTAACACATCTAAAGTTAAGTTTAGTCCAAATAAAAAAAGACTTGCCAGGAATATTGAAGAATCCATAGAAAGCGAATTACCCTTTGGAGGAAGTAATATAGGATAATGGTTCAATAGTAAAATTGATCCGGCTAAAGCAAAAATGATTAACCATTTATACATAGAATGATGAGGGAAGTCATTAAAAGCAAAAAAGGTTAACAAACCTAATGTGGACACTAGAAAAAAGTACTTATTTGTTGTTGTCTCTAATAAACTCATTTAAATCACTCTCATATATAAGATATAGGAGAAGTAACGGATTACTTCCCCCATTATTATACTCTTAAACTAGTCTAAAACCAGAAGTTAAAGCAATAATGATAGAACCAATAATAATTGCATTGTAAAGAATTCCAGTTAATTTAATACCCTGTTTTTGTTCCTTTTTCATCTTTTTCACCTCCTTTAAGTAGTGGAGGTGCCGTAACTACATTTTTGGTGAGTGGATGATGAACCATTAAATATTGAATGAAAAAGAAGATTCCGATATTCATAATGATATCGCCGATACTAATAATTTGTGTTCGTGGATAAGGGTCTGAGATGGGAATAACATCTCCCAAAAATCCTAGATGCGTTGAAGAATTAAGCATGGTGTGTTTAGCGTACAAGCTATCTTTGAGGGCTTCGATGTAACCTGGATCCAAAACGGCAGCAGCCTCTACTGATACCGGCATTCGTCCACCGTTAATGACCATCACTAAAAAATTCAGAAATACTCCAATTAAAATCAGCATAAATCCTTGGTTTTTGCTGTTCATAAATAAAAATAGCAGTCCGAGTACATAAACCACGATGTAGATAGACCCGCTGATTTGTCCAAGAATCTTGCTATCGTTTTGGAGCATAAAAACGGCTAATTCAACAATTAATAGAAGAGGAAAGATCCATCCCCATTTAAGCTTTAGCTGTGCTAGTGCTCGTAAGTTTCCTTTTCGAAGAAACCCTACTATAAACGAAATGATAATGCCGTCAAATACCATAGTTGCTACCCACCTATGCTAGAATATATGAAATTTTCAAAAATTCTACGAAGGAAAAATATTCCCACAATAATATAATCAAAGAATTTCGTCGAATGCAAGGGAATATTCTTTTGATTTTTGTATAATTTGTGTATTTTGGAGTAGTGCTCTTTTCCTACAACAAAAAAGCATTTCTCCTTTTTGAAGAAATGCCTGGTTTTTTTAAACAACTCGAGGATGATTTGTCTATTGAAATTTCTCATATAACTTGATTGTACCATCTTAGTTGTGCATTATTTTGCGAAAAAAATTAATTTGATGAATTAGCCCAATATATGTTCTAGTGAAAGCCTCTGATTTTGTAGAAATATAGGATATTTCCTGCGGAATATTTTCGCGTATATCGACTATTTCCTACTCCGCTTAGGAAGAGAAATCATTTTAAATCATTACTTTCAGGTGTTTTAATCGGGAATCGTGTGGGAAATAGGCGATGTTTGTCAGTTTAGCGAATATTGAAATGCAACTATCCCTAAACAAAATAAAAACCAATTCGTTATTCGAACTGGTCTAAGTTATAAAAATTCCCTTTTCATAATGTCATCGAACTTTTTTTGGATCTGGTTGACTTTGTTAATGTCGAGATGGTTTTCATCCATTTCTTCCATGTTCCATAAATTTATATCATGCTTTAATTCTGTTAGGCGGTGAAGAGTAATCGTCTGCTGCTTTATCAGTTTCGAATCAGCAATAATTCCCTCATAGGCAATCAAGGCCGGAATAATCGCACTGCATAATGCTATTAAAATATTGGACATTGGTTCAGTCAAGCCGATGTAAGTGAGATTGGTACTAGATAAGAATGTGATAAAAAATGAAAAGATAACCGTAAGAATTTTTAGCTTCTTAGCCTTCACTTTAATTTTTCTTATGTTATTAGTGTAACAAATTATTTTTTCCTCTATATCACTTCTAACATCATCAAGGTGTTCAGTTTTCACATAATCCCTCCATACCTTGTCTTAATATAATAAGATATGTCGGTTGATTAAAATGAGTGAAGAGCAGGCAGTAGACTTTTCTATATTTGAATTCAGCTAACTCTCAGCGAACCAGATATTCCTCCGACTCAATCCTTTTCCGAGAGTAATCTTTCATATATTGAAATCCAAGCAGAAGTAATGATCGAATGAAATTGATTCCTAAGTATTGAAATTTTGTTAATTTTTTTAAGGCAAGGATTCTGAAAAAATTTTTGAGTTTTTCATTAAAACACCTCTTATAGTGACATAGTGTGCATTTTTATACACAATTGCCGCCATCGCTGGAGGATTGAAAGGAATACAAGTAGGCTTTAGTAACCTGCTTAACGAGTATAAAAGATTGTGATCAGTTGGAAGGGTAGCTGAAGTTCTTCATGAAAGAATAGAGGTAAGGGCTTCTAAATTACCGTAAAGAGTGAAAATCAGAGGGTCCGGTCATTAAGAAAGGTTTTAAGTGACCGTGAAGGAGAAAAAAGGAAGAGAACGGTAACATAAAGAGGTTTTAAGTGACAGTAAAGAAGAAAAAAGATAGAGTACGGTAACATGGAGAGGTTCTAAGTGACCGTGAAGGAGAAAAAAGGAAGAGAACGGTAACATAAAGAGGTTTTAAGTGACCGTAAAGAAGAAAAAAGATAGAGTACGGTAACATGGAGAGGTTCTAAGTGATCGTGAAGGCGAAAAAAGATAGAGTACGGTAACATAGAGAGGTTCTAAGTGACCGTGAAGGAGAAAAAAGGAAGAGTACGGTAACATAGAGAGGTTCTAAGTGACCGTGAAGGCGAAAAAAGATAGAGCACGGTAACAAAGAGAGGTTCTAAGTGACCGTGAAGGCGAAAAAAGATAGAGCACGGTAACATAAAGAGGTTCTAAGCGACCGTGAAGGCGAAAAAAGATAGAGTACGGTAACAAAGAGAGGTTCTAAATGACCATGAAGGCGAAAAAAGATAGAGCACGGTAACAAAGAGAGGTTCTAAGTGACCGTGAAGGCGAAAAAAGATAGAGCACGGTAACAAAGAGAGGTTCTAAGTGACCGTGAAGGCGAAAAAAGATAGAGTACGGTAACAAAGAGAGGTTCTAAATGACCGTGAAGGAGAAAAAAGATAGAGCACGGTAACATAGAGAGTTTCTAAGTGACCGTGAAGGCGAAAAAAGATAGAGTACGGTAACATAAAGAAGTTCAAAACCCCCGTAGAGGGTGACAACCAGAAAGTCCGGTCGTTTATAGACACCAACCCTCATAATAATAATAAAAGGCATCCTCCCCAAAAGGTAGGATGCCTTCTCTTCTCTATATTACCTTAACCCATAAGCCTTAATAACTTCCTGACTAATGCTGTTGCCTGCATCATCCCAAGCGTTGGCGCGGAGGGAGACGTAGCTTCCAGGGGTCTTTGGATGGGTAATGTCAGCTGTCCAGCCATTGCCATCACGAACCAACTCTACCTTTTTCCAAGACTTGCCTTCGTCAAATGAAACTTCTAACGAAGCACCGTCCACTTTGCCATTATCTGGTGAGCTAGCAATCTGAGCAACACTCAAGCCGAGTTTAATGGTGCGGCCGGCACTGGCATTACCGTTCATGTCCGTACCCACTTTATAATCGAGCGAGAGCAGCGGTAATTCTGTCTTCCATTCTTCGTGCTGTTTAGACCAGAAAGTCCACTCGGTATGGGTTCTGACTGAGGTATACCAGCGTTCCGGATCGCGAGTAACATCACTGACTAATCGGTACTGAGTTTTTTCAGTTGGGTGCTGAATAAAAGAGTAAAGCGCCTGTCCTTTTGCTTCCTTTACAAGAGTATTGCCTTGATAAAATTTAAGAGTTTGCGGCCCTGGGTAATTCGTGTCTGCACCCGTGTGCCCAATTCCTGAATCAGCAAAGGCAGGAATATTGAAAGTAAAGTTGTTGCCTGAACGATATGGTCCCCAGAAACCGGCACCTAAGCGAGGGCGAACGACTGGTGCAAACCATTCTTCATCTAATTGCTGCCCAGGCTTGTATTTAGCTAAAGGCTGACGTACTTCCCATTCAGCGTCAAGCACGCTTGCCTGATGGTACCAGGATGTGCCCTCCTGAGCAGATACCCATTCGGTTCGAACCGATGGTAGTGATAGAGTCATCGGGTAGCCTACTCCATTTGGGCGGTATGCCGGGATATCCCAGCGGAACTCCCCACCTGGTGCCTCGCGGTCTGATTTATACTGCGTATTGATTTTTACAAGATCCTTTGGTTTAGGTGCATAGGTTACGTCTTCTGGAATTGCATTATGATGGTTATCGACCAGATCATAGACGAATTCACTGTCAGGATTCCCCTTGACGTTCAGTTTTACTTTTCCAGAACGAGCAGCTTTAATCAGCTCTGCGCCATCTGTTCCGCTAATCGCCGCAACCGCGATTGGAACATTTTCATACTCTTCCGTTCCAGACCATTCACTCAATTCTTGTGGTCCATCATTTACGGTGATCAACATTTTCGCGCCGGCTGCTGTCGCGGCTGTAGCACGTTGCGGGCCTGAAACTTCATCACTGCGTTCCACAATCACTGCTTTATCCTTTACATCCAGACCCGTGTAATCTTCTGGTGCACCTTTGCCAGCATAAACAGCATCTAACGTATAATGCCCTTTAAGGAGCGTACTTCCCGCCTGAGGGATATCATCCAAAACTTGGCCTCGGAAGTTAACCGTCAATACTGGTTCGGTTAAGCGCCAGCGTGTATTCATCGTGAATTCTCCATCTTTTACTGCTTTTGTTGGAGCAGCGTACATTTTATCGATCCACACCGGCATGAGGTAGATGTCATTGACCGGGTTTCCGTCAATCGTGCGGTAATATTCCATTTTTCTAAAATTAGCTTCATTCTCGTTTGGCACTTTCGCTGTGATTTCATTCGCCTTCCGGGCATCAAGCTCCACGGTTTGATCGCCATTAAGGTTCACTTCAGGATCACCGACCAGTGCAACTCCGGCGTGGTCAGTATCCGCGTCAACATCCATCAATGACATAACGGAATAGGTGCCTGGTTTTAGGCGTAATTCCTTTGTACCGTCGACCGCGATAAATTGCGGATCGCCATCTTTACCAAGGACGTTAATGTAAGCTAGGGCAGGGGACCCGTCACGGTCAATTGCATTGATGGTAAGTGAATACTTTTCATCTTCTTTAATCATCCCTAACGCTGTATGGGCAACCGTTTTGCCATCTACATTTGCAGAAACCTGCCCTTGATAACGGGCACCAAGAGCGCCATGCTGCGGGTCAAGTGTAACGGTTACATTGGTACTTCCATTTGCTGGAACGGTCACTTTGTCTGATGAAAGCTTCAGTAATCCAGCAGGGGCATCTGAACCACTGCCATCTGTAAAGGCTGTTGACAGATCCAATGTCACTTCCTTGTCGCTGTCGTTCGTGTAGGTGATTGTCTTCGTAACTGGAACATCGCCCTCATGAGGCCAGTCATAGAAGCCAAAATCCAATGAACCTGTTGCTCGCACCGTACCCAATGTGGCAGCTGCGACGTCAAGGCGTCCAGTTCCACCCTCAAATGGCTTAATATCGTCCAATTTCTTGGTCGTACTCATCAGGGCATCTTTCAACTGAGCCCCGGTCCAATCCGGATGGCGCTGAGAGAGAATCGCTGCTGCTCCAGCAACATGCGGTGTAGCCATAGAGGTACCATCAAGACTGATGTAAGAACCGCTTCCTTTATTAGCTAGATGGGAGCGTGCCGCCATAATTCCCACTCCAGGAGCGGTCAGGTCTGGTTTTAAACCTGAACTTCCATAACGAGGTCCCCTGGAGGAGAACCAAGCAAGATTGTCTGACTTGTCAACGGCTCCGACGGTAAGGGCAGAATCGGCAGAACCCGGTGAACCAATCCCTTCTGCACCAGTGTTGCCCGCTGCGATTACAAACAAAGAACCCGTCTCTTCACTAAGGTTGTTCACTGCTTGAGCCATCGGGTCTGTTCCGTCACTTGACTCTGAACTGCCAAGGCTCATACTGACAATTTTGGCCTTGTGAGCGGCCCACTCCATTCCTTCAATAATCCAAGATTCTAGACCGGAACCGGCATCACTCAACACTTTTCCTACTAAAAGGTCTGCACCTGGTGCGACCCCTTTGTACTTTCCTCCGGATGCTGCTCCTGTTCCAAGGACTGTAGATGCAACATGTGTACCATGGACATTGCGGTCGAGCGCATCTTCACCAGGAACAAAACTCACAGCTTCTTCCAACTGACCCGCAACATCCGGATGCTCAGTATCGATACCAGTATCAAGTACAGCTACCTTGACGCCTTTTCCATCATAACCCGCATTCCAAGCGGTAGGTGCTCCAATCTGTGGAACACTTTGTTCAAGAGTCCCTTCGACACGGCCGTCAAGCCAAATTTTCTCCATTCCTGGGGTCAACATAGTCCTTGTGGTCTTGGACTGCTGACCTTGCGTAATGTCCTTCCAGAACTTTTTCGCTTCTTTCTTATCAGTTGAAAGAGCAACCCCATTAATACTCTCAAGCTCTTGCGTTTTCTTGGCCCCTTTTGGAACAGGCTTGGCTGCAGATGAGCGACCTTTTGCCTCTGCATATTGAACGATAACAGGCAAGGTTGTCTGGTTGGCATCATCATATCCGTCTGAAATGAGGGACGTGACATTAAACAAGTCCTTATCTAAAAAGCCGGAAGCTAAATAGGGCATCGCTTGATCGGGGATTACATAGGTACCCTTTGCTAGCGTTAGGATCCGTGCTCCGCTATGTGCTGGATCAGCTGGTTCAACACTGATAACGCTTTGTCCATCAGCTAGCTCTGTTACAGTGACAACATCGCCGGTGATTAGCGTGATCACATGCTTGTCCTTACTTGCTTTCACATTCATGGCCTGTACATCTGCAGTTGCTTGACCGTTTGGCGTATGTAAAAGACTCTTGGTCGAGTCATCGGCAAACGCTTGTAGCGTTGGAACGGCGATAAGTGCCGTGGTCAACATGGCCGCAAAATATTTCTTATACGTTGGCTTCCCCATTTTTCACATTCTCCTCTTCTAAAAATTGTAAGTGTTGTTTTTGTGTGTTGAGTTAACTAGAATTGGTTTCCCTCCTTAAAATTGGTGTTGGTTATACAAAGTTCTTCCTAGTTAAAAAGTATAGAGTGGATTTGCGAGACTGTTTATCGGGAAAATTCCTAGTTTAAAAGAGGGAAGGAAACGGGACTATCGATGCTTTTTTGAAGAAAAAAGGGGAACTTTCTGCAACAAATATTACCAATCAACTTGGGACAATTTGATAGAATCGACAAATAAGGACAACTGCCGCGGGCAATTGTCCTCTCAATCTATTACTATTATCGTACTTTAGCCTTACTTAAATCAACGGGCGAACCAATATTGAAAAGATGATTCTTCAGGTGTTGGTTGGCGATCTGAAGATAGTGGTTGGCCGAAGCGAGATCCTGTTTTTCTTCATAATAATCAGCAATGAGCTGTAGATATTTATTTCCTCGTTCAGTGGACAGATGATTTTCAATAATCGACAGGCCCTGGTTGATTAAATAGGTAATCAGCGCTTTCTGCGAACCAGCTGCCTCTAGGTAAAGGATTTTCAACTCGATATAGCGTGGAGATTTATGATCTTGAATTGAATCTAATCCCTCTTTTAACATTTTCATGGCTTTTTCATTCTGGCCATCAGCAATCAGCGCCTCTGCCATAGAGGAAATCGTAATATAGTAAGAGGGCGAATCTTTTTCTTTGATTTGAAGAGCCTGAGAATAATAGTCTATCGATTCTTCCATCTTTCCTTGTCTGTAGTACAAAAAACCGAGATTATGTAAGGATAATTCCTTGGTCTCTGAATCCTGCAGGATGTCCGCATCATTTAAAATTTGGTCGAGGATTTCTTTCCCTTTTTCAAATTCTCCGATATAGATGAAATTAACGGCTAGAATCAATTTGACATAGACAATCCTTAAAAAGTTGTTGGTATTCTGAAAAACTCGTAATGCTTTATAGGCATAATGGATCGATAACGAATAGTGGCACAAATGTCCGTGCAAGGCCGACCGAAAATAATAGTACTCCGTAATCTTGGTTTCATATTGCTCCGCCTGTTCTTCGACACGAGACAGATAGAGGAGGGCTTGAGGGAATTGTTCCACTTTCCCATAATAGATGCCCTGAAGAAGATTCCACACATACTCCTCAAAGGGAGAAAATTTCGAGACATACCGATGAATACCTGTGGAGGACTTTTCATAGGCTGAAAAATCATGCAACAGCAGGTAGTAGCGCAGCATATATAATTCATACAAATAAAGCATGTCCGTACAATGAATATATTCTTTTTCTTGCTGTAATTCTTTAAATAAAATAGTGGCTTTCTCTTGGTGCATCCTTTCCATCGTCTCGTAAAACAAATCCAGCTTCTGCCGTAATAGTTGGCTCTTCTTGCTTTCCTCTTCAAGTGAAATCTGCAATCGATCACATAACATCTGCAGTGTTTTCGGATTGGCTTCTTTTACATTGTTTTCAATTTTACTTAAGTGTGTCACCGAGCAAATGCCATGGCAAAGCTGCTCCTGCGTCTTGTTCTGCTTCCGCCGATGATAATAAATCACTTTCCCAATGGACATAAAACCAACCTACCCTCCTATAATTGAAATCTCGCTTACTGAAAATTACTTCTCATTTTATTATATATGTCATTGTGCTTATTGAAATAGGATAAGAGATGCGAAATGACCGAGAAGTAGGAGGGATGGTGGCCTATGTGACCTTAAAGGTGGAAAAAAGGGGTTAACGGTCACATAGAGGGGTTTTATGTGACCATGATGGTGGAAGAAGAGGAAGTACGGTAACATAGAGGGGTTTTATGTGACCGTGATGGTGGAAAAAGAAGAAGTAGGGTAACATAGAGGGGTTTTATGTGACCATGATGGTGGAAAAAGAGGAAGTACGGTAACAAAGAGGAGCTTTAAGTTACCTTGGAGGAGGAAAAAGAGAGAGTAGGGTAACAAAGAAGGGGTTTATGTTACCGTGCAGGCAGAAAAATAGAGAGTCGGTAACATAGAAGTGACCATAAGAGGGTGGATTTTATCTAATCCGTGAAAAAAGGAGAAGCCTAAAAACGCAGCGAATTAATTAGGTATTCTATATTAGTGAGGTCAGGATATGCCAACACCAAAACATATTGTTTCAGCTGCAACAATCGTACTTAATGAGCAAGGGGAAATATTATTAATTAAGGGTCCACGAAGAGGATGGGAAATGCCTGGCGGGCAAGTGGAAGAAGGAGAATCGTTGAAGGAGGCAGCCATCAGGGAAACAAAAGAAGAAAGCGGAATAGATATTGAAGTGATAAAGTTTTGTGGGGTGTATCAAAATGTAAGCGAATCAATCTGTAACACCTTATTTTTGGGAAGCCCGATCGGAGGAGAGTTAACAACCTCCTCAGAAAGTTTGGAAGTTGGTTTCTTTCCTATTGAAGAGGCGTTGGAAATGGTCACTTGGAATAATTTCAGGCAAAGAATCGAGTATTGTTTAAATGAAAAAATTCATCCTTTTTATGTTGAATTTTGAAAGTTAAGATTTGAAAGATATTATAACTAAATTTTAGAGAATGACATTTTCTAAAAACACCGCCCATCGTGCAAATGGGGCGGTGTTTTGGTGTAGGGTGGATTTTTTCTCAGGTTTACTTTTTTTCTACAATAGCAAAATAATTTCCTTCATCGTCGGCGAAGTTAAATACTCTGCCTTCAGGTACATTGACCATTTCTCCGACGGTTATATTTTTGTCCGAAAAGTCCTTGTACATTTGATCGAGGTCTTTTGTGAAAAATAATAAGGAAGGGGTGCCTAGATTGACTTCAGGCGAGAACTGCTCCACTAATTCCTTGTTGTATGTAAATCTACGAAGAACTAATGAAAAATACCAACTTGAGTAAAGTTCATCGATCCACTTTTAATGGGAATACTAAAATAAGCATTAGTAAAAGTAAAAATAGTAAGGAAGGATAAAGATGCCAAGAAAAGCTCCACTTATTACGGCAGTGCCAGATCAGGAAGAAGCGGATGTTCTTTTGCAAAATGACCAGAAACAAGCAGATGAAATCGATAACCTTACTCGCATGTTAGGAGCTGTATTGAATTACATATCAGATGATGAATTAGAAGAGTTAGATATCGAATCCCTCTTAGATGATACGGAAGGTCTTCGAGAATGGTGGGATCGATATCGAGAAAGCAACAGAAAACAAATTGAGGAAGAAATTAAAAAATCTCTAGGTGAACTCTCTTTGAAAGAACTTGAAAAAATCCGTGAAAAGATCAAAGACAAGCAGAATTAACAGTAATCTTATTACTGTGGTCGCAACTCATCTTTTGCATTCCTTTTACACGTTTAAAAAGACGTACGTTACACCGAGAAACAAAATAGTCGCTCAAGAACCATCAGATTTCATTCTGAGGAGTTATTTCGACTGCGAAAAAGTGAACACAATCATCTTTCTCTGGTTATGGATTGACTGGATTAAGAACCAGTGAGGACAGTTCAGCAACTAATGGAGTGCTTGAACTGAATTAGTCTACCGATAAAAATAAAGCCTTCTCATTTTAAAAATAAGAAGGGCCTGTAATGTTACAGCCTGATCCTCCGCTTTCAAGAAATAGATGTTGTTCAACTACTGGGTAGTTATGATTGTAAAATTTCTTCTACCTAAAACAAAATTAAACCAAACAACATATACTAACAATATGTGGTACACCATAAAGAAGACCGTGACTCGAAAGACACGGTCTAACAAACAACTTTAGTAGTGATTGAGTAATCCATCCTCGTCGGCAAACACAGATGGATTATTCTTTTTGTTTATTTTGTTTGCTCAAGTGACCTCACCTACATATTTATTTTAGTTAAATTAAGTTTATTAAGTTTCTAGTACATAAGGTATTTACGGTAATTGTATTGTTTTTATATGCTCTAAATTCCGACAAACCGTTTCCCCTTCAGCTGTTATAAGAATCAATTTGTTATTACGAGCCTTTTGGAGTAAGCCTATTTTTTCAGTATCTTCTCCACCATCTATAATAACTAGTTGATTTTCTAATCTTTTCAACTGTTCATCAAAAGATCTAGCTAAAGGAGCCGATATAGGCACCAGAGGTAGATTTTCCTTGTTTAAGGAATACGGTATCGTATTAGGGGGATACGGAATTAGCCATTTCACATGATTCATCGAAATAAACATTGTTTTGTACACAGGGGAGTGAAAAACAAAGTAGTCGTTCATAATGCTGGTTATATAACCATGAATGGATTTATTCCCTGTGACATAAATCTTGACAAACAAACCTTTAGCAATAGTTAATGCTTTACGAAACGATATGATATCCGATTCAATTGGTTTTTCTGAAGGAGGGTTATAAGAGGTATATTCTTCTTCTAAACTGGTTTCTTTCAATCTTTGAACATGAACAAATGGAATGTAGAGGTATGAATCGGCCCTGCCATCGTATAAAACAATGATGTCCAACCCAGCATCTACTAGGATTCCTGTGTGAATAACACCTCCTGAAATTTCAACCTCAATTAATATTCCTATTGAATCTACAAAATCTATAAGCATCTTAATTCTCCTTTTTGCTCAAATTATCGTTGAAGTGCTCCACTAAAGAGCCAAGAGACCCAATAATACAAGACAACTAAGGTAAACAATGTCGCAGGGGGAATAACGACAACTGTGATTTTTATATATTGCCACCAACTGATCATTACTTTCCCTTTCCTTACGATATGCATCCACATCAGCGTAGCAAGCGTTCCCATTGGAAGTAGTAACGATCCCATGTCGCTGCCAATTACGTTTGCTAAATACGCAATTTTCAATTCAAGTAAACTTAGATTCATATGCGTTAACGTGAGTGTTCCAACCATGAGTGCTGGGTGATTATTAAAAAGATTGGAGAGAACAGATAGAAGTACACCCATCATGACACTCGCATGCAGCAGGCTTCCAGAAACGATTGGTTTCATGAATCCAATCAACCAGTCCGTTAAACCAATGTTATTGAGACCGTAAATGATGGTATACATACAAAAGGCGAAAACGATAATATACCACGGCGTTTTTTTGACCATATCGGCAGGGGATATTTTTAAATAAGCCCATCTCCACCCTAAAAGGACAAGCGAGCCGATAACAGCCATAAGAGAGACTGGAATATTCACAAACGAAGCGACAAAGAGGCTAACACGGACAGCGAATACGAACAACAGAACATTTCGCATAAATCTTGAACGAGCTTTTTCCGAAGCATGCTGAATTCCTATATTTGATTTAAGTGGGTGGTAAGAAGGACTTGTCAGACCCGAAACATTAGTAGGAACGGTTTTCGGCAAGATTCTTCTAAATCGTAGGAACAGGAGAACAACTAGCAAAAGTAAACCAAGAGTTGCTGGAACAAACATCATCGCCGTATGCAAATACAAACTCATATGCACAATTTTTAGAGCAATCAAATTTACAATGTTACTTACACCAATTGGAGCACTCGAAGCAGTCGCAATTAAGGCTCCAGACAGCAAATACGGAATTTTTTGATGGTTTTTTAAGCCCATGTTGTTTAATAACATGACTAGAATTGGGGTTGTGATCAAGATACTTCCATCGTTATTGAAAAAGAGTGTCATGAGAAAACATAAAAGATTGACGTACCAGAATAAACGAATTCCTGACCCCTTTGACATGGCAGCCAGTTTTTCTGCCATCCAGTTAAAGAACCCAAAACTCTCTAAGACAATCGCCATGACAATCGTTGCCATAATAGTAATGGCTGCACCACTTATAGTGTTTGAAATTATACCCAGGTCTGTTAATGAAACACTTCCACTGAGTACGACAATGACCGCACCTATTGTTGCAGGTATGGCTTCATTAATGTTTCTAGGTCTCCAAAGAATAAATCCGAGGGTAACCAAAAAAGTGGTGATGGTTATCCAAACGGTTAAATGACTCATATTTTTTCTCCTTTCATCTAGCTAGTTTTTCATGATGTTTCCATGAGACGACCTAACCACCTCACTAACTTAGTCCACTCTTGTCCCCCCCCGCCATCTATCCCTCTTGTGATTTTGTACTGTATGTATATGTATCAAGAATAAGACAGGCTTTGGGTTTGTACCCTTTTTTCAAAGAAATCAACTAGAGTCTAAATAAATATTTTTAGACATTACACCTGCCAAGACAGAAAACAAGCGACAAAAATAAAAAGCGAAGCTTAGTCAGCCACGCTCAATACGGTTTAATCTTATTTTTAACCTACTGCTTTTGTCTTTAAGTAGGCATGGGATTTTTCTAGTTTGATTATCTAAGAAATTGTGAAGAATTTTACTTATAATAAACGGGGGCAAGCGTTAAAGAAGGGGCTGCTGTGGCAGGCTCTTTTACTTATGGAGTTAAAGGTTCAAAATAGGTAGAAAAGAAATTCCTTGTAAGATTTTCTTACAAATTAAGTGAAAAAGGTGAGATGAAAGTATTTAATTTAATTGAAGTTTTACATAAATTTATTGGAGGAAAAAAGAATGAATATTGAAGTAAGAATAGCTAATTTGGCTGAGATTCAGATAGTTCATAAAATTATGTTAGATGCTTTTGAAGAATATCGATTCCTTGATGTTCCTTCAAGTGCTTTAAATGAATCAGAGGAAGAATTGCAAAATGCTATCAACAGTGGTTCAGAGAAGGCGTTAATATGTATGGTTGACGAAATACCCGTCGGTTCATCAAGATTTAAACTAATGGATGATTCCATATATTTTTCAAGATTATCAGTGTCACCTCATGCAAGAGGAAAAGGAATAGCAAAGGCGATGTTATTGTGGCTTGAAAAATATGCTCATGAAAATAGTCATATTAAAAGAATGGAATGCAGAGTTCGAACCTCTTTACCTAAAAATATTAGTTTATATAAAGCGATGGGTTATATTGTTTATAAAGAAGAAGTGGTAACCAATCCTAATGGTTTTTTAGTTAAAACAGTGGTAATGGAAAAAATACTGTAAAAATTTCATTGTGATGTTGGTAGTCAGGGTGTATTTATACGGCCTTTTAGCGATTAAGTGGAGAAATTTAATGACATGAGTTAAATGAAAAAGCCGGTCAGTGACCGGAGTATTCTTAAAATAATTATAGTCTAACCGTAACCTCAGTACCTTCCTTAGCTTTGACATCTACCAGCACGATACCTTTATGTTTTTTCAGTTCCTTGACGATTGGTATTAGTGTTTCTTTGTCTATCTGTGGAATGGTAAAGTCCAGTTTTTTTCTTTCGAAGTGCTCTTTTGTCCATTTGTTTGCATGTCGATGAAGAAATTTTGAAGACAGAATGGAAATACCAATGTTTAAAATGGCATATGGAATAGGGAGGGTGAACCGGACGTCTTTTGCTTTCACTTTTAAATGCAGCATAAGCAAATCTCTATTCTATGAAGACAGAAACGGTATCTCCGTTTGCTGACTTTACATCAACAATTTGGCCATCCAATTCGTTTTCGATTGCTTCAATAATAAGGTTTATGTCTATATCTTTTACATATTTTTCGGATTGAGGAATACTCGCAGCGATGCTATGTCCAGCCATTAATACTACCTTGACAAGTTTTATGGGCAAATTGACCGTGACGTTATCATTTTCAGCTGATACAACACGAATTTTTAATGTTTTATCTAAATATTTAGTTGGTTTTTCTAACAGCTTACTTCCTGCTTCTTCTTTCTCTTTTAATACTTGGATAAGCTCTGATCCCTTATCTGCATCAATTTTCCCTTCTTGCACCATCGTTAATACTTTTGCAATTTCCTCTTTCATGGTACATTCCTCCCTATTCATCTTTTAACAACTTAATGGCTTCTTCTGGAGTGATTTCTCCATTTTCCAACATGGCGACAACCTTTTTCTCGTCTACTTCATTTTTCTTCTTCTGCACATACCCAAGGGACGATATTATGTCTGTTAGCTTGCCTCGAACCGTTGGATACGAAATCCCCATTTCCTTTTCAACTTCTTTGATATTTCCTCTGCATGTTAAAAATACTTCCACAAAATGAAGCTGATCCTTTGATAATGACGCCAGCTTGGATAATTCAAACTCATTTTCAATCGTTGTGTGACAATGAGAGCACTGCAACTTCGTAATCTTCAGTGTTTTGCTGCAGACAGGACAATTTGTGATCACTTTATAGGCCATAATGAATTCCTTTCTTTTATTTGATTTGATTATATATCAAGAAATTCAAATAGTAAATAAGAAATATTAATATTTTTAAACCAAACATTAAAATAATTAATTCAAAAATAAATATTATTAATTTGATGTTTATGTTTATCTTCATTTTGTGATTTTCTAATTAATGTCACATTTATTTCTGCTTGTATGAAGAAAAAAGGAAGGATTAAGTTGAAAAAAGGAAACAGAGGGTGCTTCAGTTTGCCTTGAAGGCTCGATTGAGTTGTGTTAGAGGAAAACAAAAAACTGTCCAATATATCTTATAGGACAGTTTTTTCTCCCAACGATTCTTTAAGAAAAGTTGTTAAGTAATCGACATTGGAAATTTTCTTGTTACATTCTGTGCTATCGAAGCAAATATAGTTTCCTATCGCTTTATAGTAATCAGGATTTTTAGCCTTTTTTGCTTTTGTAACGGTGGAGATATAGGCAACCTGACCAAATCGATTACAGAAGGAACAGATATTATCCTTATTAAGGATTGTATATTTGCATTCAATTCCAACCATTTTCTCATCTAGTTCATACACAATAAACTTCTTATTTGTGCTGATATCCACCCAGCTTAAATACGTAAGCTGATTTAGATTCATTTTGTCTAAGTCAGGGAGCTTTAATTTTTTATTTTTGGGAAACATCTTTTTCAATTGCGCTTCAGCGATCTTTGGAAATGGTAACAGATAGTCATGAAGCTGCTGAATGTATCTGTCATATTCATGGTCGGTTTTAAGTGGAGAAAGATCTAACATTTCCTTTTGTGCATTAGTTGCATTTGGAAAAAGCCCTATTATTTTATTGTTCGCTAGGTCCTTTACGGCCTGAATCACATTTGGGGCCGCATTCTTTTTGTAGCCATCTTTAATCAGGGCTACCTGTTTATGAATAAAATTAAAGTCAGCATTCTTGATAAACTTTTCGGTCATACTTTCAACCTCCTTTCATTTATTTTAATTAATCACTCTGGATGGGGAAATGTAAAATTCAACTTAGAAATGTTCTTTACATAAAAAAGCACGGACGAAATCATCCATGCTTTGAATACACTATTTTTTTGATTGTTTCTATTGAAAGGAAATATTCATCAGCTAAATCCTGAATTGTAGTGCCGCTAATAAAGGCGCTTTTTATATTGGCATTGCGCTTATCCAGGAGCTTTCTTCCACCACTAAGGGTGCCCCATTTTCGATAAGTCGATTCCGATTTAGGAATATAAATAGTTTCCCCCTGTACATATTTCTGAATCTCGATGATTAGATTCTTAGGTAAAATGTTGCTTGCATTTACATATTTCATGACTGCCAGCTCCTTATTTAGGAATTGATTAAATAAGGTGCAAAGCCAAGAGATGAAATAGGCGATAAGAATGTAATTTAGTTTTGCCCCATGCAAAGTATCGCCTTTTCCATATTAGGCTTTGCATGAGTAGCAGAAGTACCAGACAATCTCGAAGGATTCTCCAATTTTAAGCACCCCCTTCTTGACACTATTATAACAAAGGATATGCATTTCTTATTAAATTTTACATATTCATTCTGGGTTTAATTTAAATCTCATGTCCTTTTAGGGGTGCCCATTTCGGAATCCTTACTTTCTTAAGAATTTTGTAAGATTTGATTATGTTTCCCGATGAATATCCAAGATTTATTCAAAAGACTTCGAAGTTAATTCCGTTTGTTTGGTAAAATGTCATCTTACAAAAACCATTCATTTATAGCAGATATACAAAGCAAAGAGTTGAAGAACCAGCTGCCATTCTTGGCAGTTTTTTTGTGGAGCTAACGGGGAGGTTACTTGAGTAAGCAAAATATCTTCGAAATGTGCAGCAAGCAATAGCTTTTTAAATGTTAGGCTATGTTAAAGCATATTCCTGATTTTGGCACCCTGTTGATCTACGTTCCAGGCCGCGAAGACTCCTGCGGGAGGACGGGGCAGGGGAGACCCCGCAGAAGCGCAGCGACGAGGAGGCTCCCCGGACCGCCCGCGAACCGCACGCGCCTGGAGCGGAAATCAACAGGCAAGTTTAATAGAGCCAAATGTTAAGAGAATGTAAAGATATGTAAAGATTTATTCTTGTCCAATTCGATATTTATCGTTCTGACATACGATGTTATATCTATTAATTAAGGGAGTGATGATGGTTATGGTGTTAATTTTCCTTTAATCGTGTTGCTTTTCATCCTATTAATTATTGTCAGTATCTTACGTTAAATACTAGTTATAAACTAGCGGAACAATTAAATTGTTCGAAGCTATTAGCTCTCAAGGAGGAATGAGAAAAACATGGAAATTGAAGTCACGATCATCATGCCTTCATATAACCGCTATCCCCTTAATCTGCTTAGCCTTTATGCATTGGAGAAACAGAACTTTGATTTATCTAAAATGGAAGTAATATTGATTGATGACGCCTCTACCGACCAGACCCCAAAAATTAAGGAGTATCGTCCTTCCTACCATTTTCAATATATTCGTAATAGAACCAATGTTGGGGTTGCTGCTTCAAGAAATATCGGAATTAGACATGCGAGGGGAGAGATTATTATCATTTTGGATGCAGAAACCATCGTTTCCCCTAGCTATGTTGCCCTTAACTACCAGCACCATCTGAATCACGACAAATCTGTGGTTATTGCAGGAAGCAAGCGCGGCCGTATTTATACCTTTTTATCCCCGGATTTTACTAATAATCAAATCAACGCGATTTATAAGTGGAGTGAAAAAAATTCCCTCTTCAACCAACGCCTTAAAGAGGTGGTACCGCAAGAACTGACACTTAGTAATTTAACGACTCATATCAGGCTTTTAGAAGAACCCCAACAAGTGGTTAAGAGAGCGGATATTGAAGATATTAAAAATTTATGCTCGATCGTAAAATACAGAAGTTATGCTCATCAATTATTAAACTATCTTACGAATGATTTTGATAGCAGCCCATTGCGTTGGATGGCTTGCTTAGGTTTCCTTTCTATTAAAAGAAGTTTTATAGAGGAAGTCGGCGGCTATGAGGAGGATTTCAAAGGGTGGGGACCCGAGGATGCTGAATTTGCTTATCGATTATATAAAGCCAATGCTAATTTTATTATCGAAGAAGACTTAGAATCGTTTCATCAGGAACATCCGCCGTCGACAACCAAGGAAGAGGCTATGAACAGAAATCGCCTGTTTTTTCAACAAAAGCATCCGGTTCTTGATGTATCGATTAGAGCTCTGCACTCTATTCATCCGACGGATTACGGACTCATGGAAAAGATTATATTAGAACATCAATCCCTTAAAGCAAGCTTTCCCAATGAGTTTCATGAATTTAACCGCGCAATTATAACCTTACTTCATCAAATTCGTATAAATATTGCAGAAAACCGTCCCCCTGTTAACCTAGTTCGAAATACCGAATTTAGCGATGACTTGATTGCAATGGAACGTATCCAGATTGAGAGAAATCAAATACAATCCTATGGTAAATACAATCATCTTGTATGGTTGTTCGATAAACTTAGGACGATCTAAAAGTATAGGATTGTAGAGAGCTAGCCTTTTTTATTGAACTAACGAGTGCAAGAGTTTAAAGATCCGGCTGTCATTCTTGGCAGCTTTTCTTATTCTAACTGGTGCGTGTGCGGCCGAGCCTAGATCGTATCATATAGCGGGTGGGATTCCCGTCGAGTAAGAACTGGCCATTTTTATGGCAGCTTTTTTGAGTGCGATCAGGACAGTTTAGTGAAAATATTCCATTCATTGGTTTCGTATTGACAAAAAAAGCTTAATATTTTCGCCAATACGTGAAAATAAGATGGTCCCTAGACGAAGGGGCCATACCAATTTGGGAAACCTAAACTACTTTCTAATGTATACTTTGTACCATAAAGATCATAATTTACATGTTGTTTATGAGTTTATGTCGATCATCCGTTTGAGGAGGTTCCTCAAACCATCCATGTTTAATCATAATTTCAATTCCCTCTTGACCGTAGAAATAGACATCTTTCGTTAATAAGGCTGTTTTTAATGCTATATCGTTTCTTAAGGAGAAAAATGTCCCAAAGCTGCTTCCGACAATGCAAAAACCATTTAAAAAGGTGATGCAATGCATCATGAGCTTGTCTGAAAACGGGGCAACGGTTGAAGATGTTACTGTGCTTCCAGCAGTGGCGGAAAACTGAATATCATTTTCTAAAAGTATTCCTTGGTATGTTTTAATTTGTTTTTTTGCAAGTTCTTTCCCTTTTTCAAAATATTGTCTAACCTCTTTGTTCTTTGCACATTGGGCAAATCCTGTAATCAGCTGCATTCCAATATTATTTGTTTCGATTCCATGATGAAGAAAACCTACCTCAATGTCATTTAATGCTCTTTTTTCACTGAATGGTTTAAATCCTCTCATGTAGCTTTTGCTTTCGATAATCTCTGTTGTTTTGGGCATTGAAACCTTTGGCGGAAGAGTAAGTATTCCTTTTTCAAGCAAATAACGGGTACTTAGCTTATAAATTTTTTGTGTAACACTTGTAAGTCCCTCATATATCGATATAACCTCGCTAGTATATGCCATATTCAAATTAATGGTGTACATGCCCATACTAACTTCTTTTAAAATACGAAGAAGCATTATGTCAAATCCATTGTCGTATAACTTAGGTGCTTCTAAATTTACATCTTCTTTATTAAATCCAATAGGAGTTACCATTCCTTGTTTATGAAATATTTTTTCCATTTCTATAACATAATAATTTAGGTCTTGCCACAACCCTCCCAAAAGATTCCTGGCTTCTTCGTCATCTGTATTTTTCATAAAATATTCTAATATTCTCATAATAAGAGTTTTTTCTTGATATGTAAGCCAAAGTGTTCCAACCTCTGATGCACTTATGGGATTTGTTAGAATCAAAAGAATTCCACCTTCTCTTCTTTTGATTAAATTATTCCCTAATTTATCGATAAAAATTCGACTAATTCTCAAATATGAAATAGTTATTTAGTCGGTCTTTGGCCAAATGTTTATGATAAATAAATTTATAAGAAAAACCACTTACAAAGACTCTCCCTGTAACTTTCCAAGCCAGATCTGCTTGACACGACACCAATTAAAGTCCTATTATAAATCGGACACCAATCGGAGTCTTTTCATAATCCGAAAGTAGGAGGAGGGTGATTTTGACCGATACTAACAAAATGAGGGATGTGTATGTTACGGTTGCCGACCCGACTCGACGTGAACTGATTCGTCTATTGGCAGACGTAGAAGAATTACCTCTTCACGTCCGCCTTAACCGATTCAAGCAAGCTTGCCAAGTGAGTCATGGAGAATGATTCAAGGGTGATGAATATTCAAATAAAGCCATTAAAGTGACAGAAAGAATTGGAGAAATTGAGAATGTTCATTCTTGACTGTCAGCTGATCGAAAAATTGAAGAGGGGTGTTCCTTGATGACAAATAGTAGTATGAATCCTAAGGTTGATGAATTTTTAAGTAAAGCTAAAAAGTGGAAGGAAGAATATGAGAGGTTGAGAAATATCGTTCTTGACTGTGAGCTGACTGAAGAATTTAAGTGGATGCATCCTTGTTACACGTTTGAAAAAAAAAACATAGTTTTAATACATGGATTTAAAGAATATTGTGCGCTTCTGTTTCACAAAGGTGCCTTGTTACAGGATGCCCATGGGATTCTAATCCAACAAACGGAGAATGTACAGGCGGCGCGCCAGATTCGGTTCACCAATGTTCAAGAAATAGTTGAAATGGAATCCATCTTGAAAGCCTATATTTATGAAGCCATTGAAGTTGAAAAAGCCGGTTTGGAAGTAAATTTTAAAAAGAATACAGAATACATAATTCCGGAAGAATTTCAAAATAAATTAAATGAAATCCCTGCCTTGAAAACTGCTTTTGAAGCATTGACGCCGGGACGGCAAAGAGCATACATTCTTTATTTTTCGCAACCCAAACAATCCAAAACTCGAGAGTCAAGGGTTGAAAAATATATGCAGCAAATTCTCAATGGAAAGGGATTAAATGATTAGAGGGCACTTATATACTTGATGATAGGAGAATAAAACTAATGCAATTATGGAAAATAAAGAAATTGACAGGACACCAATTAGTGTCATGTGATAAAGACACCAATTGGTGTCTGATTTAAAGGGGGGGTGATTTTGAACGATAAAAATCAAGAGCGTGATGTTTATGTAGCCATCGCTGACCCAACAAGACGTAAATTGCTACGTTTGTTGGCAGATGCCGAAGAGTTACCTCTTCACGAATTAACCGCTCAATTTCAAATGGGTCGTACTGCTGTTTCTAAACATTTGGCTATCCTTAAAGAAGCTGGTCTAGTTGCCGACCGTAAAGTTGGTAGAGAAACAAGGTATCGGCTGAATGCTGCCCCGTTAAGAGAAGTTGAGGATTGGGTATCGTCTTACAGGAAATTCTGGAGTGAAAGAATATTACTTGTAAACCAAATATTAGATGAGGAATAAAAAATGGATTTAACAGTATGACAAGATTTTAATTTTAAGAGCCCGATCAATAAGGTGTGGAACGCATTAACAGACTCGGATACTCTTGCAAAATGGATAATGGAAAATAACTTTAAACCAATCGTGGGTCATAAATGTCAATTCCGAAATGAGCAGTGGAATTTAATTGTAGATTGTGAAGTATTAGTAGTTGACGAGCCTTATAAGTTATCTTACACATGGGTAGGTGGTCCAATAAACACTATAGTCACATGGACATTGAAGCAAGAGGATGGAACAACCTTCTTACATCTTGAACAAACAGGATTCGAAAAAGAAGATCAAGCGTTCAATGGTGCGAAATATGGTTGGGCGAAAATGGGCGAAGAACTTAAAAAAGTGTTAGAGGAAATGTAAGACCAAACCTCTGAAGTGAGTTTTTTTAGTATTAAGCTAACTTATAGGAAAAAGCAAACGGCTCAGTATAGGACTGATCCGTTTGCTTTTTTAGTTTGTGGATATTTAATTTGAAGGATTAAAACAAAAAGGTAATTTAAGATCGGTATAAGGAGCCAGCCTTTTTTAGTTTTTATATTTCGACATTTTTCTGCATTTTAAGAAGTGTAACAAAATACATAAGAGATTAGAATCATAAAAAGTTTGTTGATTTTATTGACTTTGCCAGTCATTACCGTTGCTAGTGAGTATATTAATTTTTGTTTAGTTGAGAATTTGTCAAATCTTGACCTTTTTTTTAGCTTTCATCACTTTCATATTATTTGTAAAATATAAAAAAGTTAAAAAACATTTATAGGAATAACTAAATGAAATTGGATTTATTAGTGGAGTGGAATGAACAAAAAATTTAGAATTATATAAAGGAGATAGAACAAAATGTACAAGTATACAATCTATGTAACACATAAAGGTAAAGTTTATCAAACCAACGTAATAGCTACCAAAAACCAAACAGAAGAAGAAGTTTATCGTATCGCAAAAGAACAAGTTCTTAAACAATGGGAAAATTAAATACGGGATCCTTCACTCTATCATGTAAGAACGTAATTATCTTACATTTTCTGCGGTGAAATTCTGTTTTATGGATGGATAAAAGAGGAGGGTGTGACTGGATTAACGGACTGTATCAGTTTAAACATGTCTAACCATTTTCGTTAAGTAAATAATTAAAAACAATATTTTTATACTTTAACGCTTTAAACTATTGAGATAATATTCAAAAAATGATACTATTTCAATAGTTTAAATTCTTCTGAGTTTAGACCTCCTATAAGGCTTAGACTAGACCACTAAGCTTTCTTTGAACCTTTGATTTTATTGATCAAAGGTTATTTTTTTCGCTTTCCTATAAATTAACTAAAAAGAATTTTCTTCTTTAAAGGAATCTATAAAGAAGATAAATCAAAATAAAAGGCTATGTTGAAGTTTATTGTTGATTTTGGCACCCTGTTGATCTACGTTCCAGGCGCGAAGACTCCTGCGGGAGGACGGTGCAGGGGAGACCCCGCAGAAGCGCAGCGACGAGGAGGCTCCCCGGACCGCCCGCGAACCGCACGCGCCTGGAGCGGAAATTAACAGGCAAGTTTAACAGAGCCAAATAAAAAAACATTGATTAAGTCATCCCAATGTATTAAAACCATTTTTTCCATCCTCATTTTATAGGAAAAGTGAAAAATATATGTTGCTAATATTTTTTATTATTGTTGCACATCCTAGAGAAATAGGAGGTGCGTTAATTTTGAAGAATGCAAGATTTTTATTAATACTTATGATGATTCTTCCCTGGTTTTCGCTTCCACTATTGGGACGGGGTACAATAAAACGGTTTCTTCCAGCAACTATAGTTATCGCCTTTGTCATAAAAATAAATAACATTACTGCAAAGAAAAAAAATTGGTGGCGGTTTTATAATAGTATTCATCCTAAAATGGATGGAGATATTCCTTTTATTTTGGGTCCTTACTTTCTTTCTGCTCTATGGAGTCTAAAACTCACTTATGGCAAGCTACCATTATTTATGATTACCAATGCAATTGCTCATTTCTTGTTTGCTTTTCCAGGATTGAAATTATTAAAACGGTTAGGAATAGTGTCTTTAGTCCGATTAAAACCAATCCAATTGACCGTATTACTTCTTTTTAGAGCGGTTCTCCTATACGGTTTTCAATTTGCTATAGAAAATATTAAGCAAAATAATATGTTTAGAAGCTTCAAACTCAACAAAAAGTTTTAATAGTACAACCCTATACAGCACTTTTTTCAACTAACACGTGTGTTAGTTGAAGATAAATGCCGCCGGTCAGGTGGTCTTTTTTTATGTACGAAAAAACCATTTTCATACATTTATAAAAATACTATGAGAAGCAGTTGTCCAGACTGCTTCTACGAGTGTATGTGCTGAAATAAAATGAACCAATTTATTCAGCTTATTATTCCTTTTCATTTCCTCCAAAAATAATTTGACCATTTGCATCATAAACTGTTACCTTAACTGGTAATTTAACTTTATCTTTCTGAAAAGTAGCATACCAAACCCATAAGTTATTCCGAACGAAAAACCTGTTTGGCTGTATATTGCCTTCACTATTTATAACGATGGTCTTAGCATCATCTCCGGCAAATCCGTATATAACGGAAAAATCCTTTTGGACATTATTTTTAGCTCGCCAGTCTATTGGTCCTCTCTCCTCTTTCTCCTCGTTGAACTCCTGGAAATCCAACTCTGGATAAATAAACTTTTTAAATTCAGTAAACCCTTTATTGGTAAGCACAGGAATAATTCCAGTACTACTCTCGGCAAAAACTAAATTTGAATTAGTATCAAACAAAAGAATTTTTTTGCAATCGCCAAATTGTGATGATACTTTTTCACAGATTCTTTCTTCCAAGGATGTAGTAGGAATAGTAGGACTAGCAGGTTTAGTAGGACGTGATGCCAAAAAATAAATTCCCACAATTAACCCTAAACAGAGTATTGTCATTAATATTTTTTTACTCATCTCAATCGCCCCCCATTGCAACTAACTATATATTATTCAGATAATTAAATTATAAACCACACGCTGTCTTTAATAAGTATTTATATAGTTTAAATATTAAATAGTTTAAAAACATGATCATAAAAAAAAGACTGTTAGGTGCAGCCTTTATCATTAAGAACATTCATCGCAGCAATAAACTGTATGACCATTTAAATCCTTTTCTACATAAATGAAATAAGGTTCATCTTGGTCAATTGGAAGTCCGCAGTGTACGCAATAAATGTATTCTTCACAAGGTTGATTGCATTGTTGGTCCAACCTATCACCTCCTAAAATTTAATTAAAAAAATTGAAGAGCAGCAGTTCAAAATGAGAGTTGTCCTAATTTTCCACATGTTAAAAAATTTAGATTTTCATTCTAGTAATAATTTATGCAAAAAAAAGAGAAAGGAAATTACGAAGTTACTAGTTTTTTTATTTTTTTATTATTGGTGTAAAGATTGTGCTTAAAGTAACGGGAGCGGTGCTTCAACAAAATAGGTGGGAGATACAATAGTTACCAATATCGGAATTAAACTGAAACGGATGAATGGTTAGAATTAAATATTCCTGATTGATTTCCTGCTGATGCAGTCCGAATAGGCCTCGCATTCGGACAACCCAAGGTCATTCTATTAAAGAATGGCTTTTTTGTGGCTTTTATCAGGCCATTCATAGTAAACCAAATTGACATCCCATACCTGTTTTTGTATAGTAAGTGGCGAAGATGATGATTGGAGTGACTCGTTTGATTTCGAACTCTGAATTACAAAATTTAGATCTTATCGACTTAATAAGTGAGCGGCATAGTTTGGTTCGGAAAATTTCTGAGAATGCCTGGAATGATCAAAGTGAGATTTATATTTCCAATTCCGAATGGTATATTATGGCGAGGATTTATAAAAAAAATCCTAGCATTTCATATGTTACAAAAAATGTAGAAATTTCGCGTCAGGCGATCCATAAGTTTATTCAAAAGCTTTCTGAAAAAGGTTTAGTTGAAATCAAAAATGTTGAAAACAACAAAAAAGAGAAGTGTATCCGGTTAACCGCTTTAGGCGAAGAATGCTACGAAAAAAACGCGGCTCTTAAAGCCCAACTTGAGAATAAAATCGCAGAAAAAATAGGTAGTGAGCAAGTTACTATGCTTAAAGAACTATTAAAGTTAGATTGGGAAATATAAATTTAACAGCTGCTAAATAATCAAAAACCCCTGCGTCGTTCATTTAGTTGAACGACGCGGGGGTTTTTTCTTTTCATTCTTTTATCAATATGTGAAGGATTCAAGTATTTCTTGGGCTTCCGCTTTCTGGAGTGGTTCAAGCATGACTACTTTATCCGTATTAACAGGAATACTGATCGTCAATTGCCGATCATTATCCATAGGATGTAATTCATAATAGGTTCTTGTCGTTCCTGAAACGGTTTTCTCGCATATATCATCAATTTTGCAAATGCCATGTGCGGAATAGATGACCAAATCTCCAATATTAAACATTTGTTCACTCCCAATCAATAACGTCAACTAAGTTGATAATAACTCATCTCTTTAATTTTGTCAACTTGGTTGACAACAAGAAAAATTCTTTGATATAGTTAACGAATTGTTAGTATCAGGGGGTGTACTACGGCAGTTACTTTTGCTAATTATCTTAATCGGTTTTCAGCAAAAGGGAAAAAAGGGGTAAGAGAAAATTTTTATAGAAGGGGTTTTAATAAGTGAATGTACAAACTGCTCAGAATCAACGAATCAAAACAGATTCCATGGTGAATAATCAAATCAAAACAGGCCTGATCATGGCAGCGCTTTTTGTGGCAGGCTTTGTCGGACTTTTTAGTGAAACAGCCTTAAATATTGCCTTAGGGGACTTAAGTCAAATATTTAGTGTGAATGCAACGACGATCGGCTGGTTAGCGACAGGCTATTTCTTAACATTAGGTATTTTAGTGCCGATAACCGGTATTTTGATGCAAAAATTTACCACTCGTCAAATGTTTATGACGTCTATCTCACTATCACTTATCGGGACCATTTTAGCAGCAGTTGCACCTGTATTTAGTCTGTTATTGGCTGCACGTGTAATTCAAGCAGCTGGGTTAGCGATTGCTCTACCGTTAACGCAAAATGTTATTTTCACAATCTTCCCTCCCAATAAACGAGGCGGCGCGATGGGAGTTATGGGCTTAGTTATGTTAGCTGGTCCAGCCTTAGGTCCAACCATTGCCGGGCTTATTTTAGATACATTATCCTGGCATTGGATTTTCTGGGTTACCTTACCGTTTTTATTGTTCTCTCTTATGTTCGGGATCCTCTATTTACCAAATGTTAATGAGGTTCGTAAGGTTTCAATTGATGCCGTATCGGTTGTTCTTTCGACGATTGGATTCGGTGGGGTCGTCTATGGATTCAGTGTTTCTGGTGATGCCGGATGGACGAGTACATCTGTCCTTGGATCGATCATCGTTGGATTTGCAGCACTGATTATTTTTGCCATTCGTCAGACGAAAATGGAGACGCCGATGCTGAATCTAATAGCGTTCAAGTACCCTCTATTCGTTCTAGGTGTCTTTATGACGTTCATTACGTTCTTTAATATGTTATCCATGCTTGTTATCTTACCGATGTATATGCAAATGGCGCTGCTTATTGCTGCTTTTACAACGGGCCTTATCTTGCTGCCAGGAAGCTTGCTTAATTGTATATTAGCTCCAACGATTGGTCGTTTATTTGATAAATATGGTCCGAAAGCGGTCATTACTCCTGGGACCATTTTAGTCGCGATTGGATATGTATTCTATTCACAATTTGGGTCAGACACGGCGTTATGGATGATTGTGGTTACTCATATCGTCATGATGTTAGGGATCGGTGCGGTGCTTGCTTCTGTACAAACGAACACGCTCAATTCGCTTCCGAAACAGTACTATCCAGATGGAATTGCACTTACTCAAACACTTCAACAAGTTGCTGGCGCTATTGGTATTGCGGTGTTGGTATCGATTTTTTCAGCTAGAGAGAGTAGTTATGCGGCAAGCAATGCTCATGAATTACCACAGGCAGCAGCTGCGGGATCCTCAGTCGTGTTTACCATTAGTTTAGTATTAGCAGTGATTAATGTTGTATTGTCTTTCTTTATCAAAAGCCCCATTCATAAAAAGACGAAAGCATAGAAGGGAGATTCGAACAGATGGCAAATCATTATAAAAGTATTGTCGTCGCTATCGACGGTTCAAAAGAGGCTGAATACGCATTTCGCAAGTCGCTCGATGTGGCAAAACGGAACAAAGGTTCACTGGTTACGATCGTCAATGTTATTAATACTCGTTCAATCGAAGCCTATGAGCGTTCAAGTGTTGAACGCGCAGAGCAGGTCAGAGGAGCTTTTGAATGGGTACAAGGCACAAGCTGAGGCTGAAGGAATTGAAAACGTAAAGGTAGTCATCGAATATGGATCACCAAAAACGATCATCACGAAAGAGGTTGCAAGTTTAGTAGAAGCCGATTTAATTATCTGTGGTGCGACGGGGTTAAGTGCTGTTGAACTTTTCTTACTCGGTTCCGTATCGGAAGCCATCGTCCGCACTGCTAATTGTGATGTGTTAGTAATACGGACACCAGAGTGATGATTCTTACCTTAGTTGAGAGTATAGTTAACGAAAAAGCTTAGAATAGTAGAAAAAAAGAACCTTAGGCTTCCATCACAGAGATGGAGTCTTTTTTAGTTACCATTTGGGGGTGTAAGCCGTTCTGATTCACTGGCTAGGGGATTTTATCTGCCGATTTTTGGGTTTTATCTGCCACTTATTCATTTTATCTGCCACTTTTCGAATATATCTGCCGCTTTTAAAATATATCGGCCACTTTTAGCCATTTATCGGCCACTTCCCAAAAACAAAGGGGACCGTTCTCCTCAGAACAGTCCCCTTGGCGCCTATCCTCTCCGTTTTTCATGCATATATTTCATCCATTTCTTCAGTTTATAACTACAAATAATATACCCGGAAAGAGAGACCGCGGCCACTCCGGCGGAGAACTGCCAGATAAGGTCGTGTGAGGTATAGAATCCGGCGGCTATTCCCGTCAATCCGAAGAGGGTTAACTGGAATAATTGCTTTTTAGTATTTTCATAGATGGTAAATTGGAATTGTCTTCGTTGCTCGACTTCCTTTAACTGCTCCAGTTTTTGTGGTGCATTTAGGAATTCTGTTACAGAATGGAAGATTTTAAAGATGGGCTGAGATTGAAGCCATTGCCAGACAAACAGCCATTTATTATTTCCTTGTTGACTTAACCATTCCATAAACACAGGTTTTCCTAACTCTAAGAGTTCCTCCTCTGGCGCTAAGTTGCGGATGATTCCTTCAATCGTTACAACCGATCGGCCTAAAAAGACAAATCGGGTCGGAATCTGGATGGGAAGGGCTTGAATCATATTGTTGATTTCCAATTTTAAAGCGAGAAGGTCCATTTCTTTTAATTGGGCAGGCTGGAAGGTGATGAATTCCGCTAATATCCGTTCAATTGTTCTTGATTCAGCCTCAGGGAGCAAGACGCCTAAATGGAATAAGCAATCCACGGCCTTCGGGTAATTTTTTGCGAGAAAGCTTTCGATTAATCCTTGAAAATAACCTGCATCCTTTTTGGAAAGTTCCCCGACCATTCCGAAATCTAGTAAAATGATCTTTCCTTCCTTTGAGACCAGAACGTTGCCGGGATGGGGATCGGCATGGAAGGGACCGGGTTCCATCCATTGAGGGAGGAAGACCTTCATCAGCCGTTGAGCCAGTTCCTGGCGGCTCACGGGTAATTGGTCAATGGCCTCGTTATTGGTCAGGCGTAACCCTTCGACCCACTCCATGACCAGTACATTTGGCGTACTCAACTCAGCATAAACAGACGGAATTTGGACGATATCGATATCCTTAAAGCGCTCTTTAAACGTCACGATGGTGTTCAGTTCCTGGGAATAGTCCAGTTCACGCTCAATCACTTGTTTTACTTCTTTAAAAAGAACTTTGAAATTCATAAATCCTTTTGGAAGGGGAACTAGATGATCCACAAACCACATCACAATACTTAGAATCCGAAAATCCGTGTCGACAATGGAATCAATATGCGGGCGCTTTACTTTAATCGCCACTTCGGTTCCATCCTGGAGTACACCTTTATAGACTTCTCCAATGGATGCGGAAGCAATCGCTGTCTTTTCAATCGATTGGAAGTGCTGCTGATACAAGCTTCCCCATTCTTTTTCTAAAATTTCCTCAATCTCGTGCCAGATCGATGGTGGGACTTTATCGGTCATATCTTCGATTTGGCGGATAAAAGCAGGAGGCAGCAAATCGGCACGCGTGCTGAGGATTTGTCCTAGTTTAATGAGCAAGCCTTCTAAATCAAATAGAGTCTGGCGGAACCGTTCTCCGATGTTCCCCCAAAGCTTTTCCCACTCCGCTTTAGGTTTTCTATGAATCTTATACCAATAAATTTGCAGAAAGATGACAAAGGCCAACGAAAGGACCTTCGACATCCGCACCAGCTTATTTCTCGTCTTCATACGAATCCCTACATTCTATTCCAGATTTTACTATTTACTACGATTTTGATAGATAGAAAGTTTCAACCAGGTGCTGCCACTCATTATATTTTATAAGTAAATGTACTCTATTATATTTAACATTTTGTATGGAATAAGATTTTAGGGTTACTAGGGAGAGAAGTGTTGACCCACTTCTCTCTTTTTAGGATGATACACAAACATTAAGACAACCAATCACTAGAAGAATTATAGCCGATATATTTACTAGGTTAATAACGAATAGAAGCTAATCGTGCCCGTCATGGATGAAAAAGTTCGCAAACGGTAACGAATAGAAGCTAATCGTGCCCGTCATGGATGAAAAAGTTCGCAAACGGTAACGAATAGAAGCTAATCGTGCCCGTCATGGATGAAAAAGTTCGCATACGGTAACGAATGGAGGCTAATCATGCCCGTCATGGGTGAATAAACTCGTATATGGTAACGAATAGGGGGCGACGGAATAAAAAACTAATAAGTATTTTTAAAGTAAGAAAAGGGCTTGTTTCAGAAATGATTACCGAAAAAAATGTAAACCAAGTTATCGTTGCACCCAAGTAAGAACTTAGCATTTTCACCTAATAAATCATTTAAAACAAATGGAATCTACCGATAATGATCGTCCAAACAATCAAAGTTAGTAAGGGCAATGAGATTAGCGTGATTAACCACGATCTCTCAAAGAGGTTATAGCCCTTTTTCTCTGCAAACCATTCACAGAATAGGATTAGGAGATAAAGCGCGATGAATTGTATGGATAAGGATAGTAATTTATAGATTATAAAATTTAAGAATCCCTGATTGTCCATGGGTTATCCCCTTTCGCTTGTACATGTTTATTCATTTACAGGCGAAAGTATTAATAATAAAGGGACCCATTGCCACAATATGCTATATTGACATAATTAACTGAATATAGTAGTCTATTAATAATAATAATAATTTAATATCACCTCACTTTTTTAGTGAGGTAGAGGCGCGATATTTAACAGTCTTTAGTGGAGTTTGAGAAGCAGTGATGCTAAGGAGAAGGAAATGTCGCCGAAGTTAGTAATAGTCTCACTATTACTTGCTGGGTCTGCAGTGAATAATTGCAGGACTGTCTCAATAGACCCCCTAGTTTATTGAGTTGTGCTATCTCACCTGGGAAAAGAGAGGACTTAAGGGCAACTATACATATTGCGACCTGAGTTTATCTCAGGTCGTTTTTTGTTGTGTTAAAATGCCTGAAATAATAGGAGGAGAAAACTAATATGAAAAAAGCATCATTATTTTTAGTATTACTGCTTTCAGCGATGATCGTATTAGCTGGATGTGGTTCAAGTAATAAGTCGGAGTCTGGATCATCGGATGATAATACATTTAAGGTAGGCCTTGAAGCAGGTTATGCACCATTTAACTGGACGCAAAATGATGATTCAAATGGCGGTGTGAAAATACAAGGCACTCAACAATATGCTGGTGGTTATGATGTTGAAATCGCCCAAAAAATTGCCGATGGCTTAGGGAAAAAATTAGTGATTGTGAAAACAGAATGGGACGGCCTTGTTCCTGCGCTAACTTCTGGTAAAATCGATGCGATTATCGCAGGTATGTCACCAACAGCGGAACGCAAAAAGACCATCGACTTTTCCGATAACTACTACAAATCCAATCTAGTTATGGTTGTTAAAAAAGGCGGAAAATATGAAGGTGCAACTTCCATCCAGGATTTCAAAGGGGCTAAAATAACAGCTCAATTAAATACTTTCCACTATTCCGTAATTGACCAAATTAAAGGCGTAAAAAAAGCGACGGCGATGGATAACTTCCCGGCCATGAGGGTAGCTCTTGAATCAGGAATTATCGATGGCTACGTTTCAGAACGTCCGGAAGCGGTTAGTGCGTCAAGTGCAAACGATAAATTTGCGATGGTTGAATTTAAAGATGGATTTAAAACATCAGAAGATGATACAGCGATTGCGGTAGGTCTTGAAAAAGGCGATAAAAATATCGATAAGATCAATGAAATTTTAAAAGGTATTTCAGAGGAATCACGTACACAAATCATGGATGAGGCTATTAAGAATCAACCTGCAGCAAAATAATGAAATCATAAAACCGGCTGTGTCTCTATGCAGTCGGTTTTATGATGATGAGACAAAGGGGGAGAAAGATGAGTATCGATTGGATCATAAAAATCGTTTCAGAAAATTGGCCAATGTTTCTTCGTGGGGCGGGCACCACGCTCTTTATTTCACTGATTGGGACGGTATTGGGTGCAATCATTGGCTTAATAGCGGGGGTAATCCGGACAATTCCTGTCCCATCAGGTGGACCAAGAAAAGTTCTTCTAAAAGTGGTTAATGTTATCCTTTCTATTTATATCGAGTTCTTCCGCGGAACACCGATGATCGTTCAGGCGATGGTCATTTATTATGGTTCTGCTCTAGCGTTTAATATCGATATGAATGTTATGGTGGCGGCGCTCATTATCGTTTCGATTAATACAGGGGCGTATATGGCAGAGATTGTCCGGGGTGGAATTGTTTCGATTGATAAGGGACAATTTGAGGCAGCACAGGCGATTGGAATGAATCATTTGCAAACGATGATGAATATCGTCTTACCACAAGTGATTCGAAACATTTTACCAGCAACGGGTAATCAATTCGTTATCAATATTAAAGATACATCGGTTCTGAATGTTATTTCAGTATCAGAACTTTATTTTTTAACAAAATCAGTAGCAGGGAACAACTTTAGATACTTTGAATCATTCTTCGTAGCTTGCGTAATGTATTTTGTGATGACCTTTATTGTCACGAGAATTCTCCTTTATGTTGAAAGAAAATTAGAAGGATCAGACAATTACACGGTGCTGAGTGAGGAAATACAGCTAACGAAGTAATTTTTAGAAAAAGGAGGAGAGAGCATGGAAAACGTCATTGAAGTGAAAAATTTAAATAAATCGTTTGGAAATCATGAAGTATTAAAAAACATTGAGTTTTCGGTGAAAAAAGGAGAAGTCGTCAGTATCATCGGTTCTTCCGGATCTGGTAAGTCAACGCTTCTTCGCTGTATCAATCTATTAGAAAGACCAAGCGGCGGTGAAATTATTTTTCATGGCGAAAATATCTTAGATGACAAGCATGATATTTTCTCCTACCGCCAAAATTTAGGGATGGTTTTCCAACATTTTAATTTGTTCAATAATCATAATGTCCTCAAAAACTGTGTGGTTGGACAAGTTAAAGTCTTGAAGCGATCTAAAGAGGAAGCGGAAAAGGTAGCGATGAAATACTTGAAAATTGTCGGAATGGATCGATACATTAACGCCAAACCGAAACAATTATCAGGTGGACAAAAACAGCGGGTCGCTATTGCACGAGCTCTTTCGATGGAACCGGACGTGATGTTATTTGATGAACCAACATCGGCTCTTGACCCTGAAATGGTAGGCGAAGTTTTAAAAGTTATGAAGGAACTAGCCGGAACGGGCCTGACGATGTTAATCGTTACCCATGAAATGGATTTCGCACGGGAAGTTTCGGATCGCATTGTCTTCATGGATAAGGGAGTCATTGCGGAGGAAGGAAGCCCAGAACAAATCTTCAGTAATCCTAAACAAGAACGGACTAGGGAATTTTTAAAACGGACGTTAAAAGAGTAATCGATCCGTGCCTGGCATCTTTCACTACCATGTTAATCCAACCGAGGGAAATTCCCTTGGTTTTTCTTTTACAGGCAGAGCTGTCATAATGGGCCTTTTTTATTTTCCCTCTGAATCCGTACAGTTGTTGTTAAGGATAGTAGTATAAGGGTGGACCACTTTTAACGGATTTGAGAGCAATATCTATGAAAAAGCTGAATGGAGATAATCTCCATTCAGCTTTCGTTTATTCTAAATCTAGTTGTGACTTTAATTCGTTTTGAACTCTTTGTTTTTCTTCTTCTGAGACCAATCCATAATAGATGTTATCAATCCTTGTTCCTTCTTCTTTTAACTCCATTTGCTCAATAGATGTTGCTACATCTTTATATCCTTTTTGTATAGCTACCATTTGATCAAAGGTAAGGTTCGTTTTTACATTTTTTCCAAGTACAGAAAAGATATCGGAGAACTTCGTTAAGCTTGATAAACTAGCCCCTTCTTTGACCACACCTTCAATAATTTGCCGTTGTCTTGTTTGGCGGCCAAAGTCGCCTCTAGGGTCTTGTTTTCTCATTCTTGTATAGCTTAACGCCTTTTTACCGTTTAGCGTCAATTCTCCTTGTGGAAAATGGTACCCATCCTGGGTGAAATCTAAGTCGTTATTGACCTTTACGCCGCCAACCGCATCGACCATGCCTGTGAATCCTTGCATGTTAACCTCGATATAATAGTCAATTGGTATATCAAGAAAGTTTTCGACTGTATCCATGGCCATTGGAATACCTCCAAAAGCATAGGCATGATTAATTTTATCCTGTTTCCCTTTTCCAATAATTTCAGTTCGAGTATCACGTGGAATGCTAAGCATTTTTATGGAATTCTTGTTAGGATTAACGGTTAATACAATCATCGTATCAGAGCGGCCCCTGTCTCCTTCTCGCTCGTCAACACCAAGCATTAATACGGAGAAAGGCTCTCTTTCCTTCAGTGATACAGCTTCCTTGCGTTTTTCTGAGTGTTTTCGTTCAATCGGCTGCTGCATCGAAGCAACAGCAGTTTTTAAAGAATTATAGACAGTGGACCCGTATATTCCCCCGCCAATCAACATTATGAGAAGGATGGTGCCGGTAACCCTTACCCATTTTCTAAGTCTTCGTTTCCTTTTTTTTAATCGCATTCATAAACCTCCAAACTATCACAATCAGTTGTTCATATCATACGATAAAAGTGTTTGAAAGTCGTCTGTTTTTGGGTGCTATTGTCAAAATGTGTCGGAACTCCTATGGAAAAAGGTTTAAAAAATGTGATTGAACCGAAGGATTCTGGTTGATTATGACTATATTTAATAGAATGAACGATGCCTGTGAATTACTAGGGATACCTCCTTTTATTTTACAAACCAAGCAATTTTCATTGATTAAATCCGGTCAATATGTTATTTCTCAATGGAGGAAATCTTAGCAAATGGAAATTTGTTTGCCTGAGATTTCCGTGATTGACACGCTGTTTTTACTATTATCGAGAATCAATTATGATAGTTCGTTTCAATCAATCAGTGACTGTGAGCAATCATTATCAGATTACAAGTATTAAGATTATGGAGAGGAGCATAAATCAATGCGATTAGAAGGTAAAAAAGTACTCAGTCTTGTGCACCATGATTTTGAAGATTTAGAGCTGTGGTACCCGATTCTCAGACTGCAGGAAGAGGGTGCCGTCGTCCATCTGGCTGGAGAAAAAGCGAATGAGAAATATATTGGGAAGTACGGTGTACCGGCTACCTCTGAATTTGCCTATGATGAGATTCGCGGGGAGAATTATGATGCCATCTTAGTTCCAGGAGGCTGGGCACCAGACAAAATCCGGCGCTTCCCGGAAGTCCTGTCCCTGCTGCAGCAAATGAATGCGGATGAAAAGCCAATCGGACAAATCTGCCATGCCGGCTGGGTCCTGATTTCTGCAAAAATTCTTGAAGGTAGAAAAGTAACTAGTACTCCAGGGATTAAAGATGATATGGAAAATGCAGGCGCCAGTTGGTATGATGAGCCCGTCGTTGTCGACGGACACCTTGTCTCAAGCCGACGTCCACCGGATCTACCTGACTACCTCCGGGAATTTATTAATGTGTTAGAACAGAAATAGTTTTTGGGGAAGAATAAGATGATAGGTGCAATAGAAGCTGGCGGTACAAAATTTGTTTGTGCCGTCGGTGATGATCGCGGTCATATCGAGGAAAAAATCCAGTTTCCAATGACCATACCAGAGGAAACGATCCCAAAGGTCATCGTAAAAGTGAGATAGCGGGTGGTTGTCCGCTGTCTTTTTTTGTGTAGCGGTTATAGCTGAGTTCACGGGAAATGATTAATCTCTAATCGTTCCCGTCAGTATCATTTTTGTAAAGGGACGGTCACGAATAACCTCTAATTGTGCCCGTCGGCATCGTTTTTGTGAGGGAACGGTCACGAATAACCTCTAATTGTGCCCGTCGGTATCATTTTTGTAAGGGAACGGTTACGAATAATCTCTAATTGTGCCCATCGGCATCGTTTTTGTGAGGGAATGGTCACGAATAACCTCTAATTGTTACCGTCAGCATGAGTTTTGTGAGCCCAAGGGCACAATTACCTTCTATCGTTACCATCAGCACCAATTTTCTAAGCTAACGGTAATGATCACGGAATGATTAGATACTTAGATAGAAAAAATAGTAAAATGATGTTCCGCCTCGACCCTCCAATCCACACCCATGAAACCTTTCCCCAGATCATTCGTATGTAATCATAAATAAACGAACGAGGGTGACACACCATACATGGAAACAAGAGATGATTTATTGCAGGAACTAGCTGTCATTGAGAAGTGGGAAAATGAACAGAGCGATTTATGGATTTGGGACCGCCTTGGACGGCTTCCATTTAAAATTCTTGATAAAATTACGCCGCAATTCATCCACAACAAAGTAGGCAATTTACTGGAAGAAATCGGCACCTATATTCAAAATGGCGGCAGTTACTTAATTAAGGAACATAATCTATTTGAAAAAATTGAAAAAGAGACAGATAAGCCGATCAACCAGATATCTGATATCGCAGATATTCCTTTAGCTACAATGGAAAAGGTAAGTCAGGAGTTGACCGGCCAACGGAAGAAGTTTGCGACGATTCAAGGGGCGAGCACGGGAATCGGCGGGATTTTTACGCTTGCGCTTGATGTTCCGGCATTAATGGGCATTTCATTAAAAACACTCCAGGAAATTGCCATCATTCATGGGTATGATCCAAACGAAAAAAGCGAACGTATTTTTATGATCAAATGCCTGCAGTTTTCATCCGCCGATATCGTCGGTAAACGTGCGATTCTCAATGAGCTTTCCAGCTACTATCAACAAGGGAGCGGCTCCAGTGAAATGATGTCGCAGCTGCAAGGCTGGCGCGAGGTGGTTTATACATATAGAGACCAGTTCGGATGGAAGAAGCTTTTTCAAATGGTTCCTGTTGCGGGGATGATTTTTGGAGCATTTACGAATCGATCGATGATTAATGACCTTGCTGAGACAGGCATTATGCTATACCGGAAAAGAAGGATTCTTGAGAGATTGGAACAGAAATAGGTCAAAGTTAGGGACAGCATTTTGTGTGCTGTCCCTCTTGGCAAATATGGAAAAATGGCCCTAAATCGGATATCCCTAACCAAAAACTCAACTTTTCAGTGAGAATATCATAGATTAAATTTGCAGTGGTTGTTTTACCGGATCCAGGCAGTCCTTCTACCAATATTAGTTTTATATTCATAAAAGCACCAAAACCTCCATTTAAAACTAGACTATCAATATTAGAAAGGGCCGAATCCCATGGACCCGACCACTAATTCTATTTAACAATCATAATAAACACAGCGATACTAGATACTAACTAGTTCTTCAGCTTTTTCCTCAAAATATTTATTCATAAGTAAGTTAAGTTTTATGGAAAGGGTAATATATTCGGAGCTGCTTGGTCCGACTTGCTTATATATTGATTGTAGTTTCGTTTTAAGAGCAACGATTTCCTGTAAAAGTTCCATGTTTTCCATTTCGATTGTTTTCATCATACACCTCGTAATATTATTTTTTTTCCATTGGTTTGGAAGGCATGATGACTTGATTTGCATCTTTTTCGTCTTCTAAAGATAATACAATTCCAATACCATTACTGATAGTAACATAGTGGATTTTCCATGTGAATAACGAATATTAAAAGTAAAAATATTAGAAAAAAAGTAAATAATATTGGTATACCAATAGAGATTTCTATCTGCTTAAAAATAAACATCCTTTTTTACGTACAAGTTATATTGTGATAACATCAACAATAAAAATAAAACTATTAAAAAAATTCAAATAATATTGACAAAAAAAGAATCCGGCCAAATGCCGGATCTCAACAGAATTTATCAAAGGGGGTTTTGAAAAAAGAGAAAGGTAAATGCTTGTCCTCTTCATGTCCTTATCTTACCCTTTAATCATGAACAAACTATGACTAAATCGTTTATATTTTATTAATTAAGTTTTATAACTAGATTAAGGCTACATTAGGTAATAGTGACTAATTAGGTAGAGGAACTACTCTAGTTGAGGATGACAAAGATGGTTTTGTCCATTGGAACCCAGGTAATATGTAAAAGAGCTAAATGAAAGCAGGGGACTATTATGCAAGCGAATCATCATGGAACAAATGAAAAAATCAGAGTCATTATTACTGGTACAACGGGGATGGTGGGGGAAGGTGTGTTGCATGAGTGCCTTCTTGATCCACAGGTAGAGAAGGTACTGGTTATTAACCGTAAGCCGGGCGGAGTATATTTCCAATAAGATTATCTGAAAAAGGCCGAGGGTCATGCCCTTGGTTTTTTTGTGTTTAGGAATAAGATGGCACTTCAAATGTCATCATCTGACTCTCGTATATGTCCGTATTTTCCGAGAGATAAATGATCTTAGAAGGTACATCCAATATTTCTTTTGCCAGATGCATAAACAATAGCTGAGGTTCTCTGATTTTATCTTTCCCTTTTTTAACATCCACAAAAAAGCGTGTTTTCAGAATTGGTTTAGATAAGAAAAAAAGGTAAATTTTGTCGAGAATTGTGTTTTTTAGTTGGTAAAGAGATGGTACAATAGAATGATGGATTTAGGTATTTTTTAATGGTCAGTTAGTATGAATGAATGGAAGATATTATTAAAGGGGATATAGAAATGCCGGTCATGAGGGAAATAAAAACACCATTAAATCTTTTTAACATTCGCTATTTTCAGGATGAAAAGGGACAATATTATAAAAAGAAGGGTGACAATCACCGTAAAAGGGTAAGACCTTTTTGGAAAATGAAACGAATTATGCTGGGGATTCCGTTGCTGGTCTTGCTGGCGCTTGGAGTGGCCGGCTATAAGATTGGGATGAGCCTCGCTTCTGAAAAAATTGTCGACGAGCTTGCGAGTCAAATCAAGAAGGAAGATTACGATAAGATTTTAAAGGATCCTAGTATTCAGCAAATCATTGAAAAAGAAGTTGGGACTGACAAAAATAGTGAGTTACTAAAGAATATTTCCTCCGATCCGACGATTAAGGATACTATTAGTAAAGATCCTGCATCAGTCAAAGGAGAAGAAACTCCTGTAGCAACGACTGTAAATACAAATAATGAAAAGAACCTGGTAACTTCAAAGACAGATTCGAGTAAAGATAAGGACAATGTTGCAACTGTTGATACGAATAAGGGCAAGACAGCGACAGAAGAGAAACAACAACCTGCAGTGGAAAAAGAAGAACCAGGATTACGGTTTAATTCCAGTTCAGAGGTAACGAAATTTCTATTATCCAAGTTTTCGATGAGTGAGCTCAGTGCTTTAGCGAAAAAGGCAGAAGGCGGGGTCACTCCACAGGAGAAAGCTGAGATCAAAAGTACAGTGTTAGGAAGACTTTCAACAGAAGAATACAATGCCGTGAAAGTTTTCGCTGTTGTTGAAGCAAGTAAAAGGAAATAATTCCCTCCCGTAATAATAGTAATTAACTAGCGCGAAACCTCTTTATCTAAGGAGGTTTTTTTCTTTGTAAAAAAAATAGAGTGCTAAACCCGATCAGGGTTTGCACTCCATTTTTATAAACTAGCGCTTTACGGTAACTTTCGTACGGCTACTTACGTTTTTAGATTTATCTGTTGCTGTTACGTATAGAACGGTACCTTTCTTTTGGGCCTTGATCTTCACGCTGAAGTTCCCTTTAGAAGATGTTGTACCAGTTGCTAATACAGTTGATCCTTTTTTGATGGTAATGGTAGAGCCCGCTTCTGCCTTTCCTTTAACTACTTTATCGTTTGAATCGACAGAGTAAACGGTTGGTTTCGAAGGAGCAGTCTTATCAAGTACCTTGATTGATTTTGCTTTACTTACATTACCAGCAGCGTCTTTAGCAGTTACATAAAGGGTTGAGCCGGCTTTTTGAGCTTTCTTCATTTTGACGCTGAACGTGCGGTTAGAAAGTGCTTTCCCTGTTCCAATTGTTGTACTGCCGTTTTTGATAGTAATAATAGAATTTGCTTCCGCTGTCCCTTTGATTACCGTGTCATTATCGTCTACTTGATAAACAGTTGGTGTTGATGGAACGGTTTTATCCAATACTTTAATCGTTTTAGCCTTACTTACGTTACCAGCAGCATCCTTTGCTGTAACTGTTAGAGTAGAGTAAGCTTTTTGGTATTTAATTGGAAGGGCGAAGGCGCCATTCGCAAAAGCATAACCAGCTGCAACATTTGTATTTCCGCTCTTAACTGTAATGTACGATTTTGGTTCCGCTTTTCCCGAAATAACAATGTCGACATTACTGAACGCATTTACAGTAGGGATTCCAGGTGCTGTTGTATCTTTTTTCGGTAGAATGGTAATTTCTTTTGTGATGATTGGTCGGTCCATATAGTAGCCGATCACTTTTACTTTCCCTGTTGTGCGAGGCACAAGCTTACCATCCTGAGTCATGGTAGCGATTGATGAGTTACTTGTCTTCCATAACACAGCATCGGTAAGGTCTAGTTCAATTGTATTATTAAACACTTTTACTTTAAAAGTATAGGCTGGTGCAGTTGTCCCTAATGTATAGGTGTTAGGACCATAGATGTCTCCACCTTTGCTGCGGATTAATCCTGAGGAAAGAGCCGCCGATGCCATTTTAGTAGGATCAATCACGTTGTCTATAGCTAATTTCATTCTAAGGGAATCTTTCACCGAGATTCCTAAATGTCGAGAGAATAGACCATCAAATTGGATAAATTCAGGTTGAGCAAGGGTAGAATCAACTGCAGCTGTTACAATTTGATCATAGGTAATGCCTGGTGTAGTGAAGGAATTCACTAACTGGGTTTTTAGGTTCTCTTCAAATGCGTTTGTTAATGAAAGGGTTTGGTTAACGGTGATCTCTCCGCCAAAAATTTTGTTAAAATCCGATTCATGATTCGTTTCAAATGCACCGATACCTGTAAGGAAATCCTCAGCACTAGATACATATTGAAGTTTAGTAAAATCTTTTGCTAGATTAATAGCTGTTCCTGGTTTTGTTTTGCCGTCGATATTTGCAATTAAATCAGGTCCAAGAATCTTGGCAAAGTCTACTTTTTCTACATTGTTATATGCTACTTTAATATCAGCAATATCAGATGCAGTCAGCTTTTTAAAGATTTCGTTGTGGAATGAGACAAGGTCAAGCGCGCTAGCATGTACAGGAGCCGGTGCAAATGCTAGGTTTGCAGCAAATGGAGTAAAGGCAATGGCACTTGCTGCGAGTAGATTGATAGTACGTTTACGAAACGATATTTTCACTTTTTTTTCCTCCAAGTTCATATTCTTACATTATTATACTTTAAAGAATCAAAGTATAAAAGAAAAATGAGGTAAAATAGGGAAAAATGTCTTATTGACACCTTTCTTAGGGAATATCAATTCAATCGTAATAGGGCCATCGGTTTATTGGGGGTGGCGAATAACGAACGTATAGATATTAGAAAGGAGCTTTGGACTATTTTTACATGCAAATGCTCTTTTATTTTGCTCGGATGGTGTAAAATACACTCTTTTAGCGAATTTTAGAAGTCTATCAGGTGGTTTTGTTGGTTTTGGGTGCGAATTTTGTAGATGCAATAGCGAATCTTTACATTGAATCAGCGAATTTGACGGTTCTATCAGCGAATTCCACATCTCAATCAGCGGATTTTATCATCCAATCAGCGAAATTGGAATATCAACGGGCGAATTTTAAGGATCAACGGGCGAATCTCTGAATGTAATGGGCGAATTTTGCTATTTAATGGGCGAATCCCTGAATGTAATGGGCGAATTTAGCTATGTAATGAGCGAATCCCTGAATTCAATGCCCGTGCCTCTAAATTCAACGCCCGAAACCTAAATCCAACGAATAACCCAAAATACGGAAAAACAAAAAGTATCGGACAACCTCACATCAAACGGTCCATCTGTTATATGAAAGGGTATTTTTTAAAATAGAAATAAAAAATATGAAACTAATTTTAGGCTTTCTCAGTCTTAAGGGTGTTAGAAAGGAGGAAGTTATTAGGTGCCTAAAAATCAAATTGCAGATCTGCCATATAGTTTTGACCAACTAAATGAAGTGGAAAAAGGAAGAATCATTGATGAACTGATGAATCAGCATTCGCGAAAGGTTTATTTATTAGCGTACTCTTACGTCAAAGATAAGGGTCTTGCCGAGGATATTGCACAGGAGGTTTTTATCAAATGCTATAAATCTCTTCATCATTTCAGAGGGGATTCCCAGATTACGAGCTGGATTTATAGAATCACCGTTAATACCGCCAAGGATTTTCTTCGGTCGAAGAGCTTTAATATCCTAAAGTATCCAAAGAGTTTTTTTGAAAATATCACCAAAAGCGAGACCCCGGAGGATGCGGTGCTTCAGCAGGACCAACGGGAAGCGGTCTTGCAAACGGTGCTTGGCCTGTCCACTAAATATCGTGAAGTGATTATCCTCTATTATTTTCAGGATGAAAAGATGGAGGATATTGCGGAAATTTTAAATATGAATCTCAATACGGTCAAGACAAGACTATCAAGGGCCAGGTCGATGTTGAAGGGAAAAATAACTTCTTTTACAGGAGATGAGTTAATTGAAAAACGATCTTAAGGAAGTAAAAGAATACTATAATGAAATGCATTTTAATGATGAGATCGCCAATCGAATAAAAGAGGGCGTCCATCTAGGAATCCATCGTAAGAAACGGAGCAGTATTGGTAAAAAAGTCATCTATGTCATTGGTGCAGCTGCAGCAGCCTTCGGGTTATTTATTGGGTTAGCGTTTTTATCACCGACAGTGGCGAATGTGGCTGCGAAGGTTCCGTTTTTAAATATGATATTTGAATCGAAGCCAATTTCGGAAGTAATCACCGAAACTCTTAATAAAAAGGGGTATAAAGTGGATGGAGTCGGTGCTCAATATACCCCCAAAAAGGTATTTTCGGTGGGACTTCAAGGTTCTGAAGAATATGTAAAAAAGGTTAGTCCAGAAGTGAAGAAGATTGTGAAGGACCTGCTGCTAACTAGAGATTTTGATGCCTATGATGTTAAAGTATACAGCTCTGAAGGTAGAATCGTTGAACCTACACCGGAGGAAAAGAAAGCGGATGAAGAATTCAGCAAGATCACGGGAATTGTCATTGGTGTCCTAAAAAGTTATGGATATAAGGATATACCACCAATTGGAATCGATGCGGACCATAAAACGCTAGATTTTAGTTTGCCGAATACGGAGTCAAAAATAGACGAGATAAAGCAACAAGTTCAAAGTCAATTAAAGGCTAATAATTATGGTACTATTACCGTTAAAGTCGATGTCTATAACGCGAAAAAAAGAGAGCGGGAAAATAGATGGTCGCCAATTATCAGTACAATTGGAGAAGGGACGTTTGGCGCGAAGAAGTATAAAGTAAACGGTGTGGGATATACAAATAGGTACGCTGAATATATGGAGATTACCATTAGTACGACGGTATCGTCATCAGACTCTGACTATGAAGAAGTCGTGAGCGATATTAAGGATACGATTCAAGAATTCTTAACAAGTAAAGAAACCAAGGCAATCATTAAGGATGATGCTTATAAAGTCGTCATCACTTCGAAGGATAAGAAAGATACTGTGATTACCTCTAACTAATCTCGGATCTGCCCCCCGCTGGTTTATAGCGGTAAAGCAAAAAGCTTCTAGTGTGGACTAGAAGCTTTCTGCTTTTTACATACCTAATTTAAGGCTTATTGCCAAACAATTTTCGATATTAAATTGTTTTATTGCTATATCAAGAGAGTCAACAAAGGTATAGCATACTAGATTCTAGAGTTACCTGTACATTCCATTTTGGCACAATTAAGTCACTAAATGCAGCAATATAGGCATGTCGCACTCTTATATTAAGATAATTAGAACTTCTACATACATTATTTTGTTATTGCTTTAAGATTCTAAAAATTCTGTCGAATACATTTACTTTGTGTTATAATTGGTATTTAATAGATATGTAGGTTAAATTTTCAATTAAATTAGGGGGAAGAGGAATGAGAAAACTACTAAAAAAGTCTTTTGTTTTAATTTCTGTTCTATTACTTGTTGCGTTAGCAGCTTGCAGTAGTAATAGTACAGAAACTTCAGGAAAGGACGACGCTGGACAAGCTAAAAAAGGCTTGAAAGCAAAAATTGGAGTCATCTCGTATTTAAGTGGCCCTGGAGCAGCTTACGGTGAAGCGATTACGAATGGTTTTAAGTTAGCTCAAAAAGAAATTAACAAAAAAGGCGAGGTCAACATCGAACTTGTTACGGAAGACTCAGCTGGAAAGCAAGAACAAGCGTTAACAGCTGCCCAAAAACTAATGAGTGACGATGACATTGTTGCATTATTGGGACCAACTTTAAGTACAGAAATGAATGTTGTAGGGCCTGAGGCGGATTTAAACGGAATTCCAATTATGGGTACTTCCACTACAGCCGTTGGAATTCCACAGATTGGAGACTATGTGTTTAGAAATTCATTGCCTGAATCACTTGCAATCCCAGCATCTATCAAAAAAGCGGTTGATAAATTTGACGTGAAGAAGGTTGCGATCCTTTACGGTAATGACGATGTCTTTACAAAATCAGGATTTGATACGATGAAAAAAGAAGCCGAAAAAATGGGACTTGATGTTTTAGCGATTGAAACCTTCCAAAAAGGACAGTCAGACTATAATGCACAATTGACTAAAATCAAGGGACTTAAACCAGATTTAATTTTATGTTCAGCTCTTTATAATGAAGGCGCTGTCATCATGGATCAGGCAAGAAAAATGGGTATCAATGTACCTTTTGTAGGAGGAAATGGCTTTAACTCACCACAGGTTATTGATATTGCAGGTAAAGCTTCTGAGGGATTAATTGTTGCAACTCCATGGTTTGGAGAAAAAGAGGATCCAAAAGTACAAGACTTTGTTAAAAAATATGAAGCAGAATACGGCAAGAAACCAGACCAGTTTGCAGCCCAAGCCTATGATGCTCTATATATCATGGCCGAAGCATTAAAAAATGCTGGAGAAGCAGATCGGGATGAACTTCGCGATGCTCTAGCTGAAATCAAGGACTTAGATGGCGTACTTGGTAAATTCTCCTTTGATAAAGATGGAGATGTTGTCATGGACCCAACAGTCCTCATCATAAAAGATGGAAAGTTCCAATTGTTTGAATAAAATAAATTCGCAGTTAAAGGGTGAGATGTCTTGCTATTAGAGCAGCTAATTAATGGTATTACACTGGGAAGCATCTATGCAATCGTTGCCCTTGGATTCACGCTTGTTTTCGGGGTTCTAGGGATCATTAATATGGCCCATGGTGAAATCTTTATGTTCGGTGCTTTTATTGGAGTAATTGTAACAAGTACGTTGGGGCTGCCACTTTGGGTGGCATTTGTTGCCGCAATCATTGTAACGATTATTTTAGGATATATGCTTGAGCGCTTTGCTTTACGCCCACTTCGGGGGAAGCAAGGCGTCTCACACCTTGCTCCATTAATAAGTACCATTGGCGTATCTATTTTACTTGAAAATCTTTCGCATCATCTATTCGGAGCAGGGAATCATCCTTTCAGTAATGCATTTTCTGAGATCCATTTTAAAATTGGTTCCATAACTGTTTATCTTGTTCAAATTTTAATTTTTGCCATTTCCGTTATCTTAATGATGTCGCTTTCGTATTGGCTTTCAAAAACAAAAGCAGGGAAAGCTCTCCGTGCTACAGCAGAAAATTTAGAAACGGCTAGTATCCTTGGAGTAAATACCAAACGAATCATTACTTTAACGGTCATTATTGCATCAGCAATGGGAGGAATCGCTGGAATTCTAGTAGGTATGGCGTTTAATTCTGTTAATCCGCAGATGGGATTATCGATGGGGCTAAAAGGTCTAGCCATTATTATTTTAGGTGGAATGGGTAATGTGAAAGGTGCAATGGCTGGAGGGTTGATTCTTGGATTGGCTGAAACGTTTATTGTTGCTTACGGAGATTCAGGATATCGTGATGCCATTGCATTTATAACAATCATTTTTATCCTTTTATTAAGGCCACAAGGGTTATTTGGCCAAAAGACATCTGAGGCGGGGCGGTGATGTTATGCTCGGAGAATTAATCAATCCATATTACTTACAAGTCGCTTCCTTTATCATGATCAATATTATTCTCGGCTTAAGCATATACATTACTCTTTCTTCTGGACAACTCTCATTAGGAAATGCCGGGTTTATGGGGATTGGAGCATATACATCTGCGTTGCTCACCATCAACTATGATGTTCCAATTATCATTGGAATCATTGCGGGTGCATTAGTTGCAGGGATATGCGGTATTCTTATTGGAATTCCTTCTCTTAGATTAACAGGTGTTTATCTGGCAATTGCCACACTGGGTTTTGGTGAAGTAATTCGTGTATTCTTTGTTAACTGGGAATCACTAACTAATGGTGCAGTAGGTATTTCTGGTATTCCTCATATAGGAAGAGAGCTGTTTAGGTTTTTTAAAGAAGCTGGTTTTGATCCAGACATGATTGGTTTAAAGAATAATCAATTTGTTTATTTATTGGTACTCATCCTCTTAGTGGTCATTGACATTCTATTAGTATGGTTTTTGATTAGACAAAAGAATTCCCGTGTTGGACGAGCTTTTGCATCGATTAAAATGGATGAGAAAGCCGCAGAGGCAATGGGAATTAATATTACATACTATAAAGTTTTGTCCTTTACTCAAGGCGCTATTCTATCCGGTTTTGCGGGAGCTTTATTTGCTCATGTTATGGCCTATATTAGCCCAGCTGATTTCTCTTATCATCGCGCTGTTGAGATCCTTATCTTTGCAGTATTCGGCGGTAGTGAAGTAATCTGGGGTGCTATTTTTGGAGCAACATTTATGACGATGATGCCTGAGGTTTTAAGGTTTATCAGTGAATATCGCTATGTCATTTATGGTCTCATTTTAATTTTAATGATGGCATTTCGTCCTCAAGGACTTATTGATGTTTCGATCTTGCAGTGGTTAAAGCTTAAGCTGCCAAAAAGGGGGAGCAGTCATGGTTCTAAATATAAAAAACATCAGTAAAAACTTTGGCGGCATTTCTGCTTTAACCGATGTATCGTTTTCTGTTAATGAAGGTGAGATCTTCGGTTTAATTGGTCCTAATGGAGCAGGGAAGACGACGATGTTTAATGTCATTACAAACATGTTTCCTCCGACATCTGGGGAGATTAGCTTTTTTGAGGATAAAATTACTGGGATTAAGCCCCATAAAATTACTGATAAGGGTATTTGTCGAACGTTTCAAAACATCCGTCTCTTCTCACAAATGACTGCTTTGGAAAATGTCCTGGTTGGGGGGCATTCTCAGAGTAAATCAGGCGTGCTTAGTGGTGTCTTTCGAACAAAATCGCAGCGCGATGAAGAAGAAAGGTTACGTGTAACGGCAAAAGAACTCCTAGAACTGGTAGGTTTATCAATCTACGAAGATGCTATCGCAGAAAATTTAGCCTATGGCCAGCAAAGAAGACTTGAAATTGCAAGAGCATTAGCCAGTGATCCTAAGCTATTATTGTTAGATGAGCCTGCGGCAGGGATGAATGAAACAGAAACAGACGACTTGTTCTATTTAATTAAAAAAGTACAAGAAAGAGGCATAACAGTACTTTTAATTGAACATGACATGCCGCTTGTCATGAAGTTGTGTGACAGAATGACAGTTTTAAACTTCGGGAAAAAACTTGCAGAAGGCACACCTGAGGAAATTCAAAACAATCCAGCTGTTATTGAAGCCTACCTCGGCCGAGAGGAGGAGGATTATATTGCTTAAAGTAACTGGAATCGAGACGTATTACGGAAAAATACAGGCACTAAAAGGGATTAGTCTTGATGTGGAACAAGGTAAAATTGTAACCATACTGGGTGCAAACGGAGCCGGAAAAACGACTACAATGAAGACAATCGCCGGTTTAATCAAGCCAAAGAAGGGGACTGTTGAATTCTTAGGAGAGGACGTTACAGGGCTAAGACCAGACCAACTTGTAGCAAAAGGGATATCTCTTGTACCAGAAGGAAGAGCTATATTATCTAGTATGACAGTTATAGAAAACCTTGAAATGGGAGCATACCAGCGAAACGATAAAGAAGTTGAAAAAGATATTGAAGAGGTTATGAAACACTTTCCAATTTTAAAAGAAAGAAAGGATCAGCTTGGTGGAACCCTTTCCGGAGGACAGCAGCAAATGCTCGCCATTGCAAGGGCAATACTTTCACGGCCTAAACTATTGTTGCTGGATGAGCCTTCAATGGGACTAGCTCCTTTAATCGTAGCGGATATTTTTAAGATAATCAGAGAGATAAAAGATGCCGGGACGACGGTACTTCTAGTAGAGCAAAATGCAAAACAAGCTCTGAAAATCGCCGACTATGGTTATGTTATGGAAACTGGAAAAGTAATTATCAAAGGAAAGGCAGAAGACCTTTTAGTAGATCCGAGAATTGTAGAAGCGTATCTTGGAAGAAGATCAGGTTAGTTGCACTATCTCTATCGAAATATAAGATAACCAGCAAAAGGGTGGTTACCAAGACAAACTATCCTTTTTTGACAACCACCACCCTGTTGGTAGAGGTTTCAGGAGACAAGTGCTACCAGCCTTGTCTCTTTTTTTTATAGTCCCTTTATTCACTGAAAATCAATTGTTAAAAATATAATTTTCCTTATATATATGGTAAGAGTCCGAAAATCAGTGCTTTATATCAGGTGGAATTTTACAAATATTGTCTAATTGCACAAAACCCCTGAATTTTGGCACAAAACCTACTTGAAATTGCACAAAAGCCTGTTAAAATCGCACAAAACCCATGGAAAATGGCACATACCCCTCCCCAAAATGCACAAATCAAAATTTTTTGATACAAAGAGCCTTCATAAAAACATGAAAACCTCCCAGCTCTTATTTCTGTAAATTAATAGACAAATTTTGATAGGAACTGGATGATAATTTCTTGAACCAGCTAGCCGTTCTATTCAATATACAGGTATAATATACTAATTAATAGTGTCGAAATTTGTCTGAACTCAGGAGGAACCATGTATCTAAAAGTAGATTCTTTAGCATTGCTTAATAGTTTTAATCAAATATGGATGGAATGTTGGCTGGAGAAAGGATATGTTTTGGAAAATGAAAGTGGTGCATCTAATCGTTACATCATCACGGATGAGAAAGATCAAAGAGTAGGAACAATTGAATTTAAGCCTTATTCTCTCGATTTACAAAATAATATTAATACCGTATTCCCGTTTCAAGAAATAGAAGAAATTGCGGTCACTCCTCATTCAGTTATTGAAATCGATAAGGTAGCCATCTTAAAACAATATCGAGGGAAAAATTTAGATCGATTATTATCGTTGTTTGTTCATTATTCAGAGAAACATCAGATTTCTCATTGTGTGGTTCTGCTCGAAAGAATGTTCTACAAAGCACTGAGAAATGTATATAAAATACCATTGCAGGCGGTGGGGGAAAAAATTTATTATAAAGGAGATTATGTCATCCCTGCGATTATTTATCCGCAAAAAATCTATCAAAATAAGAAAAATTATAGATGGATTTTAAATGACACACAAACACAAAAGAGAAAACTTATCTTTACGTAAAAACACGATTGGAGAACCACATGTTTAGTCTTAAAACAAAAAAGTTTGCCTATTCTTTTATCTTTGTTTTTATCGTTACGAACGTCCTTTGGAATATGATTTTCCATCATAAACAAGCTTTTTTAGATTGGGGCGGTATCTGTTTTCAAATTATTGCTTGCCTTACCTCTGTTTCCTGGCTTATGAATACCTTTTTCAAACATAAGGGAAGAGCTAAAAGTTTTTGGTTAATGCTTGGCTTGGGGATTCTTAGTTATCTAATCGGAACGTTAATTTGGACCTTTTATGAATTTGTACTGAATGACAAAGGCGAAGCTCACACCCTGCCGGGGATCTTTTGGATCTGTCAAAATGGCTTCTACTTTATCGCTCTGCTCGTCCTCATGAATGAAATTAGAAGTCATTTGTTAACGATACGATTTTTCTTAGATATGTTAATCGTTATGTCTGTAGCGACGACCTTTAATTGGATATTCATTATGAATCCATTGATAAATCATAAATCGATGCTTGAATTTAATCTCACAGAAATCATGTATCCAATCTTGGATTTGGGTGTCCTTGTAGGTGTTTTATGTTTTTATGCGGCACAAAATAGGATGTTTAACAAACCGACATCTTATCTGTTGATTTCTGGATTTCTCATTCAGATAATTGCCGATTCCATCTTTTCCTATTTAAAAGTAATGAAAATATACTCCGTTGGTAGTGTAAATGAACCATTATGGATTCTGTCCATCTTATTAATTGGTCTGTCAGGGATATATCATGTACCAACGGTTGCCAAAGAAACACCAGTCAAAAGGCCCGAAAAAGGGATGCTTATTCGGCACAGTATTCCCTATTTAAGTGTTCTGTTTCTTTCTATTTACGTTATCTCCTCTCTTTATAAAACTCATCCCATTGTTGTGGGCCTGTTCTTTTGTATTTTATTAGTAATCTTAAGGCAATTATTCACATTATTGGAGAATGATAAATTAGTATATGATTTAAATCAACTAAATGAAGATTTGGAATTAAAGGTAAAAGAGCGAACAGATAAGTTAGTAGAAACGGTCAATTCAATGGAACATCTTGCCTACCATGATGTTGTAACAGGTTTGCCTAATCGCCGATTTATGGAAAAAAGAGTCTCCCTTGCGATTGACAATAAAACAGGAAAACGAAAAATTGCCTTTATGCTGCTTGATTTGGATCGTTTCAAACATATTAATGATAGTCTGGGACATTCTTATGGGGATCTTTTGCTAAAAGAAGTCGGGAAAAGATTGGTAGAATGTCTCAAACCAAACGAAGTGGTGTGCCGATTTGGCGGAGACGAGTATGCATTATTAATTGAAAATACGTCAATTCAAGGCATCGAAAGAAAGGCCTTACGAATTTTAACTGCTTTGCGAGAAACGTTTACAATCGAGGGCTTTGAGCTCCATATAACTCCGAGCATTGGGATCTCCCTTTTTCCTGACCATGGACATGATTTTGAGGCGTTATTGATGAAAGCCGATACAGCCATGTACAAGGTAAAGGAAAAAGGCAAGAATCATTATATGATTTATAGTGGTTCTATGAGTATGGAACCGATGATGGAGTTAGAAAGCTCGATCAGGAAGGGTATTGAACGGAATGAATTCTTACTTTATTACCAGCCGCAAATCTCCCTCAATACGAATGAAATTGTCGGGGTAGAAGCATTGCTTCGTTGGGACAAACCCAGCTATGGAATGGTGCCGCCAGCAAAATTTATTCCTTTGTGCGAGGACACGGGTTTAATCGTGCCGCTTGGAGAAAAAGTTTTACTAGAAGCTTGCAAGCAATCAGTTGCCTGGAGGGAAAAGGGGATTACTGATTTAAGAATTGCCGTTAATATCTCCTCCTTGCAATTTCAAGATAATGATTTTATTGAGTCGGTTGCAAGAATTATTAAAGAAACAAGGGTTAACCCAAATGATATCGAATTGGAAATCACAGAAAGTATTGCGATGGGCTCGATTGAGAAAACCCTCGCGAAATTATCTTTTTTAAAACAAATGGGTTTTCAAATTGCGATGGATGATTTTGGAACAGGATATTCCTCACTCCATTATTTAAGCCAATTTCCAATCGACCGCCTCAAGATCGATCGTTCGTTTATTTCTTCATTAGAGAAGAGCGAGAAGGATGCGGCAATTGTAAGGTTGATTGTTATGATGGCGAAAGGCCTGAACTTCCAGGTTTTAGCTGAAGGGGTAGAAGAAGAATCACAAAAGGCATTTCTGGATGACATTAGATGTGATGAATTCCAAGGCTACCTATTTAGCCGTCCATTGTCTGTCGAGGAATGTGAGCAGTTAATTTTACATCAAAAACAAGGGGCAGACCCTTGTATTGTTCATGCATAATGGTGAAGTGAGACGAGGGGCGTTTGCTCTTTGTCTCTTTTTATTTAATCTATTCGGGCAAAAAGCTACTTAATACCTACGAAAATCGTCAAATAGTACAATAGTTTTTAAAAAATTCAGAAAAATATTGTAAAAAGGTTCTATTTAGACAATAATGAAAGTGGAAAAGATTGCTTTTTTGTCGGAAAAGATATATTTTTGGTTGTAAGATTAGTAGAAAAGTAGGGGGATTACGTCGACAAATAGAGATGGGGGTTCTTGGAGACGTACGCAGTAATGACTAAAACTTAACCTGAAAAGAAGGGGATGGAATAATCATTTGAAACAATTGAATTTTAAAGTACTTGTTGCATGGGTTTTGGTCATACAACTGGCCTTGCTGGGTCCAGTCAATACCATTCAGCATTCTTCCGCAGCAAGTCAAACGATGTCAGAACAAATAATCCATGAATTTAATCAAAATACGTGGGCCTATAATCATTTATTTACTAGTCCAAGCGGGCAGCTCTATCTTTCCCATGTGAAAAATAATACAGAGATCGTCGTGAAAAAATGGAGCCAAAGTACGTGGGATGAGCTTACATCGATTAAGACCAGTGCCACTGGTGATACCAATTTTAATGGTGTTTCCGACTTAGCTGTTGATGCAAACGAACGTGTCCATGTAGCCTTTTTATTTGAAAAAGGAACAGGTTTGACGAGCCAAAGGGGCGTTAAATACGGTGTCTATCAAAATGGCAGCTGGTCTTTTCAAACTGTCGACAGTGCTTCTGACACATGGGGCTGGAAAAACATGTTTGAGCCTAGTATCGCGATTGATAGCAATGGCAAGGCCCATGTCGTTTATATGTACAATGATGCAAACGACCCGCGGAAATATGAAATTCGTTATGCTACCAACCAATCTGGATCGTGGGTAGTGCAGACCCTTGCTAGTGGGTCCAATTCGAAAGATGAAGTAAAAGACCCACAAATTGAAGTCGACCAACAGAATAAGATACATATTACGTATGTTAAAGAAGATAATCAGAATAGTTATTATGGAAATTATTATTACACTCACAAGCTAACTAGTGGGACTACATTCTCAGCTGCAGAAAAAATTGTCGATGCGGTATCGGATCAAAAAGGATATTACTACACCCCATTTATAGTTGATGCTGCTGGAAAAATTTCTTTCGCTTATTATCAAGGCAATAGTTACTCTAGTAATCTTGCGAATGAAACCTTTATCACCCATATTCAAACCAATCAATCAGGTACCTGGACCGATGAGGTTGTTTACTCGGATCAAACGAAAATTACCTATCCTGTCCAAGTAACGAAAGCAGGTTCAAAGAATGTTCTACTGATGTATTCCGCCTCGAAAAATTCGGCCGCACCATCACCAAGTTTTTTCGCGATGGAAAAGGATGAAGGAGCATGGACGAAAGGGACAGCGGAAGTGACCCCTAGCATAACCACTCAGACTCCAAGAGAAATCACCTATTCAATTGATCAGAATGGCAATATTAAGGTGGTTCTGTTAGATAACGGTTTACGAAAAATATCGTTTCTAAGTGGATCAGGCGCAGACTTTGGCTTGAGCTTTAAGTCTAGTAATGCCGATCTAAATCAGTTAAACGTGAGTCCTGGGGGCTTGCAGCCTGGATTTAGCCCTGCCATCACTAACTACACCACGACTGTAGGGAATGCGGTCCAAACGATCACTGTTACCCCAACAGCTGCGGACTCCAAGTCAAAGGTCACTGTCAAGGGGTTACCTGTTGCCAGTGGAAGTTCAGCATCTATTCCATTAAATGTGGGAAGCAATTCAATTACCGTTGTTGTAACGGCCGAAAATGGAACCACTAAAGTCTATTCCGTAACCGTTACTAGAGCGGCACCATCAAATAATGCGAATTTGAGTAATTTAACCGTCAGCACAGGGACCTTAAGCCCTTCATTTGATGCGGAAACTCAGCAATATCAGGTGATTGTTCCTGCTAGTACCAATCAGATTCGTGTCACTCCAATGGTCGCGGATGCTACAGCGACCGTGACGGTAGATGGCCAAGCTATATCAAGTGGTCAGGATTCAAATCCAATTAATCTAGAACCCGGCGAAAATTCGATTCCTGTCGTCGTTACTGCACAAGACGGAACCACTAAGACCTATACGGTGATCGTGAAACGAAATCAACCGCCAACGACAGCCGACAAGACTCTGACCGTTGATGAAAATGCGGAAAACGGAACCATTGCAGGGATTTTACCAGCAAGTGATGCAGAGGGCCAATCACTGACCTACAGCATTTTAGCAGGGAATACGAACAATATTTTTGTGTTAAATTCGGTGACCGGAGAAATCAAGGTAGCGGATGGCAGTCTATTAGACTATGAAACAACCCAGTCCTATACATTAACGATTCAAGTTAGTGATGGGATCGATCAAGCAACAGCACATGTAAAAATAAATGTGAAGGATCGTAATGATAACAGCCCCGTTCCAAAAGGGTTTACGGCAACGATTGCTGAAAACGCGGCAAATGGAACAACGGTTGGAACCGTAACAGCAACCGATGTGGACATAGAAAATCTCTTTACGTACAAAATTAATGCAGGAAACACAGCTGGTGCGTTTGCAATTGACGCCCATACTGGAAAAATAACGGTCGCGGACGCTAGCAAACTAGATTATGAAACGATCAGGAATTTTTCCTTAACGGTACAAGTTAGTGACGGTGCCAATACGGCCGACACAACCGTGACCATTGACTTGACCAATCTGAATGACAATACACCCGTTGCCAATGATGCGAGCTTTACTGTCAATGAAAACGCCGCCACTGGAACCGTCGTTGGTACAGTTACGGGCAGTGATGCTGATGGTGACCCGCTCCAGTATACAATTGTTTTAGGAAATGATAATGGTGCTTTTACGATTAATCCGACCTCTGGAGAGATCATCGTATTAGACGGGAGCCAACTAGATTATGAAACAAATCCATCCTATACACTAACGGTTCAAGCTAGTGATACGGTTTTACCGAAGAATCGATTGCTTACGCCTTATAAGGTATACACTTCCTTGTTTGCGGCTAGAACGACCGAAACGGATTTAGCCACGATTACCATTCATCTAAATGATCTAAATGATAATCGTCCCGTTACAATAGCTATTACTAAAAATATCGATGAAAATAGTCCGAACGGTACATCCGTTGGTACTGTCACCGCTACTGACGCAGATGCGGACAGCACGTTTACCTATACTCTTACAGACGGAAACTCAGCAGGTGCGTTTACGATTGATCCTTCTAGTGGTGAAATCACTGTTGCTGACGCGACCAAACTAGACTATGAAACCGTCAAGAATTTTAACCTGCATGTAGAAGTAAGTGATGGAACCAATACAGCTGAAACAACAGTGACGGTCAACGTAACTAATCTAAATGACAATTCACCGGTTGCGGAAGATGGCACCTTTACGATTGAAGAAAATACAGCAGACCAAACTGTCATTGGCTCAGTTAAGGCAAGTGACGCTGACGAAGATCGCTTAACCTACAAGATTTTGAGCGGAAATCAAGCAGGTGCTTTTGCGATTGACGCTAGTAATGGAGAACTGACGGTTTCGGATCATACACAACTAGACTATGAAACGAACAAGAGTTTTACTCTAACCGTACAAGTAAGTGATGGAGCAACGAGTGCAGAGGCTGCAGTAACAATTAACCTAACCAATCTAAATGATACGATACCAGTTGTGAAGGATGGGAAGTATTCCATTGATGAAAATGCCGGAAATGGGTCAGCCGTCGGCACGATTGAAGCGAGTGATGCAGATGGAGATTCCCTCAGCTATCAGATTACGAGTGGAAATGGAGCAAATACGTTCACGATTGATGCTGCTACTGGAAAAATCACCGTAGCGGATAGCAACTATCTGGATTTCGAAGAATACCAGAACTATAAGCTAACGGTAAAAGTAAGCGATGGAATCCATACAGCTGATTCAGGAGTAACCATCGACCTAACCAATCTGAATGACAATCCACCGGTCGCCGATGATGCATCGTTTACGATCGATGAACAGGCTGCAAACGGAACCGTGTTAGGAAAGGTTACGGCACGTGATGACGATGGAGATGCTCTTACGTATTCGATTGCATCAGGAAATGACAAGGGTATTTTTTCCATTAACGAAACAACTGGAGAGTTGACTGTTGTAGATGGTTCCTTGTTAGATTCGGCAACCCAAGCATTGCACACCCTTTCGATAGATGTAAGTGATGGACAATATACGGCTGCTTCTACCGTGACTGTTCATCTCCTCTCAAGAGATGCAACGCTAAGTAGTTTAACGAGTAGTAAGGGCAAGTTGGATCCGGAATTTAAACCTGGAACCACTCAATATCGGTCGACGGTAGGGGAAGGTATTCATAGTCTCAAACTAACCCCAACCACCACAAATGCAAACGCAACAGTGAAAATAAACGGGAAACCAATCTTGAGTGGGCAAGAAAGTGATGAAATCGCGTTAAATTTCGGGAAAAACAAAATTACCATCGAAGTAACCGCTCAAAATGGCAAAAAAGTGACTTACACCCTCACGGTCATGCGGTTAAAACTCGTTGTTACAACCGTGCCTGTCCTTAATGGAAAAACCGGAACTGTGCCGGATGAAGATGTGGAATTGCTTGATGATAACGGAACACTAGTGGTTGAATTAAAGAAGGATCTGTCTCATCTCAAATTTACAACTAAGCAACTAGAAACGTTAATCAATCGACATGTACGAATAAAGATTGTAAAAGATGATGTTGAACTGTCGATTCCGGCGATTAATTTTGAAAAAGGAAAAGACCTTATCATTAGTTTAGAAAAACTAGAGAAAAATCCGAAGAACCTTCCTTTTTCCAATTTCGCGATCAGTGCCGTATATGACTTCACCATTTTACAAGGCGATAACATCATCCGTCAGTTTGACCAGGGAATTGAATTAAGGTTTTCAACGGCAAAGGCTGATCAAGCCGCCAAAGTGTATTACTGGAACGAAGAAAAGAAAAAATGGGAGCTCGTAGGCGGAACGTATGAAAATGGCCAGCTTAAAGTATCGACGCACCACTTTAGTACATTTGCTGTATTTGATCCGAAAGATCTAGTGGCTGCAAAACCACCAACCAATCCAGAAAGACCAGATACGAGCAAAACGCCAACAACCGATACAGGAACACCTGATACCGATAAAAAACCAACTTCTAAATCGGATTTACCAACAACAGCCACCAACATGTATAACTGGCTGTTTGCAGGTATCCTTGTGATTATCCTCGGAGGAGCCTTGCTCGTTGTCCAACGAGTAAGACGAAGCGACGAAAATATTCATTAATAAAATGGCTGAATCAAAGTCGAGTAAGAACATGACTTTGATTCGGCTTTTTTTATGTACTGGGGGTGGGTGAGTATCTATTTTTATTTTGAAATTAAATTTCAGCCATATTATATTAAGTACAAAATAAAATTACATTAGGGGGATTCATAGGTGAAATATAGACTATTAGCAACGGATTTGGATGGCACATTATTTAACGATCACAAAGAGATTGATGCGGAAACTATTGAGGCCATTCATGAGTACCGCCGAAAAGGGGGAAGAGTGGTTATCTGCAGCGGGCGCTCACCGCTTTCCACTCAATGGATTGCCCGAACGATTGGGCTTAAGGGGGAGCCGATCATTGCGTACAATGGGGCGATCCTCATCGATGAGAAGGGAGAGGTCAGCGAGCAATCGGTTTTTCCGATAGAACCACTCATCAGCTTTTGGGAATTATGTAAAGCGGAGGGAATTTATGCACATTTTTATGAAGGGGATACGCTCCTAGTCCCGCAGGTAAATAAATGGAATGAGAACTGGATTGAAAATAACATTCCCACTCTAGAAAAATCAGGGGGAGAACAGCAACATTGTCAACGTTTTCGTAAAAAATGCCAGGTGAAAGTGGTCGCGGACTTTTACCAATACTTAAAGGAACAGGAGCGGAACATTACCAAAATTGCCGTATTTGATGATGGGAACAAGATCGCGGATTTTACAAAACGGCTAAAGGAACAAGTAAAGGAGATGGAGATTAGCAGCAGTTTTAATTTTGTTAATTTAGAAATAACTCCTGGTGGTGTGACGAAGGCATCGGCCCTTGTAAAGCTTACCGAGCAGCTGGGAGTTCCACTCTCACAAACGGCGGCGATTGGCGATAATTATAATGATGCCCTTATGCTCTCGGCTGCAGGCTTGGGAATTGCAATGGGGAATGCGCCTGAAAAGGTGAGGCAATTAGCGGATCAGGTGACTGGGACTAATAACGAAGCAGGAGTTGCGAAGGCCATCCATCGCTACTTACTTAAATAAATTCTGATATATTGTTTTGAAATAACATTTCAAAATTTATATAAATATATTGAAATTTAATTTCAGTGAGCATATAATAAGTGTATGGTAACCGTTTTCATCCGAGAAAAGACTTACAGGAGGATTTCGATAAAATGGCAGAAAATCTTGAATTATTAACGACAGAATCACGAAATGAACAGTCCATGCAGATAGATACAGCAAATCCAATTGATATATTACGAATCATGAATGAACAAGATCAACTAGTTGCACTTGCAGTCAAGGAAGTTTTACCAGATGTGGAGGCGGCCGTTCAATTTGTGTTTGAATCCTTTAAAAACGGCGGACGTCTCATTTATTTAGGTGCAGGCACGAGCGGACGGTTAGGGGTTCTTGATGCAGTCGAATGCCCGCCTACCTTCAGCACGGATCCTGAAATGGTCCAAGGGATTATGGCAGGGGGCGAACGCGCCTTTCTGAAAGCAGTCGAAGGAGCGGAGGATCAGCCTGAGCTTGGGGTAAGTGATTTGAAGGAGTTGGGTCTGACCAAACATGATACCGTTATTGGCATTGCAGCCAGCGGTCGGACACCTTATGTGATTGGAGCCCTTCGCTATGCACGAAGCATTGGAGCGAAAACCGTTGCTCTTTCCTGCAATAAAAATGCGGCGATTAGTAAGGAAGCTGACCAAAGCATCGAAGTCATTGTCGGTCCAGAGGTGCTGACTGGTTCCACACGATTGAAAGCGGGAACCGCCCATAAAATGATTTTGAACATGATTTCAACCTCTTCCATGATCCTTTTAGGAAAAGCCTATGAGAATTTAATGGTGGATGTTCATGTCAGCAATCAGAAATTAAAGGAACGGGCGATCGGCATCATCCGCAAAATTACTGGGGTTTCGTATGAAGAGGCATTGGAGACACTAGAGGCATCCGATCTACAAGTCAAAACGGCGATTGTAATGATTAAAACGAATACGAACAAGCAAAAAGCAGAAAAATTATTAATCGAAGCGAATGGCTATGTAAAAAAAGCCATCCAAAACGTAGCAGAGTAAATTTTTTTAAAGGTGGTCTTTGGTGTGGCAGCAGGCGGGTTAAAAATGATACGAAATATGCTGGAACAGCTTCCAGCATCCGAGCGGAAGATTGCTGAATTTATTCTTGAGGATCCTCAAGCAATTTTAAACAGTACCGTCCATGACATCGGATTACAGGCCCATACAAGTGGGGCCGCTGTGATTAGACTGTGTAAGTCATTGGGCTTAAACGGCTTTCAGGATTTAAAAGTAAGAATTGCTGGTGATCTAGTGAAACCAGTGGAACAAGGGTACCGTGACATCGAGCCGGGGGAGTCCTTTTTCTCTATCGCGCAGAAGACTACAAGCAATAGTATCCAAAGCATCCGCGACTCGGAAGAAATGATTAATTACGATGAATTGGAACGTGCTGTTCACACCTTGTCGGCTGCTCAAAATGTTCATTTTTTTGGGATCGGGGCTTCAAATATCATCGCTAGGGACGCACAGCAAAAGCTCCTTAGGGTTCATAAAAATGCAACCGCTTTTACGGATACACATCTTGTTGCTACCTTAATTGCCAATGCCAATAAGGATGATCTTGTGTTTGGAATCTCCCACTCAGGCGAAACACCTGAGGTCATTAAAGTCATGTCACTCGCAAAAGAGCGCGGCGTGAAAACAATTAGTTTAACGAAATATGGGCAATCAACAGTCTCTGCTCTGGCGGATATTAAGTTGTTTACCGCTTATTCTGGAGAGGCTCCGTTTCGAAGTGCAGCCACTTCCTCACGCCTAGCGCAGTTATATATCATGGATATTTTGTTTTTATCGATGGCAACCGTCCAATATGAGGATACGATTCAATCCATTGATAAAACAAGAGAAGCAATCAGGTTTATCAAAGAAGGGAAATAGTCCTTTCGGGAGGTGATGTGAACCACTTTTCCATTTATAGACTTGGGGAAATAAGTTCACTTTAAAAAATTAAACAACAGAGAGAAGGGGAATTAGTATGGCTGGAGAGAACAAAATTTTAGCAGAAAAGATTCTTGAACAATTAGGTGGCCCAGCGAATATTGGCAATTATACTCATTGTATGACAAGACTTCGTGTCACACCGAAGGATGACTCGCTTGTCGACAAAGCGGCGATTAAGAAAATAGAGGGAGTCATGGGAGTGGTTGAAGAAGAAACACTCCAAATTATCCTTGGCCCTGGGAAAGTAAATAGAGTGACAGAAGAGTTTGCTAGATTGATAGAAGCTGCTGGCGGGATTGATTTAAAAGAAAAGGCTGCCAGCAAAAAGGCTGAAATTAACCAAAAGAATGCCACACCCTTTAAATTGTTTTTACGAAAAATCGCCAGTATTTTCATTCCATTAATCCCAGCCCTTGTTGCATCAGGTTTGATTACAGGGATCACCAAAGCGATCGTTCAAGCGGGCTGGTTAGCAGCGGATTCTCAATTAGCGACGATCTTGTCGGTGATTGGAAGTGGATTATTTGGTTATCTTGGTATTCTAGTGGGTACCAATGCCGCAAAAGAATTCGGTGGTTCACCAGCACTTGGGGCGATTGCCGGTATTTTAATCATAAATCCAGCTGTAGCAGGAATTAAATTGTTTGATACTGCCTTACTTCCTGGGCGCGGCGGCTTAATTGGAGTTTTATTTGCAGCAATCTTTATTGCCCTGGTTGAAAAACGAGTTCGTCGTTATGTTCCACAATCACTTGACCTTTTTATCACACCAACGGTTGCTTTATTGATTACTGGTATTGTAACTTATCTTGTCTTTATGCCGCTTGGTGGTTTTGTGTCAGACGCGATTACAAAAGGATTAACTTCATTGCTTGATGTGGGTGGAGTTGTAGCTGGATTTGTTCTTGGAGCAACCTTCCTGCCGCTCGTTGTCACAGGTTTACATCAAGGATTAACCCCGATTCATCTGGAGTTAATCAATACGCTTGGAAATGACCCGCTTCTGCCAATCTTGGCGATGGGTGGGGCAGCGCAAGTCGGAGCTGCGTTTGCGATTTACTTTAAAACGAAGAAAAAACGCTTAAAAAGAGCGATTGGCGGGGGGCTTCCTGCAGGAATTCTCGGCATTGGCGAACCGCTAATTTTCGGTGTAACCTTACCATTAGGACGTCCATTCTTAACTGCCTGCTTAGGTGCAGGTGTCGGCGGTGCGTTCCAGGCCGTGTTCCATGTAGCCACAATTGCGGTAGGGGTTTCTGGTTTACCGCTAGCCTTCCTAGTCGTTTCAGGGCAAGTCCTGCTTTATCTGCTTGGTGTGTTAATTTCTTATGGTGCTGGTTTCTTGTTCACCTATTTATTCGGCTTCAATGATGATATGGCCGGTGAATTTGATTGATTGGTATTAGTTTTTATTTAAATGACCCTTTAGCAGAAGAGCGGATTAGGCTTGCTGGAAAAATGGGTGTGAGGCGGGCGTTTACGTCGCTTCACATCCCTGAAGAGTCAGGGGATTTAGCGGCCCGCGCGCAACAGCTGCTTCAAACAGCAAAAGAAGTGGGAATAGAGGTTTATGCAGATGTATCGGCACGAACACCTGCCCATTTGGGACTTGAAAGTTTATCTTCGTTAAAATCGTTAGGGGTAATCGGTTTGCGTTTGGATGACTTTTTTGCAAATGAAACGATTTTAAACCTGGCTAAGGAATTCAAATTGGCGCTTAATGCCAGCATTTTGTTTAAGGAAGATGTGCGTACGCTCCTTGAGGGAGGGTTAGAGCCGAGTCAGTTGCTTGCCTGGCATAATTTCTATCCAAGGCGCGAAACGGGCTTGGGAGAATCGTTTTTTGGAGAGCAAAATGAGCTTTTTAGACGGTATGGGATTCCGGTAAGTGCGTATATTCCAGGGGATGGTGAAAAGCGAGGCCCTTTATATGAAGGGCTGCCAACCTTGGAAGCGCATCGTGAAGTCGATCCGTATAGGGCTGCGCTGGAGCTGTTTCAGGCTGGTGTGGAGGATGTCTATATCGGCGACCCGGAGGTAAGCGAGGACCTTCTTCAAAGGTTAAACGATTTTGACTGTCATCATCGTGTTTCGGTCCGCATAGAAGGTTTTGAAACTGGGGAGTTCCTGCTACGGCCTGATTTTTCACGTGACGTACTTCGGCTTATGGATACGAGAAGCTCTGGTTCGGTGGTCGCTGAGAATACGGTAGCACGGCCGATAGGGTCGATTACTAGAGATAATGACCACTATGGACGATATCGCGGAGAGGTACAAATCACGCTTCATGACCTTCCAGCCGATGAGAGAGTCAATGTGGTCGGCAGGGTAATAGAAGCGGATGTGCCGCTGCTTTCCTTGCTGCGGCCGGGTCAAATCGTTAAACTGGTGCGGGTTTGATTTTATAGAGTGTCTTAAAAATTATATTCAAAAAGAATGGCTCTAAGTTTTCTCGTAGCCATTCTTTTTTGTTGTTTTAGTAGATTTCGGATGGCAAGCTGTCCGAATAGTGCTCACATTCGGTAAGGGGAAGGCGATTTCGGGAGGAAGCTGTCCGAATAGGGCCCACCTTCGGACAAGTCAAGGTGATTTCGGAAGGAAGCTGTCCGAATAGGGCCCACCTTCGGACAAGGCAAGGAGATTTCGTGAGGAAGCTGTCTGAATAGGACTCGCATTCGGACAGGGCAAGGAGATTTCGTGAGGAAGCTGTCTGAATAGGACTCGCATTCGGACAGGGCAAGGAGATTTCGGGAGGAAGCTGTCTGAATAGTGCCCACCTTCGGACAGGGCAATGAGATTTCGTGAGGAAGCTGTCCGAATGGGGCCCACCTTCGGACAGGTCAAGGTGATTTCGGGAGGAAGCTGTCTGAATAAGGTCCACCTTCGGACAGGGCAATGAGATTTCGGGAGGAAGCTGTCTGAATAGGATTCGCATTCGGACAGGGCAATGAGATTTCGGGAGGAAGCTGTCCGAATAGGGCCCACCTTCGGACAGGGCAATGAGATTTCGGGAGGAAGCTGTCCGAATGGGGCCCACCTTCGGACAAGTCAAGGCGATTTCGTGAGGAAGCTGTCCGAATAGTGCCTACCTTCGGACAGGTCAAGGAGATTTCGGGAGGAAGCTGTCTGAATAGGACTCGCATTCGGACAAGTCAAGGTGATTTCAGGAGGAAGCTGTCCGAATGGGGCCCACCTTCGGACAAGTCAAGGTGATTTCGGGAGGAAGCTGTCTGAATAGGAATCGCATTCGGACAAGTCAAGGTGATTTCAGGAGGAAGCTGTCCGAATCCCACCCGCATTCGGACAATCCTAAGTAATCTCCCACCTCTCTTGTCCGAATAGTTCTCCACCACCACCATGTCCTATTAATCAACCCAACAAAAAAAGACTAGGAATCTCCTCCTAATCCTTCTTAACCCTCTATTTATTTTTCCATAAGCCATTTTGTAACAATCTCTGATTTTTCTTCATCTAATAGATTACCAGGCATTTTTTTTGTGCCTTCGTTCACTATTTTCAGTACTTCAGCTTCTGAATACTTACTTTTCATATTTACGATAGTCGGACCCACAGCCCCTTGTAAATTCTCCCCGTGACAAGCTGCACAACTTTCCTTATAGAGCGATTCTCCATCCATGGCGGTACTAGATTTGCCTGATGAACAGCCGGTTAATAATAAGAGTATTAGTGCAAAAATAGCCCAAAGTCGATTCACGATGTTTCCTCCAAACACATAATAATGTCCTTATCTACATCTTAATGGAATCTCGGTGTGAAAAATCGCTTCAATTATGAACAAAAATGTAAACTTTATCGACCACAGCCTTTTTGCTTGTTAAACCGGGCGATTCCGCTTTTATTATAGTCCTGATCCACCGCCTAGGGTCACGGGTCATAAACCCATTCGTCCTGAGGGGAGAGTCCATGAGGACAGAATTCCTAAAAAAAATGCAAAACTTGTCCACATGGAGTGTTCATAAGGTCAGAAATTTAAAAAAATGCAAAAGTTATCCACATGGAGAGTTCGTGAGGACAGAAATCCAAAACAAAATGCAAAACTTGTCCACATGGAATGTTCATAAGGTCAGAAATTTAAAAAAAATGCAAAAGTTATCCACATGGACTGTTCGTGAGGACAGAAATCCAAAACAAAATGCAAAACTTGTCCACATGAAATTAACAGATACTCAATTAAAAGGAAAAATTTTTTCCGGTGTCGAAATAATTAGAAGGTAATTTATTGATACTGGGGGTATCGAGGATGGCAGGAAGCAAAGGAATCGCAGCAGAGGATTTATATCGATTAAAGTCAGTGGTGAATCCACAGTTTTCACCAGATGGACAGTCATTTGTTTATGTACAGACCACGATTGATAAAGAGAAAGACGAATATCAATCGCAAATCTTTTTTCAAACACTTGAAAAGGGGGCCGAGTCAGTCCAATGGACATTTGGAAAAGGCAAGAATCATACACCGCGCTGGTCACCTGATGGGTCTGAGCTCGCTTTTGTCTCGAATCGGTGCGGCAAGAATCAAATTTATGTATTAAGTGTAAAAGGCGGCGAGGCGAGGCAAGTAACCTTTCTGCCAAGTGGAGCGAGCAATCCTGTCTGGTCTCCGGATGGATTGACGCTGGCGTTTAGTACTTCCTTAAAATCTACTAAAACTGTTTTCGATCCCGAGGAGAAGAAACAAGAGAGACCCGTCCCTCTGGAAGTGACGAAAATGAGATATAAATCGGATGGTGAAGGATTTTGGCAGGGGCATTTTAAACAAGTGGCCGTTGTGAATGCTCAAACCGGAGAAGTAACGCAGCTAACCACGGGTGATTATGATGTGAGTTTATATTGCTGGTCACCGGATGGGAAGTTTCTTGCGGTAGGTGCAGATGTAACAGAAGAGGCGGATTTATCGTTTAAGAATGATGTTTATCTTTTAAATATCGATAGTAAAGAATTATCCCCTGTAACTAATGGAACAGGCTATTTTGGAAACGTGTCTTGGTCGCCAGACGGAAAATACCTTGGGATGCTAGGGCATGAGCGAGAATATCAAAATGCTACTCTCTCAAAAATTTGGCTTTATCAGATTGATACAGGTGGGTTCTCCTGTTTATCCCCTGAATGGGATGTTCCTGTCGGTGATTACATGGTAGTTGACTTCCAGCAAGGAGCATCCTCACCGGGGTTAATTTGGGCAGGGAACAGCCAAGGTTTTTATTTTATCGCCTCAGAGCAAGGAAGTACGAATATTTACTTTGGCGATCTGAAAAACGGAGTGAAGCCAGTTCTTGTCGGTGAGCAGCACGTCTATGGATTGTCCGTTGATTCAAATTCAGGACAATCGATTGCAGCGATCAGTACCACGACAGAGATTGGGGATTTGTACTTGTTATCTCTAAACGGCGAAGGACCGCTTGAGAGACTAACCGAGGTGAACGATATCCAGGACGTGGTTCTCTCTAAGCCGGAACCGATTGAATATGAAGGAGCAAATGGCAGGAAGATTCATGGCTGGCTCATGAAGCCAGTAGGTTTTGAAGCGGGCCAAAAATACCCGTTACTCCTTGAGATTCACGGCGGTCCACATGCGATGTATGGGAATACATATATGAATGAATTTCAAATTTTAGCGGCGGAAGGTTACGTGGTTTTATACGTGAATCCACGCGGCAGTCACGGTTATGGCCAGGATTTTGTTAATGCGGTTCGCGGCGATTACGGCGGGGGCGACTATCTGGATTTGATGCTTGCTGTTGATTTTGTGTTAACACAGTTTGATTTTATTGATGAAACCCGTCTGGGGGTTACAGGCGGCAGTTACGGTGGTTTCATGACGAACTGGATTGTCGGTCATACTAACCGCTTTAAAGCTGCGGTAACCCAGCGTTCCATTTCGAATTGGATTAGTTTTTATGGAGTCAGTGATATTGGCTATTATTTTACGGAATGGCAAATCGATGGTGACTTCCGCGATGTTCCGATGCTGTGGAAACATTCACCCCTTGCGTATGTGGAAAACGTGGAGACGCCATTATTAATCCTTCATAGTGAAAAAGATTACCGCTGTCCGATTGAGCAGGCGGAACAATTGTTTATTTCATTAAAGAGATTGGGAAAGAAAACCAAGCTTGTCCGTTTCCCTGAAGAAAATCACGAGCTATCGAGAAGCGGAAGACCAAGTTTGCGCAAAAGCCGGTTAGATTACATTGTGGAGTGGTTCCGAGCGGAAATCTAATATAAGGGTCGACCCCGTCTGCTAAAAGTTATGCACAGGAACACATTTCATTGCTCCTGTGGGGTTGGGGGAATTTGAAATAAGTGGGAATGGTCAATTGATTGTATCCCATAAATAATAAATGTTTGATGCTATACAAATAAGCCACTTGAGTAAGAGCTCAGGTGGCTTATTTGTATTTTTAAAACATGCACAAATTAAGAGAATGGATAAGTTTTAGATTATATGGAAAAAGCTTATCTCTTTCCCTAGAGGTAATATCCCTATCAATAAACAGCCAATCACATCCTAGGAACGAAAGTGGGCAGGCAGGGTTATATTTGATACGGTATTACCTTCAACCAATTGGAAATTTATCATATTTTGTATAGGTGCATTTTCTCCATCAATTTGTTTGAGGAGTAATTCTACTGCTTTTGTTCCAATTAAATCTTCATCTTGTTGAATATGCGTGAAATTTAAATCATTATACAGCGCTCCGGGATGATCGAAGCAAGCTATCGAATAATCATTTGGAATGGATTTTCCAAGTGATTTAAGTACTTGTGCGAGTACACATGCTATTTCATACTCACAAGCAATGAATGCTGTTATATCTGAATTTTCCTCGATGAATTTCCGTAATTTTATTTGATCTTCCAAAAACTCATCTGATTGATTAAACATCGGCGATGTACTGAACATATCGGTTAATAAATAATTTGGACTAACCCCAATTCCCTTTTGCGAATAAGCGGTCATAAATCCTTGAATTCTCTCTTCGATTGATGAGGTAAATTCCTCTGGTGGGGAAACGAACGCAATATGCTTATGTCCCTGAGAAAACAGATATTGAGTTAGGCTTTGAGCGGCTGTCTTATTGTCCGTATAAACGGCACAAGCTGGTATTCCTTTTAAATGCCTGTCTATTAAGACGAGGGGAAATCCCTCAAGTACCAATCGCAATAAGCTTGCGGTGTAATGCTGCCCGTTGACTGGATAAATAATGATCCCTTTCACCTGGTGCTGAATCATTGTGTTTATGGCTTCTTCCTCTTCTTCTTGGCTCCCATATGTCAACTTAACCAACAAGTTCAAACTCAATTCTGAGCAGCGTTTCTCAATATTTCTCAGCATTTTCCTGCCAAAAAAATCCGAAAAGAATTCTGGGATGATCACGCCTATTAACCCATTCACTGCTTGACTTTGCCGGAAACTTTGCTCGTCATCGTTCTTTGGAACAAGTGCTCCAAAATCAGGAAGTGTGTCCGATACAAAGGAACCTTTACCTCGAATGCGTTCTATTGCTCCGATTTGCACTAATTTATCAAGCGCTTTTTTTGAAGTAATTCTACTGACTTGATATTGGTCTGCCAATTCTTTCTCGGTGGGAACCTGATCCCTTAGTTGTAATTGACCAGTCTCAATCTGTTTTAATAAATTAAGATAAATTTTTTCATATAATGGGGTTTCCATCTTTATATCCTCATCCTTACTAATCGTCGTAATGATATATTAAATATATTATATATTACAACTATTAACAATACATTTTTTTACGTTGTATGAATCCTATCTATATCATAATAGAAAATAATTGATATATTTTAAGATCAATTAGGTTAAAGGTCCAAAAGATAATAAAAAAAATCGGGAGGATATTACCAGGACATAGTACTTTTATATCATTTATTGATTGAATATAATAAATATTCAATCAATAAATTGACATATAGCAAATATATCAATTATGCTATCAACATATCAAATTGGATAATTAAAGGGGGAAGGAAATAAAAGTAATCCAAGCAGTGGTATCATCCTTTTTTAAAAATTCAATTTGTAATCGTTTTCTTTTTTTAAAAAAATAAATTGGAGAATGGGTGGGAGGTTTATGAAAATGAAAAAGTATAAGAGAATTGCCGCTGTTTCCCTTATTGCCGGCAGCGTTTTGTTGAGTGCAGCATGTTCGAATCAAAGCGCTTCGACAAATGGCAGTAATAAAGAGGTCATTAAAATTACATATCGATCTGGTGGAGGATCAAACAAAGGGTTTACAGATTGGCTCAATAAAGAAATTATACCTCAATTTGAAAAGGACAACCCAAAAGTAGATGTTCAACTGTCACCACTAAATGTTTCAGAAGGGGATTATTTTGCAAAAATTGCCTTAATGCTGAAATCCAAAAATACAGCACCTGACATCGTAACAGAGGATACCTTTATGGTGAATTCAGATGCGAGTGCTGGTTATTTGACACCGCTTGATGATAAGGTCAAGGACTGGAGTGATTGGAGCAATTATACCGAAAATGTCAAGAAGGGTGTTATGGCTCAGGACGGAAAGATTTATGGGGTGCCTTATAACACTGACTCTCGGGGGCTTTGGTACAACAAGGATCTATTCACGAAAGCGGGACTTCCTGTTCCTTGGGAGCCTAAGTCATGGGATGAAATCCTACAAGCCGCAAGAACCATAAAAGAAAAGCTGCCTGATGTGACACCGTTTTGGATGAACTCCGGCAAAGCAACAGGGGAAGGAACATCGATGCAAACATTTGAAATGTTGCTTTATGGTACGAAAACTCCACTTTATGATACCGATTCGAAAAAATGGATTGTGAAAAGCCAAGGACTTACGGATACCTTCAAATTTATAGATACGATTTATAAGGAAAAGCTTGGTCCAAATCTTTCTCAAGTATTAAATGGACAGGCCGGTGCCGTGGCCTATCAGCAATTAATGCCTAAAGGAAAGCTTGCCATCGGACTCGACGGAATCTGGCAGACTGGTAACTGGGGTGAGTCGGGTTCCGCACCTTGGCCTGAAGCTTTTAAGACGTTAGGATTTGCACCGATGCCGACCCAAAAAGGTGAAGCTCCTGGAACCATTACGATGTCAGGTGGATGGGCGCTCTCTATTCCAAACAATTCACACCATAAAGATAAAGCGTGGGAATTTATTAAATTTGCTTCAAGTAAAGAACACACTCTTTCACTCCTCACGAAAGAAAGAAATTTGACAACGCGTGATGATGTTGCACAAGAGAAGTCGTATCAGGAAATTCCGATGTTTAAGGAAGCAACTGAATTTTTGAAATTTGCTCAATTCCGTCCTGCAGTTGATAAATATCCAACTGTATCAACACAAATTCAATCACTTGTCGAGGACGTTGTAACAGAGAAAATAACTCCAGAGCAGGCTGCAAAGGAATATCAGAAAAATGTTACAAAAATTGTCGGTCAAGACAATGTGATTGAAAAATAGTAAACCTCCAGAAGAAAAAGGTTACCTTTTTGTAGTTTATAAAAGGTAACCTTATTTTAAAAATAACAGGACGGGGTGTGAAATGAATACAAATACGGTTGTATCACCAACAGTCACCATAAAAGAGAATACGAGAAAGGATCATACTCTTGTAAAATCGATTCTCTTCTTATTGCCAGCATGGATCCTATTGCTTGTCTTTTTTGTCGGACCTATATTACTAACTTTTTATTTTGCTTTTACGAATCTTGCGTTAACAGGAACTGAGGCTAAGAATGTTCAGTTTATAGGATTTCAAAACTTTTTATCCATGTTTGAAGACCCCGACTTCCGAATCAGTGTTGTAAAAACCATCGTGTTCTTGCTTTTTTCTGCCGTTATTGGCCAGCAGGTTTTAGGGTTCATTTTGGCTGTCCTCATGAAGGAGAAAAACAAAACGTTTCGCCGGATCATCGGCATCATTGTTCTTGCCGGCTGGGTAACCCCTGAAATCGTGGTAGCCTTTTGTTGGGTAGCATTCTTAAGTGATAACGGAACCTTAAATTTGATTTTACAGCATATAGGCTTAAAGCCGGTCACGTGGTTATACACTTTTCCGATGGTTAGCGTAGTCGTTGCGAATATTTGGCACGGAACCGCCTTTTCGATGCTCGTTTTCCAAGCAGCCTTGGATGATGTTCCGAAAAGTGTGGAAGAGGCAGCTATGATGGATGGAGCTTCTCGTTTTCAAGTCATGTTCCGCATTGTACTGCCAATGGTTAAAGGATCAATCGTTACCAATATGGTTCTGGTAACCCTGCAAACATTAGGTGTTTTTACCTTAATTTTTTCTATGACAGGCGGAGGGCCTGGAACATCAACACAAACTCTTCCTATTTTTATGTACAACCAGGCATTTGTCAATTACCAACTTGGCTATGGAACGGCGATTTCACTAATCCTGCTCGTCATCGGTATCGGTGCAAGCTTGATTTATATCCGTTCCATGAAGGTCAATCTTTAAGGGAGGAGTTACTGTGAACCGTTATAAAACTGAAAAACTGGTTCCATACATTATTTTAACAGTTCTTGGAATCATGTTTCTATTACCGCTTTTGTGGGTTTTATTTGCATCCTTCGATCCAAATGCCCAGCAAGCTTTGAAAATGCCCAGCTCCTTTACGGTAAACAACTTTACTTCAATCTTGACGGATCCTGCCAATCTTCGTTCCTTTGGAATCGGGCTGTTTATTTCTTTAGGGCAGGCAGTGCTGGTTGTAGTTGTTGCCGTTATGGCAGCATATCCACTTTCACGTTATGCCTTGAAATTTAAAAAGCCCTTTATGTATACCATTTTGTTTATGACCGCTTTGCCGATTACTGCGGTAATGGTGCCTGTCTATCAACTCTTTATTTATATTAATATGCAGGATTCTCTCATCGGGACCATTTTGTTTTTGACTGCATCCGGGCTGCCATATGCGATTTGGATGATGAAAAATTTTATGGATTCTGTTCCATTGGAATTGGAAGAGTCTGCGTGGATCGATGGTGCATCCGTCTGGGCAGGATTAAGGAAAGTGGTTGCCCCATTAATGATTCCTGGCATTTGCACGGTCGCCATCTTTACCTTTTCCGGAAGTTGGGGGAACTTTTTCGTGCCGTACATCTTAATCCAAACCCCGGATAAATTTCCTGCTTCCGTGACGATTTTTCAATTTTTTGGTAATTTTGGAATGATCGAATACGGAAAGCTTGCCGCTTTCTCACTGATTTATACGATGCCTTCAGTCATTTTGTATATGTTTTCACAGCGATTTATGTCCCAAGGCTTCAGCCTAGGTGGAGCCTCCAAAGGATAATCATTATTTAGAGGAGCGTTTGATATGTTTTGGACTATTGAAAAGTTGGAAAGACGGATAGAGGAACTAGATTCATATCGTTATAGAAATATTCAGCCAGTGGCATCATTACAAGCTCAAGATGATGAAGAAGGCAAGGTTTCGCAAAGGCCTCCCGAAGACGGGTCATGGAGAACAATGAATGTACGGGAAAGGTGGGAAGGACGCGATAAGTACATTTGGCTTAAAACACTCATCCCAATTCCTGAAAATTGGGAACAACAAAAAATTGTCGGTGTATTTGATTTTGGAAAAACAGGCGGCGGTCATAATTCGGGGTTTGAGTCACTGCTGTATGTAAACGGGGAGCCCTATCAGGGCGTAGACATGAACCATCAAGAGGTATTTTTAGATAGAAGTCTGGCAGGGACGACCATTGAAATGTGCTTCCGGCTGTGGTCAGGGCTCGAAGGCGGAGGTAAGCCAACTCTGCAGGAACACCAGTTGAAAACGGCCTTTATCGCCTGTCTGGATGAAAAGGTAGATGATCTGTATTACACAGCTAGGGCTGCACTAGCGACAATCGAGTATCTACAGGAAAATCAGCCTGAAAGGCAAACACTATTAAAAGCCTTAGACAGGGCTTTCCTGAAGATCGATTGGTCTGTTCCTGGTTCAGAAGGTTTCTATGATTCCCTTTATCAAGCACAAACGATGTTAAATGAAGAAATAGAGCGAATTCCGAAAAATTATCCTGTTACCGTAACGGCCATCGGACACACTCACATCGATGTGGCCTGGTTATGGAGGCTGAAACATACTAGGGAAAAAGCAGCGCGCTCTTTTTCTACCGTTCTTCGTTTAATGGAGCAATACCCAGATTACGTTTTTTTACAAACACAGCCTCAATTATATGATTATATTAAAAAAGATTACCCGGAGATTTTTAAACAAATTGATAGAAGAGTTCAAGAAGGCCGCTGGGAAACAGAAGGTGGAATGTGGCTGGAAGCAGACTGCAATCTGACATCGGGTGAATCACTTGTCCGTCAATTGTTACTCGGTACTAAATTCTACCGCGAAAACTTTGGGAAGGAATGCGAATATTTGTGGCTTCCAGATGTTTTTGGATATAGCTGGGCACTTCCGCAAATTTTAGTGAAATCCGGCATTAAAACCTTTATGACTACAAAAATTAGCTGGAGCCAGTTTAATAGAATGCCGCATGATACCTTTAAATGGAGAGGGATCGATGGAACAGAGATTTTAACTCATTTTATCACTACCCCTGAGGATGACAGCTGGTTCTATACATACAACGGACAGATTACTCCCCGTTCGGTAAAAGGGGTTTGGGAAGCGTATCGCGATAAAGCTGTGAACCAGGAGCTGCTCATTTCCTATGGTTATGGAGATGGCGGCGGTGGCGTAAATCGTGAAATGTTAGAGATGAGAAGAAAATTAGATAAGATGCCGGGTTTACCAGCTGTTAAGACAGGCAGAGCGGATGAATTTTTTAAACGCTTGCATGAGACTGTAGACAATACCGATCAATATGTTCACACGTGGGATGGAGAACTCTATCTGGAGTATCACCGCGGGACCTATACATCTCAGGCGTATAATAAACGGATGAACCGTAAAATGGAGCTGCTTCTCCGTGAAACAGAATGGCTGAATACATTAAATAGTGTACTTTCAGGTTCATGGTCAGTTTATCCTGTACAAAATTTGGATGAAAGTTGGAAGATCGTGCTGCGCAATCAATTCCACGACATCATTCCGGGATCATCCATTCGCGAGGTTTATGAAGACAGCAAACTGGAATATGCTGAAGCGTATGAGCTTGCGGCTAATGCCTGGAAGGAGGCTTCACAGTCTTTAGCCGTAAATCATGGCCAGCAATTGTATACGATTTATAATTCCTCTTCGTGGAAACGAAATGATACCGTTAAAATCAACACGAACACGACTGGAGAATTAGTGTGGAAGAAAGAGACAGGAGAGGTATTGGAAGCCCAGCAAACGGCTGATGGAGAATGGCTAGTCAAGGTTGATGAAGTTCCTTCCCTCGGAAAAAGCTCCGTTTATTATGAACAGGGAATGAATGAAACAGCTTCACCTTTCAGTGTTTCTGGAAATAGTGTTTCTTCCAACTATTATGAGATTTCATGGAATGATAAAGGTCAGCTGACGAGACTATATGACAGGAAAAATAAAAGGGAAGTTTTAGCTCCAAATGCACGTGGGAATGTATTCCAGGTGTTTGAGGATAAACCGATGCAATATGATGCATGGGATATCGATCTTTATTATCAAGAAAAGATGAAAGAGATCTCGACTTTAAAGGGAACGAAAGTCATTGAAAATGGTCCAATTCAATGTGTAGTTGAGTTTACATGGGCCTATTCAAACTCGGTCATCAATCAGAAAATGACCTTGTATGCGAACAATCCGCGTATCGATTTTGAAACAAAGATTGATTGGCATGATCAAAACCAACTGTTGAAGGTAGCATTCCCTGTAGAAATTCGGGCAACAGAGGCGACATACGATATTCAGTATGGAAATGTAAAACGTCCAACTCATTGGAATACAAGCTGGGATTACGCTCGGTTTGAAACAGTTGGTCATCAGTGGGCGGATCTCTCTGAAAGAGATTATGGTGTGAGCTTATTGAACGATTGCAAATACGGACATGACATTAAGGATAATGTCATGCGCCTTACCCTATTAAAATCGGCTACTTATCCGGATATAGAAGCAGACCAAGGTGAACATTTGTTTACGTATTCCTTGCTTCCCCATACTGGAAGCTGGTATGAAGGAAATACTGTACGGCATGCCTGGGAGCTCAATAATCCATTAACCTACGCAGAAGGCCAAACAGAAAGCGTTTCGCTTTTCAACGTGACTGCTCCGAATGTGATGGTCGACGCTGTTAAAAAAGCAGAAAATGGTGACCATCTCATTATCCGGTTGCATGAGTTTGCTGGTGCAAGAGGAACTGTCGAAGTAACAAGTGATTTCCATATTGATTCCTGGCAGGAATGCGATTTAATGGAAAGGAGCATTTCCGAAGTCCGAGGAAATGAGGCCTTTACGTTTGACATTAAACCATACGAACTTAAGACATTTATCGTTAAGTTAAAATAGGATAGAGGTAAAAAGGGGAGAATTCTCCCCTTTTTGCATGCTGGTTCGTGGTTTTAAATTGGGCCCAAAAGCTAGCAGAAGAAAAGGGAGCTAGCGCCATTGAAATTGCCCTCGCTTATGTGCTGAACCAGCATTATCCAACGGCTGCGATTATTAGTCCTGAAAAAGTAGAGGAGTTATTGTCTTCGCTCAAGGGGTCGGAAATATTGTTAACTTCTGAAGAAATGGACCTGCTCAACTTATGTGAATCGAAAATAGGAGGAGCGAAATAAGATGAGACATAAAGCTTAGAACTTAGCCTAACGAATCTCATAAAAATGTCGGAAATAGTAAACGCATAGAGTCTTACATAAGGTGGCGAATAGTAACATGAAAGAGATTGAAGTGGTTCATGTCATCTTTAAAACACATCTGGATATCGGCTTTACCGATTTAGCAGAGAATGTGACTGAACAATATATTAAGTCATACATACCCAAGGCCATTGAACTAGCAGACAGCCTTGAGAAAGAAGATTCTTCAATAGGTTTTGTATGGACGACAGGCTCGTGGCTTATTCAGGAGTATTTGAGACAAGCAAATAATGAAGAGAAACGAAAAATGGAAGCTGCGATTCAAAAAGGATTTATCACATGGCATGGACTTCCATTTACAACACATACGGAATTAATGGATGCTGAGCTATTTCAATATGGTCTATCGATTGCAAAACGATTAGATTCTCAATATGGAAAACAGACTTCCACTGCAAAAATGACGGACGTACCTGGTCATACAAAAGCAGTGATTCCCTATTTGGCAAGTAATGGAATTAAATATTTGCATATAGGAGTGAACCCAGCCTCAAAAGTTCCTTCCGTTCCATCGATATTTGTATGGAAGGGGCAAGATGGTTCTGAAATTATCGTTAACTATGCGGACAATTATGGTGATGTTCTTAAACTAGATGACCTACATGAGGTAATGGTGTTTGCGCATACCGGAGATAATTGCGGGCCACCGTCAATTGATGATATTAAAGCAGAGTTTGCCAGTTTACAGGAAAGATTTCCTAACGCTGCCATAAGAGCATCTACTATGGATGCATTTGCTGCAAAGATACAGGACTTTAAACACAATTTTCCTGTAGTCCATGAAGAAATTGGTGATTCCTGGATACATGGAGTGGCTACAGATCCTAAGAAGGTAGCTCAATACCGGGAATTACTTAGACTCCGAAATAAGTGGGTTTCTGAAGGTAAGTTAGAAGTAAATAGTGAAGAGTATACACAGTTTTCTGATTGGCTGCTTTTAGTTCCAGAACATACATGGGGATTAGATGAGAAAAAACACCTCAATGATTATAAAAATTATTCAAAGCAAGATTTTCAAAATGCTAGAGAAAGAAATGAGATTGCTGAAGATTCGGTTCCAGATAAATATAGTTATATAGGTTCATTTGCCATGGATGAGTTTGACCGTTTATCAGAGCAGGTTTTTTCTGAATCACGGAAAAGTGGAACCTATCAACTATTCGAAAATTCCTGGAAGGAACAGCGTGGATATATTCAAAAAGCTGTTGCTGCCTTATCTGCTAATCTCCAAAAGGAAGTTTTTGCTGCATTCGGATCATTAGAGGCACAAAAGCGGGAACCGGGTAGTGAGACATTAGAAACGAACAAGTCTTATTCTCTTGGAGGGTTTACAGTACAATTTGCAGAGGATGGCTCCATATCTAGTTTAGTTAACGGAAACGGAAAAGAGTGGACGAACAGACAAAACCGGATTGGCGTTTTTGTTTACGAGTCATTTGGAGTAGAAAATTATTATCGATGGTTCGACGAATATGTTGAGAACACTAGTCAAACCTATCAGTGGTCTGATGCGGACCAGGGAAAACCGGGGATAGAACTCGTCAATCCAAGACCGAAACATGAAATCTATCAACCTTCTATCCTTTCATTAAGCAAAATTGAAACAAAAGCAAGTGATGATGTAATCGTCCATTTAAGTATGCCGAAACATGCAGTAGAATCATTTGGATCTCCAAAAGAGGTTACGATAGAATACAAGTTTTCTAAGAACAATGAACAAATAGATATTGAGCTTAATTGGTTCGATAAGGAAGCAAACCGCCTGCCAGAAGCAATGTGGTTTTCGTTTGCCTTGCAAGTTGATAATCCAAATATATGGAGACTGGATAAGCTGGGTGAACAAATATCTCCACTAGAAGTTGTGAAAAACGGCAATCGAAACCTTCATTCTGTTGCTTCAGGTCTATATTATTATGGGGCAGAAGGAGAAGCGGTAATCGAGACAAAAGATTCTCCTCTAGTCTCACCAGGTGAAAAAAGACTACTACAGTTTGACAATACTTTTGCTTCATTAGAAGGTGGATTTCACTTTAATCTCTACAACAATATTTGGGGAACCAACTTCCCAATGTGGTATGAAGAAGATGGAAAAAGCAGATTTACATTGAAATTGAAATCACATTAGTTATAAAAGTGTAAAGGCCCAAGGTATGGGCCTTTACACTTTTTATCTGGGTAAAGAATTTTCTATAACCTTATTCCAGTCGATTCACTTTTATAAAATTTAGTCAGATATTCTAATCGTTCGAAAACAAAGTAAAAAGAGTAAATAAGCTGTGACGCTAAAAACAAAAGTCAGAACGATGGGTAGGAAATAGGTGATTGTTGCCATTATGCATACGATCATAATAATAATGAAAGTTGACGGAAAGCAGGTTAAGGATAATAGGAACGAATTCTTCCACAATGTTTGTATGGAGAGATTATAATGCACCATTATTGTGACCATATAAATTGACATAATAACAAGCAAGAAACCTATGGTAATTAAAATTGATAAAATAACCGTACGAAACATGCCATTGAAATTATCAAGAATGCTAAGATTGGCATATGCAATGCCTAAATAAAATAACCAAGCAAGCTCAAGAACCATGCTTTGCTTAAAATTTTCTTTGAATTTTTGAAAGAAGAGTCGAAAAATACTCGTTTCCTTTTTAGTCACCCATTCTCTAAAAACACCGAACATAGCAGCTGTAGAAGGGATTATAGTGAAGAGTGGTAAACATGCTACAATCCAAAGTAGATTTAAAAAAAAGAGATTTGATACACGTTCAGTAATAGTAAAAAACTTCCCGTACTGCACTTTCATAAATATCCTCACTTCCCCTAACCAATTACTTGATTTGATAATAGCGCTCCGTCACAAATTTCGCAAAATCCCCTCGAACAATAGTGGTTGAATATTCGATTGGGATCATTTCAGTTGAATACGTAAGGGACTCTGATTGGAAGGATGGGGTGTTCTCAGGAATCCCTAATAAATTACTAATTTGCAGCGTTGGGATTACAGGCTCGATCGATTCAATAGATTTTAAGAATTTCAAACTATATTTTGTTTTAAGCAATTCGAATAAAGAGCCTGAACAATCATCATGAATTAAGTCAGGTGCTACTTTCCAAGGTACATAGGATGTGGAATGCTGATAAGGTTTTTGCCCGGCAAACCGCAAACGAACAAGCTTAAAGACAGGGTCGTTCGGCTGTATGTCTAAAGAATTTGCGAGAAATAAAGTTGCAGGTATCGTTTCGATACTTAACACTTCGGAATGAGATTGAAGTCCCATACTCATCATTTGCTCTGAAAAACTTTTAATCGTTTGAGTAATCGTTTCTTGGATTTTTGGTTGTGCAACGAAGGTTCCTTTTCCTTGCAATTTGTAGATTCGTCCTTCTTGTTCAAGTTGTTGAAGAGCTAGACGAATGGTAGTCCGGCTAACTTCAAATTCCAAACAAAGAGCAGTCTCACTAGGAAGTTTCCCTCCTACTTGATATATTTCTCGATCGATCCGCTCAATAATTTTTTCTTTTATAGAATAATACAATGCAGTTCCAGTTTTGTTTTTCATATATTTTCACTCGCCCTTAAAATTCTTTTCTTTTGTAATCATGTTATAACAAGTTGACGAAAAAAGAAAGTTGAGATTTTTTTGATAAGTTCAACTGAGTGGTGAAAAACGTTTTATACAGGGGTATTAGTTGTATTTTGTTATGAATTTAGAAAATTAGTGAAATTCATATTGACGTTCCTTTGCCCATGTACTAACATAAGATGTAGTAATGACATAACAAGTTGTTCATTAACTTCACATCAAGAATTCTGCAACTTAAAATTTTTTACTTGAATTTGAAACCGTTTTCACTTAGAAGTATAAGATTTTAATATATCTCTAAATTTTGAACACACCATGAAACAATGTAAGTGAGTACAGTTGTAATAACAACATTATGAGTAAGACTTCACGAAAGGAGAGACACATGGAAAAATATGATGTATTAGTTCAAGGAGTAGTGTCCACAGATGTAATATTTTCATCCATACCAAAAATGCCGAGTCCAGGAGAGGAAGTTTATTGCGGTGCATTTGAGTTCACATGCGGTGCAGCCTATACTACTGCAGTTGCTTTTGCAAGATTAGGCCTCAAAGTAGCGATTATTTCCCCTATTGGTAATGACGTGTTAAGTCAGTTTGTGTTAACCAGCCTTGAATCAGAAGGTGTATCTACCAAACTAATGAAAAAATTGAATCAACCTCTTCGAACGCTATCCGTTGCCATCAACTATGGTGGTGATCGTTCATTTCTCTCTTATCAAGATGATACAAAGGATTTCAACTTGGAAGAGTACACGAATTCTATTATTGAGAATGTGGATGCTTCCATCCTACACTTGGGAGCAGGGCCTAAGTCATTATCCTCCATTCAATTAGCAAAAGAAAAAGGAATGAAAGTATCGGTTGACATCGGATGGGATGAGAAATGGTTAAAGGATCCCAAATTAATAGAAATGATACAGCATAGTGACTTTTTTACACCAAATTTAAAGGAAGCTCTATATATGACCAGCAATACTTCTGCCGAAGATGCCCTACATACCCTTCAAAAGTGGTGTGAAGACACTTTGATCATAATCAAAATTGGACCAAAAGGAGCTTTGGTAGGTATACAAGGGGAAGATGTTGTAGTTCCTGGATTCAAGAAAAATCCTATTGATACAACTGGAGCAGGCGATGTGTTTGCTGCCGGCGTTTTAACCGGTCTTTTAAAAGGATATGAAATAGAGGAAGCAGTTCGATTAGGGAATTTTTGTGGTGCATGCTCAGTAGAAGGTTTAGGCGGAGCGACTAAAAGTCCGTATTGGACCCAAGTAGAAGCAGAGTTTTTAAATACCAACAAACAAAATGAAACGGAGGAATTGGTATGAAGTTAACAGTTCTTGGAGGAGCTGGAATGAGAACTCCTCAATTAATCCAGGGGTTATTTAAACATCCTGACCTACATTTAAGCGAAGTGACACTATTTGATAATGATGAAAATCGACTTTTGGTGATGGGAGAACTTTCAAAATATCTTGTAGAACAACACAAAGCTTCGTTTAAACTGACTTTTACTTCTGACATCAGAGAGGCTGTCAGAGGTGCTGAGTTTATCTATTCTGCTATTCGGGTCGGTCAAGAAGAGTCTCGAGTTCTTGATGAACGTGTATCACTAAAACATGGAGTAATCGGTCAAGAAACAACTGGACCTGGCGGATTTGCAATGGCATTGCGTACCATTCCAGTTATGATTGAGTATACCAAAATCATTCATGAAGTTGCTCCGCAAGCATGGCTCCTGAATTTCACGAATCCATCAGGGCTTCTTGCTCAAGCCCTCAATACATATGGTCATCATGATAAAGTCATTGGAATTTGTGATGCTCATGCGGGCATTAAAAATGCATTAGGGAAGTTTCTTGGAGTACCTCATACAAGACTACAAGCTACTTACTTTGGTTTAAATCATTTAGGATGGGTGCCTTCGGTGATCGTAGGCGGCGAAGATAAGCTTCCTGAAATTCTAGAAAACTATGAGTCTCTTTCACGTACTTCTCATATTTTTAGCTTTTTTGATCCAGACTTAATACGTAACATCGGAATGCTTCCAAATGAATATCTATACTATTTTTATTATACAGATCAGGCTGTAAAAAATATCAACGAGTCAAATGAAACTCGTGGGGAACAAATTGTTAAACTAGGAAGACCTCTTTTAGAGCGGTTATATGATCATGTGAAATCAGGAAATGTTGCAAAAGCTTGGGCAGACTACAAGCAAACAATGGAAGAGCGAAACAACACATATATGTCACGTGAAACTTCTGGTAATGTTCATAATGTGTATGAGAAAGAAGAAAAAATTGAAATCACATATGAAGAAGAAGGTTACGAAGGTCTTGCTTTAAATATTATCAAAAGCATTAAATATAACAAGCAGCAAGTATTAACATTGAACATACCAAATAACGGTACAATAGCTGGGCTTCATCATGATGATGTGGTTGAGGTTCCTTGTTTAGTGAACGAAAATGGCTATTTTCCATTATCTGTTGGCGAAGTACCAGATGTAGCGATGTCGTTAATAAAGCCTGTTAAAACATATGAGAGATTAGCGGTCGAGGCAGCAGTGACCGGTGATTATGACACAGCGCTAAAAGCATTAACTGTACATCCTTTGGTTCCTTCATATACCGTGGCAAAAGCGATATTGGATGAATATTTAGAGGTTCACAAACAATATCTCCCACAATTTAATAGTGAGAAGCAGGAATTAATCAATTAAAAGACTTCCTCTAATGAAAGCATAGAATAGATTAGTATGATGGTTTTTATGTCACGTTTAATTTCCTTGAAAAATAATAACAATATCAAAGGGGAGAAACACATGAATAGATCTTTAAAAAGATTTGGATTGCTACTATTAGGTCTTATGCTTATAGTCATGTCAGCATGTTCCAAAACAAGTTCAAATAACGAAGCAGCAAATGGTGAAATTGTTATTAAATTTCCTCATTATTATGTAGGGACAGATCCAAATGCTCAATGGTTTAACAAAGTAGTAGAAAAATTTAATAACGATCATAAAGGTAAAATTAAAGTTGTTACTGAAGAAATCGCTGGAGAGCAAAACTACGTTGACAAAATGAAGCTGCTTTTGCAGTCAGGTGATATGCCTGATATTGGAATGTCGCCACTAGGACTACTTGATCTTGCCTACAAAGCAGGAAAAGCGGTCGATTTAACACCTTACTTAGAAGCGGATTCGGAATTTAAAAGTCAGTTCGATCCAAAGTCCTTGGAAGTGAATACATTCGACGGAAAAGTGTATGGTTTTCCTACCTTTAGAGGAATGATGGAATACTACTATAATAAAGAACTATTTGCAAAAGCAGGAATTACACAACCAGCTCAAACATGGGATGAATTGTTCAGTCAATTCGACACATTAAAAAAAGCAGGAATCACGCCAGTATCAATGGATACAGCAGAGACAGGGTGGCTTACATCTCTTTGGTTCAATGCCATGATCGGGAGTCACAGTCCAGAGGGATTGGAATTTATGAACACCTATTTCCCAAAAGACTTTAATAAACCATACGTGGTTGATTCTCTAGAAAAAATTCAAACAATGTTAAAAAAATATACGACTAAAGATGCGGTCGGAGCAAAATATGATACGGCTGCCATGCACTTTTTAAATGGTGAGACAGCAATGATTGCTAACGGTCCATGGATGATCGGTGATTTCAGTGATACGAAAAAAGCAAAAAAAGGATTAGATAAGCATATTGGTGTGGCACTATTCCCTGAAAACACTGTATTTAACTCACCTGAAAAAGGATATTTTGTTTTATCGAAAGATAAAAAACATGCAGATGCTGCTGTAGAATTCTTAAAATTTCTTGTAAGTCCAGAGCATCAAAAGGAATTGCTATTGCTTAAAGGAGAGCTACCTGATTCTCCTAAAGTAGAAATTACAGACGATGTAAAACAGAAGTTTCCGATTTTAGCAGATTTCTTAACCCAAACTGAAAGTGCGAAAAATGAAATCTTGTATTATCAAAAAACATGGCACAACAATGTTCAAAATGAAGTAAGTAACATTTATCCAGCCTTGGCAAATGGACAACTTACTCCTAAAGAAGCTGCTCAAAAATTAACAGAAGCTGCTCAAAAAAATTAATACACAAAATAGGCTTTATCATGAATCGAAGGACGTAACGTCCTTCGATTCAACTTACATGATACTAGGAGGTGCAGCATGAAACGCAATCGACTTTGGTATGCTATTTTTCTAACACCCGCTGTTATCATATTTCTTCTTGTGTTTGGATATCCGGTTGTTAATGTAATCTTTACATCTTTTTTCGATTATAAAATAAATCAGCCGATGAAATTTATCGGTATTGATAACTACATTGCACTGCTTTCAGATCAAGCTTTTCTGATTGCGTTCAAAAATACGATTATTTGGGTGGCGCTACAGGGTTCATTCCATGTGGCATTAGGTGTGTTGGTTGCATTGGTCCTATCACATAAACCATTGGGATGGAAGTTCGTCCGAACATCCTACATGATTCCAATCATCATATCCTCAGCCGCGAGAGCCATGTTGTTACTATATGTATTTAATCCCCAAATGGGTATGATCAATTCCTTTTTAAAAATGATCGGTTTTGAAGACTTTTCACTGAATTGGTATTTCGATCCATCTACATCGTTTTGGACTGTAACAAGCGGTTGGTTATTTTTTTCTGCTCTTATCACCATTATTGTTATGGCTGAAATTGCAACCATTCCCCAATCACTCTATGAAGCAGCAAAAATCGATGGAGCCACAAGGTTTCAAACGGATCTATTTGTTGTCTTGCCATTATTGCGAAATGTAATAGGGATAAGTGTTATTCTTGCGACAACAAGTATGTTAAAAGAATTTGAATTAATTTTCTTAACGACAAATGGAGGTCCCAATGATTCAAATTTAAATTTACCACTTTATTTATATAAAGAAGCAATGATGTTAAACAACTATGGGTACGCAAATGCGATTGGAACATTGTTGATTTTCCTAGGCTTGTTCATTATTCTTGTTGCAACTCGAATATTTAAATTTGGACACTCGGATGTCTAGGTGTGAAGGAGAGATGAAATTTGCGAGATAGCACCAAACAAATTATATGGAAATCACTGACCTACGTCTTTTTGGTGATAATTGTTTTTATCTCAATTCTGCCAATTTTTTGGGTCTTAATATCTTCTTTTAAAACAACACAGGAAATAACTTCTACACCATTATCTCTTCCGACTTCACTTAGTTTTGATGGATATATCACGGCCATAAAGGTTTCACCGATTTTCCAATACTACGGAAATAGCATTATTGTTTCTATAGCATCAACTGTATTCAATTTAATTTTTATGGGGATGGCCGCCTATGTTTTTGCAAGGGTAAAATCAAAGGTCATCAATTTATTGCTTGCTGTAATGAGTATCACATTGTTTATACCAATTACATCTATGATGCAATCAATTTACAGTGTGGTTGAGTTTATTGGGCTTTATGATACAAAGACAGGGTTGGTTTTGGTATATACTGCCATTGGTATTCCCGTTACCCTTTTTGTTCTTCGAAGCTTCTTCCTTACGATTCCTAATGAAATTGAGGAATCTGCTTACATTGATGGGGCAAGTTTTCTTCGTACGTTTTACTCAATTGTGGTGCCAATCGCAAGACCTGGGTTTGCAACAGCCGCGATTATTCAATTTATCAATTGTTGGAACGAATTTTTGTTTGCCTTAACGCTTACTTCAAGCAACGAAAATAGAACCGTTCCGTTGGTGTTGAATTATTTTACCTCCATGTTTAGTTATGATTATACTGCGTTATTTGCCGCTCTTACGATGATTACCATCCCAAGCATTTTGATGTTTGTTCTTCTTCAAGAGCAAGTGGTGAGCGGATTAAGTTCTGGATCAGTCAAGGGGTAACTTGCAGTTAAAAACTCATGCCTTCTGATACTAGAAGGAAATGAAAGTCGCCACACTGGCCAAACACCGAAACGGGAGGAGAAATTTATTTGAATGAAATTAGCCATATTCACTATCAAGTATTAAATGATTATGATGAAATGTCCCGACAGGCTGCCGAAAAAATTATCGAACAAGTGAATACCAATCCTGCTTCCCTCGTCTGTTTAGCGGCAGGAGGCACACCTAAAGGGACACTGAAGTATTTGGTCGAAGCCGCGAGGAACAAAGAAATTGATTTTTCGCAGTGCCATTTTGTTGGGTTGGATGAATTCGTAGGACTTTCCTGGGAAGATGAGGGTAGCTGCTATCGTTATATAAATGAACACTTTTTCACACCTCTGGCCATTTCCCGTGACCGAATTCATTTTTTTAAAGCCGATAGTGATGACCTTCAAAAAGAATGTGAGAAAACGGATAGCTTCATACAAAAGCATGATGGGATTGACATTCTGCTTTTAGGGGTGGGTGTCAATGGCCATCTTGCCTTAAACGAACCTTATGTGAGCAGGGATCTTAATTCCCACGTCATAAACCTAGATGAAACAACGAAGAGAGTGGGACAAAAATATTTCAGTCGAGGAGCTAAGCTGGAAAAGGGCATTACAATTGGTTTAAAGCAAATGCTCGAAGCAAAGACCACAATCGTCATCGCAAATGGCGAAGTGAAAAAAGAGGCGATTTCTGCATTTTTAAAAGGGGAAGCCGATGAAAAATACCCGGTTTCGATTCTAAACCTGCATGAAAACTGCTATGTGTTTGTCGATCAGGAAGCAAGTCCTGTTTCATAACGATTTCAGCCCGGATTCATATCCTGGCTTTTTTTCTTGTTCATTATTTGAAAGGTAATAATTTAGTACTTTTTACTCATTTTTTTCTAAAATAATATATCTGAATTTTTAGTAAAAATATCTAAAGAACTATTACAGTTTTTTTATTATAACTATAATGTAGGTTAATTAAGGATGTGAAAGTTTTTTAAAGTAAAAATTGAAGGGAGAAAAAAGTATGAAGAAAAAGTTTTCAACAATTGCTAGAACATTAACTTTAACGATGATGTGCAGTCTTTTTCCATTAGGTTCTAGTTTGGCAAAAACTGAAGAAAAACCGGTCGATTTAGATATGTTGTTCATCGGAGCTCATCCTGATGATGAAGCTGGAGGTTTGTCTACATACGGACAGTGGATCGAACAATATAACTATCATATGGGTGTTTTGACAATTACACGTGGAGAAGGAGGAGGAAATGCAGTAGGACCTGAAGAAGGCTCTGATTTAGGTATTTTAAGAGAAAAAGAGGAAAGAAATGCTATATCCATTGCTGGAATCAATCATGTATTTAATCTAGATAAAGTTGATTTTTACTACAATGTTAGTGCACCATTAACAGAAAAAGTGTGGGGCCATGATTCAACACTTGAAAAGGTTGTTCGTACAATTCGAATGACAAAACCTGAAATTATCTTTACAATGAATCCGTCTCCAACACCAGGAAATCATGGTAACCATCAATATGCGGCCAGAATGGCAGTAGAGGCATTTTACGCTGCTGCAGATCCTACTAAGTTTCCAGAGCAAATTTCAAAAGAAAGATTAAGTCCTTGGAAAGCAAAGAAAATTGTTTATCGTGGTGCAAACGGTGTAGGAACCAACTTAGGGGAAAAATGTGAAACTACTTTTGTTCCAGCTGAACCAACTGATAAAGTATATAGCATTTGGAGTGGAAGAAAATCAACAAAGCAAAACAAGACTTGGGGACAACTAGAACGGGATGCTCAAAGAATTTATGAGTCACAAGGCTGGAAGACATTTGAAGATGTCCCAAGTGATCCAAATCAATTGAGCTGTGATCGTTTTACAGAGTTTGACAGCCGTGTCCCGATAACAAAGGATAATCAACAATCGACTTCATTACTTGAAGGTGCACTTCTTTCTAATAAACAAGGTCTTCCTCTTGGAACAGAATTATCTGTTACAACTTCAAATTACAAAATTGTGCCTGGTGATACATTTGAAGTTAATGTTGAAGTAACCAACAATAGTGAAATGAATTTAAAAGATGCAACTCTAACTCTCGAGTTACCTGTTGGATTGGAAGCCGAGAAGAATGATCAAGTGTCTATTAAGCAGCTTAATAAAGGTGAAACGAAGGAGTTTAGTTTTAAAGTAAAAGCCTCGCAAACTATGGAAACAAAAAGATATCGACTTAACGCTAAATTAGCTGTTGGGGAAAAACAAGGTTTTTCAAGCAGGGTAATTGAAGGTGTATCAGCTGTACAAGCCACACTTCAGCCATTGCCACACGTTAAGGAGTTCCAAGAATGGACGGGAAAAAATCGAGTACAGCATTTACAGAATTTGATTAAACCTGTATTTTCAATTGGATTAGGTGAAACGCGGAATATTCAAGTTAATGTAACGAATAATAGCAGCAATGTTCAAAGTGGAGAAGTATCTATTCAGCTGCCGGAAGGCTTCCAAACACTTCAGCCTTCAGTATCGATTGATTCTATGAAACCAAATGAAACAAAGGCAATCCAGTTTTCGGTTACGAATACAAATCCTTCATTAAAAACTTCTAATGAGGGAGGGACAAATGGTGATTACGACTTTACGATAACGACCAAAACAATGGAAAAATCTGTGGTTCAAACTGCAGCCATTAATTTAGTTCCTATTACTGATATTCATCAAGCAACAACTCAACCTGCTATTGATGGTGAGGCGCACGAAGGTGAGTATCTTGATCAAGATATAGACTTAAGCCGAGTATGGGAAGGGACGGTACCAACTTCTTCTATGGACGCCTCAGGTCATGCCAAAGTAAGCTGGGACAAGGATTCCTTATATTTCTACGTGAACGTTCAAGATGATCTGTTAGGTACAGTCTTAGATAAGGCGGATGCAAAACGTCATTGGAGAACGGATTCCGTAGAAATTGCAATCGACCCACAAGGAAATTCAGAAAATACATCTTCCACCTTTAAGGTCGGTATTTTCCCAACAACGACAGAACATAAGCCTGCGGCTTATCGTGATGCTGATAACCATCAGGGGCCAATCGAATTGACTGCGCCAGGAATGGAAATCGCATCAAAAATTAACGAAGATAATTATAATGGGTATTCGATGGAAGTAAGGATTCCTTTCTCTGTATTGCCTGCCGCAGTTGATCCTGAAAAGTTTGCCTTTAATATTTTCGTCTATGATTCAGATACAAAGGACAAAACAGGACAAACGCGCCTAGGTTGGTCAACTTGGGGTGGTGTACAAGGTGATCCGTATCGTTGGGGACATGGAAAGCTAGAAGACTACCAACCGGATGGAAAGATATTGCAACCAACAGAACCGTTTTTCCCAATAGATGTTACGAAAAGTGTTTTATCGCCACAATCAATATTGCAGTCTTCTTTAAACGGAGTTCCACTAGCCAGCGGAAGGGCTGCTGAGCAAGATAGCATAATGATTTTGGGTCAGCCAAAAGTGGATCAAAGCACGGTGAAAGTAAAACTAAAAGCGCAAAATCCTGGCATAGCAAACGTGTTTCTATGGTCAAATAACCGAATCTTAGACAAGAAAACAATAGATTTTAAATTTAATCAACAATCTGAAGCCGTATTGCAATATCCGTCTGACAAATTACCTGAAACTGCCTATGTGCTTATTTCTTATGAAACAGAAGACGGTAAAACAGAAAGTATATCCTATCCGATAGGAAAATAATGATTATGAATTCCCTTGGCCAATTATTAATAGCCAGGGGTATTTTTTTATATCATAAAATTTTACTTGTTATTTTATATGAAACAATTTTAAATTTCTAAGAAAATCAGCGTGAAACTTAGACATAAACCGATGATCTAAAATCGAAGTATTTATTAATTAGTTCAAAAAATCTGAATAAATAGTTAAATTTAATTAGAATTTTATTACATATAAAATTAAAATAGAGAAAATATAGAGTTGTTGAAATGAAGCTAACCATTTTAGGTGGTTCTAGTGCTAGATTACCGTTAATTGTAAGCGCTTTAATTCAGTAGGGTGATAAATTCCACATTTCTAGACTAGTACTCTATGATACAGACGGGAAGAATCTACAGTTAATAGGATCATTGATAAAGCATAGCGTTTGGAAAAATTGAAATTTTTATTTATTGTGGGGGGCAATCCGTAATAGCAATTGGTGGATTTTACGGGGCACCATCTGAAAGCTTTGTATTAGATTCTATTAGTGTGAAGTAAGGAGTGTAATTATGCCAAACTATCCCAAAGCCTTGCAAACATTTGTAGATCCATTCCTTTTTCAAATATTTGTGGACCATAATGAAGGTGATTGGAAAATGCCTTTTGAGTGGCATGATTCCTTAGAAATTTTTTATACCTTGAAGGGGAAAGGACATTACTTTATAGAGGATAAATTTTATACGTTTCAAGAAGGTGATATGTTTATTATCGGCAACAATGAATTACATAAAAGCCAACTAATTGACGGGGAACCATTTGAGGCTTTAATTATCATGTTCCACCCTAAAATAGTTCGTATGCTACAAACAGATAATCAGTATGATCCGCTTACAATCTTTAAGGAACGTCCACCTGGTTTTTCACACCAAATGAAGATGAATCAAGATGATCAGATCATTTTTGATATGATTAGGAAACAACTTCAAACAGAGTTTGAGTTAAACCGTGACGACTCGATGTGTAGTATCGTAAGTTTATTGAATTGGCTTCTTGTACTAATAAACAGACAATATGAGAAGGAAAAACAATTACCTTCTTTAAATCCTAAATACTCCTTTAAATTAAATAATACCATTTCAAAAGCTTTAGAGTACGTGAACGAAAATTTTTATAAAGATCTTAAACTTTCTGATTTAGCAGAAAACCTTTTTGTCAGTCCATCTTATTTAAGTAGAGAATTTAAGCGTGTTACAGGATTTACTCTAATCGAATTTATCACATCAAAAAGAGTCAGACATGCAAAAAATTTGTTAACGAATTCATATTTACAAATAACTGATATTGCAAGTCAAGTTGGCTATAACAATGTTACTCATTTTCACTTGGTATTTAAAAAAATAGTTGGAATGAGCCCAGGAGAATATCGGAAGTATGTTAGTAAAATAGATTAATAGTTTGGTGGATCATTTATTAAAATTGAATTTAAAAAAGTATTGAAATATCAATCGAATTTAAATATAATCGGAAATAAGGTAAGCGCTTTCCTTTCGTGTGAGGAAGATGAATTGATTATGCTTTTATAATAATGGAAGTTCTCCATCACGAAAATTTGTTAACATAAAGACCATAATTATATAATTGAGAAAAGCACTTCGTGGTATATGAATCCAAAGCACGAAGAGGAGTATACAGATGAAACCAACCATTTATGATGTAGCTAAGGAAGCGAATGTGTCCATTGCAACAGTTTCCAAAGTAATAAATAATACGGGCCGAATCAGTGAGAAGACGAAAAACAAGGTCCTTGAAATCATGGAAGAACTCGAATATCAGCCGAGCAGTTTAGCTGCAGCTTTAACGGGAAAAAAAACGTTCACCATTGGCGTGCTCGTTCCCGATATCGCCAACCCTTTCTTTGCTGAAGTAGCCCGGGCGCTAGAAAACAATGCACGGGAGACTGGCTATGCGCTCATCTTGTGCAGTACAGATTATCAACGGGAACGCGAGAATGACTATTTGGAGCTCCTTATTAAAAAGCAAGTTGACGGCATAATCATTGCAACGGAACCTAAAGATCTGAAGAAATTCAAAAACCTTCACAATCGGAATATTCCTTTCGTCATGTTTTCTTTTGACCATCTTGCATTAGAATCAAACGTTGTTACTACCGATGATGTAAAAGGTGGGTATCTTGCGGGCCGTTACTTATTGGAAAAAGGGCATCAGAATATAGCTGTCATTACAGAAACAGAACGTGCAAGCGGTCAATTACGTTTAGAGGGGTTTAAGCAGTCGCTCGTTGATGGAGGAATTAAAATTGATAACACTTTGGTTATCCAGGCAAAATCTAAAATTGAAGAAGCAAAAAAAGCGGCGCATCAAATATTGGAGTTGGATACCTTGCCAACAGCGGTGTTTGCTACAACAGATTTAATTGCTGTGGTCTTTATAAATGAAGCACGGAAGGCGAAATTATCGATTCCGCATGATATATCGATCATTGGCTTTGATAACACGATCCATGCCGAAATAGCAGACCCTGGGTTAACGACCATTGCACAGCCTATTTCTGATTTGGCCAGTTATGCCATTCAGCAGCTGATGGAATCGATTGAAAAGCCAGGTATGCCTACTCACCGTATTATGCTTACCCCAACGCTTGTAGAACGCGAGTCCGTAAGAGATATTAATAGATATAATTCATGAACCATAAGCGACCGAACTATCGGAAGCTTTTCATTATCACTTTTGGTTAAGCGCTTTACTTATATTGATCCATATTCTTTTAAAAAACTGTAAGATTAAGTATAAAAAGAGCAATATTTTATTAGAGAGAGCGCTTAACCATTTGTATTTGATCGTAAAAAAAGGGAGGATTCAGTAATGACATTGACTGTAGGAATAATCGGAGCTGGACGTATTGGGAAAATACATGTTGATAATTTGAGAGGCATTCCACGCCTTAGAGTAAAAAGTGTTTCAGATGTTGCAATCGGACATCTTGAATCATGGGCAAAAGAGAAGCAAATAGAAGTTTTGACAACAAGTTACCTTGACATCCTAAATGATCCGGAAATTAATGCTGTATTTATTTGTTCGCCTACCAATACACATGCAAACATTATTAAAGAAGCTGCAGCAGCAGGAAAACATATTTTTTGTGAAAAACCAGTCAGCTTTACTGTGGAAGAAACGGAAGAAGCACTTGCAGCTGTAGAAAAAGCTGGTGTAAAGCTTCAAGTTGGATTTAATCGCCGATTTGATCCCAACTTCCGTAAAATCCGTGAGCTCGTTCAAGATGATAAAGTTGGCCAACCCCATATTTTACGCATTACATCCCGTGACCCGGAGCCACCAAGTGTTGATTACATAAAGTCGTCAGGCGGATTATTCATGGACATGACGATACATGATTTTGATATGGCCCGTTATATTATGGGCAGTGAGGTTGTGGAGGTTTCTGCAACCGGGGCGGTACTTGTAAATCCAGCTATAGGTGAAGCCGGTGATATTGATACTGCTATTATTACGTTAAAGTTTGCAAACGGCGCTCTTGGCGTTATTGAAAACAGTCGGCGTGCTGCCTATGGATATGACCAGCGCTTAGAAGTGTTTGGTGATAAGGGTGCCGCACAAGCGGATAACAATCGCGCTAACAATGTGGAGCTTTCCACTGCAGAAAGTGTTTTAAAAGAGAAACCACTATACTTTTTCCTAGAACGCTACACACAAGCCTATACCGATGAGGTAACCGAGTTTGTTACTGCCGTTCTTGAAAATCAACCAGTAAGCTGCAGCATTTTTGATGGCCTCCAGGCAGAGCGGATTGCCCATGCGGCTAAAAAGTCACTTGCAATTGGAGCGCCAGTTCAGTTGCAACAGGTTGGTCAATCGGCAACTGTCTAGTATTAGGAAACTAAACGGAAGGATGGAAGTTATATGAACCCGCTCAGATTTAATCAAGACCGCCCCCTCGATCTTATTGCAGTGGGCCGGCTCTGCATTGACTTGAATGCCAATGAGACGAACCGTCCGATGGAGGAAACGCGAACGTTTACGAAGTATGTTGGCGGTTCACCTGCAAATATCGCGATTGGTTCAGCTAGGCTTGGCCAGAAGACTGGTTTTATCGGAAAAGTATCGGACGACCAAATGGGCCGTTTCATTACAAATTACTTAGAAAAGAATTCGATTGATACAACAGGTGTGAAGATTGACTGCACAGGAGCCGTAACGGGCCTTGCTTTTACAGAAATCAAAAGCCCAGTAGATTGCAGTATTTTGATGTACCGAGACAATGTAGCGGATTTGAAGCTGCACCCATCTGAAGTGGATGAAGAGTATATTAAACAGTCAAAGGCACTATTAATCTCTGGAACTGCGCTTGCAAAAAGTCCGTCTCGTGAGGCTGTATTTGTTGCACTAGAATATGCAGTTAAACATGACGTAACGGTCTTCTTTGACCTTGACTACCGTCCGTACACTTGGGCGGATGAAGCAGAAACAGCTGTTTATTACAACTTGGCAGCTGAGAAATGTGATGTCATTATTGGGACTCGAGAAGAGTTTGACATGATGGAAAAACTGTTAAATATTGTGGAATCAGATGATCCGTATACAGCTTCTCGCTGGTTTTCATACCGCGCCGAGCTCGTTGTGATTAAACACGGAGGCGCAGGGTCGATTGCTTACACAAAAGATGGAGCATCCCACAGAAGCGGTATTTACCGGACGAATGTATTAAAAACCTTTGGTGCAGGGGACTCCTACGCATCAGCATTCATTTTCGGACTCATGAATGGGCAAGACGTATCAGAAGCGATGAAAATGGGAAGCGCCTCAGCATCGATTGTCATTTCCCGTCATAGCTGCTCGGATGCGATGCCAACACACGAAGAACTTCTTGGTCATATGGAAACAGCAGTTTATGAACTTGCTTAAAAGTGAGATTAATAGATTTTTAAATAGAAAGGATGATTCTCAGATGACAGTGACTACTGTAAAAACCTTAAAAAACTATATTGGCGGCGAATGGGTAGAGTCAACATCAGAAAAAACAGAGGTAGTTTATAATCCCGCAACGGGAGAAGAGCTTTCTATCGTACCACTTTCTACAAAAGAAGAAGTTGATCATGCTGTTCAGGCAGCAAATGAAGCATTTAAAACATGGTCTCAAGTTTCCGTTCCAAAACGTGCACGTATTCTTTTCAAATACCAGCAGCTTCTCGTGGACAACTGGGATGAACTAGCAAAGCTCGTTACAAAAGAAAATGGAAAAAGCTATTCAGAAGCCTATGGTGAAGTCCTTCGCGGTATTGAATGTGTGGAATTTGCTGCAGGTGCACCGACATTAATGATGGGTAAACAGCTTCCTGATATTGCAACCAATATCGAATCCGGCATGTACCGTTATCCGATTGGTGTTGTTGGTGGTATTACGCCGTTTAACTTTCCAATGATGGTTCCTTGCTGGATGTTCCCGCTAGCGATTGCTTGTGGAAATACATTCGTATTAAAGCCATCAGAGCGAACACCGATTCTTGCAGCCCGTCTTGCAGAATTGTTTGAAGAAGCAGGGCTTCCAAAAGGTGTATTGAATATCGTAAATGGTGCACATGATGTCGTTAATGGGCTTCTTGAACATAAGCTTGTTAAAGCGATTTCGTTCGTCGGTTCACAGCCGGTGGCAGAATATGTATACAAAACGGGTACAGCTAACCTAAAGCGTGTTCAGGCACTTGCTGGTGCAAAAAATCACTCGATCGTATTAAAAGATGCCAATCTTGATATAGCATCAAAAGAAATTACTAGTGCTGCTTTCGGTTCAGCAGGTGAGCGCTGTATGGCTGCGGCTGTTGTGACAGTCGAGGAGTCTATCGCTGATGAGTTGCTTGCGAAACTAAAGAAGGCTGCCGATGAGATTGTAATCGGAAATGGACTTGATGAAGGAGTCTTCCTTGGACCGGTTATTCGTGAATCTCACAAAGAACGTACGCTTGGTTATATTGAATCAGGAGTTGAGCAAGGGGCAACGCTCGTCCGTGACGGTCGTGAAGATGATGCAGTAAAAGGAGAAGGCTACTTTGTTGGGCCAACTATCTTCGATCATGTGACCCAAGAAATGAAAATCTGGCAGGATGAAGTTTTTGCGCCAGTACTTTCCATTGTCCGGGTTCAAGATTTGACAGAAGCAGTTGATTTTGCAAATGCATCGCCATTCGCAAATGGCGCCTGCATCTATACAGACAGCGCATCAGCTGTTCGTCAATTCCGTGAAACCATCGATGCAGGTATGCTTGGTGTTAATGTGGGTGTTCCGGCTCCAATGGCGTTCTTCCCGTTCTCAGGCTATAAGGATTCTTTCTATGGTGATCTACATGCGAATGGAACAGATGGTGTTGAATTTTATACAAGAAAGAAAATGCTGACTGCTCGTTATGTAAAGTAATTCTAGAAATAAAAGGGAAGTGGTGGGATGGAGACAGTCCGTGCTGCATCCCTTTTTCTTTTTTGAAAAAAAGCCATATCTTACTGAATGAGAGGGGATTAAATAGTGGGTACGATTCGATTAACAACAGCACAGGCTCTAGTGAAATTTTTGAACGCACAATATGTAGAATTTGATGGTAAGCAAGAAAGATTCGTAAAGGGAATCTTTACGATTTTTGGCCATGGAAATGTGCTAGGACTTGGTCAGGCATTGGAAGAAAATCCAGGTGAGTTAGAAGTCTATCAAGGCCGGAATGAACAGGGAATGGCGAATGCAGCGATGGCTTTTGCCAAGCAGAAACACCGGAAACAGATTATGGCCTGTACCTCTTCAGTCGGACCGGGAGCAGCCAATATGGTGACGTCTGCAGCAACGGCAACAGCGAACAATATTCCTGTTCTTTTGCTTCCTGGTGATGTGTTCGCCTCTCGACAACCTGATCCAGTATTGCAGCAAATTGAACAGACTCATAATCTATCTATTTCCACGAATGATGCCTTCCGTGCAGTGAGTAAGTATTGGGATCGTGTCAATCGTCCAGAGCAGCTAATGTCTGCACTCTTGAACGCGATGCGTGTTTTAACCAATCCAGCTGATACTGGTGCGGTAACGATTGCGCTGCCACAAGATGTACAGGGAGAAGCATGGGATTATCCAGAACGATTCTTTGATAAGCGAGTTCATCGAATCGAGCGCCGTCAGCCGTCGACTGAAAGTGTCCGTGATGCAGTGAAAATCATTCAAACGAAGAAGAAGCCTTTACTAATATTAGGCGGAGGCGTGCGCTATTCTGAAGCCGCTGATAGTTTCTTACAATTTGCGGAAAAATTCCATATTCCCTTTGGAGAAACACAGGCTGGAAAAAGCGGTGTCGAAAGCACTCATCCCCTAAACCTGGGTGGACTTGGTGTTACAGGTAATTCGGCAGCGAATTCCATTGCACAAGAAGCGGATTTAATTATTGCGGTAGGCACTCGCTTTACTGATTTTACAACAGCTTCTAAGCAATTGTTTGGTGAGGCTGAAATTCTAACCATTAATATTTCAGAATTCCACGCAGCGAAATTAGATGCGGTGAAGGTGGTCGGTGATGCAAAGGCTGGGCTCGAAATGATTGGCTCTGCACTTGGAGACTACGTTTCCGGATATGAAAATGAAATCGTCGAAGCGAAGCGTGTCTGGGGGGAAGAATTAAATCGTCTTTATGGCATTACATATGGAGAAAACTTCATCCCGGAAATCACAGGTCATTTGGATGAAAAGCTGTCTGAATATAAAGAAGTTCTTCATTCCGAACTAACCCAGACACGTGTGATTGGCAAGTTGAATGAGATGCTTGATGACAATGCCGTGATTGTTGGGGCAGCAGGAAGTTTGCCTGGCGACCTGCAGCGGATGTGGGTATCGAAAACACGTAACACCTATCATATGGAATACGGCTATTCTTGCATGGGTTATGAGATTGCCGGCGCTTTAGGTGCGAAGCTAGCGGAACCAGACAAGGAAGTGTATGCGATGACTGGGGATGGTAGTTATCTAATGCTGCATACTGAACTGGTTACTAGCCTTCAAGAAGGTAAAAAAATTAATGTCATCCTGTTTGATAACTCTGGATTCGGCTGTATTAACAATTTGCAAATGGGAAATGGCATGGGCAGCTTTGGTACAGAATTCCGCAAAAGGAATCAAGTAACAGGAAAATTGGACGGCCCGGTCATGGCAATTGATTATGCCAAGGTAGCAGAAGGCTACGGAGTAAAAACGTATTCTGTTAGAACAATGGAAGAACTTGAAGCAGCTGTGAATGATTCGAAAAAACAAGCGGTCAGTACGCTGATTGACATCAAAGTACTTCCTAAAACGATGACAAATGGCTATAACGCTTGGTGGAATATAGGTGTAGCGGAAGTTTCTAAAAAAGAAGGCATCCAAGCCGCCTATGAAAGAAACCAAACAAATCTAAAAAAAGCACGTGCATATTAAGAGGGGGAACGAGGATGTTTGAGGGAGATCAAGTTAAGTTGGCGATTGCGCCAATCGGATGGACAAACGATGATATGCCAGAGCTTGGCGGTGATGTGACATTCGAGCAATGTATTAGTGAAATGGCGCTTGCAGGATTTTCCGGCAGCGAGGTCGGCAATAAATACCCTCGAATTCCAGAGGTTTTACAAAAAGCATTGTCAATTCGGGGCTTAGAAATCGCGAGTGCTTGGTTTAGCAGCTTTTTAACCTCTAAACCATATGAGGAAACAACAAGGGAATTTATCAAACATCGAGACTTTTTACATGAAATGGGTGCGAAAGTCATTGTCGTTTCTGAACAAGGCAATAGCATTCAAGGTCAAATGGAGACAGCGCTATTTGATCATAAGCCTGTTTTTACAGAAGGAGAATGGCAGCTTTTAGTCAAAGGGTTACATCTTCTGGGCGACCTCGGAGCTGAAAAAGGGATGAAAATTGTCTATCACCATCACATGGGTACAGGGATCCAAACGACAGATGAAATTGACCGCTTGATGGCGGAAACGGATCCTAATAAAGTATCACTTCTATACGATACAGGCCATCTTGTTTTTTCCGGTGAAGATCATTTACACGTACTAAATAAACATATGAGTCGTATTCATCATGTTCATTTAAAAGACGTACGAATAGATGTGGCTAATACGATTCGTGAAGGGAAATTGAGCTTTCTACAAGCCGTTAAAGATGGAGTATTTACGGTGCCTGGAGACGGAGTCATTGACTTTAAACCAGTTTTTGAAGTATTAGATACTGCTGGTTATAAAGGCTGGTTTGTTGTAGAGGCTGAACAGGACCCTGCAGTTGCTAACCCATTTGAATATGCATTAAAAGCACGAAAATATATTCGTGAAACGAGTGGACTGTAAAGGAGAACGACCATGACATTAGTAAAGATGAAAGATATCTTGGCACACGCTGAGGAGAATCAATACGGTGTAGGTGCCTTCAGTGTAGCGAGTATTGAAATGGTGAAGGGAGACAATATATATGTATGAAAAACTTGGTGAATTCAAACATGGCTATACTACGATAGCTGATATGGAAAGCAAACATCCCGATATGATGCAGGATATCGGTATTTACACGTTGGCTGAGAGTGAAGTAGAGTCGCTATTTGACGGTAGCAAAGAAACTGCCATCCTTCTTCTTGAGGGAACTGTCCGCATAGAATGGAACGGCGAATCCCGTGAGATTAAGCGCGACAGTGTATTTGAAGAAAATCCGTGGTGTCTGCATATACCAAAAGAGGTAGAAGTGAGGGTCACTGCACTTAAGAGCAGTGAGATACTAGTTCAAAAAACGGATAATGAGAAACGATTTGAAGCGAAGTTATATACTCCGGAGGATTGCGAGAGCACGATTGCTGGAGAAGGAGTTTGGGACGGAACGGCTGAGCGTGTGATCCGTACTATTTTTGATTATAATAATGCTCCTTATTCCAATTTGGTAATTGGAGAGGTTATTTCCTACCCTGGCCGCTGGTCCAGCTATCCGCCGCATCACCATGATCAGCCTGAGGTATATTACTACCGTTTTGATAAGCCTCAAGGCTTTGGATGTGCAATGGTTGGGTCCGAAGCTTATCGTGTCGAACATAACAGCTATATTACGATTCCAGGTGATCTTGACCATCCGCAAGCAACTGCACCAGGTTATGCGATGTACTTTTGCTGGATGATTCGCCATCTCAAAAACAATCCTTGGACTGACCGGATCATGGAGGAAGAGCATAAATGGCTGCTCGAGCCAGACGCGAAAATCTGGCCTGAAAAATGAGATTGTAGCCACCTTTCGTAAAAAAATATATCTTCTATAGATATGGGGCCAGCCCCCTCTGAAAACCGTGAGATAGTTTCTTACGGTTTTTTTGCTCTTATTGTTCATGGATCTATGTGTCCGAACTATCGATGTCCTAAGCTTATGGGTAGATGAAAAGTGAAAGGCCAAGTTTGCAAAATTCCTGCTTAAAAGATATAAATAGGTAAGTTTAGTTAGGAAGATAAAGCATTTAACTACTCGGAGGATATAAAAATGTTAATAGACAAAATAATAAAATTTGAAAATAATTTTGCAGAGGTTCAATCTAAAGTTATAGAAAAACCTTTTGGTAGAATCTTTTATGATAAAAGTAATCCTTTATCATATGATAGCAATCATGCATTCATTAATGATGATTCTGACTATGAATTCGCAATAAATGATATTGTGAATTTTTATCAATCAATAGCTATAACTCCACGAGTGTATACATTTTCAAGAAATATAAGTAAAGTTGGTCAATATTTAGAAAGTAAAGGATTTAAGAAATCACTAGATAAAATTTGTTTCTTTGTCCAAAAAAATAAAAAAATAATAGATATTCCTCAGACCCTTCATGTTAAAAGGTTAATCCATATAGATGAAACAATAAATGAATTACTCTGCTCTGATAAAGAACAAGGTGAGTGGGGGTATAAATCTCTGTTAAAGTCGATAGATAACGAAAATTTTTATTTGTTTGGTGGATACGTTGATGGAGAATTAGTTTGTATAGCTTCCTTGTACCACAAGAATGATATTTCTAGGGTAAATGATGTATTTACTAAAAAAGATAAAAGAGGTAAGGGTTATGGCAGCCAATTAATTAACTTTATTACTGATTTTAATGATAAGACACTAAAAACAGTAAGTTATTTATATGCTCATAATCCTAATGCAATAAAAGTATATAAAAAAGCTGGATATGAGGAAATAAATGCAATTGTGAGAGGCTGTTACTGGTTAGAATAATACCCGTGCCAGTCATGCCCATAGTTTGAATAAAGTGAGGTTTATGAATGATTTTTACCTATGCTATTACACAAGATAACCAGTTGATAATAGATGTAAAGATGGAGGAATTAAGGTCCGATCGATTCAAATTTTATTGGGTGGATTTTGAGGAACCAACTAATGAGGAAACAAAGTTGTTAAGTGAATTTTTCCACTTTCATCCCTTGGCGATTGAGGATTGTCTGCATTTTATCCAGCGCCCCAATATGAATCATTATAATGGCGTCCTTTTCTTTATTTTGCATTCATTAAGTAAAACAATAAGGTGCGAGGAGATAGATGTTTTTGTAGGAGAAAACTACGTCGTGTCTTTTCATAAGGAGAAGGATCAGGCGATAGACATGGTCAAGCAAAAATTATCTGCAAGTAAAGAAATGGAAAAAGTGGGACCGTTATATATTCTTCATAGCATTATTGATGAATTAGTAGATTGCTATTTTCCAATTTTGCATCAAATTGAGGATAAACTAAATGAATATGAAGAGAAGGAAGCAAGCAGCAAAAAAATCATCGAAGAGGTTTATGAGATTCGCAGAGATCTGATTCGTTTGCGGAAAACGATCATTCCGATGAGAGATTTGTTATACCGGATGATAAACTCTAAGCGGATTCAGGACACAAAACAAATTCACCATTATTTTTCCGATATATATGATCACATGCTGAAGTTAACGGATATGATTGCTAATAATCAAGACGTTACTTCGGATATGAGGGAGAATTACATGTCCATTCAATCCAATCGAATGAACTCCATTATGATGACACTAACCGTTATAACAACCATTTTTATGCCACTTACATTTATTGTGGGAGTGTACGGAATGAATTTTGATCATATGCCAGAGTTACATTGGAAATACGGCTATTTTTTCACGCTAGGGGTTATGGCGATAATAGTAACTGTAATGATTTTATGGTTTTACAAAAAAGGCTGGTTATTTAAAAAATAACCAACAACCAATGAAGAATGTTTATGAGGTTGTTAAAAAATATATTTCTACGATGCAAAGTAAATAATCTAGTAAAATAAGCAAACACCCTTGTCCAAGAAGTAGACAAGGGTGTTTGCTTTAAGTGGAAATTAGGTTATTTATTTTTTGGCTGGAACTTTAATTTATTCTTCCCTTTTACCAAATGTCGTTCCAGTTTATAGGATTCACCATTTCCCTTGGCGAATGTGGCGTATTCAACAACTGGTTGAAGGGCTAGATTATCTACTAATAACGCTTCACTGCTGTTGGATTTTAGCGTAAGAGTAACCTTATGCTTTTAGATGTGCCTGGTAACGGAATCTTTGGGGATTGTCTGATTACTGTAAATCCTAATTTTTCCCTTTTATAAAAAGCAACAACTTTTCAGTAAAGTAACTTCAAATCATAGGCCTTTCTTGTAATCGGCGAGGACCTCATCGATTAGGCGGCGGGCTACACCGGCGAACACGGGGTTGCTGTTTTGGTAGTAAGGAAGAGCAATCAGTCCTACTGACAATGCCCAGCCGCGCCCTCGTGCCCAGGTTGAGTCGTCAACTGAATTCGCTGCACGCAACATTTCCCGGCTTTCGACAGAAAGCAAATTCCACGCGAACATCCAGTCAGTTGCGGGATCTCCCACGCCAAGGCCACCGAAGTCGATGACAGCAGTGAGTCTCCCTTGCTCGACAAGCAGGTTCCCAGGAAGGAGATCTCCGTGGATCCAGACGGGCGGTCCGTCCCACACGGGTGTCTGGAGAGCTGCTTCCCACGCTAGGGTTGCCGCATCGGTATCAATCGTGTTGTGCAGATTTGAAATTGCTTCGCGGACACCATCGTCTCTCATTGCCAGTGGCAGGCCGCGTCCAAAGTTGTGATGCCCTGGGGGTGGACCGCCGTCGGGATCGATCTGCTGCAGGGCAGTTACGAATTGAGCCAGTTCGGTCGCCGCTTGGTATGGATTGTCAATGTGCCCTATAATCGCGTTCTCACCCTCGATCCATCGATACACGGACCAGCGCCAGGGATAACCCTCGGCGGGCATTCCAAACGCTAGCGGTTCAGGGATGGTAAGCGGTAGGTGCGGGGCAAGGATTGGCAGCCACCGCTGCTCCTTCTCGACCTGCTGGATGGCCCAATCGCCTCGGGGTAATCGCACGAACATATCCTCACCAAGCCGATAGATAGCGTTCTCCGTCCCGGAGGAGTTGAACGGTTCAAGGGAAAGGTTTGTCCATTGCGGAAATTGCCCGGAAATCAACCGTTTCACGAGAGATAGGTTGATTTCTGGTGCATGATTTGAATTGGTCATGAAGGAACCTCCTAGTGAATGCGTTTCTAAAAAACATATATAAAGCATGCTTTTATCAGAAAGCGGCGTAAAACGTTTATTTAGAAATATCTAAATCAAAATGAGAAGAATTCATAATATCCTTTAAAACTTCAGCCGGATTTTTATGAGTGGTGTCGTAAAGATGTTTCGTATTTGCTGGTGAATTCTCAAGTTGATTTAGCAAAAATAAGGAGCGGTCAATTAAAAATTGATCTCCGCGCTTATTTAAACGTTCAATTAACTTGTTCTCATCTGCTCGTAAGACTATATACTTCATCTTCAGATTCAGATAAGCAAAATGATTGCAGAACCACTCTAACTCATCTTCCACAACAATATCGATAATCACATTGTAATCATGTTGGATCAATGTTTGTGTAACCGAAAGTATGTTTTTCCACATAATGACAAGATTTTCTTCCCAAGGTGGCGCAGAGCCTTCCTCAAACATGGAGAGGAAGTCATCTCCTTTAATAAGGGCACTTTTCTTTACTGTTCGAGTTAGTTCTTTTGCAAGAGTGGATTTACCCACTCCGCAAGGTCCAGAAATAATATAAATGGTTTTCAAATGATTCACTCCGATGATTATTGTTTTTTCTTAGCAGTGGACTCTCTTATGATTAATTTGGTTGGTAACAGGATTTCCTGGATCGGTTCTTCTTTGTTTTCCATTCTCCAGCAAAGTTGTTCGACTGCCTTTTTACCGTAATAATTTAAATCGATATCCATTGTTGTAATCATAGGGGTTGCAATTTGTGACAATTGCCCATTATCAAAGCTACATACAGAGGCATCTTCGGGTACTTTGAAACCTCTTTGCTGCAAAATGGATGTAACTAGGAAACCTTTACCGTCATTCACACAAAACCATGCTGAAGGCATGTCTTGAAGGCCGTTAAGAAATAAATGGATATCATGCTGATTTTCCTGTGTGTTTGTTAATATAAAATCTTCATTAGGGCTTATCCCGTATCTTTTTAAAGCTAGCAGGTATCCTTCTAATCTTTCTTGATAGCTAGGAGAAATGTCCACATTACCTACAAACGCTATTTCGCGATGCCCTAATTGAATTAAATGTTCTACAGCAGTGTAGGCTCCGAACCGATTATTTGTCAGGATCGAATCAGCCTCTAGGTACGGTTCATGATGATCAATTAATACAGTAGGGATACCAGTATTTATTATCGTAGAAATATAGTCGGTACTGATATGAGATAGGATTAAAATGCCATCAATTTCGTGATTTGTTAATAAGGAAGGCAGCGTTAAATTATTTTTGGCTTCGCTATCAATCGATTCAATAAACAAATTCATCCCGCGAGCTCTAAGCTCTTTTTCAACACTTAAGTAAATTTCACCAAAAAAGCTTTTAAGTGAAAAAGCATAATCAGAAGCAATTAGAGCGATGTTTTTTAGTGTCTTTTTTTCAACTTGCTTTTGATTCCTACTATTAGAATAGGAATAACCTAATTCATCGGCAGTATTTTGTACAAGCCTTCGGGTATCTTCACTAACTCCCGGCTTTCCAGATAATGCTTGGGAAACCGAGTTTTTCGAGATATTTAACCGATCAGCTATATCCTGCATGGTCACTTTTTTTTCCATTTCTTTGTTCTCCCTTAATCTATATCTTAATAATAAAGTGTCATTGTTTGTAATTATATTGTAACGTTACAAGGTAACAATTACAAGAGTGGTGTAGATGACAAATATGGTAAGTAATTTACTTTCGACTTTAGAATTCTAGTAATTAATGATTGACATCATGGAAGTAAGGTGTAATAATTACGTTTGTAAGGTAAGTAATAACGTTATTGAATAATTATTTCTAATTTTGTAATTCTATCATTGCTGTTGAGAAATGAGGGATTTCGGTTAAATAGTCTATTTTTGACTGTGATTACAACTATTATACTTTTTTTAAAAGCTCAATGATAGCGCTGTCAAATTAGGTAAATGCATCATGGGATAAAAAAAAAAAAATGAGTGTTTAACATGTTGTTTAGGGCATTACTATTTTTATAGCAAGTGTTTGGATTAGATATTAAACAATGGAGGAATATAAGATGAAAATGAAAAAAGCGGCATCAATCTTATTTGCAGCTTCTCTTACTGTTTCTGGTCTTGCTGCCTGTTCTACAGGTAACAACAAAGAGCAAGAAACAGGAAAAAAAGATGGAGTAACAACAATTGAATTCTGGGCTGCTCCTAACCCAACACAGCAAGTATATTGGAAGGATGTCGCAGCAGAGTTTACAAAGGAAAATCCTAAGATCAAAGTTAATGTAAGTCCGATGAAGGAAAGCCCAACATCTGAAGCGAGTATCCAATCTGCGATTGCTGGTAAAAGCGCGCCTACCATGTCTGAAAATATTAACCGTGGGTTTGCCGCTCAATTATCTGAAAGTAAAGCGCTTGTACCTTTAGATACGTTAGACGGCTGGGATGATGTAAAGAAAAGCCGTAATATGACTGAAACAATGAAGGGCTGGGAATTTGCTGACGGTCACCAATACGTATTGCCAATTTACTCCAATGCCATGTTATTCGGCTGGAGATTAGACATCTTAAAAGAGCTTGGCTACAACGAGCCGCCAAAAACCTATAGCGAAATGCTAGATGTAGCGAAGAAATTAAAAGCAAAATATCCTGATAAATATCTATGGGCAAAAGCAGACCTAGCCGATCCAACAGCTTGGAAAAGATGGTTCGACTTCTTCATGTTGTATGATGCAGCGTCAAACGGTAACAAGTTTGTGGAAGGAACGAAATTCACTGGCGATCAAAAAGCCGGCGAACAGGTTCTTGGTTTAATGGATGATCTTCGTAAATCCAATGCCTTATTAACAAGACAGGCTAAAGATCCGTTTGAAAGTGGCTTAGGAATCTTCGTCGATGTTGGTCCTTGGACTATTCCATACTGGGCAGAAAAATTCCCAGATATGAAATTCAACGAAACGTATACTTTAGCAGCACCACCTGTTCCAGATGGTATGGATACAACCAATGTTAAAACGTTTGCTGATACAAAAGGTCTAGTTGTTTACGCTTCTGCGACAAAAGAAGAACAAAAAGCAGCGATGGAATTCATGAAGTGGGTGTATTCAAAACCTGAAAATGATGTGAAATGGCTTGAAAAGACAAGCTTACCACCTGCCCGTGATGATTTAACATCAAACGATGCGTTTAAAGCGTTCTTTGACAAAAATCCAGCATTACAACCATATGCAGCCGCCGTTCCAAACGGTATCCCGCCGATGGATAACTCAAAATACAATGATATCCAGACTTTAATTGGTCAACATGCTTTCAATCCAGTGGTAAAAGGTGAGAAAGATCCAAAAACTGCCTGGAAGGACATGCAAGAAGCAATTGAGGGGGCTCTGAAATAATGAGCACAAAGCAAGGAAGGATGGGCTGGCTATTTGCCAGTCCTTATCTTATATATGCGGTCGTTTTCTTTCTGATTCCACTAGTGTGGTCACTGTTTTTATCGGTAACTGATTGGAATTTAATTGCTCCAACTTTTACTTTCGTTGGATTTGATAATTACATGCAGGCTTTCAAAAGCCCAGGTGTCCAGAGTGCATTTTTTGTATCCTTTAAATTTATGGCCGTATTTGTACCGTTAGTAGTGGCATCATCGATTATCGTTGCTTTAATCGTTCAAGGACTACCTAAATTTAAAGGATTGTTTTTAATTGGTTTTTTCCTCCCGTATTTAGCATCAGGGGTTGTATCGTCATTTATCGTTAAAGGGATTTTATCTTACAACAGTCCATTGAATGAATTCTTGCGGGGCTCATTTGGATTAGACATTAACTGGCTTGGAACACCGTTTGCGGCACTCTTTGTAGTTGCGATGATTATCGCTTGGAAATTCACTGGCTACTATGCGCTGATTTTAACGTCAGGGTTTGAGAGTATTGATAAGGAAGTTTATGAAGCAGCTAGTATTGATGGGGTAACAGGCTGGCAGCGTTTTTGGAAGATCACCTTTCCGCTTCTGTACCCGGCTTTGTTTACAGTATTAATCCTATCGATCGGTGTTACGTTTGGTATTTTCACAGAGGTATATCAATTAACAGGTGGAGGACCGAATTTTGCAACCAATACATGGCAAATGGAGATTTTTACAAGAGCGTTCTCGAATCTTCAAGCGGGTTATGCTTCAGCGATTGCCATTATTGCGTCAGTAGTAACGTTTATTTCAATATTTATCATTCGAAAACTCTTAGAAATGTGGGGGAAACGAAATGGGTGGAGCTAAGAAAAACGGATTATTGTTTCGTTACCTAATTGCCGTTGTTCTCTTACTGATTATGATCTTTCCGTATATTTATATGGTGCTAAATTCTTTTGCTGTTTGGGATCAAGTAGATCAGAAGCTAATTCCAACAGAGTACAGCTTGAAATCGTATCAATGGCTGCTTGGTGGAGGCGAAGCGGTCATCCCAAGACCATGGCTTAATGCGTTTTTTAACAGTTTTATCGTTTCAGGTGCATCAACCTTTTTAATGATGGTAACTGGGGTAATGGTTGCTTATGCATTAGCGAAAATTCCATTTAAAGGAAGAGATACTGTTAATAACGTTATTTTATTTCAAATGTTTTTCCCGGCGATTATTTTGTTAATCCCTACGTTCCTTGTGATTCAAAGAATCGGCATGTATGACTCTTATTGGGGAATGATTTTACCAAAAGCCCTCAGCTTATGGGCGGTATTTATGTATACGAACTTCTTTAAGGCGATACCAGATACATTTATTGAAGCGGCAAAATTGGATGGTGCGAGTGAATTGCAAATCATGTTTAAAATCGTCCTGCCAATGTCGAAATCGATTACGACCGTTATCTTCTTATTCTTGTTTATGGAAAGATGGACAGAGTTGTTATGGGATATGTTAGTCGCGAAAAGCGATAATATGCTAACGCTGAACGTCCTTTTATCACAAATGTTCGGTCCTTACGGCGGCTATCCAGGGCCGATGTACGCGGCTGCTGTGTTATTAACAATGCCGATCATTATTATCTTCTTGCTCTTCGCGAAAAAGTTCCAAGAAGGTATGCAATTTACACTTAAGTAATAGTATGGGAGTTCTAAAATTATGGTGAAATGGTGGAAACAATCGACTTTTTATGAAATTTATATGCCCAGCTTTAAAGACGGAAATGGGGATGGAATCGGCGACTTTGCTGGAATCACTTCAAAACTAGACTATCTTAAAGAATTGGGGATTGACGGATTGTGGCTGACTCCGTTTTATCCATCACCTAAAGTCGATAACGGCTATGACATTTCCGACTATTATGGGATCGATCCAGATTATGGAACGATGGAGGATTTTGAAACGTTTATTTATGAAGCACATCAAATTGGTATCAAGGTTATTGCCGATTTAGTACTCAATCACACTTCTTCTGATCATCAATGGTTCCAAGAGTCAAAGTCCTCAAAGGATCATCCGAAGCGTGATTGGTATATCTGGAGAGATATGCCGAATAATTGGTTGTCTTTCTTTGGCGGCCCGGCTTGGGAATACGATGCTAGGACGGATCAATATTATTACCATGCCTTTGCGAAGGAACAGGTTGATTTAAACTGGGCCAACCCTGAAGTGAAACAGGCGATGTTTGATGTGATGAAATTTTGGCTTGAAAAGGGAGTCGATGGTTTCCGGCTGGATGTCATCAATTTCTTAAAGGTTAACGATTCGTTTCAGGACAATCCATATGATTTGGAGAAAAAGGAACAAATTCATTTATACGATAAAGACCAAGAAGGAATTATAGCGATTATTAAGGAAATTGCTGAGTTTGTTCATCAATATCCGGATAAATTTCTTGTTGGTGAGGTTGGTTCCGAGGACTTGGAAATTCTAAAACATTATTCGGGCCTTAACAAATTAGATGTGGTGTTTAATTTTAATATCGGGAGTATGGGTGAGTTCGATAGGGATAGGCTCTTTCAGCAATTAGTGGAAACAGAGAAAACCTATGATTCAGCGCAAATTCCAACCTTATTCTTTTCTAGTCATGATATGTCCAGACATATTTCAAGATTTGGCGGCGATGAGGACCGGGCCAAACTGGTGGCTACTTTGATGCTGACAGCCAAGGGTGTTCCGTTCATTTATTTTGGTGATGAAATTGGGATGAGAGATTGGATTACAGACGACCTATCGAAAATGAAAGATGTTCAGGGGATCATGGGCTATACGCTTGCATTACAAGCGGGTAAGTCACCTGAAGAAGCCCTAGTTGTTGCGAATGAAAAATCGCGAGATAAGTCACGTACCCCGATGCAATGGAATTCACATGACAATGTCGGCTTTTCAGAGGGGCAGCCGTGGATTACGGTTCCAAAGGATGCAAACAAAGTGACTGTTGAAGAACAAATTAATAATCCGGAATCGATGCTTTCTTTTTATAAAAAATTGCTGAAGCTGCGAAAGGAACATTCATCTCTACAGTTCGGAGAGTATGAATTTTTACGGAATGAAGACGGAATGATCTATTTCGTCAGAACGGATTCAGTTGAAAAAATATTAGTAGTTTTGAATTTCACTGATCAACCCAAAACGCTTGAAGTAGAAGCTACTATGAAGTTGTTACTTTCGACAAAACAAACAAGGGTGGAACGAGAAAACGTCGTAACAATTTTAGCGAATGAAGCAATAATCCTAAAGGGGGAAATAGGAAATGACCTTGTTAAGGAAAGGTAATGCTCAAACATGTGAACAGCTTTTAGAGGAATATAAATCGAAAACACAACCAATCAATCCGGAAAAAATTGTATTCGCGGGCATTGGGGAAAATGATGTCTATAATATTAGCGCACCGTTTGAAGATGAAGGCGAGCTTGTCATTGCCGGACGAGTGGAATCACGTGACAGTGAACACTCCAATGTATATTTCTTTGTCGAGAGAAACGGCGAGTGGGTAGCTAGAGAAAATGCGCCAGTCCTGGAATTGCAAGATCCATTCTTTACTCGAATCACAGGAGAGCTAGTAGTAGGAGGCGTCCAAATTTTCCCTCACCCGACGAATGAAGGACAACTTGGCTGGAGGACAGTCTTTTATAAAGGTCCATCGATTGCAAGCTTACAAGAATTTGCAAAAGGTCCAGACGGAATGAAAGACCTCAGGCTTGTGGAATTAAAAGATGGGAGCATTGGGGTATTAACAAGGCCTCAGGGTGAAAAAGGCGGAAGAGGAAAAATTGGCTGGACTCGGATCTCTTCATTATCTGAACTGACCATTGATGTCGTCAACGAAGCGCCGTTACTTCAAGGGCAGTTCATTGAGGAAGAATGGGGCGGAGCGAACGAACCGCATCTTTTAGCAAATGGTCTTGTTGGAGTATTGGGGCATGTTGCCTCCTTTGATGGTGAAGGAAACCGCCACTATTACCCAATGGTATTTGCCCTTAATCCGGAAACAGGTGAATTTTCTGATATGGAGTTAATCGCAACTAGAAGCAATTTCCTTCCTGGTCCATCGAAGCGACTAGACTTAGTGGATGTCGTCTTTAGTGGTGGGTTAGTTCGAAAACCCGATGGCACAGCTGATATTTATGCAGGAATTAGTGATGCAGAAGCCCAAAAAATTACCATCGTCGATCCGTTTTTACAATACGAGCGGTAAATCTGATACAACAAAGGAGTCAATAAAATGAATGTATATAGATATGAAGAGAACCCTCTAGTCACTCCAGCAGATGTGAAACCGCATCGAGCTGATTTTGAAGTTATTGGTGCTTTTAATGCAGGTGTTACAACCTATGAAGATGAAATTATCATGCTTCTTCGTGTAGCAGAACGACCAATTAGTGAAGACCCGAATATCGTTAAATCACCAATTTATAATCCCGAAACAAACGAACTTGAGATTTTAGAATTCCGTTTAGATGATCCTACGTATGACTTCTCTGATCCTCGTGTGATTCGAAAAAGCGGGGATATACATTCATGGGACTATTTAACATCTATAGCATACCTGCGGATTGCAAGAAGCAAAGATGGTGGTCATCATTTCACGATTGATGAGAATCCGTTAGTTTACCCATCTAATGAGTTAGAAACATTTGGGATAGAGGATCCAAGGATTACTAAAATTGAAGATACTTATTATATCTATTTTAGTGCTGTTTCACCTGTTGGTGTGGGAGAATCGATGGTTTCCACAAAGGACTTCGTAACTACTGAACATCATGGGATGATTTTTGCGCCGGAAAATAAAGATGTCTTAATTTTCCCTGAAAAAATAAATGGAAAATATTACGCGATCCACCGACCTGTTCCGAAAAGTGTAGGGGAGCCAGAAATGTGGATTGCTGAATCAACTAACCTCCTGCATTGGGGTAATCACAAGCATTTACTAGGTTTACGTGAGGGTATGTGGGATAGTGCTCGTATGGGCGGAGGGGCTGTTCCGTTTAAGACAGAAAAAGGCTGGCTGGAGCTTTATCATGGTGCAACTGAGGATCACCGCTATTGTATGGGAGCTGTTCTCCTAGATTTAGAAAATCCGACAAAAGTTATTGCTCGTTCAAACCAACCAATTTTAGAGCCTGAAGCAGACTATGAAGTAGAAGGGTTCTTTGGAAATGTAGTCTTTTCATGCGGTGCTGTTGTTGAAGGCGATGTAGTTAAAATGTTTTACGGCGTTGCTGATACATCCATGGCATGTGCGGAATTAAGCTTAAAAGAAATCTTGGATTCATTGACTTATCTATAATTTGAAAAATTAAGTGCCAAAATCGCGAGACTGATTTTGGCTTTTTTCCTATGTTTTAAGCTTATATAGGCTTCACTAGTAAAACTGATATATCGTAAGTATTTTTACAATGGCAGGTGACGTACTATGATAATGAATGATAACTGGAAAATAAAACATTTTGATGTAGGGGCTGCACGTGATCTTGAGGTCGCTGCTCCTGATTATATTGATTACTTCTGGATGACAGCATCAGTACCTGGTGATGTGCATTCAACACTGATTAACCGAAACCTGATTGAGGATCCTTTTTACGGACACAATGATTTGAAATGTCAGTGGGTAGAGGAAAAGGTGTGGTGGTATCGCAATACGTTTGAGTTCAACGATGAAATTACGAAAGACCACAAATACGAGCTTATCTTTGAGGGGCTTGATACGTTTGCTACCGTTTATTTAAATGGTGTGGAGCTGGGTTCAACGGAAAATATGTATATTAGCCACAGCTTTGAAGTAACACGGGAGCTGAAGCAAGGGAAAAATGTTCTGGCGGTAAAATTTGATCCAGTCCATGTTCATGTGAAAGACAAGGTTCAATATTATTGGTCAGGATTTAGCAAGAAACGGATCTGGACAAGGAAAGCCCAAAGCCACTATGGCTGGGACTGGGGTCCGCGCTTAGTTGCTGCAGGGATTTGGAAGGAAGTTCATTTAGAGAAGAGAACTTTTGCTAAAATCGACTCTGTATTTGCTAAAACAAAATCTATTTCTCCTGACAAAGCAATTGTCGAGGTCGAAGTGGAAATAGCGTCATTTAGAAAAGATAGAGATTATGTGGTAGATATAAACCTTTCCTATGGTGAAGAGAATTATATAACCAAGGTAAAAGTAGACCGTAAAAAAGCACAAGCTGTGCTCGAAGTGGAAAATCCCAAGCTATGGTGGACACATGACATTGGCACACCCCATCTTTATCAACTAAAGGTTGAATTGCTTGCGGATGGTGTGAAAGTGGATGATCAACAAGAAGACTTCGGGATTAGAACCATTGAGGTACTGCGTAAGGATGAAGAAGGTAATCATTGTTTTACCTTTGTTTTAAATGGAGAAAAGGTATTTGCTAAAGGTGCCAATTGGATTCCAATCGATAGCTTCATCGGAGCCGTTCCAGATTCCCGTTACAAGCACTTAATCAAGATGTCCAAAGATGCGAATATGAATATGCTTCGTGTTTGGGGCGGCGGTATCTATGAAAAAGAGGTTTTTTATGACGAGTGTAATCGGCTTGGCATTTTAGTCTGGCAGGATTTCATGTTTTCCTGTGCGCTCTATCCTGATTACAATAGAAACTTTATGGCCAACGTCAAAGAGGAAATCATTCATGTCGTCAAACGGCTGCGTAATCATCCTTGCTTGGCACTTTGGTGTGGAAACAATGAGAATGATTGGCTGTATGAAGCATTGTTTTCATCAGGTGAAATCACACATCCTTTTTACGGTGAAAAAATCTATCATGAATTAATGCCTGAATTACTTGAAGAACTCGACCCAACTCGTTTGTTTTGGCCAAGTTCGCCATTTGGTGGAAATGATCATAACTCAAGAGAAGAGGGAGACACGCATAATTGGCAGGTTTGGCACGGGAATATTGAGCCTAGAACGTTTGGTGAGCCGCAAACGGTGAATTACAGTGTCGAAGGGCTGTCATTTAAAAATTTTAAAAATGATACGACACTCTTTGCGAGTGAATTTGGCATGCATGCTTCTTCTAATCGCTATACATTAGAACGAAATATCCCGAAGGATCAATTTTACTGGGGAAGCGAAGAAATGGCCTATCGCAATAAAGATATCCATCATCCAAAAGGAATTTTGCTGATGGAAGGTTATACAGGAGTTCCAAAGGATTTAGATGAGTACATTTCCTATTCGATGTTAACGCAAGCAGAAGGTTTGAAGTATGGAATCGAACATTACAGACGCAATAAACCACATACAAGCGGTGCGTTATTTTGGCAGTTAAATGACTGCTGGCCGGGTACAAGCTGGTCAGTTATCGACTATTATTTATTGCCTAAGGCTTCCTATCATTATGCTAGAAAGTTCTATAGTCCAATTCTATTAACGCTTGCTCATGAACCAGGTAAAGATATGGCAATTTGGGTGGTAAATGATCGGTTAGAAACCTATGAGGATGAAATTGAACTGGCCGTTTATCAATTTAATGGTGAAAAAGTATTTTCAAAGCAATGGACGGTTGTGGTGCAAGCCAATGTTTCGCAGCAAGTAGATGTTGTTTTAGAGCAGGAAGCCCTTAGTGGTCTGCAGCCAGAAGAGGCCGTTATCGTCATTCGCTCAAAAAGGAATAAAACCGATGAAAACTTCTACTATTTCCGCGATCAAAAAGACTTGAGATTGGAAGAGTCTGAAGTAACTGTTTCGATTGACCGTGAGAAAAATGAGTTAACTGTTTCCACGAATATGCTCGCGCGAATGGTGACCATTGAAATGGATATGGAGCAGCTTGTAATTGAGGATAATTTCTTTGATTTACTGCCCAATGAGAGCAGAACGATTAAGGTCGGACAGGCTGAGGGGAAAGACGTTCCTTGGGAGACTTTGAGAGTGAAGGCCATTAATAGTGTGAAAACAGAGGGGGCATTAGGATGAAAGCGGCGGTTTTGCAAGGTACAAAGCAAATAGAGGTAATGGATTGGAACTATCGTTCACCATCACCCAAAGAGGTCATTGTAAAGGTAAAAAGCTGTGGGATTTGCGGTACGGATCAGCATATTTATCATGGTCATCCCGGTTCAGCTGAAGTCCAGCCGCCAATTGTCCTCGGGCATGAATTGGCAGGTGAAGTAGTGGAAGTCGGGGCAGAAGTATCAACCCTCCAAAAAGGGGATCGTGTTTCCATTGATCCGAATATCTATTGCGGGACATGTGAGTATTGCAGGAGCAACCGGGCTCATTTATGTAATCATCTTCAGGCGGTAGGCGTAACAAGGGATGGCGGTATGGGCGAGTATTGTGTTGTACCAGATTCCAATTGTTATAAGCTCCCAGACCAAATGACTTTTGAAGAGGCCGCGCTGGTTGAACCTTTAGGCTGTGTTTTACATGGTTTTAAAAAGGTTCAGTTGTCACCCTTAAGGAAGGTACTCATTATTGGCGGCGGCTTTATTGGACAATTGTTTTTGCAATTGGTGAAACAACAAAACGTTGATTCAATCATTGTGAGTGAACCTGCGGAGAATAAAAGAGAGCTTCTTTATAAGCTTGGTGCTGATGAAGTGATCCATCCAATGAATGCGTCTAAGCTAGAGGCAGATGTTGTGATTGAATGTGTGGGCAGAGCGGATAGTATGGAATTGGCAGTTAAATCAGCAGCAAAGGGCGGTCAAGTGTTACTTTTTGGAGTAGCAGCGCCTGATACTGTTATTTCTGTGTCACCATTTGAAATTTTTTCAAAAGAACTTACCATAAAGGGTTCATTCGTGAACCCTTATACCCATGAAGAAGCTATTTCACTTATTGCGAAAAAAGTGGTGAATGTCGAGTCGCTCATTTCTCATCGTTTTACTGTCGAAGAGCTGCCAGAAGCAATGGCAGACTTTCCTAATCTTAAAGTTTCAAAAGCGATTATTAACCACTAGTCTAGTTGCAGGAGTTGTCGATCCTTCTAGGTCGACTCTTCTGCTAAAGGAGATCAAAGAATGCTTCAAATTTTTAAGTCATTTTCTACGGAATTAAAGTTTTATTTACTGATGAATGCCTTATTTTCCTTTGGCGGCGTTTTGTCTGGTGTTTTTCAAAGTGTTTTCTTATGGAAATTGGATAAAACCTATTCACTGCTAGCTTATTATAGCTTGTATTGGTCCATTGCGATCATCTTTTGTTTTGGCCTTTGCGGGTGGCTGGCTAGGAAAACGAGCCCGATGATTACGATGCGTTTAGGATTTGTCTTTTATCTGATTACCTATTTAATTATGCTTATTTTTCATGACACATTAAGCGATCATATCATGTTGTTAGGATTTTCAACTGGATTGGCAATGAGCTTGTATTATGTCGGCATGCATTTGGCCGTATTAGACTTAACAACCAATGATAATCGGGATCAATTTTTATATGTACAAGGAATTCTATTTACCATCGGAGGTGTGCTCGGTCCGGTTCTGTCGGGGATCATCATCTCGCAATTAGAAGGTATGCTGGGTTATTATGTCGTTTTTATTGGAACCTGTGTATTCTTTTTTATTTCTTTTTTAACGTCTCTAAAAGTGAAGGGAAAGCCAATTACAACAAAAAGTTATTTTTGGGATGTCATCAAGAATCCATCACAGGAATGGAAAAAGATGTACAAGGTAATGTTTGCTGATGGGATTGTATCAGGCGTGTACGGAACCTTCTTGGTCACGATGATTACCTTCAAAGTAGCTGGTGGAGAATTGAGTTTAGGAGTTTATAATATGGCTGCTGAACTTGTTGCCATTGCTACATTCTATCTACTTGCTAAGTTCTCTAATCCGAAATATCGTCTCGCCATTTATGCGATCGGTTCGGTAAGTATATTTTTGAGTTCTGTATTGTTATCCGTCCTTCCTGTCCTCATATCATTGATTATATTTGGAATTGTCTCACCATTAGCACATAATATGGTTATCACCTCGATGAGTGCCATGATTTATGAAGCGATTGAGAAGGACCCAGAGTACAAGGTAAAGCGTTTGGATTATATTATTATTCGAGAAATCCCACTCGGTGTTGGAAGAATCATCGGAGTATTTTTGTTTTTAGCGATGAGAAAATACTTTGATTTTGACCTGCTTTTACCTGTCTCGTTTAGTCTTTTTCCGATTATCTATGTCATCATGATTCCAACCCTATATTTTATATGGAGAAAATCAAAAAAGGGATCTGCGCTTAGTTCTAATGAAATGTAGAAATTCGTATTGGGAGGTATTTATGTATGTTGGGTGCAATTGAAGCAGGCGGGACAAAGTTTGTGTGTGCTGTTGGCGATGAAAAGGGTAATATTGTAGACCGTATTCAGATTCCAACTACTGTACCGGCGGAAACGATGCCAAAGGTGGTTGAATTTTTCAATCAATATCCTATAGAAGCAATTGGTGTGGGTTCGTTCGGTCCAATTGATGTGAATCCGGAAAGTGCTACATACGGTAATATTACTTCTACGCCGAAGCCAGGGTGGAGGGATTATCCGTTTGTACAAACATTAAGAGATGCATTTTCAGTACCCATTGGGTTTAATACAGATGTAAATGCAGCAGCATTGGGAGAGGTTACCTTTGGTGCGGCAAAAGGTTTGGATAGCTGCTTGTACATTACAGTTGGTACTGGAATTGGGGCAGGTGCCATTGTTCAAGGGAGGCTTCTTCAAGGACTTTCACACCCTGAAATGGGGCATATTCTTGTGAGACGGCATCCAAATGACGAGTTTCGAGGGAAGTGCCCCTATCACCATGATTGCTTAGAAGGTCTAGCGGCTGGTCCTGCCATTGAAGAGCGCTGGGGAGCAAAAGGAGATCTGCTTGTTGATCGTATGGAAGTTTGGGACCTAGAAGGATACTATATTGCCCAAGCCCTAATGCAATATGTATTGATTCTTTCGCCGAAAAAAATCATCCTTGGCGGGGGAGTGATGAATCAAAAGCAGGTGTTTACTTCTATTTATAAGTATTTGCAGGAATTTTTAAATGAGTATGTGGTATTGCCAGAACTTGCTGGATATATTGTAAGTCCTGGTTTAGGTGATCATGCGGGAATTACTGGCGCGCTCATGCTTGCTCATCAAGCATTTCAAGAGGAAAATCAACAATAAACGTATGCCTGGAGGTAATAATTATGCAACCATTGTTTTTAAGACCAGTCTTTAAAGAGCGAATTTGGGGCGGTACCGCCTTACAAACAGAATTTGGGTACAACATTCCAAATGATCAAACAGGGGAATGCTGGGCGATTTCCGCACATCCCAATGGGCCATCTATTGTGGAAAACGGTCCATTTGCGGGTATGGCATTGGACGATTTATACCGTAAACATCCCGAGCTTTTTGGAAACCCGAAGGAAGAGGTTTTTCCACTTTTAACGAAAATATTGGATGCGAACATGGATTTATCCGTTCAGGTCCATCCAGAGGATTCTTATGCGAAGGTTCATGAAAATGGGGATCTTGGTAAAACCGAATGCTGGTATATCCTCGATTGTAAAGAAGGGGCCGACATGATCTTCGGCCATAATGCGAAAACAAAAGAAGAATTAATCGAGCAAATTAATGATGGGAAATGGAACGAGCTGCTGCGTAGAGTCAAAATCAAGCCAGGCGACTTTTTCTATGTTCCAAGCGGAACCATCCATGCTTTATGTGAAGGAACGCTAGTTTTAGAAACACAGCAAAGCTCTGACACAACCTATCGCGTGTATGATTACGACCGTCGAGATGCGGAAGGGAATTTGCGTGAACTGCATTTAGAAAAAGCAATTGATGTGACAACTGTGCCTCATCAAAATGCTGGAGTTGCTCCTAAAGTCCAGGAAGTTGAAAATGTAACGATTACAACGTTTGTGGAGTCAGACTTTTTCTCCGTTTACAAATGGGAGGTTAACGGAACAGCTGCTTTCTCATTTAATGATCAATATTTGCTGCTCAGCGTCATTAAGGGAGAGGGAACACTTCTTCATAATGGTCAGCCATATGGATTGAAGAAGGGTTCTCATCTGATTATCCCTGTGGGGTTTGGCGAATTTGGAGTAGACGGGAATTGTGAATTGATCGTTTCGCATACTTGATAATTGGGGTTTGGAAACTAAAAAAAGCGTAAAGATTCCGTGATAAGGGTCTTTACGCTTTTTTTATTACCATGAATAAGGATTCAACTAAAAAAGCTATGTGTATAATCCCTCCTACTAGGTTATACCCTGCTACGATTTCACACGTTCTACAAGTTGGAGGAGCTCGCGGTCTGGTCCATAGAATAAAATCATACGCCCGCCTTCCAGTGTCGGCTTTGGTTCCCCGGATGTGAAATGAATTCCTTTTTCCTTGAAATGGTGGATGGCCAGTGAGATATCTTCGACCGTAAAGGCAAGATGATTCACGACTCCAGACTCTGCATAATCTCCGACGGGATTAATATCACGAATCAGCTCAATTTCCATATCGGGCTGTGCCGCAAGATATAAAAACGCCATCTCCCTGTTTGGATTGTCTCCCCGAAGGCGAACGTTAAATCCTAGGATTTTTGAATAAAATTCGACCGACCGGTCCATATCCGAAACAATAATGGCCGTATGTTCCATTTTGGAAATCATGTTTTTTCCCCTTTTCACTTGAATAATATGATTCATTTTAATCTTAAGGTAAAGGAGATTAATAGAAAAGAAAGGGTTAGCCAGAATTAAAAATTAGCACTAAAAGGTCTGAAATATTAGAATTTTCAAACAGGATGATAGATTGTTTATGTTTTATTAATCCCTTAAGATGTGAACATAAGTAAAATATTCAAAAAATTTCAGATAGTACTATATAAGATATAGGGAGGAAAGAATCATGACTGCTGAAATAAAAAGTCAGAACCTGCTCAACCGTGTGTTGACCGAAATCCGCGCCCGACGGGATGAATTTGACGCGAAGCGGCACGTGCCTCGGGACATGGTAGCGCAACTAAAGCAACTGGGCGTTTATCGCGCTCACACGCCGCGTTCCTTTGGCGGCGATGCCCGCTCGCCCTCGGAGTTCCTCAGGCTGATCGAGGCCATCTCCGAGGCTGACGGCTCCGTCGGATGGGTGGCGAGCTTCGGCTCTGCTGCGGTCTACCTTGCGGCCCTGCCGCACAATACGCTCGCACGCCTTTACGCAAATGGACCGGACGTGTCCTTCGCGGGCGGCCTGTTTCCAATCCAGCCCGCAGAGAAGGTCGAGGGTGGTTGGCGCGTGAACGGTCTCTGGAAGTTCGCGAGCGGCTGTAAGGGCGCCGACATTATTGGCGTTGGTATTGGCACCGGGGAAGGCGGCAAGCCGCTCACCGCTGTGCTTAGACCTGAGGACGTGGAAATTGTCGAGAACTGGGAAGTGCTCGGGCTGCGCGGGACGGGTAGCCATGACCTGCTGGTGAAAGACGTCTTCGTCTCTGACGAATGGACCTTTGTCCGTGGCGGTGTGCCTTCTATTGAAGAGCCGATCTACCAGTATCCATCCATCGCTTATGCAGCGCAGGTACTGGCGGTGGTCAACCTTGGCGTAGCCCGCGCCACGCTTGATGAAGTTTCTCAGATGGCCGGTGGCCGTTCTGGCATCACCGGTGCACCGAGGATGGCCGATCGCGCTTACCTGCGAATCGCCGTGGCAAAGGCAGAAGCCTCGCTAAGGTCGGCGCGCGCCTTCTTCTACGAGGCCACCGATTCCGCTTGGGACTCGATCCTGAGGGGCGACGGTGTCTCCGCTGACCAAACGAGCATGTTGCGTCTGGCAGCTGTACAAGCTTCCCGCGCAGGCGCGAGCGCCGTTCAGTCAGCCTACCTGCTTGCCGGCACCGCAGCGATCTACGACGGGCACCCGCTGCAGCGCTATCTGCGCGACGCGATGGTCGTGACCCAGCACGCGTTCCTCAGCGAAGGCATGTACGACGGCGCTGGCTCGGTATTCCTAGGCGTGCCGCCGATGCCCGGCTACATCTGACCCTGCCAATCAATACCTTGATTTCACAAGTAAAGGAGGACATCACCGATGCACGCACTAGATTTGAAGAAATCACCATCCGATTATCAAGTTGAATGTATTGTTCATTTACCAGACAAAGGATTTGTTGATTTTTGTTCAGAAAAATATTCAATCAATCGGGGTGTCTTTAACGTCATTGATCATTGGTTTTTTGTCTATGGTCTGGAGAATATTGTATTACGCCGGAAAGCCATCGTTCAGTTTTTAACGTATCTCTATTCAGAAAATAGTTATACCCATAAGAAAATGTACTTGCAGTTCTGGAAAGGCGGAGTAAAAAAAAGCCTTTATTATTTCGTTGACGAATGTTTAAATAAACAAAAGTCAATATAATGAGGGTGATACCGTGAGCATTAAAGCTAGTGACCTTAATTTAGACCACTTTATGAGTATATCGGAAAAACCGGGCATGAATTTAAAGGAATTACAGTTGTCTCTTACAAGTGCAACGGCATGGGGAGTGCTCCGAAAAGACTTAATTACGGCGCTGGGTGTTCAGCGGGCCAAACGATTTTTACTAAGATATGGTTATCAATGTGGCGTTCACGAAGCACGTATCCTTAAAGAAACGATTAATTGGCAGGATGAACTAGAGTGGCTTATTGCCGGATCCAAAATGCATTATTTGACAGGAAGGGCCTTCTCGTACCCAGAAACATTCAATGTGGACATGAAGAAAGGTTTCTTTGATGTATCTGGTTATTGGATTGACTCGGACGAAGCCAATCAACACCTGCAGCATTTCCCCAAGCATACAGAACCAGTCTGCTTTTATTTAGCTGGATATGCAAGCGGTTACACCAGTGAATGTTTAGGAAAGCAAACCATTTTTAAAGAGGTTAATTGCAAAGGTAAAGGCGATGATCACTGCCGTTATGTAGGTAAAACGGTTGAACAATGGGGCGAAGAAATTGCTGAAGATCTTTTTTTCTTTGAAAACGAAGATATGTCCGGTGAACTTGACCAAATGTATCGGCGAGTGGAACAGCAGAAAGAAAGATTTGAGCTGGGTTCTTCATTAAGTCGTCATTTGACGCAAGCCATGCTTCAAGGAGAAGGTTTTCAGTCCTTTGCCAATTTGCTTGGAAAAAGCCTTCATTGCCAGGTTTTAATAGAAAATAAACTTTTTGAACCGCTTGCTAAATATGGAGATCATCCTGGAATGGATGACTATATGACAGCCCGAAATATTTGGGATAAAAACAAAGAAGCGCTTTTTCGCAACACGATTGTCGAAACCTCGCTCAAGGATAAAACATTTGCCATTTTGACAATACCAATTATTAATAGAAACCAGGTTTATGGGTTTATCACGATAGATTCCGATCAAAAACATGATGATTTTCGAAAAGACTTACTTGAGAGGGTAGCGACAGTTGCCGCCTTACATGTACAGAATGAACGAGTGGCCATCGAAACTGAACAACGGATGAAAGGTGAACTTCTTGAGCAGCTGCTTAACAATAAGGATGTGGACACCAAGGAAATTAACAGCCGTTTTTCCTACATTGGTTATGATTTATCGGAGGCGCATTATATCGTGCACATGGAAATTAATGACCGGAAAATGAAAGAAAAGGGCTCTGTTAATTACGATTATCTGAAAATTAGGAATAAATTAACTAATTTATTCTATCAAAAGCAGCATAAATTTGATGCGCCCCTTATTTTAACCAAATTAAATACCATTCAAGCGATTATTTTGAAGAAGTATATCGACTCTGAAAGAACCACGATTAAAGAGTTTGGTGAGGCGCTTCTGAAGCAAATTGGAAACCAAGAACAGCAGATTTATATTGGAATCAGTAATGAAACCAAGCAACTTTCTGATTTTCATAAAAATGCTGAAGAAGCGAAGAAGGCGGTTGAATTAGCCAAAGTGAGATCCTCGGATTCTCGGGTTATATTAACAAGTGAATTAGGTCATTTAACCTTATTTTTAAATGCTAGAGAACCAATGGAACTGGAACGATTTGCAAATGAAAAATTACATCCCATCCTCGAATATGATAAAAAGAAAAATTCAGAGCTGCTGGTGACACTATTCTATTATTCGCAAAATGAATTTAATTTACATAAAACAGCACGAGAAATGTCGATTTCGATTAGTGGGATGAGATATCGAATACAAAAAATTGAAGACTTGCTTTCTGTTGATCTAGCAAGCTCTAATAGCCGCTTTGAAATTCAGATGTCCCTGCAAATCATGTTAATGCTTGGAAAAATAAAAATGTAAAGGGATGCTGCATATGAAGGCAGCTCATAACCAAAGGAGGAGAATATATGGATTCACGTCAATTTCGAAATACGCTTGGACATTTTGCTACAGGTGTTACAGTCATTACCACAAAAAGTGAGAGTGGTTTTATTGGTTTGACTGCAAACGCTTTCTCTTCTGTTTCATTGGATCCGCCTTTAATTCTTGTTTGTATTGATAAAAAGGCAGGCAGCGTGCATGCGTTTAAAAAAGATCATCCTTTTACGGTTAATATATTACAAGAGAATCAAGAAGAAGATTGCTGGCGCTTCGCGAAAAAATCTGAAGATAAGTTCAAGGGCGCATCGTACTCCCTATCAGAAGATGGCTTACCGATCTTAAACGAGAATTTGGCAACGATTGAATGCCACGTTGATGACTTACTTGATGGTGGTGACCATTATATTGTCACAGGACGTGTGAAGAGTGCCGTATATGATGAGCAGAAAAAACCGCTGCTGTTTTTCCGTGGAAAAATCAGTCACTTATCAGAAGCCGTTGGGATAAAGCAATAATAAATGAGCTGAAGATTCAGGAGGGAATAAAATGTTATCTAGAGAAGATAATCAGTTATTAACGCAAACAGGTCCCGGGACTCCAATGGGTGATATGTTCCGCCGATATTGGATTCCTGTTCTGAAGTCTGAGGAATTAGAATGTGATGGGAAGCCTCAGCGGGTAAAATTATTAAGTGAAGACCTCATTGCTTTCCGTGATACGGTAGGAAAAGTGGGTTTGATTGACGAACGATGTCCTCATCGTGGAACCTCCCTTTATTTCGGGATTAATGCAGGGTGCGGTATCCGCTGTATGTATCATGGCTGGAAGTTCGATTCAGAGGGGAAATGCACGGAAATTCCTTCAGAAGAGAGAGATGGAAAATTCAAACAATCGATCAAGTTGAAAAGCTATCCGACAATAGAAGCAAATGGAGTTGTTTGGACCTATATGGGCCCTGAAGAAGAGCAGCCGCCATTACCAGATTTTTATTGGATGAGCCTTCCGGATGAGAACTTATTGGTGGAACGTGTCTGGCAGGAATGCAATTATGCACAGGTGATGGAAAATGATTTAGATTACGTTCACGCTGCTTTTTTGCATAAAGCTCATCACACACAAGCCGTAGAAGAAGGAATATTAAGCAGTGATTTAGGGATCGATCCAAATCATCCTCTTGTGAAAAATCCACCGGTTAAACAAGCTGTTGAAGATACGAACTATGGAAAGCGTTGTGTTGCGGTCGGAATCGGAACGGAAAAAGAGAATGCTTTCATGGAGATTCATTATATCTTCCCATTTTATACGTATCCACCGAGATTTGGTGGGGAAGATGGCATGTGGCACGCGTTTATTCCAAGAGACGATTATAGTACCTGGTCATGGGATGTACAGTTTGCGCACAACCGAACCATTGATGTCGAAGCGCAGCATCAGCGCCGAGGTTTAAAATTGGATAAGGAATTAAAGAAACAAATTAATCTTGAAAACGAATATGCTCAAGATCGAGAATTACAAAAGACTGGAAATTTCACAGGCATTCGTGGGATTGCCAATCAAGATCATGCCGCCACTGAAACAATGGGACCGATTGTGGACAGGACCATTGAGCACCTTGGTACGAGCGATTTACCTGTTATTCATATGCGCCGGATCTTACTCCAGCAGGTGAAAGCATTCCAAAAAGGAGAAACACCATTGGTCTTAGATAATCCATCACTGAAATCATTGTATAGTGATGGTCTCTACGATGATAACCAAAAATCATGGAAAGATGCTTTTCCTATGAAAGAGCAATTTCAATTGAAAAAAACGGTTGCGAAACTGTGATCCATGATGAATGTAAAGCAATATGACGGTTATCAATCCTTTAGTTATTTAAAAGCGAATCAAGATTATAAACCATATGAGTTATCCTATGAACTTGATCGAGTCCCGGCGTACTCACTTCATTTAACGGAGAATGAGGAAGAGAAGCTGAAAAAAATATTTACCAAATACCCGATCGTTTCATTACGAGATCATGGTTTCATTGTTCCAAAAAAATCTGAACAGATTCTTCCGTATTGCGGTGAGTTTCATACTGCTTTTCATTATGAAGGAATCTCACTGTCAGGAATTGACGTAATATTCGAAAACTTCATGGATGGCATTTCGATTATTGCTTCGAAAAACGGCTTAAAATGGGATGATGTGCTTTATTTGCTTGGTATGCGCTACGCTGATATCCAGCGTCAAAAGACGATTTATGTTGCAAGCACATACGGTGACTTGGTAAAAGCAAAGCGGAACAAACAAGTAGCCATTTTGCCGTCTCTAGAGGCGGCAAGCATTTTAGAAAATGAACTGGATCGTGTCGATATTTTATATGGCTTCGGTATCCGCTGCATGGGAATTACCTATAACGAAGCAAACAGTCTCGGTTCAGGACTTATCGAGAATCGAGATGGCGGCCTAACCAATTTCGGACGTCGTGTGATTGAACGAATGAACCGATTAGGGATGATGATTGATATATCTCATTGCGGGGATCAAACGAGTTTAGATGTGATTGAAACAAGTGAGCACCCTGTTTTCATCACACATGCAGGAGCAAGGGCATTGTGGAACACACCACGAATGAAGCCTGACCATGTTTTACAAGCATGTGCTGAAAAAGGCGGAATCATTGGAATTTGTGCTGCCCCGAATACGACATTAACGAAAAACTCACCTAACCATTCGCTGCAATGCGTGATGGAGCATTTTGAATATATTAGCAAATTAGTAGGCATTGATCATGTTGGTCTTGGACCCGACACTTTTTTTGGAGATCACGTAGCCTTACAGCATGCCTTTGACGATATGTTAGGCATATCCGCTTCTCACAGTGGAGAGGTTTTTAAGGAGTCCACTTATGTAGAAGGGGTAGAAAATCCTGCAGAGGCTATGAAAAATATGATTGGATGGCTGGTGAAACACCAGTATTCAACTAAAGCTATTGCCAAGGCAGCAGGCGGAAATGCCATGCGGGTGATCAAAAGTATTTTAATAAACTAAGAGAGGGGGCGATCACTTTTGAATACGAAGGCAGTAGAACAAGAAGTGGCGATCGTTACGGGTGCTGGGCAGGGTCTCGGTCATGCGATTGCCATAAAGCTCCTTTCAGAAGGAAAAAGAGTTGTGTTTGTTGACGTGAATGAAACGGCCTTAAACGAAGTAAAAGAATCTGATCTTTTGCACCGTTATCATTCTTCCTCTTCGATGTTTTTAACAGTGGATGTATCGGATGTCCATGCTATTAAAAAGAGTGTGGAAACGATCATGGAAAACTGGGGACGCATTGATATATTGGTGAACAACGCTGGTGTTCGTAAAGAAACAGTGATTGAGGAAGTCACGGAAGAGGAATGGAATCTTATCTTATCCGTCAATCTAGGTGGGACCTTTTTCTACTCTCAAGCTGTGCTGAATCCAATGAAACAGCAAAAAAAAGGGCGTATTATTAATGTTTCTTCTTTTGGAGGCCAAGCGGGTCCGCTGACATCAGGTGCCCATTATTGTGCTTCAAAAGCTGGCCAGCTTGTTTTAACAAAAGTATTTGCTAGGTCTCTAGCGGATCAGGGGATCACTGTAAATACAGTTGCTCCCGCTGCCATTGAAACACCAGAAATGGAAAAGATGGATCCAGCTGTGTTAGAAAAAATGAGGGAGAGCATTCCAGTAAAACGCTTTGGTGAAGCGGAAGAAGTGGCAAACATGGTTTCTTTCCTAGCTTCAGATGCGGCTGGTTATATTACGGGCTCAACCTTTGACATAAACGGTGGTTTACTCATGCGTTAAACAGATTTTAAAGGAGATGAATGTAATGGGAGAAATGAAACATGGTGCACCTGAAATACCCAATCCATTGAGAGTGTTTATAACGTTCGAGTCGACAGGGTGGTTTGATACTACTCAGGAGCAAAAGGAAAAAGAAATATTGCCGCAGCTTCATGAAGTTTTAGTGGCGTGGAAAGAAAATGGCTCTGAATTATTAGGCACGTTTGACAGAGATATCTTAACAGCCGGGCATGCAGGACCGGTTAATTGGCATGCGTGTTTTCTATATAATGTCCCTGATTTGCAAACGGTTACAAATATGACACACTCGTTTCGAGCAACAGGCCTCGATCGCTTCTTCCGTCTTGAAGCGTCAATTGGCCGTCCGTTTTTCTTGTTAGAAAACAATCGTTAAACAGTCGAATAAAAGAGATTTGTCATTCAGGAGGAAGGAGGTACCTTCTTGACTTTATATGAATATTTACAGGATATTCTGGAACTCGAAGAGGCAGAGATGTTTATGGTCGACCCTGCTTTTAGGTTGAACCTTGAAGATTTTGAGAAGGAACAAACATGAGTGAACTGCTTTTCGCTTCGATTGATGCCGCTGGGTCTTTAATGGCAAAGAAAAAGATTTCACCTGTGGAATTGACTAAATTAACCTTGGAACAAATTCAAAAAAATGATCCCGCCCTTCGAGCATTTATTACGGTGATGGAAGAAGAGGCCATGGATCAGGCGGTGAATTTAGAAAAAGAAATTCAAAGCAATCAACTGCGTGGCCCGCTGCACGGGATTCCGATTGTGGTGAAGGATTTATTGCAAACAGAAAGGGTACGAACAACAGGCGGTTCAAAAGTTTTTCAAGACTGGGTGCCTTCAAGTGATGCCACGTCTGTTCAAAAGTTAAAGAACGCAGGAGCCATCATCATCGGTAAAGCAAACTTGCATGAATTCGCGATGGGAGCCACAACTGAAAATCCTCACTATGGAAGTACGAAGAATCCATGGGATTTAACAAGAATACCAGGTGGGTCGAGCGGCGGTTCAGCTGTGGCCACGGCAACAGGTATGGCCTTCGGTGCTGTTGGAACAGATACAGCGGGTTCGATACGTCTGCCTGCAGCAATGTGTGGCACGGTAGGATTTAAACCAACGTATGGACTTGTTAGTCGTGAGGGCTGCCTGCCATTTAGCTGGTCTTTAGACCATGTAGGTCCAATGGGGAGAACCGTAAAAGATACGGCCATTATGCTGGAAGTGATGAGAGGATATGATTTAAAAGACCCCTCGACTGTTAAAAGGGATGAGTCTGTTGTATTTCCTGAGTTACAAACTCTTAAAGGAGTTAAGTTAGGCTTCTATGAACCCTATATGTTTTCAGGAATCGATGAGAAGGTGAAGACCGTAATTCAGCGGGCTTTTCAGCGATTAACCGATTTGGGAGCAGAAATCGTTTTCATCAACCTGCCAGGGATAGAAAGGGCCCTTGATGCTTTAAAAACAATTGCGCAAGCAGAAGTGGTATCCTTTCATGAACCGTTATTAAAGAGATTTGGAGATTTATATGGGGATGATTTGAAATATCGCTTTCAATTTGGCCGTAGTATCTCCGCAACCGATTATATAAATGCTCAACGAACGAGAAGACAGTTTATCACCGAAACGCTTAAACAAATGAAAGAGCTGGATGCGTTAGTCGGTCCTACCAATGTTCAGCCGCCGTTTGAGATCGGCACGATGGTTCCAGAACAGGCGATCAGCAATATGTTTACGCTTGGAAAAACACCACTTGCCAATATTCTCGGGTTTCCGTCGCTTTCTGTTGCCTGCGGCTTTACGGCAGACACTCTGCCAGTTGGCCTCCAGTTGATAGGAAAACCTTTTTCAGACAAAAGAGTTCTGCAAATAGGAGATTGCTATGAGAAGTCAGAAAAATGGGTACAGGCCTTGAGAGAGAATAAGCGTTATCTCCATGCAGTTAAATGATATTTTTTTATTTTAGAGGGATAACAAGAAAAGGCAGCCCTTTAAGATGAGGACTTAAAACGTTACTAACTTGTATACAGAAGACAGTATTCCAAATGACAAGTAGGAGGAAAAGGGAATGGAAATTGCGGTAATTGGTGGAGGAAATGGATCTTATGCAGCAGCAGTCGATTTAACGGAAAATGGCCATCATGTAAGGTTATGGAGAAGAGACAAGGATGCTTTTCAAGCAGTTCTCGATAATCAGGCCATCCACGTAAAAGACCATAATGGATCAAGAACTGTTTCTATAAAGCTAGCAAGCACCGATTTGAAGGAGGTGGTTAAAGGAGCCGAATTAATTGTCATTCCATTGCCGGCTGTTTCGCAACAATCGATAGCCAAACAACTAGCGCCTGTGCTTGAAGATGGCCAGGTGATATTCTTGCCGCCTGGAACGTTTGGAAGCTATTTAATGTCAAAGGTTCTAGTGGATGAAGGCTGCAAGGCGAAAGTTGCTTTTGCCGAAACAGGTACATTACCTTATTTAGCAAGAAAATACGATGAACAAACGGTTTCTATTTCTGGAAGGGCAACAAGGCTTCCGACAGGAGTATTCCCTAGTGAACGATCAGAGAAGGCATTTGAAGTGTTAAGAAAAGCATTTCCATCCATTGAACCCATCCAAGATGCTTTGGACGGAGCATTAATGAATGCCGGTCCAGTCATTCATCCTCCGCTTATTTTAATGAACGCTGGTCCGATTGAGCATTTTGACAAGTGGGATATTCACAATGAAGGAACACAAACTTCTATCAGAAATGTTCATAAAGCACTGGATCATGAAAGAATCAGAATCCGTGAGGCTTTAGGATACACTGCACCGCATTTTCCGCTTGATGATCATTATAATCCTGAGGGGGAAGAATGGATGTATGGGAACGGTGCTCATGAAAAGCTAGTTGATGGAGAGGATTGGTTTGAGCCGTTAGAGTTAAAAACGCACCGTTACATGAGAGAGGATGTTGCGTGCGGTCTTGCCTTTCTTGTTTCAGTCGGAGAGTGGCTGGATGTTCCCGTGCCAACGGCAAAAGGGCTGCTGGCCGTCGCTTCCGCTGTAGTCGGAGAAAACCTGCGTGCAACCGGAAGAACGTTGGAGAATCTTCAGCTTGCTTCGAAAACAAAAGCCGAGTTGAAAGAAATACTGGAGAAAGGATTACTCCAATATGAAATCAGCTAAAAAGACCATTTTCATCGCAGGCGCCGGCCGAATGGGGAGAGGGATTGCCTTAACATTTGCTTATCAGGGATTTCCAGTAACACTTATGGATATTAAAGGTCGGAATAAGGAAGAATTCAACCAATTACAATCATCAGCCTTAGCTGAAATTAGGAGCCAACTGGAGATTCTAGCGCGGTCTAATGTTTTTCCCTATGAAATGATCGATCGAATTGTTGATAGAATCGAAGTTCTACATATTGACGATTCTAGTGACATATGGAAAAAAGCAGAAATCGTGTTTGAAGCTGTGCCAGAAATTCTCGCATTAAAAAAAGAAGTTTATAGTCGCATCTGTTCATCCTTACAAAAAGACGCACTGATTGCTTCGACCACCTCTTCCTTTTCAGTAAATGAATTAGCTGAATATGTTTTGCACAAAGATAGATTTATGAATACACATTGGCTAAATCCTGCCTATTTGATTCCGCTAGTGGAAGTAAGCCCAGGTAATGAAACGAGCGATATATCTTTAAAGGAAATGTTTACATTACTTGAGGAAATTGGCAAGGTTCCGATTAAATGTGCACCTTCCCCAGGATTTATTGTTCCAAGGATTCAGGCGCTCGCCATGAACGAAGCATCCAGGCTTGTTGAAGAAGGGGTTGCTTCCATTGAAGATATTGATAAAGCATCAAGGGTGGGCTTTGGGCTGCGATTTGCGGTATTAGGTCTATTGGAGTTTATTGATTGGGGAGGAGCCGATACGCTTTTCCATGCAAGTAACTATCTAAAAGAATCATTAAAGTCAGAGCGATTTGCACCGCCGGAAATTGTGGAAGAGAAAATGAGAAGCGGGAATATCGGATTAAAAACCAAAAAAGGTTTTTATCATTTCGATGAAACGAACTTAGACCAATATCAATTGGAGACTTTTCAAAAATTTATTGATTTATTACAGCATTTAGGGTTTATTACAGCCCCTAAAGAAGATCACTTTGCAATCATGAATGAGGGAACTTATTAAGGTTTTTGATACATGTAGCCATAAAAGTCTGAAGGCTCGTAAAATACTTTATGAGGAAATCACACTTCAACAGGATGCTGTTACCGGTATATTCCTGTTCGTTTATGTTTGGACAATTTTTAGGGGAGTGAGTCTATGAAAATTGAAGGCGTAAAACATAAAAAAATGGGAAGAATTGCAGCCGTTGCTGCGACGATAGGATCAGTTATTGAATGGTATGACTTTTTCTTGTATGCAACTGCCTCAGCATTAATTTTTCCAAAAGTATTTTTTCCCGCTTCCGATCCTTATATAGCAACGCTGCAATCCTTTGGCGCATTGGCAATCGGCTTCTTAGCACGTCCTATTGGAGCAGCTATTTTCGGACATTTTGGGGACCGGGTGGGCCGCAAAACGGCACTGGTTCTTACCATGTTTTTGATGGGAATCAGCAGTCTAGCGATGGGGCTTTTACCAAGCTATGACAACATAGGCATGTGGGCACCTACTTTGCTAATCTTTTTACGATTAATTCAAGGAATTGGAGTAGGAGGAGAATGGGGCGGTGCGGTTCTTCTTTCAATGGAGTGGGGGAAAAAGAAGCGGCAAGCCCTTATGGCGAGTTGGCCACAGATGGGTGTCGCAGCAGGTCTCTTGTTATCTTCCTTTGTCATGTCACTGATTATGAATATTTCAGGTAACTCCTTTTATACATGGGGGTGGCGTATACCTTTTCTATTCAGTGTAGTACTGCTGATTGTTGGCTTAATTATTCGATCAAAGATTACGGAAACACCTTCTTTCCAAAATGTTCAAGAGGAAAAACAAGTATCGCGCATGCCTGTGCTAGAGGTGATCAAAAAGCACCCAAGAGAGATTATTTTAGCAGCTCTGATCAGACTATCTGAAAATGGACCATTTTACGTCTACACTGTTCTTATGATCAATTATGGCATGGAAACATTTAAAATAGACAAGCAATTTTTAGTAAATGGAAACACAATCGGAAGTGTGGTAATGGTATTTTGTATTCCTCTCTTTGGCTATTTGTCAGATCGATTTGGCATTAAGCGTATGTATTTGGTTGGGGTGGCCGCTACCTTCTTATGGGCATTCCCTTACATTGGACTTATTAATACAGGCACTCCGATGATTATTTTACTGGCCACCGCCTTAGCTATGATTCCTCATAGTATGCAGGTGGGTCCACAAGGTGCGCTTCTTGCGAAAAGCTTCCCTGCTAGGTTACGATATAGCGGACTGTCGCTAGGAACACAGCTTGGATCTATCATCGCGGGAGGAATCGCACCGCTTATTTGTACGTTTCTTTTACACAAGTATGGCACGGCATATGCAGTGAGCGGCTATATTATTTTTACTGCCATAGTTACGTTTACAGCCACACTAATGCTTAAAAGTTATCCTGATTCGGAGGATACTCCTGTAGAAGTCAAAGGAACTTCTTCCGCTACTGTTACAGCTCAATGAAACTAATATAAGGATAGTTAACTAAAGAAGGCCCTCTTACCCAGCTGTGAGAGGGCTTTCTTATTGTTTGGGAAAGAAAAATTTCTAATGACTATATAGGTTTTTACTGAAATAAGTAGATAAAATATTGTTCAAAGTGAAAATCCAAACGATTAATACTAAATATTATGAATTTTCAAACCTATTGGTAGATTGTGATAATAATCCACTCGTTTTATCATTAAAACATAGCTAGATTATAAGAACAGAATAGTGAAACCGCTGCCAATTAAGAAACTTTGAGGAGGAAAGAAGCATGAAAAATCAAAAGGTTATCGCTGTTTATCAAGGATTAGTAGGTAAGTTTAAAGAATTAATCAGTGAGCACGAGATTGACCATGACGATTACCAGGCTCTGGTCCATTGGATGGATCAAGTAGGAAAATCAGGTGAAATTCCGTTATTTATGGATGTGTTTTTTGAAACGCATGCGCTGCAAGAGATGTATAAGAGCGTAAAAGGAACGGAACCAACGATTTTAGGACCTTATTATATTGAAAATGCCACTGAAATTCAAAATCCAGGGGTCATTCCACAAAGACAAGAGGAGCCGGGGGACGTATTATTCTTTAGTGGTTCGGTCAAGGATACCGCTGGAAATCCATTAGTAAACACGAAGATTGATCTATGGCAAGCGGACGCTAATGGAGAATATTCTAACTTTGCCGAAGGTATTCCAGCTGATAACCTTAGAGCGGTTTTGTATACAGATGAAAAGGGGAATTTTGAAATTCAAACGGTTGTGCCAGGAAATTATTCGATTCCAGCCGATGGTCCTACTGGTCATTTCTTAAAGTTGATTGATCATCATTCTTATCGACCAGCACATCTTCACTTACTGTTCAAGCCTGAAAATGGAGATAAATTAGTGACCCAAATTTATTTTGAAGGGGATCCATATTTGGATAGTGACGTAGCACAAGGGGTAAGAGGGACCTTAATTACCAAACTTGAAAAACAAGAAGATCCTAATGTCCTGATTGAGAAAGGGTTAAATAAACCATTCTATACCGCCCATTTAGAATTTGAATTGAGACTTCAAGATACGCCTCATCTGAACAAAGCTAGTTTACAAACATTATAGAATCTGTTGCTAAATTGGCTGTAAATACGATAGACATTCTTCCCTAAATAGATAGGATGGTTTAGAAAAGATTGATCAAAACGACGAAAATTCGTGAATGGTCAGTCTTTTTTTTACAAAGGATGGTCGGAGGAAGATTAGTTCAATATTAAAACGATAATAAAAATAGCTACAGGAAAAACAAGGAGTGTCATGGATGCAAAAGTATATCAAAGAAGTGAAGCATCATCATTTTCAAATGGCGGATTATCCAGGGGAAAAAGGGACGATTATTGCGATTCATGGGTTAACAGGAACACATAAAAATATGCACTATTATGCAGAAGCACTAAAAGGGGAATATCGAGTGATTGCGGTTGATTTAAGAGGACGCGGCAATAGTTCTGAACTGGATGAACATCCGTCTATCTTTCAGCATGCAGAGGATATCATTGATTTAATCACGGAGCAGAAATTAGAATCTCCCATCTTAATCGGCCATTCTATGGGTGCATTTATTGCCTCCATTGTCGCAAGTAAATTGGATTCGGTGAAAGGCCTGGTTTTATTAGACGGGGCGGCGAACATGTCTGATCAGCAGCGTGACATCGTTAAACCATCTTTAGGAAGATTAAGTAAAAAATATGAATCGAAAGAAAGCTATTTGGACGAAATAAAAGGGATATATCACCGATTAGGCGTTGAATGGACTCCTATTTTAAAAGAGGTAGTGGAGTATGAAATTCAAGAAGCCGAAGAAATGTGGGAGCCTAAATCGGCAGAGCCCAAAATCCTAGCAGACTTTGAAAGTTTTTATTCCTATGACCCTAAAGACGTGTGTTCCAAGATTAATTGCCCGACTTTATTAGTGTATGCAAAAGGGGAAATTGGTCCATTTCCGCCATTATTTTATGAAAATGCCTATGATGATACGAAGACATATACCCCTCATATTCATACGATTGTCTCGGATTGTAATCACTATACTATGGTGTTTGAGAATAGACCGGAGATTAACCAAGCGATACAAGCATTTTTAAAGGGAATATAAAGGAAGAAAACAAGTTTGAGAGGTGTTCACGATATGAGTCAAGGCTTAGCGTATTTTAAAGAAGTGTATGATGTGGTGCCTGGCTGGGTCCAAAAAATGCATGATTATAACAACAATGCACTGGAGCACTACACAAGCTTACGAAGCGAAATCATGAAAGAAGGGGCTTTAACTAGAAAAGAAAAGGATCTTTTACTAGTAGGTATGAATGCCGCGAGATTGTATGAACGAAGTATGGTGTACCACACCAAAGGAGCCATAGATGGCGGCGCTACTCTGCCAGAGCTTGTGGAGTACCTTATTGTTCCCTACTTATATAACGGGGCAAAAGCATTAAAATCAGGAGTAAAGTCATTAGAATATGCCCTTACTTTAAAAGGCATTGAATTTCAGGCACTAAGTGAAAGCGAAAAAACAACAGAAGAGCATCTTCTTCATATGTGTGAATTATTAGGTGAGGAGAATACATCCTTTGTCACTAAGGTGATCACGCTTGTTCAGTCAGGAGAGCAAGAAATACTTAAAGAGTTGCTGCTAAGTGATGCCACCGTTCCAAAAACGCTGAAACATATTCTAATGGTGGGAATTTTCATTACAGAATTAAAAGGGAAACATGCAGCAGAATGGATGATCGCGGCAAGAGCAAACGGAGCCTCTGAAGAACAATTAGCTGATGTCGGGTTTATTTGTTTATTAACGGCAGGTATCCCTGCTTGGTTTGAAGCCAGTGATTCATTACTAGAATACTAATTTGAGAGGGGAGGGTGAAAAATATGACGAAAATACTTCATGATATAGAGTCTGCCTTATCTTGTGTGAAAAGCGGTCATACGTTAATGGTTGGCGGGTTTGGATTAATCGGTGCCCCCCTTACCTTAATTGAAGGGTTAACAACAAAACAAGTAACTGAACTAACCGTTATCAGCAATAACTTAGGTGAGGCAGGTAAAGGATTAGGAGAACTCCTAAGACAAAGGAAAATCAAAAAAGCGATAGGATCCTATTTTACGAGTAATCGCGAAGTAGGGGACTTTTACCAAAGAGGGGAAATAGAATTAAAGCTATTACCCCAAGGGACCTTATCGGAATCTATTAGAGCTGGCGGTGCCGGTATAGGAGGCTATTATACGAAAACTGGTGTTGGAACAGAGCTAGCAAATGGGAAAGAAGAAAGAGAATTGAATGGAGAAAAATATATATTTGAACCAGCTTTACGAGCGGATGTGGCTTTGATCAGGGCTTGGAAAGCCGATACACTTGGCAATCTCATCTATTACAAGACAGCTCGCAATTTCAATCCACTGATGGCAACAGCAGCAGATGTGGTCATTGCAGAAGTGGATGAGATTGTTGAAGCGGGAGAACTGTCTCCAGAAGCGATTGTCACACCCCATTTATTCGTCGATAACCTGATTATCGCGAAAAAGATTTTGACGAAGGAAGGTGTGATTGATTATGAATGAAAATCATCGAATTCAAGAGATGATCGCAAAACGGGCAGCGAAAGAACTGACAGGCCCGTGCATTGTAAATCTTGGCATTGGAATTCCTACGTTAGTGGCGAAATACATTGAAGAGGAAAATGTCTATTTTCATACAGAAAATGGCTTGTTAGGTGTCAGCGATGTAGCGGAAGGTCAAATCGATCCTAACTTAGTCAATGCAGGAAAGCTGCCAGTTGGGGAGACAATCGGTGCCTCTTTCTTTAATAGTGCAGAATCGTTTGCAATGATTCGCGGCGGGCATGTGGACGTTGCGATCCTTGGTGTTTTGCAGGTAGATCAGTCAGGTCTAATTGCCAATTGGGCTGTTCCAGGTAAGAACATTATGGGTGTAGGTGGAGCAATGGATTTGCTTGTGGGGGCAAGGAAAGTCATTGTAACGACGACACATACATCTAAAGACGGAAAAAGTAAGCTATTAAAAAGGTGTCATTACCCTATTACATCAACAAGAAGTGTAGACATGATTATTACGGAATTAGCTGTCTTTGAAGTAGATGTAGACCAATTAAAATTAATCGAATTAATGCCGGGTGTAACTATTGAAGAAGTAAGAGAAAAGACGGAAGCGGACTTTTCTTATCAAAATCAATAAAGGAGGGAACGAAATGAAAATACATTCTTTAGATGTGTACATAGTGGACCTACCAACCATCAGACCCCATCATTTGGCGATGCATACGATTGTCACCCAGACGATTGTGATGGCCTGTATGAGAAGTGAAGATGGAGTAGAAGGTTGGGGGGAAGTTGCCACCATTGGCGGCGCCTCTTACTCGGAGGAAAGCCCAGAGGCCATTAAAGTAAATGTTGATAAGTATATAAAGCCTTTAATCCTTGGAAAGAACCCGATAAACTTTGATGCCCTTTCCCACCTGATTGGTATACATGTGAAGGGGAATTACTTTGCAAAAGCATTGGTTGAATCAGCGATGGCCGATTTAGTCGCTAAATCCATGGATATTCCAAGTTATCAATTATTCGGGGGACAGTGTCATTCTTCATTACCGGTTGCTTGGACATTAGCGAGCGGAGACACTGCAAGGGATATTGAAGAGGCGCAAAATTGTCTAGAAACCAAAAGGCATAATATTTTTAAATTGAAAATTGGTAAAGGAGATCCAAAGAAAAACGTAGCACACGTCATCAAAATTAAGGAAGCAGTCGGCGATGCAGCGAGTGTTCGTGTGGATGTCAATCAAGCCTGGGATGAAGTAACGTCACTCTATTGTATTGAAGCATTAGAAAATGGCGGCGTAGACTTAATTGAACAGCCTTTAGTTCGATGGAATAGTGAAGGGATGTCGAAATTATCCTCGCGCTTTAAAGTTCCCATTATGGCAGATGAATCACTTGGAACGATTCAAGAAGCTTATCAAATCGCCAAGCATCGATCAGCAGATATTTTCGCTCTAAAAGTTCCGAAAGCAGGCGGACTAACGGCAACGAAGAAAGTAGCGGCTATTGCCGAAGCAGCGGGCATTCCGATGTATGGTGGAACAATGATTGAGTCATCCCTCGGAACGGCTATTTGTGCACAGCTTTATTCAACAATCCCAGAATTAACATTCGGAACAGAACTATTTGGTCCCCTTCTATTTAAAGACAATGTCACGGTCAACCAAATTGAATATGAGAATTTTGAGTTGAAAATTCCAAACGGACCAGGGTTCGGCATGGAAATTGATAAGGAAAAACTGAAACATTATTCGAGAGAATTTGTCACAAGTATTAATTAAGTTGTAAGGATATGAAGAAGGAAAAAATAAAATATGAGGGTGTCGAAAAAGTGACAAATGTCGTTATTATTGACTCTGTTCGAACGGCTATTGGGAAACTAGGGGGAGCATTAGAAAATGTTCCTGCTGACTTTCTAGCAGCTACTGTCCTTGATGAAGTGGTTAAGCGAGCGGATATTTCAAAAGAAATGATAGACGAAGTAATAATGGGACAAGCAAAACAAAGTTCTGATGCATCCAATTTAGCAAGAATCGCTTTGCTCCGTGCAGGTTTTCCGGTTGAAATACCAGGTTATACTGTTCATCGTCAATGTGGATCAGGAATTCAAGCGATACATTCAGCTAGTCAACAAATACATAGTGGTCTAGGGAATGCCATTATTGCAGGTGGAGCAGAATCCATGAGTACAGCTCCGTATTATATGAGAAATATTCGTTTTGGATTGAAATCGGGCAATGGACAGTTATTGGACCCAAATACAGAAAGTCAGCCAGGTTCACAGCCTGTTGAAGATTATGGCCTGTTAACAATGGGGATGACAGCAGAAAATTTAGCGGAAATGTATGCTATTTCAAGAACGGAACAAGACGAATTTGCCTTAAGAAGTCAAGAAAATGCGAAAAGGGCCATTTCGACTGGTATATTCGTACAAGAAATCGTTCCCTATCGAATAAAAACGAAAAAAGGTGTAGCTGAGTTTAAAGTGGATGAGCATCCAAGAGAAACAAGTTTAGAAAAATTAGCTCAGTTAAAACCCGTTTTTAAGGAAGATGGAACAGTAACAGCGGGAAATAGCAGCGGGAGGAATGACGGGGCAGCTGCTCTAGTCCTTATGTCAGAGGAAGAAGCAAAGAGACTCGGTAAAAAACCAAAAGCAAGAGTGATTGCTCAAGCGGCTGCAGGAGTTTCACCAGATATTATGGGAATTGGACCAGTAAATTCAACTTTGAAGGCACTTCAAAAATCAGGGTTGAAATTAGCTGATATTGATTTAATTGAATTAAACGAAGCGTTTGCTGCACAAGCTTTAGCTGTCATAAAAGAATTAAAACTTGATCTAAATAAGGTGAATCCTAATGGTGGTGCTATAGCCATGGGGCATCCGATTGGCGCCACGGGAGCCATTTTAGCAACAAAGGCTATCCATGAACTAGAAAGAACAGGAAAAAGATATGGGCTTATTACGTTATGTATTGCAGGTGGGCTGGGGATTTCAACCATCATTGAAAATGCACAAATTTAAAGTTGTGTTTTGTTTAATTACCTATTCTAATGGCGTTGAAAACTAATAAAGCGTAAAGATTCCTTGGTAAGGGACTTTACGCTTTTTTTAATATCATGAATAAGGATTCACCTAAAAAAGCTCTATGAATAATTTCAGTTGTTTTTTAAAGACTTACCTAATTTTGTGAAGTATAAACCGCTATTTATGCATCACAGCATAAATTATTCAAGATTGCATATTGTACTCCAACCTTGGAAAACACAGTATATTCTGAAATATTATATTGTACTGTAGTTTATTACTTTTGGCATAGGAATTGCATTACTAAGAGTAGATACTTACTAAATATAAAATCAAGGGGGTAAATATGAAAATTACTAAAAAGGTCTCAAAGTTTATGATGGTTCTAGCTGTGTCAACAATGATCCTTTCTGCATGCGGGAAGAGTGATAAGGAAGCCGCTAGTACAGTAAAAGAAACAAAAACCTTAAATCTATTAACTTGGGAGGGTTATGCAGATCCGGAGTTTACAAAAGCATTCTCCGAAAAGTATGGAGTGAAGGTAAACGCTACTTACTTCGGCTCTAGTGATGAGCTGTTAGCAAAACTTAAATCGGGCGGCGGAGATACATATGACATTATCTCTCCTTCATCAGACGTAGCATCCGTGCTTATCGATTCTGGCTTAGTAGAGGAAATTGATACTTCAAAGATTGAGAGTTTCGGAGACTTAAATGAGCGTCTTCGTTCCCTTCAGGATGTGCAAAAGGATGGAAAAACATATGGTATGCCTTTTACATGGGGACCTGATTATTTAATTTATGATGCGGATGTCATTAAAGAAGAGCCAACTTCCTGGAGTACTTTCTGGGATCCCAAGTATAAAGGAAAAGTATCTGTTTGGGATGATATTTCTAATATTTACTTAGTCGGGCAAATTATGGGGTTAGATAAAAAGGATGAAAGCGCCATTTACAATATGTCAGAAGAACAGCTTCAAGATGCGAAGAAGAAATTGTTAGAACTAAAGCCGAATATTAGAAAATATTGGGCAACAGCAGGAGAACTAAATGATTTATTTGCGAATAAAGAAGTAGTCATGGCGGTTGGCTGGCCGCTGACTGTTGAGGCGGTTAATGCAAAGGGCCGTAATCTAAAATGGACCATTCCGCAAGAAGGAGCAACCGGTTGGATTGACCGTTTAATGATAGTAAAAGGAGCTAAAAATAAAGCCAACGCTGAAAAGTACTTGAACTACATTTCAACTCCTGAAGCACAGGCCAAAGTCGCAAAAGTCACCACGTATGGCATTGCAAATCCAAAAGCAGCAGAATTCATGGATCAAAAACTGCAAGAACAGACCTATGTTAACAATATGGACGACATGTTCTCTAAATTAAACTTCTGGCAGCCTGTTAAGGAACGTAACCGTTATAACGAGATATGGACTGAAATAAAAACTCAGTAACCGTTAAAAACTGAATCTTTGAAGAGGGGTTACTATTTTAGTAGCCCTTTTTCTAAAACAGGGGGGAAATAATGAAAGTTACATATAGTAAAGTGACGGTAGTACCGAAAGAGAAAAAAAGATTCCCACTTTCAAGGCTCTTAGTACTCGCCGTCTTTATTCCAACAATTATTTGGCTGTTTTTATTTTTAGTCCTGCCGTATATAAATTTGTTTATCTACAGCTTTTGGCAGGCAGGTCCAATTAATGTGGTTAAAGAATTCTCATCAGCTAATTATTCGAAGTTTTTCACAGCGGTATCTGGGGCAAATGCTCCTTCAGCCATTTTAATAGATACAGTAATATTAGCTGGTACTGTTACGGTTTTTACCGTTTTCTTAAGCTATCCGCTTGCATACTACATCAATTTCCGCGTAACCAAATACAAACAATTTATCTATATGTTAGTCATTATCCCGTTATGGATTAGCTACATCGTTAGGGCTTATTCATGGAAAATCATTTTAGGCACGAATGGAATTTTAAATTCATCTTTAATGTATTTACACATTATCGACAAGCCGCTGGAGTTTTTCTTATATAGTAAAGTTTCAGTTATTATTGGCATGGTACATATTTATACACCGTTTGTATTAATGCCGATTTATACGATTCTCGAACAGATCCCTCGTAATTTAGTTGAGGCTTCCAAGGACTTAGGGGCAAGCCGATTCCAAACGTTCTTTAAAGTCGTATTTCCATTGTCTTTGCCAGGTATGATTGCAGGGGCTACTTTTGCTTTTGTTCTATCAATGGGAGATTTCTTAGCACCTTCATTGCTCGGCGGACCTGATAGCAATACGATGATTGCTAATTTAGTTCAGCTGCAATTTGGTACTTCAAATAACTGGCCATATGGATCAGCAATAGGTGTGATTATCTTTATTTTTGTATTAATCGTCCTGGATCTAACAGGTAGAGCAGAAAAGAAGTTCTCCGCCTTAGATTCAAAGGAAGAGAGGTAACTAGAATGCTGAAGAAGTTTTCATTTATGAATAGTTCGCTTTTAATTATGGCAATGGCTGTCTTAGTATTTCTTTATTTACCCCTAATCGTCGTAACCATTTATTCATTTAACCCGGATAGCGTAAACAGTTTTCCGATGCGTGGTTTCTCTTTGAAATGGTATCATGTCATGGCAGAAAATGAAGTACTGATTGAATCACTGAAAAATTCGGTAGTGGTCGCGCTGATGAGCACCTTTTTTGCGATATGTTTAGGGGTACCAGGAGCATTCTTAGTTGATCGCTTTAACTTTCCAGGAAAGAAGTTATTTGAAAGAATTGTCCTGCTTCCGTTAATGCTGCCTGGTATTTTAACTGGGGTTGCATTGCTTAATTTTTTTCAAGAGTTGGGGATTGGCCAGTCCATGACAGCTGTAGTCATCGGGCATACCACTTTTTTGATTGCCGTCATCATGACCCAGGTGTACGCTCGTTTAAAACGGCTTGACCGTAATCTTGAACAAGCCTCCTATGATTTGGGGGCTTCAAGAATACAAACCTTTTTTTATGTTATTTTACCGTTAATTTCGACATCCCTGATTGGGGCTTCCATGCTTGCCTTTACTCTGTCGTTGGATGAAATACCTGTTACATTCTTTTTAAATGGAGTGTTTTCGACACTGCCACTGCAGATCTGGGGAATGACTCGGAATGGTATTACACCTGAAGTAAACGCGATTTCAACAGTCGTATTTGTATCTTCGATCGTTTTAATCATTATATCGACTATCATAACAAAAGAGGAAGGGCGACGGGCATGAGAGAGAATATCGTTCAATTAAAGTCCATTAACAAATTTTATGGAAAAAATCATATTGTTAAGGATTTAACTTTAGACGTCCACAAGGAAGAGTTTCTAACCTTATTGGGGCCAAGTGGATGCGGCAAAACAACCACGCTTCGTATGATTGGTGGTTTTGAAACCCCAGATACAGGGGAAGTCTACCTAAATGGTATCGATGTTTCTAACTATCCACCCTATAAACGTAATGTAAATACTGTTTTTCAAAATTATGCTTTGTTTCCCCATATGACAGTCAGCCAAAACGTTGGGTATGGTCTGAAAATGAAAGGTATCCCAAAAGATGATAGAGAAAGCCGGGTAAATAAAATTCTAAAATTGGTGCAAATGGAGAACTTTTCAGCAAGAAAACCAAGGGAAATGTCTGGCGGCCAGCAACAGCGGATCGCAGTGGCGAGAGCGATTGTAAATAATCCTTCTGTTTTGTTACTTGATGAGCCGCTTGGAGCATTAGATCTGAAATTACGTAAAGAAATGCAGTTGGAATTGAAGCATCTACAACAGTCCTTAGGAATTACTTTTATATATGTCACCCATGATCAGGAAGAAGCGTTAACAATGAGTGATCGTATTGCGGTCATGTATGATGGCGGCATTGCTCAATTAGATAGGCCTGAAGAAATCTATTATCAGCCGAAAACGGCTTTTGTTGCTGATTTTATCGGAGAAACTAATATGTTGAAAGGTAAAGTATCTAATATTCAAGGAAAAGAGGCCATTATTGATTTATTGGGCCATAGATTTGCTGTTGATCATAAACAAGAGTTTAGCCTGGAAGGGGAAGTTAATGTATCGATCCGTCCAGAAACCTTAGTTGTTTCTGAAGAGGATGCTTTTTTAAGAGGTACGGTGAAAGAAATAATTTTTGTAGGCTCGATTCGTAAAGTTGTATTAGAGTTAAGCGGAGAGCAAGAACTTACTTTAACGATACAAGAGGGATCTTCGTATTTCCCTGGTCAGGAGGTTGGGGTTGCGTGGAGGCGTCAACCAGTAGTTCTTTGTTGATTGATTACAAAATATTTGCCGGTTTAATTTAGTATTTTAAAAGAGGTCTGATCCCTTTTTTACTCTGTATAAATTGATACCTATTTTCATAAGGTTATCTAAAGGGAGTGATCAGAATGAACTATACGAAATTTATAATAAGTGGACTTATTGCGCTGGTGATTATCGTGGTTGGCCTTTTTTCTGGTACTACCGTTGATTCTGGTTATCGAGGGGTTCTTTTACAATTAGGGGCTGTTAAACCGACTATTTTAACGGAAGGATTTCATTTTAAGATTCCATTTATTCAAACCGTTCAACCGATTGAAGTCCGGGTCCAAAAAGAAGAAAGTTCACAGACAGCTGCCTCAAAGGACCTGCAAATGGTCACAGCGATGGTGGCCGTAAACTATTCTGCTGATCCGGAAGCGGTGAATAAGCTCTATCAAGAAATCGGCTTGGATTATCGTACCCGAATCGTTGACCCTGCGATTGCCGAATCACTAAAGGCGATCACCGCACAGTACACGGCAGAAGAATTAATCTCGAAACGGCCGGAAGTATCGGCGAAAGTAAAAGATATGCTGGCAAGTAAATTAACAAAATATTATATGATTCTAGAAGATATTAATATCAAAGAATTTGCCTTTAGTGAGGAATTCAATAAAGCAATCGAATCGAAGCAAACCGCTGAACAAAATGCATTACGAGCAAAAAGAGATCTCGAACGAGTCAAAATCGAAGCCGAGCAAAAGGTTGCCCAAGCAGGAGCAGAGGCCGAAGCTTTACGTTTGAAAAAACAAGAAGTAACAGAGGAATTGATCCAATTAAAGCAAATTGAAGTCCAAGAAAAAGCCCTCGAAAAATGGGATGGCCACCTGCCAAGCGTCACAGGCGGAGCCACGCCTTTTATAGATGTTGAGGGGCTTTCGAAAAAATAAGAAGAGGGACTACAGGGCGGACATAATTACCTGTATTTTAGAATTTATCTATTCTGATGTGTAAAGTTCTTAATGCATACTAAGTTCGTTCTCTTAAGAGCGAGCTGAGTATGCTTTTTTTGTCTAGTACTGTATCTCTTTGGCTGTTAGGTGAAGGACACCGCTTTCAAAGGGAAAATCACATGCATCAAAGCAGTTTTTTGTCCATCGTACCGCTTCCGAAAGACAAAACCCCAGCACCAGAGGAGAATTTTGTCCATCGTGCCGCTCCCGAAAGACAAAACCCCAGCACCAGAGGGGAATTTCGTCTATCGTGCCTCTCCGAAAGACAAAACCCCAGCACTAGATGAGATTTTTGTCCATCGTACCGCTTCCGAAAGACAAAACCCCAGCACCAGAGGAGAATTTTGTCCATCATACCGCTTCCGAAAGACAAAACCCCAGCACTAGAGGAGACTTTTGTCCATCGTACCGCTTCCGAAGGACAAAACCCCAGCACCAGAGGAGAATTTTGTCCATCGTACCGCTCCCGAAAGACAAAACCCCAGCACTAGAGGAGAATTTTGTCCATCGTATCGCTTCCGAGGGACAAAACCCCAGCACCAGAGGAGACTTTTGTCCATCGTACCGCTTCCGAAGGACAAAACACCAGCACCAAAGGAGAATTTTGTCCATCGTATCGCCCTCCTGATAGGGTTATGTCGAAAAGAAGAAATGATAACTTGGTTTTTCAAGCATTTCTATTAACAAAAACTTAACATTCGAATCGTTGAAATCCTTTGAATGTTGTTTTAATATATAAGCAAATAGTTATATGTAGAATAAAACGCGGGTAAAGATCTATGAAGGGTATTATGTTAAAACGATTAAAGACATGGATTATATATAAGTAAATAATTATTTAATTATATGTGGAGGTGTTAATTATGTTGCAATCAAAAGTAGACTTGGAAAAAGCTGCGACTGTTTTAAAATTATTAGGCGATAAAACACGCTTAACCATCGTAGGTATTTTAAAACAACGTGAGTGCTGTGTTTGTGAATTTCTAGAAGTATTTGAGATGAGTCAGCCATCTATCAGTCAGCATCTTCGCAAGTTAAAAGATGCGGGGATGGTGAAGGAAGAACGGAGAGGACAATGGATTTATTATTCCCTGAACCAGCAAAGTGAGCTATATGGACTTATAGAAGATATATTGGAACACGTACCGCTCCAGACAGAGAAAATTACACAGATTGAAAAAAGCAATCCTACGATTCGTTGTGGTTGTTAACTAATTGAATCAACAAGGGGATTAAACAGAATGAAAAAAAAGTTAATCAGTGAATTTTTAGGAACTTATTTTCTTGTTTTTGCTGGAACTGGTGCAGTAGTGATAGATTCGATTACTAAAAGTTTAACTCATGTTGGTGTAGCCCTTACATTTGGGCTGGTCGTTATGGCATTAATTTTTACTTTCGGTCACCTTTCAGGTGCACACTTCAATCCAGCCGTTACCATTGGATTTTTAATTCATGGGGATATAAATAAGAAGGAAGCACTTAATTATATTGTTATTCAAGTCATTGCTGGAATTGCAGCTAGTGCAACGTTATTATGTTTATTTGGAAATGTTGCAACACTTGGTACCACCTTACCAAGAGGTTCATGGGGCCAATCGTTTGTTTTGGAATTTATACTTACATTTTTCTTGATGATGGTTATATTCGGTTCTGCGGTCCATGGTAAAGCGGTAAAATCCTTCGCAGGAATTGCAATTGGTGCAACAGTTGGATTAGAAGCAATGTTTGCTGGTCCAATCTGCGGTGCCTCTATGAATCCCGCAAGGTCCATTGGTCCAGCACTCGTATCAGGAACAACTCAACATTTATGGGTGTATATAGTCGCAACTATATTAGGAGCAGGCTGTGCGGCAATTATTTATAAAATACTACACGAAAAATAAAGGAGAAAACATCATGACTAAAAAAACAATCTATTTCTTATGTACAGGTAACTCATGTCGCAGCCAAATGGCAGAAGGTTGGGCTAAAAAGCATTTAGGTAATGAGTGGGAAGTGAAGAGTGCTGGCCTTGAGGCACACGGATTAAACCCAAATGCCGTAAAAGCAATGAAGGAAGCTAGTATTGATATTTCAAATCAAACATCTGATGTAATCGATCCTGAAATTCTTAATAACGCAGAGTTAGTTGTGACGTTATGCGGACATGCAGCAGATCACTGTCCTGTAACTCCATCGCATGTAAAAAGAGTTCATTGGGGATTTGATGACCCAGCTAAAGCAGAAGGGACTGACGAAGAAAAATGGGCATTCTTCCAACGTGTCCGTGATGAAATCGGAGATCGTATCAAGCGTTTTGCTGAATCTGGTAAGTAAGAAAGAATTTGAAAGCCAAGAGTAAAAATACTCTTGGCATAAATTTTAATATCCATATAAGTAATTACTTATATTTCCTTTTTTATAGGCTGTGTTAAAGCTAAATGTTGATTTTATACACTCTGTTGATTGGAGCGGAATGCGCGAGACTCCTGCGGGAGTACGGGGCAGGGGAGACCCCACAGGCGCGTAGCGCCGAGGAGGCTCCCCGGCACGCCCGCGGAAAGCGAAGCGCATGGAGCGGAAATCAACAGACAAGTTTAACACAGCCTTTTTATATGTATTGGGATTGGCTGGGAATTGTACTGTATTAATAGGACATAACTTTAAAAAATGATAGAATAGGTTTTAAATTAATCATTTAGGAGTAATCATCAACGTGCAAATTAGAATGGACAAGACGGTATCGGTTAATCAGAGGATCAAAACCCTATTACCTTGGGTGTTGGTATTCCTTTGGATGTTTCTCATTTTTAACATGTCTTCTCAACCAGCTACACAGTCTAACTCGCTTAGTTTGGGAGTTACTGAGAAAGTGATCGAAACAGTGAACAAATTCAAGCCAGGTGCGGATTTGAACATTGAGACAGTCAATCACATCGTAAGGAAAAATGCTCATTTCTTTGCCTACTTGGTACTTGCTGTACTAACGCTTAACGCACTGCGGAAAGGTGAAAAGTTAAGTTGGGGGAAATCGTTACTAGCTTTGGGAATTTGCGTCCTGTATGCAGCGTCGGATGAAATTCATCAACTATTTGTTCCGGGCAGGGGACCGCAGGTTAAGGATGTATTCATCGATAGCTCGGGGGCTCTATTGGGAATCGCGATTTTTATGGTAGTGAATAAAATTTTGAATCGGTATTCATAGGTCTGTGTTTGTAGCTGCCAATCAAACTGAAAACCTTTAATAGAAAAAACCAAGGGATCCCCTTGGTTTTTTTATATCTTTTAAGATATTTACTCTTCTTTAAAAAAGTCTACATTTTTTTGTTTTTCGTCATCTGTTCCCCAAAGTATTTCTTTATCCGCATGTTGCAGCTTCGGTATATGCTTTGAACAATGAATATAGGCCTCTTCAACTTCGATGAGCACCCACCGTTCTGCTTTGTTTCCTTCTTTTTCATGTATGTCCATCAAGATATTCTCTGACAAGTCTGACGAGAGTAATTGACTGTTTTCAATAATGGAAGCTTTGCCATTTACATGCAGTCCAATGCAATGCTCAAAAAAATCGATAAACATTAGACCAATTTGAGGGTTTTCTATGATGTTTCCTAGACTGGCCATCACACCATTTCCCTTATATTCCGGATATATGATGGTTTTTTCATCAATAATTCTCACGAAACCTGGTAATCCTGCCCGGAATGAGGAATCACAGCTGCCCCTAGAATCAGCAGTTGAAATAAACATCATACTTTGCTCAGAGATAAACTTCGTCATCATGCCATTTAGATGATCGAGCATTTGCTTATTATAAAAAGAAGCAGCCTTCTTTGTTGTGCTATATCGCTCCTGCAGGATGCACTCCCCTTTTTCTGCTGCCATTGTTTCCAATCCCTTCACCGTTTTAATAACCACATCATTTTACCACACAGTGCCTGTCACCGCTCGAAATTTGTCGATTTAGAAAGTTCTCCAATCATTAGGAATTTTCTGTTATGATAATCTCAAATTTGGAAGGAAGTGTAATAGATTTGAAGAAGCATTACGATGTTGTGATTGTTGGCGCAGGGTCTATGGGTATGGCTGCAGGATATTACCTATCAAAGCTTGGAATAAGGTCGTTATTAATCGATGCAAATGATCCCCCTCATAACTTTGGAAGTCATCATGGAGATACTCGAATCATTCGTCATGCCTATGGAGAGGGAAAGCAATATGTTCCTCTTGCACTTGGAGCTCAAGAATTATGGAGGAAATTAGAGCAGGAATCCGGAATGAAGCTGTTTTCTCCAACAGGTGTTTTGTGTGTTGGAGAAGAGGGGTCTCCTTTTATCGAAGAAGTAATCAAGAGCGCCAAAGAATTTTCTTTACCGCAGGAAATACTATCTAGCGGGGATATAAATGCCCGTTGGCCTGGTTTCTCTCTGCCAGATGGATTAGTAGGATGTTTAGAAAAAAACTCAGGAGTGCTATTTAGCGAGGAATGTCTTCGGGCATATCGCCGGCTTGGGTTAGCGAATGGGATGACCTTGGTGCCGAATACAAAAGTGGAGAAAATAGAGAAGTTTGCTAAAGGTGCCATTGTACATACAAAGCATGAACAATATTCTGCTGATTATGTTGTTGTGTGTTCAGGAGCCTGGTCAGGAAAAATCCTTGAGGGAACAGGAATAGACATTCCTCTTCAGCCAACACGCAAAACAGTCTCATGGTTTGAATGTGATGAACGTCTATATGATTCCTCTTGTTTTCCTGCTTTCAGCATCGACTTAGGAAATGAACATTATTATGGCTTTCCAAGCATGAGTGGAAGTGGTGTAAAGGTTGGAAGGCATGATGGGGGAGAAAAGGTCGATCCGGATCATTTTAATCGGGAATACGGTGCGGGTTCCTCGGATGAGGAGGAATGCCGGCATTTTACAAAGGAGTACCTGCCAAAAGCCAATGGCCGCTTGATGAAAGGGAAATCATGTCTTTATACACTTACGCCTGATGAACATTTTATCATTGACCGTCATCCCGCCTTTTCAAATGTCATGATTGCCGCTGGTTTTTCAGGACATGGCTTTAAGTTTGCAAGTATTATAGGAAAAATTATTTGTGATTTTGTTACGGAAGGTCAAACAAATTATGATATCTCCATGTTTTCGCTTCAGCGATTTACAAATAAATTTAGTAGGAACTAATATTAGTAGAATTGATCAAAAGGGAACCTCTAGTGCGGTTCCCTTTCTTTATTTTTCAGAGAGATTCATTTACAATAGCAATATTGTGCTAATAGTTCGAATTATTGTCTAGAGCCTTCTTTTCTTCCAGCTATTATAATTTAGCTAAGTAAAGTGTAAACGCTTAAATTTTTTGAACGGCAAGTTAGTTATTTTTTTTTGTATTTCCTTATCTGAAAAATCAAAAAAATACTAAAAGGAGTTGTTTTAATGAGCAATCAAACGTATTTGATGGATGATGCCCCGCTGAATAGATTTCATCTTCGAATTACCGCCCTTACTTTCGGTTCTAACTTTTCAGATGGTTATGCTTTAGGGATTATTGGAATGGCGCTTTCTTTATTAGGACCAGAGATGAAACTAGGGCCAATTTGGGAAGGATTAATTGGAAGCTCCGCGTTAATCGGTCTCTTTTTTGGCAGCCTGTTATTAGGAGGATTGTCTGACCGTATTGGCCGACAAAAAATTTTCCTAGCCAACTTTCTCATTATAGGGATTGCCTCTGCCTTGCAGTTTTTTGTAAATGATCCATGGACCCTTTTCATTTTGCGTTTATTGATCGGGATTGCCTTAGGAGGAGATTATGCCGTTGGATCGACATTACTAGCTGAGTTCGCCCCTAGAAAGTATAGAGGATTATTGCTCTCTTCTTTAAATGTGCTATGGACAGTCGGTTATGTTGTTGCGAATATTGTAGGGTTTTATTTACAAAAATCTGGCCCGGATGCTTGGCGCTGGATGCTTATGAGTGCCGCCATTCCCGCTTTCATATTATTAATCTTACGTATTGGAACTCCAGAATCACCACTTTGGCTAATAAAAATGGGGCGTGTGGAAGAGGCCCGCGCCATTGTAAGAAAATATCTTGGACCAAATGCTATCATGGATGAAACGATTAAGACAAGTTCTAAACATGCTTTCCGTATGGTCGATCTTTTCTCTAAACAGCTTTGGAAAAAGACAACATTCGGATCCTTATTCTATGTATGTCAGGTTGTTCCGTACTTCGCCATCTATACCTTCCTTCCGACCATTTTAAGTAAAATGGGATTTGAAGAAACGTTTAGCATTGATATGCAGCTTAACCTATTCCTTCTAGTTGGATCAATTGTTGGGGTTTGGTGTACGGAAAAGCTTACACGAAGGGGATTCACCATTTATACCTTTATCATTCTTACAGCATCCTTGTTTATTTTAAGCGTCTTGCCTAAAGATTCACAAACCATTGCCATTATTGTATTTGCAACCTTCACTTTTGTGATGTCTGCTGCTTCCAACCTTACCTTAATTTATCCTGCTGAACTTTTCCCTACCGAAATTCGCGGAACAGGTGTAGGCGTCACGACAGCTGTCAGCCGGATCGGTTCTGCCATTGGAACATTTTTGCTTCCGATTAGTGTTAGTGCATGGGGAATGGGTACATCGATGATTGCGATGAGTGTTGTATTATTAATTGGAACGATTGTCTCGATTGCATGGGCACCGGAAACAAAGTATCTGTCCATGAGCGATGTCAATGAAGAAGAACTTAAAACGGGGAACTCTCTCATCATCGATTCCCCGCTTTCTAGTAAAAGAAAATTATCCTAAGCGTTATTTTCAGATAAAGAGGTGTGTTAAATGGCCAAGATTGAATATTTACACCCAAGAGATATAAGAGAGGTTATTCTTGGAGATCATGAGCTTTCGATTCATGAGGTGATGGCTGTTGCTCGATATTCAGCAAAAGTTTCCTTTACAGAAACTTTTCGCAGCAGAGTAAAAGCATCACGCGGATTAATCGAAAAGTTTTTACAAGAAGAGCGGGCGATATATGGTGTGACAACTGGATTTGGCAGCAATGTCACTCAAGTCATTTCGAAGGACGATGCAGAAATCCTCCAGCGAAATATTGTTCGGTCCCATGCAGTATCAGTTGGAGAACCGCTGGAAAAAGAAGTGGTCCGAGCGATTCAGCTCATGATTCTGAACCATTTGGGCCATGGATTTTCGGGCGTCAGCTTAGAGGTATTAGAACTTATGGCTGGATTGTTAAACCATGATATCTTGCCGTTTGTGCCAGGTGATGGTTCAGTGGCCTATCTTTCTCCTGAAGCACACATCGCTTTAGTTTTAATGGGAGAAGGTCAAGCTTGGTATAACGGTGAGCTCCTTTCAGGCTGTGATGCTTTAGAAAAAGCCGGATTAAAGCCAGTTGTATTAGGCTGTAAAGAAGGACTCGCCCTTTTAAATGGTACGACTTCTGTTACTGCGTTTGCCGCTCTCGCTTTATACAATGCGATTCAAGCTGTAAAGACAGCAGATATTTCAGGAGCTATTTCGTTTGAATCGTTAAAGGGAACGATAAAAGCCTTTGACCCGCGACTTCATTCCTTAAAAAAACACAAGGAACAGGGGAAAACAGCTCTTAATTTATTAAGAATTCTAAGCGACAGTGAAATTGCCCAACATTACAAGGATTATAGATTACAAGATGCACTAAGTCTGCGCTGTATTCCACAAGTCCATGGTGCTGTTAAAAGGGTATTAAAAAATGCTTTGGAAAACCTGAAGAATGAAATGCAGTCCATAAGTGACAATCCCATCATCTGGCCTGAAGGGGAAGATGGCATTGCCCTCATGGGAGGAAATTTTGATGGCACATACGCTGGAATGGATGCAGATGCCATGTCCATCGCGATGGCGAACTTAGCTAAGATCGCTGAACGCAGGATTGACCGGTTAGTGAATTATCATGTAAGTGAATTGCCCGATTTCTTAGTTGCTAATCCCGGTCTGAATAACGGCTATATGATTCCCCAATATACGGCAGCCGGATTATTAAATGAAATCAGAGTCCTTTCTCATCCAGCTACTATTGATAATGTCCCTACAAGTGCGAATCAGGAGGATGTGGTTAGTTTTGCCTATTTTGCCGCCAAAAAGGCCTATCAGGTTTCAAAGAAGCTACAATATATTTTAGCCATTGAATTGATGCTTGGCGCACAGGCTTTAGATTTCTATGAATCATTGAATCCATCAACAGTAACAGGAAAAGTTCGTCAATTTATCCGAGAGAAAGTACCAACTGTCCAAGAGGACCGATTTTTTCATCCTGATATAGAAATCATTTTCCGCCACATTCAAGAAGGAGAAATTGCAGCGATAGTCGAAAATTTAATTGGTGAAATAGAATATTAGTTGTATTTAGCAGGAAGCCACTGTATCTTTAGAGAAAAGCGGCTTCTTTTTCTTTAACTTAAAAGACTGGATGAACGAGGTGGATGAAAATGAAGCAGGATTCAAATAGTGCAGCTTTTTCATATCTTCTACTCTCTGGGACGCTTGTCCATGAAGGGACATTTGCCGAGTTACAACAAAAGTTTGAGATTTATATTCAGCCGCATTTGGTTATGGTTGTTTCAGTAGATCGTTATCCGGATATAGCAAGCGGGAAATCTTTGGAGTGGAGAAAAAATGTTGGTCAACAGTTAGTGGAAAGAATTGAGGAAACGGTACATATTCCTTTTCTGTGGAATTGGATTGAAGAGGGGGTTCTAGCTCTTCTCTTAGAGCTTGAGGAAAAGGGGTCAGAAACGGAGTTTAATAGAAAAATGGTTGATATGGCAAAAGCCATTCAGCTTTCTGCAACCTCGATTGACCTTTCCGTATCCATAGGGATTGGAAGATATTATCAAGACCCATATGCACTCTACCAATCCTTTTTAGAAGCAAGGAAATCGATGTCAGGCCGCTTTTTTCAAGGAAATCAATTAATCTTTCATTGCGAAATGAAACGAAATCAAAAGGAGCCCGTCATCAATCCGTTTAATGAAGAGAAGGCAGAGTTGCTTGCCCTTGTTAAAATTGGGGATGCTGACGGGATTATACATAATTTGAAACGCCTGATGGAAAAATTGGCGGAAGCTTGTCATTTTAATGAGGATATGTTTAAAACAGAAGTAGTGTCCATCGTATTATTAATGTCTAAAAGGGTAATGGAATCGGGCGCCAATGCCACTACCATTCTTTCAAACAATACCCATTTTATTCAAAACCTTTATCATATCATTCGTTATGATAAATTTGTCAATGCGGTTTGTGAATATGCGATGTGGCTTACAGAGCAATCAGAAGACAGTAATTTAAATGAACTAACCCCGTTAATCCAACAAGCTATTGGCTATATTAAAGAAAACTATCTAAAGGATATTTCTCTGAATGAAATAGCACAGTATTGCTGCGTGAGCCGGTATCATTTTAGCCATTTATTTAAAAAAGAAGTTGGTATCAGTTTGATTGACTATTTAAATCGAATGAGAATAGAGCTGTCTTTATCGTATTTAGAAATGACGGATTTATCAATAAGTGAGATTGCATCCAGAATAGGATTCGATGATGCTAATTATTTTAGCCGCATGTTTAAAAAGTATATGCAATTTAGCCCATCAGCTTACAGAGGTGCCTGTCACCGCCCAAAACTTGTCGAAGGTTGAACTAGTTCGATAAACTTTTTCATTCCTTTTGAAATTTGCTCTTCGTTTGCATAGGAATAACTTAACCTGAGCCATGAGGACGGCTGCTTTAAGGGGTCGCAGATCTGTCCAGGAACAAAGGAAATCGACTGCTGCAGGCTTTTTGCTAATAATTCTTCTGTTGATATGAGGCTTGGAAGCTGTACCCATAAATTCAAGCCGCCGTTTGGGCTGGTCCATTGCCAATCGGTTGCAGATAGTTCTTCCTCCATGATTTCCTTTCGTATTTGCAGGGCAATTCGAAGTTTTTCGATATGCTGCTGCAGCCTCGGTGATGAATAGTAATGGAGGAAAATCTTTTGATTAAGAAGCGGTGAGCCGTTGTCTGTCAATGATTTTACCACCAGCAGTGATTTCATCACAGCTGCTTGCCCGGTCAACATTACGGCAATCCTCAGCCCGGGTGAGATATATTTGCAAAAGCTCCTGATATAAATCACCATCCCGGAAGTATCATAGGTGTAAATGGGCGGCGTCGGTTCCTGGTCAAAATAGATGTCATGATAGGCGTCATCTTCAATTAAGAGACAGCGATATTGCTCTGCTAATTGGACCAATTCCTTTCTTTGTGCAGCGGGAACCGTGTATCCGGTCGGATTATGGAAGGTTGGATTCAGATAAAAGAGACGCGGCTTGTGTTTTTTCATCATGAGTTCAATCTGCTGTAAATCATAACCGCCAGGATGAATGTCCACCGTTACAATATTAGCTCCTTGTGCTCTAAAAATATCAATGGCGGCACTGTAGCTTGGCCGTTCCATTAACACGGTGTCTCTTGATTTGACAAAAGCCTGGGCAATAAGATGAATGGCTTGCTGGGACCCGGTGGTAATTAACAGGTCATCCGCCTTCGTAACCGTTTTATATTGACTGTTAAAGTAGTAGGAGAGTGCTTCGCGCAGCTCCTCGTCTCCCTGAACAGTAGAGTAGGTGGAAAGCACTTTGGGATAGAGGTCAAAAACCTTCTTTACATAATCAGAAAGAAAGGTGTTGGGCAAAAGATTGGGATCAATAAGCGCCTGTGAAAAATGATAGGAAACAGGAACCTGATGGATTTCCGATAAGTGATTTTTTTGTACATACGCTGAAATAATGGGGCTATCAAGGTTTTCAAATTGATGGCCATCACTTGATTGAACATAATAGCCGGATTTATCTATGACATAGATTTTCTTTTCCTGTTTAAGGAGCTGATAGGCTTTTAATACCGTTAAGCGGTTAACCTTCATTTCGGCGGCCAAATTTCTGACAGAGGGAAGCTTGTCATTTTCTTTCCATTCGTTCAGCTCAATTCGATGCAGAACATAATCATATACTTGTTTAAACAGGTACTCACCATTACTCATTTTTTTCCCTCCTTAGTCACTTGATTTTACCATGATTGAATGGAATCTGGTCTATTTATTATCATCTGTTCTATCCTTTGCCCTCTATAATGGAGCAAAAGGAGGAATTTGAATGGTAATGATCGGTTATTTGTTCATGTGTTTAATTTTTGGCACCACCTTTCTTGCGATTAAAATAGGGGTAGATGCTGGCGTGCCGCCGTTTCTCTCAGCTGGATTACGTTTTTTTCTTGCCGGTTTTATTCTATTTTGGATCATGGTTTGGCAAGGAAAAACGAAGGTTGGTTTGTTTTTTCGGAAGGAAATGCTAATTACCGGGATCGGGTTGACGTTTGGTACGTTTGCAACCCTTTATTGGGCAGAACAGTACGTAACGTCAGGGACAGCGGCTGTCTTATCGGCAACCGGTCCGATGCTGATTTTATTGATACAGTCAGTCATTTTGAAGAAGAAGGCGGCCGCAAAATCCTTCATTGGGTGCCTTGTCGGAGTTTTCGGTGTATTCCTGCTGATTTTACCCAGCTTTGATTTTCAAGAGAATGGTATTTGGCTGGTAGGCTGTTTTTTGATTATTATTGGGGAGGTTTTTTATGCATCGGGAAGTCTGTACGCGAAACAGGTGAGCGGAAAATTTACTGCGACTTCGCCTATTGCCTTAAATGCCGTCCAAATGATGCATGGGGGAATCCTGTTAATCTTGTTATCCCTTTTCACGGAAGACATTCGGTTTCATTATTTGATGCGTCCCGAAGCACTTGGTTCTTTTTTTTATTTAGTTGTTTTTGGTTCTATGGCGGGGCATAGTCTCTATTACTGGCTTGTCGCAAAGACGAACCCGGTTTTTCCATCAACGTGGCTCTTTATTTCGCCGATTCTTGCCGTGTCGCTGGGAGCCGTTATCTATCATGAATATCTTTCCTGGCAATCCGGCATAGGGGCCTTGACCATTATTCTAGGAACGGTTTTAGTTCATTTGGAGACATTAAAAGGATTCAACTGGAGGAGGGTTGTGGGGTAGGTCACAGTCACAGCTCGAAATTTGTCTATCGGCGATTTTTATTTCGGTATAGGGTAGGCACCGAACTCAATAATCACTAAAAAACACGCTGAGTAAAAAAAATCAGCGTGTTTTCCATATTTTAATGATTGGCGGCCTTTTCCAGACTGATTGGGGAGCAATTTCAGTATCTAACCACATTTTTAAAATCCTCCTAGCACTCGCAAATGCAAAGGTTTTGGTTGATTAGTTCCGTTTTAGTCTTCTTAGTAAAAGACAACTTCCTAACGATCTTTTGCAAAAATGATTCTTTATTAAAGTTAGCAAATTTCCAAGCCTCGTTTGATATTTTCTCTATTTCTTTCTGTTTTTCCCTTACTAACACTTCGAAATGATACATAAACAACTCCTCCTAATTATTATTATTATTATTATTATTAATCAAAAAATATTGATTTATATGTGAAAAGACTACGCACAAGCACACTGGCAGCAGGGTTCAACTGGGGTTGTAGAAACAGCGGCTAAATCTTTCAGGTCATTTTTATCGGATGTATCAGCGTAACGTTTCCAAGCATCTCTTGCATTCCGTTCCATTTCTTCCTGACGAAATTTCATCATTTGAAATACTTCATATTCATTAAACATCCTGATTTCCTCCTATTGATCAAATTATGTTGATATATTAATCAAAAAAAATTGATTAATACTTTAAAAAAATTTAGCAACAAGTCGGCTTGAAAATGCAACAAAGTTCATGGGATAACAAATGATTGAGTTCTTCTTGATTCAGTTCGTAATAACTCCATGTTCCTCGTGTTTCTTTAGTAATAATGTTGGCATCTAATAAAATCTTTAAATGATAGGATAGCTTTGATTGAGCCATGTCAACCATTGGAGCTAGATCGCAAACACACAAAGAACCTTTTTGAGTTAAAATATTCATGATTTGCAGTCTCTTTTTATCAGCTATGGCCTTAAATTTTAACTCATATTCTTCAAAAACTTTATCTAAGGATATGTCTTGTATTTGTATTTCTTCGTTCACTTTTTTCACCTACTTTATAAATCAAATAAACTTGATACATTCATCATATATCCAATATTTTCAAATGTCAATCTTTTAAATCAAAATACTTTGATTTAGGCTGAAGTCTTATTGTCCTTCCATAAAACAAATTTTTTTGATTTAATGGTTGCAATTAGAAAAAATTGCTAATATACTTAGGTTATAAATCAAAAAAAATTGATTTATCTACTTTAAATCAAATTTATTTGATTTAAAAATCCTACTGTAAAGGAGCTGTGAAACATGAGTTTTACCAAAAGGTTAATAGGTAAAGACGTTTCAAAAGCCTCAAGTTGCTGTAGTGTTGAAATTAAAGAGTTAGAAAAAACAGAAGATGAATCTTGCAGTGGAACATCCCAGGCTAATCCATCATGTTGCTAATTTATCAAAAAAAATAAATCGGTTGGAGGGTTTAAGATGAAAATGCATGTAGGGATTAATGTTACGGATTTAAATAAGTCGATTGAATTTTATACGAAAGTTTTTAATGTAGAGCCTGTAAAAGTAAAGCCAGACTATGCTAAGTTTTTACTTGAGGATCCTGGGCTTAATTTCACTTTAAACTTAAAAGACACAGTTGCAGGAAATCAAGTGGGCCATTTTGGATTTCAGGTAGATAATCACGAAGCGGTCCAGCAACATAAGGATCGACTGGAAAAATTGGGCTTTTTTGCAAGGGAAGAGATGGATGTTACTTGTTGTTATGCTACACAAGATAAATTTTGGGTCACCGATCCTGACCGGAACGAATGGGAATTCTTTTATACAAAAGGCGATGTAGAGACGATGACCGCAAAGTCGGAGTGTTGTCCAGCCAAGCCTGTTAAGGTGGAAATGAAAACTTCATCATGCTGTTCATAGCTTTTATTTCAAAAATGAGTTTGGCGAAATGCTCCAAGCTCATTTTTACTTTTCGGTGGACAGCATAGAAAATAATAATATGTTACACTACAATATGTAATGGTTAGGAGGATGAATAATGCCAATAAACAATTTTCGCTTTGACCAAGAAGGACTTAATCGCTTTTTCGGCCCGCTTGAGTCTAAAATTATGGACATTCTTTGGGAAGGCAATGAAAAGAGTATTAAGGACGTTCAACAAGAATTAGAAAATGAAAAACCGATAAACTTCAACACGGTTATGACGGTTATGAACCGCCTTGTCGATAAAAACATTCTTACAAAAAGATTGGAAGGAAGAACCTCTCTTTTTAAACCAGTAAAAACCAAAGAGGATTTTATTAGCGAACAATCAAAAAAACTAACAGATAACCTTTTGGACGAATTCGGAGGATTAGTTGTTAATCATATGCTGGATTCTTTACAAGAAGTTGATGATCGTTTACTTCAGAAACTGGAACAAAAAATTGAACAATTAAAAAAGGGAAGAAAGTAAAATGGTCTGGAAACATAAATCAACTGCTGTTTTAGGATTAGCCCTTTTCTTTGCGATCATTTTGTTTGTTCAAATAGCGATGTACCTAGTAAATATTCTATTTGGCCCATTAGAGCTATTTAATATCTTTAATTTTTGCGTAAGCTTTTTTGAAAAAGGCACTTTTGCCTATTATGCAGTCCTATTAATCGTGAATGCTTACATTTTTTATACCGTTTTCATCATTTGTAATAAGATCGTTCAGCAAATCCTACTATTACGTTCATTTCAAAATAAAATTCACCTGCTTATTAATAAAGATAAATCCAAACAATTGAATCAAATTTTTAACAGAAAAAATGATGATATCGTTGTTATCAATTATAAAGATCCACTGGCCTTTACATTTGGGTTTTTGAAACCAGTTATTGTCCTTTCGACTACATTTACTGAAATGTTAGATGCAAAGGAATTAGAAGCAGTCATCTACCACGAGACTTCCCATCAAAGGTATTATGATGGAATTAAAGTATTTATTTTACAAATAATTTCAGAAGCTTTATGGTATATCCCGCTTACAATGTGGTCCTACCAGAATTATCGGATTATGATTGAACTAGTTGCTGATGAATATGCAATTAACCGGATGGGTTCAGAACTTGGATTAGGCAGTGCCTTATTAAAGTTAATTAAGAAGCAAGTAAAAATTAATTCAAATCTTACTCCAGCTATTGTTCATTTTGCGGATAGTACAGTCGATTACAGGCTGCAACAATTGATTAATCCGCAACAATCCATTCCAGTTAAAGCACAGTTACGATCCATTGTAATATCATTAAATGTATTTATTTTAATATTAATCCTACTTGTTATTGCCTAACTCATAAATAAAAGGATTGTCCCTAAAGCTAACGGGTTCCGACAAAATCTATTAAGATTTCAGAAGAACTGTCCTTCATAACACTGATGAAGGACAAAATCTATTAAGATTTCAGAAGAACTGTCTTTCATAACACTGATGAAGGACAAAATCTATTAAGATTTCAGAAGAGCTGTCCTTCATAACACTTATGAAGGACAAAACCTTTAAGATTTCTGAAGAACTGTCCTTCACAACACTGATGAAGGACAAAATCTATTAAGATTTCAGAAGAACTGTCCTTCACAACACTGATGAAGGACAAAATCTATTAAGATTTCAGAAGAACTGTCTTTCATAACACTGATGAAGGACAAAACCTTTAAGATTTCAGAAGAACTGTCCTTCATAACACTGATGAAGGACAAAATCTATTAGGATTTCAGAAGAACTGTCCTTCATAACACTGATGAAGGACAAAATCTATTAAGATTTCAGAAGAACTGTCCTTCATAACACTGATGAAGGACAAAACCTTTAAGATTCCAGAAGAACTGTCCTTCATAATACCGATGAAGGACAAAACCAATAAAGATTTCTAAAGAACTGTCCTTCATACCGCCGATGAAGGACAAAATTTAATTACATTCCTGATGAATTGTCTTTCATAAAATTAATGAGGGACAAAAACTACATTGCACCTGATAGGATAGATTATTTTTTACAGATTTTTTATGTTTGAATTTCGAGTGAATTCATAGGTGTTTTTGTATGATTATTAGTCCGTCTGCACCTCAAAACGGAGCCAGTTACCCTAAAAGCACAATCCTTTTATTTATTGATGGTTATTAGAAAATTGATGAAGAAGTATTATCTCTTGACCACTTGTAACACATTACACTACAATGAGTAGTGTAAATTGGATTTTTTTCATGAAAAAGGTAGGAATCTATTACCTTATAACACTACAACATGTAGTGTTATTAAAAAACATTTAGTTTTGAAAGGAGAATGTAAATTGAAAAAGTCAGAAGTCGGGACACTCATTCTAAGAATATTTTTGGGGTTATCTTTCTTTATTCATGGTGTTTCTAAGTTTCAAAATGGTATTGAAAATACTGCAGGATGGTTTGAAAGTTTAGGGATTCCAGGTATTGTAGGGTACATAGTGGCCATTATTGAATTAGTCGGAGGACTGTTGTTAACTGTAGGATTTGGAACGCGATACATTGCAATTCTCTTTTTATTTATCATGATTGGGGCTGTAATAAAAGTAAAATTGGCAGCCGGTTTCATGGGGAATGGACAAGGTGCGGGGTTTGAATTGGATCTAGCCTTTGCCGTCATGGCCGTATATCTGTTCCTAAATTCAAATTCTGCTCTTTCTCTGGATTCAAAATTATTCTCTAAAAATCCAAAGAATTCTTAGAGAGATTAAAAAGCTTAAAATAGAGGGTGAATACGATGTCTTCGGGAAACAAAAAATCAAAAAAATCGAAAAATCAATCATCTAAATTTATTTTTTGGGTGATTGGTTTAATAGCAGTTTGCCTAGTTGGTTTAATTTTTTTATCAAATACGGCCAAAAAAGAAGCAATGGACTATGAGGGACAGCCATTTTTAGGAGAAAAGTCTGCCCCAGTAAAAATAGTTGAATTTGGAGATTATAAATGTCCTTATTGTAAAAATTTTAATGATACACTTCTTCCAAATATCCAAAAGGATTTCATCGATACAGGAAAAGCTTCGTTTTATTTTATGAATTATTCGTTTATCAATGTTGATTCAACCCGTTCTGCAAAATTTGCGGAAACAGTCTTTAAAGAACTAGGGAATGAAAAGTTTTGGAAATTCCATGAACTATTATATGAAAAACAGCCTGATGATACTAAAGCCGAGCAAATGGATATATATTCAAAGTCTTTTCTTAAGGACACTTTAAGTGAAATTGTCTCTGAGGCAGAGGTGAAAAGAGTGGTCAATACGTTTAATAATGACCAATCAAAAGAGGCATGGGAAAAAGATATGAGTGCTGCTAATAAGTTAAGTATTACAAGTACCCCTTCGATTTTTATTAATGGTGTGAAATTTGAAGGGAACACCTATAATGATTTCAAGAATAGAGTAAAAGAGGCAGCAAATGAAGAGTGATTTCTAGAATGAAATAATTGCCTAAATAGAAGTTAACAGTAGAACCATGTCTGAAAATACAAATGAATAAGGAATACATCAAAAAAGGTGGTACATCGTCTTATCCGATGAGCCACCTCGTATTATTTTATTTATTTTTCTTATCATGATTATCATCCATTATTCCTTTTGTGGACTGTTTAAATTCTCTAAGTGTAGATCCCACGGCACGACCGAGTTCTGGGAGTTTTTTCGGCCCAAAAATAATTAATGCAATCACAAAAATCAATAATGCACCACCAATTCCTATATTAGCCATTTCAAATTCCCCCTGATTATTTTACGAAAAAAGCCGTAAAATACATGATTAATATTCCAAGCGTAAATCCTGTAAAATTCATCCATGATACAACTGGTTCAGTATTCTTTTTGTGTTCTTCGATCAGCATTTTGGAAATAACGAATATTACCTGTAAAATGGCACCTGCACCAACTCCTAAAAATACTGCACCCCAAATCGGTGAAAAGATAAAGCCTCCGAACCAAGTTCCTAATATTGCAGGTGCACCAGCAATGGCTCCTAATAAAACAAATGTATTAATTTTTGGCCTACTCTTTAATAATGGAGCAGCGATCCCAATGCCCTCAGTAATATTATGCAAAGTAAATCCAATTACTAAAAATGTACCTAATGCAGCCTCACCAAGTGCAAATGATGATCCAATAGCCAATCCCTCACCAAAATTATGAAGACCGATTCCTGTTGCCATCAATAATGAAATTCCTAGTGGAGAATAACCCGTTCGTTTTTGTCTTTGATGTTGATATTGATCAAAACCAACCAGTAAAAGAAACGAAAGAACCGTGCAAATGATCACAACCATGTTGCCCTGAAATACAGACGGTGCTTCAGCGCCTATTTCAAATCCATCAAATAATGTGCCAAAAAATAAGAATAATAGAAGTCCTACTGTGAGGGCAAGAATGGCATTAATCCAGCTTTTTTTCAAACGCTTCATAAATGGAAACCATAGTAATCCTAAAGTAATAGGAACAATCCCTACGTAAAAACCAATAAATCCGTAATTCAACACATTATCCCATGAAAATTCAGGAGTCAAAGTTGCTGCATCAATCACCGCTTCCGTTATGATTCCATTTTCAGATATTAACAAAATAGTATGGGGGTCGCCTTCAACCCACGGATAATTTATGGTTACCATTCCATCTTGAAACCTTTTTAGCTTTGAACTAGGGGTCATCGAAAAATTCCATATAGAATCATCAACAATCACTTGAGATATGGTCAATGTCTCTGGGCCAGTATTGCTGACATCGAGTTCAAAGCCTGATGGTTTTATTTTAATTTGATCAACATTAAGCACTTCGATGGGAGCAGCAGGATCTCGTTCTACTCCAGCCCCATTTTTAAATACCCATCCCAAAACAAGCATTAAAAGAAAAAGTGGTATAAGACCAGTAATCAGCCATTTTAATTTCATTATTTACACCTCCTTTTTATTCAACTTCAAAGAATCCCATCCAGCCAAGCTCAGCAAATTCACTAACATGAGCGTGAAACATATATTTTCCCTTATATGGAAAACGAACTTCAATAATCCCACGTTCCCCTTGGCATTGCATGATGGTATCAGTAAATTGTGAAGGATTGTCATTTCTCCCAGTTGGAATATAGGTAAAATAGTTGGCATGTAAATGGAAGGAGTTCAGTAAGTCAAACTCGGTTAAATTGCTTAAGTAGATACGGACAAGCTCATCCTTCTTGATTTTAATTGGATGATTCATAAAGGCAAACGCATAACCATTCACCGTATAAAACTCGTTTGCACCATCTAAATCTAAATCAAATGCATTCATGACCATATTTAATTCAAGTGCAGGTTCCCTTGGTGTTTTTGGATCAATAATAAAATTTCCATATAATCCTTTATGAATATGTCGGCGTAAAGGTAAAACATGGCAATGATAAAGCTGTAATCCATATGGCTTTGCTTCAAATTCATACGTAAAGGATTGACCTGGAGCGATAGGGTCTAATCCATCCATATCTGGTGGATGAATACCATGAAAATGAATAGAGTGAGGATGACTTCCTTGGTTAATAAAATGAAATCGTAGTAGATCCCCCTCAGTACAACGGAATGTTGGTCCTGGAATCGTTCCATTATAGGTCCAGCCAGGAAACTTTATTCCATGTGCAATTTCAATTTCCTTGTCAATAGCTACTATTTCGTATTCACGCAATGTCCGACCGTCTAATTTTTTGGTGACTTTTCCATAATCAAACTCGGTTAAAAGACGTTTAGCCATCTTAAATCCTTCCGAATTGGTTGAATCATGCTTATTGGTGTGATTGCTAGAATGATTATTGTGACTTGATGCATGATCCTCAGCATGAACTACTTTAGAAAAAGGTGCCACTTTATTTAAATAAATACTTCCTGCAATTCCTATTGCACCCGTCGTTCCAATTTTTAAAATATCCCTTCGAGAAATCTTATTGTCTGACATGCTTTTACCTCCCTCTAAAAAAGTTTCCCTAATGCAACTTTATTGTCCTTGTCAATACTTTATGTTATGGACATTCTTCTTGTCAATACAGAATTTGAAAAACATTCAAATAATTATTTGACCATTTAAATGTATTTACATATACTGATAATCAAATAGGCGTTTGAATAAGGAGGTATGGGATTTTTGAAGCACGATGATATATGTGAAGTAACCTGCGTGGATGAAGAAAAAGTAGAAAGGGTAAAAGAATCGATTTCCCAACAAAATACAAGGGCAGTTTCACAAATATTTAAAGCATTATCTGATGACACTAGAATAAAAATTGCTTATTCGTTAAGTGAAGAAGAGGAATTATGCGTATGTGATGTAGCAAATATTGTTGGATGTACCACGGCAACGGCCTCTCACCATTTGCGGCTTCTTCGGAATTTAGGATTAGCAAAATATCGTAAAGAAGGAAAATTAGTGTTTTATTCACTGGATGATGATCATGTTAAGCAACTGATACAAATCGCTTTTACACATCAACAGGAGGTGAAAACTCATGAGTAACTCCTTAGAAAAAACAAGTGAAAAAACCGTTTACCGAGTACAGGGATTCACCTGTGCGGGCTGTGCCACTAAGTTCGAAAAGAACGTACAACACCTGGATGGTGTTGCTAATGCAAGTGTAAATTTCGGTGCGTCAAAACTTACAGTTTATGGTGAAACAACAATAGAGGAATTAGAGAAAGCAGGAGCTTTTGAAAATATAAAAGTTATCCCTGAAAAACAACGATTTGAGGAGAAAAAAGAGCCGTTTCTGAAACAACATTCAACGGTTATCGCCTCATTTGTTTTCTTGTTAATTGGATGGCTTTCAGCACAAATCAATGGTGAAGAAAGTATATCTTCGATACTAGCCTATGGAGCTGCCATCTTAGTAGGTGGTTATCGCCTTTTTTCCACGGGGTTGAAAAATTTATTCCAACTAGAATTTGATATGAGAACATTAATGACGATAGCTGTAATCGGAGCAGCTATTATCGGTGAGTGGGGAGAAGGTGCAACGGTTGTCATCCTGTTCGCCATTAGTGAGGTTCTAGAGTCGTATTCAATGGATAAAGCGAGACAATCCATTCGTTCCTTAATGGATATTGCCCCAAAAGAGGCCTTAATTCGTAGGGGGAATAAAGAGTTTACAGTAGAAGTGGACGATATTCGAATTGGCGATATATTAATCGTAAAACCTGGACAGAAAATCGCCATGGATGGAACGGTGGAAAAAGGACTATCGTCTGTAAATCAAGCTGCGATTACAGGGGAATCTGTTCCAGTTTCCAAAACTGTTGATGATGAAGTATTCGCTGGAACTCTTAACGAAGAAGGACTTCTTGAAGTGAAGGTTACCAAACATGTGGACGACACCACCATTGCAAAAATCATTCATCTTGTAGAAGAAGCTCAAGCGGAAAGGGCCCCGTCTCAAGCATTTGTTGATCGCTTTGCGAAGTATTATACGCCTGTCATCATGTTGATCTCGCTGTTAGTAGCCGTACTCCCGCCACTTTTATTTGATGGGGATTGGAGTAAATGGATTTATCAAGGTCTAGCTGTATTAGTAGTGGGATGTCCTTGTGCACTTGTCATTTCCACTCCTGTTTCGATAGTGACAGCAATTGGGAATGCTGCTCGAAATGGAGTATTGATTAAGGGGGGAATTCATTTAGAGGAAATGGGAGCCATTAAAGCCATCGCCTTTGATAAGACAGGGACTTTAACAGAAGGAATTCCCGTTGTAACGGATTATCTTCCTCAAGAGAATACAAATCCGAATGAACTTTTTTCCATTATTGCTGCATTAGAAAAAGGTTCTCAACATCCCCTAGCTTCAGCGATCATGAAAAAGGCTGAACAAGAAAATTTACCTTATCAAGATCTTGCTATTGAGGACTTCTCTTCAATTACAGGTAAAGGTATCAAAGGTATAGTCAAAGAAGAAATGTATTATGTGGGTAGTCCTAATTTATTCGATGAGATCTTAACAAATGGAATTCCATCGAACCTAAAAGCGACTATAACTGATCTACAAAATAAAGGGAAAACAGTCATGGTAGCTGGTAATGAATCAGAAATATTAGCCATACTTGCAGTTGCTGACAAAGTGAGAGGGAACAGCAAATTAGTTATCCAAAAACTTCACTCATTAGGTATTCAAAAAACCATCATGTTAACGGGCGATAATAAAGGGACTGCAAATGCAATTGGCCAACAGGTAGGAGTTTCTGATATTCAGGCTGACCTTTTACCTCAAGATAAACTTACTTTTATTAAAGAATTAAGAAATAAATACGACCGTGTGGCCATGGTTGGGGACGGTGTGAATGATGCACCTGCTCTTGCAGCATCGACTATCGGTATTGCCATGGGAGGAGCTGGAACGGATACGGCTCTTGAAACTGCGGATATTGCTTTAATGGGTGATGATTTAGGTAAACTGCCATTTACGTTGAAACTAAGTAGAAAAGCTTTATTTATCATTAAGCAAAACATCACTTTTTCATTAGGAATTAAACTTTTAGCACTTTTATTGGTGATTCCAGGTTGGTTAACCCTATGGATTGCGATATTTGCGGACATGGGAGCCACACTTATCGTGACGCTTAATGGTTTACGACTTCTCCGAGTTAGAGACAAATAATAGTGGGCTTCCCATAATGGGGAGCCTTTTAGTGGGAGAGGACAAACGTGAATAATGGTTGGAATCGACTCATTATTAAATTAACTCGGTACCGATATAGGATTCAATTTTTATAATATGTACAAAGTAGTAGAAAACCAAAGCGTTTTGATTCAAGATGAAAATGTTGTGCTGAATGGAATGTATAGAAAAATAATGGTTACCAAGAAAGGACATTCAAAATGAAAAAATTACTTTTATTACTAATTAGCATGTTGGTGATGATTCCTACAATCGCAAGTGCACATACGGAAATAACTTCGTCCAATCCTGCAGCGAATCAGGTGGTTAAAGAGGACCTAAAAGAAATAGTCATTACATATGAAGGTAAGATTGAATCCTTAAGCACTATGAAATTAGTAAAAGATGGGCAGGAAAAACCTTTAGTTAGTGTTACTCCAAAAGCTAATCAACTAGTGGGTACATTATCAACACCTCTTGAAAATGGTTCATATACGATCAAATGGAATATAGCTGGAGAAGATGGACATACCTTAAAAGGTGAAATCCCTTTTACTGTACAAAAAGAAGTAAAGTTGGACCAAAAGACAGAAACGAAAGAGCCAGTAAAAAAAGAAGAAACTAAAAAAGAAAACGCAAAACAGGTTCAAACCAATAAGCAAGCGGAAGATTCCTCAACAAATATGAAGACTATTATTACTGTGGCAATTGTTGTAATTTTAGTTATTGGGTTGTTCCTCTTGTTTAGAAGGAAGCGTTAATTATGGGATTCGTAATTCCTTTTGCTGAGTTTGGAAATTACCTTCTCTATTCTATCCTAATAGGACATGTCGCCTTACAATTTGTTCCTCAAAGGAATAAGCCTAAAATTGTTATTGGTAAACCCGTTTTACTTCTCTCTACACTTGGAATCATTATATTTTCGTTAGGACCCATTGTTCAAACTATTTCCTATTTTCAGGGTGGTGTAGGTCTTGCTCTAGCAACAAAATCTGTTTTGTTAGACTTTGAAGTAGGAAAAGCATGGCTCTTTATAGGGTTTATGGCCACATTCTTATGGATTACCATAATTCTAAATGCTTCAAAATATGTACAAGCAATTTTGCTTGTATTAATGATATTAGCGGTCGGTTACTCAAGTCATGTTGCATCATTGTCATTTTGGGCGGGTTTATGGTTTCATAGCATTCATTTTTTTATCGTAACATTATGGACAGGAATTCTGATTCATGTGGCCTGGTTTTCAAAGGAACAGTCAAATTGGTCTGAATTTTTAAAGTGGTTTACTCCATTTGCTGTTTTGTGTTTAATAACCATCATCCTTAGTGGTATCTATCTGATGTTATTTATTGTTGAACCAAAGGACTATGTAAAAGCCTGGGTCTTGCCATACGGACAAATGCTTCTTTTAAAGCATATTAGTATTATCCCTGTTTTGGTATTTGCTTTTATTAATGGAGTGCTTACCAGAAAATCGTTAAAACTTCCTTCCTTCAATCCTAGACCATGGATAAGAGGAGAAAGTATTATTTTATTTATCATTTTTTATTTGACTGCTGTGATGGGAACGTTATCGCCACCACATGAGGTTGAATTTACTGTAAAGTCGGAGGGAGCATCGAAATGGGTGGAGTCGTTACTAGGGAAAGATATTCTTACAACCGTATCTGTTCACTTATTACCTTCCTTCCAATCCATCTTACTACTCAGTGTTTCTATACTATTTTTGATACTAATTTTAATCAGTTTTAAAAGGGTAAAGCCTGTTATCGGAGTCGTTTTTGGCGTTTGTTTTATCGCAGCATTGTATATTGGATTAATGCTGTCCTTAGCAATATAAGAGGTTTCCAGACAATAGAACAAAAACCATAAAGCGGCTGACGTACGATATAACTACTAAGACAAAAACAGCGATTTCCACTAGGGAATTGCTGTTTTTTATCGTTGTGAGGAGGATTTTGAATGCACAAATTCATATATTCTTTAGAATAAGGTATGGTTTATCAAGTATCATCGATACAAATCAGAAGATTGTCCCAATCAAATTTTGCTTCTAAGCCTAATATACTGCTAAATGGCATATGTTAGTATGAATAATTTTTAAGCTATATTAAAGCTTATTGTTGATTTTGGCACCCTGTTGATCTACGTTCCAGGCGCGAAGACTCCTGCGGGAGGACGGGGCAGGGGAGACCCCGCAGGAGCGCAGCGACGAGGAGGCTCCCCGGACCGCCCGCGGAAAGCGAAGCGCCTGGAGCGGAAATCAACAGGCAAGTTTAACAGAGCCAATTTTTAAGCAAAAACGGTTTGTATAGGGAGGATCTTATAATTGAAGAAATAAAGTTAAGCAGTTTGGTAACTTTACTTATTTTTGGGGCTATGTTTTTGGGTGGATCCTCCATTCGACTTATGATTCATTTTTTTAATAAGAACTCTTTATATTTACAAATCCTTTGCGGAGGATTATTAACAGGCATTTTTTCGTTGGAATTACTTCCTGAAGTATTTAGCCATTTTCACACAATCGTATTCTTACGGGAATTTCAATCGGTATTTTTATTATGATAACAATGGAAGTTTTCTTGCATAAAAAGTCTCAACTTCATCAAGGAGATCAAGAGACGCTTTATCTTTTATTTATTGCTTTAATCATTCACAGTATTCCTACGGGGGTCACCTTTGGAATTAGCCTCCAACAGGGTCAACTGATAAACTATGGACTTTTGGCTGCTTTTATTCTCCATCATATCCCCGAAGGCATGATTCTTATGTCATTAATACCAATTACAAAAATGAAGAATAAATTATTTACCATTTTTTGCTCAATACTATCGATTGCGATTGGAATGAATATATTTATGGGACTGAATATGAGATTGGATTCAATAAAATGGAACACTGTCATGATGGGCATGACAATTGGAACAATGGGTTACGTTACACTTTATGAACTGCTGTGGAAGAAATCGAAAAATCTACCGAAAGGAAAAGTAGCTTTAATCGTTCTTTTGGGTATGAGTGGGATTCATTATTTCTTACGATTATTCCCTTCGCATCAATAAAAGGAGAAAAGTAAATCCTAGAAGATCTATTGAATAATTTAATTGATGTGTCATTATCTAGATGCAGATGGAGTACATGTGGCACTTAATTATGGAAATACTATTGTATGATTACTTTGATCAAAAAAGAGGACAGATACAAATATACTCACTTTTAAATAATTCAAAATTTACATTAAATTCACTGTACATTCATCCTTCTCTAACAATACTACATTACTATTATAACTGTTGAATAATATTGAAGGGGGAAAGTAAACATGAAATCTCGTTTTAAAAAGAAGGCGATTCCTTTAATCGCAACCACTGTTCTTGCAACGACTGCTTTTACAACCCAAACCATATTTAATCAGGGAGGGAATCAAAAGGCAGAAGCGCAAGCCTTCTCAAATGAAGAAATGAAAAAGAAAGATGCTACATGGCTTGCCGGTGATCATCATATACATAGCGAATGGAGTGTTGGCTGGGATAATTCAACAAACCCTCCAACGGCAATTCGAGGCGGAGATGCCATTTATCCAACACAAAAAAATGCGGAAAATGCCAGGAAGTACGGACTCGATTGGATGGTTACAACGGATCACGGCGGTCCCAACCATTCTAAAGTGAATTTAGAACAAGCATACCCTGAGTTGTTGAAATCACGTCAAGCAGTTCCTGAAGTTCTACAGTTCTACGGAATGGAATTCGATACACCTGCTGCTGACCACAGTTCCTTAATCATTCCAAATGGTAATAATGAATCGCAAACTCTTTATGACATTGAAACCAAGTTCAATAAGCGTGAGCCTCATCCGAATGATGGCAGTCGTGATAATGAGTCCAATATGATAGCAGCTCTTAACTATATGAAACAATTAGAAGAGCAGCCCGTTCTTTTTGCCAACCATCCTTCTCGTTCTGCAAGCGAGGATGCAAAGTGGGGGCAGGATACACCAGAAGAATTCCGTAATTGGAATGATACAGCTCCGAATGTTTCTGTGGGAATGGAAGGTGCTCCAGGCCATCAAGCTGGTGCTATCAATCCAGATGGTTCTCTTGATCCTAAAGGAACGCGTGGTGGATACGGTAATTATCCGACAATGGGCGGGTTTGATCAAATGACAGCTAAAGTTGGCGGTTTATGGGATTCGATGCTAGGAGAAGGAAGACACTGGTGGATTACCTCTACTTCTGACTCGCACGTAAACTGGCGTGATGGTGGCAGCGACTTCTGGCCAGGTGAATATTCGAAAACGTACGTAAAATCAGAGAAGAACTACAAAGATATCATGGAAAACCTTCGTAATGGTCATGTATTCGTTACAACTGGGGACTTAATTTCAGAACTTGATGCGAAAGCACAAGCTGTAGGCAATACTCCGATGCATGCTAACGCGAAAGGAAATACAGCATCATTTGGTGAAACTCTAACTCTTCCAGGGAAGAAATCAAGCGATGTAACCGTAACAATTCGCTTGAAAGATCCAAATGCTGCCAACTCTCATGGAGATAAGCCAAATGTAAAACGTGTAGACTTAATTATGGGAGAGGTAAATGGAAAAGTGGAAGACCGTTCAACTGCTGCAAACCCTACCACAAAAGTCGTGAAGCGTTTCACGGAGGGTGACTGGAAACAAGACGGTGAATATATCACGATTTCCTATACGTTAAAAGATGTGGATAAAGATAGCTATATTCGCTTACGTGGTACGAACACAGACCAATTAGAACCAGCAGCAGACCCTAAAGGTGAGAACCCATGGACTGATCTTTGGTTCTATTCAAACCCAATTTTCATCAATGCTAGTAAATAAGTGGGAAAAAACAGAAAAATGACGAGGGGCATAAAAACTCCTCGTCTTTCCTATTATCTTGGGTTAGACATCATGGAAAATAACAAAGAAATGGACGTGAATATAATGAAAAAGTTTTTGTTCCCAATTTTGCTCATCGTTCTTTTAATAAGTTCTTTCATTCCAATCTCTGCATCTGCTCATACCAATAATAGTGAAGGTTTTTCCAATATTGAAGTCAAAGAGAAATCATTGGATTACGAGTTGAAGCTCGATTTGGAGGAACTAGGGCATGCACTGAATAAGGAAACCGATCAAAAGGAGTTAATAGACCACAAAGTTGTGCAGCGATATATTAATTCCCATATCAAACTTTTCGCTGACAGCGAACTGATTGAAGGCAGCGTGGTAAAAACGGATATAGAGATGATAAAGGAGCGTCCGTTTGCGGTCATTAATTTGGCTTATAACATTAAGCATAAACCAGAAAAACTAATGGTCGAGTATAATATGTTTATGGATGATTCCGATCCAAGCCATGCCAATTTTGCGACGATAAAAATGGATGGGAAACAACAAGAAAAGATTCTTACATTTGAATCGAGAGAGATAGAGATTGGAGAAATAAGTTTCTTGCAGAATGCGAAACAGTTTTTTGTCCTTGGCTTAAAACATATTTTTACAGGTTATGATCATATTCTATTTGTCATTAGTTTACTTTTTGGGGCAAAAACAATCCGTCACATTCTATCCTTAGTAACAGCTTTTACTATTGCACATAGTATCACATTGGCTCTGGCAACTTTCGATATTGCTCATCTACCAAGTAGATTTGTAGAGTCCGCTATTGCTTTAAGCATTATTTATGTAGCACTTATTAATATATTTAACCAGGAATCCAAACACCGCCCGTGGCTTGCATTTGGTTTTGGATTAATTCACGGCTTCGGTTTTGCAGGAATCCTATCTGAAATGAGATTAGACACAAATCATATGGCTGCATCCCTTGTATCCTTTAATATAGGAATTGAAATAGGTCAACTATTAATCGTCTCCCTAGCATTTCCGATTATTTTATGGATAAAAAAATTAACCTTAAAACCAATAAAATGGGTTATTCCTGGTACCTCAGCAGCCATTTTAGCATTTGGTCTGGTATGGTTTATTCAGAGAGCATTTTAAATGGGAAGGCATATAAACAAGAGGTGACCACGATCCATCCTTTTTTTGACTGATATCACTGAGTTTTAACATCTTGAATTATACGGAAAATCGTAGAGAGATAAATAATAAAAAAGCAGGAGAACTCTAAGGAGCCCTTCTGTTTTTTTGTAATCATTTATAAAGATTCCAGTAACGTCTGAAAATTCAGTTGACTTATTTTCTAGTTGTTTTAATATAGAAATAATAAAACAATGTTTTACTAATAAAACAAGAGGGTGCAGGTGGGGAAATATGCCATTTTTAAAAGTAGAAGATTTACAAATTCATTATGAAATCGAAGGAGAGGGACCTCCATTAATTATCTTACATGGAATGGGGAACAACTCGCAGTCATGGAAAAAACAATTACAGAACTTATCTAAGCTAAACACTGTGATTGCGTGGGATGCGCCCGGATACGGGAAAAGTTCGGATCCAAAAGAGGAATTGAAAGAATTCAAGCTGTTCGCTGATGTTTTAAAAGGATTTATCGAAAAATTAAACTATAAATGCGTCACGCTTTTAGGACATTCAATGGGTTCGGCAATTGCACTTGATTTTTGTTACCGCTTTCCCGAAATGGTTGATGCGTTAATTATTTCAGATGCCACAAGGGGGGCTGCGGCCCTAAGTAAAGAAGAAAATGAACTGAGATTAAAGAATCGTCTAAATAACATTGAAACAATGGAGCCAAAAGAACTAGCACAACTACGTGTAAAGGAACTACTGTCTCCACAGCCAGACCCTGAAATAAAGAAAGAAGCAGAAAGAATCTATTCGCAAATCAGACCCATGGGTTTCCGCTCTGTTGCGTATTCGCTTTATTCTTTGAATCAAAGGGAGATCCTATCTTCCATTTCTGTTCCTACCCTGGTTATTTGCGGTGAATTAGATCGAGTGACACCAGTCAGTGAATCGCGGATTTTTCATGAAGCTATTAAGGATTCAAAATTTGTTACGATCCCAGGGACTGGACATTTATGTTATCAGGAAGATCCTACTAGTTTTAATGGAATCGTCCAAGATTTTTTAACCAGAGAATATCCTTCTTTACGTAAACTTTGATATGATTGTAGAATAAGTAAATTAATAACAATGAGATGGTGAAATGCGGATGGCAAATGATGAAAAGGAACGGTATAATGCCAATGCCTTAGTAAGGGGATTGGAAATTTTAAAGTTATTTAGTGAAGAGCGCCCGACATTATCTTTGGTGGAAATCGCGAAAGAACTGGATGTGAGCCGGACGGTTCCGTTCCGATTATTGTATACGCTCCAAACACTTGGGTATCTCTATCAAGATGAACATACGAAACGCTATAGTTTAACTCCTAAGGTGTTGGAATTAGGTTTTGCCTACTTAAGTACACTAAAACTCCCGGAAATTGCGCAGCCTTATTTAGAAAAATTAAGGGATGAAACAGGGGCTTCTTGTCATTTATCTATTTTGGATGGTCAAGAAGTGGTTTATGTCGGCAGTGCACCTGTCCGAGGAGTATCAGCGGTGAATGTGAATATTGGACTCCGACTACCCGCCCATGCGATCGCCAATGGAAAAGTGCAGCTTGCCTATCAACCACAAGAAAAATTAAACCAACTATTATTTGGTTCCAATTTAAAACCCTATACAGAACGAACGCAAACTGATTACATGGATTTTCAGAAAGAATTAACTGAGATCCGGCAAAATGGGTATGCGATTACTAAAGGTGAATTTCACCATGGAATTCAATCTGTTGCTGCGCCCATCTTTGAGCGAACGGGTCAAGTTATGGCAGCGATCAATGTGGTTGCAACAGAGGCTACCTTCAATCAAGAGTTTATTGAAAAAATAGCCTTACCTAAAGTGTTGGAAGTTTCCAAGATACTCTCCGGCTTTATGGGCTACCATTCAACAATGAATTAGAAAGCTTGCGAAATATCGCAAGCTTTTTTATTTATGTGTTTTGTATATAAAACTAGTTTTAAATTGTAAAACAAAATACATGTTTTTTGTTGACACAATTTTCTCAAAACTTTAAAATAAACTTAGTAGTAAACTATGTTTTGTATATAAAACACGCTCTGTATGCTACAGATAATAAAAAAGGAGGGATAAAAGTTCGTTTGGGGCTATGAAGCATTGTATACTAGATTATAAAATTTATTGGAAGCGTATTCATCTATTAAAATCAAAAAGGGGGCTTTTTAATGCTGAGAACGAATAAACGATGGATTTATATTGCCATGCCTATTTTCTTTTTTTGGTTTTTTGGTCAAATTGATAAATTAGGTATTTCGATTATCCAAACGGATCAAGGTTTCTTAAATGATCTTGGATTAACTGGTGCAGATAAAAATGCGAAAATTGGGATGATTACTTTTATCTTTACCATTTCTTATGCCTTATCCAATATCTTTTGGGGCTTTATAATTGACAAGCTTGGAGCAAGAAAGACAGGCATCATCGGTCTCGCGGTATGGGCCATTACCATGGTTATTGGCGGGTTATCTACTTCCTATGAAATGTTTATCTTAAGCCGTGTCATCCTTGGGATTGGTGAGGGGATGATGATTCCGATTTGCGGAAAGTTTATCTCCAACTGGTTTAATCAGCGTGAACTCGGCCGGGCGCAATCCTCTTGGCTCGCAGGAAACTATTTAGGACCTGCATGTGGCGCGATTATCTTAACTCTAGTGATTACTACCTTCCATTGGCAAGCTGCCTTTTTTGTTTTAGCAGCGTTTAATATTTTAATCGTTCTACCAATGTTTATCTTCCTTACGCGCGATACTCCTGAAGAACATCCACGATTAGACCAAAGGGAATTAGCGTATATTCGACAATCAGATTCTAACGTATCAACGAAAAAACAAAGCTTTGTTCAAGACTACCGTTATTGGATCGTTTGGTTCGGAATGTTAGTGTCATCGTTCTTATTTTTTGGTATCAGTATCTGGCTTCCTACTTATTTAGTCGGAGCGAAAGGTTTCACAAGGGAGGCCATGACTGGAATTACCTCTTTATCTTGGCTCTTTGCTTTAGGCTTCGTTTTAATTTGTGGATATTTAGCGGATAAAACCAAGCGTCCTAGTTTGATGGCGACGATCCTCTTTCTTTTGACGGCATCATTTTTAACTGCAGCTATTCTTTCTCCACAACCAGTTTTGGCCGGGGTATGCATGGGCTTAGCGATGGGAACCCAAGGGGGCGTATTCCACTTAAGTAATTTATTTATGGTTAAATTTTCGACACCTGAAACGGCTGGTCGTGCCGCTGGATTGATGGGTTTTACAAACATTCTTGGCGGGTTTTCTAGCTATATTATGGGTTGGATGGTTGATATTGCTGGCGGGGACTTTGGACCTTCCATTGTCATGTTAATTATTGCCGCGGGGCTTGGTTTTGCTGCTTATCTGTTTACATTGAAAAGAGAAGCAGCTGAGCTAAAGATTGAGAATGCCCCTCCACAACAGGTGATATTTTAATATGTTAATCGAATCTTGTGTTTCAAATATAAAACATAGTTTTGTATATTAAATTTTCTCAATATTTTTAATTGACAATTATAATATTGGGATTTATTATTGGTTTATAAAGAAAACAATGTTTTGCATATAAAACAATATAAAGGAGTGTTGTACATGTCAAAAGAAAAATTCTCCGTTGAAGCGTTTGAAAAAAAGTATGTTGCGAGGTTAACGAATCGTACTCTTGATTGGAATGTGTTGAAGTTTCAGGAAGAAATTGATCCAGCTTATCGCAGGGCACAGATGAGATATATCGGTCGAGGTGCAACCGCGAATAATGATTCAAATGTAATTGCAGCGGAACACTTTACTTTAAGCACCATGGTTTTACCAGCAGGATGTATGGGACCACTTCACTTACATGATGATGTCGAAGAAGTTTTCTTTGTGATCAAAGGCAGTGTCACAGCCCTTATCCAAGAAGAGGGTGAAAGTGAAGTCCATGAAATCGTTTTAAATGAAAGGGATTGCATCAGCTCCCCTCCAGGCGTCTACCGCGGACTCCGTAATGATACCGAGGAAGAAGCATTAATGCTTGTCATGTTAGGAGCAGTGAAGCCGAATTTACCGACCTATCCTAAAGATAGTCCGTTAGAAGAACTTCGTATTAAACGGGCAAAAGAAAGAGAAGCAATTATTAACGGAAAGTAATTTTAAAATTAGGAAGATGTTTCAGAAATAAACATTCTCCCTGATTAATTCTTTGACAGGGATGGTCCTCTTACTATTTAACAGGATCATCCTTGTTGACTTTCAAACGGCTATAAAAAAGTGGAGGTGGCGAGATGTTAGGAATTACTCACTTACGGCATATCAGCTTAATTACCCCCGTTCTCCAAGAACAAGCTGATTTTTATGAAAAAATTTGGGGTTTAGATAAGGTTGCTCAGGATGATACTTCTGTTTATTTTCGTGGGGCTGGTCCTGAAAATCATATATTAAGCCTACATGCTGGCAAAGAAAGAGGACTGCACCATATCGCGTTCGGAATGGTGGATAAAAATGCAGTCGATCGAGCAGCTGAAATCCTTACTTCAAAGGGAGTGAAGATTGTTTCACCTCCAGGTTATTTGGATGAAGAGGGAAAAGGGTATGGTTTGCGCTTCGTCGATCCTGAGAATCGCTGTATTGAATTATCTGCGTGGGTGGAAATTCATACCTCGATTTGGAATAAGAAAAATGTTGATCCTGTCAAACTGAACCATGTCGTTATGAATACGAAAGACCTTGATATGATTACTGATTTTTATACGAATGTCTTGGGTTTTAAGGTGACCGACTGGAGCGAGCACCAAATGTCCTTCTTGCGTTGTAACCGGAAACACCACTCAATTGCCTTCAATCAGGATCAACACGCTTCCGTTAATCATATCGCCTATGAAGTCGATACAGTCGACGAGGTGATGAGAGGAATCAGTAATGTAAGAAAATCAGGCTACCAAGAGATTTGGGGCCCCGGGCGCCACGGTCCTGGAAATAATGTTTTTTGTTATTTTCAAGATCCAGGGAAGTTTGTGATGGAGTATACCTGTTATTTAGAAACGATTGAAGATGAGTCCGAATGGAGAGCACGTGTTTGGAAGCGGGTACCACATTTAATGGACCAATGGGGAATTGCCGGCCCTCCTAAACCGGAAACACGGGCAGCGATGGGTGGAGAGCCAGACCCAGGATGGGTAGATATAAAAGCATTGGTATAAGCAGGAAGGGGTGTCAGGATGGATTTAGGATTAAAGGATAAAGTAGCGGTCATTATGGGGGGAACCTCTGGTGTTGGCTTAAAAACAGCAGAAATGTTTCTACAGGAAGGTGCCTGCGTCGCGGTTTGTGGAAGAAATAGCGAGCGCAAAGAAAAAGCCTATGATCACCTGCTGAAATTTGGTACATCCGATTCGATTTATGCTGCAACATGCGACGTAACCAATAAGGAGGATGTCAACGAATTTATTGGCGGCGCTGCTTCCTATTTTGGCGGGATTGATATTCTTGTGAATGCGGCAGGACAAAGTGTGATGGGACATTTCTTTGATGTAACGGATGAACAATGGCAACAGCAAATTCAGTTAAAATACTTCGCGATTATTTATGCGGTAAAGGCGGTTCATCCTTACTTGGTCAAACGCGGCGGCGGCCGAATCGTTAATATTAATGCGACCTTAGCGAAAGAGCCGGAAAGGCATATGATTGCTACTGCGGCAACGAGAGCAGGATTATTGAATTTAAGTAAGACGCTATCGCAAGAACTTGCTTCCGATAATATTTTAGTCAACTCGGTGAGCTTAGGGTTGATTCGTACTGATCAATGGGAGCGGCGAAGATTGAAGAACGCTCCCGATATGAAAGCAGAAGATTATTATGCTGATTTAGCTAAAAAGCGAAATATTCCGTTAGGAAGAGTTGGCGAGGCAGAGGAAGTAGCCAGTGTGATTTTATTTTTAGCCTCAAATAAAGCAAGCTATGTATCGGGTTCAACAATTGAAACAGCTGGAGCGCTGGGGAAAGCGCTTTAAATATAAATAAAGGCAGGAATAAACGATGAGTGAACGAAAGCAAATGGAATTTACAACAGCTGACGCAGTGGTCCAAGAACTTGTTCGTGCAGGCGTGGAAGTAGCCTTTGGAATTGTGAGTATCCACAATATGCCGATTTATGATGCAATTCAGAGGGAAGGAAGCATTCATTTAGTCTGTTCCCGCGGTGAAAGCGGAGCGGCAAATATGGCAGATGGCTATGCAAGAGCAACTGGTAAATTGGGCGTCGTGATTACGAGCACGGGAACAGGAGCTGGAAATGCAGCAGGTTCTTTAATTGAAGCATGGGCAGCAGGCGTACCCGTTCTTCATCTTACCGGTGAGGTTGCTTCCCCTTACTTAGGAACGGGCAGAGGCTATATCCATGAATGTAAAGACCAGTTGTCAATGATGGAAGGTTCCTGTAAAAAAGCCGTTCGGTTAAGAAGGCCTGAGCAAGCATCCGCAGTCATCAGACAAGCGATCCAAGACGCGTTTGCTTATCCAGCAGGACCTGTAACACTAGAAATCCCCATTGATTTTCAATCTGCTATTATCCCAAAACATTCGATTGAAGAAATTAGCCTAGTAGCTCCAATCAATCAAACCATTTCAACCATTCCTGAAGAGGTATTAGTCAAAATTAGTCATGCTCGCCGGCCAGTCATTTGGGCAGGAGGAGGAGTGATTACCTCAGGTGCATCAAAAGAGGTCCAAGCGTTGGCAGAAAAGATTGGGGCGGCCGTGATCACAAGCCAATCTGGAAAAGGAAGTATACCCGAAAATCATCCACAATGTATCGGTCACTTTGCCGCTAATGAATTAACGAGAAGCTTACTGAAAGATGCTGATTTGTTGATCAGTATTGGCGTTCGATTTAGAGGCAATGAAACAGCTAACTGGAAAGTCACTGTACCAAAAGAACATATATCGATTGATGTAGACTGGCAAGCGATTAATCGTAACTATGAAGCTACCTTTGGACTTGTAGGGGATGCCAAACAAATTTTACAAGGATTAAATCAAGCATTAGCGAAAGTTTCAGTGATTCCGGATCCATCCTATCTTGATGAAGTACAGTCTGTTCGGGAAGAATTGCGAACCCAGTTACGAGCGACACTTGGTCCATATGAACAATTCCTTGATGGAATGCGAGAAGTGTTGCCTAAAAACACAATTTTAGTCCGAGATGTAACCGTTCAAGCCAATGTGTGGGGTAGCCGTTTATTTGAAATCTATGAACCTAGGACATCGATTCACGCATCTGGCGGAGGAATTGGTCAAGGGCTGCCAACGGCGATTGGTGCGCAAATGGCCAATAAGGATCAGTCGGTTGTATTAATGGCAGGAGATGGCGGATTTATGGTCAATGTCGGCGAAATGGCGACTGCGGCCCAAGAAAAACTGCCGCTGATTGTGGTCCTATTTGATGATGCTGGCTACGGGGTGCTCCGGAATATTCAGAGTGCAGCCTATGGTCGTCAGGTGGCGGTTGATTTAATGAGTCCTGACTTTGTGTTATTAGCGCAATCGATGGGATTTGATGCCGCGCGTATTGGTTCAGCCACAGAATTTGTCACTGAGCTAGAGAAGGCCGTTGCTAGCAAAAAGCCAACGATGATTGTAGTGGATATGGAAGCGGTCGGACCGATGGCGAAACCATTTGGAGGTCCTCCAGGTGCAGCCGATGCTTTCAAACCGAAAAAGTTGTAGGGGGGAATGAACGTGATTTCAACACATCCATATGTTTCAGGAAAATACTTAATTGGCGGACAGTGGATTCAAGCCGAAAATACAGTGAAGGTCATCAATCCAGCACAGACGAGTGAAGTGGTCGGCGAAGTTGCTTTATGTTCAAAAGCGGATGTAGACCAAGCGGTGGGAACCGCTGCTAAAGCCTATGAAAGCTGGTCGCAAAGTGACATTGTGGACCGGGCTAACCGGATGAGGCTCGCAGCTGAGGAGATTAAAGCAATTGTTGAAGAGAATGTTAGTTTACTAGTTCGGGAGAATGGTAAGGTTCTTGTTGAGGCGAAGAAAGATTTGCTTCGTTGTTTTGATATTATGAAACAAGGGTCAGACGAGTTACTAGAATGGTGGCAACCTGAAAGCCTTCCAGGAGGTCAAAAGGTGCAGATCCGCAAGCGTCCGCGTGGGGTGGCAGCCATCATCTCTCCTTGGAACTCACCATTAATTCTTACCTTTAAACGAGTAATACCTGCAGTGTTGGCAGGAAATACCGTCGTCGTGAAGCCAGCAACCAGCTGTCCTTTATCCATTATGACCTTCTTAAAAGTGGTCGCCTCTTATTTTCCAGATGGGGTCATCAATGTGGTGACGGGGTCAGGCAGTGTAATTGGGGATGCGCTTTGTTCGGACCCGCGGGTTCGCACGATTGCTTTTGTTGGTAGTACGGAAACGGGGAAAGAAATCATGCGTGCCGCTGCTGGGACAGTCAAAAAGCTGTACATGGAACTGGGGGGAAATGATGCAGCCATTCTTCTTGCAGATGCGAACTTAGATGACGAAGCTATCAAACGCCTGCGTTTCGGTGTCCTTCGTGCAGCGGGTCAGGTGTGCTCCGCTATAAAAAGGATCTATGTTCACGAATCTCGATATGAAGAAGTGGTTGAAAAATTAACGAAGGAATTCAGCCGCATTCGGGTTGGGAATGGCATTCAACCGGATGTGGAGATGGGTCCTTTAAATAACAAGTCACAGTATGACTATGTGAACGGCTTGATCAACCGAGCTGCTGAAGCAGGTGCTCATGTGATTACGGGCGGAATTCAACTCGATCCGGAATCATGGGAACAAGGTTATTTTATTCAACCGACCATCATTACAGGAGTAGACCAAACCAGTGAAATTGTTCGTGCCGAACAATTCGGTCCGGTGATTCCGATTTTACCGTTTTCTGAAGTGGATGAAGTTGTGGGGCTTGCCAATGACAGTGAATTCGGTTTGAGGGCGTCTGTTTGGACAGAGGACGAAGCGTTGGTCGTGAAGTTAGCGGACCGTTTGGAAGCAGGAGCTGTTTTTCATAATAATCATACGGTTTTCCAAGACCTCCATCTTGATTTCCCAGGATTAAAGGAAAGCGGTCTATCGCGGGAAACGAGACATTGCGGGCTCGAGTATTTCGCAGATTCATATGGTTTGGCTAACTAAGGGAGGAATCCAAATGAAAATAGGGTTAATTGGGGGAGGAAATATTGGCAAGTTCCTTCTTCAACGCATCAATATCGAAGGATTTCTTCCTGGGTGTAATATTGTTGGCCTCTATACACGGAATAAACAAACGGCGGAGCAGATTGCTGCTGAGTTTGAGACAGAACACTATGGTGATATTCAATCACTCATCGAGAATCCTACGATTGACGTTGTGATTGAAGCTGCGACCATTGAAGTGGTGAAAGACTATGCGGCTGCTATTTTAGCAAGTGGAAAAGATCTCGTGTTAAGCAGTGTGGGTGCCTTAGCCGATGTAGAATTTTACCGGGAACTTGAAGGAATCTGTCAAGCAAGCGGTACGAAAATTCATTTACCGTCAGGGGCCATCGGTGGATTAGATGTCCTGAAAGCGGCTAAATCGATTGGCGAACTAGAATCCGTTTCGATAATTACTCGAAAGCCTCCCCAAGCATTGCCAGGGGCTCCTGCTGATCGAGAACAAGTGATGTTCGAAGGCTCGGCAAATGAAGCGATCGAGTTATTCCCGAAAAATATTAATGTATCGATTATTTTATCTTTGGCGGGGCTGGGGCCAGATAAAACAAGGGTGAAAATTATCTCTGATCCAAAGGTAAGAAAAAATAGTCATTCGATTAAGGCCAATGGGTCTTTCGGTAAATTGTCGCTTCAAGTCGAAAATGATCCGATGCCGAATAATCCGAAAACTAGTTACTTGGCTGCGCTAAGTGTGCTGTCAGCACTGAAAAATAAAGATGCAGTTGTAAAATTGGGATAAATAGTAGAATGAAAATGGGGATGTTCATTCAGTATAATGGGGTAAAAGGGGAAACCCAAGGATTTTTGATTTCATTCTCCTATAAAAATGAAGAAAAAATTTAGTACTTTGGGGTGAAGGCTTATGCTTAAAACAAACATCAATCTTGAAGAAATGTCGCAAAAAGATGCCATTGAATACTTAATAGAATCCGTTCGACCAGAAGAAGGTTCCATTCCTGCCTCGCTTTTAGGTGACCCAAAGATTTATGACATTGAACACAAGAAGGTATTTTTAAAAACCTGGTTGTTTATTGGTCATGAATCAGAAATCCCCAATAAAAATGATTTCATTACTAGAGATGTAGCTGGTTATTCTGTCATTCTTACACGCGGTGCTGATGGTGAAATACGTGGTCTATATAATATGTGTACCCACCGCGGTATGAAGCTTTGCCGCGCAGATGCCGGCAATAAATCTTCCTTTACATGCCCATATCATGGCTTTAATTTTAAAAACAATGGCGATTGTGTCGGCGTTCCGCTGCAAAAGGATATTTACGGTGAAGGCTTTGATAAATCGGGTTTAGGGCTTCATAAAGTCAGAATTGAAACCTACAAAGGCCTGATCTTTGGTACATGGAATGACGAAGCTGAATCATTAGAAGATTTTTTAGGTGACTTTAAATGGTATCTAGATATTTTAGTAGGACGGGCTGAAATGGAAGTAGTCGGGCCGCCGCAACGATTTATTATTCAATCGAATTGGAAAATTGGTGCCGATAATTTTGTCGGTGATTCCTATCATACCATGGTGACGCATGGCTCGATTGTTAAATTAGGAATGGTTCCAAGTGCAACTTATTCCAAAAAAGGGTATCAAATCCATACAAACCATGGACATGGTTTAAATCTTGGGACGCCTAATCCTGATTTTGCTTTTCCTGAAGAACTCAAAGATGAGTTTAAGTCCAATTTAACCGAAGAACAATATGATGTCTTGTCTAATCTAAAAAATATGATTGGGAATATTTTTCCGAATCTTTCCTTCTTAATTTCTCATACAAAGGTAAAAGGCCAGTTGATCTCGAATACTTCGGTTCGTCTATGGAGACCGGTTGGGGTCGACAAAATGGAGGTCATTACTTGGTTTTTAGTCGAGAAAAATGCTTCACTCGATTGGAAAAAGCGTTCTCGTGAATCGTTTATTTTAACCTTCAGCCCGTCTGGAATTTTTGAACAGGATGACACAGAGGTATTTACGGATATTACTGCTGCGGCCTCCGGTACGATGCCATTAGTGAAACAGTTGACCTTTAATTATACGATGGGTTTACATCGTCAACCTGTCGAGGATTTTGTTGGTCCTGGTGTGGTTTTTGATGATAAGTTCACGGAGGCCAATCAAAGGAACTTTTATCGTTACTGGCTCGATCTAATGACTACCTAGTGTGGGAGAGCCTTTTTGAAATATGTGTGAATGATGGGAGGAGTCAAGATGAGTTTAGAGAAGATGCTGGCAACCTATGAATTTGAACAATGGCTGTATACAGAAGCAAAGTTTCTGGATGATATTGATTTTGATAGTTGGTTTAGTCTGCTGCATTCGAACATTTCCTATCAAATGCCGGTTCGGGTCAATAAGGAAGGGATCGAGCGTCCCGATTATTCTCTAGATATGTTTGCATTTGATGATGATATTGAATTATTGAAAATCCGCGTAGACCGGTTAAAAACCGATTACGCCTGGGCAGAAATACCGCCTTCTCGGACACGGAGGTCTGTCAATAATGTGCGGTTGCTCGAGTACGTTCCCAATGAAAAAGCGGTAGTCCACAGTTATTTAACGATTTACCGCAGCCGCAGTACCGATATCCATCATGATTTAATTTCAGGGGAACGCCAAGATGAGTTTACCTATGTTGATGGGGAATGGAAGCTATCTAAGCGGGTTTTTATTGTGGACCAAACGACATTAAATACTAGGAATTTAGCTATTTTTGTATAAAAAATAGGTTTTGTCTGTTCTACGTGCCCGAAAAGAGTGAGGACAAGAGAACCCGGTAACGTAAAAGAGTTCTACGTGCCCGAAAAGAGTGAGGACAAGAGAACCCGGTAACGTAAAAGAGTTCTACGTTCCCGAAAAGAGTCAGGATTAGAGAGTCCGGTCACTTAAAAAGGTTCTACGTGCCCGAAAAGAGTGAGGACAAGAGAAGCCCGTCACGTAAAGGAGTTCTGCGTGTTCGAAATTAAAACCAGTAGCAAAAATAGAAAGGAGCACCATGATGGCTCAACTTACAGGAAAATCCATTTATTTGACCGGAGGTGCCTCCGGAATCGGAAAGGCTGTCACCGAGGCATTTGTGAAAGAGGGTGCTGTTGTCACCATCCTTGACCGGTCTGCAGCTGGACTAAATGATCTCAAACAACAATTTGGTGAACAGGTTCAATGCATTGAAGGCGACGTGACCATCTATGAAGACCATGTGCGAGCAGTACAAACAGCTGTCGAAACATATGGGAAATTAGACGTCTTTGTGGCTAATGCGGGTGTATTCGACGGATTCGCCAAATTTGAGTCTGTCACCCCGGAAGCGATGTCAGACGCCTATGACCTTCTATTTAATATCAATGTAAAGGGCTATTTTAATGGGGCCAAAGCAGCCACTGCGGAACTTAAGAAAACAGCCGGGAATATGATTTTCACTGTCTCAGGTGCAGGATTTTATCCGGATGGCGGAGGGGTTTGGTATACGGCAAGTAAGCATGCGCAAATTGGACTCATGCGCCAACTGGCGTTTGAATTAGCACCGGACATTCGAGTGAATGCGGTGGCACCTGGAGGAACCTTAACAGCACTCCATGTCATTCCTCCACTGCAGCCTTTTGTAAAAATGGTCGATAATGAAACGAAAGAGAAAAGCATAAAAAAACGGAACCCACTGCAAATTGCGATGAAATCGGAAGACCATGTGGGGGCTTATATTCTACTTGCTTCCGATCAGGCCCGTGCAATTACGGGTGAAGTGATTTCAAGCGATGGAGGATTAGCTGTTCGCGGGCTTGGTTGATGAGGAAAAAATATCTGGGGGAATATACATGACCGAATCATTGACGGAAAAAAAGCCGTTAGCTGGAAATAACGTCATTAATCAAATTGCATTCGTTGTTCGTGATTTTGAGCAAGCATCCGAGGCATTTGCGAAGCTCCTCGGGATACCGACACCTCAATGGTTTTTAACAGGCGACAGTGAAGTTTCTAGAGTGGTCTTTCGCGGTCAGCCAACTGATTCCCGTAGTAAATTAGTATTTTTAAATACCCCAACAGTGCAAATTGAATTGATTGAACCGAACCAAGAGACTGGCACGATGCGCGAATTTTTGGATTCGGTGGGGGAAGGAATCCATCATATCGCCTTTGATGTGGACTCTATTAAAGAGAAGCTGCCTGTTTTTGAGGAGAACGGATTTCCGTTGCTGCAGAGTGGCGAATTTACATCTAGTGAGGGAAGATATGTTTATGTGGATACGTTAAATAGTCATAAAACACTATTGGAACTGCTAGAAAGTGCTGAACCGAGGGATACGGTACCTAAAACAGGTGTCTTCACTCCCTTACTGGGAACCAATAAAGTCGAGCAGCTGGCAATTGTCGTAAAAAATCTTGATGCAGCAGCCGAGGCGTACTGCAAGTTGTTAGGTGTCGAAATGCCTCCAGTGATTCAATCTGGCCCAAGTGAACTTACACAGGTTATTTTTGAAGGAAAGCCAACGGAGGCGGACTCTAAATACATGTTTATAAATACCCCGTTACTCCAACTTGAATTAATTGAGCCGGGTGATTCACCAAGCACGTGGAAAAAGCACCTTGAAACACAAGGTGAAGGGGTCCACCATATTTCCTTTGTGGTCAATAATATGGAGGAAAAAGTGAAATTACTAGAGGGCATGGGTTATCCCGTTATTCAACAAGGAAACTTTTGGAACGGTAAAGGCAGATATGCATATATGAATACAACCTCTACATACAAGGTAATCATCGAATTACTTGAAAGATTTTGATTTTAACACCGGGTATGAACTCTATAAAAGTGGCAGACTTTTTCGCATTAGGAGAAAGTCTGTTTTTTTAATCAAAAACATATTTTTTTGATTTAAGGGAAACTGTGTCAGCTTGCTGTGCAACCCAACCAGTAAAAGTAGAAATCAAAACCTCTTCATCATGTTGTTGATAAGTTTGGAGACCAATCAGATGCCTACGACCCTTTGTTCAATATCAATGTTGGGTGCAGCAAAATAAAAAAATTTTAAATCTACTTAGTTGATTGCTTTAATAGGAATGGAAGCGCTTTTTCATAGAAAATTACTATTTTCTGATGATTGACAATATAAAAATTGATTAGTAATATCAACCTAACTTAAAAAACGATTATAAACTTATCGAGAGCGACCGAGGGACTAGGCCCTATGACGTCCGGCAACCCCCTTTTAGGGAAGGTGCCAATTCCTGCAGAATGACTTTCATTCTGAAAGATAAGTCGAAATATCCATTTGTATTTCGATGCCCCTTTCAGTTGAGAGGGGCATTTTTGTTTGGAAGCTATCATTATTTTAAAATATAGAATTTGAAAAAAGAGGTAATCATATGATTGGGATTCAGAATCTTTCAAAGGTTTACACAACGAAAAATGGCACGGTGAAAGGTGTTGATGAGGTTTCGCTAACTGTTCAAAGTGGCGAGATTTATGGAATTGTCGGGTATTCCGGTGCCGGAAAAAGTTCGTTGCTGCGCTGTATCAATCTGTTGGAGCGACCCACAAAAGGAAGCATTACCGTTGATGGCATTGATCTTACTTCGCTAAAAGGTGAGAATCTGCGTTTGGCCCGGTTAAAAATTGGCATGATTTTTCAACACTTTTATTTAATCAGTCAAAAAACAGTGTTTGAGAATATTGTGTTTTCCTTGAAAGCTGCCAACTATCCAAAGAGCCAAATAAAAGAACGAGTGGAAGAATTGCTTGAAACAGTAGGACTTGCGGATAAACGAGATGTGTACCCTGCACAGCTGAGCGGTGGACAAAAACAACGGGTGGGGATTGCACGAGCCCTTGCTAATAATCCGAAGGTGCTATTATGCGATGAAGCGACCTCAGCACTTGATCCGACCACAACCAAGTCAATCTTAAATCTTTTAAAAAAAATCAACAAGGAACTGGGCATTACCATTGTATTAATCACGCATGAGATGAATGTTGTCAAGGAAATTTGCCACCGAATGGCGATCATGCAAGAAGGAAAGGTCATTGAAGAGGGAGCGGTATATGATATTTTTGCCAACCCTCGGGCCGAACTCACCAAAGAGTTTATTGATAGTGTTGTTTCTTATGACATTCCGGAGGCGATTTTATCTACTTGTGATGGATCGATCATCAAGGTGATGTTCAAGGGGAAAGTTGCGGGAGAGGGTGTTATTTCCGATACGCTCAAGCAATTTAACGTAAAAGGTAACTTTCTGCATGGTTCGATTGAATATATTCAAGAATTGCCGCTTGGCATTTTTATAATGGAACTGAAAGGACCAAAGGAGGAAGTGAAGACGGCGCTTCAGTATATTGAAGACCGGGCAGCACAAGTGGAGGTGTTACGTAATGGGCTTTGATTTTAATCATCTTTTAGAGCTTATTCCTGATATTAATACAGCTTTTGTACAAACCATTTATATGATTCTTATCTCATTAGTCATCTCCATTGTAATTGGGTTGCCGGTAGGGATTCTCTTATATATTACGGACAAGGGCTTGTTTTTGCAAAATCGCTCGGTCCAGCTTTCCGTTGGATTTATTGTAAATCTTATCCGATCTATTCCTTTTATCATTTTATTGGTTGCGTTAATTCCATTAACAAAATTTCTAGTTGGGACAACTATTGGACCGACTGCCGCGAGTGTTTCGCTTTCCGTTGCTGCGATTCCCTTCTTTGCTCGGATTGTCGAGACGGCATTAAGGGAAATCGATAAAGGCGTCATCGAGGCCGCGATTGCCGCTGGTGCTACCCCATGGATGATCATTAAAGATGTCCTGCTCCTTGAGGCAAGGTCGGGGATTATCTCTGGGATTACCCTAACACTCATAAGTTTGGTTGGATTTTCTGCGATGGCCGGTACAGTTGGGGGCGGCGGAATCGGCGATTTAGCGATTCGCTTTGGTTATTATCGCTACGACAACACAATCATGGTTGCCACGGTTGTCATTTTAATTGTTTTAGTTCAGTTTGTTCAGCTTTTTGGCGATTTCATCGCCAAAGTTGTCGATAAAAGAAAATAAACAGAAAGAGGGAAAAAGTCATGAAAAAGTGGTTTTTAGCAATCAGTTTACTTTTAGTCGTAGCTGCTTTAACAGCGTGCGGCAGTTCAGGTGAAAAGGAAAAGGCAAGTGCTAATTCAAAGAATATTAAATTGGGTGCCACAGCGGGTCCTTATAGTGATATGTTGAAGAAAGCGATTATACCAGGATTAGAAGAAAAGGGCTACAAAGTAGAGTTGGTTGAATTTAGTGATTATATTCAACCAGACAAAGCCTTAGATAATGGTGATATTCAAGCCAACCTCTTCCAACACTCTATTTACCTTAGTAGTTTTGCAAAGGAAAATAACATGGATTTATCTGCTTTGATTTCCGTTCCAACTGCACCAATGGGGATTTTTTCAAACAAGTATAAATCACTTGATGAGATTAAGGATGGGGCAACGGTTACCCTTCCTAATGATCCGACGAATGCGGCTCGCGCCTTGAATACTCTCCGCGATGAAGGTTTGATTAAAATCGATGAAAATGCCGATCCGATTACAGTTTCAGAAAAGGATATTACTGAAAATAAGAAAAACTTAAAGTTTCAGTCGATTGAAGCAGGTCAACTGCCTCGTTCTGTGGACAGTGCTGATTTAGCTTGTGTACCTGGAAACTTCGCTCTTGCTGCTAAGATGGACCTGCTTAAAGCACTAGCGCTTGAGAATATGCTTGATCCTTACCGCAATGTGGTTGCCGTCAAAACAGAAAATAAAGATTCTCAGCTGGCGAAGGATATTAAAGCCGTTGTCGAATCGGATAATTTCGAGAAAATCATTGATGAACAATTTAAAGGCTTCGGAAAACCGGAATGGATGACTAAGTAACAGGAATTTTAACCTACTAATAACGGGATTCCCACAGTCACTTAAAGGAATCATTTCGTTTAACTAATGCTTACATCCAATGAATGTATCTTTCATTGAATGTAAGCATTTTTATTGATGTTTTCTATGAACTTGTCCAGGATTTTGGTGCCTGGCACCCAAGTGAAATATTGTGGTTCTTGAGATTATCATTTTTTTGTATAATAGAATTATAGGTAGTTTTTTTACATAAGGCTGTTTTCGCATAAATTGTTGTTTAAACAGATAATGTGAATGAGGAGTGTTGCGTTTATGGCTATTTTAGTAACAGGTGGTGCTGGATATACTGGTAGTCATACGTGTGTGGAATTACTAACGGCTGGCTATGAAATTATTGTTCTAGATAATTATGCAAATAGTAAACCGGAATCACTGAAACGCGTGAAAGAGATAACGGGTAAGGACTTCCCTTATTACAAAGTTGACCTGCTTGACCGTATTGGCCTTAAGGCTGTGTTTTCAAACCATCCCGTCGAAGCGGTGATCCATCTTGCCGGATTAAAAGCCGTTGGTGAATCGATTTCTCTTCCTCTTCATTATTACCATAATAATATTACTGGTACGCTTATTCTTTGTGATGTCATGAAAGAATTTGGTGTGAAAAATATGGTCTTTAGTTCATCGGCCACCGTGTATGGGATGCCTGAACGGATCCCGATTTTTGAAGATTTCCCGCTAAGCGCGACCAATCCATATGGCCGGACCAAGCTGATGCTTGAGGAAATTTTACGCGATTTAAATGTGGCAGATCCTAGTTGGAGCATTGCTTTATTGCGGTACTTTAATCCGATTGGCGCCCATGAGAGCGGCAGGATTGGCGAGGACCCAAGCGGAATCCCCAATAATTTAATGCCGTTTATTACGCAGGTGGCGGTTGGGAAATTGAAAGAGCTGCATGTGTTTGGAAACGATTACCCGACGGTTGATGGAACGGGAGTAAGGGATTATATACATGTTGTTGACCTTGCTCTGGGGCATGTAAAAGCACTGGAACGCGTCCTGTCTTCAAAAGGGGTAGAAGCGTTTAATCTTGGGACGGGAACTGGTTATAGTGTATTAGAAATGATAGCTGCATTTGAAAAAGCAGCATGGGTTAAAATCCCATATACGATTGTGGAGCGGCGCCCAGGAGATGTGGCTGTCTGTTATGCAGACCCGTCAAAGGCGAAAAAAGAACTAGGCTGGACAGCTGTCAGAGGAATAGAAGCCATGTGTCAAGATTCATGGCGCTGGCAGGAGAAAAATCCTAATGGATATGATGCGGAAGTCATCTTAAAATAAAAACAAGGAAACAGAAACATTCCCGAGAAGGATGTGGCTGTTTCCTTTTTATTTTGTCAATCAACAGCAAAAAATTTCTAATTTATGTTAATTAATTATGTAAAATAAGGAAGTGGTGAATGGGTAACAATAACAAGATGAAAGGGGTATGAGTATGGAGTTAACAATCAACTGGAAAGAGAAAATGGCCTTTTCGGGGGTGTCACCGTCCGGGCATGAATTTACCATGGATGCTGCACCTGAAGTTGGCGGAGAGAATTCCGGTCCAAGACCGACAGAACTGTTGCTGCAGGCGGTTGCCGGCTGCACAGGGATTGATATAATCTCAATCCTGCAAAAAATGCGCCTCGAGCCTACCGCATTTCAAATGGATGTGAAAGGAGAACGTGCTGAGGAGCATCCGAAGCGCTTTACAACGATTAATATTCATTATGCCTTAGACGGAGAACTGCCTGAGGATAAGGTAGTCCGGGCAATTCAATTGTCGAAAGACAAATACTGTTCTGTCTCCCATTCCTTGAATGCAGAAATCACCGTAAGCTATTCGATCAATGGGGTTAAAGGGGAAAAAGCGATATAAGCATAAAAAGAAGTAACAGCCAATTGGTGTTACTTCTTATTTATATATGTTGTAAAAAATTTGATTGAGAGGTTCTACGTGCCAGAAGTCAGGCAATATCAGAGAGAACGGTCACGTAGAGGGGTTTTACGTGCCAGAAGTCAGGCAATATCAGAGAGAACGGTCACGTAGAGGGGTTTTACGTGCCAGAAGTCAGGCAATATCAGAGAGAACGGTCACGTAGAGAGGTTTTACGTGACCGAAGCCAAGCAATATCAGAGAGAACGGTCACGTAGAGAGGTTTTACGTGCCCGAAGCCAAGCAATATCAGAGAAAATGGTCACGTAGAGGGGTTCTACGTGCCCGAAGCCAAGCAATATCAGAGAAAATGGTCACGTAGAGGGGTTCTACGTGCCCGAGGCAAAGCAATATCAAAGAGAATGGTCACGTAGAGAGCCCCCTACGTGACCGAAACCATGTAATATCAATGCGAACGGTCACGTAACGTGGTACTATCCCCGCCTTTTAAATCCATAATAAACAATTACCGATTATCCGTGATTACCATATACCGCAATATCGCGGCGAGTCCTGCACCATGCTTGAATTCGCCCTTTTCGATTAAGGTCTTCACTTCTTGCATCGTTAATTTATGTAATTCAATCTGTTCACTGGATTCCAATCTTTGCTCTGTGGCGGTGAGGCCTGTGGCTGCGAATAAATAAATCTCCTCGCTTGTGGAGCCAGGGGAAGGATAAAAGCTTCCTAAATCCAGCCAAAATTCAGCTTTATTTCCGGTCTCCTCTTCGAGCTCTCTTTTGGCGGTTTCAAGGGGAGCATCGCTTTCGTTGTCAATCATCCCGGCCGGCAGCTCCCATTCCCAGCTTTTGATTGCGTGACGATATTGTTTTATACAAATGATTTCTCTTTCAGCCGTTATCGGAAGGATACACACTCCTTTGGCAAAATCTAAATAGGAAAAGTTCCTTTCCTCCCCGTTCGGGACAATAACTTTTTCGATGACCACCCCAAAACGATCCACCTTTTCTTTCCGTGAACTACTAATCTTCCATACCATCTTCCTTCACCTCATCGTTTCTTCATCATAAACCTATTGTACACACTTTTTTCTAATTGGCGAATTCTAGCCATCCACGGATAATAATCCCATTATTTGTAAACAATAACCAAAGACGAATCATGATAGTAAGGGAAGGTAGAACAAGTGAATCAAATACCTCCGTTTCGCAGGCAAAGATCGTATCTATCCCAATTTACAACGGGACAATTTCATTTAAAGAATCCATGGATTTCCGCTTTTTTTTCGTTTTCCTATCCAGGGTTTGGACATATCATGCTCCATCGATACATGGTTGGGTATATTCTCATTCTTTGGGAGACCTTTATTAATGAAAAGGCGCAAGTAAACCTTGGCATTTTATATACATTAACAGGCGAATTTGAAAAGGCGAAGGACGTTCTCGATGATCGGTGGTTAATTCTGTATCTGGCTATATACATGTTTGGAATATGGGATAGTTATCGGACAACGATTGATATCAACAAACAGTATATCTTGGCGGACCGTGAAGACGCACCTATGCTACTCATGAAAATGGGAACATGGGATGCCAACTTTTTAGATAAACGAAAACCAGTCACTGCGCTGATCTGGTCAGCTTTATTCCCAGGTTTGGGTCATCTCTATCTCCATCATGTCATTACTGGATTCTTTATTTTTGTTTATGCCGTGGCCATCACTTACTTGGGGCATATTCCACATGCCATACATCTCTCAATGGTTGGTGATTTTGCTAAAGCTAAACATGTAATAGATATGCAATGGGCCCTTTATTTTCCTTCTATTTACTTTTTCATTATCTATGATTCTTATGCTTCCTCCATTGAACACAACAAATTGTGTGAAAAAGAAATGTCAAAATATTTACGGCAAAAATATCAAAATAAAAACTTTATTTTTCCTTTATAGAAAGTGAGTGTTCTCAATTTGTATGTCATAGCCACTTTCGAGAATTCTTTATTTATTGAGTTAGCAATTACTGAGATTGAACAAAAGGGAATACCTAAAGAAAAAATCTTAGCGGCCCCGCTTGATAAACGTTCGGAACCAAGACAGTTATTCGATACAATCCATCGAGCAGATGGTCTGAGCTTGTTTGATGGAGCCGCGATGCTGGGAACTTGTTTCATGCTGCTCGGTGCCATTTACGGATATGTTCTAAAATGGGGTCCGATTATCTGGGGCATTATTGGTGCGGTCAGCGGGTTACTGTTAGGCTTTTTAATCAAAATGCTCCTGGTTAAAAATAAGCAAAGAGCGGCAAAGAGCATCACCGCAGAAATTGTATTAATGATTCGATGTGAAGAACATCAATGGGAAACGATTGAAAAGATTTTATGGGAAAATACAGCTCTGGGGATAACCAGAATAAATAGTGGGATTAGTCCCCCTTCGGCTTAAATTTTAAACGTTAAAGCAAGTATGCGAGTCGAGGTGGGGATTTTCCTATGTATTCCTGATAATTTAGCAGGAATGTGAATGATTTAGCACAAAGTAATCCAGTATTCGCCATATTCCGAGTAACCCAGAAAAATTAATTGTCATAAGCATTATGAAGGTGGAAATTACTGTCGATATTTGATGACGAAAACTAGTTACTTGTATCCGCTTTCAATTGGTAAACTCGTATGTACCTAGTTAAAAAATATAAGGAGTTAATTGATAATGAATAACGAGGATCTTTTTGTGCAAATAGAAAATCTAAGAATAAAAATGATAAGTGTGGGCCTAGCGAAAGGTTTTACTTCAGTGGAAACGGTAAGGTTAAGTGAAAGACTTGATAAGTTAATTAACTTACAAATGGGGTTACTGTCGAAAATTTCTGCCTGAATACATACTATGTATTTATCGATATATTAATAGAAAAAGTATGACACCACTATCATCGTAATCAAAGACAGTCAAATTGCGTAAAAGTCCTGTGTGGAGGACCTTTACGCTTCTTTCAGCCATTGAGTTTTTAATAATACGGATAGCCTCCAGATGGATAGGCAGTTGGGTATGGTGCTGGATAAGGGGTTGGATATGGAGCGGGGTATGCTGCCGGATAAGGGTAACCTCCTCCAGGAGTCAAAGCCCCCGCTGTAAGACCTCCTATCAATCCGCCAAGAAATGGTGTACCGTAGCCGCCGTGATAACCTCCATGAGAACCGCCATGATACCCGCCGTGATGCCCGTCATAGTGCCCGCCATGATACCCGCCGTGATGCCCGTCATAGTGCCCGCCATGATGCCCGTCATAGTGCCCGTCATAGTGCCCGCCATGATGCCCGTCGTAGTGTCCGCCGTGATGTCCGTCATAGTGCCCGCCATGATGCCCGTCGTAGTGCCCGCCATGATGCCCGTCATGGTGCCCGTCGAAGTGTCCGCCGTGATGTTCCCCGTAGTGTCCACCACCGTGAAATCCGCCCATCATTTTCATACATCTCCTTTTTCATTCATAACGAATGTTACCTTCAGGGTACCTTTGCAAATAAGAATATTACCTTTAGTACTGTATGCATGATATTCGTCCAAAGAATGGGCTCACCACGAATTTCATGCCATTAGATACAATAGCTAAGCTGTTTCTTGCTATAATATCTGGTAGATAGTGTGAATTTGAGGGAGGGGGATTCCCGCCATATGAAAATAAAGGTCATCATCGCGGATGATAATTCATTTATTCGAGAGGGTCTGAAGATTATTTTATCAACTTATGAGGAATTTGAAGTGCTCGACACCGTGAGTGATGGAAAGGAAGCTGTTGATTACTGTCTTGCACATGAAGTCGATATTGCCTTGCTCGATGTCCGCATGCCCAATATGAACGGAGTGGAAGCGACCAAGTTGATTGCATCTCAAACGAGCACCAAGCCCATTATTTTAACGACCTTTGATGATGATGAATACATTCTTACCGCTATCAAAAATGGGGCCAAAGGCTATTTATTAAAAAATAATGACCCGGAACAGATCCGTGATGCGCTGAAGAGTGTGTTCCAAGGAAGCAGCATTCTTCAGGATGTTATTCTTGAAAAAATAAAGGCCAATTTGTCGGCGGCGGCAAATAAAGAACCTGAAACAAAAATGGATCTCACCCAGTTTACTGAACGAGAACGAGATATTCTGTCTTTGATTGCGAAGGGGTATTCCAATAAAGCCATCTCCAAGGAATTATTTATCTCCGAGGGGACGGTGGCAAATTACATCTCGTCTATTTTAGGAAAGACCGGACTTGAGCACCGAACCCAAATCGCCATTTACTATCTCACGGGGAAAGTCGACTAAGATGGAGATTTGGATCATTTTTATGAAGATGGTATTGCTTGTGTATATTGCTATTCAATGTGCACAAGCAAATGCCAGCCAAATCTCTTGGGTGGTTCTCGCGTTTCTGGTTTATTTCTGTACAAACATTACCCTTTATCTTTTTAAAAATAAAACTATCAAAAGGATCCTGCATGTCCTGTCGATCGGTATTTCGACCGTGGCCTATTACTACGTAAATCCTTTGTTTTGTTTGCTATTACCACTTTCGATTATGGAACTGGCTTCCGGCTTCATAGAAAAGAAAATAACGATTTTGCTTCTTTCTTTGCTTCCAATTTTATATTTGAATGAATCGGTGCAGCCCGAGTATGGCTTAGTAGCTTTTTTTTCTTATTTGATCTTTTCAATCACGTCCATCTATGGCGAAAAACTGGTAAAAAACGAAGCGCAGATTGATTCGATGCGAAAGCAGCTTCAGAAGCTGACTAAACATATTAATGAAAATACCGAATACATACGGCAGTCCGAATACACGTTTAAATTAGAGGAACGCAACCGAATTTCACAGGAAATCCATGATAAAATCGGTCACTCGATGACGGGTGCTCTTTTTCAAATGGAAGCAGCAAAACGGTTGATGGAGACCAATCAGCAAAAGGCAAACGAACTCCTCCAAAATGCGATCAACATTTCAAAGGAGGGGATTGAAAACATTCGCCTGACGTTAAAGAATATGAAACCCCCGACGGAGCAGGTGGGAATTCACCGTTTGAAGTTGTTGATTGATGATTTTAATGCAAAGCAACAAATCAAAACGGTTCTCACACATGAAGGCAATTTAGACATTATTGAGCCAATTCATTGGAAAATTATCCATGAAAATGTAACGGAGGCACTGACGAACGCAATGAAATATTCCCATGCGACGCAGGTTTCGGTCGATCTAAAAGTGCTAAATAAAGTGATCCGAGCCGAAGTGAAGGATAATGGGGCTGGAACAGAAATGATTAAAAAGGGATTAGGAATCCTTGGCATGGAGGAGCGGACTGCCTCAGTGAATGGAAAGATGATTGTGGACAGTACCCTTGGTTTTTCTGTCACCACGCTCCTGCCCTTGTGTTCATGAAAATCTCACGCAAACAATATGAATATTCTCATGTCAAAAGAATGAATGATTGCACTTATGCGCGTTCATTCTTTTTCTATATACTGGAAATATAAAAAAGATTTAGGGGTGAGAGGATGAACGTTTTAGAAATTAAGAACTTAACGAAAAAATTTGCGGACTTTATTGCGGTTGATAATATGAGTTTATCTGTTGCAGAAGGAGAAATCTTTGGCTTTCTTGGTGCCAATGGGGCTGGAAAAAGTACGACGATTAATATGATTGCTGGTCTGCTCCGCAGCAATGATGGGACGATTAACATTCTGGGAAAAAATAGTTCCAAACAAAGCCGCTTTGCCAAAATGAATATTGGTATGGTCCCGCAGGATTTGGCCATTTATGAAGATATGACCGCCTATGAAAATGTGAAATTCTTTGCCGGTCTTTACGGTCTGCGCGGCTCCGAATTAAATGAGCGTGTCGAGGAGGCCCTTCAATTCGTCGGCCTCCAGGATAAGCATAAAAGCTATCCAAAAGGTTTTTCCGGCGGGATGAAGCGACGACTAAATATCGCTTGTGCGATTGCCCACCGCCCGAAGTTGATCATCATGGATGAACCAACCGTCGGGATTGATCCGCAATCCCGGAATTATATCCTTACTTCCGTCCGCAAGTTAAATGAGATGGGCTGTACGATTATTTACACGAGCCACTATATGGAGGAAGTCGAGGAAATCTGTTCACGGATCGCCATCATTGATCATGGGAAAATTATTGCCGAAGGAACGAAGGAACAGTTGAAATCAATCATTACCAATACGAAGGATGTCTGGATTGAGGTCAAATCGACCGAAAATGTGAACATTCAATTGATTAAAGGAATCAATGGCGTCGAAGCCGTTTCTGTCGATGAAAACCTCATTAAAATCAACTCAGATACTGGAGTAAATAATCTAAACAAAATCATTGAGCATTTTATGAGTAATCATATCGAAATCCGCTCCTTACATGAAAAAGCACCGAACCTGGAGACGGTATTCCTAACATTAACCGGAAGAAATTTGCGTGACCAATAAGGGGGGATTACCATTGAACATTCTCAATATCGCGTGGAAAGGAATTAAAACGGACTTTCGGGATACCCGAACCTTATTTTTTATGTTAGCTTTCCCGATAGTGTTAATGCTTGTCCTTGGAACAGCTCTGTCAAACACCTTTACAACGAGTCTGCCTGTTGATGATATTGATGTCTTATATAAAGATACAACGAAGGGAGAGTCCTTTCCTAAGTTTATCTCTGAGGTTGAAAAATCAGGAATTCATTTTAAACAAGCGACAAAATCGACCGATGCCCAAAAAGAAGTGAAGCAAAATAAATACGATGGCTATGTCGAAGTAACCGATAAAGGGATTCAGCTCTACGTCAATAATGGCAGTAGCATTGAAGGAAACATTCTGCAAGGCATGCTCACTTCCTTTGTCGATCAATACAATATCGCCTCCGAAATTATTAAGGTAGCACCAGAGAAACTGGAACCTGCGTTCTCGCGTGAAAAGAAGGATGATTTTATTAAAGAAACCTCACTTCTTCCTGATAAACAGCCCGGTTCGATGGATTATTATGCGATTGTCATCACAACGATGATTATTCTGTACGGTGCGATGTCTTCAAGCTCGTTAATCGTGAGTGAACGTGTGCGAAAAACAGGCGACCGCTTGATTGCTTCCCCGGTTAGGAAAAGTGAAATTTTCATTGGAAAGGTGTTCGGAAGTCTCGTCAGTAATAGCATCTGTATCTTGCTCGTCATCCTTTTTAGCAAGCTTATTTTCAAAGCTAATTGGGGCGATCATTTAGGCTTGGTCTTCCTTGTATTGCTGACCGAAGTGGTGTTTGCGGTGAGCATGGGGATTGGAGTCAGCTTCTTGTCAAAAACAAGTGCGGGTCCAAAAGTGATCATCATGTTGTTCGTGCAGTTATCATCCTTTTTTGGCGGTGCTTATTTTAAAATTGACAATCCCCAAGGCATCTTTAAGTTGATTACGGAACTTTCACCGCTAACATGGATGAATACAGCACTGACGAAGATTATTTATGCAAATGACTTTGCGGCAGCAATCCCTGCGCTGTCGATCAACCTGGCTGGAGCGCTCGTATTCTTGCTGGTGTCAATCATCTCATTGCAAAGACGGGAGGGGTTATAATGAAGGATATCCTCTGGTTAATTCAGAACACGTTGCGTGTGACGTTTCAAAAAAAGAAAAACATTATCATGTACCTGTGTATGCCCTTAGTCGGGATCTTTATTTCCCTGCTCGTCTATGGCGGTGATCAAAAAATGAACCTGCATGTTGGGATCGTTAACGAGGATAAAAGCGAGATTACCTCTGATACGATCGAATTTTTAAAGGGCTTAGAGAATGTCGAGATTTCGACGATTTCGGCTGGGCAGGTCCAGGATAAAATCTCTTCTGGCAATCTAGACAGTGTGATTACCTTTGAAAAAGGGTATGCTGACAGTGTCTTGGCCGGGGAGCCTGACCATATCGAGATGACCTCGATCAAGGGTGCAGCGATAACTGCTTATGTGAAATCTTATTTATATCAGTATATCGATAATATCGCAACCATCAGTTATGTGGCCGGAGGGAAGCAGCAGGTCTTTGAGCAGATGTATAGAGATTATCAGCAAACGAACTACATGTTAGCGACTCATTCCTTAGAAGACACAGCCAAAAACAAGAACATGACGAATCAAACAATTGGTTTCCTGATTATGATCATGCTGATGTCAGCTGGGAATATGGCTGAGATTATTCTGTTGGAAAAAGAAAACCGCACCTATTTTCGCTTACTATCAACACCGATTAACGCACGAAAGTACATCTTCTCTAATATAATGGTCAACATGATTGTGATGACGATTCAGGTTTTCATTACATTAACGATCATGAAAAACGTCTTTCATATTGGTATGGGCATGTCGTTTTGGTCCGCAGCGTTTGTGATGTTACTGTTTTCCTTGATTTCAGTCGGGATCTCTCTAGTCATTGTTTCTTTTTCAAACAGCCGCAGTGCCGCGGGTGCTTTGCAGAACTTAATTATCACGCCGACTGTGATGCTTTCTGGTTGCTTCTGGCCAGTAGAAGTAATGCCGAAATCATTACAAAAAATCGCCGATTTCCTGCCGCAGCGTTGGACTTTGGATACCTTAACTAAGTTGCAAGAAGGAAATGCGTTTAGCGGGTTATACTTGAATTTCACGATTCTATTCGCCTTTGCTGCCGCCTTTTTCTTAATCGCCGTCTATCGATTCGGCAGAAACAATTCCACACAAAATTTTGTCTAAAACCGTTTACTATAAAAGATGACTATCAATTCGATAGTCATTTTTTTGTAAGGTGCATGAGATTAGGATGCACTTGGATTCGGACAACTTTGATCAATCTTGACCCGCTCTGTCCGAATTGGCCGCGCATTCGGACAACCATGTTCAAATCTGAGCTCAAGCTGTCCGAATAGACCCTGCATTCGGACAACTATGATCAAAATCCAGCCCAAGCTGTCTGAATCATCCCTGCATTCGGACAACAATGAACCAATTCCAGTCCAGGCTGTCCGAATAGACCCTACATTCGGACAACTATGATCAAATTCGAGCTCAAGCTGTCCGAATCAGCCCTGCATTCAGACAGCAATGAACCAATTCCAGTCCAGGCTGTCCGAATAGACCCTACATTCAGACAGCAATAAACAAAATCCAGTGCAAGCTGTCCGAATCAGTCCCTCATTCGGACAACCATGATCAAAATCCATCCCAAGCTGTCCGAATCAGCCTCGCATTCATAAAAGAAGGAATTTTTTATACAAATATTTAAATCTTTTACTATAGATTAAAGTTTTTAAAGGAGTTATTTCAATGACAGGTTAATCTATCCTATCATCTCCTTTAACTGATATAGGAACCCTTAACAAGATTATAAATGCATTGGAGGAAAGAAATGCGGACAGAACACGAAATGATGAAATTAATTTTAACAGTAGCAGAAAAAGATGATCGAATTCGTGCAGTGGGAATGAATGGTTCACGAACAAATCCGAATGTTCCTAAAGATATGTTTCAGGATTTTGATATTGTTTATCTCGTAACCGATTTGGATTCTTTTTTATGTAACCACGATTGGATCGATGTTTTTGGTGAACGAATCATTATACAAATGCCTGAAGTGATGTCGATGTTTCCACTAGGATTGGGAAGGCGGTTCACCTATTTAATGCAGTTTACAGATGGAAATCGGATTGATCTAATGTTAATTCCCTTAGATGAGGCAGACATATATTATAAAGAGGATAAGCTAACGGTTATTTTAATGGATAAGGATCATTGCCTTCCTTCAATCCCCCCACCGATCGATGAGGATTACTGGGTAAAACGTCCATCTGCTGAATTCTTTGCTGATTGTTGCAATGAATTTTGGTGGGTCGCCACTTATGTAGCCAAAGGTTTGTGGAGAAGGGAAATTCTTTATGCACAAGAGCATCTTAATCAACACGTCAGACCAATGCTAATGAAAATGCTTGAATGGAAGGTAGGAATACAAACGGACTTTTCCATCAGCGTAGGTAAATGCGGTAAATATTTAGAGAGATTTCTCTCAGAACAGAGTTGGCAGGAGCTTCTTTCCACTTATGCCAAAGGAAGTTATGAAGATGTATGGAGAGCATTATTTACTATGGCTCATTTGTTTCGTACTACAGCAATGGATGTTGCAGAGAGTTTAAATTTTGAATACCCATATGAAGAAGATAAGCGTGTCACGGCATATCTAAAGCATATAGAAACCTTATCGCCAAATGCTAATGAAATCTATTAATCTACTTAAAGATAGGTGTAATTCTTTTTAAACAAAATCCAGTACCAAACTCGAAGTCCGTATTCTTCGAGTTTTTTTATGGGCATTTAGACCCTCTATATAAAAGATGAATGACGAAAGATAAGATACTTTCACGAAAAATATGTAATTTATTCGACTCTTTCTATGAAGTTTCTACATAACATTACAAATTCATTACATTTTCACCAGTACCATTGTTATTATTCTCTTGGAAATTTAAACTATAAATATATAAATCGGAAAAATTTTCTTGAAGAAAAGGTGAGAATGGAATGAAAAAGAAATTATTAATATATTCGGTATCAGTTGCTCTATTGACTTCGATCTTTCAAGCAACTCCTACTTTTGCAAGTCCAACTATTACGCAAGAACAGATCAATGAGACAAAAGGAAAAATAACAGAAACACAAAATCAAATTGAAGACATAGAAAATAAGATTCAACAACTAGACGACCGAATCATCATTGGAATGGAAAAGAGCAAACAACTAAACGATGATATTAAAGCACAACAAGGTCAGATCGTAAAAACAAAGGCTGAAATTGAAAGAGCAAAAAAAGACTTAGAAACAAACAAAACCTATTATTCTGCAAGACTAAAAACTATGCAGGAACAAGGTCAACAGCCGATGATCACATACGCAGAATTTATCCTTTCATCTAAAAGTTTTTCCCAGCTATTAACTCGCTCTACTGCGATTATGCAAATTCTTGATAGTAATACAGATATCATGAAGGCTCTTGCTAAAAAAGAAGAAAACTTACTAGGTGCAGAGGAAAAGCTTGAAAACGAATTAGGCCAATTAAAAAAGAGCCAGGATGACTTAGTTTCTGAACAGAAGCAGATTGAAGCAGATAAAGAAGAAATTAAAACCGTATTGGCAGAATCAAAAAATACCTTAAAGCAACAACAAACGCAACTAGCTCACCAACAAACAGAAAAAAATGCTCAAGATAAAGCACGACAAGAAGCACTAGAAAGAGCACAACGTGAAGCACAAGAAAGAGCACGTCAAGAGGCGCAAGAAAGAGCGCAGCAACAAGCACCAGAAAGAGCACAGCAACCAGCACCAGAAAGCCCAAGCCAACCGAAACAAGATTCTCCAGCAAAAAAACCATCCAAATCCGATACACCGGAGGAAACAGTCACTAACTCTGGAGATGCAAATGAGTTAATAGCATTTGCTAAAAAATATTTGGGTGTTCCTTATGTATGGGGCGGAACATCTCCAAACGGGTTTGACTGTTCAGGGTTCACCCAATATGTGTTCCGTTCTGTTGGGATTTCTCTTCCGAGGGTCTCTCGTGACCAACAGGATGTTGGAACCCAAATTTCTCCGTATAATGTACAGAAAGGTGATTTGGTATTTAGGGGCAACCCTGCGCACCATGTCGGCATCTATATTGGAGGCGGCAAATATATTCATGCTCCGCAAACGGGAGATGTTGTAAAAATTGCTACATATAATCCATCTAGATTTACAACAGCAGCACGAGTATTGCATTAAAATATAAATGAATCGCAAAAAGGGCTTGGAGGAAAACTCCAAGCCCTTTTTGGGTTATTTAATAAGTTAAGCGACCAACTAGCTTACTTTCGGTCTAGGGTTGATGCTTTTTTGCTCGGATGGATCCCTCTGAATAAGGAAGGAGGTTAGTAACGCTAAGATACTGCCAATGAACCCGAATAGGAACAGATGATGGATGCCGTGCATGAAATCGGAGCCGCTAGTTAATAACGCACCCATGACGGTGACGCCGATTGCCGTCCCCATATTCCGGCAGAACATGAAGAAGGAAGTTGAGATTCCACGTTCATGGGCACCGACGAGCTGCTGAACGCCGATCATTCCGACCGTGGTTAGTAAGCCGAACGCGAGTCCTTGCACGAACATGACAAGAAACACAAACCAAAAACCATGGCTTGGATTGAGTTGGGTCAACAATGCCCCTGATCCGAATAGTAACGCATTTCCGATGATTAACAAGGTCCGATATCCGTACTTGAGAATCCATTTACCCGCAGGTACGGCAGCAGCCATCCAGCCAACCGCCGTGCCGAGTAAGGCCACACCGCTCAAGAATAATGAAAGTCCAGCGATATTCTGTAAAAACAGTGGGATGAAACTAGCGGTTCCGAATAAGGCGGTTGTTCCAATAAAGGCGTTGATGTTAATCCGTGAAATCATCTTATTTTTAAACATAGAGAGCGGAACAATTGGTGATGTTTGTTTTTTCTCGTAAAAATAAAACACAACGAGAAAGACAAGTCCGATCAACAAGTAAAGAATGCGATTTTCTTTTACGATGGTATCTAATAGAAGGAACGTGACACCGACGGCGAATAGAATTGCGCCAATGTAGTCGACCTTCGCTTTTTTGGGTTGGTAGTTTTCTTTGTAAGGAAGAAGCGTCACAAATGCGATTAAACAAACCGGTAAGTTCACAAAGAAAATCCATCGCCAAGTCATAAACTCAACGAAAAAGGATCCGAGTAATGGCGCAAGGACAGCAGATAGCCCCCACATCGCCGTAAATAACGCTTGGATTTTTCCTCGTTTTTCGACTGAAAACAGGTCACCGGCAATAATGGCAGGGAACGGCATCATAAATCCTGCTCCAATTCCCTGGACAGCGCGGAAGATGACTAATTGAATCATATTGGCCGACATCCCGCACATAAGCGATCCCATTAAAAATAGTAGAATGCCAGAGCCGAATACTTTTTTTCGGCCGAATAAATCTGATAATCTCCCAGCCACAGGAGAAAGGATGGTACTGGTAATCATATAGGACGCAAACGACCACGCATACAAGTCAAATCGCCCTAACTCTTTGGCAATGATCGGCATCGTTGTATTCATAATCGTCGCATCAATCGACGCAACCAGCATCGCAAGAACGATGCTAATCATAACGGTGGTTCTGCTCTTCATATATCCACTCCCCTTTTGTTTCGTACGGTAAAAGTCTTGAACTTGAGAGATATTATAGCAAATTCGGTTATGTGTCAAGAGGGATGATTTTCCCATGAAATTGGAGGGATTGTAGATATCCTCAAAGATATCCACTTAAAATCTGTAGATATCTTTGTAATAATGCAAATATCCACTTAAGATCTGTAGATATCTTTGAAAAAATTAAAATATCCACTTAAAATTGTAAATATCTTCGAAAAATTGTAGATATCCTCTTTAATTTTGTAGATATCCACTTTAAATTGTAGATATCCCCTCAACTTTGTTGATATTCTCTTGAAAATTGTAGATATCCTCTCAAATTTGTAGATAAACGATAAATGTTTGTAGATATCTTTAGAGAATATATAGAGTTGCAATAATATAAGACCAATCACAAAATTTGTCCCCAATTGCACCGTCAAAAATAGGATCACTGTTTTAGCATTTTTGGGGAAAATAACAATATAGATTAGAAAAGGTGAAATGAACATTTTTCTAAGAAGGTGTTAAACATAACCACAACCGAGGAGATTGCTGAAATCCTTGCCAGTATTGATCATCAACTGGCACCTAATTGGCTGCATAACGACCTAATCAAAAAAACACTGGCCAATAGCTATGATTATTGGTTAGAAGATACAGGTATCGCGATGTCATTAACAGACTTTGTGATCCAATATCTCGAACATGCCGAGTATCTAGGCGGAATTTTTTTACCTGATGCAGAAACAAATGATCCCAGTTGCTGACTGCTGGGATTTTTTTGTTGGTGTCAGGCACCACACTTTTGGAATAGGTCAAAGGGGAGTTATTTTTAGGGACTGTTCCCCATAAAAATGGACTTCCTGAAGTCGTCCAAAAGTTCGTCAAAACATTTCAAACAAACTGTGAACTTGACACTATACCCATGTTGTTTAATAGAAAAAAGGAATATAGTGTAATCATAAAGAACAAATAAATATTGAAGGGCGGAATGAAATCATGTTTAATACGTTTTTAAGAGAAAACAAAATTGCAGCGGCTATCTTAACTGTCTTACGATTATACCTTGGCTATTCTTGGTTCACAGCAGGTTTTCATAAATTAACCGGTGGCTTCGATGCTTCTGGATTCTTAAAAGGAGCCATCGCCAACCCGGTAAAGGGTCCAGATGGGGCCATGGTATTTAGCTGGTATGTAGACTTCTTAAAACACTTTGCACTGCCAAATGTAGATGTCTTCAACGTCATCGTTCCTTGGGGCGAAACATTAATCGGCTTAGGGTTAATTCTCGGATGCTTAACAACAACAGCGATGTTCTTTGGTCTAGTGATGAACTTCAGTTTCTTCTTAGCAGGTACCGTATCTCACAACCCAAGAGACATTTTCCTTGGTTTCATCATTCTAACTGCTGGTTACAATGCAGGTCGAACGGTTTAGACCGCTGGGTGATTCCTTTCATCAAAAAGACTAGCAAAAAAGGACCTGGTCACGAAAAAGCACAAGTAAGTGCATAAATAATTACCAATCAAAAGACGATTCGGGCTATAATCTGAATCGTCTTTTGCATTTAATTCGAAAAGTACATAGAGAATTAAGTAGAATAGAGTGTGCATAGGTATATGAATAAGATTGAGAAATGATTCGAGTAACCTGTATGTTGACTGAACATTGAGGAGGAATGGGAATGGATGTGAGATACCCAATTGGAAGGTTTGAATTTGATGGTGAGATTACCTTTGGTGAGATTGATGGTTGGATCAAGGAGATGGAGGAATTACCGAGTCTACTAAGGGATGCGGTGAAGGATTTGAATGATGAACAACTCGATATCCCCTATCGCTCAGGCGGGTGGACGATTCGCCAAGTTGTACATCATCTTGCCGATAGTCATATGAATGCCTATATTCGTTTTAAATTGGCACTTACCGAGGATAACCCTGTGATAAAGCCTTACGAAGAAGGGCAGTGGGCTGAGTTATCTGATTCCAACTTGTCTGTGGACACTTCGCTGTCATTACTTGAGGCACTGCATATCCGTTTGGTCAACCTTTTGCGCTGCCTATCACCTGAGGATATGAAAAGAACCTTTATCCATCCAGAATCGGGTCAAGTTTCTGTCGGAAGAAATATCGGAATTTACGCATGGCATGGCCGGCATCATTTTGCACATATTACTAATTTACGTAAGAAAATGAACTGGTGAATGACGGGGCTGCTCCAAAAAGTTAAAACCAAGGGATTATCCCTTGGTTTTTATTGATATTATGGATTGAACTAGTTCTAGCCATCCGAAGTGGTTTCCACATTGGTTACAGTTGAACTCAATAATTCTTCCGTGATCCCTTTTTTCTCGAAGTAACTATATATGTTGAAAAAACTATAAAAATGTAGATAATTAGACGTTTTTTTTACCTTTTTTAGGAGGTTAAATGAAGGTGGGGGAATTTTCTCTGCGTGTCTAGTAAGTTGTGTGAAATGTATTTTTTTGAGTGGGCGTGCAGGAGGAATTCCCCAACCTTTTCCCGATTGACCATGGTTAGTTATCGTGAACGATGGGTTGGTCAAATAGATCGGAATTAATGGAAGTGGAGGTACTTTGACCATTGATCGTTGTGACATGAACCCCTGTATTGGTAGAACCTGAGCCATGTGTAGTTTTTATGGCGCTTTTAGGAGAAACAAACAATGAAGCGCCAAATTGGACAACACCGCCACTGATGGAATCAATCTTCACTGGAACTGGAAATTCTGACATAGAAGAACATCCTTTGCATTGTAATATCTTACTATATGCGAATTTCCTTTTTTATGTTCGCAATTGGTCCTGTTCAAAAGTTCTCCATACCATTTCAAACAAACTGTGAACTTGTCACTATAGCCATGGCAACAGATCGAAAAGCAGAAGCAGCCAAACGGCTAAACTTCTGCTTTTCTTTTTATCAAACATATTCATCGTCAATGAACGTGGAAATTTCATCTAAAATGGCATTTCGATCAGATACATCAGAATGAATATTTCCAAAAACCTCTGCGATTGCAGCTTGTATTTGTTCCTTTGGCAATCGATGCAGGTTAGATGTGGGTCTAAAATACAGGTACATTGGAAACCCGCCATCGTTGGTGGGGAGTTTATAAGGGATATGTAATCTCTTGGCGCCCAATCTTTCGTAAAAGTTTATCCGTCTTATTTGTTGTACTCTCGCATGCTCATCGCATTCGGGTTTTTCCACTTCGACAAATATTCCGGCCTGTTTTGATTGAAGAATTTTATTAAATATGAGGCTCCCATACCCAAGATTCTGGAATCGCTTATCGATTGCCAAATAATCAAGCCAAATCACAGGGATATGTTCAAATTCATAAATAAAGGCATAGCCAACGATTTCTTCTTTATTGGTTGCCAAGAGTAATTTATATTTCCCTTTCGCTAGGAGCGATTTAAGGTGATTGTAATCTTTTAATTCATTCGCCGGAAAGTCTGATAATAATCGTTGATAGACATTATTTAAATCACTTAGATTGCTTTCTGAGAGTTCGATATTGTTAATTTTCATTTAGTTTCCTGCCTTTTTTTAAGTTCATAGTATTCCTAAAAAATACATGTAGAAAACGGATTGGGAAGTTTCCAGTGCATTTTATATGCTATTTCAATTTATGTCTCTAAAATTTATTTTTGGGATTTTGTTCATAATTACCGTTTGTTCCATATGCTTAAGGATAAGGGGGGAATGTAATGTCAACTGAACCATTTAATCTCGAGACATTAAAGGATATAAGGAACAAACTTGATTATATTTACTTTATTGCAAAAAGCAATTACAACGATAACCCTAAACTAATGGACACGATTGAACATCTAGCTCAAGTTTCAAAAATGTTTACTAACATTAAAATTCAAGAGTTAAGCAAGCAAATGGAAATACCAAGCCCCCAGGGATACATTCTATCAAAACTGTCAAACTCCTACTCTAGAATGAAGGAGTATGAAAAACAAAAAGAAACTGACTTCCCAACTTGGAAGCTTTGATAAACAGAGACTAATGCGTGAATGGGAGGGTCATCGCAAGTTGGAAGTGGCTTTCCGAGAGTAAAGTAGAACTTCCGCCAGTAAAGGGAGGTTAGGTTATCCGCCAGTAAAGTGGGGCCATCCAGCAGTAAAGCGGGGCCATCCGCCAGTAAAGCCGCATACTTGGTCGATTTCCACTACCAAACTCAAAGAGAAGCGCTTCATGCGCTTCTCTCTTTTTTGAAATGGTGGCTGTCACCACAAGTTTATGAATTTTCAAAATTATTTAGTAAAACTAAATTTTCCTTAGAATCCTTCGTTTGTCGTAGTATAATGGTTTTTATGAGTCTAGCAGACATTTAAACTATTATATTAGGAGGAAAAATGAAGAAAGTTGTCATCTCTGTTTTGTCACTATTGGTTTTTGTTTTGGTACAGCCCTCTCTTATGAGCGCAGCGGGAACGACCTACCCCAAAGTTAATGATTATATCATTTCTATGAAACTAGTACCCGCGAAAGTAGAGCAAGATTACAAAAATATTTTTACCAAATTTACGTATCGGAATGGTTATGGTGAGGTTGAGGGGATTGTTGCCCATGAAACGGCAAATAGCAGATCGACGATCTCGAGTGAGATTGCCTATATGACGAGAAACCATAGTAGAGCCTTTGTTCATGCATTTGCTGATGGTTCGCGGGTGATTGAAATCCATACGCCGAATTATGGGGCCTGGGGTGCGGGATCCTATGCAAACCAACGATTTGTACATATTGAACTAGTCAGAGAGAAGAGCTTTGACAAGTTTGCACGTTCGATTAATAACTATGGGAATTACATTGCATCCGTGCTTTATGAATATAATTTACCTTTAGTAAATGCCGAAAAAACAGGTGAAGGAACACTATGGTCGCATGCTGCAGTCACCAAGTACCTTGGAGGCACCACCCATGCGGATCCGCATGCATATTTTAAACAGTGGGGCTATAGCTGGGATCAATTTGTCCAGTTAGTTACTATGAAATATAAAACCTTCCCAAATAAAACGGAAAATACCAATCGCTTAGGGCAAATCCCAAGCAGCAAGGTCATGATTTATAAGGATTATACTAATACGGCAACAGCCGTTCCGGCAGGAGAAACGTATACGAACCAAACGTTTTATATTAAAAACTTAGCCTTTATTAGCGGACAAACCTATTACTTGCTTAGTGAAAAGCCAAGCAGTGTGGACGGAGTGATCGGCTGGGCAAAGGCTGCTGATCTGCTTTCCTATCCAGAATCTAGTGTAAAATCCACAGCGAAGACGTTGTATTTTACGGGCATTGGGAGCGCATATAGCAAGGCTTGGGGCATGAAGGAAGATGTCATCTACTCTTCACTGTCCAAATATAAAAATCAAGAATTTAAGGTAGATGGTACAGAAACAGTTGGAAATATGGTTTGGTACCGCGGGAATCTGGACGGAAAAACCGTATGGATTTATTCAAGCCGATTGGTACCAAAAGTGGAGCGGGCGATGAGCAGGTTAGGCCAGCTTAAAAATGGCACTGTTATGATCTATAAAACGGTCGGCACTTCAACAGGTGCGATTCAAGCTGGATCTGCCTACACCGGGACCGTCTACTACATTAAGAAACAGGCAACGATCAACGATCAAACCTATTATTTAATCAGTAAACAGCCTAGTAGTGTAACAGGCGTGGTCGGCTGGGTCAACTCTTCCGATATCACAAATTATTCACATACGACGTATGACAAAAATGCCAAAACAATGTATTTCACAGGCAAAGGCAGCGCATATAGCAAGCCATGGGGCGGTACGAAGGATCTGATTTTTAAAGATCTCTCGAAAAATAAAAACCAAGAATTTAAGATCAATTTAACCGAAAAAGTCGGTAATAACACGTGGTACCGTGGAAGCATGGCTGGTAAGACCGTATGGATTCATGGCGGGTACCTATCGAATACACTAGAAAGTGCGACGAGCAGGTTAGGCAATATCAAAATAACCAGCGTTAAGGTTTATAGGAAGCTTGGGTCGAGTTCGAACTTTAAGGCAGGATCCACCTATACCAATAAGGTTTACTATATTAAGAGAAAAGGGCTGCTAAATGGTCAAACCTATTATTTAATTAGTAAAAGTTCAACAGGCGCAAGCCCGGTTGGCTGGATCAAATCTTCCGATATATCCGATGTTAGTTATTCGGTCGTCAGTCAAAAAGCCAAAACTATGTACCTCAAAGGGACAGGCAGTGCCTATAGCAAAGCATGGGGTGGTAAAAAAGACGTCGTTTATAAGAAACTTTCTTCTTACAAAAACAAGAAATTCACTGCTAACCTCACGGCGAAAGTAGGAAGCACTAACTGGTACTGTGGGAAGTTGGACGGTAAGACTGTTTGGTTGATGAAGTAGTACTATCAACTGAAAAACAATATCCATAAAACGAAAAAAAGGGGCTAATTTTAGCCCCTTTTTCTATGAATAAATTTAATTAACCGGTTCTTCTTTCACCGCTTGTGACAGCGGCTTTTGCTGCTGGCTCAAAAAGAAGAATACACCGAGCAGGACGAGCAGACCGCCAGCAATTTGCCAGGCGACAAGGTGCTCGTTTAATAGAATTACTGCAAGGATGGTGGCGCCAACGGGTTCACCTAAAATACTCATTGAGATCGTCGTCGCATTGACGTAGTTTAAAAGCCAGTTATTTATCACGTGTGAGACCGTTGGAACGGTGGCGAGTAATAAGAAGATGCCCCATTCCTTGGCCGGGTAACCACTTAGAGTAACTCCTGCCGTGACGTTATAAATTGTTAGCACAATAGATGCAGCGAAAAACACACAAAAGCTATAAAGCCAATGTGATACTTTTTTGACGATTGATTGCCCAATTAATAAGTAGCCAACGACAGAGATTACACTAAAAAATGAAAGTAAATCGCCCATAATCGCGTCCGTACTTAATCCGAAATCTCCCCAGCCAATCATCATCGCTCCGATGATTGCAATCCCCATTGTCATAATGGCGGACAATGTTGTTCGTTCCTTAAATAGAAGAAAGCCGCCGAGCAGTGAGACAATAGGCTGTAAGGCAAGGATAATAGTCGAACTTGCGACTGTCGTTAGTTTCAAAGACCCGAACCAAAGGACAAAATGCAGTGCCAAAAAGAAACCTGAAAAAAATAAAAAGAACCAATCCTTTTTAACAATATGTTTAAATTCACTGCGTTTTTTCCAGACGATCGGTACCATTAAGATACTGGCAAACCACATCCGGTACATACTCAAAATGGAGGCTGGAGCGTCTGACCATTTGACAAAAATCGCCGAAAATGAAATGGCAATGATGGAAATGGTAAGCGGCAGCACGATGGATCTGGAACCCACTTCTTGTTGTTTCATCATATCCCCCTATGCCTTGTAACAGGTCCTTTCCATAAAATAAAACGTTCGTAACCCTAAAGCCTTCGGAAATTATTATAGCACAAAGGGGGCTGATACCTGCTTACTATTTAACTAGTAAAAAAAAGAAAATCAGAACAGGAAATAGAGGAATGGGCTGACACTTTTTAACACAGATTGCCTATTTTCATTTTGTGGTAAGAGATCTTTCGTTGTAATTTATTTGCGACAGAGGGGGGCAACGAAATCCATATTCCGGGAATCATTATTTGGGAAGATGAAATGTCTGAAGGCTTGTATCTGTATGGCGTCCATTTTCATCTGGAGGAAAACACACGCGCTCATTTTACTCATTTGCTAAATGAGTATTCAGAAAAGTATTTTACCCGAAATGAAGATTAGTGGTGAAATACGTATAGATAATGAGGTTGAGTAAAACTTACAAAAATTTTCAATTGACGTTTGGCTCAGGGTTCTATAATATATGTGGAAGAGAATACCCGTGCTTGCGGGAGAGGTTCATAGCTGATACCCTCTATAAAAAACTATGGATACATGACTTTAGGCCATGTCCATATCGGACGTGGCTTTTTTGATGGAATCCTTTAGTTTGATAAGTAGAGATGCTGCAGAAACTCTTTCTTGGAAAAGTGTGGGACACATTGCAAGGAGGTTTTTTTATGTCTGGCAGAAGCCACGAAGAAGGTTTAAAGGATTTAACATTATTAGGTAATCAAGGGACTACCTATTCATTTGAATATGCGCCGGAGGTATTGGAGGCAGTCGACAATCTTCACCCGGACCGCGATTATTTCGTGAAATTTAATTGCCCGGAATTCACAAGTTTATGCCCGTTAACGCGCCAGCCGGATTTTGCGACGATGTATATTTCGTATGTTCCGGACAAAAAGATTGTTGAGAGTAAGTCACTGAAATTATATCTATTTAGTTTCAGAAACCATGGCGATTTCCATGAGGATTGTGTCAATATCATCATGAATGATTTAATTAAGCTGCTTGACCCAAGATATATTGAGGTTTGGGGGAAATTCACGCCACGAGGCGGGATTTCGATTGACCCTTGGTGCAACTATGGGAAACCAGGAACCAAGTATGAGGAAATGGCCCATTTCCGTTTGATGAATCATGATATTTATCCAGAAAAAGTAGATAATCGTTAAGGAAAAAAGGCCGGATTCCCGGCCTTATTTTTATGTAAAGTAGATGTGTATGAAGTTTTTACAAGAGTTTCATAAATATTTTGACCCATCCGAACAACGCCAACCACAGTGGAACACTAAGTATGGTCGCCCAGAAAATCCCTATGAAAAAATTCTTCTGTTCATCCATGACATCCACTCCAATTGAAAGTGATTTGTAACAGTATAGTCCAGAGGTTGGATTTTTAGTACATATTGAGAGAGTAGATGAAGTTGAGTAGGTTTAATCGTTAGTAAAATGAGGGGGTTCGCCAGTAAGGTGGGGTTATCCGTTAGTAAGTGGCGGATATTTCGCCAAGCTCCATTTATGTGACCTTTTTAGTTAATCAAACTTAAAATCAGTACTTATTTTATGTCCGGAGGGCCCTTCGATTTGTGGATTCCGCCAATTTGGACAGGAATTCCGCCAAACTGTGGAGGGATTCCGCCGATGATTAGATTTATACCGCCAAACTGTAGAAGGATTCCGCCAACTTCAGCACCTATTCCGCCAAGCTCCTTTTAGATGCCTATTTTAAGATGCCTATTGCTGAGATTTCGATATTTTTCAGGTCTGGGGGGACCTCTGATTTGCGGTTTCGGCAGTAAACGGATCTTATCTGCCAGAAAGTGGCGCTTATCCGCTTGTAAAATGAGGCTATCCGTCAGTAAGTGAGGCGTATCCGCCAATAAATGAAACTCATTCGCCAGTAATGTTAAAAAGCCACGGCGCTCCCGTGGCTTTTTCAGTCAGGGTTACCATGCGTAATCATCATGTTCTTCTTCTGGATAGTCATCCTCATCATTTAGTCTGTTCACTAGCCACTCGTCGTGGGTTATTCCCGTGAACATCATTTCATTTTGAACTTCTTCACTATTCCATTCGTCCGCCAGCATATCCCCACGAAGATTTGGATCTTTTGTCATCGTTTTTTCACCTCCACTACTATCATTGCCATTTTTCTCGTGACTATAATAAGAATGAGAGATGATTAATAAACGGGTCGCAAAATGATAGAATGTAAAAGCGGTTACATACGATTCTTTCCATCTTTACAAAGGGCTATTTTCGCATCGATTGTTGTTTTTCGTATAATTTCATCACCCCGTATATCTAGATGCTTCGTGGCCTCTTTTCGTAAGAACCTTTTTTGACTCTAAAAGCAACCAAATTTTACGAAAAGAGCCTACAGAAGAACGTTTAACATAAAAAGAAAGCATGGTGTGAGCAGTGAATATTGGTGGTTTTGAAATAAAAAGGAAGTTGTTTTCCAATGATTTTGGTCTGAGTGTTTTTGAAGTAGGGGAAGCAAAAACTGGTCGGACGTTTATTTTAAGGTTAGTTGATTTTTCGAATAAATCCACGGATTTTAAGAAGGCACAATGGAACCAGCTTCAAGAAGAGTACCAAGTAGTGATCACTGACTATAGCCAATTACCGAGGATGGAACAGGTAGCAAAGGTCGATGAAGATCACTTATATTCTCTATTGGAAGGGGAAAAAGGGTCACCCTTAATTGAAAAAGGGCCACTCGAACCTGATCAAATCAAACAGCTTCTTGCTGCTGTCCGCCATCTTCACGATCATAAGATGATTCATGGGTCCATCTCTCCTGAGAACATCTGGATTACCAACCAAGGTAGAGTGTTTTTATATGGAACTGGCGAGGCAAAGGCCCTTGAAGGGAAACCCCGCTTAGGAGCTGTTTCTGATATTCGGCAATTAATTGCAGTCATCCAGAGTTTTTCTACATTAAGTGAGCCAATCTTGGAAAAACTTGAACAGGAAGAACCTATGACTGTTGCAGAAATAGAACAGATACTAACAAGTGCGGAAAAGAAACCAGGAATAAGTGAGGATAATAAACTAGCTGCTTTTTTCGAACGAAAAAGATTGACCCAAAAAGAGGAAGTCGCTGAACGCGAATGGAGAAAAGCGGAACAGGGTGGGAATCGGAGCAGGAGAATACTAGGTGCAGTCGTTGTGGGAGTAGTGCTGATTTTTGCCGTTTATTTTCTTATTTGAAAACCCCACGCGAAAAATGACACTTAAGATGAGACGGAGTAGTGCATATGCTCTATTATTTATTAGATCTATTGGGATTGATCGCTACAAGTTCTACTGCCGGTTTGGATACGAGAAAGATTGACCAGAATATTGAGCAGCTCAAAAAACATGATTGGTTTAAAAAGATATATGCGCAAGAGAAATATCGCCGTTTGTTTTATGTTAATAGGCATGTAAGAAGGTATTTACAAAGTAATTTGCGAGTAAAAAAAATGTTCTATAATCAAAGAGCGCAAAAAAAATTATTGGTTTTGCTTAATAAACAACTTTGAGGCACTATCCACTAAAAAATGCGGTTCATCCAAGATGAACCGCATCAGCGTGTTAACATGGTAATGTAGTCGAATTTCTGCAATAGTTCTTACACTAGTTCATAATCCGTCACGTTGCGGTCGACGACTCTCGCACCTTTTGCAGACACAAACTTGCCGCTGCTTGTGGTGAAAATGTCAGATGCAATAATTTGTGACATCGATAATTTCACGACTTCTTCATCAATGGGGTCCTTGGGATTTTCGACGGATAGACGGGCTGTCTTTCCAAGCTCCGTAACAAATTGTAATTCTAATGTTTTTGCCATGTTCATTGACCTCCTTCTTTAGACTTCAGTTCATACCCGATTAAGCGATAATTTCAGAACTATCATTTCGTTCTACTTTGTTTAACATGTCATTGCACAAAACAGAAATGGCGGTTGCCGCTTGAAATAACTGATCCGTTGTTGCATCCTTTTTGACATTGCTAAATGTTTTGGCGCGTAGAATTGGTTCGCCATCCTCATCCATACCGCCTTCAAACACTAAACGAAGCTTCGTTCCTTCTAAAAGTGATTGTGCCATTTTCCCTCACCTCCTTTCACCTTCTATATAGAAAAAAGTCGGCCAAAAGGACATGGTTGAAAAAAATAAATTGGTGCCTGACACCGCGTTATGGTTTATTTTGTAGATATTTGTTTGGTTAATAGTCTATTGACATAGCTGAAAATTTAAATTATTCTAAAAACAAGTAAATGTAAGCGCTTTTAAAAATTCAGGCTCTCTAAATTCCAGAAAGAATGGTTTTCACTTTATTTTAAATGGTATATACCACTTTGAAAGCAAGAATTTACAAAAGGAGTAGAAATACTATAATCTTTATATAAGAGATTGAATTTCTGCATAAACGGGAGAAATTAGAGATGAGTAGAATGATAAGTGATGATGAGGCAGTTCCTTTTTACAAACAATTAAAGAATCAAATTCTCGAGGAGATCAAGAGCGGTAAACTTAAGCATGGTGATAAGCTTCCTTCGGAACGGGAACTAGCTGAGCAGTTTCAAATCAGCCGGATGACAGCAAGACATACCTTGTCGATCCTGGAAAGGGAAGGTGTGGTGGAACGGCGTGTTGGTGCAGGAACCTTTATTAATAATAAAAAAATTGAAATGGATTTTGTTACGTTTAACAGTTTCACCAAAAACATGCTAAGTAAGGGATTAATCCCAAGTACACAGATTTTGTCTATACGTAAAATGGAAGCTAATGCAAATCTGGCCCAAAAACTAAAGCTGGCGGTGGGGGAAGGGATGATTGTCATTAGGAGGCTTCGGCTTGTTGACGAGACTCCGATCTCGATTGAAGAGTCGTTTCTCCCTGAAAAACTTTGCCCAGGGCTAGATAAAATGATTACCGACAATGATTCCTTGTATGAAATTTTAGAGAGAGAGTACGGGATTGTTCTGGTCATGGCAAAAGAATACATGCAGGTGACCGTGTCGGATGAAGGTGAAAGCAAATTGTTAAAAATACGATTGGAGAGCCCGTGTATTCTCCAAGAGTCGGTTGCCTTTGATAAAAAAGAAAAGGAAATTGAATTTTCAACATCGTTAACAAGAAGCGATATTGTGAAATTTTATTCCGAATTAAAACTGAAATGAGAAGAATCATTTCAGTTCCTTTTTAGAACAAATGGTATATACCAAAGTGGTAGATGGAGGTTTTTTTCATGAAGGTAATCGGTGTTGGTGATAATGTGGTGGATAAATATATTTATAAAAAAACGATGTACCCAGGTGGAAATGCGTTGAATTTCAGTGTTTATGCTAAACATTTGGGAATTGAAGCAGCCTATCTTGGTGTGTTCGGCAATGATCGTGCCGGAGAGCATATTATTTCCACCTTAAAAGGATTGGATGTGGATATTTCTCATTGCAGGCAGCATGAAGGTGAGAATGGCTTCGCGGCTGTTGATTTAGTGGATGGTGACCGGGTATTCATCGGCGGGAATGGGGGCGGTGTTCAAATCGACCATCCGCTTGTCCTTAGCCTAGAAGATTTGGAATATATTAAAAGCTTTGATATTGCTCATAGCAGTATCTACAGTGAGATGGATTCAGAGTTACATAAATTAAAAGAATTTGGAATTTTGGTATCCTATGATTTTTCAAGTGATTATTCCGATTTATTACTTGAAAAGAATTGCAAGTATATTGATATAAGTCTGTTAAGTTGTGGCCAATTGGCCGACGAGGTAGTAGAGAATCTATTAAAACGTGTACATTCCTACGGGAGTAAATTAGTGCTGGGCACGATGGGCTCACGCGGATCGATTGTGTATGACGGCCAATCCTTTTACCGCCAGGAGCCTCACTTTGTTCAGCCGATTGATACATTAGGCGCCGGGGATTCCTTTTTTACAGCATTTATCTTACATTATCTTTCTGGAAAAAAGGAAACCCCTGATATTCAGGAAGGGGTCCTCTTAAAAAACAGCATGGAGGAAGGGGCAAAGTTTGCGTCAAAAACATGTCTAGTTGATGGTGCCTTTGGTCATGGAATTCCCTATTAATTTCCTTAAAGGGATTAAAATATAAAACCATTTATAGAAGGTTTTGGGGGTGAATGGATACCACTTTTGTATAGTTGATTTTATAAAAAATAAGGAGGGTTAATGAAATGAGAAGGAAAATAAACGTTTTATTAGCAGTACTGATAGTGTTCGCTCTTGTCCTGACGGGATGCTCTAGTTCCTCTTCAAGCAATGAAGAGTCGGGGAAAGTTGTATTAAAGTTTTTGCATAAGTGGCCGCAGCCAGAATACGCTCCTTATTTTGAAGAAGTAGTGCAAGCCTTTGAAAAGGAAAATCCAGATATCAAGATTAAAATGGAAGCGATTGCAGATGAACCAATTAAAGACAAACTCCGTGTTATTCTTGGCGGTAACGAAGTTCCAGATATTATGTTTTCGTGGTCAGGTGAATTTGCCAGGAAATTCGTCCGTGCTGATGCAGCCTTAGATTTAACTCCTTATTTAAATGAAGATACAGCTTGGAAGGACAGTTTTATTCCGGCATCCCTTCAGCCTTTCACATCCGATGAAAAAAATTACGGTATTCCGCTTCGTTTCAATGGAAAATTCTTTGTTTACAACAAGAAGATTTTTGATAAATATCAACTACAGGCACCAACTACTTGGGATGAATTTATAAAAGTGCTAGACACCTTGAAAAAGGGTGGAGAAACGCCGATTATTCTAGGAAACCAAGGCCCATGGGCTGCAATCCATTACCTAACAGGCTTAAACCAAAAGTTGGTGGCCCAAGATGTGAGAATGAAAGACTATAATCCGAAATCAGGTGAGTTTACAGACCCTGGTTATGTTACGGCCATGCAAATGTTAGCTGATTTGAATAAGAAGGGTTATTTTATGAAGAATGTTAACTCTAGCTCACATGATATGGGACAACAATTATTTGCAGCCGGTAAGGGAGCAATCTTCTATGTCGAATTAGAAGAGTTCCAAACGATCGAGAATAATATGAAAGGAAACTGGGGCTTCTTCCCAATGCCGTCCATTACAGATGGTAAGGGCAGTCAGAGTTTCATCACCGGTGCACCAGATGGATTTATCGTTTCTTCCAAAACAAAACATCCAAAAGAAGCGATTAAATTCTTGAAGTATTTAACAAGTAAAGAAAACGCCTTAAAGCTTGTGAAACAAATTGGCTGGCCAAGTCCGATTGATGGGGCCACAAACCCAGATACAGCCTTAAAGGAAGTAGCCGAAGGTGTGGATGTCATGAAGAAGGCTGAAGGAATGGCTGAATGGCTCGACACAGATGTTCATGCGAAGGTAGCGGATGTGTATCTATCCAATATCCAGCTATTGCTTGATGGATCCAAAACGCCGGAAGAAATTATCAAAGAAGTACAAGATGTAGCTAAGCAAGTTCAGAGTGAAGTGGAATAAGAAAAGCGGAAGAGCCCGTTTAGCGAAGTCCACTAGCCGCAGGGCGCTGGAGCTAGACAGTAATCTAAGTTAATGCGTGCATCATTTTATAAACGAGAAAGGGTAGGCAGGGCACTGCTTACCCCCTCCTAGGAGGAAGTTGGGGATGACAAAAACATTTAAAAACAGACGAACCGCGATACTTTTTATTTTGCCAGCGCTCCTTTTCATCCTGTTTTTTGTATTTTTGCCGATTGTATTAAACCTCTATAACAGTTTGTTTCGGTGGAATTCTTTTGACGCTGGAAGAGTTTTTGTGGGCTTGGAGTATTATGGCAGACTATTTAAGGATCCGGTCTTTTTTACCGCATTAAAAAATAATTCTCTGTACGCTGTTATTTCGTTGGTTTTTCAGGTAGGCTTAGGCCTAATTATTGCCGCCGTTTTAGAAGATAAATTGATTAGAAGATTTCAGCCCTTTTTCCGGACCGTCTTTTTTATCCCATCCGTTATTTCCATTGCTGTAGTCGGCTTGTTATGGCAGCTCCTTTATAACCCGGAAGTGGGTTTAGTGAACGGGGTATTAAAAGCACTCGGACAATCGGAATGGGCACTATCTTGGCTGGGTGACAGTAAGACGGCGATTTATGCTGTTGTGGCTGTTTCACAATGGCAGTACACCGGTTATATGGTGATGTTATTCTTGCTTGCGATGCAAAAAATCCCTTTTGAATATTATGAAGCATCGATGATTGATGGCGCTTCTAAGATAAAAACGTTCTTTTTCATCACCTTGCCGCAAATGAAGGAAATGATTTTGGTCGGTACGGTGATCACGGTAATCGGTGCATTCAAAGTATTCGATGAGGTGTATGTAATGACCAATGGAGGACCAGGCCGTTCAACTGAAGTGTTAGGAACGATGCTTTATCGGTCCGCCTTCCGAAATGATGAAATGGGCTATGCTTCCACCATTGGAACCATTATTTTTGTCGTCACCCTTACTCTTTCCTTAATTCAGCTGAAAATAGGCAAATCAGGACAGGAGGCGTAGGGCAATGGCGAATAATAACACGGTAGTTGAGACGAATATAAAAGAAATCAGGACAGGTAGTTCTAAGCTGTCCTTGAAGGTGAAAAATAGAATTTTTCAAACGGTAGTTCTTGTCTGGTTTAGTCTCTTTGCTTTGGTGATCATTTATCCGATCATTTGGCTCGGCTTGAGCGGATTAAAATCCAATGCTGACTTTTTCTTAAATACCTGGTCATTGCCGGTGGAATGGCTGTGGGAAAATTACCGAGCCGCTTGGGATGCCGGGATTGGTCAATTTTTCCTAAATAGTGTGTTCATCACGTTGGTATCGGTTGTAACTGTTTTACTGCTAGGTTCGATGGCTGCTTATGGATTGAGCCGCTTCCAGTTTAAAGGACAAAATATTTTGCTGGTTATTATCCTTAGCGGGTTGATGCTAGCTCCGCAGGTCAGCTTAATTCCACTTTACAAATTACTGCAGGCGATTGGCCTTTACAATACTTATTGGGCGTTAATTCTCCCATATGTTGCTTTTCAACTGCCGTTTTCGATTTTTTTAATGCGCTCCTATTTTCTGTCGATTCCGAGAGAGCTTGAGGAATCAGCGATAATTGATGGATGTAATAGTTGGAAAGTGTATCGGCATATAATTGTTCCGATGGGGAAACCGATCATTGCCTCGTGTGCGTTATTAACAGGTATGAACGTGTGGAATGAATTTATGTTTGCGTTAGTATTTGTGGAAGATTCTGCGTTAAGGACGATTCCGGTTGGTCTAATGAATTTGCGAAGCCAGTTGAATACCAATTTCGGAATCCAATTGGCTGGGTTAGCCATTTCGGCGCTTCCAATGATTATCGCGTATATTGTTTACCAAAAGCAATTTGTTCGTGGTCTATCTGCAGGTAGTGTAAAAGGGTAATCAAACTTATAAAAGAGATAGGAGAATGGAAAAGGAAAGGGTTGATCCGCTTTCCTCTTCCATCTCCATCACTCTAGTTTCGTATGATTAGCCTGAATGGTATATACCATATGACTCTTTAGCAAATACTAGCTGGGATGTCTTTTATAAATCTTCACGCAGAAGGAGGGATTGGATGGGCAAAATCAAACGGTCGCAAATAACAGGGATGAACTTTCATTACCTGCATTATCCGCTGGACTATTTTTTAGATGCGATGGTGAAGTTTGAGTTTGAAAAAATTGAACTATGGGGTGCTGCGCCATACCTGTATGTGGAGGATCTATCCTTAACAGAAATCCGTGCTATTAAGAAAGAGATCGACCGGCGTGAATTGGAGGTCGTTTGCTTTACTCCTGAACAGTGTATGTATCCGATAAATCTGGCGGCAAAGGAGTCCGCGATTCGTAAAAGAAGTGTTGCTTATTTTAAAAAATCAATCGAAGCTGCGCTTGAATTAGAGGCTCCGATGGTGTTGGTAACGGCCGGATGGGGATACCGCAATGAAAGTAGGCAGGAAGCGTGGAGCCGGAGCCAAGATTCTTTGGAACAGCTAACCGATTATGCGGAGAAACAAGGAATCGTTTTAGTACTTGAGCCATTACAAAAAATTGAGTCTAATCTGATTACTACCTTACCTGAGTTAAAAGAAATACTTACTGCGATTGCTTCTCCTTATTTCAAAGGAATGGTCGATACCATTCCGCTTGCGGTAGAAGGGGAGGAACTGGCCAGCTATTTTGAGCAATTACAGGATGACTTTGTCCATATCCACTTTATCGATGGGAACCCGGGTGGACATTTAGCTTGGGGGGACGGCAGCCTGCCATTGGAAAAGTATATGAAAACCTTAGGAGACTACAACTACAATCGCTCCCTTACGTTGGAGTTTACTTCTTCACAATATTTGATCGATCCCAACGAGGCGGTTGAAAAATCCCTGCGAAGTCTTGCACCGTTTCTGTTGTAACGGACTAAGGGGTTGTTTTTGAATAGGGTGACTAATTCAGTGATATAAAGGAGTTTTATCCTATGTCGATTTGGAGGAGTTATCCCAAGAGCTTAAAAGTTTTATTAATCGCAATGTTGGTCAATTCCACTGGTATGGCTTTTCTTTGGCCCTTGCACACCATCTACATAACACAAGGAATGGGAAAAACGCTGTCGGAAGCAGGTTTTGTTTTAATGCTTCATTCAGGAGCTGAGATTGTTGGCAGTTTCCTTGGAGGCTACTTATATGACCGCATTCGGGGGAAACGAACCCTTCTTCTAGCGGTCCTAGCATCTGCCTGTTATATTTTCATTATTTCAATTGGTCTATCATGGCCCGTCTATATCCTACTGATGATCCTGCTTGGATTAGCCATTGGAACCATTTTCCCTCCCATCTATGCCTTAGCAGGGATTGTTTGGAAGGAAGGCGGCAGAAAAAGCTTCAATCTCATCTATCTGGTTCTTAATTTCGGTGTAGCAGTAGGTACCGCTTTAGGCGGCATAGTGGCGCAATTCTCGTTTCAATACGTCTTTTGGGTCAATGGATTCACCTATCTCGTCTTTATCTTCATCGTTTGGTTCGCTCTCGAAGAACCTGACCCAGTTATTGAAGCTGCGAAGGTAAAAAAGGAGCAGGTCCTGATGCCGAAACAAGAGGTGCGCCCTTCGCAAAGCTTTCATTCCTTATTTATTCTTTGTTTAGGGTTTATGTTTTGCTGGGTTACCTACATCCAATGGCAAACGAGTATTTCTAACTATATGCACCAATTAGGATTCCCGTTGTCCGCGTACAGTACTTTGTGGACGATCAACGGGGTACTGATCTTATTGGGTCAGCCGTTGCTCCAATGGTTGATTGCCCGCATGAAAACTCCGATGAAGTGGCAGCTGTTATCGGGTGTACTCTTTTTTATGGCTACCTTCGGCCTCTTGTCACAGAGTCATTCCTATGGCGGGTTTGTTGCGGGAATGGTGATTATGACGATCGGAGAAATCCTTATTTTTCCGGCCGTGCCAGCGATTGCGGATCGACTGGCACCCAAAGATAGAAGAGGAATGTACCAAGGTTTAGTAAGCGGTGCCGCCAATGTTGGGAGGACGATTGGACCATTACTGGGCGGGCTGCTCTACGATGGATTTGGACCTATAGTGCTGCTGTATGGATGTATTTTTATTGGTGGATTCGCCTTGATTTGTTTTGGTACCTATCAAAGGCTCCAATATACACAAAATGAAGTTTCATCTGTCAAAGTCAATAAATAAAGGAGGTTAAAAAAATGTTAGCAGACGTACAAAAGGCTTTGGATGTCTTTAAAGAAAGGGACATCGATCGTGTCTATTTCGTAGGGTGCGGCGGCTCTTCATCCCTCATGTATGCAAGTAAATACGTTTTAGACAGGGAAAGTGCAACGATTGATTCGGACCTGTATAGTTCCAATGAGTTTGTGCATCGTAACCCGCGGAAACTCAATGAGAAATCGCTGGTGATTTTGTGCTCCCACTATGGAAAAACACCAGAGACGGTGGAGGCTGCCCGCTTTGCGCGGGAAAAAGGTGCAATTACCGTCTCGTTAACCTTTGACCCGGAATCACCGCTTGCCGAAGCATCTGAATATGTCATTGTGTATGAAGATGGAAAAGAAGCGAAATATGTGAATGAGTCACCAGCCGTGATGCTGGAACTTGTTTTTGGACTTTTGGCTGCCAAAGAAGGGAATGAAAAGTTTTCCGATGTCGTTTCCTCCTTAGAGAATTCAGATCAAATTTTAGTACAGGAGAAAGCAAAGTATTTAGATCAGGCAAAGGAATTTGCGCAAAGCTATAAAGATGAAAAAGTGATTTACACGATGGCGAGTGGCGCGAATTATGGAACTGCTTATTGGTTTGCGATTTGCCTGCTGATGGAAATGCAGTGGATTCATTCCCACGCTCTGCATGCCGGGGAATATTTCCACGGGCCGTTTGAAGTCTTGGATCAAAACGTACCAGTGATTCAGCTGTTAGGTTTAGACGAGACCCGTCCATTAGAAGAACGCTCATTAGAATTCACCCAAAGATATGGCGCAAGAGTCGTCGTCCTGGATGCAAAGGACTTTGATCTAACGGGCGTAGCAGAAAGCGTCAAAGGCTACATAGCCCCACTCGTCATTCAAGCCATCCTGCGCCAATATGCAGAAGAACTAGCAATAGCTCGTAACCATCCACTAAGCACGAGAAGATATATGTGGAAAGTACCTTACTAAAAAGCGGTGTCAGGCACTAAAGGTGTTTTAAAACTATAGTCTTAAAAATTCTAATAAAAATTTGGAGGTAATGTACGATGTTGAAATTTGATGCTGATTTATTTTTACAATTGGTTGGGAAAGAAGCACTAGCCAAGAGGGAAGAAATTGAGAAGATTGTTGATGGAATTTCAGCTAAAGGATTTAAAAATATCTTCTTAATCGGTTCCGGCGGAACGATTGCGATGATGTATCCATATGAGTATATCTTAAAGTCCAATTCCTCACTGGAGATACATACGGAAATTGCCGCTGAGCTCATGGTGATGAATAATCGCCACCTGACCAATGATTCTGTTTGTATCTTTGCTTCTGTTACTGGCACAACAAAAGAAACAGTAGCTGCTGCTGAGTTCTGTAAGAAGAAGGGTGCGACAACGATTGGACTAGTAGCTGAACAAGGCACGCCGTTGGCTGAGGCTGTTGATTATTGCATCTCCACTGGTCATGAGAAGCATTCGTTTGACACCTTCTTTTTACATTTGCAGCTGCTTACGTTCCGCTTTATTCATAACAATGATGAGTTCCCGCAATATGAGCAATTTGCGAAAGAAATTGCCCTCTTACCACAAGGAATAGTCGATGCGTTAGAGCAGTTCGACTCACAAGCTGAGCAATTTGCGATCAGGCACAAAAATACCGATTACCACATGCTAGTTGGGGCCGGGAACCTGTGGGGGAATACCTATTCCTACGCTATGTGTATCTTAGAGGAAATGCAGTGGATTAAGTCCAAATCTATCCATGCAGCTGAATTTTTCCATGGAACGCTTGAGCTGGTTGAAGAAGATACAAGTGTGATTCTATTCAAAGGCGAAGATGAAACTCGTCCATTGGTGGAACGTGTGGAACGATTCGCAGAAAATATCACCAATGAATTGTTTATCTTGGATACAAAGGATTACCGCCTAGAAGGAATTAGTGAGGAATTCAGAAAGCACTTTGCGATCTGCCTAAACTGGGCCCTAACTGGCCGGATCAGTGTATACCTTGAGCGTGAAAGAAATCATCCGTTAGAGACTCGCAGATATTACCGTAAAATGGCTTACTAGGAGGTGGCCTCCATGTTTAACTTTGATGTGGAAAGATATGTAACCATCCAAACTGGGGCCTTATCTCTTAAGGATGAATTCGATCAGGTGATTGATTCGGTGATGCAAAAAGGGTTGGAAAATGTATTCTTTGTCGGAACTGGCGGCGCAGCCATCCTGATGCTCCCGGCTGAATATATTTTAAAAACACATTCCACCTTACCGGTTTATACAGAAATATCTTCAGAATTGATGTTGATGGATCATCAGCACCTGGGTGAACATTCATTGGTGATCTTGCCTTCTTTGTCTGGTACAACCAAAGAAACAGTGGAGGCAGCGGCGTTTTGTAAGGAAAAAGGAGCGGTAACAATCAGCTTGGTGGGGCATGCCTCTACCCCGTTAGCGAATGGAACCGATTATACTTTTGTCAATTATGCGGCTGATGATACCTCCTGTGAATCGTTCTATATCCAGTCTTATTTACTAGCGTTCCGTTTGATGTATAAGCGGAATGAATTTCCAGTCTATCAGCAATTTATCGAGGAAATGAAAAGTCTGCCAAGTGCGCTCATTAACGTGAAGGAAGCAGTTGAGGCGAGGGCAGCGGCGTTTGCCCGCAAGCATAAAGAGACACCGTATCATATTCTTTCAGGAACAGGAATCGATTGGGGGCAAACCTATTATTATGGAATGTGTATATTAGAGGAAATGCAGTGGATTAAAACACGACCGGTTCATGCCTCTGATTTCTTTCATGGTACATTGGAATTAGTGGAAGAAGATACGAGTATTATTCTATTAAAAGGTGAGGATCGAACCCGTCCGCTTGCAGAGAGAGTCGAGCGATTTGCTGAACATTACTCTAAGGAATTAACCGTTTTTGATATGAAGGATTTTCCATTAGAGGGCATTTCCGAAGGTCTGCGAAGTCTGGTTTCTCCGATTGTCTTTGCGGCGTTACTGGAGAGGGTCAGCTGCCACTTGGAAGAGCAAAGGGATCATCCGCTGACAACGAGAAGATATTATAAGAAAGTACCATTTTGATAGAATACTGGTTTGGGAGCGGCCTTCACATTAGTGTTGGCCGCTTTTTTTATAAAAAAAGGGACCAAGGGATCAGCTATGCTCAAAAAAGTCCAACCAATCCATCAAAGCTGCGTTTGCTTAGATTGGTGCACAATGAGTAGGCTTCGTGCACCCGATGCAAAAAGAATCCCGACTAAATCGAATCCAATATCGAAAATTCTTCCATCACGACTGAAATATAATTGGAGAATTTCAGTTAGAGATGCAAATGAAATAGATAGAATTAAAATGACTGTTTTCGAATGGAATTTAGTTTGCAGTAATAACGTCAGAAAGAGAAAGGCCAAGGCGTGACCGCATTTTTGGAGCAGGAAGTCACGGCTAAGGTCAAGCGGTAATGGTGATAAGAGTTCAGAAAAATTGGGATGACTGTCCCACTGAAAATGAACTTGGCCCGATTCCATTAATCCCGAAAAACTTGTGGTGCAGGTAAGAATAAAGATTGCTAGAGCCCATAATATAATAAAAAATCCGCGCATAGGAGTTCCTCCCCTTTACCCTTCATTGTTGTCTCGTTTTTTTGGTATTATACCGAAACGGTAGGAATTCAACAAACTGCATAAGAAAGACCTTTTCTGTATGATAAAAAGGTTTTTCGTAGTGGTGGATGGCAGGGTGCCATCCACGTATTGGTGAGGGATAAGACAATCTGGGATGAGGGTGAAGTTTGGGGAAGTCTCCAGCTCGTTATACTGAGTGGATCATTTTTTCATAAAGGCTTAGAATGGATTGCCCATAGGTTGTACCTGGAACAGCCCATTTTCCGTTTAAAGCGGTCCATGTTGGAGCAGATCCCCTGTCGACTAGATGAAAGCGGGGATCAACTAATGGATATTTATTGGGTAGCGGCTTAGTTGTCGCATACGCGAACAAGTGCTGAAGTTGGGCAAGAACACCTTCTTCTGCGTTATCAAAGCTTGCACCGCGAGTATCTCCTCCAGTTGCTCCAATTCCTGCGTAGTTGTTCTGTTCAGGATTAACGACTCCAGTAAACCGAAAATAATCTGTTTCATGAATGGCTTGTGCAAAGGCTACATCCCCGCGAATTCTGTAATATTTTCCAAATGTTTGATAAAATGCACCTAATTCCGGCGCCTTAGGATTGACCTTTTTCACAAATTGATTCATTTGTTCCGGCGAAAGGAAGGTCGGGCCTAAAATCGTAAATTTACCGGGGTCCGCTATGAAGGGGATTTGATTGGTACTGCTGTTTGTAGTTGTGCCTTGGTTCGCAGTCGTGCTGCCTTTGGTACTGTTGTTTGTAGTTGTGCTTGGATTTGCAGTCGTGCTGACTTTCGTACTTGTGTTTGAATTCGTGCTTGTGGTGGGTTTTGCTGTTGTTGGTTTACTGGCGTTTGTTGCAGGTTTACTAGTTGATGTAGGTTTTGTGGTTTCTGTTTTAGGTGGCGCTGTGCTAGTTTTTTCGGTAATAATAAATGCATCATCATAGCCTGCTTTTTCGATTTCTTTTAGGCGTTTTTCTGCATTGGCGTTGGTGGTATAGGTGGCAACTTTTACTCGGTACCAGGTGGCACCAGATATTTTTGTGGTAATAATTGATGATTTAATGTTCTTATTCTTCAGTTCAGTAACCCTGTCTTGTGCATTTTCTTTGGATTTATAGGAACCGACATAGACTGTGTAAACAGTTTTTGTGCCGGATTGCGTGGCTTTAGGTGTGGTTGATGTTTTAGGTGCAGTCATTGTTATAGGTGTTTCCTTCGTTGCTTTAAGTTTCAGGCCCAAGGCCTTGGCAATTCCGTTGACATGGCCTTGGGCGACCTTTTGCTGCCAAGCTGCACTTTTCATCAGTTCGGCATCATGCTTATTACTGATAAAGCCATTTTCCGTTAAAAGAGAAGGCATCTTCGTTTCCCTGATGACATGAAAGTTGGCCTTTTTTTGCCCGCGGTCTTTCAGCTGATTCACTTTGAGAACTTCCGCATGGATGATATCCTGATATTTTGCTGCTTTGCTAGAATTAGATACCCCATTGTAGATAAAATCTTCATATCCTTGGGCGGAACTGTCAGCAGAATTGATGTGAATAGCTAAGAAAAAGTCAGCGTCCCATGCGTTAGCGGCACTTGAGCGTTGTGCTAAGCTTCTGGTGACATCGCTTGTACGACTCATCTTAACTTGGACATTTTCATAATCATTTAGGATGATTTTTCGTATTTTAAGCGCAATGGCTAAGGTAATATCTTTTTCATCGAGACCATTCCCTTGTGCACCGGGATCATCACCGCCATGACCTGGATCTATAAATAACTTCATACTTACTCCTCCATTTCATGTAAAATACGTTTTTATCTATATCATATGGAAAATCCAATCCAGTGGACTCAATCTCCACAAACAAAAGACAAAAACCATACAAAAGACCTCCTGGTGTTCGTTAAAAGGAGGTCTTTTGTAGGGGGATGTTTATTCTGCAACGAGAAAGGCGTCTTTGATTCCGGCTTTTTTTACTTCTGCTAAACGGTCTTCGGCGTTTTCACGGCTGGAGAAGGCGCCAGCTTGAACTCGGTACCATGTTTCGCCAGAGATTTTGGTGCTATCAATAAATGACTCGATGCCTTTCTTTTGAAGCTGTTCGACTCGCTCGTCCGCATTTTCTTTTGATTTGAATGATCCAGCAATGACTTTGAAAAGTTTCCCGGCATCTGGTTTTGGTGGGTCGTTTGGTTTACGCTTGAGGCCAAAGGCTTTGGCAATTCCATTGGCGTGACCTTGTGCTACTTTTTGGATCCAAGAAGATTGTTTCATTAGCGCGGAGTCATGGTCGTTACTGATAAATCCATTTTCCGATAAAAGTGCTGGTATATTTGACTCACGTAATACATGGAAGTTAGCCTGTTTTTGGCCGCGGTCTTTCAGTTGATTCATTTTCATGACTTCGACATGGATGATATCTTGATATTGAGCGGTCTTAGAAGAGTTAGACAAGCCATTGTAAATAAAGTCCTCATAACCTAGTGCGGAACTTGGCCCAGAATTGATGTGAATGGCTAAGAAAAAGTCGGCACCCCAAGCATTGGCTTCACTAGTTCGTTGGTCTAAGCTTTTGGTTGTATCGCTGCTCCTGCTCATTTTTATGTCAATGTTTTCATAATCATTTTGTAAAATGGACCGTATTTTCAGCGCTATCGCTAATGTCATATCCTTTTCAACTAATCCATGTCCTTGGGCGCCAGGGTCTTGTCCGCCATGACCTGGATCTAAATAAAGCTTCATTTCATCCTCTCCATTTCCTAAAATTGATTATATATACATGCTATGTAAATATGGATAACCTATGTGCTGGTGCTTGTCAGTAATTGATGACAGGTATCCCAACCGTTGCTATTCTTTGTTACCGAACCTGCAGCAGAACTGATTTTCGGTAAGAAAGAGGGGGCTAAATAAACCGGCCCAGAAATTACAGCAGCCTTAGGGTAAAAAAGAGCCCCCTCCATTTTTATGTTCGTTCCTTCATCCGGTCAGGAAGATTCTGGATCGAGGTGACGACCATATCAAGCTTAGACTCAATACGGTAAAGCAGATAAAGGGTCACGACGATGGGGAAGCCAACCTCGCTGATGATTGGAATGAGTTGGTCCATTTTTGTCACCTCCTTTGTAAAAAAAGGCCGTCCCTAAGGGGAATCGGCCTCTCCGTTATTAAATAAGTTCATATTCAATCACATTTCGGTCGACAACTCTTGCCCCTTTTGCAGTTACAAACTTTCCGCTTGTCGTAGTGAATATTGTAGATGCAATAATCTCGGCCATCGATTGCTTGAGGACTGCCTCATCAATTGGTTCCTTTGGATTTTCAATCGATAAACTCGCTGTTTTTCCAAGCTCTGTACTAAACTGTAATTCCAAGGTCTTTGCCATATTTCTCACCTCCTATCGATTCATTATTTACGTGATTGTTAGGCAATAATTTCCGAGCTGTCATTTCGTTCCACTTTGTTGAGCATGTCCTTGCACAAAACAGTAATGGCCTGTGCTGCTTGAGACAACTGTTCTACTGTAGCTTCTTTTTTCACATTGCTAAACGTTTTTGCTCGGAGAATCGGTTCGCCATCTTCATCCAGGCCAACCTCGAAAACCAAACGAAGTTTCGTTCCTTCTAGTAATGCTTGTGCCATTATCAACCACCTCCTTTCACCTTTTATATAGAAGAAAGTCGGTAAAAAGGACATAGTCAGTGAAAATAAATACGGGATGGTTGATTAATGCTATACTAGGGGAACGGATTTGGTTTCTGAAAGGAGTTAATCATCTTATGAAGTATTTGAAATCACAAATGCAGCAGCTAATTAAGGATAATAAAGAATTGCATACACGCTTAAAAGAGTTGAAGGTTGAACATGGGCTCGAGAAAAATACGGCCTTAAAAGCTTTGTACCATTCAGAAGTGGCAGATGGTGGAAAGTATCAGTTGGCATACCAAGCACTTGATCAGCCTAAAAAGTAGGTAACATAAAAAGAGTGTCAGGCATCCCGCATGGGTGTCTGACACTCTTTTTGTTGTTAATGCTGTAAAAATGCAAGTTGGATAAAGAAGAGGACAGCGAATACGTATAGCAATGGATGAATTTCACGCCACTTACCTTTCACTACCTTTAAAAGAGGGTAACTGATGAAACCCAGTGCAATCCCTGTTGCGATGCTTGATGTTAGCGGCATGCTCAGGACTGTCAAAAAAGCAGGGAAGGCTTCATCCAGCTCGTTCCATTGGATTTTCGCAATACTTCCCATCATTAGACTGCCAACAATGATTAACGCCGGTGCGGTAATCGCAGAAATTCCGGAAACAGAGCTGACGAGTGGCCCGAAGAAGGCGGACAAGATGAACAGGATTGCAACCGTAAGAGAAGTTAAACCAGTCCGACCTCCAGCTGCGACCCCTGACGACGATTCAATATAGGCTGTTGTCGGGCTCGTCCCAAACATTGCACCTACAGCGGTACCAATTGAATCTGCGAGTAATGCCTCTCTAGCCCGCGGCAATTTGCCGCCTTTCATTAAACCGGCTTGGTTCGCAACCCCAATCATCGTACCGGTGGTATCAAAAATGGTCACTAAAATGAAAGAAAAGACAACAGCATAAAGGCTGTGCTGAATCACATCCGTCAGTGCTGTCACTGGATTCGTAATAATTAGACCCTCTGGCAGAGTAGGCAGCGACATAAAACCTTGATTGAATTCAAGTTGGCCAGTAAAGAAAGCGATTAGACCTGTAATGACCATTCCGAAAAATATCGCACCATTGACTCGGAGCACCATCAAGACTAGTGTAATCACCAGCCCAACTAGAGCTAAAAGTGCAGAAGCGGAATGAAGGTCGCCCAGACCAACAAGATTAGTGGGGTGTGCTGTAATGATTTTTGTAAGACGCAGACCGATAAAGGCAATAAAAAGCCCTATTCCTGCGGTAATCCCGTGTTTAAGGTTTTCCGGGATGGCGTCAATTAATTTTTCCCTAAGCGGAGTTAACGATAAGATGACAAAGATAACACCAGCTACAAAAACAGCAGCAAAGGCAGTGTGGTAGGTTATCCCCTGATGGCCGCCTACAACAGAATAAGCAAAATATGCGTTGAGTCCCATTCCTGGGGCAATAGCGATTGGATAATTTGCAAAAAGTGCCATCCAAAGTGTTGCGACGACTGCGGCAATGATTGTCGCTGTGAACACTTGCCCGAACGGAACCCCTGCGTCGGCGAGAATGACTGGATTTACTACGACAATATAGACCATGGTAAAAAAGGTTGTAATCCCTGCAAGCAGTTCCGTCTTTGTATTGTATGATTTTCTTTTAGTTTAAACATAGCTGTTCCTCCAAAATACGAACATTTTAATAAGACTAAACTATATTATTCGTTTTTAGCTAATATTTCAAGATGTACTTCTTATTTTGTTTATTTTTCGTAACAATTATCCTGGTGCCTGACACCCTAAAACAAACGGAGGCAACATTGAAAAAAGAACCACACCGTGCATGCTATGGGCACAAATGTGGTTCTTCTTAGCTATAGTATGAATGTTTTTTCACGATAGGGAAGGTTGTTGCACTCGGCAGTATATTTTTATGAACTAACTTTTCCTTATACATCTCCTGGTCTGCCATTTCGAGGATTTTTTCAAGCGAAATGACAGTACCAGGTTTATAGTGATAAAACCCGTAACTTGCGGAGATGGAATAAGGCTTTCGCTCCGTTTCATTGATCTCTTCGAAACCATGCTTAATTGTTTTCATCAACTCCTGCACTTCACCCATATTCTTTTGAAAGAAGACAATGATAAATTCATCCCCTCCTAAGCGGAATAAGATATCTTCATCAATGATATGATGGTTGATCGTGTCGCAGCACGTTTTAATGAGGTCATCTCCAGTCGAATGACCGAATCGATCATTTGTCTTTTTCAAATCGTTAATATCAATATAGCAAATGATGAATTCGTGAGCATCCGAACCGCCGGATAATTGCTGATTAAGGATTTCCATCCCGCTTCTTCGGTTTAACACCCCAGTGAGCATGTCAACCGAAGCATGTTTATAAAGCTCTTCCTCATTTTTTTTCAGATCTGTGATGTCAGTGGCCCCGATCAAGATACAAGGTTCATCCAAGTAATCTACCAATTCTAAACTCAGTATCACCCATTTCATGATATCAGCCGTAATTTGCTGCTCCATTACATAGTTTTTAATACTTTGCTGCTCGATTAGACGCTTCAGGATATCAAGTTTTTCCTCTGGTTTTTGAAACAAGAACTTTCCATCTATTTGCGCCGCCTCATTATTTTCGAGTTGGTAGTATTCCATTGCGTGTTTATTCATCAATAAAATTTCATCAGTATGCAACTTGGTAAGAATGAGTGGATTCGGGTTTAGATTGAATAATCGCCTGAAATTTTCCTCATTCCTTCGTAGTTTCATTTTGTTTAAAAAATCATTGTTACGAAATGTATAGAATGATAGAGCAATCAAGAAAGAAATGACAACAGTACCGGTCGAATTAATCAACTTGGATAAAAACGGGAAGTGTTCCTCTTCAATCAGATATAAACCCGTTAAGAAGCAGATATGTATCCCAAAATATAGGTTCAACAGATGTCTTGGTTGGATCGGCAGGAATACGGAAACACCTAATAAAATAATAATATAGGCGTAGATATTTCCGGTAAATAACTGACTATTAATAGAAGAAACGGCACCAATTAATAAATAGAAAAGGATATAGCTAGTCACGACGAAACCCTTAGAAATATTTTTGTAATAATGATAAATGCATAGAAAGATAAGAGAGATAACAAGTCCTGTGATGTGAACGGCTGAAAGAATGAATTTGAACGTAGGATTGCTTAGGTTATTGAAAAGGATAAAGTCAACGATGAAAAAACAGGGATAGGTGAAAATTAACATATAAGAAACGAGCTTAATTCGCTCATAAAATTCTGCATAGTTATGATTAATAAACTCTCGATTGGTAGTAGCGTTCATACTCTTTCTATTAAAAAAATCCTTTGTTAAGGACCGCAAGTACATCACCCCTTTTTTTCCATTTCACCCGAGTATTTTAGCATAATCCGTAGGTCGGTCACAAAAAGTGGGTGTCAGGCACCATCAAGATGAAGGGTGTCAGTCACCATCAAAACAACTGGTGTCAGGCACCAGTAAAGCATAGAAAAAGCCCAATTTCTGGAGCTGGCACTGTCAGAATTGGGCTCTTTCTCTACTGGGGTTTATTGGTCTTATCTTACTTCTTCTCTTTGTTTTTCAGCAAAGATGCCCTTTGATTCAAGGAAGTGCTGGATTCTTTTTAGGGCTTCTTGCAGCTGCGGCATTGAGGCTGCGTACGAGCAGCGAATGTATCCTTCACCGCTTTCCCCAAACACATTGCCAGGTACGACGGCAACCTTTTCCTTCATTAATAGTTCTTCAGCAAATTGTTCGGAGCTGAGTCCGGTTACCTTGATTGAAGGGAAGACATAGAAGGCTCCTCCAGGTGTATGGCAATCTAAGCCGATTTTATTCAATGTATGCACAACAAAGTTTCGTCTCATTCGATAACTTCGTTTCATCGCTTCTACTTCATGAAAGGTGTTCCTAAGTGCTTCGATGGCTCCGTATTGGAGCATAGTTGGTGCACACATGGTCGTGTATTGGAAAATTTTCAGCATGACCTCGACAAATTCCTTAGGAGCAGCGAGCATCCCTAAGCGCCAGCCGGTCATCGCAAAACCTTTCGAGAATCCATTGATCAAAATTGTCCGCTCGTACATACCTTCAATCGCCGCGAAGCTGGAATAGGTTTCTTCGTAGCTTAACTCTGCGTATATCTCGTCGGAGACGACGATTAAATCATACTTTTCAACAATTGCAGCAATTTCCCTAAGCTCCTCATGGTTTAAGGTACTGCCTGTTGGATTGTTTGGAGAACAAAACAAGATGGCCTTTGTTTTTTCCGTAATCGCTTCTTCTAATTGTTTCGGGGTTAATTTAAACCCATTGTCCGGTGAGGTGGAGATAGCGACGGGTGTCCCGCCGGCAATGGCCACCAAGGGAGCGTAAGAAACGAACGCAGGTTCAACAATCAGTACTTCATCGCCTTGGTTTAAAATGGCACGGAAGGCTAAATCAATTGCCTGACTAGCGCCGACCGTGACGATGATTTGATTTTTTGGATCATAATTAACAGCAAATCTTGTACCAAGATAATTAGAAATTTCCTGACGTAATTCTAATAGTCCTGGGTTCGCGGTATAGGCGGTATCGCCTTGTTCCATCGATAAAATGGCTGCCTCGCGAATGTTCCAGGGTGTAATAAAGTCTGGTTCGCCAACCCCTAACGATATAACGTCTTTCATGCCGGCTGCCAGGTCAAAAAATTTCCTGATCCCAGAGGGCTTTAATTCTCGAGCGGTATCTGAAAGATAGTGCGAATACTCCTTTTTCATGGTGTAATCACCATTCTCCGGTCTTTATCATCACCACTGCCAAAAATTACCCCATCATGTTTGTATTTCTTTAGCATGAAATGCGTCGTGGTCGAGATGACATTGTCAATCGTGGAAAGTTTTTCAGATACAAAGGTAGCGATTTGATTCATGGTTTGCCCTTCAATGGTGATCGACAAATCATAGGCACCACTCATAAGGTATAGCGATGTTACTTCGGGAAAACGGTAAATTCTTTCTGCAACTTCATCGAATCCCACGCCACGCTTTGGTGTAACCTTTACATCAATCATCGCGATGATGTTTTCCTGTCCTTCAACTTTGCTCCAATCGATGAGTGCCGGATAACTGACAATCACTTTTTCTTCTTCTAGTTTTTTTATGGTATTTCTAACCGATTCTTCACTGCTCATCACCATTAAGGCAATTGTTTCCTCGGATATTTTATGGTTTTCTTCAATAAGCTTTAATATTTCCAGTTCTTCATTGCTTAATTTCATAAGGGGCCTCCTGATTTGTATTTCATATTATTGATTTTATAGGAGGATGGCTTCTAACTCAAATGAAAGTGTTGGTATTATTCTCTCTTTTTTGACTATTAATAAACGAGCCAATCATAGGGGGTTAGTTCCTAGTGAAATAGGTCTAGTAACTTAGTACTCTTTTTGAAGAAGCTTTTTGAAATAAATAACAGAATTATTTATAGATTCCCAAAATATGTAGAATTGTGAAGTCAGACGTTATACAATAGTGGTAGTAATTAATACCTAATGGAAAGTGAGGGAAAGTCTGGAAGTTTTGCAACTTAGAAGACTACTCATAATATTTAAACATTAATATTGGAGGGATTTTATCTGTGACTAATTTAGTAAACAGGTCGAAGAAGTGGATGAGCCTGGCACTTACAGCTATTTTGCTGTTAGCGATGGTATTACCGTCGAGTGTAAGCGCTGCTACAGAGACGGTATCGTTGGCGAAGTGGGACTTCAGCAGTACAACGAATAAGTTAGTAGCAACTTCGGGTACAGAAGCTAACCTTGATAAAACATTGTCTGCAACAGGCACAACAATCTCCGCAACCTATGTTGCAGGACCTACAACTGGAGTGCAAGTTCCAAACGCTACTCCTTGGACGGCTAATCCTGCATTTTGGAAGGTAGCAATTTCCACAAAAGGCTATCAAAATATCACTCTATCCTCAAAACAATTTGGATCAAATACAGGACCAAGAGATTTCAAGGTTCAATATAGTTTAGATAATACGAACTGGGTTGATGTTCCAGGTGCTGCTGTAACAGTAGGTAATAACTGGACTAGTGGTGTTTTAACAAACCTAGCACTTCCTAGCGAAGTAAATGATAAGGACGTAGTCAATGTTAGATGGCTAAAATCCTCAGAAACTGCGATAAATGGCAGCCCGATTGCTTCTGGCGGTACAAGCCGAATGGGCTTAATCGAGTTCAATGGTGAGGCTCAAGCCACAACTCCTCAACCAGATCCAGGTGCAGTTCCAGGTCAAGGGAAGATTGTCTTGGGAGATGAGCCGCTGGCTAATATCACTTTCAGCCTTCGTGATACAACTACCGGTGTATGGCATGATTTCACATCTAATGAGAATGGAGTCTTTACTCACAATCTAGCAGATGGTACGTACAAAATCGAAGGTCTATGGGTTGCACCAACATGGTATCCCCTAGGCAAAACCGTCACGATTAAAGATGGTTTAGTAGATGGCTTACACGAATTAGAATTTGACGCATTAAATCCAGTTGAAGGTACATGGAATGTATCAGGAACTGTAAAAAATGGTTCACAAGTATTGGCGCAACTTCCATTTAGTGTACATAGTACAGCTGGAAAATGGTATGATGCCCGAACAGATAAAAACGGTAAATTCAACTTCAAATTACCTGATGGAGGCTACCAAGTTGATGGTATTTGGGACGCGGCAGCTGGAAAATGGTATGAACTGAATAAAACGTTCACAGTTAAAGATGGCAAACTTGAGGGCGCAACAGAATTACAACTTGATATCTCTGGCGTTTTCAACGTAACAGGAACACTGACTAAAGGAACAAAAGCATTAAATGATACCGTATTTAGCATTCGTACTGCTGCTGGTGATTTGAAATGGGTCGATGTGAAAACAGACGCAGATGGAAAATTTGCCTTCAAACTTGCTGATGGTTCATACACCATTGACGGAGTTTGGGACAGTGTCGATAAAAAATGGTTCGAACTTAAAAAGGACTTTACAGTTGCCGGCACACTCGTGTTGAATATTGATGTTCTTAAAGACGGAACAGGTGTCATTTCTCCAAATGTAACAGGTGTGGTGAAAAAAGGTACTGAAGCATTACCAAACGTTGTGTTCAGTGTTCACACAACAGCTGGTGAAGTGAAATGGTACGACATCACGACAGACGCTAATGGAAAATACAGCACAACCTTACCTAATGGAAGCTATGTACTAGAAGGTATTTGGATTGGTACAGAAAACCACTGGTATAGTCTACAAAAAGAATTCACAGTCGAGGGCATCACAGAATTCAATATCGACGTATTGGCTGGACAAGCTGACAAGAAATTCACGCTAAATTTAATGCACACAAATGATACACACGCAAACCTTGATAATGTTGCGAAAAAGATGACCGCGATTAAGTCGGTACGAGCAACGAAGCCTGATGCGTTATTACTTGATGCAGGTGACGTGTTCTCTGGAACATTGTATTTCAACGAGTATAAAGGTTTAGCAGATTTAGAGTTTATGGAACTAGCTGGCTATGATGCGATGACCTTTGGTAACCATGAGTTCGACCTAGGGACTGAAACATTAGCCAACTTTGTAAAAGCAGCGGACTTCCCGTTTGTCAGTGCAAACGTAAACTTTGCAAAAGATGCTAATTTACAATCCCGTTTCCACAACGATGTAACAACAGCTAGTCCTGTGGGCGGTGAAATTTACAACGGTATTATCAAAGTTGTAAATGGTGAAAAAATTGGTATTTTTGGATTAACAACTGCTGAAACTGAGACGATTTCGAGTCCTGGAGCAGGTGTGGCATTCGAAAATTATATCGAAGAAGCACAAAAATCAGTTGATGCCTTAAAAGCACAAGGCGTTAACAAAATCATTGCGTTAACACATATTGGTTTTGATGATTCACTTGTATGGGATAATGACCAACAATTAGCTGCGGCAGTTGAAGGAATTGACGTCATTGTTGGAGGTCACTCTCATACGAAACTTGATGCGCCTTTCTTTGATACAACTGGCGATGAGCCAACTGCTATCGTTTCAGCCAACGAATACAATAAGTATCTTGGCACAGTGGATGTTACATTTGATGCGTCAGGTAAAGTAATCGTTCCTGAAACAACTGGCAAATTGCTTGATATTGCAACTTTCACGGAAGATGCAGCTGTTGCGAACATCTTAAACACAAAATATAAACCAGCCATTGATGCGAAGAAAGCTACTGTAGTTGGTACAGCCGCTGTTCCATTGGTTGGAGGAAATCCACCTGCACGTGTAGGGGAAACAAACCTTGGTAACTTCGTTGCTGACGGTATGCTTGCAAAAGCAAAAACAATCAACCCGAATACATTGATTGCTCTTCAAAATGGTGGCGGAGTTCGTGTAACTTTACCTGCTGGAAACATTACGTTAGCTAATGTATTCACCGTCCTTCCATTCGGGAATGCTTTAGGCATCATGGACTTAAAAGGTGATGAAATTAAAACAGCACTTGAGTATAGTGTGAAGGATGCACCGGCAGCATTTGGCGGATTCTTACAGGTTTCAGGCTTGAAGTTTACTTATGACAGCACGAAACCAGTTGGATCTAAAGTTCAAACCATTGAAGTAAAAAGTCAAGATGGAAGCTATACAGCTTTAGATCTGACTAAAAACTACTTTGTTGCTACGAACATCTTTACTGCAAAAGGTGGAGACGGATACACCATGTTTGCCAAAGCTTACGCAGAAGGCCGTGTAAGTGAACCGGGATTTGTGGACTGGGAAATGTTCAGAGACTACATTGAGGCACAACCAAACAAAACGGTTAATCCTCAAGTTGAAGGACGTATTATTAACGTAGCTCCACAAGTTGTTCCTGCTGCTTCGTTCAGCGGTACGGCAGCGGCTCCAAAGGTATACTTTGGAAATGTTGTTGTAGATGTAACAGGTGTAGCTAAGCTTGAGTACGCAACTGTTAAAGGAAACCTTACCTTAAAGGGTAACAATGGTGTTGAACTTTCTAACGTAACTGTAGAAGGCGATACGATTTTTGAAGATTAATTAAAACGTAAATTCCTCCAGCAAGAAAAAACTGGAGGGATTTACACCTAAAAAAATAGGTTCAAATATTCACCCAACCGAACCAGGAGGTGCAAGTATTTGTCTAGAAAGAACAAAAAGAATCTTAATATTATCCTTATAGCCATTTTGCTTATAAGTATGGTATTCCCAAATTACTATATGAAATCGGCCATTGCTGCTACAAACGCTACGGATCTATTTATCTCTGAATATATTGAAGGCACCGGCTTTAACAAAGCACTTGAACTTTATAATGGGACAGGTGCTCCTGTTAAATTAAGTGAATATACACTCGAACATTATAGTAATGGTGCATCAACAACTACTTTTAAAATGGCTTTATCCACTGATCCATCAGCAACACTTACAAGTGGATCAACATTTGTTATTTCACGAAGTGACGCTGATCCGGCTATCGTGGCAAAGACCAATTTATTGGATACTGGAAAATCAGTGATCAACTGGAATGGTGATGATGCCGTTGTTTTAAAACATAACGGGACGATTATTGATGTCATCGGACAAGTTGGATTTGACCCAGGTACTGCTTGGGGAAGCACTGTCAAAACAATGGACCAAACCATTGTTCGAAAAAGTTCCGTTACTGCTGGCGATACTAATCCAAGCGATCCCTTTGACCCAGCAACGGAATGGGATAACTTAGGTCTTAATGTGTTTACAAACCTTGGGGCCCATACCATGGATGGCGGTTCGACGCCGGTAGAAACGAAGGTTGCAAACGTAACGTTTTCACCTGCTGCAGGTGCAGTTGCAGAAGGAACCTTGGTATCTTTAGCAACCGCAACCGCTAGTGCGAAAATTTACTACACAACCGACGGTTCTACACCAACCGTTTCAAGCACAGAGTACACAGCACCGATTAAAATTAGTGCCGACACGACTATCAAAGCGATTGCTGTCAAAGTGGACTTAGAAAACAGCGATGTGTCAACGTTTGCTTATACGGTTTTACAAGCAAGTACGATTGCTGAAGTTAGAGCAGCAGCATTACAATCTAACGTTCAAACGAGTGGTGTAGTTACAGCTGTACTAGGCAGAGCGATTTATTTCCAGGATGCAACAGCTGGAATCGTCGCTTATACACCAACAGATAGCACGACGATTCAACCAGGAGATAAAATTACCGTTTCTGGTAAATTAACTGAATTCTCCACCTTGCTTGAAATCGAAGCCAACCATGAAAACATCATTGTGACCGGGAAAGAAGCGGTTCCTGCAGCTGAAGTGTTAACTGCTGCTCAGTTAGTGGAAAGCAAAGAAGCGAAACTAGTAACCGTTAAAAATGCAACAGTCGGAGCATTCTCTGGTGGAAACTACACAGTAACAGATGCGGAAGGAACAAGCTTCCAAGTTCGTCCGCCAAGTGCAACGATGATTGCGACAGGTACAACCTATGAAGCGATTACCGGAGTTCTAAGTGCCTTTAATGGCGTTTACCAATTAATTCCTCGGAACGACGGCGATATTTTACTAGATTCTAGTATTGTTCAAGCTGTTGTCGCTACTCCAGGTGCTGGATTAGTAACGGCAGGGACAACGGTCAGCTTAGCAACAGGTACTGCTGGGGCGGCCATTCACTACACGCTCGACGGAAGTGAACCAACAACTGCAAGCCCCGTGTTTACACAACCAATTGTTATTTCTAAAGCAACCACGATTAAAGCAGTTGCTGTTAAAGAGGGTTTGACAAATAGTGCGGTTGCAACTTTTGATTATGTGATTCAAGATGGCGCCATTCACATCTATGATATCCAAGGCAAATCGCACAACTCACTATTTGCTGGTAAAACCGTAACGGATGTAGAAGGTGTCGTTACGTATATTGATGGTACAAGCCGTTTCTTCATCCAAGATCTAGTGGGTGACGGTGATAATAGCACGTCTGATGGGATTCTTGTTTTCAAATCTGCTCACGGTGTAGCCATAGGTGACCGAGTGAAAGTATCAGGGAAAGTAACCGAGTTCTATGGCGAAGGATTTGCTGAGAAAACAACTACTGACTTAACGATTACTGAAATTGAAGCGACAACAATTACCAAGAATGGTACAGCCCCACTGCCAGCGCCAATTAAACTTGGTGTTGACCGAATTGCTCCAACAGAAATCATTGATAATGACCAATTTGCTGCCTTTGATCCAGAGGAAGATGCGATTGATTTCTGGGAAAGTATTGAAGGGATGTATGCACAGGTAGACGACGGGAAAGTGATTGCCCTTCAAAAAGACGGCTTAGTTTGGGTTGTTCCTAAAAACTATCCAACAAACGTGAATCCGGGAGGTCTACGTATTACAGCTACTGACACAAACCCAGATCGTATTGGGGTTGATGTTAGAAATGGTTCAACTGCTAATAAATCATACCGGGCAAAAATGGGTGACTTCTTTACGGGTTCTATTAAGGGTGTTGTGAACTACGGTTACAGCAACTATAAATTGATGACGCAAGAATCAAGTCTTCCAACCTTAACAGAAACACCAATCGTTCGTCCGGCAACAAAAATTACCCCAGCATCTGATAAATTAACGATTGGGACGTACAACGTTGAGAACTTCTCAACCACTACTCCAGATGCAAAGGTAACAAAAATTGCTGATGCTATTGTCAATAAGATGAAAAATCCTGACATTATCGGCTTAAACGAAATCCAAGATAACAATGGCGAAACTGATAATGGTACAGTTGATGGAGCACAAAGTGCCCAAAAAATTATTGATAAGGTCGTTACTCTGGGCGGACCAACGTATGCTTATACAGAGATCACACCAGTCAATAATCAAGATGGCGGTGCACCAGGTGGAAATATTCGCGTTGCCTTCCTTTACAATAAAACTCGCGTTTCGTTAACTGCAGGTGCGCCAAAAGGAACATCAACCCAAGCAGTGCGCTATGAAAATGGCAAACTTACGTTAAACCCAGGCCGTATTGATCCAACTAACGCTGCGTTTAATTCAAGCCGTAAACCACTTGCTGCTCAATTTGATTTCCAAGGACAAAACGTCATCGTGGTGGCAAATCACTTTAATTCTAAAGGTGGCGATACACCGTTATTCGGTAAAACACAGCCGCCAGTATTAAGCAGTGAAGTTCAACGTCATAAGATCGCAGCGATTGTCAATAACTTCGTTAAAGATGTTAAGGCAAAAGATGCAAACGCCAACGTGGTGTTATTAGGTGACTTTAATGATTTCGAATTCACGAAAACATTAGAAATCGCCAAAGGAAATGAATTAACGAACATGGTTGATAAAGTTCCTGCGGATGAGCGTTACAATTATTCCTACCAAGGGAATGCTCAGGAATTAGACCAAGTCTTAGTGACCAACAATATGGTTGCAAATACTTCTGTCGATATTTTACACATTAACTCAGGTTTCATGGAGGAGCATGGACGTGCAAGTGACCATGATCCAATTATTATCCAAACGCAGTTAAAAGCGGCTGGTGAAGTTTTACCACCAGTAACACCGCCAGCATCAACCAAAGTTTACAACTTAAACGGCTTTAAAACGAAGAAGTTAACGGTAAACAATGTAGGAGCTGACATTACCGTTAGTGCGGATTCCATCATTACAGAGGGGATTGTCATTAAAAGTTCTTACGCTAAACTTAAGGGAGAAGGCTTAAAGAACACAGTGATTACCCTTAGCCCGACAGCACCAGGTGCAGTGATAGATTTTGGCGGCCTTGTGGTGAAAGAAGTAGTTATTGATAATGAGAATATCAGCCAAATTAGAGGCATTGAGCAGGTTCAAAAGTGGACAGTGAAAGACGGTGTAGATACATCAGCCATTAAATTCACCAATGTGGACGGTTTGGTTCTACCGTCACCCATCGCTGCGCCGCCAAAAGTGAATCAAGCGCCCGTTGTAACTAAAGCGTTGCCGAATGTTTCCGTTCAAGTCGGCACTCCCGTTTCTGTAAATTTAAGCAGTTATTTTGCCGACCCAGATGGAGATCCTTTAACGTACACAACTACTGCAGGCACGGTCCAAGGAGCGACATTAACCGTGCAAACTCCTTTAGAAGGGACCATTAATGTGACTGTAACTGCCAATGATGGAACAAGAACCGTTAGTGGGTCCTTTACTATCACAGTAACGGCAGTGCCAGCTAATACAGTCGAAGCCTATTATCAAACGGCTGCTGGAAAAACAGGTGCGGACCTAAAACTTGCTTTACACTCAATTATTAAAACGCAAACAAAATTAACGTATGCACAAGTAACCGAAGCATTAAAGAAAACCGATGAAGACCCTGCGAATACAAATAATGTTATCCTTCTTTACACAGGCCGTTCGCAAGCAAAAACAACGTTCGGTTCAGGTGTAAATGATTGGAATCGTGAGCATGTATGGGCGAAATCCCATGGTAATTTTGGCACAAGCGTTGGACCTGGAACGGATATCCACCATTTACGTCCAACTGACGCCTCTGTAAATAGCACACGCGGCCATTTGGATTTTGATATTGGCGGCAAGTCTCAAGGTGAGTGCGCTGATTGTTATTACGACAGTGATTCTTTTGAGCCGCCTAACCGTGTGAAAGGTGACATTGCCAGAATGCTAATGTATATGGATGTTCGCTATGAAGGGGATGGCGGTGAGCTTAATCTTGAGCTTGCTGACAAAGTCAATACGTACCCAACACCATTCCATGGCAAGAAATCCGTTCTCCTCCAATGGAGCAAAATGGATCCACCGGATGCTTTTGAAAAACATCGCAATGATGTCATCGAATCCATTCAAGGCAATCGCAATCCATTTATCGACCACCCAGAATGGGCAGACTCAATCTGGCCAGTGAATTAATACGAAAACATGGGAAAAAGCATCTGCGATTGCAGGTGCTTTTTTCTTGTTTAAGTGGTGTCAGGCACCATAACTAAATTTTAGACTATTGAAAATTTACAGATTATAAGAAAAATATATTGACGGTAAATCAGGTGTGTTATATAGTTTAACAATATAATGTTAGATTATATAACATGAAATGAGGAGCCGATTCTCTTGAAAAAAATAGAAGCAATTATTCGACCTGAACGACTTACGGAGACAATCAAGGGTTTGAAAAATATGGGGATATTAGGTTTTACGGTTTCTCAAGTGGTTGGCAGAGGGAAACAAAAGGATACACAGGGAGTTTACCGTGGAAAAAATTATCAGGTAACCTTGCATCCTAAAGTGAAACTGGAGATTGTCTTATCGGATTATTTGGTAGAGTCCACGATTCGAACGATTGTGAATGCGGCCCAAACGGGTGAAGATGGAGACGGTAAAATCTATGTTTACCCTATTCTAGAGGCCTATAATATTCGAACTGGAACCATAGATGATGATATCGAAGATTTAGCAAATAAGGAGGGATGACTTGTGGAATTAATATACATTAATACGGTGTGGGTCGTCCTCGCAGCTGCGATGGTCTTGTTTATGGAAGGCGGTTTTAGTTTACTAGAGGCTGGGTTGGTACGAACAAAAAATGCCGTCAATGTCACGATGAAAATTTTTGTCGACTTAACCATTGGTGCTTTAGCGTTTTGGCTCATCGGATTTGCGGTCATGTTTGGAAAAGATGCGTTTGGATTCATCGGGACGAATCTATTTGGGAGCCCCGAAAAAATTACCCTTTCGATGGAACTGCCAAGTGTGGCTTTTGTTCTTTTTCAAATGGGATTTGCGGTGGCATGTGTTTCGATTATTTCAGGAGCAGTTGCCGAACGGATGAACTTTAAAGCCTACGTGGTCACGGCGGCGCTTATTTGTATTTTCATTTATCCTCTTTCTGGCCATTGGATATGGAATAGTGAGGGATGGTTAGCCAAGTTAGGAATGAAGGACTTTGCGGGATCGGCAGCCATTCATGCCGTTGGCGGCTTCGCGGCTTTTGCGATGGCAAAACTGCTGGGGCCAAGAAGAGGAAGATTTAATTCAGATGGAAGCTCCAATGTGTTTGCGCCAAGTAACATTCCCTTAGCGTCTGCCGGTGCCTTTATCTTATGGTTCGGGTGGTTTGCGTTTAATGCGGGGAGTACACTAGATGCTTCCAGTTCCGCACTAGCTCCGATTGCCATCAACACGATGTTAGCAGGAGCAAGTGGGGGAGCGGCGGCGCTATTCATGACGATGAAAAAGTTTGGTAAAGCCGATCCAAGTATGACGATTAACGGGGTGTTGGCAGGATTAGTTGCAATCACAGCGGGCTGTGCCTTTGTTTCGGAGTGGAGCGCGGTTCTCATTGGGACAATAAGTGGTGTGCTCGTCATTTTTACGACTCTTTTCGTTGATTTTCTGAAGGTGGATGATCCTGTTGGGGCAGTGGCCGTTCATGGTTTCAGCGGGGTTTTCGGAACGATTGCAGTGGGATTATTTGATTCAACGCAAGGTTTATTGACAACGGGTCATGTCTCACTATTAGAAGTGCAGCTCTTAGGTGCCATTGTCGTGATCGCTTGGGGGCTGATTGGCGGCACGTTTATGGCAAAGGTATGTGAAAAGACAGTCGGGTTCCGTGCAACAGAAAAGGAAGAAGAAGAAGGCTTGGATATGTCCTACCATGGCATTCCTGCTTACAATGAATTAGAGCGTTTTACCGACTTGCCAACAAGTTTGTTTAATTTTGAAGAAACCACAGGAATTACCGTTGCCTCACCTGCTAGTCGGAAAGAAAACGTGGTCTAAAGCCGGGAGACTTACTTTTACCTAAAAAAAGCCGAAAATAAACATGTTCATTTTTAGAACCTGTCTATTTTCGGCTTTTTTATTTTGTTTTTTTATCAAAATAAAAAGCACCCAAAAGGTGCGAACCTTATCATTTATTCATACTTTTAATACTTAAGGGCAATGAAGAGTGCAATAGGTAGTTAAAATAACTAGTCTAATAAACATCTCTAACATTTTAACAACTCCTTCTTTGGAATTGATTATTACTATTAATATCATATCCTTTGTTTATTAAATCCGTATTTATGAATTGTAAATATATTGTCAATTTTGTAGTAGCAAAGAAATAGATTAACAGCGATGAGCGTCTATTCATCCACTTTTTTATTTGTCTTCTTAGATTCAAATTTTAGTAACCTAATAGGAAAAATGGAATACATGAAAAAAAGAAAGGACGAAATGGACCAATCCATATTAATGTTTTGAAAATTTATTGTGAAAATTATAAATACTTAGTTAATGATTGTTAAGAATGGTTGATTCGTATTCTTTTTCTCACAAATTTTTATATCATGGGATTGTACCAAAATTTGAAACAATCAAGGAGGAAATAAAAAATGAAGGATTTAAAAAAATGGATGTTAGTGTTAATGGCGTCTTTCATGTTGGTAGGAATTGCCTCAGGTTGTAACAATGCAAAAACAGATGCGGATACAGAGCAGAATCAAGATAATGGCGGTACTGATTCCCAGGACAACGGATCTGATCAAGGATCAGATGAATCTGGGCAGTAATATAAAATAAGCAGCCAATCAGAATATAAAGGTAAATTTGCTCTAACTGCTGAAATTTCGGATGGAATAAATGAGATTTCTGCTGGATTTAAAAGAGTATATAACAGGGTAGCCTAAACTTTTGGGCACCTTTTTTTTGTAAATTTTTCTGGGCACTACGGAATATGTGGATTGTGATAAAACTACTAAATATGAAAAGCAATACTAAAATTTTCCTGTTTTTCTTTATATTTCTTTAAATCTACTTAACTTCTAATTTACATAGCGGGCGTAAGATGAAGCGTGTAACACATATGAAAAGGAGATGTTTTTTATGAAACGGAAAAAAATAGCGGCCCTTTCGCTTGCAACATTGCTTCTTGGTTCAACGTCTGCATATGCTGGATATACTCAGTTTGTCGGCCCTAAGGCAGATGGAACGGCTGTTACCCCTCATGGGTGGCCTGTTACTCCTGCTGGTCAGCAAGTGACGCTCGGTGACTTCCCAATGGGAGGTGTGCTAAGCCCGGATCACCGTTATCTTATTGTTTCCAATGATGGGCAAGGTGAACAATCTCTTCAAGTGATTGACGTTAACACCCGGGAGGTCGTACAGACTCTTCCATACAAAGCGCCTGAATCCCTCTATTATGGGGTCGCATTTAGCAACGATGGAAAAACCGTCTATGCTTCAGCCGGAGGCAATAACAAAATCCGTGTCTATGGATTTGAAAATGGGATGTTAACTGAAAAATCCCCAATCATGCTTAAAGATAGCAGCAAAACAAATTTCTATCCTGCTGGAATTTCTGTTTCCAAGGATGGAAAGTCGCTCTTGGCAGCAAATAATTTACATCATTCCGTTTCAAAAATAGACCTTGCCACAAATCAAATAGTCAAAACAATCGCTGTTGGGAAACATCCTTATGCAACTGTATTGAGTAATGATGGGACATCCCTGTATGTCAGCAACTGGGGTGAAAGCAGTATAAGTGTGGTGGATCCGGAAACGCTGACGATCAAAAGCACCATTCCCGTTGGGCTGCACCCGAATGCAATTATTGAAAATGCGGCGAACGGCATGATCTATGTATCCAATTCCGACAGCGATTCTGTTTCGATTATCGATGTGAAACAACAAAAAGAAATCAAGACCATTTCGCTAAGCCCATATAAAAATGCACCTGCTGGAAGTCAGCCTAATGCTCTAGCATTAAGCGAGGATGGCAAAACTTTATACGTTACAAACGGTGGAAACAACGACGTAGCAGTCATTGATCTACAAAAAGGGGAAGTAAAAGGGTTAATTCCAACAGCTTGGTATCCAAGTGGTATCTACTTACATGATGACAAATTGATGGTTCTGAATGCCAAGGGTCTTGGTGCTGGTTCCAATCGGGAAGGCCAGTACATCGGAAATATGATGAAAGGAACCATGTCCTTTATCGATGTTCCGGATAATAAGGAGCTGAAGAAATATACAAAACAAGTGGAAAAGAATAATCAAGAGTATAAACCAACAGGATTCAGTGCAAGCGAAAAATTCCCGATCCCTCGCTTCGAAGGCCAAGAATCACCCATTAAGCATGTCATTTATGTTATCAAGGAAAATCGTACATATGACCAGGTATTTGGTGATATGGAAAAAGGAAATGGCGACCCAAGCTTAACCATATTTGGTAAAGATATTACACCGAATATTCATAAGCTGGCCGATCAATTCGTTTTATTGGACAATTTTTATGCGAATGCTGAAATCAGTGCTCAAGGGCATAACTGGTCTACAGCGGCGCAGTCCAATGATTATGTAGAGAAAAACTGGCTTGCCAACTATTCGGGTCGAAATCGCGGCTATGATTTTGAAGGGGGCAATGAAGCAGCCTATCCGAAAGCCGGATTCTTATGGACGAATGCAAGCCGCTCCGGTGTATCATTCAGAAGCTACGGTGAATTCGTCAATTATGATAAAAATACCGGAAAATATGTAGCGGCTGAAGCAAGCATGGGTAACAATTTTGACCCTGACTATCCTGCCTATAATCTTAAAATTTCGGATCTTACCCGCTTTGAGGCATGGAAAGAAGAATTTAAGCAATATGAAGCTAACGGGAATCTTCCACAGCTGCAAATCGTTCGTCTGCCTAACGACCATACGCTTGGAACAAAACCGGGTGAATTAACACCACAAGCCATGGTGGCACAAAACGATTATGCGCTTGGTCAGCTTGTCGATATGGTTAGTAACTCTTCTTATTGGAAGGAAACAGCTATTTTTGTTACTGAGGATGATGCCCAGAATGGGTGGGATTCAGTTGATGCGCATCGCACTACATCTCTTGTGATCAGCCCTTATACTCAAACAGGCAGAGTAGACAGCACCATGTATGATACAACGTCGATGCTTCGTACAATGGAAATGATTTTAGGTATGAAACCAATGACACAGTTTGATGCTTCAGCGGTTCCAATGGTTAATTCGTTTACCCATAAACCTAAATTTACACCATATAAGGTGGAAGAACCAACTTATCCACTTAACCGGAAAAATGGAGAAACGGCACCAATGGCTCAAGAATCTAAAAAACTAGATTTCTCAGGAGTTGACCATGCCGATTCGGAAAAATTGAACAAGATTCTCTGGAAAGCAGCAAAAGGAGATAAACCATATCCAGGCGAAAAAAAGACTAATTAAATAATGCAAAGAGGGTGACCCCGAAAAAGGGTGTCAGGCACCATTACAGTATTCTGTCAGTGAGACCCGACACATGGGGCACCCTTTTATTATTAACGCACTTGTTAAAGGTGAATGTTTATTTTTAATAGAGCCGTTATTAAAAATGGACATATTGAGATTACTATTTTAAAAGGATGGTCTAAATGATGATTCGATTTATAGAAGGATCGATGAAACGGTCCGTTTTGATCCTGACATGTGTTATCCTGATTATCGCCTGGGGTGCTATGTCTGCAGTGCAGATGCAACGGGATTACTTACCTCCGATAAACAATACTGCCCTAATGGTCACGATTCAAGCCGATAAATATCAATCTAATCAGGTCAAACAAATACTTACCTCAAAGGTTGAGGAAGCGTTTGGATCTGTTGATAAGCTTGATTATCTAGAAACAAACTCTTTTGACGGCGGATTAATGGCGAGCCTCTATTTTCCAGGCCACACCGATATGGAAAAGGCGGAAAATGAAGTTAGGGCGGCTGTTGATAAAGTTAATTTACCGGATAGTGTGAAAACACCATTGATAACAAGGGTTAGTACGAACTCTTTTCCTGTCATGCGAGTAAGTTTGACGAGTCATGCCGAAAAAATTGATGAAAATCAATTACGCACAACTCTTCAAGATAAAGTGGCCAATGAGATTAAGCGTGTTCCTGGAGTCAGAGATGTCCGTGTCACGGGAGCGGGATATTCCGGATACTTGTTGATGTTGAAAGAAGATGCCCTCCAAAAATATGGGTTGACCATAAAAGACGTACAAGGTGCTATTGCTTCGATGCATCCAGTATGGCCTCAAGGAACAATCAAACAAAAAGGCGGACCTGATGGACAAGTATCCATGCCAATCCGTGTGACCGATTGGAACATCAATAGTGCTGATTTAAAAAATTTAAAGATTCCTGTTAAAGACGGGAAAACAGTTCGTTTACAGGAAGTGGCAGACATTAAGAATAGTTTGGTTGATTTACAAACGATTTCTAGAACAGCAGGGCAGCCGAGTGTGCTTCTTGAGGTCTTAAAGACGCCTTCTTCAAACATTACCGAAGTAACCGATCGGATCAACGAAAGGATCAAAGAAATACCAGAAATTAAGTCAGGAACAGTCGATCTTTCTATCTTATTAGACCAAGGGAAGGACATTAACGCTGCATTAAAGGGGCTGATCAAAGAGGGGCTTTTGGGGATTTTATTCTCTATTATCTGTGTCTTTTTATTTTTCAGGAATGTCCGTTCGACATTGATAATTGCTTTATCCTTGCCTATTTGCCTTCTTGGTGCAACAGCGATCCTAAAAACGATGGATGTTAGTTTAAATATCTTAACTATTTCTGGATTAATTGTAGCGATGGGCCGAGTGGTGGATGATTCGATTGTAGTCATCGACAATATGTACAGAAAACAAATGGAAACATACAACGGACAAATAACAGGTCGGGAATTGGCTGGCGGGGTGGTGGAAATGATTCCAGCCATTGTTGCTTCCACTGCAACCACCGTAGCAGTGTTTCTGCCAATTAGTATAATCGGTGGGATGATTAGTTCGGCTTTTTCTGGATTTGCCTGGTCGGTTGTCATCGCCCTTGTAACATCTCTTGCGGTATCCATTATTGTCGTACCAGCCTTAGCCCACTTATTATGGAAAAAATGGCCTATGAATAAGTCAGTGGAAATGGAGACAAGGGCGCAAAACATTCTTCATTGGGCATTTCTGAAGAAAAAATGGGTTGTAGGACTTGTTTTGGTGCTTTTATCCATCACCATTGCAGAAGCCGTGTTTCTGCCAGTTAATTTTTTTCCTAGGGGAAATTCAAAGGATGTAGCCATTCAGGTCGAGCTTCCTGAAGGAGTGCAGCTTTCCGATGTGGATGCGGAGGTGAAAAATATCGAAACCATCTTAAAAAATGATCCTGAGGTAGAAACCTATACTTCCACTCTAGGTTCGACATTTACACCGATGTTTGATGATGTTTTTGATGAAGGCGGCGGTTGGATGCAAAAGCAAAATATCGCCAATATTTCAGTTGGGATCAAAGATAAAAGTGACATCGATTCATTCGTAAAGAAAATGCGCCGGCAGTTTGGCAGATTATCAACATCTGCCGTCTATACCGTTTCCAATCAAAATATCTCTGGAGATGATTCCCGCTTAAAGGTCATTTTAACCGGGGGAGATCAACAAAGTCTTGCGAAAGCCAGCATAATGGTAAGAAGTAAACTGCAGATGATCCCTGGTTTAAGCGTTGAAGGAGCAGCAAATGATGCGGATGCAGCAGTGAAACATTATCTTTCACTTAATCAGGAAGTCATTCAACGCGCCGGTATAAATGTCGATGAAGTTCTTAATCGGATCGATCGTTATTTACCTAAAGAAATTAGAATGGATGTTTCCTCAGGTGAATGGAATACACCAATTTCCATTCGGTTAGACAATCAGAAAAGCCTAGTGGCACCTGGTGACCCGAATCCTGAAAAAACAATTTTATCTAAAATTGGCCATGAAATGTTTACGGCTAAGGACGGCTCAAAGATTTCGTTGGCGGAGATAACGACTTTGGAAACCAGTACCCAAACGGTTATCAGTGAGCAGGATGGTCATCCATTTGCTGCCGTGACGGGAAACATTATTACACGGGACATCGGAAAAGTAACCAAACAAGTGAATGAAACGATGAAAGGGTTGGATTTGCCTTTCGGTGTTGACTATTCCCTTGGCGGGATCTCTCAGCAAGTTAAGCAAATGGTGATGGAAATGGCCCTTACTCTATCTCTGTCTCTTTTGATAGTCCTGATGATAGTAAGCAGTGTTTTTCGTGGCTGGTATGCACCCGTTTCCGTCATCATCTGCATTCCGCTGGCGTTAATTGGATCGGTATGGAGCATGACCCTCTTCGGAATGGAGTGGAATCTCGCCGCTTTGATTGGAATATTGATGCTCGCTGGCATTGTCGTCACCAATGGCATTGTGCTTGTCGATAAAATTGAACGCAACATTTCTGAAGGGATGGAAGCAAAACAGGCAATCCTGCTAGGAACCTCTTCAAGGGTGCGGCCAGTGTTAATGACTGCAGGAACTACTATTTTAACCTTACTTCCATTAGCTTTCTCAAGTACTGGGAACACGATTATTTCACAAACGCTTGGTGTTGTAGTAGTGGGCGGTATGATTAGCTCCACACTGATTAGCCTCGTTGTTATACCGATTCTGTACGATTGGCTCAGTGGAAAAGTCAGAAAAGTAAAGATCAAGCAGCAACCGCTGTCAGCATAATTACTGTAAAGCAAATATCACCTGCCAAAGATGGCTGGTGATATTTTTTTTATGGAGAAAGGTAGATTTTAAGAAATAAAGACAATCCGCTTCGAATTTACAAAATACATCAAATCTATACAAAACTTTACAAACCATTAATACGCAATTAATAAATATGGATTAATCTTAAGCATGTGAACAACAACAAAACATTCATAGGGGGATTTAAAGAAATGAAAAGTTTGAAAAAATTAAGTCTGCTTACAGTGTTAGCAGCGTTAATGATTATCATGGCTGCTTGTGGCAGCGCAACTTCTACAGAAAAGACAGAAGGAACTACGAAGAAAGAAACGGCGCAAACTGAAGAAAAGAAAGAACTTTCTGGATCAATCACAGTTTCTGGTTCCTCTGCGATGCAGCCTTTAGTGGCAGCGGCTGCTGAAGAGTTTATGGCTGAAAATCCAAAAGTTGATATTCAAGTAAATGCTGGTGGATCTGGTACAGGTTTATCACAAGTTGCTGAAGGATCCGTTCAAATTGGTAACTCCGACGTATTTGCAGAAGAAAAAGAAGGCATCCCAGCTGATCAGCTTGTTGACCATAAAGTAGCTGTAGTAGGTATGACTGCTGCAGTTAACCCTAAAGTTGGAATAAAAGATATTAAAAAAGAAGATTTAATTAAAGTTTTCACTGGAAAAATCACAAACTGGAAAGAACTTGGCGGAAAAGACCAAAAGATCGTTCTTGTAAACCGTCCTGACTCTTCAGGAACTCGTGCAATATTCAATAAATTTGCGCTTGATGGTGCTACTCCTGCGGAAGGAATTACCGAAGATTCTTCAAACACTGTTAAAAAGATTATCAACGAAACTGACGGTGCCATTGGTTACCTTGCATTCTCATATTTCACTGACGAATCTGTAACACCACTTGCTATCGATGGCGTGGAACCTACTGCAGAAAATGTACAATCTGGTGAATTCCCTGTATGGGCATACCAACATTCCTATACTAAAGGGGAACCTAATGAATTAGCAAAAGCGTTCCTTGACTACATGATGTCAGATGATATCCAAAACACCCTTTTAAGCGAACAAGGATATCTTCCTGTTACAAAAATGACAGTTGAACGTGACTCAGAAGGCACTCAAAAAAATCTTTAAGACCTGTTTATAATGAAAAGATTGATATAAAAGTAGATAGGATTTTAGCCATTCCTTTCTACTTTTATTTTTCTAGGAACCTTAAAAATCAACTCAATAATTAATATTACACGTGTTTAGTAGATGATAGAAAAACTTATATCAAGGAGGATATCATAATGAATAAGAATAGTATGGTAAAAAAAGGTGCTGCTGTCGCTCTAACACTTGCGTTAACCATTCCTGCGGTCACACCGGCGTTTGCTGCGGGTAATAGCCAAATCAAGATTGACTCTGTTAAATTTAATGGAATGCCTGCCCCAACTACTATCGATAAAATGGTAGAAACGTATACAAGCGCAACTGTTGATGTTAAATACAGCAATGGAAAAGTTAAAACGTTCCCGCTATCATACAAACGACTTTTTAAATCAGAAGATAAAATCGCTATGAACAACGGTGAATTAATTCCAGCAGGAACACCGATTGATTATTATGGCGATCCAATTATGGACAATAGTGTTCCAGGATCACCACAGCCATTCGTTTCGGATGCACCGGATTCAAACAGCTTACTAAACCCAATTAACGGAAAACTTTACATGGTTACACATTATGAATATCAGACATTAGATGCGGCTGGTAATTCTGCCTATGGAATCGTTCCTGCTTCCATGTCATTAACCACTTTAGACCAAGATAAGAAGACTGGTGAATTGAAAGCTGAAGCGGTTAAGAAGATTGATTTTTCAGATGTGAATGGCCTTTGGATTCCTTGTAATGGATCACTTTCGCCATGGAATACACATTTAGGATCGGAAGAGTATGAGCCGGACGCACGTAACTATGAATTTGATGAGAAGTCATCGGCAAGAACTTCCGTTGAAAGCTTTTCACAGCTTTACTTTGGTGATAAATTAAAAGCAAATCCATATTTCTATGGATACGTTCCAGAAATCCAGGTAAAGAAAAACGGTAAAGTAAAAGTAGAAAAACATTATAGTCTGGGCCGCTTCTCTCATGAATTAATGAAAATGATGCCTGACAATCGTACAGCCTACTTTGGTGATGACGGCGGAAATACAGGTATGTTCATGTATGTAGCTGATAAAGCGAAGGATTTATCTGCTGGTACATTATACGCTGCTAAATTCGTCCAAACTGGGACTGAAAATGGCGGTTCAGGTGATTTAGAATGGGTTAAGCTAGGACATGCCAATGATAAGGAAATTCAAGCGATCATTGACAACGATATTAAATTCAGTGATATCTTTGATACGTCTGATACAGCGCAACCAGGTTTTAAAGCGATTAAACAATATTCTTACGGAAAAACTGAATATGTAAAACTTAAGCCTGGTATGGAAAAAGCGGCAGCATTTCTTGAATCACGCCGATATGCAGCGTACCTTGGTGCTACTACTGAATTCAACAAAATGGAAGGTGTCACATATAACGCCAAAGATAATAAGGTGTATATCGCTATTTCCGACCAAAGCGGCAGTATGGAAAAAGACAGCACAGGAACTGCACCTGCCGATGATATTCAATTGCCAAAAATTAAGTCTGGTGTAACTTATCAATTAGATTTAAAGAGCGCTCAAAAAGATAACAGCGGCCGCGGCATTCTGAGTAAATATGTAGCTACAACGATGTCAGGTTTACTTGCAGGTGAAGACCTTGCAACGGCTGATGCTTACGGTAATACAGCGAATGTAGATAAAGTAGCTAGTCCTGACAACTTAAGCTACTCTGAAGAAATGAAAACCTTATTTATTGGCGAAGATAGCAGTAAGCATACGAATAATTATGTATGGGCTTATAATGTCGATACGAAAGAGTTAACACGTATTTTATCGAACCCAGCTGGAGCGGAATCGACTGGATTGTTCGCGGCTGATGATCGTAATGGTTTCTCTTATATTATGAGTAACTTCCAACATCCTGGCGATGAATTAGACGCTAAAGCTATTACTGCCGTTAATAAAGAAGAGTTAAAGAGCGCAATGGAAAAAGAAATTGGCATTAATAAAACTGGTGGTGTTGGATATATCGCTGGACTTCCATCATTTACAAATATGCCAGATTTCACAGCTCCTGCAGCTCCAACCATTAACCAAGTAACGGATCAATCCACATCAGTTACTGGAAAAGCAGAAGCGAATGCGACAGCTAAGCTTTATGTAAATGGAAAATATCTAAAGAGTACCACTGTTGATAAAAATGGTAATTATAAATTTGTAATTGCTAAGCAACGTGCCGCAACAGAAATTAAGGTTACAGTGACAGATGAAGCTGGGAATGTAAGCACAGCAAAGAGTGTTAAAGTTGTCGATAAGACAGCGCCCGCAAAACCTTCTGTAAATAAAGTAACCTATAAATCTACTATTGTTACAGGAAAAGCAGAAATCGGCTCGACTGTCTATGTTTATAATGGAAAAAAATATGTAAGCAAAGCCGTTGTAGATGCAAAGGGAAATTACAAAGTAAAAATTAAAACGCAGAAAAAACATACAACCTTAACGATATTTGTTCTCGATAAGGCAGGTAATAAAAGCACTACTGTTACCATTAAAGTGAATTAAAAATTAACAAACAAGTTGGGTGTCAGGCACCATGTGAAAAGTTCACATGGTGCCTGACACCTTTTTTAATTTTCTTAAGGATAATTTAAGGTACGGACAAGATAATAGGCACATCAAATAAATACACTTCCCTGTTGGATGAGGACGTAATGGAAGCGGGGAGCGAAGGAGTAGGGATAGGTGAAGAAGTGGATTTGGATTCTAATAAGTGTTGTGGTTATTGGGTTTGTCGGGTTTCAGTATTATAAATCAAAGACGGTGAGCACGGAGACAGCGGCTCAAACACGAACCGCCGTTGTGCAACAAGGTAAGCTCGAAGTGAAGATTAGTGGTTCAGGTACGGTTGAACCGGTAACGAGTGAAGATATAAAAGCAACAGATGATAATGACGAAATTGATGAAGTGTTGGTTTCTGCTGGTGACAAAGTAAGCGAGGGGGATGAATTAATTACCTTCACTGATGATAGTGATCCGATTACAGCCCCTGCAGATGGGACGATTACAACTCTTTCTGTTTTAGAAGGAGAACGGGTAACCAATGGCCAGGTGGTCGCTCATCTTACTGATTACAAGGATTTACAAACAGTTGTACAAGTTGATGAGTTAGACATTACCAAAATTAAAAAGAAACAGACGGTTAGCATCACGGTAAGTGCGTACCCTGACAGCACCTTTACTGGAAAGGTAACAGGTATTGGAGCAGAGGGAACATCTTCGAACGGAACATCGACTTTTGATGTCACCATTCACATTGATCAGCCGAAAAATTTAAAGGTCGGGATGAGTACAGAAGCGAGTATTTTAACCCAAAGTAAGGAAAATGCTCTCTACGTTCCAGTCGATGGGGTTTATACAAACAATAATGAGAAATATGTGATTGTGGCCACATCTTCAACTGACACCAGTTCAAATGCATCGGCAGGCACAAGCCAGCAAAAGACAGTAAAAACAGGGATTTCTACTGAAGAATATGTAGAACTAACAGAAGGAGTAACGGCGGGTGAAACGATTCAATTACCAGAACTCGCAACCAGCAGCAGCACTTCGAATCGACAAGGCGGTATGATGCAAGGCGGAATGGGCGGAGTAGGAGCCATGACTGGCGGCATGCCTCCAGGCGGAGGCCAGGCACCATCTGGTACAAGTGGAAGGAGTGGAAATTAATGAGTACCCCGATTATTCAAATTAAAAATATGATGAAAACCTATAAACTTGGCGGTGAAACGGTCCATGCCCTCAATGATGTGTCCTTAGAAATCCAAAAGGGTGAATTTCTAGCGATCATTGGTCCTTCCGGTTCGGGGAAGTCCACCTTAATGAACATGCTTGGCTGCCTTGATCGGCCAAATAAAGGGACTTATCACCTTGATGGCAAAGATATTGGAAAAATGGATGATAACAGCTTAGCGACCATCCGGAATCGGAAAATTGGCTTTATTTTTCAAAACTTTAATTTATTAACTAAGCTCTCGGCACTCGAAAATGTCGAATTGCCCTTGCTATATTCCGGTGTACCCACACGTGAAAGGCGTGAGCGGGCATTAGAAGGATTGGATAAGGTCGGCTTGAAGGACCGCGCCGGCCACCTGCCGACACAGCTTTCCGGGGGTCAGCAGCAACGGGTTGCGATTGCAAGAGCCCTTGTCGGCCAGCCGTCCATTCTCCTCGCCGATGAACCAACCGGTGCCCTTGATAGTAAAACAAGCAAGGAGATCCTCCTTTTAATGAAAGAATTGAATGAATTAGGACATACGATCATTTTAATCACTCATGATCTGGAAATCGCAAAACAAGCCAAACGAATGGTCAGTATTCAAGACGGCCAGCTGTTTGAGAATGGGGGTGTCCTGTTTGGGAATCTTGCAATCCATTAAAATGGCCCTTCGGAGTATCCAAAGCAATAAACTTCGGGCTGTCCTGACGATGCTTGGTATCATCATTGGGGTTTCGTCAGTGATCGTCCTGGTATCGATTGCCCAAGGGTCAGCGAAAAACGTGACAAGTCAAATCAATCAACTAGGAACCAACCTTTTGACTGTAAATACCTATAGCACCGATATTGAATTAACGGAGGACAAGATTAACGAGTTAAGTAAGTTGAATGGTGTCAAGGCTGTTGCGCCGGTGGTTTCAGGCCGGGTATATGTAAAAAAAGACAGAACTTCTTCACAGATTACCTTAACAGGAACGAATGCCGCATACTCAGACGTACGTGATGCAAAGGTCAGCCAAGGGCGCTTTATTACGGACTTAGATGTCGAGTACCGTCAAAAAATTGTCGTTCTGGGCTCAGAAACTGCCTCCACGTTTTTTGGCACCGTGAATCCGATTGGGCAATATATTCAGGTGTCAGGCACCTCGTTCAAAGTTGTTGGGGTATTGGCTTCGAAAGGAAGTTCACTCGGGCAGAGCGGGGATAATGTCGTCATCGTCCCATTGAGCACAGGTCAGCGTTTAGTTGGCAGCACGACGATTAGCACCGTTTATTTACAGGGAAAAAGCGAAGATCAAATGGATTTCGTCATGAATGAGGTTAAAATGTCACTTGCCAGCATGTATCCTGGTAAAAGTGACTACTATGGCGTGACCAACCAGCAAGATGTGATGGACACGATGAGTTCGGTGTCTGACACGATGACCATGATGCTGGGTGGAATTGCGAGTATCTCTTTATTGGTCGGCGGGATTGGTATCATGAATATCATGCTGGTGTCGGTGTCAGAACGGACCAAAGAAATCGGGATCAGAAAAGCGATTGGGGCAAAACGGCGTGATGTCCTCTTGCAATTTTTAATTGAGGCTGTTGTATTAAGTTCGATGGGCGGCTTAATTGGAATTCTTTTTGGATTAGGGTTAGGAAAAATCGTTTCATCATTGATGAGTTTAAGTATCGCCTACTCACCAACCGTGATCCTATCATCGTTCCTATTTTCGCTTGCCGTTGGCGTGGTCTTCGGTGTATTCCCAGCCAACAAAGCTTCTAAATTGAATCCGATTCAAGCGCTCCGTTATCAGTAGGGTTCACGTATAGGGATTTCAGCTTTCCTTTTAATTGCGAAATTTGGTTTCGCAAATAAACCCGGTAGTTTCGCAAATAAATGTGGGCGATTCGAAAATAAAATCCGGGGAGTTACGCAAACAAATCCCGAAGTTTCGCAAATAAACTTAGTTTTCTAGTAAAAAAAGCCGTCCAATGCGGCGATTTACAAGAGATGATCTATCCAAATCTACAAAAACGAGGAGAATGTATATGAAAAAAACGAGAAAAGCACACTTATGGATCGGTTTAATTTGTTCCATCTTTATCTTAATCGAGTCGGTGACTGGATTGCTCATGAACGAACCATGGTTAATCGGCCAAACGCAAATGGAAGGCAATCGTGGTAATTTTCAGCCTGGACAATTTAATCCAGGGTCCATGCAACAAGGAGCAGGTGCAGCATCAACAACCGATCCAAGCCAAGCGGAAGGGCAAACTCAAGGTCAGCCAGAATCTGGTAATCAAACTCAACCCCAAACTAACGGCCAAACCCAAGGTCAAACTGGAGCAAACGCAAACGGCCAAACTGGATCCAATGCAGCCAGTCCATTCACAGGCAGACCTGGAGAAGGAGGAACTAGTTCAATCACAAGTATCATCAGAGGCCTACACGAAGGAAGAATCGGCACAACCAATGTAAAATGGCTTGTAGATTTAGTGGCACTTGCGATGATTTTCTTAACCGGGTCAGGCATATTCTTATCCATGAAAGTCCTCAAAGCGGATAAAAAGAGAAAAAGTAGAAAAGCAGACGGCCAAGTGGCTTAGGCCAAGTAGCATAATAGTAGGAAATAGGGTGTCAGGCACCATGTGAAAAATTCACATAGTGCCTGACACCCTTTGGTGTTCGGGATTATACGCAAAATATGTTGTTTTTTCGACAAAATGTTATAATAAAAAAGGTAATTGAATTTCTAGCTAAGGGGAAATGAATATGATTCTGGTCGTTGGCGGAGCAGGTTACATTGGTAGCCATCTTGTAAAGGAATTAGTAGAAACGGAAGAAGTGGTTGTTCTTGATAACTTATCGACCGGTCACCGTGAAGCAGTGGATAGCCGTGCTGTATTTGTTGAAGGGGATCTTGGCGATGAAGAAGATTTAGGGATGATTTTCAAAAGTTATCCAATCAAGGCCGTTATGCACTTTGCTGCCTTTAGCTTGGTAGGGGAGTCTGTGGTAGACCCTTTGAAATATTATCAGAATAATGTGGCAGCTACACTTACCTTGTTAAAAGTCATGATAAAAAACAATGTGAAGAACTTTATTTTCTCTTCAACGGCGGCTACTTATGGAATTCCGGATGTGGAGCTGATCGATGAGACCACTCCAACTAGACCGATTAATCCATATGGACATTCCAAACTGATGATTGAACAAATCCTGTCTGATTTCTCCAAATCCTATGGTTTAAACTATGTGGTCTTACGTTACTTTAATGCAGCAGGCGCTCATGAATCAGCAGTGATTGGGGAAAGTCATGACCCAGAAACCCATTTAATCCCGATTGTCCTTCAACAATTATTAGGGCAGCGCGAAAAGATAGCTGTTTTCGGAACGGATTATGATACGGCTGATGGTACATGTATTCGTGATTATATCCATGTTACGGATTTAGCAAGTGCCCATATTCTTGCCCTTGAGGCATTATTATCCGGGAAAAAATCAACCGAGATTTATAATCTTGGCAACGGGCATGGCTATTCGGTAAAGGAAGTCATTGAAACATGTGAAAGAGTAACCGGCAGAATGGCGAACGTCGAAATGGCGGACCGTCGAGCGGGAGACCCAGCTATGCTAGTCGCTTCCTCCCAAAAGATTCATTCCGAACTTGGCTGGAAGGCAGAACGGAAACTAGAACAAATCATTGCCGATGCCTGGAAATGGCATCAACAACAACAGTATTAAAATTGGTGCCTGACACCATACCATACTTTTAGCAAAAACTGGTCCCACAAATTGTGGGGCCAGTTTTACTATCATTTCATTCTTGCCCTATGCTTGTCACCGCTGTACAAGGCGCTTCTACTTTTTAAATAATAGACAAACAATTCTGAAATAAAAACCGTTCCCCATTGCTTGCTGATAGGTTCAACGTTATAATCTAGTAAGATGGTAAAATAAAGGAAACAAGAGAGTCGATTTCTTATTCTTGTTTTATTTGTGCAGGAGGAAGAATAGTGAAGGTATCTAGTAAGTTAATCTTCATGCTAATGCTATCGATAGCGTTAGTAGGTTTAAGTGGCTGCGCTGAAAAGGAAAAAACTGCGAGTGAAGTTGAGAAGCAAACAGTAGAGAAGCAAACAGTAGAAGCAAAAACGGTCGAGACAAAGACTGCAGCGAAAACAGAAGAAAAAAAGGTGGAAACTAGCGAACCTAAAAAACAGGAAAACCAAGAAAAAGAGATTCATGATTTTGTATTAAAAAATACAAAAATTGTTCAAGTTTCAAACATTAGCCGACGGGTCCATGAAAAACACCCAGACTTAGGTCCCTTCTATGTAGTAAGAGGAATTGATGTAAGAGGACAAAAAAGTGAAGTTTGGATTAAGGATATGAAGATTTTTGAAATGACCAACTCAAAATAGTCACGTCTATTAAGGGAAACGACAACACCTAACAGGTGTTGTCGTTTCCCTTTTTTTATGCAGGCTGCATGACCAAGATAATAGAAATTTGTCGAGAAGTTTTAGGCTCTCGACACCATGGTTTGCTTAATAAAAATTTATGGGTATTATATACTAATACAATAGTATTGGGTTTCGTGTGAATAAATGGGGGAGATGTACCTAATACAGGACAATTTGGAAAAAAGAGAATCTTAGAGTGGGAGGGATTGCTTATTTCGCCTCAAAAATGGAAGATTTGGAGAAAGGTAGTATCTGCATTATTGACCATATTAATGGTTGCGGGTGGACTTATTCAACCCGTGTTTGCAGAAGGGACAAGTAAGGCACCTGCAAAAACTGAAACGAATGTAGCAGCTGCGAAAAGCGGAGAAGGCAGGATTGAAGGAACGCTGTCACAAGCAGGGACCACGCTGCCAAACATTACATTTAGTATTAAGTCTACTGCTAGTAATTTGTGGTATGATGCCAAAACCGATAAAGATGGGAAATATCGATTCGATGTACCGATCGGAGAGTACTTGCTAACAGGCATTTGGCTGCCTGATGAGGGGAAGTGGTATTCTCTTGATAAAAAGATATCCGTACCGGAGGATCATCTAACCTATAATATCGAGCTTCCGGCAAAAGTTGGTGCAAATGTCACGGGAACGCTGACAAAGGACGGACAGCCTCTGCCAAAAGTCACGTTTAGTATACATACGACGGCAAAGCCCGAGCAATGGTATGATACTACGACAAATTCAGATGGTCATTTTGCTTTTACCTTAAGCGATGGTGACTACAAACTAGATGGAGTCTGGGTTGGAGCAGATGAAAAGTGGTATAAGCTTGATAAAACATTCAAAGTAGTGAATGGAAAACTTGATAGTCTAGAAAATTTGAATATTGATTTAAAAACAGTACAGTTGCCTGCACTAAATAAGGTTTCAGGGAAACTGACACAGGCAGGCAAGCCGCTCGCGAATATTCTCTTCAGCCTTCATACAAAAGGTGCAGAATCAGAAGAGTGGTATAGTGCGACATCTGATCAAGATGGTCATTTTGAATTAAAGTTGCCTAAAGGCGAATATGAAATTGAAGGAATATGGGTTCCAGCAGCAGAGAAGTGGCACCAGCTGGATCAAGTGTTCTCTGTAACGGACGCTATGGATCTAGCAATTGATTTGCCTGCTTCGCCAGTACAGACGGAAATCAAAGGGACTGTGACTAAGGGCGGGAATCCACTAGGCAATGTTCCTTTTAGTGTTCATTCGACAGGAGCAGAACCAGTGTGGTATGACACCCAAACCGCTGGTAATGGTACGTTCACATTTAAGGGACTGCCTGATGGAGACTATATGCTAGACGGAATTTGGTCAGCTGCAGATTCTAAATGGTACCTATTACAAGTTAAGTTTACAGTGGTGGATGGAAAACTATCTGGCTCACAATCATTAGCGATTGATATTGCTCAACAAGAAAAAAGTGTCAAAGGTCATGTAGTAAAGGGGAAAGTTCCGGTTCCTAATGTTTGGGTAAGTGCTCATACTACTGGTGCAAATGAAAAATGGTTTGATGTAAAGACAGATGATATGGGGGCTTTAACTTTTACCCTGCCAGACGGTGACTATTTAATCGAAGGGATTTGGATTGGTACTGAGGCGAAATGGTATCCACATCTAGTTGAATTTACTGTCTTTGATGGGGGCTTAAAGGGTTCAGCAGAGCTGCTGATCAACTTAGAGGAAGACCTGGCTGGAAGTATATCGGGAACCGTTTTTGATGGTCAAACCCCAGTTGCAAACGCTGCGCTTTACTTGGAAAACACGGATTCGGGTGCATTTTTCGGAGCGGAAGCAGATACGAATGGACAATTTACCCTTGATTTGAAAGATGGAAACTATACGCTCGTGTCCGTGACAGCTGACGACACCTATTATCTTTATAAAAAATTCACCGTAGAAAAGGGTAAGCTTCTGATTAACAATGTTGAAGCTAAATCATTGGATGTCACCATTCCGCCTGCATCGTTGGTCATGGAAATTCAGGCAAATGGTAAATCCATCACGACAAATGGCGTCTACGTTCTGCATGATGGGCATCATTATGGTTATTGGGGCTATCGAGATGATACAGGAAAAATCACCTATCGCTTAGCGGACGGAACCTATACCGTCCAAGGCTATTATGGTGAAGATGGTTTTTTCCATTACATCAACCAGACAGTCACAGTTGAAAATGGAACAACCAATCCAAGCCCGCTCATCATCAATGTGGAAGCAAAAGAGAATGTTTCCGGTGTTGTTCGTAATGAAGCTGGTGTTGTTCCAAACGCAAATTTCTATATTGTGGCGAAGGACTATAACTGGCAGTACTTGGTTGAAGTTGGGGCAGACGGAATCTATTCTGTGAATGTTCCAGATGGAGAATACGTTATTTCTGATATCAACTCTGGTTCCAATCTGTATGGAATCGTCGATCTTGCCTTTAAGGTCGTTGCTGGTAAGGTCTATGTTAATAATAAAGAAGTGAACCAGTTTGACATTGCCGTCCCGGCGAAAACATTAAATGGAAAACTCCTAAATAATGGGGTGCCGATTGCTGGCGAGTTCTACTTCCAACGTGAAGTCAATGGAACTACCTACGAATATAGTGGATCCACTAATTCACAAGGACTATTTTCACTCCGCGTTCCAGACGGCAACTATACCATTACCACAGCAAATGGAAATGATACCTGGTATGAAGTGAATCGGACGATTGTGGTGGCGAATGGGACGACTAATCCGAATCCATTTGTGATTGATACTGCACAAGGGAATGTGACCGGTTCGGTTAAAGATGCAGCCGGTGCTGCAAGCGATGCTGAATTTTTCATTGAAAAAGTGGGTTCTTCCAGTTATTATTGGGTGATTTCAGATAGTAAAGGGAAATTTTCAACGAACGTCCCAGATGGTGACTACTATATTCACCAAGTTTGGGGAGGAAATCTTCCATCCAATCAATATGCAGATGAATTTTTCTCCGTTGTAAAAGGAAAAGTCATCCGAAGTGGTACACAGGTTGATGAGTTAACGTTGACACTTCCAGGAGAATCGTTAAAAGTGAAAGTGGTGAATCACAGCACACCGCTAGCGGGTGATGTGTTTATAAAACAAAAAGTAAATGGAGTGACCTTCGAATATTCAGCTGTTTTAGATGCAGATGGTGCATTCAGTCTGATGGTTCCAGACGGGACCTATACCCTCACCCGTCTCTTTACGACAAACGATGTGTTCGACATTAATGTGAATGTGGAGGTTAAGAATGGGACGACGGCACCGAGCCCATATGTAATTGATATTAGCAACGAGGCACCGATTTTACAAGGGGTGGTTCAAGACGAGAATGGTGTCATCAGCAATGGGACGATCACGATTGAGCGCTATACTTCATCGGGGAATGCGGGCTGGTATGATACTGAATTCACAAATGGGGAATTTAGTACCGATTTGCCAGACGGCGCATATAAAGTGGTCGAGGTAGAAGAAGATAACGGAATCGTTACCTTGTTAGACAAAGAGTTTTCAATTGAAGCTTCCCGCTTGCTGGTGGGTGGAGAACCTGCTGCCAAATTAACGATTTCTCTTCCAGCGATTACGTTAAATGGGACCTTGTGGGATGGCGATAAGCAAGTTCAATCGGCCGAACTTTTTGTCATCAAAAATAATGACGATGGTTCTATTTATGCTTACACAAATGAACAGGGCGTTTTCCAAGCGCGCTTGCCGGATGGTTCCTACACGGTAGAAGAAGCATTCCTGGTCGATAATGAACGGATTGTGTTAAATCAATCCTTCGATATTATGGGCGGTAAATTGTCCATTAACGGTGTGGAAACAAGCAGCTTAGAACTACATTTGCCTAGTGTCAATGTAGCGGGCACACTATCAGACGGTCAAAATGATTTGGCAGACCATAATCTAACCGTGTTTGATGCAGACGGGAACTACTTTAGTACGGTTACGACAAGTAACGGCAGTTTCCAATTCCGTTTGCCAGATGGGGAGTACCTGGTCCATGAAGCTAAATATTTTAGTGAGACGAACGACTATGTCAATTATCCATTGCAGGTGGCCTTTACAATTGTAGACGGAAAACTGCAAATTAAGGGTGCACCGGCCAACAAGTTACCGATTACGCTGCCGCCGGTTACACTGAAGGCAAAAATTGTTGATGGCACTGCTCCAGTTGCCCATGCGAACTTGCGGTTCATCCGGGAGTTGAACGGACAGTTTACCTATTTTTACGCGATGACAGATGAGAATGGTCTCTTCTCCTACCGCTTGCCAGATGGTACCTATACGCTTGAAAATATTATGTTCTCAAATGGCGATTCCATGAATGTAAATGAAGTGATTAACGTAGAAAACGGCACAACCAGCCCAGCACCATTGATTATTGAAATTCATTAGTGGTTAGCAGGGTTGAAAAAAACAAGAAAAGGAACGATTCCTTTTCTTGTTTATAAGGAGGATTTTTGGTTGAAAGCATATCGAAAAATAATCTATGCCCTATTCCTATCAATCGTTCTAGCAGGATTAAGCGGCTGTAATGGAAAAGAAAAGGCCGCCAGCAAAGATGAGAAAAAGTCGGCGCAAACTACTGCGGCAAAAGAGGCAGACAAAAAGGTGGTCACGGCGTCTAGTGCGGCAGTTGCGGATAAAAAGGCTCCCACCGATACGAAACAGCTTGAAAAGGATGTTCAACAGTTTGTCCTCAAAAATACCAAAGTAGTCAAAATTTTTAACATCAGCCACCGAGTTAACGAAAAACATCCGAACTTAGGAATGTTCTTTGTGGTACGGGGGATGGATGACAGGGGGCAGAAAACAGAGATTTGGATTAAAGATATGAAAATCTTTGATATGGTGAATTCAAAATAGTAATTTTAAGATGCAAAATAAAAAGGAGAAAAGTGACAGGTAAAACCTTTATTATCTGTCACTTTTCTCCTTTTTCTGTTTTTTGACTACTTGGTTTAAAAGTATGGTACATAATCCTAGGTAGAACCAGAGGTATCTCCAATGGAGTGTGTCTAAAAAGAAACTGTTGATAATCATGCCGATAAATACTGATAGGAATAAATAAACTGGTATATTCCATACTTCTTTTTTTCGATAATAAACGAGCAAAATTAAAATATATAATAAGACTGCTATAAAGGCTAACAGCGCTATCCAGCCATTTTCAGCAATAATACGAACAAATAAATTATGAGTAGCATAGCCAAAAATATATTCAAATTGTCCTGGTCCAATACCAAATAAGTGTGTAGACCCAACAAGTATCCCTTGACGCTGATAATAAAACCGGTCAATATCGTAAGTTTGTAATAAATCTGCAGAACCTGAAAATCTAATAGACAAGTAGGTCATGATAGAATCACCTGAAACCATTATCAAAATTATAGCTAAGAGTAACATCGGTAACAATAGCATTACAGTTTGCACATACTTTTTCTTATAAAATACAGAGTAAAAGAAGTAAATTAGTAGCACAATAGTTAAATTCAGAAGAGCGGCCCTCGACATAGATGCCAGTAATGTCAGGATAACCGTCCCTGCTAAGAAACAGAATGTAAAAAACTTGAATGAAAAATAATGATAAGAAAAGGCCTTCTCGATAAGAATGACTATTGCCAAAATTAGAAATGGCGAAAAATCATTCGGGTCAATAAAAAACCCTTGAGCACGAACTCCTTGGAACCAAGTTCCAATATCACCTATTAAGCCTGACTTCTGGAAAATCACAGCAAATGTAGAAATAAGGACTGTGGTTACGTACCCCCATATTATTGAACTAAATTCCTTTTTCGTTTGAATCGTGAGGGCAAGAAAATAAAAGATAATAACCATAAATAGGGTATGAATAAAGTAACTGAAACCTAACTGGATTTCATTACTATTTAGTAGCGAAAGCAAGGAAACGACAATAAAGAGAAGTAAAGCATAATTTATCAATATTAATTCCTTTATCACTTTAAGCTTCTGTTTCTTCAAGATAAAAAAAATTAATGCAACAATAACAAAAAGGAGATCAAAAAGTTTTAAGGATGTATTCATGAACCCAAAACTACAAAAGAGTATAAATAGGGACGTTGCATAAAGGTGTACAAAACTATAATAGATTGTTGCAGGGAGAAGGATAAGTCCTACAAGTATTAAAGTTACTTGAATATTTAGAGGGTTCATGAAAATGAAGAAAAGAAAGCCAATGAAAGAGCCTAACAAAGTTGTAAGTAATAAATACATGTTCCTTTTGCTCATTTTTTCACCCTCCTCTATTCATGTTTTATGAAATAATTAGCTTTAAAGTATTTTTCCAGAAGAATAACACCAACCCAAAATAAATAAGGAAATAAGGTAAACCGGTAACCAGACAGATGAGCGGTGATACTCCTATTAGGAGCCTTATTTTAATTATTAAAAAGGGGATTGCAAGTATAATAGCTACTATAAAGACCGTTAGTAATTTATTCCAAGGTATTTTCCATTTGATAAATCGTAAGGAAAAAAAATAGAGTAATCCACTATAAATGATAAATCCGATTGAAGTAGATATAGCTGCCCCAACAAAGCCCCATTTCGGAATAAGAAAAAGATTAAGTGAAAAATTTGTTATTGCAGCCATGACAACAAAATAAAACAATTCTTTCGTTTTTTTAGAAATCTGATAGGTAAGCTGTCCGTATAGTCCAATATTCCAAGAGAAAAAGCCAAAGATTAGAATCGGGATAATAATTGCTCCTTTTGAAAACTGAATCCCAAGTAAGAGTTCACTCACTTCATTGCAGAAAATTGAAAAGTATACACCAAAAGGTATGGATATAATGATGAATAGGTGTGTAAAACCAGAAATTCTCCGTTCTATATGTTCCTTATTACTAATCTCTTGAATTTCATTCATAATAATTGGTTGAATGGCAAAGAACATAGGGTTACAAATTAATGCAATAGCTTGAACGGCTATTGTAAAATTTGCGGAGTAAATTCCTACTTCATAAGCTGTTCGATAGTATTCAAGCATATAACGGTCTGTAAGGTTCATGATTGTCGTTCCTATATACCAGCCGATTAATGGGAATCCATACTTCAAGAATTTAATTGCAAACTCCATGAATGAATGCCTAGAATTTTTAAATGGATTAAACATTTTTGTTGTTTCTACGTAACTGAGCATCGGTAACGTTATCAAGAACTGAGCAAAAAAGGCTCCCCAAATAAAGGATATGGGTTTAAACGAGATCTCACGTACAAGGACCAAAATAAAAACTAACTTTAAAAGAGAGTGGAACACATTCAAATTACGCAAAGGCTTTGCACGTAAATCTGCTTGATAAACCCCACCTAAAACCATATAGTAGATAGAACTTATGATTAAGAGAACAGATGGCCAAAAATAATTTTGATAGGCCTTTAAAAATGAAGGGATGAAAATAAAAAGAATACTTACCACCAGTAGAAAACCTAATGAGATATAGAGCAGGAGGTGGTTAATGTTCCGATTAAATTCGGGAATTGTGCTATTTTTACTATATTCTGGACGGAAACGTTGAACTGATAATAAAATCCACTGCCCCAGTAAGGATGAAAGGATAATGGAAGTGTTTACGACAATTGTATAGGCCCCGTAATCTTTCGGTGAAAAAAAACGAGTAAAAACCATCAGTAAGACAATATTTATGAGTGCAGGTGCTAGAAAAATAGGAATGTAAATAATGGTATCTCTGCTAATCCGGCTTTTATTAAATATTGAAGGCATACAATTTCTTCCCCTTAATTCTAGCTCTTATAAATCTTAATTGTTCGCAAACACATATGTTCTACTGTTAACGTGCCCGCCAGATTTAAAAGGTAATTTCCTAGTTCTTCTCGTCGACAATAGCTTGATAGAATGGAAACAAGCTGACGATACATTGCTTCATCATCATTAATTCGAACAATAATGTCCTTATTATCCTGAGGGTCCAAGATTTCTTTCACACCGCCCACATCCGTACTGATCACAGGAAGTCCGCGCCCACAGGCTTCCAGTAACACGTAAGGAAGGCCTTCTTTATGAGAGGTAATCACCATTGCATGCATCTTGTCCATCCAGTCATACACATCGTTCTGCATCCCTTTAAGATGGATCAAGGACTGGAGGCTTCGATTCTTGATTTCTGCTTGAATGTGTTCAAATAATGGACCATCGCCAAGCAGCCAGAACTCAACTTGATCATGGTTTGCTTCTTTAAAGAGACTAGCGACACGCATGAGCATATCTATATTCTTTTCCGACGAAAAACGCCCGACAAACCCGATAATTTGTTTCTTACTTTTATCAAGCCGTTTCTGTTTTTTCTCCCACTCAACTCCTGAAAGTATGATGCTCGCCGGGATGCCATTATGGATCACCGTCATTTTTCTCTCAGTGATCCCGTGTGCTTTTCCTTGCTGAAAATCAAAGTGAGAAACGGTGATGATATCCGTGGAAACGAGACTGAATGCTTTCTCCAGGAATAGGTAAAAGGCCTTTTTTTTCGCTGACAGGGTGGGATCCGTGAACACGAAGCCATGGGCCGTATAAATGTTTTTGTTAACCCGATTCAAAAAGCCTGCCAGTCTGGCAATAATTCCAGCTTTGGAGCTGTGCGAATGAACAATATCATAGTTTCCCTTTTTGATAAAAAGAAAGGTCTTCCATAATGCTCGTAAATCCTTGGCAACTTTAATGGTACGTGGGATCGGGATGATCGTTGTTTTGATGTTTCGCTTAGTTAACTCTTGGTTAAGAGGGCCATCTTCACCCAAAACGACATGGACATCATGTCCTTGCCCGGAAAACCACTCAGAGAGATATAATAAGTGGTTTTGTGCTCCGCCGATATCTGCGCCTGTAATTACATAGAGGATTTTCATTTATGAAACGGTGCGAATCACACCTGCAACTCCTTTTATAAATGAGGTTTTCGTAAAATGGGCCTCATATCTTTTTCGGGCCTGCTGACCGAGACGTTCTTTTAGGAATGGCTGGTCATACAAAACTTTTAGTTTCGCTGCCAGCTCCTGGGCACTCCCTTTGGGGATGACAAACCCCGTTTTTCCGTCATCAATTAACTCGGGGATCCCGCCTACGTTGGTTGCAATCGTTGGCAATCCTAACGCCATGGCCTCAATAATAGACAGCGGCATGCCTTCCGTGTCTGAAGGGAGAATCAGGACATCGGAAGTGCCTAAAAGTTCCCAAGGATTTTCCATCCAGCCTAAGAAAGAGACGGTCTCTGCAATCTGGTGGTGATGGACTAACTCTTGCAAACTATGTATATAGTCATTTGGCAGCCAGGGAGGTTTTTCCCCAATAATATTTAAATGAATGTTCAGTCCTTGTTTCATAAGTGCTGCACACGCGGAAATGGCCAAGTCTTGTCTTTTTCCTTCTATTAAAGTACCAACCATGCTGATCGTAAAAACAGGATTCGATTTTTTGCTGGTCAAAGCGGTTAGTTCGACCCCATTATGGACTGTAATAAACTTTGATTTCTGTTTCGGGTAAAGGGCCCTGTATGTATTTAAAAAGGCGTGTGAGACGACAATGATTTTATCGGCTGCAGCTATCCCCACTTTTCCAAGCAGATTGTTTAACTGTTCTTCTCCGTGGATATGCCAGATTACTTTGCGGCCAAGTAATTTGGCCACCCAGCCAATGATTAATTGGGAGCGAAATTGACTCGTATACACTATGTCAATCCGCTTTCGGATGATATAGGAAATGACGTTAAAGAGGTGGGGCAGCATATTGAGTAATTGACAAAACAGAAAGAAAATCCCAGGTTTCACTTGTCCTTTTCGAACCTGATTCACGGTCTGATTAACGGGAATCATGGTAACCTCTTTACCTGTGGCAGTAATTCGCTTGTTCATCGGTCCTTCTGTTGAAGTCACAAAGAAGGTTTCCAGCCCTTCGTTTTCTAGGGAAATAAGCAGGTCGAGTTCGCATTTTTGCGCTCCTCCCCATTCGGGACGACTTTCATAGAAAAGTATCCGTTTCACTTGATTATCGCCATCCTTTTGCAAGCAGAATAACGGGAATGGACTTGATGACAATCTTCAAATCCAGCCATAGCGAAAAATGAACAATATAATATAAATCTAGTGCTAATTTCTCTTTCGGATGAAGATCATATCCCCCGTTGATTTGCGCCCAACCGGTTATCCCTGGCTTCACTTGAAGGCGGTTACGAAATTCAGGAAGGTCTTTTTCAAAATCTTGAATAAAGACTAAGCGTTCGGGACGGGGACCAATCAACGACATTTCCCCTCGTAAAATATTTAAAAATTGTGGGATTTCATCAATCCGGTATTTCCGTAAGTAATGGCCAACAGCAGTGATGCGTGCATCGTTATCATCTGCCCATTGCGGTCCATCCTTTTCGGCATCTTCTCTCATCGTCCTAAATTTTAAAATGAAAAAAGGTTTTCCATCTAAGCCAATTCGTTCCTGTTTGTAAAAAATAGAACCCGGAGAATCAAGCTTAATTAGGATCGCAGCTATCAACATTAAGGGGGAAAGAATCATGATGGCACAAAGGCTAAAGACCGTATCGATCCCTTGTTTTGCATAAAAATAAAGTGATTTATTTTTAGCCTGTAATAGAATCAAATGTTTTTCATTGAAAATTTTCATTCATTCACCCCTTATTATCGATAGATTTCATTACTGTTGCGATTCATGTACTAGTAAATTGTTTAAGTAATCTATCAATATGTGAATTTTAAGCTATTTTTTTGTCAAAATTCGCAATAAACTATTAAGTATATTATTCCAAATTATATTACAAAAGGACTATGTAATCTATAATATATTAAGAAATAGGAGAAATGTAAAAACTTTACAATTACAAGGATGAACAAGGAACGAAACGGGGTGTCCATGAGCAAATGATTGTCCTAGTCATGGAATGATTAACATTATCAGCAAACCATTCTAAGAACGCTTTACAGTTCATATAAAAAAACAAGGTACCTCTCTCATCGTGGAGGGTTACCTTGTTTTGGTGTGGGTGATGCCAATTCACTTACTTTTTCTTCAAACTGATTAACTCCGTAACGGTTTTTCCATTACGAACCGTTTTAACTTTGCCGATATGTTTGGCGTAATAGGTGATAATCCCGGAATCCTCTTTTACCTCGATACAGTTTTTAAACGTACCTGCTTTTGTTTTCACGGTTTTTGTCAGGGAAGTAATTCGTGCTTGCCCTTCGCCTTCATAGCCTATATCCCATTTTTGGCCCACTTTTGCAGGATATTTGATGTCGATATAGTATTCGGAGTCAATATATCCGGTATAGAGTCCTTTACTGTTTTCACCGACAATGAATTTTTGTGTTTCAGTTGGGGTGGAGTAGTGCCAAATGTCCCACGAATCGTATTTTTTGCCAGTCGGTATTAACTGGAACGTTCCGTCCGTTCCTTTATATGTATAGATCTTAGTTTTGTCGAGTAGATAGCTGGCCTTTTTTGAAATAAACTTCAAATACTTTGTGGAAACATACGCCTTTTTGGATTGGTATTTAATTTGCGACCAGCCTGATTTTGTTTTCAAATAGACTGTCACTTTGGTGCCTTTTTTGAGGACGCCTTTTTTCATGGAATGTGTCGTCGGCTTTTCACGGACATTTAGTGCTTTCGTATTTACGGTTGCAGAAGATGTTGATGCAGCGAAGGACGTCGTTTGAAAAGGCATGAGGATACTTACGACCAGTGCAAGGGCGATTAGGACTTTCAATAATATTTTCAAAATAATCCCTCCATTTCTACTTTAATTGTAGGGAAGGTGATTCTATTAATAAATGAATATAAAGACAAAAATCTAGACAATATCCGTGCTTGTTCATGTTCGGAATTTGTAGAAGTTTAGGGGGAATGGCAAATTGTGCAGAATCATGTTTAAAGTGGAATAATAAAAGAAGCCCGCAGGCTTCTTATGATACATTATTCTTTTAAGCGATAAGGGACTGTTGAGACAATGACATTCTTTTGATAAAGGAGATATAATCTCAACATGATACTTGATTGATTGTGTAAAAAATCATGCCATCTGCTTTTCGTGATAAATTGCGGAATTAATACGGTCATGGCTCGGTTATGATCCTCAATTTTATCATCCGCCAAATCAATAAATCGAGAAATGGGATTGATTAAACTTCGATAAGGAGTAAATAAAGTAACAAGACGAACATCTGGTTTCCATTCTCTCCACTTCTCCTCCATTTGTTTCTCGCTCTCTCGGTCAAAAGCAACATAAACTGCAATGATCGTGTCACCAATGACTTGAGCATAATTCAGTGATTGTTCCACCACTTTCGTAATACCTCCAATAGGAACTATCACGACATTTCCATCGAATTTGATATCTTCATATCCAGGACTTAATTTTAGCTCATTTGCAACGACATTATAATGACGTTTAATGCGGTGAAACAAGAAGACAATGATAGGCAGGAAAATCAAAACGGACCACACTTGCGAAAACTTCGTAGTGAAGAAAATAATTAATACGGTTAAGGTAATAAGAGCACCCACTAAATTTATAATTAACTTAGGGAGCCATCCCTGAGGTTTCTCCCGTATCCATTTCACGATCATACCAGATTGTGAAAGAGTGAAGGGAATAAATACTCCAACAGCATAGAGCGGTATCAGTTGTTCGGTTTCTCCGCCAAAAGCGATGATTAGTAACATGGATGCAAGGCTAAGAATGAGAATTCCATTTGAATAACCCAGTCGATCTCCACGAATTAAGAACATCCTAGGTACATATTTGTCAGTAGCTAAGTTTACAGCGAGTAAAGGGAAAGCGGTAAAACCAGTATTGGCTGCTAGTACTAAAATAAGAGCAGTAGTCCCTTGAATAAAATAGTAGAAAAAGTTTTTTCCAAATACCTCAGTGGCAATTTGTGAAACTACGGTTTCTTCTGCTTTAGGAGCGATTCCATACCAATATGCCAATAACGTGACACCTGAGAACAATATCGCCAGGATGAATCCCATCAGGGCTAAAGTTTTCGCAGCATTTTTCGCACCGGGTTCTTTAAAGTGAGGGATTGCATTCGAGATTGCTTCCACACCTGTGAGGGCCGAACAACCAGATGAAAAGGCCCTTAACAATAAAAATAAAGAAATGCCTCCAGGGATCACAGTTCCTATAGGGGTATGTAAATCAGCTGGAGCTTGCCCGCTTACCATATGCCATAATCCAACCCCGATCAGAATGACCAGAGCCAGTACAAATAAATACACGGGATACGCCAGTACCGAGGCCGATTCCGTTACACCTCTCAAATTTAAAATAGTTATTAAAACCACTAAAATACAAGCAATCAGGACTTTATATGGATGTAATTGCGGAAATGCAGAAGTAATCGCATCGGTTCCAGCTGATATACTCACGGCAACTGTTAAAATATAGTCCACTAGCAGAGATCCTCCGGCGATTAATCCTGGATTTTCCCCTAGATTGCTTCTTGAAACGATATAGGCACCGCCTCCATGAGGATAGGCATAGATAATTTGACGATATGAAAGAATTAAAGCAATCAGCAATATTAAAACACCGACTGCAATCGGAATGGAGTACCAAAATGCTACTGCACCAACCGTAGCCAATACGAGTAAAATTTGTTCTGTCCCGTACGCAACTGAAGAAAGGGCATCTGAAGATAAAATGGCTAGAGCCTTCAATATACCTAGTTTTTGTTCTCCTAGCTCTGTTGATTTGAGTGGTCTGCCAATTAGTGTCCTTTTTAGATTTGAATAACGCATTTTGTTCCCCCTTTATCATCGATTTTCTATTGGTTTAAGAACTCGGTTTTGATTTATATTACCCTCTATAGTCTGGCCAACACATAATTCATCACATAAAAATAAAATTTTCCAATGAAAATCGTTCAACTATAGTGTTTAATCTATTAGGACTATTTATGCCCATTTGGTATTAAGATTTTTAGCGGCTGGTTTTTTGAACAGTTTGATGGTTATCATTTTGTAGGGTAAGATCAGGGTAGAAAAAATAGTTTGCTTCGGTAAGGGGTTCTTTTAATGGAAGGGAAACGTACCGAACGGGAAGATCAATATGCTAGGGTTTCGAACGTTCAATTACTAAATGAACGCCTTCAATTAACTTTAGTTTTCTGAGTGAATGAAGGGTTTTAAAGGATGGGTTATGATGAAGAGGACGTTAAAGGATGTATTCTATATTTTACTAGGGGCGCTCATTTTTGCATTAGGGGTCAATTATTTTACAATCCCCAATCATTTATCAGAGGGCGGCATTTTGGGGATAACGATTATTGCACACTATTTGTTTGATTGGTCGCCGGGTGTCGTCAATTTTGTACTGAATGTGGTGCTGCTGGCTGTTGGCTATAAATTTTTTGAAAAAAGAACATTTGTTTATACGCTGCTCTCGATTGCAGCCTGTTCGTTGTTTTTGTATGTAACAGAGGATTTCGGACATCAGGTAACCGCGGATACATTTTTGGCATCCATTTTTGCGGGCTTACTGGTCGGAGCTGGGTTGGGATTGATTTTCCGGACGGGGGGAACCTCAGGCGGTTCAACCATTCTAGCCAGATTAGCCAACCAATTGTTAGGCTGGAGCATAGGCAAGGGCATGTTGATTATTGATATTATCGTCGTGGTAGGTTCGATTTTTATCATTGGCTTAGAAAAAGCGATGTATACGCTGCTGATTGTGTTTATCGGGGCGAAGGCGATCGATTTCATTGTCGAGGGATTAGATGAGAAGGTTGCCGTGCTGATTATTTCGAATTTCCCTGAACAGGTATTGGCTAATATCACTAACCGGATGTCACGCGGATTAACGGTCCTTGACGGCCGCGGCGGCTATACCGGCCAGAACAGAGAAGTTCTTTACATCGTCATCAATAAGCAGGAAAGCGTCCAGCTGAAAAGCATTATTAAAGAAACGGATGAACACGCATACGTCACCGTCCACAACGTCCATGAGATGATTGGGCATGGCTATAAGGCTAGTTAAACTGGTGCCTGGCACCCATAATGGTGTCAGGCACTTTTCTATATTTTCGATACGCTTACCCGTCCTGAGAAGAAGGTGGCACCGCCTCCCATATCGGCGATGCGGTCAGGGGTGAGGGCGTTAACTAACTGTTTTGAGTCAGCTGAATCGGCCCAAAGCCCTTGGGTGACCACTACGCCTGGCAGGACACTGTCTCCGACTGCCGCCTTTAGCACGCATTCGCCGCGGTCATTCCAGACTCGAACAAAATTCCCGTCTTTAATCCCCGCTTTCAACGCATCCTGATGATTCATAAACACTTTTGGCTCTTTCTCCAACGTGATGTGCTTGTGGTTGTTGGAAAAAGTAGAGTTTAAGAAATTATGGTTTGGAGCTGGAACAAATTGATAAAGATGGTCCCCATCATTTTTTAAAGGTACATAGGTTGGCAATGGGGGATACCCATCTGCTTTCATCTTCTGGGAAAATAATTCAATTTTTCCGCTTGCGGTTGGCAAGGTGCCAGGGAATATGGGTGTTACCTTGGCCTTCAAAAATGGCTGCTCTACTAAAGATTCATAATGAATCCCTTCCAAATAGGGATTGCTTGGGTGATCCAAAGCTTGTGCAATCATATCTGCTTCAGTCTCCTGGAAAAGTGCTTCAGTATAGCCCATCTCCTTCGCGAGCAATCGGAACACTTCAACATTAGATTTGGACTCAGAAAACGGCTCGATGATCGGCTGCTGCAGCTGAATATAATGATGCCAGTAAGAAGTGTAGATGTCTGTATTTTCGAAGGAGGATGTCGCTGGTAAAACGATATCCGCGTATTTGGCTGTTTCGGTTAAAAAGAGATCATGAACGACGGTAAACAAGTCTTCCCGTTCAAATCCTTTTCTAACTTTATTAGCCTCAGGCGCAACCACGGCAGGATTGGCTCCATACACAAAAAGTGATTTTACTGGCGGGTCGAGTGAGAGTAATGTGTCGCCGAGTAAGTTCATGTTTATCACGCGAGTCTGTTTGTTTTGCAATAGTTCCGGTCGCTGCAAGTGAGCTGTATTTGGAGCAAGATAGGCCGAATTTCCTTTGATGGCGCCGCCGCCTTTGACAAGCCATTGACCGGTGAGTGCAGGCAGACAGGCGACTGTCCGCACGAACATCCCGCCATTGTCATGGTGCTGTGGTCCATTACCGATCCGAATAAATGATGGTGATGTTTCGCCGTACATCCGGGCCAGTTTGTAGATATCATCTACTGGGACACCTGTGATCGCCGAGACTGTGCTTGGGTCATACTGGATGACATGCTCACGCAGTTCCTCGTATCCGATCGTATACTCTTGTAAAAAGTTTTGGTTGACCAGGTTTTCGGCAAATAGGATGTGCATAATCCCCAGTGCGAGGGCACTGTCGGTGCCGGGCAAAATTGGAATAAACCAATCTGCTAATCTACCGGTTTGATTTTTGTGGACATCGATGACAATGATTTTCGCGCCGTTTTGTTTGCGGGCTTTTTGGGCAAGAGCGATCTGATGCATGTTGGTGCTCGCCGCATTAATTCCCCAAAAAATAAATAGCTTGGAATGAATCGTATCCTCAGGGTCGATGCCGATGCTACCACCCATTGTATATTTATAGCCTACAGAACCAGCTGCAGAACAGATTGTTTGATCTAAGCGGGAGGCACCAAGACGATGGAAAAAGCGGCGATCCATGCCCTCAGCATTAAGCCTGCCCATGTTCCCGTAAAAGCTGTATGGAAGGATGCTTTCCGGCCCGTCTGATTCGATCAGCTCTCTCCAGCGGGTAGTAATGGTCTGAATCGCATCTTCCCAGCTGATTTGTTCAAATTTGCCCGCGCCTTTGGGTCCCATACGTTTCAGCGGATATTTCAAGCGGTTTTCGTCATAGATCCGATCCGTCATATTCCGGACCTTATTGCAAATATGTCCTTTCGTAACTGGATGCTCCGGGTCGCCTTCCACTTTGATAATCTTCCCATTCTCCTTATGTAGCAGTAATCCGCACTGATCTGGACAATCAAGCGGACAAACCGCACGAAAAACCCCATCCCGTTCCTCTATAAAAGAAGCCATAGACTAGCCAATCTCCTCTCAAGTTTGGTTTATTGTTTGGTATTTTTGGTGTTATTTTTAGTGATATTTTTTTTGTGATATTTGATGTGATATTTGTGGTGTCAGGCACCATTCGTGGACAAATGTCTTTTTGTGGTGTCAGGCACCATTCATGGACAAATGTCTTTTTGTGGTGTCAGGCACCATTCATGGACAAATGTCCCCCTTGTAAGGACGGAAAACATATCAAAGTTTTAATGGTTATCTAATATTGCTACTATCATAACATCAAAATCGTTGGTATGAACAAATATGATATGCTAATTTTATAGGCCATTGAGAGGCGGGGATTTTTTATGAAGAAATGGAGAATGCTAGGATTGTTAATTTTATTGATTACATTAATGACTGCCTGTGCTAAAGAAATTCCTAACACCAACACGGAAAAAGACAATGTGATTGTGTTAAATAAAGAAACGATCATAGGATTGGAAAAGGGGATTCTAGTAGGAACTCCGCTCCGATTGGATAAAAAAATCCGCTTAGCAGATGTTGAAAAAGTTTGGGGTAAATATGAAGAAATGCATGATCATGAGGATATCCATACATATGTTTATACGATAAAAAATCGCCAGGTCGTGATGGATGAAGAGGAACTAAAAACACTTTACATGTTTCACATCGAGATTGGAATCACAAGAGAAGAAATCTTACAGAAGATGGGTAATCCCACAGAAGGGAAAGAGACAGGGAAAACGCTTGTATATCAAAAAAGGATTATCGAATCACCTTTCGAAACATCAATCGAAAAACTTGGAATTTAATCTTATATAAGGTTCCAAAAGAATAGTAAGCTTTTATATGGAATTCCAAATATCAATGGCGGTCACATTGAGAAATTCTCATTCATTGTGACCGCCATTTGTCCTTTGAACATTTATAGCATGGTATCAGAGTTTATAATTACTGCCCAAGCTGTTTAATTTGATCGAGGATGCTGCTGATGTCTTGGACGCTTTGAAAAATTTCAGTATTTTTAAGGACAGAAGGGTCGAGTAACCCATTCTTCATATTTTGTAAATATAGGTCAATTCCAGCAGCAAGTTTGGTGTTTTGGTCAACGAGTTGCTGGTGTAAGTCGGCTGCTATGTCTGGTGCTTGAAGTTTATTAAATGCATTGATCTCTTGTTTCATGTCCTGGAGCATTGTTTTAAGTTCTGCTGTGGCCTGCTGGTCGCCAACCGCTTGTTGCGCAAGAGAGGGAGCATCATTTGCAAAGACCGTCGCCTTGTCTAAATAGTTCTTCGCATCATTCACATATGTTAGTGTATCTTTCGCGTCATTTAACATGGAACAACCGCTCAGGAGCATTATAATAGTTGCGGCTAAAACAAAAACCTTCTTATTCATGTAAAAACCTCCGTTTTATTATTGGGGGGTGGAATTTGCTGCTTCATTTAGATGTTCGTAATGTTCCTTCCGCCTTCGTCCCCGAAAACCCTATCATCATAATATGGTGGAAAATTTGTTTCGTTTCTAATGCATAAGCCGTTTAGTGAGCTAATATGAATGAAAATAATAGGAACTTTGTCTAGAAAATTACTCTCATCTAAGAAGTGAGACTTTAGTCCATTGTTTCTATAAGTGAACAATTCTAAACGGTGTCAGGCACCATTGTTGATATTTTCATATTGTGTTTAGGGTAAAGTACAAATATAGTAAGCACCCGGTAATCTCGTCACACGTAGGATATCCATGAGAATAAACGGGGAGGTTTTACTATGTATCCGTTCACGAATTACTATGATGCCTTATATAGACAAAATAATAAATTGATTCGAGAAGTTGAAAAAGCAATAAATGGTGAGTATAATGCCATCCATTGTTATACCCAATTAGCAAATTTGGCTCCCAATGAAAAGGAGAAAAGCCGAATCCTTGAAATTCGCAAAGATGAATTAAAGCACCATAAACAATTTGAACAAATTTATACTAAGTTAACCGGAAGAAAGCCGCAACAACAAAAGTTCGGTGAGGAATGTCCAAATGTGTATTTAGAAGGATTAGAGTTTGCCTTACAAGATGAGCAAACAACAGTGGACTTTTACATGGAAGTTGCTGATGGTACTGCTGATCCAACTATAAAAGAGGCATTTCGAAGAGCAGCCGCAGATGAGCAGAATCACGCGGTATGGTTTTTGTACTTTTATTCGAAAAATAAGTAATTAGTGTTAGGTTTTCCATCAAAAATTACACCCTTGTCGCCGAAGGCGCAAGGGTGTTTTTCATTGTGTTTTGTAATAGGTGAGAATTAATCCCCGCCACCGTCTCTGCCACCGTCCCCACCAGAATCTCCGCTGGAATTGGAATCGTCATTGTCATCATTGTTGTTTGTATCAGACTGGTAATCATTGCTATAAGATTTATTTGGTCCTTTTCCAATGCTAGGAAAGATAAAAAAGGCAGCTATTATCGCTAAAGTTCCAAAGAACTCTTGTACTCCAAAAATAAGATAAATTCCATAGACGAGAAGCAATCCGCCCAACAGCCATTGAATAATTCTTACCGCGTTCAGAGACAATCACCCCCAAATAGAAAGTAAGAAAAATAAAGCCATACAAAATAAATATTAGCACCTGGGACTCTTTATTCATGATTTTTAAGGTGCCGGTGTTATAAATGGTGTCAGGCACCGTGCGTGGACATTTGTCCTCCTTCAGAGGACGGTTATAACAATATCGAATGTTTTCGAGGGTGTATTGAATTTTGGTGAGATGTGCAGGATTTTGGGAGGGGATGTCGAATGTATTAGTGGTTTATATCTGCTTTTCCTGCCTCTTGGGGTAACTGTCTTTCCCACAACTCCCATTTTCTCCTCATCCCCATCTAAATTTTATCCACTATTCTTTAAGGAGTGATTGCAATGGTTCGCGGTGTTCGCCTTTGGTTCAAAGGTGCGAGGTATCATGTTACATGCAGAGGAATTAGAAGAAGCTCACTTTTTTTCGACAATGATGATTTTGAGAAGTACCTAGCCTTACTAAAAGAAACCAAAGAGAGATATCCTTTTAATCTTCACACCTACTGTTTGATGACCAATCATATCCATCTGCAGCTTGAAACGTTTGATACCCCTCTAAGTACGATCATGAAAAATCTCAATACTAAATTTGCCAAGTATATCAATAAAAAGTACGATTTCTCCGGCCATGTGTTTGAAAAGCGATATGGTGCTGAACTCCTTAATTCTCCTGAATATGAGATTGACGTCAGTAAATACATTCATTTAAATCCCACTTCAGCAGGTATGGTGGCAAATCCTGAGGATTATCCATGGAGCAGCTGCCGGACCTATATCTTTGGTGAAAGCATCTCCTTAATTGACCCTCAACCGCTTCTTTCCTATTTTCCCAATCCGCCATTACAACACTATGAAAATTATCTAAAATCAGTACCCACAGATAAGTTCTTTTGGGAAAATGGGAAAATTCATATGTTTGATAAGGAGGATGTCACATGTGGGCTAAGGTAACGAGTATCGCCTTAAAAGGGATGGAGGGATATCGGGTACACGTTGAGGTTGGATCATATGTCGGGAACGATTCGTTTAAAATTGTCGGTCTGCCTGATGCAGCAGTGAAGGAAGCAAAGGAGCGAATCATTGCTGCACTTCGAACACTCGGTTATCATCTGTCAGGTCAGAAAATAACTATTAATCTATCACCAGCTGACCAAAAAAAATACGGATCTATGTTTGATTTACCGATGGCGATAGCTGTCCTGCAAAGTTTGCATGAACTAGAGGTAATAGTTTCTGAGGATACAGGTTTTCTAGGGGCATTATCGTTGGATGGATCTATTCAGCCTGTAGAAGGAATGCTCCCAGCAATCCTTGCTGCAAAGAGGCTGGGGATAAAAAAGCTTTATATCCCTTTTAATGAGAAACTGCCGGTATTAGAACTAGAACCAATGGAAATTATATATGTTTCTAGTTTACAGGAGGCGATCTCACATCTTTCGGGGCAATGGACCCCTCCTTTTAAAAAAAGACTAGAGAATGAGGGATTTACCAGTATTAGTCTTTTGGATATGCAGAAGATTATTGGTCATACAGAAGCGAAATATGCTTTAGAGGTAGCAGCGGCGGGAGAGCATCATGTTTTACTGACGGGGCCGCCTGGTTGTGGGAAAAGCATGTTAGCCGAATCTTTCCCATCCATTTTACCATCACTAACAAAAGAGTCGTTACTTGAGGTTATCAGCTTGTATCAACTCAGTCAAAACGCTTACCCCCATTCCAACATGCCGCCATTTCGAAATCCGCATCACTCAGCTTCAGGAGTTTCTATTATCGGGGGAGGACAATACCCAAAGCCAGGCGAAATATCGTTAGCACATCGTGGCGTATTGTTTCTCGATGAAATCGGGGAGTTTTCGAAAAAAACATTAGATATGCTGCGGCAGCCATTAGAAAATGGGATGATTATGATTAGTAGGACCCATGCGACCATTACATACCCAGCATCGTTTATATTAATAGCAGCGATGAATCCATGCCCATGTGGCTATGAGGGATCAAATACTCATTATTGTACCTGTACAAAAAAGCAAATAATCGCCTACCAAAATAGGCTTTCTGGGCCGCTCAGGGATCGGTTTGATATTAATCTGTCTTTAAGACCGATTGATTTTAACGCCGCAGTCAATAAAAAGGAAGGAGAGCTTTCAAAAATTGTCCGGGCGAGGGTGGAGGCCGCAAGGAACAGGCAATATGATCGGTATGGAAGGGAGATATGCAACGGTAGAATCCCTTATGAAATGCTATTAAGCAAAAGTCCCCTAAAGGATGAACAACAATCGAATTTGCAGCGAATTGCAATAAAGAGGAATTGGAGTAATCGGACACAAATCAAAATCACCCGTATCGCCCGTACCATCTCTGATCTGCAAGCAAGCCGCGCCATAACCGACCAAAGTATATTGGACGCCATTAAGTTGAATGAAGTGTGAATGAGGTTCGTGGTGTCAGGCACCGTCCGTGGACAAAATTGCTATAGTGTCCACGTGGGGAGTACAGTGTAGTTATTTCTTCAATCTTACTCTAATGTTGTCCCAATGAGCCAGAAAAATGAGAGCTAGAATCCCAACTACAATAGCACAGTTGATCCAATCGTCATGCATGATGAATAGAAAAGCTGGTATGAAAAGGAATGCTCCCAATCCGGAAAAGGTGAAACTCTTTGTAAAGGGATAAAGAACAAGAAATGCCACGATAATTACTGGAACAAGAAGTGGTTCGAACATGATCATCCCGCCAATAAAGGTTGAGATCCCTTTTCCGCCCTTAAAGTTCAACGTAATAGGTTTCAAATGTCCTAAAATACCCATGCCTAGACCCACAAGTTGAAAGGGAGAAGAAAATCCGATATAGCGGGCGAGCAATATGATGAGTACACCTTTAAGGGCATCGCCTAAAAATATCAACACAAACGCCATCTTACCAAGTAGTCGCCCGGCATTCCTAGCCCCGACATTGCCACTCCCTTCCCGGCGAATATCTTTATGATAGAGAGTTTTCGTTATCAGAAATCCAAACATGATACTCCCAATTAAATAGGATAAAACGAGATAAAAATAAATCATGGGGCATCACCACCTAAATAAATTTGGGTGTCAGGCACCATGTGAATTTTTCACATGGTGCCTGACATCAACCAGCGTACTCCTATATAAATAATAGCAGGCCTAGGGCCATTACGACCATCCCGCCGATTAGTCTGTAGATGGATAGGTGTGCCTCATCGTATCTCTTGGCTGCAGGCAAAAGTTCATCTAGGGAGATGAAGACCATGATTCCTGCCACTGCTGCGAATATTATCCCGAACATGATGTCGTTTAGAAACGGCAGTAAGAAAAGGTAGGCTGCCAATGCTCCGATAGGCTCAGACAAACCGGAATAGATTGAGAGTTTAAAAGCTTGTTTTTTTTTACCCGTGGTTAAATAGAAAGGCACGGAAACTGCGATCCATTCTAGAACATTGTGAATCGCAATGGCTGCAGCAATGGCAATTCCGAGTTCAGGATCTTGCAGTGCAGAGGTGAAGGTTGCAATTCCCTCAGGAAAGTTATGAATTCCGATGGCAAGAGCGGTAAGTGTGCCCATTTTTAATAAATCTGGCTTACCCCCTTCACTCGTATCTCCACCCGTTGTCATGTCCTCAGCTTTCTTTAATTCATGGGAGTTGCTTTGCTTGGGAATAAAATTGTCAATGCTGGCAATCAACAACATTCCAGCAAAGAATTCTCCGACGGTTAACCAGTTTCCTTAACCAATTTCCAAAGCATCGACAAGAGCAACTTTGGCCTTTACAAAAATTTCAACCATCGCTACATAGATCATGACACCTGTAGAGAATCCGAGAGTTATGGATGAAAATTTTGTATTGGTATGTTAGGTAAGGAAGGCCAAAACGCCGCCAATTCCAGTAGCAAGCCCTGCAAATAATGTTAATCCAAAGGCTAATAACAGATTTTCAGACACTTGTAATCACTTCTAAATGAAATCAATCTCGTATTATAGAAATGGGACGTAGTCTCGACTACATCCCCATTTTTTTAAGTTATCTCAGTATATTGGTGTCAGGCACCAGATTATTCCTCGTCTTTTTTCTGCTTCTTCTGTGCTTCTTGGAGGGCGAGGAGGATATCTTGAACGTCGATTTTTCCATCATTATTTAGGTCGGTAAGTGTATTTTCAGGCGCAGGAGGTGTTACCGGTGTCTGGTTTGGAGCTGGTGAGACCGCTGCCGCTCCTGCTTGCTGTTTCGGTCTAAAAGCAAACGTGAACAACAAGAGGATGATAATGATTACTCCGGAAACGCCATCAACAATGTAGAAGATTGTAGCGTAATCAGACCAGAGCCTCTTACTGCTGCCCATCTTTTTCTCAGAGTTTGCGATATATTGTTTGATTTCGGAATGATTTGGATAGATCCGTTGAACCGCCTCAAATTTTTCTAAAGCATGCTTATAATAGCCGCCCCAGTAGAGGTTAAGTCCATCTTGATAAAGTTTATCCGTGTCACTCTTTGCATTTTTTGCCCCAGCTTGATTGACAAATTCTTTAACGGTATTGACCGGCACGGCAAAGTTAAAGCCTTGGATTTCTTGACCGTTTACCGTGTCGCCCCTAAAGGTGAGCAGGCCAATGATTTCACCTTTTTGATTGATGACTGGTCCGCCGCTATTCCCGTGTGTAGCAGCAGCGTTAATTTGGATGACCGGGCTTCCTTGTTCTGTCTTTTTAGAGGTTGCCGAGATTTGCCCTGCATTCATCGAAGATACTAACGATGAATCGGGAGATAATAGATCCGAATCGGCAGCCGCCGGATATCCGCTGACCCAAATATTATCTTGATTCTGGATGTTGTCAGAATCTCCGAGCGGTAAGGTAGGAAGGTTTTTGCCTTCAATTTTGAGAACCGCTACGTCTTTACCCTCATTAATAGGAGCACCGTAGCTTTTCACTTCGCCATCAAGCACATCCCCACCTGGTAAAACGACTTTTAGCACCTTTTGAATCCCCGAGTATTGCGTGTATTGGACCATATACTTATAGGCAGTTTCATAGTCTACCTTAAAATAGTCTGCGATCACCGTAACTAATTGTTCAAATGCAGCATTGGCAATCTCCTCGTCTTCCTGTTGAGTCGCTTCCACCACATGCGCATTTGTGACAATATAGCCGTTCGAGCTAATAATGGCCCCTGAACCTGACCCGCCCACTACGGATTGGTTATCCAGCTGTTCTAATATGGCGATAACTTCTGGATCATAGGGGTTATTAAACTGCCATTGCACAACAGCATAGTCGATGATTCGAACCACTGCTGGCTTGGAGTATTCCGCAAGTTTTTGGGCTTGAGCGATTTTCCCGGCTGCTGGTTTGAGATTAATTAGGAAAATAGAAGCCACCATGACTGCGATAAGCAGCAAGCTAATAGGTATGGTAATAAGGGCCCTTTTTTTCAATATATAATTCACTCCTAGGTTGGATATTTTTAAAAATTTTCTCTGCAATATATTCGAACTTGGGAGAAAAGTAATATTGTACATGTAAAATTTTTCAAAAATAACAGTGTGTTATTGAAAGATAAGGAAATTTAGTGGCAGATTGTGGGGTTTGTTTTTTCAAAAATGAGTAATCTTTGGTATCATGTTTGTAAATGAAAATTATATTGGAATGAAGAGATAGTGGAGGCCGCGATGGAGAATCAATTGAAGGTAATGACTGTGTTTGGAACGAGACCGGAAGCGATAAAAATGGCTCCTTTGGTAAAAGAATTAGGGAAGTACCCTGATAAAATTAAACCGATTGTGACGGTAACGGCGCAGCACCGTGAAATGCTGGATCAGGTGTTGCAAATTTTTGAAATTGCACCCGATTATGACTTAAATATAATGAAGGAACGGCAAACCTTGCTAGAAGTAACAACCAGGAGTTTAGAGGGACTCAATCAAGTTCTTGCCGACGTCAAGCCAGATATTGTCCTGGTCCATGGTGATACGACGACCACGTTTATCGCTAGTTTAGCTGCCTTCTATCATTCCATTCCAATTGGACATGTGGAAGCTGGACTCCGGACTCATAATAAATATTCTCCATACCCTGAGGAAATGAACCGCCAGTTGACGGGAGTATTGGCTGATCTTCACTTTTCGCCAACCCCTCAATCAAAACGGAACCTTTTGGTGGAAAATAAAAGAGAAGAATCAATATATATCACGGGAAACACAGCCATTGATGCACTAAAAACAACGGTAAGGGAAAATTACTCTCACCCTGTTTTAGATCGCCTTGGGAACGATAGGTTGATTTTAATGACGGCCCACCGTAGGGAAAACACTGGTGAACCAATGGAAAACATGTTCCGAGCCATTTGCCGTTTGGTTGAAAAGCATGAGGATGTGCAGGTGGTTTATCCGGTCCATATGAATCCAGTGGTTCGTGAGATCGCCAATCGTGTGCTGGGTCAAAACGATCGAATTCATCTGATCGAGCCGTTAGATGTGATTGATTTCCATAACTTTGCCTCAAGAGCCTACTTGATTTTGACGGATTCTGGCGGTGTACAGGAAGAGGCGCCATCCTTGGGAGTACCGGTGTTGGTTTTACGTGATACCACCGAGCGCCCAGAAGGGATAGAAGCAGGCACTCTTAAACTAGCTGGAACAGATGAGGAAACAATCTTTGGACTAGCAGATGAACTGTTGTCAGACCCAGCATCACATAACAAAATGGCTCACGCCTCCAACCCTTATGGAGATGGATACGCCTCCGAAAGAATCGTCAAAGCCATCCTCCACCACTTCCGAAAAGAAGAACGACCATCGGACTTAGGGGAATAGTTTGTGGAGGGTGAGTTGGGTGGTGTCTGTTTGGTGTTACTGTTTCTTGTCACTGTCAGTTGTCACTGTTTGGTGTCAGGCACCTCACGTAGACACTTTTGATGTTTCGTCCATTTGAGGTGAACAGTGGGAGTTTAATTTGAACCTCTTGTCTAAGTAGGCAAGGGGTGTTTGTTTGTGAATGAGTTGTTAAGGAGATGTGATTAAATGAAGTTGAATAAGATTCACCATGTTGCGGTGATTTGTTCGGATTATGAAAAGTCAAAGGATTTTTATGTGCGAGTCCTTGGGCTTACTCCTGTTAACGAAGTTTATCGGGAGGAACGAGATTCCTATAAGCTTGATTTAGAGGTAAATGGTCAATACCAAATCGAGTTGTTTTCTTTTCCAAACCCGCCTGAGCGGCCAAGTTATCCTGAAGCCGCTGGATTAAGGCATCTTGCCTTTGAGGTAGATGACATTGAAGAAGCAGTTCATTATATGAAGAATCATCAAGTGGATGTGGAAGACGTACGTGTGGACCCCGTAACTAATAAGAAGTTCACATTCTTCGCCGACCCAGATGGGCTGCCGATAGAACTTTACGAGCGGTAGTATAAATGAGCTCATCTTGAATGTACAGTCAAATAAAAACCAAAAAGAGCAAGCTCCGATTTATTGTGGTCTTGCTCTTATTACTGTCCAATCCACGCATACAAAATGATGTGAACTGTCCACGAGCGGTGCCTGACACCTCAAAATACCACCCAATGAAACTAGACGAAAACTAAAAAATACGTCTCAGGTCCTAGATTTCTTTCCGTTTGAGGTCTATGGCGGGGAGGAGTTTTTTCGTGTATTGTGGAAGTAGTAAATGGAAATAATTTTCTTTTAGTTGAATTTTTTGAGGGAAATGAAACATTCCATTGCATTCATTCGTAGGAATATAAAGATGTCTTAAGTCAGGAGTCGATTAAATATGAACCCGATCTTGTCGTTTCTTATCCGCTCATTGGTAGCCGTTCCTGTAACTGTGCTAACTTGGCTTATCAGCTATTTTCCTTTCGACCAGACTTTTTGGCCGTCATCGGGGATAGCGATAACCACAGGGATTCTTACCCATTTCATTCTTGCCATTGTTATGAACACCCGCTTCTTAAAAAAGCATCAGATATCAAGAAAAGAATATCGCTACATTCGGAAGAACCTAATGGAAGCTAAACAAAAAATCAATCGCTTGAATAAAAATCTATTCACCATCCGTGATATTTCATCTGTAAAACAACGGATTGATCTCCTTAGAATTACAAAAAAAATACACAAGATGACCACGAAAGAACCTAAGCGTTTTTACCAAGCGGAGCAGTTTTATTTTTCTCATTTAGACTCCATTGTTGAACTTACAGAAAAATATAGCTTTTTATCCTCGCAGCCAAAAAAGAGCATGGAGATGGGTCAATCCCTCATCGAGACCCGTCATACTCTCGATGAACTAACAAGGGTAGTGGAAGAGGATTTATACAAAGTGATATCAGATGACATTGATCACTTGAATTTTGAAATTGACGTCGCAAAGCATACCCTCAATAAGCAAAAGGACGCTAAATTTCCGGAAGAAAATAGGTGGCTAAAATGAACGAAAACAACCCAATTCAACCAAGTAAAACAGGTAATTTATTTGATGATATCCTTGCTGACCCATTTGGGGATAAACTGGAGAAGGCAAAAACGCCAATCCAGCACTCTAGCGAACCAAAACCGGTCAAATTAATTGATGTGATCCCGGAAGAACATCGCGCAAAGGCCTATCAGATTGCAGAGCAAATCGATCCGGCTAACCATCAGTCGATGATTCAATATGGTACCCAAGCCCAAGGAAAACTGCTGTCATTCTCCCATACGATGCTCGAACATGTGCAGAAACAGGATGTGGGTGAAATTGGGCAAATCATTAGTGACTTAATGAAGAGACTCGATGAAGTGAATCCCGATGATTTGAAGGATGGGAAGCCATCCTTATTTGCTCGTATGTTTGGAAAAATTTCAGGATCAATCCAAGAAGTACTTTCAAAATACCAAAAAACGGGCGCCCAAATTGACCGAATCAGTGTAAAACTAGACCGGAGCAAAAATGTCCTCATGTCCGATATCAAATTGCTCGAACAGTTATATGAGACGAATAAAGAATATTTCCATGCTCTTAATGTCTATATTGCCGCTGGGGAAATAAAGCTGGAGGAAATGCAGGAAAAGACGATTCCACAGCTGAAAAAAGCGGCGGAACTAACCAATGATCAAATGAAGTTTCAAGAAGTTAACGATATGATCCAATTTGCTGATCGGTTAGATAAGCGGCTTCATGATTTGAAATTAAGCCGGGAAATTACCATTCAAAGCGCACCGCAGATTCGCTTAATCCAAAATACGAATCAGGCGCTTGTGGAAAAAATTCAATCTTCGATCATGACGGCGATTCCGTTATGGAAAAATCAAGTGGCGATTGCGTTGACATTAATCCGCCAACGTCATGCGGTCGAGGCGCAAAAGCAGGTTTCCAAAACAACCAATGAACTTTTGTTGAAAAATGCTGAAATGCTAAAAACCAATACCATTGAGACGGCGAAAGAAAACGAACGAGGTATCGTCGATATTGAAACCTTGAAGAAAACCCAGGAAAGCCTGATCACAACACTCGAAGAAACGATGCGAATCCAAGAGGAAGGCCGCCAAAAGCGCCGCCTAGCCGAACAGGAACTGGCATCGATGGAAAACGACCTTCGCTTAAAATTACTAGAAATCAAAGGGAAATAAATAAGTAAGCCCTCGCTGCAATAAGTGCAAGCGAGGGCTTTTTAGGGTGTCAGGCACCAATCAAATCAGTTATTCACAACAGTTGAATCAACATATTCTTCGAGTGTGATGCCGCGGCTCATGATTTCTTTAGCGATTGCTTTTCCGACGTAGCGCAAATGCCATGGTTCGTATTGGTAGCCAGTGATTTCGTCTTTACCTTTAGGGTAGCGGATGATAAAGCCGTATTCTTCAGCATGATCCTGAAGCCAGATCGCCTCTTTTGTTCCTTCGAAGCAGTCTTCGGCGGCACATTTGCCATCACCGCCCGTCACATCAATGGCGAGGCCGGTTTCATGCTCGCTCGTTCCAGGTACGGCACTATATTTTCTTGCCGCCTCATACCCATCTTGATTGGCATAATATTTAAACAATGCTGCTTGGGAAGCATGGGACCTGTAGGCAGAAACACCTAACAGATTCACGCCCTGTTTTTTTGCACCTGCAAATAATTTTTCAATAGCTGCTCCTGCATCGGCCCTCATTTGTCGCTTTTCAGCTTTCTGTTTAAATGTAAAAGGAATGTCAGGATAAATTAAATCACTTGGATGATAATCATCTGGCAGTTTATTGGTCTTATTAACAAGAACAGGTATAACCTCTGGGGAGGAAACCTCCTGGCTGTTTGCTTCGGCTCGGTGCTTTTCATTGACAGAAACTTCATTTTTTGTCAAGTTCCCTTCATCCTGAAAAAACTGATATCTTCCACTACAACCTGCTAAAGAAAGTGCAATCACCATAAGATACAAGAAAACGAAACGTATTTTTATCATCATTAACTTCCTTTGCTTAAAAATTCTCTCCAGTAACATCATGGACAGGAACAAGAACTTTAAAACGTCTTTTTAAACTCTGACCACTACGTGTGTGAATTTTAAGATGGAAGCCAATCTAGCAATTAGTTTTCAAAAAGTTACAACTATTCATAGAGTGTGGGTCCAAAGACACTTTCCTTTTATATAACAGTTGCTTATATTCTAAATAAACACATAAATCGTACGAAACGGCAAAGCCATTGAAAAGTGGTGACGCAAAACTACAGGGGCTAAGGTTTTAATAACGATGCTTGCCAGTTACCGAACACGATAACTCCTGCGATTTATGTAAATAACTAGTAAGGGGGATTTTTTGTGTTGAAAATGTTTATAAAGGGAAAATATTACTACCATTTAATTCAGCACCGCCACAACGAACTCTTAAAGCAAGATTGTTTGGATGAAGAGTTAAGAGCAAAGCTAAACGTTAAATCCAGTTATCATAATAGTAAAGTTCTTGAATTTGCTTTGAAAATGTAAGCGAACCTATATCTATTTAAAGCCAGTATTTTGGAATACTGGCTTTTTTATAGATTAAAAAGGATTTTTTTACAGATTGAATGGTATAAAATAGAGCAATAGGACAACCATTACATATAGCAATGTATTGAAAGAGAGGGGATTTCCCGAAATGTACAATCGTACAAAATTTAAGATCATGAAACCTGCTCATGAGGTATTTGAAGCATTCGTTGATCCTGCAAAAATCAAGAATTTCTGGTTCTCATCAGGCGCACGGTGGGAGCAGGGCCAGACCGTAACACTTAGATACGAGGAATACAATGCCCAAGTTGATATCGAAGTAATGGAAGTCGTCCCAAATGAGAAAATCATGTTCCGGTGGGGGACAGATGGAGAAGGAAACATTGTCACGATATCACTAGAAGAATTGGATGAATCGAGCACCATCATTGAAATTACTGAAGAAGGATTTAAAGAAGATGATGATGAGTTGATGAGTCATCTGCTGGATAATAAAGAAGGCTGGGTTTATATGCTAACTTGTTTAAAAGGATATTTGGAGTTTGGAATTAACCAGTTAAGAGGAGCCATCGTTCATTGATGAAAGTGGAGCTTGGACCGATCCAAGCTCTATTTAATTGGAGCGCTCCAGTCGCAATGCTAAGTGCATCTGCCTTTGGTCATTCAAATCTCTGGACAAAGTTACAGTTATAGCAAGCTCGTCCAATCAGTTGCTTTGCAGCAGGATTTTCATAATAGATTTCCTCAAATCCACAGATCGAGCAATCGATAATATGGAAAATTTGCCGTTCCCCCAATATGGCATCTAACAAGCATTCAAAATACATACAATTGTCCTCCACTCGATGATTTCTTTTAAGATAGCAAATAATCGCGCGGAAAAAAGAAGAATACTGTCACGCGGGATAAGAATGTTTTCGACATATTTCCCCAGAAATAGTTTCCTTTGAATTTGGGTATCCTATAAAAAAAGGGGGTACCGAGATGAAAAAGAACGATGAGCAAACGAGTGACGGATTAAATGAAATTTTTGAGATTATTAATGCAAAAGGCGATACGGGCGAACTTACGGAGATTGTTGAACGGTACGATAGTGAAAATCAAGAAGAAGGCTCAAACAGATAATCACAAAGGCCTAGCCCTTACGCTAGGCCTTTTGTAATGAAAAATGTGGATAGTATCCATTGAAAATGTGGATATATTAAAGTGGATTGTGGGTAAACTTGCTAGTTTTGTGGATAAAACTGCGGGTTTTGTGGATAATTTCATCGACTGGTAAAAATTTAAGATGAAACCAAATTTATTCACATTATCTGTGATAAAATTTTAGGAAACTGTGGATATCCACTTTAAACATGTGGATATCACTGGAAAATATGTTGATAACGTTGTTAATATCTGCGAACATACCCCCTCAGACCTAGCTTCGCTCCATTTAACTAACCCATCCTTATGGCAGCCGCTAAACCGCTACGTATAAACCCTCTCAAAAAATTATCCTAAAAAGATGACATTTGCACTTTATTTTGGTGACAATGCTTACTAAAAATTATCTCCTTGTTTCATAAAATGAAATCAAGAAAGCAGGAGGTGGAGGAGCGGCTCACCCTGATTGATGGTTCTCTCGTTCTTTCCAATCATAGTGGGGCTGTCTTAGAAATGACTGTTCCAATTATAAGAAAAGCAGGGGGTGCCGCGGTATGATTCGCCTATTTATCGCTGAAGACCAGCGAATGTTATTGGGCGCACTCAGCTCGTTACTTGATTTAGAACAAGATATGAAAGTCATTGGTCAAGCAATGAATGGGGAATACGCACTCACTTCAATTCTTAAGCTGCAGCCGGATGTCTGTTTAGTGGATATTGAAATGCCAGTTTTGAATGGACTTGAGGTGGCCGAAGAGCTAGCACGGCGATCTGTTCCGAGTAAGGTGATCATATTAACTTCTTTTGCAAGGCCTGGATATTTTGAAAAAGCTGTAAAAATTGGTGTTTACGGATATTTGCTAAAGGACGGGGAGATTGACGAGCTTGCGGATGCGATTCACAAGGTCATGCAGGCAAACGCGTATTCAGCCCTGAGCTGGCGTTTGATGTAATCCGCGAGGAAAATCCACTCACGCCAAGAGAACAGGAGATTTTAAGATTAGCATCTTTAGGAAAAACGACAAAAGAAATCCAATCCGAACTCTATTTATAATCGGGTACCATTCGTACTATTTCTCTGAAATTATCCACAAGCTAGACGCCAAAAACCGCAACAAAGCTGCTAGCATTGCCGAAAAAAAAGGATGGATCTGAAGGCGTATTTAAAGGGGAGCCTTTGTGGCGCATTTACTGTTACCTTTTGTGGTGCCTGACACCATCCGTGGACACAACCCCTAATTTGTCCATCCTGAATGGACACGTGGTGTCAGGCACTGATTAAAAGAATAGTAGAAATTTTATGATTCGGCTCCATTTTAGGTAGCCGGATTTTTTCGTTTTTAGATATTAAAAAACTTATCAAACTTTTGATAAGTTTTTTGCTGAAACGCCGCCTAACATCGCCACCCCCTCGTCCAAATACCCATTTTATTGCCCTTTCTGATTTGGACAATCTTCCTCCCAATACTTCAAGGAATAGATTAATACTAATTCGTAAGGAGGGAAGTATATGGTAAGAAAGGCAATTATTCCTGCGGCTGGATACGGAACAAGAACCTTACCGATCACAAAGGTTTTGCCGAAAGAGATGCTGCCAATATGCGGCAGACCAGCGATCGATTATTTAGTTGAGGAAGCGATCAATTCAGGAATTGAGCAAATTTTAATCATCGTGGCACGCTCAAAGAATATGATTCTGGATTACTACGACCGTTCAGTGGAATTAGAAACTTACCTAGAAGAAAAGGATAAGAAGCATTTATTACAAGAAATCACCCTGCCAGATGTGCATTTTCAGTATGTGAGGCAGTCCTATGCACGCGGCTTAGGGGATGCTATCCTTCTTGGTAAGCATTTTGTTGGGAATGAGCCTTTTGCTGTCATGCTTCCTGATGAGATTATTCTCTCGGAAAAAAAAGAACCGTTAAAGCAATTAATTGATATGTTTACGGAATACACGGGAAATGTTGTTGGCGTGAAAAAAATGGAATCTTCCTTATTAAAGAACTATGGAGTGATTCAACCAGAACCATTAAGAGAGCATGAATATACTATTAAAGACATTGTGGAAAAGCCCCAGGAATCCCCGCCATCCGATTTGGCAGTGATTGGACGCTATATTTTTGAATCAACCATCTTTCAATACCTTAAAAACTTAAAGCCAGGAGTTGGAAACGAAATTCAATTAACGGATGCGATTAAAGAGATGGCAAAAGACTATACTAGCTATGGTTTGGAAATTGAAGGAAGAAGGTTTGATATTGCCAAAACGTCAGAATATGTAGATCTTATCAATTATATTTGTGGGCCAAGACCAAGGGGGGAACAGCGGTAGTGAAAATCTAAATTGTCGGTACATGTTATGTTGGGACGACAACCGGTCTTGACCTTGATGAGTGCAAAATCCTGACTTTGCAAGCTGGTAAACTACATATCTATGAACCTGGACTTGAGGACCTCATAAAAAATCATATCCAAGCCAAAAATATTATTTTTACAAGAGAAACCGAAACGGCTATAAATGAGAATGATCAAGACTACCACTGTACAATCGTCGAAACGTACCCAAAAGCCTTTGAAATGATCAAGTATGCGGCCAATTCTTTCCTCGCTTCGAAAATTTCCTATATAAATGAATTAGCCAGGGTTTGTGAAAAACTTTCCATTAACGTGAATGATGTATCAAACGGAATTGGGCTCGATTACCGGATTGGCGCCCATTTCTTAAAAGCCGGAATGGGCTATGAAGGCTCCTGTTTTTCGAAGGATGTGAAAGCTTTAATTCAAACGGCTATAGAACATGGAAATCCCTTATCTATTCTTGAAGCGGTATTTAAAGTCATTGCCGAACAGTCTGTTTATTTTTTTAAAAAAATCAAACAGGCACTCGGTAGTAATTTGAAAAATAAGAGGATTGCCGTCCTCGGTTTATCCTTTAAAGAGAACATGGATGATATGCAATCGCCAGGTCTGATTCTGATTGATAAATTAATAGAAGAACGGCCAAATATTAGGGCTCATAATTCGATTGTAAAATTAACAGCCCGCCAATTCCAAACTGTCGAAGAAACTGTAGCGGATGCTGATGCCGTTATCCTCTGTACGGTCTGGGAGAATTACCGGAATTTGCATTGGGAGAGCTTGAAGCTTTTAATGAATAAACCGTTTATATTTGACGGGAAAAATAGTATTGATAAAGAGAAGGGGGAGAAACTAGGGTTCCATTACTTGAGAGTTTCCAATCACTAAAAAAAAGCATCGGTATTCTCTTTTTTATATTGTTAGAATTTATATCATTGGACTTTGAGAATTGTCCAGCTCAAACGCCAATGACTAGTGGCATCCTATTTTTGACTTTAAAGGACAAGCTGTAAGCCAAGGCCGATATAAATCGTTCCTACCACTTTTCCCTGCAATGCGCGAACCTGCTTTTCTTATTTGAAAAAATTTTTCCACCAATCGAGCTTGTCAAAAATGCGAAAAATTGTCGTGTACAAAATACTCATTAGCACGAACGTTAGACCAAGCACCAACCAATAATTGAAAGACGACTAGCGCCACATCAATACGGACGAACTGCGGCAAAAAGGCTAAGAAAAAAAGAGCCGTTTTTGGGTTGAGCAATTCAATTAACAAAGCCTGACGAAAGGACACAGGGTTACTCTTTTTCGCAACAACGGAATCTTCAGCTTGCTTTTCGTTTTTACAGCTCCCTTACTTCTGCAGCTTTCTTTCTTTGTCGAGGTCTTGACCCGCAGGTATGCAGGAAATGAATGAACCGGCCCAACTAGCTCTTTTTTTTCTTAACAAATTTAATTGTTCCTCCAGTCTTGTCGGCATGCTGCGGTCGTCACCATCATGAATAGCAATCTACTTTCCATTTGCTTGACAGATTCCGATAGTTAAAGCATTTGCGGACCCTTGTTTTTTTTACCTTTAAGCGGTCATCGGTATAGGAATCTAAGATATCCGACCACCAAAAAATGAATCTTGTGGTGGCTGAAGGAAACTGAAATTCACTTGATTTCCAATGTGTTAAAGCTTTTACAAAGGAAAACGAACATGGATTTATGGGAATGATTATCAGGATCATTTGCTGAAACAACAAATATTTAAAGGGATAAATTACAAGTGGTTGTATAAAACAAAGGAAGTGAATAAAAGATGATTTTAGTTACAGGTGGAGCCGATTATATTGGCAGTCATGTAGTCCGGGATCTTGCTGATAAAGGGTATTCGGTTTTAGTGTTAGATAATTTATCAACCGGACATCTAGAGGCTGTTGATAAAAGGGCAACATTTATTTTCGGTGATGTGAGAGATTCGATTCTACTCGAAAATATATTTAAAACCTTTTCCGTTGAATCGGTTATGCATTTTGCGGGAAGTTGTCTCGTAGGTGAATCAGTACGTGATCCTCTCAAATACTATCAAGATAATGTTGCAAATACCGTTAATTTGCTTCAAAAAATGATTGAACACAATATAACGAACTTTATCTTTTCCTCGACATTCGCAACATATGGAATTCCTCACGAAGCAATAATTCATGAAAAAATGCCGACTAACCCCATTAATCCTTATGGGAAATCAAAATTAATGATTGAAACAATTTTAAACAGTATCTCAAAAAGCCATGAATTTCATTATATTGCCCTCCGTTATTTTAATGTAGCCGGAGCCCATATTTCTGGTGAAATAGGGGAAGACCATGAACCTGAAACGCATTTAATACCCAATATTTTAAGACATTTACAAGGGAAAATCCCCGAAATCGAAATTCTCGGTAATGATTATGAGACTCCAGATGGCACATGCATTCGCGACTATATACACGTAACAGATTTATCAGCCGGTCATATCCTTGCATTGGAGTATTTACTGCAAAACCAGGAAAAAAAGATAGCAGAAATCTTCAATTTAGGGACTGAAAAAGGTGTTTCTGTTTTAGAAATGATTAAACTATGTGAGCAAATTACCGGGGCTGAGGCCACAGTCAAAATTAAACCACGAAGACCGGGCGATCCTCCTCAATTAGTGGCCACATCACAAAAGATAAAGAATGAACTAGGCTGGGCACCAAAATATGATATAAAAACGACGATTGAAACAGCATGGAATTGGCATCAACAGCATCCTAAGGGGTACCATCAAAAAAACTATCCACGATAAAGTGGATAGTTTTTTTAGATTCTTATATTTCTCAAGAAAGCTGTAAACTTTGGTAGGTTAATGGTAATGTTATCTACTGATTTCTACTTTAATAAAACCAAATAACTTTAGCCCGTCTATCAAGGATTCGTGTTAAGTCTGCCGCATTATTCTTCAAATATAGATCGCCCCTAAAAACCTTGTTTCTTATATGTATGCTTCTTTATTGAAAATATTGGTCATAAACCCAAATAATAGAAAATAGTCACAGACTGTACAGCCTTTTAATAAAATATCTTATGTGATGGGTAGGAATAAGTGATAAGGAGAAATGGCAATGAAAAATATATCTATTCTCATACCTTATAAACCTGATAACGGTCCAAGAGATATTACTTTTAACTGGATAAAAAAATATTACGAAGCTTCCATGACGGAGGCTGAATTATGTATTGGTGGTTTAGCATCAGGTGGTCTTTTTAATAGATCTCAAGCATTTAATACTGCTGCCAAAAATGCGACAAGGGAAATTCTCGTTCTAGCAGACGGTGATGTTATTTATAACCCGGCAATTATAGATGAAGCTGTTAAGTTATTAGACAATTATCCATGGGTTATTCCTTTTCGGGGTGTGGTTAATTTATCACCGGATAATACAAACAGATTGCTGGAGACAGAACCAAACTGGCCGCTAAATACTTATTTAGATGATTACTATATTGATAATTATTATGAACGCTTCGCTGGAAAACTGATGGTTATGAGGCGTAAGACTTTCATAGCTGCTGGCGGTTATGATGAAAGGTTTGTTGGTTGGGGCGGTGACGACGACGCTTTTGTACATGCTTTGGAAACACTATGTGGAACATATATAAAACTAGAAAATGAGGTCATTCACTTATGGCATCCGAGAACGGACTGGAGTAACGCTCCGAACCCTGATGCTAATAGGAATCTATTGGGGAGATATATTCAGGCAAGTGGGAATAAGGAGGCCATGTTAAAGCTTATAAATGAACGTTAGAACTTTATAAATCTAAAAACTTTTCAAACAAGAAAAGTGAAATAATGCTGTAGTCAGGCACTAAATATGAATATAAGGGGAGAATAAATGAGCACCAAGAAATTTGATTATGTCATATTTGGCGCAGGAATATTTGGAATGTATGCTGCCATTTTATTGGCTAAAAAGAACCTTCATGTAGCCTTAATCGATATTGAAGAATCTCCTTTTAAAAGGGCCAGTTATGTTAATCAAGCAAGGATTCATAAAGGATATCATTACCCAAGAAGTATATCTACAGCTTTAAGATCTTCTATTAACTACAAAAGGTTTTGTAACGATTTTTCATTTGCGGTAAATAATAAGTTTACAAAGATTTATGGGATATCCAAAAATCATTCTTTAGTAAGTCCAAACCAATTTGAAAAGTTCTGTGATTATATTGATATTCCTTTAAAGAGTATAGACCCCGGTCTCCATTTTAATAAAAACCGAGTGGAAGCCGCTTTTGAAACAGATGAATTTTCATTTGATGCGGACAAGATAAGAAATTGGCTTATAGAACAACTACAACACTTAAAGAATGTATCCATTTTTTTAAAATTGAACTTAATTGCGGTAGAGATTATCCATAACCAGTATAAACTTTCGTTTAATGATGATACTTCTATCACAACCCCTGCCGTCATTAATGCCACCTATGCTTCCACGAATAGTATTTTGGATAAATTCAACTTATCTCCGATTCCACTAAAATATGAATTATGCGAGATGATCCTTGTTCAGCCCAATCGTTTTCTAGAAAATGTTGGGTTAACCATCATGGATGGACCTTTTCTTTCCTTGATGCCTTTTGGATTAACGGGCTTTCATTCCTTATCCTCCGTCAATTACACACCGCATTGTCCTTCCAATGAACCATTGCCTACATTTAAGTGCCAGGATTTCCGAAAAGATTGTACCCCTTCTGACTTGAAAAATTGTAATGATTGCCCTGTTCGGCCTTTGAGTGCCTGGTCATATATGAAACAGCAGGCAAAAATATATTTTAATGAACAAATTGACTTTTCTTTTGAACAATCCTTGTTTGCTGTTAAAACCATCACCTCCAGTTCTGAGGTTGATGATGCAAGACCTACGCTTATCCAAACCAATAGTGAAACCCCATTTTTCATGACCGTCCTATCGGGTAAGGTAAATACCATCTATGATTTAGAGGAGGTGCTGGAATGATTCAAACCTTCGTTTCTTTTGCTGTTTATATTGGTGATGAAGATAGGAGTTTAATTTCACCTTTTTTAAGGACAATCACTTCCTATGTAAAACAAACCTTTGCGAATTATGAGATCATCCTAGTTAATGATTCAATAGATGAAAGGACTCAGTCTTTAATAGAAAGAGAAGCTAGTAATCTTAACAGCCATTTTATTATTTTGGATTTAGCTTACCGACATGGATTGGAACATGGAATGGTTGCAGGATTAGAAAAAGCCATGGGGGATTATGTTTTTGAAGTTGACTCTGTTCACTGGAATTATCCATATACTTTACTTGAGGATATGTTAAAGCGAGCAAAATCAGGCTATGATATCGTCTGTGCACAATCAAAGGAAAAAAGTCTATTGCGCTCTGTTTCTAATATGTTGGTTGACAGACTTATTCATTTTCCGAAAAACTTACCAAGCGGAACGGTAAAAGTCATTTCAAGAAGGGCAATTAATTACATTCTGTCCTTTATAGAAAGTAAAAAGATTAATAAAATTCTTTTTAGAAATTCCTTGTACACCTTGACGGGTTATCCGTTTTCGGCCATCACGTATACCCCAATAAACAATAAAAAAATGCCTCATCTTAGTAAAGGTGGTATTTTAAATGCTCTTTATTTTAAATTACTCTATTTTAAATTTAGATATTTTTTATTTGCTCTGTGCCTATTCCTTATACCGTTCGTTTACTTTACTGTAACGTACGGTTCTGATTTATTTATTATTTTGGGCTTTTTATTGTTCCTGTTTATTAATATTATGTATATTTCCTTACTGTTACGGAATCAATATCAATCTACCTATCAAATAAAACAGATTAAAGTCTATAAAGAAAAAGATCAAATCTTTCATATTAAGCAATGACAAAGGATGTGATATTTTGGTTAGGGGATTGATTGGCTACACAGGATTAGTAGGCGGGATCCTTTCAGGGAAAATGCAATTCGATACTCTATATAACTCTAAAAATATAACAGATATTCAAGGCGAAAAATTTGACTATCTCATATGCGCGGGTGCCCCGGGTCTAAAATGGAAAGCAAATCAGGATCCAGAAAAGGATCTTCAAAATATAAAATATTTGATAGCAAATCTGCAGTCTATTAAAGCAGATAAGTTTATTTTAATTTCCACATTCGATGTGTACCATAATCCGCTAGAAGTTGATGAAGCATCCACTGTTTCAATGGAAGGTTTACATCCATATGGAAAGCACAGGAGGTACCTTGAGGAATTTGTGGAGGATAAATTTGATCAGCATTTAATTGTCCGGTTACCAGCATTGTTTGGGAGAGGTCTGAAGAAAAACTTTATATATGATCTCATTCATCATCACTGTCTGCATTGGACTCATAAAGATAGCACCTATCAATTTTATAATTTAGAAAATCTTTCAAAGGACATTAGGACTGCGGAAGAAAATCAAATTAAATTACTGAACATTTCAACTGAACCCCTTTCTGCCCAATTCGTAGCAAAGGAATGCCTTAATATGGATTTTCAAAATATAACCGAAAGGGCATCTATAACTTATAACGTAAAAAGTAAATATTTTTCCGTTTTTAGTGGAGCGAATGGATACCTATATTCAAAGGAAGATGTTCTAGCAGCTCTAAAAGAGTTTATCCATCAAGAAAGATTGAAAATAACTCCTTGAGTGAATCTGTATCCTTAAGCGGTGATGAAACTCACTGACAAGAATGTGAAAGGCGCATGAATTTATTCATGCGCATCTAATATTGAAAGAATATTAATCTTTTAAGAATGATAGAGATTTAAATATTCATTAGCTTCATCCTGAACGGTTGTAATCTTCTCATTTTTTAAATTGTCCTTTATTACATTTAACAGCTCTGGTTCTTTCTTCAGCTTTCTAATTACCTTTGCAAGGCCCTCTGAATCTCCTCTTGGAAAGGTAAACCCATTCCGGCCATGGTCAATTATTTCTGTAATGCCTCCAACATCCGAAGCGATTACTGGCACTCCACAAGCTAATGCTTCGTAAATGACAAACGGACAATTTTCATGCCAGATTGAAGGTACAATAAGTACGTCTACCTCACTAAAAATTTTCCCAACATCTTTTTCATCATATATGCCACAAAATTGAATATTGCTATTTTTCAGAGCTGCTTTTTTAAGTATATTATTATAGGATTCAACATTCCCAGAGCCATAGATTTTTAAATTAGCCTTCTTAACACGGGGATGTAAGAAGGCTTTTATTAAAACATGCACCCCTTTATGATAATTATGGCTTCCTGCATAGCAAAATGTTAATCTTTGGCCATTAGTATAAAGGGTTTCATTTCTAGTGAATTTTTCTGGATTAATTCCGTAATTAATAATTTTAATGTCCAATTCAGGAAATTCCTCTTGGAACATTCTTGCTAAAAAGATGGATGGGGCAATCACCTTTTTAGCGGATAATAGGAAATTTTTCGCTTGGTTGTACCGGTATTTGACAAATTCATTATCAATCTCTGGGCATAAGGTTTTGCAGGAATCCCCTTGTTTAGCCCCCGAGCAAGGAGCCCCCTTGCCTGACATAAAAATACCTTTAGGACACATAAAGAAGAAATCGGTAAGTGTAATAAAATAAGGGATGTTCATTTTCATCGCAACCGATAAAAATTCTCCCATCCGTATTAGATGGGCAACATGAACGATATCTGGCTGTTCTTTTTGAAAGATCATGTTTGCAAAGTCTGTTATATAGGAATCTTCTAAGGATTGATAAAGAATTTGAGGACCTGGATCGTTAATATGTTTAAAGGCAATAATAGGGATATCATTATATTGAAACTCCTTGTACATTATATTCCCATAAGTGTGTTCAAAATAGGAGTCGGGTTGGAAACTATAGGTAATTACTTTTACGTCATACCCGTTAGTCTTTACCTGTCCGGAAAGATTTAACAAGAAGTTTTCAGTACCTGTATATGTCTCCGGGAAGAATTGATGTATCAGATACAGAATTTTTATGATAACCATATCCTTTCATTTTCATTTACTTTTTTGAATATTTGCCAATTTAAATATTTGCATAAGCTCTGTCATATTAACCTGAATATGGTCATCACGAGCTATAGCTGAAGGAGGGTCTCCGCCCTTGCAAATAAGAGAGTAATAATCTTGTCCTCGATGATTACTAATTAGCCAAAATACTGGAGCAACATACTGCTCCGAATAGAATTCAATCACCTTTGTATTAGAACTGCTAAAAACTAAATTTGATAGTCCGGCACCATGTGGGGCCACAACAATTTTGGCTTCTCTAAATATAGCTGCCTGTTCTTCCAATGTTTTTGTGCTAAGTATTACTTTCTTGAAATTATATGGGGATAAGAACTCCAATACTTCAGTTTCGTTGATTACATTGCGAAATTGTGCATCTTCACGACTAATATAAACTCTTTCATATGTTCTCTTGGAATACATTTTATTTTCATTTGAATGAAATAAGTTTTTATTAAGAAAATCGGTGGCCCACTCTGGATATCCAGTTCTATGTGGGATAGACGTAACAATTACGTTTTTTGCTTTAAGATGCAGCCCTTCATGGGTTTCGATAATTTTTTCTTTAGGAATCCCTAAAGCCAGTAAAGATTCTAAATGTACTGGTGAAGTCATGGTGTTAACTACATACTTATCAATTTTATAGCCACTCTTTTTTAATAGATGAAAACGAGGTAATAAATCCATCATCCAGTGATAGAAACCTGGGCATCCAACAAACGAGACTACTGCAACTGTTTCATCTAAATATTTAATATCTGGTAATTTTTCCTGCATAAAAATAGAATGATTAGAGGGAATTTCATCATTCCATTCCATTGATACATCCCAAAGAAGTTTATTATTGGGACTAATTACGGATCCGTGGCTTCCCCATATTCGCCCTCCCGGAATTAATGCAACAAATTCTTTGGAAAATTTACTATAATATTCTGTATTAAAGCTTTGGTGCGGAATATCGTCAATTCCTTTTGGATGTTTCAAATTTAATTCATGTTCAGGATAAATAATTCGGTAATAATCATTGATCTTCTTTTTATCAGAAACGAACTCTTTCACCCAATCCCAAGTATTATTATAAACACCTAGAGGTGGATTTGTTTCTTGGTAAGGTTGATTCATGAAAGCACCTCATTGTTTTAAAATCGTTTTTTTATTTATAACGTGAAGAAAACACATGGTTACTCCACCCTAAAAAACTGAAAATGTTTAAACATATTAATAGATAGAGATATAGTTTATAAATGAATTATGAAGAGAATAAACAGACAGATAACTTAAAAATAAAAATCTAATTACAATATATGTATTTTATTCTTAGATAGTGCTTGAAAGAATAAATTATCCATTTGTACTTTATGCTTGAATATAATAAAAGGAAAAAGTCCGGTGTTGGGCTTTTTCTTTTTCTGTATTTATTGATAGTTAATTTCAGACCTTCCTCAAGCTAACGGGGATAATCGTGGAGGAGCCGTGTGCGATGACCCGCAAGTACGAATCTGTGAGAGGCGCATGTATATATCATGCGCCCACTCTATTTGTGGGTAACATGACTTAGTTCTCTGAATTCAGCTCCAGTCCATACACCGCTAAACGTGCGCTTTCGGTTTTTATATGACAACTCCCCATTTTCGCGCCCTTTTCTGTTGGACAACCTTCCCTTTCGTCCCTTTTAGAATAAATTAATACTAGTTCGCAAGGAGGGAAGAGACATGGTAAGAAAAGCAATAATTCCTGCAGCAGGGTATGGAACGAGAACCTTGCCGATTACGAAAGTATTGCCCAAAGAAATGTTGCCAATCTGTGGAAGGCCAGCGCTTGATTTTATCGTAGAAGAAGCCATAAATTCAGGAATTGAGCAAATATTAATTATCGTATCAAGATCAAAAAATATGATCCTGGATTATTATGACCGTTCGCTTGAGTTGGAGACTTATCTAGAAGTAAAAGATAAGAAGCATTTATTAAAGGAAATCACCCTTCCAGATGTCCATTTTCAGTATGTTCGCCAGTCCTATGCACGCGGTTTAGGGGATGCGATTCTCCTAGGCAAGCATTTTGTCGGGAATGAGCCGTTTGCGGTCCTGCTCCCAGATGAAATTATTCTTCACAACGATAAGCAACCCTTAAAACAGTTAATTGATATGTTTACAGAATATAAGGGAAATATCATTGGCGTAAAAAAATTGGACCCAGCTGAGTTGAAAAACTATGGGGTAATCCAACCAAAACCCTTAAAAGACAAAGAGTATTTGATTAAAGACATTGTTGAAAAGCCGCAAGAATCGCCACCATCAGATCTAGCTGTGATTGGCCGATATATTTTTGAACCAACCATTTTCAACTATCTTGAAACTTTGAAACCGGGTGTAGGGGGAGAGATTCAATTAACGGATGCCATTAAAGCGATGGGGAAAGATTATACAAGCTATGGGTTGGAGATTGAAGGATCGTGCTTTGATATCGCCAAAACGTCAGAGTATGTAGAGCTGATTAATTATATTTGTGGACCGAGGGGGAAACAACAGCCATGAACATCTTAATTGTCGGTACAGGTTATGTGGGAACAACCACAGGGCTTATTTTTTGCGAGTATGGACACAAGGTAACCGGACTTGACCTTGATGAGCGTAAAATCCAAGCTTTGCAGGCAGGCAACCTGCATTTCTATGAGCCAGGCCTTGAAGACCTCTTAAAAAAGCATACCCAAGCCAGTAATATTACTTTTACAAATGACACGGAAACCGCAATGAAAGAGAATGATGTGATTTTCATTTGCGTCGGTACCCCGCAGGGACCGGATGGCAGCGCAGACCTGACCTTTGTAGAAAATGTCGCCCAATCGATTGGTCAGTACATCAATCAATACAAGGTGATCGTAACAAAAAGCACCGTACCGGTCGGGACCACAGCGCTAGTAACAAGAGTCATCAAAGAAAATCAAACGGCCCACATTCCATTTGATGTCGTCTCAAATCCCGAGTTCCTTCGTGAGGGTTCCGCCCTACACGATGCACTTAATCCCGATCGAATCGTCATCGGCACAACAAGTAAAACAGCCAAAACCATCATGAGAGAATTATATAAAGACTTCCACTGCCCAATCGTCGAAACCCCCCCAACAGCCTCTGAAATGATTAAGTATGCAGCCAATTCTTTTCTCGCATTAAAAATTTCCTATATCAATGAGTTAGCAAGGGTATGTGACAAACTTTCCATCAATGTGAAAGACGTCTCAAACGGAATCGGGCTGGACCACCGGATTAACCCGCATTTCTTAAATGCGGGGATGGGTTACGGCGGCTCATGTTTCCCGAAAGATGTCAATGCGCTCATCCACATAGCTAATCAACAAGGAACACCCTTATCGATTCTTGAGGCTGTAGTTAAGGTCAACGCGGAACAGCCTGTTTATTTTATTGAAAAAATAAAGCAGGCACTCGGCGGTGAGATACAAAATAAAACGATTGCCGTGCTCGGGTTATCCTTTAAGGCAAATACAGATGATACGAGGGAGTCTCCTAGTTTCATTTTGATTGATCGATTATTAAAAGAACAAGCGATTGTGAAGTCGCATGATCCAATGGTGGAGAGTGGCGCCCCTCACCAATTTATGACCATTGAAGAAACGGTCGCGGGTGCAGATGCGCTTGTGATTGCCACGGACTGGGATGATTATAAGAAACTCAATTGGGAGAGTATAAAGCGGTTAATGAGGCACCACTATATTTTTGACGGGAGAAATATAATTAATAAGGACCAAGTGAAGAAATTAGGATTTTATTATTTTGGAATTTCTAATCACTAAAAAAGAGCATTACCGCATGCTCTTTTTGCTCTGACTTAAAATTAAAGGAAGTGAAATCACAATGATTTTGGTTACAGGTGGGGCTGGTTATATTGGCAGCCATGTTGTCAGGGATCTTACCGATCGGGGTTATTCCGTTTTAGTTTTAGATAATCTATCGACTGGCCACAAAGAGGCCGTCGATAAACGGGCAGCATTTATTCATGGGGATGTGGGCGATTCTAAGGTACTTGAACATATTTTTACAGCTTACTCAATTGAAGCCGTCATGCATTTTGCAGCCAGCTGCCTTGTTGGTGAATCGGTTATCCATCCACTTAAATACTATCAAAATAACGTGGCTGTGACACTTTGCTTACTGCAAAAAATGATTGACCACCACATTAAAAATTTCATCTTTTCCTCCACATGTGCAACCTATGGGATACCGGATCAATCAACCATCCATGAAAAACTGCCGACGAACCCGATTAACCCTTATGGAAAGTCTAAACTAATGATAGAAACCATGTTAAATAGTCTTTCAGATAGCCATGATTTCAATTATATTGCCCTTCGTTATTTTAATGTAGCTGGAGCACATCCAACTGTTGAAATAGGGGAAGACCATGATCCGGAAACTCACTTAATTCCAAATATATTAAGGCATTTACAAGGGAAGTCGCCATATATTGAGATTTTTGGAAATGATTACGGGACTCCAGATGGCACGTGCATTCGCGATTATCTTCACGTAACGGATTTGTCGGCTGGCCATATTTTAGCATTAGAATTTTTACTACAGAATCAAGGGCAAAAAACTGCGGACATTTTCAATTTAGGAAATGAACGCGGTGTTTCCGTTTTAGAAATGATCCACCTCTGTGAGCAAGTGGCCGATTCCACGGCTACTGTGAAAATTCAACCACGGCGAAAGGGCGACCCTCCGCAATTAGTCGCATCATCGCAAAAAATTCAAACCGCTCTAGGCTGGGCACCAAGATATGATATAAAAACAACCATTGAAACGGCGTGGAACTGGCATCAGCAGCATCCGAATGGATATAAATAACTATCCACTGTGATCAAGTGGATAGTTATTGAAGTTTTAAATTTCTTAAGTAGGCAGCAAACTTGCGTGGGGTAATGGTGATGTTATCTAATCCAGTCCACCCTCGATTTTCCTGAACACGATTGCCACCAGCATAATGTCCAATAAAATAATGATGATTCAAGTTTCCAAAAGAACAGATGGCCCAATAAAGGGGAGTAATATAGGTTGGGGAGAAAATTTCTATCACTTTTGTCCCCGGCCTGCAAAAGGTCAAATTTACTAAGCCTGCACCATGGGCGCCAATAATGACTTCAGCAGATGAAAAAAGCTGGACTTGTTCGGCGACTGAAAGGGATTCAGCCTCAACTTTAATAAAACCATATGGCTTTAATATATCCCATAGTTCAGCCTCATTCGTGATGATTCGAGACCATTTTCTACTAATGTAGATTCGCTTTTTTTCTGGGGTGTTTATGTGATTATCGCTTAGAAAGGTCTTTCTTAAAAAATCATAGCCCCACTTGGTTGCAAACGATGGCTGGGATGCAACTACCAACTGGTCAGCTTGAATATGGAACCCCTCGTAGGTCTTTATTAATTGCTCATCTGCTATGCTAAGACGGTGTAAGGTTTCCGATTGAAAAGGTACATAGTCAGGTTCAGACTTTATAATATAGCGTTCCACAGGCAGGCCGCTCTCCCGAAGTAAATGAACGCGGGGTAACACTTCATACATCCAATGATAATAGTTTCTGCCCACTACATGTGTGAGGTCTGCTATTTGTTCGTATTGATGTGAAATAGGGGGGAAGGTTTCTACTTTAAAAATGGAATGATTGGAGCGTGGATGGACAAATTCTAACGAAGCATCCCAGATTAGACGGTTATCTGGGGTTATAATCGCTCCATTTAGCCCAAATACGCGTCCGCCTGGAATCACTCCGACAGACCCACCTTCTAATTTAATTGGGTAGCGAGCTGGAGGACGTTTCATACGTCTTGAAAAAGAAGTTTCAGGGTAAATTTCCTTAAAGACTACACCCTGAGAAACTGATTCGACGTTTGCTTCAACCCAATCCTTTACGGTGTTATAGATACCATCAGGCGGTAGCACTGTACTCAAAAAATCGTCTCCAATTCATAATAATATTCATCCGCTATTCGATAATTTCTTGCATAATAATTAAACCGATTTTATGTAATTACGGTTTTTAAAGGACCTTTTTTATATATTGTCTAAGAGCTCTGGTTTAGATGTCACATGAAATGATTATCGAAATACATGTCCAGAATGAAACTTACAATAGTTCGTTGTCTTCTTATGGTTCTGCTTTCTTTATTTTATACTCTTGAATTGTTTCCTCTAGAACGATTTTAATGTTACTAAATGCTCCCACCACCAGTAATGCTTTTACTTTCTTAATCAATGGCCGTCTACGAAAACCCAATCTTTTTACAGAATTAATGAATTAAAGGAGAATAATCACACAAAAAAACACCTAATTCAAGATGGGAGGACGAAAGATTAGTGGATGACAACACCCTAACGGTCAATATGACAAGGCATCGCAAGAAGCTGTCGAAATTGGACAAACCCGACTATATCGGCACCGTCAAGGGAGAAGGGTATGTCATAAGATGAGTTTTCTTAACTATTTGGACGATAAACGACTCTTCATTTCTTTCTATGTCGTATTTATGATTTTTATTTCACTGATGATTTCCGCGATATCCTGGGACAATTATGCGCCGAACATTGTTTATGTAAATATCGGCGGTCTTTTCATATCCGCCGTTTATCTTGTTGCGCCTGGATAAGATTGACCGGTTTGTGGAGCAGGCGCTCTACTATTCCCGGATTGATTCCTTCTCGAAGGACTATCTCATTCAAGAGGTATCCCTGAATGGCTGGGGATACATGCTCACAGGTAAGCATAAGAATAATTGTAAACACTTGAAAAAGTTTTCAATAGCCCCTCCCTATTCCTTACATATAAAAACCGTTTCATAGAAATGCCTTTTGAGTATCCCTAGTTATTTTTATTCTTCCACTGTTCAAATAATTTATTAAAATCAAAACTTTCCCCATCAATTACCATATCGAGCGCATGCCCGAAATCAATAGCAATACGCCTAGTAGATTTAGCTAACATTGGTGTTAAGATAGTTGCTGGTATACCTGCAGCTAGTAAGGCAATATCCCAATCATTATTATTTACTAAAGATTTATATACTTCCTCTATATACTGCATTCCTTCTAATGGCAAAGCAATAGTTACATTCACATAATTTTTTTGAAAATAAGGTATAGCTTCTTGTGCACGTCTACCGATAAGAGCTACTTTTTTATTGTAAAGGAGTTCCCAAAACTTCTGTTCCTCTATCATGTCATGCGTTACCCAAACTGAACATATTTTTTTAGGGATATAGTTTAAGTGATGAAATAAGCTTTTAGTACTCTCATACCAAAATGCTCCTTTATTTTGATCATCCTGTCTAACAAATCCTGCTATATTTGTTGTTTTCATAGATTTTAATATTCTTTTGGCTGTATGTTCAGCAGACCCAGTAAAACCATTATATATTCTAAAATCATCCATCATATTAAATAACTTGCGATTAAGTTTCCAACTTAAACAAGAAACTTCCGCATGTGAAAATCGAGTCAATGAAAATTCTTTCTTATCATTTATCGCTTCCTCTAAAAGATTAAGTACTTCATGAGTACTTAAAAATGTATGTTGATAATTATGACAACTACATGACATAGAATTACCCCCCTGCTAAATATTTTTTATTACATATCTCCACTATAAAATTCGAAAATATTGCGATTATATTCCATTCCACAATTTTGTAGTGAAGTAATCAATTCCCTCTTATAGGGTGCATTACCTAATAAAATTACTCCATCTAATCTCCTGCTTTTAAACCACGACTTGAGCCGTCGAATATAACTTCTTTCCGCCCTATAAATCATTAATGTAATTTCAATTGAGGATTTTGACTGCTCTACAAATAATTCACAGCCTTCTTTACTTCCAATTACAACGAATTTTGGGGATAGTTGCCGGTCTTTATAAATTGTATTTCTAACATAATTTGAAAATGAGTAAAATAATTCTTTCACTGTTTCATACTCATTTTTATTGGATAGAGATTCGCTATATCTTCGATAGTGATAAAGCACCTCAGGAACATTTTCTATTGGTCCTAAGGTAATAAGTCTAGTCCAGAGATCATAGTCATAAGCAATTCTTAAGCTAGCATCATATTTTCCTGCTGTTATATATGCACTTTTTGAAAACATTACACTTCCATGAGTTAATGGACAACCATGATATAAAACAGAAGCAATCTGGGAAGACGTTCTAAACCAGTTTCTTCCTGCCTCGAATTGATTGTCACCTGGGATACACTTAATCCAAGAGCCTAACGCAACTAGCTCAGGATGTTCTAAAAGATGACTAACTTGTCTTTCTAGACGGTTAGGTACACTTATATCATCCGCATCATGAATAGCAATCCAGCCTCCTTTTGCATGATCAATACCTATGTTAAGCGCCTCGGCTGCCCCTTGATTACTAGGAAGATGTATAATTTGCACTCTTTCATCTGTAATATTGTCTAAAATCTTTGGAGTATTATCTGTTGAAGCATCATTAACTATAATCAGTTCGTAGTGCTCATATGTTTGTAAAAGAATACTATCAATCGCTTCTTGTATAAATTTTTCGCCATTATAGACGGCCATTACAACAGATACAAACATTGAATACCTCTCCTCACCTTAATTTCAATTATTTAAAGGTCTTCTCCGCTATTCTTATTAGTCTATGATTCAACTAAAATAAATGAACGGGCTTTTATTGATAAAAGTTCAACTTTAATTTCCCAGTCCCTTAGTTCTCTACGATTAATATATCGTTGAACATTCATATTGACATGAGGAGCAAAATTTCCCTTAAAGAATTCACATTTATTTCGGGACGCCATTTAAATGATATTTGGCTCTTCTCCTTGGAGATAGCCCTTATTCCGACAAATGGCGTCTGGTATACCCATTGTGGCAGCAAATAATAATTCTTTACCTAACGCAATAGAATTACCATGACTAAGAGAGTGAGGAAGAACACGGTAGTAATATAAGACTTTAGGTATCTTTTCAAATGGAGCAATTTCAAACAGGCGGAACCATAGGTCGCGGTCATACACTAAAAAGGGAAGCCTGTTGTGGTTGTTCATGGAACTGAAGCAGGATGTATTGCCTTTGAGAAAATTATGAAGGAGGAAGGCATCTTTCATACCCGAATTTATCTTATGATAAATGGAATAAAAGATATGAATAAATCCCACCGACTTTACAAGCAAGGTAAGATAGATGCGTTTATCATTCTTTCTAATGCCCCGGCTGGAAATCAATTGATAAACTACCTTTCAGAAAAGGGGCTAAAATTAAATAACGATTATTTTACCTTATGGTCTGCCTTGTAAATTTCCATTAAGAGGAGTGATAAGAAATTGGAGATCAATGACCAGATAAATTATGAAAAACGCATGCTGAATCTTGAGGATGTATTAATGTTTATAGACGATGCCCTTCAAAAGGGAAAGCCACTTTCAATTGGCCGTTATAGACATATTGAGATAGCATACATTGGTTGGAATCTTTTTCCTGAATGGAGTATTTTATTAGAACCCTACAGTGCATATTCAGGGGCCACCGAGTCGATGACGACGATTAAAAATGAATTAGAAAAAGCATTTAGGAGAACGGATATTGTAGGTCTTCATGCTTCTTGGGGCCAAGCATGGGAAGATAAGGAGACCGCTAAACTGACAGGTCGGCTTCTACACACTTTAGACTTTAAGCCTGAGAAAATTTGCCCTGCTTTTATAACGCATGACATGATTAAGAATATGCAATTCTGGACGATGTTAAAAGAAAGGAAAATAGCTTTGGTGGGAAGACGTGCTGCTGAAGCAGCATCGCTTTTAATAAAGGAAGGCTATAATATAACGTATACAAGGGTACTTGAGGGTTTTGAGCAAATTGAAGAAGCTTATCAGGACCTAGCATCAAGGGATTGGGATATTGCCCTTGTAGCAGCTGGAATTCCCGCTACCGTTCTAGCTCCACGGCTGGCAAATCATACAAATAGAGTAGTTATAGACTTTGGTCATGCTTTAGATAAGATTATTGATGGTGAAAATTTTAATTATGAAAAGATATTAAAGGATTGGAAGGCTGGTATGAGCAGGAACGGACTTGTGTCAATGGTGATGGCCGTCCATAACGGGGAAAGGTTTTTGGAAGAAGCGCTCAATAATACCCTTGCCCAATCTTATTCAAACTTAGAAATTATCATTGTAAATGATGGCTCCGGCGATTCAACAAAACAAATTTTAGATCGAATACAAGACGACAGGGTTAAGGTGATTCATCTAGAGAAGAACCAAGGTGCGGCCAATGCTTTAAATTTAGGTATTAGAGAGGCAAAGGGCGAATGGATTGCTATTCAGGATGCGGATGATAATAGCTATCCCTCTAGGATTGAAGAACAAGTAAAATATATACAAGAACATCCCCAATTGGTTGGAGTGGGCACGCTGATAAAATGTATTTCTGGGGATGCTGATATTCCTGATTCTGTATATGAAGGATTGACCACGAGTAGAAACAGCCATATCACAAGGGATGAAATTAGAAACATTATTTACTGGGGCTGCCCTTTGACACACAGTTCTGTTATGTTCTCAAAAGATGTTTTCTGGAAAGTAGGGGGATACGATCCTCAATTCAAAATTGCTTATGACTATGATCTATGGCTAAAATTACTGGAGAAAGGCGAAATGGAAAAGGTTAGGAATGTTTTATTGGACTATAGAATTCATAAAGGCTCCCTTTCGAATAAAGATGGTCAGGCCACTGTGAATGAAATACAGATAGCCTCTTCAAGAGCCATTTTTCGAGCTATCCATCAGGAAAAAGGACGTCTGCCAAAGGTTATTGTTATAGGTCCAGAAAGAGCCTGCAGAAATTATAAAGCAAGAATTTCCATAAAGAGTGGCATAAAGGTAGAAAAGTTAATCTATACAAACAAAAGTATGAAAATTTCCTCAGTAGCTAAAAAATTAAAGGGTGGTCAGGTGGATGCCATTGTGGTTCTGGATCATCCAAAAAAAGATTTTATCATACAGGAGTTAAGTCATTATGGTCTCCAAATAAATAAACATTTTTTCCTGTTATATAATATTTTGTAGAAAAATTAATAGCCGAAATGAAAAGATTGTAAATAACCCCTTGACTTCAAGGGGTTTCGTTTATGTGATGGTAGTAAGACCTGATTCTACACTGTTGCAATGATTACAAGCTAACTCTTGTCTTCTTGTATTTTAAGTTTTTCTTTATACTCCGCTATTGTTTCTTTCAACCCATCTTCCAATTTTTTAACAGGGGCCCAACCTAACAATTCTCTTGCTTTATCAATCACAGGCCGCCGCACTTTTGGATCATCCTCTGGAAGCGGGTGGAAGGTGATAAAGCTTTCAGAATCTGACAATTTTTTAACAAAATGGGCCAAATCCAAAATTGAGTGTTCAATGGGATTTCCTATATTGATAATTTCCCCATTGGCTTCATCTTTTTCCATTAACAACTTTAGTCCGTTGATTGTATCGGTCACATAACAAAACGACCGTGTTTGAGTTCCATCGCCATAAACTGTAATGTCCTCACCCTTTATCGCTTGCGTGACAAAGTTGGAGATTACTCGGCCATCATCGTTCGCCAGTCCAGCCGAATAGGTATTAAAAATCCGTGCAACCTTTACTTTTGTTTGATATTGCGTGTAGTACAAGTAGCAAAGTACTTCTCCTAAACGCTTCGCTTCATCGTAGCATGCACGTGGGCCCCATGTATTGACATTGCCTCTGTAGGTTTCTGGCTGCGGATGCACTTCGGGATCACCGTAGGCTTCACTTGTACTGGTATAAACCATTTTCGCATGATTCCTTTTGGCAAGTTCCAGCATATTTTTCGTGCCGATTGTATTCACATTAATCGTTTCAAATGGGCTGGCTTGATAATATTTTGGAGAGGCTGCCGAGGCAAGATGGTAAATTTCCTGAACGTTTAAAAAGTCAGGGTCGGCAAGTAATTTCCGCGAGCAGACATCCATCTCTTTAAAAATGAACCGATCTTCTGGAAGCCCCTTTATGTTCGTGATTTTTCCTGATAATAAATTATCTACGCCAACGACTGCGCATCCGGCTGTAAGTAAATCCTTTGCCAGGTGTGACCCCAGGAATCCCGCCACTCCCGAAATTAACACTTTCTTTTCCATGTTTCACCTCTATTTTTCAAGTCTCTTACATACTATGAAATAAATAAGAATTGGTTTGGGTAAGAGGTGGACATCTTGGTAACTGTTGTAACTAGTACGATAAGAGAAAGCATGCTTGAGCGTGTCATTGAGAATTTCATGAGACAAAACCTGCAGGAAAAAGAATTAATTATTATCTTAAACAAGAATGATCTGAAGCTAGAAAGTTTGGCATGGCCAAATATAAAAGTATTTCGATTGGATGAAGAGAAAACATTGGGGGAGTGCCTGAATTTTGGTGTCATGCAAGCCAGTTATGGGGTAATTGCTAAATTTGACGACGATGATTATTATTCACCTTCCTATTTGGACAACGCCCTTCGCTTGCTGAAGGAAACAGGTGCAGAAGTTATAGGGAAGGCAGGGATATTTGTATATTTTAAAAAGGATAAGCTATTAACGGTATTTCGTCCGAGGATGAACTCTTTCTTTTTGAAAAATAAAAGGGTGTTTCTGGCAGGTGGGTCGTTAGTTTTTAACAAGGAAGTACTCGAAAAAGTTCAGTTTAAGGCGTTGAATAGCGGCGAGGATGTGCAATTTCAAAAGGATTGTCTGGATCGGAAGATATCATTATATTCGGGGAGCGTTCATGATTATGTCTTGATCCGCTATCTGGAGGGTCATCAGCATTCCTGGCAGGTCCTTGATGAGACTTTTCAAAAACAATGCAAAAGGATTGCGGTGACGGACTCGTTTGAGGAGTATGTATGGGAAGGGGGCAGGACTTTATGATTTCAGTCGTTGCCTGCACGAATCGACAAGATTATTTACCAAACATTATTGAGAATTTTAGGAGACAATCTTTAATAGAAAAAGAGCTCATTATCATTGTTAATTCTTCGGAGATGGATGTGGATATAGAGGGGCATAAGATTCTTCAAATTCCAGCAGAGGTAAGTCTAGGAGAGTGCTTGAATAAGGGCGTTAGCTTAGCGAATTATGATTATGTAACAAAAATGGATGATGATGACTATTATGGTCCTGATTATCTAAAGGAAGTGAAAGATGCTCTTGTTCAAAAAGATGCAGATGTGGTTGGTAAGGGTAGCTTTTACATTTACTTCAAAAAAAATAATGAATTACGCTTGTATAATCCAAATCGAGAGAATCGATGGATATTGAACAATGGTCCGTATAACAGTTCCTATTTTTTAAGTGGGGCGACGCTCTCCTTTAAAAAGGATATTTTTAATATGGTAGCCTTTCCCGAAGTGAATGTTGGAGAGGACAGCGGCTTTCAGCTTCTATGTTATGAAAGCGGATTGAAAATGTATTCGTTATCGAAGGATCACTATGCCTATTTGCGTTACACTGACCCTCAGCATCATCATTCAGATGCAAAGGAGCCATTATTAAGAAGGCGAAGTCGTTTTATTGTCAACACGGCTTCGGTTGAAAAATACTTTAATATCAAAGGGTAAGGCAGTGGTCTAGTGCCACTGCCTTAAATTGGTTGTTGAATAATGGATCACCCACTGAGTAAATCAACGGAAAAGCTTTCGATATCCTTACAACGAATCACTGTCAACCGCTCATTTACAAAAGGTGATACCATAACTGGTTCAATAATTTTAACACAGCAGTCGCTCGTTACACGTTGTAACTCACCTGTAAAGAAATCTCCAGACTTTGTTCTAATGGTTACTTCGCTATGCTTGAACTTCTTTAAAATCCTGCATAAACAATCTTTCTTGCAGCTGCAATTTTTTTTACATTTACTTTTGCTTTTTTCCTTACGACACCCCACTCATACCCCTCCTTTCAAAAAAAGATTTACAAATTAATATATTCATTTAAACAATGAAGGTCAGGGTTTTCGGATTATTTTTTCGCCCATTTAATTCGTTGGATTAGAGAAAGTGCTATTTGGACAATTATCCAAACCTAATGACAAGCTATTGAATAGGATAGTATACGCAAGTCTTTGGAATGAAAGTGGGTGGGCTTAGCATGAGCTATTCATACGGAAAATGGACAAAGTATCACATGATGAAGGAAAATTCTACGCTTGTCGGCTACTTACCAAAAACGCTTATTTTAACAAATACAGCTTTTTGGGAGCTTTTAGAGGAGAAGGGGGCGGTCGTCATCAAACCTAGTGAAGGATCACAAGGTTATGGTGTTGTACTAGTCTCCAAGATTGGTGAATACAGATATGAGCTGCATAGCAATCGGAATAAGATTATTTGTGGGAAAAAGGATGTTGAGGAATTTTTGGATAAAGAGAAATACGGGCGGAAGCTGTATATTGTTCAACAGAAAATTCCCTTAGCCACGGTGGGTGACTGTCCCTTTGATTTACGCGTAATGGTAGAAAGGGAAAAGGACTCCATTGAATGGCGTGTAACAGGGAAACTCGCCAAAGTAGCGGAAAATGGCTATTTTATCACCAATATTGCAAAATCAATTCTCAGTGTGGATCAAGCATTAGAACAATCCAACATAACAGATATCGATGGGCCATTACTGCAAACAGAAATCGATAACATCGCTCTACTAACTGCATATGAACTTGGAGAATACTATCCAAACACCCACCTAATCGGCCTAGACATCGGTCTAACAAACAGCGGCGACGTCTACATCATCGAGGCAAACCTCAAACCCAGCCGAGCCATATTCAAAAGATTAGAAGAATCTTGAACATAGATGGGAAAAAAGTGTTAAAAAGAAGCGATGTTAAAAAGAAGCGATGTTAAAAAGAAGTGATGTTAAAAAGAAGTGGGTGTCAGGCACCGCAAATGGACAAATTATCAATTTGTCCATCTGTGGTGGACACTAGGGTTAGAGTGTAATTTAATACATAAAGAAAAGCGATACAACGGCGGTATCGCTTTTTCTGTTACATTTCATATTCAGTTTTATTTTTGATTTTGAAGTACGAGCTGCAACCCTAATCCTATATAGATAGAGCCCACAAGTTTCCCTTGCCAGCGTCCAAGCCTGCTATTCTTGTTTGAGAAAAGCCTTTCGCCTATAGAGCTAGTTAGGAATGCAAGCAGGGTGGTGTACAAGATGCTCATTAACACAAAGGTGAGCCCCAGAGTAAGTAATTGAATGAAAACTGGGGTTCCGTTGTTGTGAACGAACTGCGGTAAGAAGGCAAGGAAGAAAAGAGCAGTTTTTGGATTGAGTAGTTCAATTAATAAGGCCTGACGAAACGATGTGATAGAGCTGCTCTTTTTCATGGCCGGTTGATCTTGTTTTTTGGACTTTTCAAGGATTGACTTAATCCCTAAAAAGATCAAATAAGCAGCGCCTAGATATTTTACAATTTCAAAGGCGAGGGCCGAAGTCATTAGAATGGCTGAAAGGCCTAATACAGCGGCAATCGTATGGATTAAATCCCCCACCGCAATCCCAATGCCGGTGATGATGCCAGATTTCCTTCCGCCCTGAGCAGTTTTAGAAATGGTTAGTAAAACAGCTGGACCTGGAATGAGAAACAATACAATAACAACTAATATAAATGACAGCATTTTTCTGCACCCCTTTAAACGAATAAAGTATACCTCATTCTATCATAATATATATAAAGATTTATAGTTAACACATCCATATGAAGTAAGTTTTATAAAAATTTTAGTTGCCATATTAGATGCTAGGTGATAAGATATAAAAGTTGTCAGCGAGACACTTAATATTTGAAATTAGTTGTTGACAACATCATTTGGAAATGATAAACTATAAAAGTTGTCATCGAAACTATTAATCTTTTGAAAAAAGTTGTTGACAACGAATATAGAAAAATGATAAGCTATAAAAGTTGTTCCGTAAAATTGTTCTTTGAAAACTAAACAAACAAAATCGTGCAAACAAACAATAACTTTTAGCTTCAATTAAGAAGCTAAGCCAACGTAACAAATGAGCTAATCAACTTTCTTGGAGAGTTTGATCCTGGCTCAGGACGAACGCTGGCGGCGTGCCTAATACATGCAAGTCGAGCGAATCAATAGGAGCTTGCTCCTGTTGGTTAGCGGCGGACGGGTGAGTAACACGTGGGCAACCTGCCTGTAAGACTGGGATAACACCGGGAAACCGGTGCTAATACCGGATAATCCTTTTCCTCTCATGAGGAAAAGCTGAAAGTCGGTTTCGGCTGACACTTACAGATGGGCCCGCGGCGCATTAGCTAGTTGGTGAGGTAACGGCTCACCAAGGCGACGATGCGTAGCCGACCTGAGAGGGTGATCGGCCACACTGGGACTGAGACACGGCCCAGACTCCTACGGGAGGCAGCAGTAGGGAATCTTCCACAATGGACGAAAGTCTGATGGAGCAACGCCGCGTGAGCGATGAAGGCCTTCGGGTCGTAAAGCTCTGTTGTTAGGGAAGAACAAGTACCGGAGTAACTGCCGGTACCTTGACGGTACCTAACCAGAAAGCCACGGCTAACTACGTGCCAGCAGCCGCGGTAATACGTAGGTGGCAAGCGTTGTCCGGAATTATTGGGCGTAAAGCGCGCGCAGGCGGTCCTTTAAGTCTGATGTGAAAGCCCACGGCTCAACCGTGGAGGGTCATTGGAAACTGGGGGACTTGAGTGCAGAAGAGGAAAGCGGAATTCCACGTGTAGCGGTGAAATGCGTAGAGATGTGGAGGAACACCAGTGGCGAAGGCGGCTTTCTGGTCTGTAACTGACGCTGAGGCGCGAAAGCGTGGGGAGCAAACAGGATTAGATACCCTGGTAGTCCACGCCGTAAACGATGAGTGCTAAGTGTTAGAGGGTTTCCGCCCTTTAGTGCTGCAGCTAACGCATTAAGCACTCCGCCTGGGGAGTACGGCCGCAAGGCTGAAACTCAAAGGAATTGACGGGGGCCCGCACAAGCGGTGGAGCATGTGGTTTAATTCGAAGCAACGCGAAGAACCTTACCAGGTCTTGACATCCTCTGACACTCCTAGAGATAGGA